>JBMOQM010000020.1:0-2595 GCA_049322875.1 Pseudomonadota bacterium
TTAGCTTTACGTTATGCGTCATGACACAGGATGCATCTAAGGCTACGCTGAATAAGCCCCGTAGAAACGCCGACACGGCCCTCTGACGAAGCGAAGTTGTCGAAACGAGGCATAGATGGCCTCGTTTCTTGGCCCATCGGGCCTGATGCGAGGGCCATCTGGCCCCTTTTGCGCCCTCATGGACGCACCTGTGCCATCAGCCTGTGTCGGCTGAGGTAAATATTGGCCAGTGCCAAGGCCGTGAACGCCCGCGTTGCATTCTTCTGCAACCCACGGTAGCGCACCTTGGCAAAGCCCCATAGCCGTTTGATCACGCCAAAGACATGCTCCACCCGAGCCCGGATCTTTGACTTGTTGCGGTTCTTGCCGCGCTCCACCTCGTCAACGCCGCCGCCAGCGCGCCGGGTGCGCTGGTTGGTGAAGTCTTTAGCCTTGGGTGCTTTGCTGGCGATCAGCTCTTTCTGGCTGGCATAGGCCGAGTCACCGTACACGCGCTGCTCGTTGCCATGGAGCAAATCAGGCAGCGGGTGCTTGTCGTGCACGTTGGCCGCCGTGACCACGGCGCGGTGTGCCAGCCCGCTTTGACTGTCCACGCCGATGTGCAGCTTCATGCCGAAGTACCACTGCTGGCCCTTGCGGGTCTGGTGCATCTCGGGGTCGCGCGCCTTGTCGGCGTTCTTGGTGGAACTGGGCGCGCCGATGATGGTGGCGTCCACGATGGTGCCGGTGTTGACCTTGATGCCTTTGCTCTGCAGTACCCGGCCGACCTGAGCAAACAGCGCCTCGCCGAGCTGGTTGTCGCCCAGCAATCGGCGGAACTTGAGCATCGTGGTGGCATCTGGCACCGGCTCGCGCCCCAGATCAATTCCGACGAAGCGGCGCAGGCTGGCGCTGTCGTACAGGGCTTCCTCGCAGGCCAGATCGGCCAGGTTGAACCAGTGCTGGATAAAGTGGATGCGCAGCATGCGCTCCAGCCCGATGGGCGGGCGACCGTTGCCGCCCTTGGGGTAGTGCGGCTCGACAACGGCGCACAAGGCAGACCATGGCATGGCGGCTTCCATGGTCTTGAGGAACTCATCGCGCCGTGTGGGTTTGCGGTATTGCTCGTATCCCGATTGCGAATCGGCTGCCATGGCAAGGGTCTGTTGTTTCATCGGCATGTAACGTCTCAACTTCGGGTATCGTGGACCTTAATCAGCAAATCCCTAAGGAACGTCTGAACAAGTCCACCGATCATGCCCCTAGATCGTTGATCGTGGCAAAGGAGTTGTGAGGATGGAGCAGATCAGCTTTGCCGATGCCGAGTACGCGGGCAAGAGGAAGAAGACCCGGCGTGAGGTCTTTCTGGAGGAGATGGAACTGGTCGTGCCGTGGAAAGGGCTGCTCAAGCTGATCGAGCCGCACTATCCGCTAGCCGGACGTGGCCGCCGGCCGTACCCGCTGGAATCGATGCTGCGCGTGCATCTGATGCAGAACTGGTTCGCGCTGAGCGACCCGGCGATGGAAGAGGCCCTGTACGAGATCGCCTCGCTGCGCAGCTTTGCCCGACTGAGCCTGAGCGAAGCCATCCCGGACGAGACCACCATCCTGAACTTCCGCCATCTGCTGGAAGAGAACGACCTGGCCGAAGACATCCTCAAACTGGTCAACGCCCACCTGAGCCGCAAGGGGCTGCTTCTCAAGCGCGGCAGCATCGTGGATGCCACCATCATCGCCGCGCCCAGTTCGACCAAGAACAGCAGCGGCGAGCGAGACCCCGAGATGCGCCAGACCAAGAAGGGCAACCAGTGGCACTTTGGCATGAAGGCGCACATCGCCGTGGATGCGGACTCCGGGCTGGTGCATACCGTCACGACCACCGCGGCCAACGAGGCCGACGTGGAACAGGTGGCCGATCTGCTGCACGGCAAGGAAGAACAGGTCTGGGCGGATTCGGGCTACCGCGGGGCGCAGACCCGGGTGAGCAAGGCTGATCTGCAGTGGCACATCGCTGCACGACCCAGCGACATGGCCAAGATGCCTGAGGGAGCGGCCAAGAGGAAGGTACGCCAGCAAGAGCATCGCAAGGCCAGCGTGCGGGCCAAGGTGGAGCACCCCTTCCGGGTGATCAAGCGTCAGTTCGGGCTGGTGAAGGTCCGGTTCAAAGGCCTGGCCAAGAACACGGCGCACGTCATCACGCTGTTTGCGCTGTCCAATCTATGGATGGTGCGCAAGAAGCTCATGGCCATGATGGGAGTAGTCCGTGCCCAGGCGGTGTGAAACCGCGAAAGAGGCGCGGAATGCGCCGCAAACGGCCTTCGGGCTGGTGTGATGTGGTCCTGCGCGTCGTGTTCACCATGCACATCGGGCCGCCCATGGCGGTTTTATGACTTGATCAGACCTTTCTTAACGATGCTCAGGCATTTCTCGATGGGCTTGCAAATCAAAATGCTCAATGGGACGTTACGCAAGCTCCCGCGGTTTGGTCGCAGACGGCATCTGTGCTTGGGCTGTTGGCAACATCAGCTCAAGCTTTGGTTACTGTGGGAACGCCTCTAGCCCAGCAAGTCGGGCTTGCAGGGCTCTCAACGAATATTTTGGCGCTCGGTGCAAATA
>JBMOQM010000021.1:0-23271 GCA_049322875.1 Pseudomonadota bacterium
TTCAGCGCCGCGTTGTACGTCTTCCAGTTCGTCGTGCGGTACTTGCTCCGCTGCCTGTTCTTTGCTTCTGTCACGCTGTCAGTCTACGGGCGCCGCTCAGGCGGGGCGATTTGTGCAACAAAGCCCCGCGACAGGGTCAAGCATTTTTTGCACGACGGGCATCAGCCCCAAAAGCGCGGCGAACCCCATGACCACAATCAGGCGGCCATACGCTTCATGACTACGTTCGGCCGCTGCCGCCACGACCGTGACAACGAAAATCACCAGGAGGAGTCGAAGCTGATAACTGCGCAATGAACTCAACTTCGCCACAGCCAGCCACATTCCGATAAAAAACATGTAGATCTTCATCGGCAGGAAAGATGGCATCACGAACCCGGAAAAGAATTCCGGCCACAGCCATATGGCCAATGCAGACACCACGGACACGAACAGGCCGACCAGCGCAAAACCCCATCGTGCACAAGCCAGCATCAGCAACGGAAAAACAGCATAGAACTGCATCTCCAAGCCTATAGACCAATCTGGCAATGCCGTCCTGAAGGAATAGTACGGGATCATCCCGAAAACAAAACTTGCATGGGCGACCAAATTATCGAGGCTGGTGTCGATGTACCTGCTCTCGTCAGTCAGGGTGTGAGGCCACACGCTTCCCACGACACCCCTGTAAGCGCCGATTTCCGGCCCGAGAACCATGGCGCACAAGAGCAGAAAATAATAAAGCGGCGCGATTCTGAAGAAACGCTTGACCCAGAAGTGCCACCACGTTGATCGAGATTCAAAAGGTTCGGCCGATTTTCTCAAAACATAATGCCAGGCCATCAGAAAGCCTGACAGCATGATGAATAAATCGACGGCCAGTTGCCCCCACGACACGACGGGCCAAAAGGGCGCTCCAGTCAGAATCTGAACGTGTGACAGCAGCACCCAAAGCGCGGCCATGCCGCGCAGCCCATCCAACCAAGGCAAGTGTTGACGATCCAAGTTATTTCCCCCAATTCTCAAAAAATAGCATAGATCGCGACTATCGGCACCCCATGCCTCGGGGAATTACACGCTAATAATTTGAAACTATTGTGTCTTCAAGCGAACAACGCTGAACAGCAATCCGAAGTTCTTTCGGGGCTGGAGCACAAGACCATGCTCCTATCATTGTTAGATAATGTTCTTCATGACCACAAACACGCCCCCCAAACTCGAAGAAGCCACTTTCGCGGGCGGCTGTTTCTGGTGCATTGAAACGGTGTTCAACCGTGTGAGGGGCGTGGCACAGGCCGAGTCTGGCTACAGCAATGGGCACACCCATGCACCCACGTACGAAGACGTTTGCACCGGCGAAACCGGCCATGCCGAGGTGGTGCGCGTCACCTATGACCCGGCCCAGGTCAGCTATGGTGAGCTGCTCGACGTGCTTTTCACGGTGCATGACCCGACCACCCTGAACCGCCAGGGCAATGATGTTGGCACGCAGTACCGCTCAGGCATCTATACCCACAACGCCGAGCAGGACGCGGCCGCCCGCAAGCACATCGCCGCCCTGCAGGCCCAGGGGGCCTACGGGGGCGCACCCATAGTCACCGAGATCCTGCCGGTGGACAACTACCACTCGGCCGAGGCCTACCACCAGCGCTATTTCGAGCACAACCCCGAAGCAGGTTACTGCTCCTTCGTGGTGGCGCCCAAAGTGGCCAAGTTCAAGAAGGCCTTCGCGGCCATCGACACGAGCGCCGACACAACGGCCTGAACGCCCCGCGCCTCAGGGCGCGAGGCGGAACAGCTCCCAGCTGTTGTCGCCATCGGCAGCACGGCTGAAGCAGATGCGGTCGTGCAGGCGCGAGCTGCGGCCTTGCCAGAACTCCCATCGATCAGGCACCAGGCGATAGCCCCCCCAGTTGGCTGGACGCTCAGGGTCTGCCCCCTGCCTCGCCTGCTCCTGCGCCCATGTGGCCTCCAGCGTAGCACGTGAAGGGATCACTTGGCTCTGCGGCGAGGCCCAGGCCCCGATGCGGGATCCGAGCGGACGGCTGCGGTAGTAGACGTCGGATTCGACATCGGTCACCTTCTCGACCTTGCCTTCCACGCGCACCACGCGCTCCAGCTCACCCCAGAAGAACTGCAGCGCAGCGTTCGGGTTGGCTTCCAGCTCCCGCCCCTTGCGGCTGTCGTAGTTGGTGTACCAGACCAGGCCTCGTGTATCCAGGCCCTTGAGCAGGACCACGCGGGTCGATGGCCGCAGGTCGGGGCCCACGGTGGCCAGTGTCATGGCATTGGGCTCGAGCACTTTCGAATTCACCGCCTCGTTGAACCATTTCTGGAACTGGGCCAGCGGCTCGGCTGCCACATGGGTTTCGTCCAGCTCGGCCTGGCCGTAGCTGCGGCGCATCTGCGCCAAGTCGTGGGATGACGTTTTTTCCATATTTCAAGTATCGACCAAATGCCGCCGTGCTTGACGTGCGCGACGTCAATCCCCTAGTTTGTCAATCACGGGAAGCAATTCACGCACGGGCAGCGCCCCCCCCTCATTCACAGGGGTATGTCCTTAAGGAAAGCCACTCTGGTGCATTGCAGCAACGGCTTCCAAACTGTCGGCATGACAACAAAGCCCACCGTCCTCATCCTCGCTGCGTCGCAGCCGGAGCAGGCGCGGGCTCGTACGGATTTCACCGGCCCTCTGGGCTCTCTCAGCGCACTGGACACCATCCTGCGCCGCGTGCTGGCCAGCGGCATGCCCTTGCTGCTCATCGCCCCCGATGACCAGGCCCATGCCGCACTCAACCTGCTGTCTCACAAGGATGTGCTGGCCGTGCCGCCGCCGCGGCTGGGACAAGCACACAGCGACTGGCTGGTGCGCAACATCGCCTCGGGTGTCATGCACCGCTCGCAATCGCCTGGCTGGCTGCTGCTGCCGGCCGACATGCCCATGCTTCAGGCCGACACGCTGCAGTTGCTGGCAGCCGGCCTGCACCGAGGCCCCATCGCCTACCCCTGCTATCGACACCGACGGGGCCATCCCATCGCGGTGTCTTCGGAATTGTTTTCCGAGCTGGTGCGCATGGAATCCGAGCAGGATCTGCGGCGCCTGGCAGCCCGCTACCCCGCCGTCGACATCGACGTCGAGGATCCGGGCGTCCACATGGCCATGGACGCCCAGGCCGACCTGAACCAGTTACGGGCGCAACTCACGGGGCCGGCGTTGTCGGGCTTCAATCTGCCCAGAGGCTGATCAGGCCCGGCCGTCGCCCCAGCGCAGCGGCGTGGTCTCGTCACCCTGGTAGGTGGTCTTGCCGTTCTTGTCCACCACGTACTGCGGCGAGGCGATCACGTCCTCGAACACGGCGTTCTCGCTCAGGCGGGTGTAATCGAACAGCACGCTGCTGCGCAGGGTGCTGTTCTTGCGCAGGCAGCAACCGTTGCCCAGCCAGGCCGGGCCCTCGATGGTCACGCCCGCTTCGATGCAGCTGCCCGAACCGATGTACACCGGGCCGGTGATCTTCACGTTGTCCCAATCGATGCGAGTGTTCAGCCCCACCCACACGCCCGGGCGCACCTCGGTGCCGGGCATGTCCATCTGGGCCACTTCGCCGCGCAGCACGCGCAGGCACACGGCCCAGTAGTCGCTCACGCGGCCGATGTCGATCCAGTTGAAGTGGCGGTTCTGGGCGAAGAAAGGCAGCTTCTTGTCGACCAACAGCGGGAAGAGCTGGCTGCCGATGTCGAACTCCTGGCCCGAAGGCACCAGTTCCAGCACGGCCGGCTCGAAAATGTAGATGCCAGTGCTGGCCAGCTGGGACAAGGCCTTCTCAGGGGCGGGCTTCTCCTGGAAAGAGGTGATCTGCCCTTCCTTGTCGGAGACCACGATTCCGTAGTTCTTGACCTGGTCCAGCGGCACCTCCAGCGTCACCACGCTGGCCATGGCTTTTTTCGTCTTGTGCTCGAACAGGGCGGCCGAGATGTCCAGGTCGATGATGGCATCGCCGCACAGCACGATGGTGGTGTCGTCGAAGAAACCGCTGAAATCCTGGATACGCTTCATCCCACCGGCCGAACCGCAAGGCTTGGGCACGATCTCGCCGTGCTCGCGCACGCCTTCGTAGCTGTAGCCGATCTGCACGCCCCAGCGGTGCCCATCACCGAAGTAGTTCTCGATCTTCCAGTGGTTGAACGCCACATTCACCAGGATCTCGGTGACGCCATAGCGCGCCAGGTGCTCGATGATGTACTCCATCACCGGCTTGCCCAGGATCGGCACCATGGGCTTGGGCATGTTTTTGGTCAGCGGCCTCACGCGGGTTCCCTGTCCCGCAGCCAAGATCATTGCTTTTGCCATATTTACTCAGTACTGCCTGTTAAGCGTTTCTCAATGCGCCCCGCATGTCTCATGGACCTGCCGGAGCGAATTCCCCTGACAAGGGCCCATAGTGAACCACACAATTCTTTATGGGAGTGTGTTCAATCGCAGCACCCCTCCCCCGGAGCCCTTCATGTGGGGGGACAGCGACCAATAGTCAAACTTGCCTCGGCATAATCTTTGCGAACGCCCCTCAGGGGCCTGTCCAATTCAAGTAAAGCACCCATGATCCTGATCACCGGAGGCGCCGGCTTTATCGGCGGTAATTTTGTGCATCACTGGTTCGAGCGCCGCGCCAAGCTAGGCTTGCCCGCTGAACCGGTCGTGGTCTTTGACAAGCTCACCTACGCGGGCAACCCGGCCACCATCCAGGCCCTGCTCGATGCGGGCCAGGCCAGCTTGGTCCATGCCGACATCGCCGACCGCGATGCCGTGCAGCAGGCCCTGCTGCAGTACCGCCCGCGCGCCGTGCTGCACTTCGCGGCCGAAAGCCACGTGGACCGCTCCATCCACGGTCCAGGCGAGTTCATCCACACCAACATGGTCGGCACCTTCAGCCTGCTCGAAGAGGTCCGCGCCTACTGGTCGGGGCCCAGCAGCCCTCTCGATGCCGACGCCAAGGCCGCTTTCCGCTTCCTGCATGTCTCCACCGACGAGGTCTACGGCTCTCTGGGCGACAACGATCCCGCCTTCAGCGAGACCACGCCCTACGCGCCCAACAGCCCCTACTCGGCCAGCAAGGCCGGCAGCGACCACCTGGTGCGCGCCTACCACCACACCTACGGCCTGCCCACGCTCACCACCAACTGCAGCAACAACTACGGGCCTTACCACTTCCCGGAGAAGCTCATCCCGCTGATGATCCTCAACGCGCTGGATGGCAAGCCCCTACCCGTCTATGGCGATGGGCTCAACATCCGCGATTGGCTCTTCGTGCGGGATCACTGCGAGGCCATCTGCCAAGTGCTCGAGAAAGGCACCCTGGGCGAGGTCTACAACGTGGGCGGCATCAACGAGATCAAGAACATCGATGTCGTGACCACCATCTGCCGCAAGCTCGATGCGCTGCGCCCCCGCGCCGATGGCCAGCCCTACGAGAGCCAGATCACCTACGTGACCGATCGCCCCGGCCATGATCGCCGCTACGCCATCGACCCCACCAAGATCCAGCGAGACATCGGCTGGAGCCCCGCAGAGACGTTCGAATCGGGCATCGACAAGACCGTGCGCTGGTACCTTGAAAGCACGGACTGGATCGACACCGTGCGCTCGGGCGCCTACCGCGACTGGATCAACACCAACTACGCAGGCCGCGCCGCCTGATCAACGCACATGAACATTCTGCTTCTGGGCAAAGGGGGCCAGGTGGGGTGGGAGCTGCAGCGGGCCCTGGCGCCGCTGGGCCACATCACCGCACATGATGTCGACACCGCCGATTTCAGCCAGCCCGACCAGGTGGTTGCCATCGTCCGGGCGGTGCGCCCGCAGGTAATCGTCAATGCAGCGGCGCACACCGCCGTGGACAAAGCCGAGAGCGAGGCCGATCTGGCACGCCTCATCAACGCGGCCACCCCGGCTGCCATCGCTGCCGAAGCCGCCAAGATCAACGCCCTGCTGGTGCACTACAGCACCGACTACGTGTTCGATGGCAGCGGCAACGCGCCGCGCGACGAAGCCGCCCTCACCGCGCCCCTCAGCGTGTACGGCCAGACCAAGCTGCAAGGCGAGCAGGAGATCATCGCCAGCGGCTGCCGCCACCTGATCCTGCGCACCAGCTGGGTGTACGCGGCACGCGGCGGCAACTTCGCCAAGACCATGCTGCGGCTGGCCGCCGAACGCGACCAACTGAAGGTGATCAACGACCAGACCGGCTCGCCCACCGGCGCCGATCTGTTGGCCGACGTCACGGCCCACGCCGTGCGCGCGATCCAGGCCAGTCCGGCCCTGGGCGGCCTGTACCACCTGGTGGCCGACGGAGAGACCTCCTGGTACGACTACGCCCGCTACGTGATCGAGTGGGCCCGCAAGCAGGGCCACGCCATCCGGGTGCAACCGCAAGACATCACGCCGGTGCCCACCACCGAGTACCCGACACCCGCCCGCAGGCCGCTCAATTCGCGCCTGAGCACGGCCAAACTCAAACAAGCCTTCGGCCTGCACCTGCCGCACTGGCAGCAGGGCGTCGAGCGCATGCTGATCGAACACCTGGGGAAGTAAGCGACATGACCACCTCCAACCGCAAGGGCATCATCCTGGCAGGCGGCTCCGGCACCCGGCTGCACCCCGCCACCCTGGCCATCAGCAAGCAGCTGCTGCCGGTGTACGACAAGCCCATGGTGTACTACCCGCTCAGCACCCTGATGCTGGCCGGCATCCGCGACATCCTTCTGATCAGCACACCGCAGGACACCCCCCGTTTTCAGCACCTGCTGGGCGATGGCAGCCAGTGGGGCCTCAACCTGAGCTACTGCGTGCAGCCCAGCCCCGACGGGCTGGCCCAAGCCTTCATCCTGGGGCGTGATCACGTGGGCAACAACCCCAGCGCCCTGGTGCTGGGCGACAACATCTTTTACGGCCACAGCTTCCAGCAGCTGCTCACCAATGCCGCCAGCAACGATATCGGCGCCAGCGTGTTTGCCTACCATGTGACCGATCCTGAGCGCTACGGCGTGGTCGAGTTTGACGGGGGCTACAAGGCACTGAGCATTGAAGAAAAGCCCAAGCAGCCCAAGAGCAACTACGCCGTCACCGGGCTGTACTTTTACGACAATCAGGTGTGCGATATCGCGGCCAGCATCAAGCCCAGCCCACGGGGTGAGCTGGAGATCAGCGACGTGAACGCTCGCTACCTTGAGCTGGGCCAGCTCAGCGTGGAGATCATGGGCCGCGGCTATGCCTGGCTGGACACGGGCACCCACGACAGCCTGCTGGAGGCCAGCCAGTTCATCGCCACCCTAGAGAAGCGCCAAGGCCTGAAGGTGGCCTGCCCTGAAGAAATCGCCTACCGCTCGGGCTGGATCACCGCAGACGCCGTTGAAAAGCTTGCCCAGCCCATGCTCAAGAACGGCTATGGCCAGTACCTGATCAAGGTGCTCAACGACAAGATTTTCTGATCATGAAGTTCACTCAAACCGCCATCCCGGACGTTGTCATCATCGAGCCCGCCGTGTTTGGCGACGCACGCGGCTGGTTCATGGAAACCTTCAACCAGCCTAAGTTCGTGGCTGGCTTGGCCGAGTTGGGCCTGCCCGCACCGCGCCCCTTCGTGCAGGACAACCACTCCTGCAGCCAGGCTGGCGTGCTACGCGGCCTGCACTTCCAGCGTGCCCCGCATGCGCAAGGCAAGCTGGTGCGCGTCACCAAGGGACGTGCCTTCGACG
Source organism: Pseudomonadota bacterium (assembly GCA_049322875.1). Lineage (GTDB taxonomy): Bacteria > Pseudomonadota > Gammaproteobacteria > Burkholderiales > Burkholderiaceae_C > Aquabacterium. Next base: position 7,729 of record JBMOQM010000021.1, read on the forward strand.
TGGCCGTGGACATCCGCCCCGGGTCTGCCACCTTCGGCCAATGGGTGGGCGTGGAGCTCACCGCCGACAACAGAAGGCAGCTGTGGCTGCCCGAGGGCTTCGCCCACGGTTTCGTGGCCCTGGAAGACGACACCCACTTCCTATACAAGACCACGGACGTCTATGCCAAGGATTGCGAGGGCTCCATCGCCTGGAACGATCCCGAGATCGGCATTGAGTGGCCGCTCGGAGGGCTGGCGCCGCAACTGGCCGCCAAGGATGAACAGGCCCCCCTGTTCAAGCAGGCCTCTCTGCAGACCGTAGGCGAACGCTGACAACAAGGTCAGACGATGCGGACCCCGGGCGAGGGGTGATTGTGCGCCGCAACAGTTCTACACTTTTGACACCGACCCGTGACTCAGATCCACCAGTGATGGGACTAGTATTCATCGCCCGTTAACGATCCAAAAGACGACTGCTTTCAAGCAGCGATTAGCGTTCCAGGGGTTGGCGCTGCACAAGGGCGCCTTTCAAATAATTCAAGAATCAACCAAAGGAACCAACCATGCACGTCAACCTCCGCCAGCTGGCGGCTGCGGTGGCCCTCGCCGCGGCATCCAGCAGCACCCTGGCTCTCGAAGCCTTCCCCACACCGATCGCCCTCGGCACCCTGGGTACGATGGCCGCGCCCGTGTTCGCCCAAGCCTATTCCTTCAATAGCGCGCCCAGCTACAGCTTCAGCTTCACCCTGGATTCGAGCACCGGCTTCAGCAACGTCTTCGGGTCGCTGCGTTTTGCCGATCCGGTGGATCTGACCATCAGCCTGACCGGCGGCGCCTCTTTCAGCAACAGTGTTACGGTGTCTGGCTCGCCTTACATTCCCCAGGCCTTCAATTTCGCTGGCCTGGCAGATGGCAACTACGTGATCTCGTTCACCGGCCTGTCGACATCGTCGGCCAACAGCTTCGGTGGAGGTTCTATCCAGGCGTCTGTTGCCGCCATTCCTGAACCTGAGTCGATGGCCCTACTGCTTGCAGGTCTTGGCGTGGCGGGGACGCTACTGCGCCGCAGACAAAACACTTAAAAAACAAAGGTTTACAAAAACACAAGCCGGAAGCGGGTTCGCCCGCTTCCGGCTTTTTTTCCGCTGCGTAACAATGAGCAACCTCCACCTTGTGTGCGACATTTTGACGCACGAGGCATAACGCGGGCTGTCATGATTCGTCCCGTTCGCCGATAACAGTGGTGTGTCCGGCGGTTTCCCAGGGTCGTGTAAATGTTCAGTCTGAGTGAATTGTCCAAGCCTTATAAAGGCCTGGTTGGTGCAGCGTGTGTGTCTGCAACTATCCTAATTGCAGGTTGCGGCGGCGGCGGCGGTGGCGGCGAAAACCCCACTAGTGCTACGGTCAATACCCAAGGCGGTGAAGCTAATGCTGTTGCCCAAGGCATTCAGGTTAATTCCATCGTTGATGGAAATAGCTCTGCCACGGTCATGTCGACAACATCGACTCCGAGCAAACCCGTCAGCACACAGGAAGCTAGGCGCTTCCTAACACAGGCCACGTTCGGTCCTACAGACCAAAGCGTCAATGAGTTGATGTCGGGTGGCTATGACGCTTGGTTCAACAAGCAGTCCGCCGCGACACCCAATCAATATTACAAGGGATATTGGGAATGGCGTAACGTCAAGCTCAAGGAGCAAAATCCGGCTCTCGGCTCTCATATTAGCGAGCTCAACCATACTTTCTGGACAAAAGCCATTACTGGCGAAGACCAATTGCGTCAGCGCATGACGCTAGCTTTGTCTGAAATCTTTGTGGTGTCGACTCAGGACAGCTGCGGGGAAACCAATACACGCGGTGTTGCGTCCTACATGGACATGCTCGGAGCCCGAGCACTTGGAACTTATCGTCAGTTGCTGGAAGCCGTTACGCTGCACCCGATCATGGGCTGCTACCTCTCCCACCTGGGCAACCAGAAGGAAGAGGTCGATCCTGTGACCGGCCGTACCACTGGTCGAGTCCCTGACGAGAACTATGCACGTGAAGTCATGCAGCTGTTCTCCATCGGCCTTGTCATGCTGAACAAAGACGGCTCGGTGAAGGTCGACGCACAAGGCCAACCCATCGAAACCTACCAAGCCAGCGACGTAGCTGGTCTGGCGCGCGTGTTCACCGGCTGGGGCTGGGATTGCCCCAAGTGGCCCTCCGACAACTGCTTCCGCTGGGGGAATGACGGCACTACTCCAAACCCTGATCGTTGGGTGCTTCAAATGCGCCCCTACGCCAAATTCCATTCGCCCTTAGAGAAGCGTTTCCTGGGCACGGTTATCCCTCAACAAGCCACGGCTTCGCCAACGGCCAGCCTCAAAACTGCGCTGGATACCATTGCAAATCACCCCAATGTTGCCCCCTTCATCAGCAAGCAATTGATCCAGCGCCTGGTGACTAGCAACCCGAGTCCCGCTTACGTCAACCGGGTGGCCACGGTATTCACCTCCTCGGGCGGCAACCTGTTCACGGTCGCCAAGGCCATCCTGATGGACGCTGAGGCACGTGATTTGCAGACTGCTGTCAACAGTACTACTTTTGGCAAGGTGCGTGAGCCACTGCTTCGTGTCTCAGCTATGTTCCGGGCCTATACCGCCAGGTCGGCTTCAGGCTACTTTCTGATGTGGTCCACCAATGACTCCGGCAAGTCACTGGCTCAGGCACCGCTTCAAGCTCCCTCAGTGTTCAACTACTTCCGCCCGCAATACACGGCACCCAACTCCACGTCCTCCAGAGCGGGCTTGAAGAGCCCCGAAATGCAGATCGTGCATGAGTCCAGCGCCGCAGGCTACGTCAACTTCATTCGCGACGGCCTGGCCTGGGGCTGGGGGGCCTGCGGCTTCACCAACCAGTGCGCCACGTCTCCGGTCGATATCCGACTGGATTTCATTACCAACACTACAAGCACGGCCTATCAACTGGCCAAGACACCCGCCAAGCTTGTCGAAGATGTGAATCAACGCCTGATGTACGGCACTATGCCCGAAGATTTGAAGACTGAAATTACTCAAGCCGTCAGTTCGGTCTGGGTCGGTGCCGATAACGCACCAGACACGCCGGAAGGCTATCGCCGACGTGTGAAGGTAGCGCTGTTGCTGACGATGGCCTCGCCCGAGTTCCAAGTTCAGAAGTAATTTCAGGATTCCGTCATGACCCGCTCCTCTCACTCGCCTTCCCGTCGCCTGTTCCTGAGCCAATCGGCTGCTTTTTCTGCCCTGGGCGCCGGCGCCGCCCCCATCGCCATGAACCTGGCTGCGATCGGCGCCGCAGCCGCACAGACCACCCAGTCTGACTACAAGGCCCTTGTGTGCGTGTTCCTGGCCGGTGGCAACGATGCCTACAACACCGTGCTGGCCACCGATTCGGCCTCCTGGCAGGCTTACGTGGCCACCCGCAACCAGCAACCCACCTCGATCGCCCTGGCCAGCGGCAGTCTGAAGGTTCTTTCTCCCAGCACCAACCTTGCCGGCCGCTCGCTGGCTCTGCACCCGCAACTGGGCGGCCTGCAGCGGCTGTTCAACACGGATCGCAAGCTGGCCGTGGTCAGCAACATCGGCCCCCTGGTCGAGCCTCTGACCAAGGACCAGTACACCCAGCGGACCAAACGCTCGCCGCAACGCCTGTTCTCGCACAATGACCAGCAGTCCACCTGGCAAGCCCTGTCGCCCGAAGGCGCGACCAGCGGCTGGGGTGGCCGCCTGGCCGACCTGCTGACGGCTGAAAGCCCGAACGGCAACGGCCTGTTCAGCGGCATCTCCGCCGCCGGCAACGCCGTGTGGGTGTCCGGCAAGACCGTCAAGCAGTACCAGATGCAACCCGCAGGCGCCATCCGCCTCGGTGTGTCCGACACGGGCATTGAAAACGTCTTCGGCTCGCAAATTGCGGCGGCCAAGCTCCAGAGCATCGCGCAACGCGCCACGAACCGCCACGCCTTCCAGACCGACCTGGCCGACGTGGGCGCACGCAGCATCCAGGCCGAGCGCACGCTCCGCGGGAGCCTGCCCGCCGCCAACTCGTGGCCATATGGTGGCGACACCGCACTGATGTACACCAAGCCTGACGGCACCGTGGCCCAGAACAGCCTAGCCGCGCAACTCCAGGCGGTGGCCCGCACCATCGGCGCCCGCACCTCGCTGGGTATGAAGCGCCAGGTCTTCTTCGTGAGTCTGGGTGGTTTCGACACGCACGATGACCAGTTGACCCGTCATGCCGACGCAATGGCCAAGCTCAACCATGCCCTGGTGTATTTCGACAGCGTGCTGTCGAGCATGGGCGTGAGCGACAGCGTCACCACCTTCACTGCCTCGGATTTCGGCCGCAGCTTCACGAGCAACGGCAATGGAACCGACCACGGCTGGGGTGGTCACCAGTTCGTGATGGGCGGCGCGGTCAAGGGCGGCACCGTCCTGGGCAAGCTGCCGGTGTACGGCACCAAGAACGTTGCCAACAACAATTTCGACAGCAGTCCTGATCAGCTCACCAATGGCGCGCTGCTGCCCAGCACGTCGGTCGAGCAGTTGGGCGTGTCGCTGGGCCGCTGGATGAACGCCAGCGAAACCATGCTGCAGGATGTCTTCCCCAACCTCTACCAGTACCAGGGCTCTAGAGGGCTGGACTTGATGAAGACTTGAAAGTGAAGGCGCGACCGGCTGAGAAGTTGAACACCAGCACAATGCCGGTCGCAATCACCTGGGCGACCATGTAGTACAACCCCAGGCGCTCGGTCAGCCCCCAGAAGATCAGGCCATTGAGCAACAGCCCCAGCCCCGCCACAGCGGCATACCTGAGTGCTGCGCCCCCCTTGGCCGCAGAACTCTTGAAAGTGTAGTGGTAGCTCGCGAGGAAGTTGAACACCGCACTGACCAGGAATCCCACGGATGTGGAGACCGCGCCATTGACGCCCAGGAGCTGATGAAGCAAGAACAAGATGGCGTAGTGGATCAGCGTCGCAACGCCGCCCACCAGAAGGAACCTCAGGAACTGCTGCAGCAACTTGGCACCACCCGCATCAATCCAGCTTCTGCAGCTGGGGGGTCTTGCTGAAAGCAGGCAGGAACTGCGCCAGCAGTTGTTCGTAGTCGCTCAGGATCTTGTGCCAGGTGAACTCTGCATTGAAGCGTTCACGGCTGGCCTTGCCCATGGCCTGCAACTCGCCCGGGTTCGACAGCAGGGCAGAGAGCTTGTCATCGAAGCTCTTGGCGCCATCGAAATAGCAGGCCTGCGGCCCCGCCACCCAGCGATTGAATTTATTGTCGTGCGCAATGACCGCATTGCCCGCCCCCAGCGCCTCGACCAGAGACGGGTTGGTGCCACCGACCTGGTGTCCATGCACATAGGCCAGACTGTGAAAGCGCAGGGCCTGCACGATGGCCTTGTCGTAGATCGCGCCCAGGAACACCACGTCCGAGCTGGCGGCCTGCCGCACCGCGCGATGGAAGACATTGCCATCCTCGTAGTTGCCCAACACCACCAGCTTCACATCGCGGGCACGCGCTGAAAAACCACTTACCACTTCGAGGATCGAGTTTTCCGGCTCCGGCCGGGCGATCAGCGTGAGGAAATTGCCCGGCTCCAGGCCGAGCTTGGTCACCGCATCGACCGGCGCCTGATTCACGGCATCGGCGCCATAAGCGATCGTGGTGATCTTGGACGCGCGCACGCGGGTCGTCAGGTGCGCCTTGATCTCGGGGTGATCAGCCACCAGGTGGTTGCCCAGCCAGCACCCTGCCCAATCGTTCATCCAGAACCAGGTCTTGGCCACCTTGCCCCACTTGGCACGAGACCACTCGATGCCATCCATGTTGATGACGTTGGTGATGCCCTTCAGGCGCAGGCGCGCGCAGAAGGCGGCCGTGTTGTAACCCAGGGTCAGGCACAGATCGGAGAACTGGGCCGCATGGCGCACGGCCAGCCAGTCAAACACCACCGAGGTGGCCACGCCGCGCTCCTTGACCGGGATCAGCACGCGCTCCACGCCCTGCCAGACGTCCTCACGGATAGGGCCTTCACCATCGACCTGGCAATAGACGATCACGCGCCAGCCGCGCTGGGCCAGGAAGAGCGCACAGTGTTCGGCAAAGGTCTCGAAACCTCCGTGCGCGGCCGGCAACCCGCGAATACCGAGGATGCGGAGCGTCGGCCGCTCAATTGCATTCGAATTCATACCACCCCAAGATCTGCATAAAGTTTCAAGGTCGCATCAAGGTAGGACTGCCTGTTGAAGTGCGATGCAACATGGTCTCGCGCGGCTCGCCCCTTGCCGTGCAATGACTCTGACGGAGTCGCCTCCACCGATGCCAGAAGATCAGCCAGCGCATCGGCGTCACCGCTTGGAAACACCCAACCTGTTTCCGAATTAACAAGCTCCGGGATCCCGCCCATGCTCGCCCCGATCACAGGCTTGCCGAAGGCAAAGCTCTCGAGGACGCTCATCGGTGCATTCTCGTACCACTCTGAAGGCAAGACCACGGCCCTACTTTGCTGGATCAGTTGATGAAGCGAATCCCCCGATTTGAACCCCACGAACTCGATCTTTTCAGGATGCGCAGACGCCGCGGCAATGGCCTTCAACTCGGCCTCCAGCGGCCCGGTACCGGCGATCTTGAGCGAAACGCCGGCCTTCACGGCAGCCTTGATCAGCGTCGGGACACCCTTCTCGGGAGCCAGGCGTCCGAAATACAGGAAATAGCTGCCAGGATCGAACACAGGCTCGAAACGCCCCGCATCGACGTAGTTCGGGATGTAGACGAACTTGTCCCTGGACCATCCCCATTCTACGAACTTCTCGAGAAAGAAGCGGCTGGGCACCACCACCTTGCTCAGGTGGCGTTTGTACATCTCGAAATGGCGTTGCAGCCCGCTCTCGACGGCCACGATCACGCTGGCGCCCAGCGAATCACGGATGCAGCGGTGCTTGACCACGTTGATCACCGAGCCGTCCTTGCAGCGCTCGCACACCCCGGTGTGGTTCAGCATCTTGTAGGCCGGGCAAGCGATCTTGAGGTCGTGCGCCGTCATCACGGTGGGAATGCCCGCCTTGCTGAGCACGGGCAGGATCGACGGCGACAGGTGGTGATAGATGCAGTGCAGGTGCGCCACATCGATCTTGTGGTCGTTCAGCAGGCGCTTGAGCTGTGACTGGGCTTCCCAGGAGTACACCGCCTTGGCGGCCATGACCACCTTGTCCTTGAACGAGTAGCTGTTGCCGAACTCCAGCTCCTTGACGAAGTACTTGGACCAGGGCGTCTCGTCGTTCTTGGGGTAGTGCATCGAGAAAAATGCATTACTCCAACCTTCAGACTCCATTAATTGCGCATGGTCTAGATAAACCACATCCGAACCACCGCGACGATAGTGATAACTGTTAACACTCAACAATGTCGGCATGGATTTATATTTTCCCTTCCGACTTCTGAAGAACAACCAACGGACTTGCCTTTGTCCAGCAATTTATATATCTTGAATTCTTCCCATACGAATTATCCATGATGCGATTCGGCTTCGACATCAGCATGGAAAGAATGTGAGCGTGCAACCTATCGCTACGAACAGTTTCGTACTGCGAAAATTTCTTGATGGCTTTCTCTACAAACCTTTCGGACTGCCATATCCAAAGTTTGGCAAACCAATTCCCGAAAAGCCAACCCAAGCCGAAGCGCAATTTGAACTGAGTAACAGATCTCTCCACAATCTGCGACATAAAAAATCGCCATGTGGCGTTGACAACATCATCCCAGTCAAAGGAGTCAACTGCAGAGTCCGACTCTGCACCCTTTTCATCATCCCTTCGCAGCAACAACAATTCCTTGTAAATAGGACTTGTCATAGATGCGATAGGCCATAAGTGATGGGCCATATCTGGAGCGAGATAGACATTTTGCGTCATGTGCCTAGCAACCTCAAATGATTCCTGGTCCCGTACGAAAATGTGCAAATCTTGATGACCCCGAAAAATATCGGCGCACTGTCGCAACGCTGCTTGACTGGAAAAATGAATTGACTGAGGCATCAGAACTATTCGGTTCTTCGGAAAATCAGCCACTACGGCCTCTCTGAATTTCTGAAATGGCCCATATATGTCCCCGAAGTTACCCCCCCCGTGAAACAAAATCACATCTCCCGGCCTCACCTTTGCACTATTAAAATTAAAATAAGCAGAGACAGCGACCACATTAGCTTTATTTTTCTGAAAAAAACGCCATGAACCCAACATGATCAGCAGATCGCCGACATTCCCATGGAAAGGAATGTCGAGATAGTGCAAGCGCGATGTTCCCATAAGCTCAACAAGCGTGCCATGCTTCTGCTGGAGTTCTCCCATTAATTTTTCGTGCACCATGGATTCATCAGTCATATGCCCCGTCCTGTCATGGCAATGCGAACTTCGTCGCTCATATCAAGAGAAAATTTGCGAGCAAAAAACTTTCCAGAACTTTTAATTCCCTCCAGACGCTCCATTGATATCAAGTCTGGCCCAGTACCATTATTTTCCCAAAACAAAATATGATTGGAGGGGTTGATTTTTAGATCGGGATAAGCCAGTCGCAACCCTGCAATCAGAGATTGGAAGTAGGCTTCATCCGGAATATGAGATTTTTCAAAATGGGCATAAAAATTCCCCCCCCGCTCTTGAGCCAAGAGCAAATGGCGAGCAACTCTTGAACTGACGCAAAGCCATTGGGAACCTATAGCCAAATGGCAAGGTGTCTCCCCCTGCAGACGAGCCGTCAAAGAAACCAAACATGCTTTGAGCCACCAATCAGCAAGCGAGGGCAATACTCCCCCGGTTGCTGCGCGCGAGTCCACAAGATTGACACCATGCTCTGCCTTTTTTAGATGCTCAGGGAATGCGGATCTAGAGAGCTTTCGTACAAAACGTCTCCAAAATCCTGCACCTGTGATATATCGCCATCCATGACTCCGCAAAGCTTCAATCTGATGCAAGGATACGAAATCTAACATCGCGTCTGGCCGCTCTCTGTGCAAGTAGCCCTCAAATTTCGAAACAGGTTGAACAAGCATGCAACTTTCAGAGAGCAACTGGAAATACCGAACCTCGGGATCCTTCAGTGCTTCTCGCATTAATCTGTAAGTCGCAGCCACCAGTGACCAGTCTCCCCAAGCCGTTGCGACGGGGTCCTTCAGAACATGAATATTGGGCTGTATTGGCGAGAATTCGGGACTCTTGCTGAAATCATGATGAACATAGAGAGGATGAGGATAAACAGCGGATGCCAACTGATCAATTGCCGCTGCAGACTCCTTCGATGAAAGAACCCCAAATGCAATCTTAAAACCAGAAGGCGACTGACTTATATCATTACCCGAATCTACGCCGCCGAAATTAAAAACACCTGAGATTGCATTCTTCCAGAAAGCCAAAACCAAATCCCTCAAATTTATATATATATAAATTCCATAACTAGCAAGCGCCAGCATTGAAGCAGCCAGCCAATGCAGCCCCAAATACTCTGCCGACTCTCCCAGGAAAAATGCCATGCCCGCACCTACCAGTATCCTGCATGTTGTCAACCAGTCGAAATGTAGCTCTCCTGATTTCTCCTCAATCTTCCTGTTTGCAACCCAATTTGCCACAGCGAGGCCAAGCAGATTGGCCAGCGGAAATGCAACACCTCCAACCAGTTGGACACTGACAGCGGCCAAAATAATGGAGCTCGATATTATCGCATTTGAGAATATTAAATCCTGATATCGCCTGGTTATCTGAACCAAAAGATCAATTTGCTGACGCTGAGTTTCCAAAACCAGAACCATTAATAGAGCCATGAAAATTATCAAGGCATCCAACCCATACTTACCATTGGAAAGAGCCGAAAATGCATGAACTCCGCCAACGCCTGCGGCAACAGCAATCACCGCACACATTAGGATATTAATTTGCAGAATCTGTGAACAGAAAGACGCAGCGCTTCCAAAGTCCTTAGTCAAGTCATACCGAGCCAAAACGATGGGGCGAACAGCGCCCATCAGGAGTTGCGCAGGCAAATATCTCTTTATATACTCATAAAGAGATTGTGCGAAACCATAAGCAGCCATTGCGACTGGCCCAAGAATGGCGCCACCAACCAACCGATTGGTATGTCCTCCGTACGGCAAAATGGCCAGATGCTGCAGATATCCAGCCAATGCAAAACGGAGGATTGCTTGAGCGTTCTCCCTGAGCCAGGCTTTGCCCATTTCGGTTGACTCAGGATTTCTCTCCCCACCAGCCAGACCTTCTTTTGCAATGGCGAAAATAAGTATTATCACTGCCAGTGCGTCAGCCGCAGCCTCAAGCCAAATCACATGCATCAATGTCAATTCCGAAGTATGCGTTAGATATAACACTCCTATTAGTCTGACAATAGCTGAGGCTGAGAAACCGAATTGAGCCCACCCCTGATGAAGGGTTGACTCAAGCACTTGGCTTAGAAGATAGAGCGTTCCCCTAAAAAAAACTATGAGTAAAAAGAACTCAAATGCTCTAATCGCATCCCCCAGCCCGACCGTAGACGCGATTATATTGGAGCAGGCAAATACAAGGACTAGCAGTAGAAGCAGAAGTAGAGACCTCAGACTCACCACCATTGAGACAAGTCGATCCAAAGCGGCTTTTTGGCTGCGGCCGAAGAGATCAGGCACATATCGGAGTAAAACTTGTGCTCCGCCAAAACCTGCTAGCGCGACGCCAAACTCGACAAGTGCGATGAGAATTGAGTACTGACCAAACTCTTTGATACTCAACCCCCGCACGACAAAAACCATTGCGAGGAAACCGAAGAGCGAAGATGAGAATTTTCCAAGCAGGAAGTTCACCAACCCCCTGCGTGTGCGTTCAGCGCCATATGCACCTGAGCCTTCTTGCGAGCCCTCCGCCTTACTATCTACATTTGCCATCATCCGCCAACCTTGATCTTGCTTTTGTAAATTTCGTATACTTGTTCCGCAATTTTTTTGTACACGCGATTATTTTGCACCCAGTCAGGGCCGAAATTTGCTCGTCGCTCCGCTTCCCCCCTATTCTGAAGCACCCATGTAATGGCATCAGCAAAGTCTTTTTCGTTCCATTGAACGCAGATTCCAGCGCCACTATCTTGAATTACTGACGATTGTTCCGGATGATCATTGCAAATGATCGGCCTGCCCAGGGCCATGTATTCAACAAGCTTTGTTGGTGAAGCGGAAGCCAGAATGGGCGTTGGGTAAAATGGCGATAGGCAGACCGCAGCAGACTTCGCATGCAGCCAAGCTTGTTCCATGGGAACAAAACCTGTGAAAACCACTGATTCGCTGATATCCAATTCTTTTGCGAGTCTTTCGAGTTCAGCTCGCTCTTCAGGAACATCCCCATCGCCGACCATGAATAATTTGGCTTTGGGTATGTTCTTGACAACTTGAGAGAACGCTCTAATTACCGTACCTAATCTGCGGACAGATGCGAAGGTACCCAGGTATACGACCTTTTCAGGCTCAACGCTAACCTCATTTCTCCTGGCCCAATCGAGCATACCCGAAGCTACACCCATCAGCACCGGCGTCATTTTGGAAGGATCAACGCCAATTCGGGTAAGGTCCCTCTTCATTTGCTCGCTTTGGACAAACACATGGGTACTGTTCGGCATGACGATCTTGTACAAGATCCAATATCCTAGCCACCCTTGAGCAAGCGACAATAGCTTGCGCCCCCCCGTTGCTTTCTCGGCCAAAGCCAACTTATGCTCCGGAAATGGGTAAGAACACCAATAGAAAAAAGGAATACCAAGCGCTCTGGCCTTGAGTAGGCCTGCCAATGCTCCGATGTATTTATCTCTGCATTGAATGGCGTCCACGTCTGAGCGTTTGAGCGACGCTATTCTAGAAATATCGAAAAACCAGTACCTACCCTTTCTTAGGAGCCCCGCGCCCCCCTCAGGGACAACGACCTGCTGCCCAAAAAATTCATTTGGAGGTACTCCCTTTTTTAGGGGAGCATCCATGAACCACTTAGTCTCAACACCAAGCCGTTGAAGTTCTACGCCAAAGAGCTCTGTAAGATCAACTCGATAGGCGGGATATGGATCATTTATGGAGTAATATATTTTCATTGATTATCGCCAACAATCAAACCCCTTAGGCTACCGGCCCGAAACTCACGACTTCGCAGCATCTGCAGCTGCCCTCATAGGAAATTCAGCCCATTCTCGAAATCACAAATTCAGGCTTAACCTCATTGATCGCAACCCCCTAAATACAGAAAAACCCCATCCTTGCATTAATGAGTTCTGCTGCGGCAGCAGCATATGCATGCACCATCTATGCCAAAGCCTCAGTGTTTTCCACGGTCATGTCGCCATGATGTCACGCGCTAACCTTTAGCATAGCGACGTGGCATATGCTCGCTGCGAGCAGCCGTAGCACACAACAAAAGACACCCGACTCAAGCATGACCCTTCAACCCAAGATCTTCTTCGTCGATCTCGATGGCACGCTCATCAAGACTGACATGCTACTAGAGTCATTCTTGTTTCAAGCCAAAGAGCAGCCGACCCAGTTGTTGCTAAGTGCTTTGACGCTCACGAAGGGCAAGGCCCAGTTCAAGGCCAAGTTGGCAGAGGGCTTCGAGTTCAGTCCGGAAAACCTGCCCTATTGCCCCGAAGTGCTTGAGTACGTGCGCGCGCGCCGGGCGGAAGGCGCCAAGGTCGTGCTGGCCACGGCCAGCAATTCGGGGATCGCACAGCAGATCTCGGCCCATCTCGGCTGCTTCGACGCCGTTCTCGCCTCTGACGAGCACAACAACCTCAAGAGCGAACACAAGTTGCTGGCAATGCGGCAATACGCCAATGGCGCACCGTTCGAGTACATCGGTAACAGCGCAGACGACCTGCCGGTCTGGGAGGCTGCCGCTACCGCCAAATGCGCCCATCCCGACCGCGCGGCCAAGCGCTGGTTCGGCCCCCGTCTTCAGGAGGGCGATCTCACGCGCACAGCAGAGCAGACAGGCGGCTTGGGCACCTTCATCAAGGCAGCCCGGCTGCACCAGTGGCTGAAGAACGTGCTGGTGTTCGTGCCCCTGCTGGCCTCGCACAAGGTGCTTGATCTGCCGTCCCTGATGCAGTCGATCGTCGCGTTCGTGGCGTTCGGCCTCTGCGCATCGGCCATCTACCTGGTCAACGATCTTCTCGACCTCGAATCAGACAGAGCCCATCCCCGCAAGCGCAGCCGGCCTTTCGCGGCCGGCAGCCTCTCGCTTCTTACCGGCATCGCCGCAACGCCCGGGCTGCTGCTGCTCAGCCTGGTGCTCTCGCTTGTCTTTTTACCGCCACTCTTCACCCTCTGTTTGGGGGGCTACCTGGCCCTCACATTGGCGTATTCGTTCAGCCTCAAGAAGAAGATGGCGGTGGACGTGATCGTGCTGGCAAGCCTGTACACATCGCGGATCCTGGCAGGAGCTGCTGCCATCAGCACGGCGCCGTCTTTCTGGCTGCTCGCGTTCTCGATGTTCATTTTCCTGGGCCTTGCGCTGGTTAAGCGGTACGCGGAACTCAATATCCTATTGCTGGCCAACAAGGAAAAAGTTTCCGGACGCAATTATCTGGTATCAGACATGTCCGTCGTGATGACGCTGGGCACTGCCAGCGGCATGATGAGTATTTTGGTGCTGGCCCTGTACATCAACAGCCCCGAAGTGAAGCTGCTGTACCCCAACCCGGTAGCGCTCTGGGCAATCTGCCCCATATTACTTTACTGGATTACCAGAATATGGATGGTGACACAGCGCGGCGGAATGCATGACGATCCAGTTGTATATGCGATGAAGGATAATGTAAGTCGCCTTACGTTCATTTTTGCCGCACTTACTGTTATTGCGGGCTCTATTAAATTCTAGGCATTGCCCCGCTGAAATTTATCCGCCCAACGAAAGAAACCCTTGAAGATTACAGCACCTCACTTGCTGGGAATTGCCCTTATCTCGGCATTGGTCTCTGCAGCTTCAATTACTTCTCATTCACTATGGGTTGACGAATTGGGTACGTGGACCATTTCTCAAGTTCCTAACTGGGCAACCTGGGCAAAGAAACTTTGGAATCATTTCAATTCGGATGGACAACTCCCCGCCTATCATGCCTATATAAAATTGTGGGTTGATCTTCTAGGAGATCAAGCAACTCATTTGAGAGCATCCAATGTGCCATGGCTCTTCCTGGCACTCTGGGGCTTGCTGCGCTTACCGGCAAAGTCTCAAAGAAGAATATGGCTATCCATATTCTTCTTCTGCATCAATTCATTTACATGGTACTACATTAATGAACTGAGGCCATACATTATTCTTCAGACCGGTTCCGTGTGGTTCTTGGTAGGCGCATGGCGGCTTGCAACATCCTCACCGGACGATCGAAACACCGTAGATACAGCGACCAAAGAAGTCTTGCTGGGAATTGTGATAATGATCGCCGGGAATATCCTGGGCGCATTCTGGATTGCGTCGACGCTCTTCGCATTTCTTATTCTTCTTCCAAGTACGCTCTTAGCTGCCATAAAAAGCCTGATCCGGAATTGGGTATTCACCTTGGCCATCGCTATTGCTTTGGCTGCGATGCTGACAGTTGCATTACACAGCTTTGCAGCCGGAGCAAGGGCTAGCCAACTCGCGGCATTCTCGATAGCTGGATTTGGGTATGGCCTGATAGAGCTCACCGGCGCCTCAGGGCTAGGTCCCTCCAGACATCAACTGCGCTCCGACCTTGCGAGCGTCTCATGGTCTCAACTGCTGACGATGGTCCTTCTGGCTGCATTAGTGGCGCTCACTGTGCTGGAGAGTTGGCTTGCAATACCTTCTCGCAGACTGAAGACTTTGCTTCTAGTGGCTGCAGCATCACCTTTGCTGATAATGATTGCTTTAGGTGTGCTACTGCATTGGCGAGTCGTGGGTCGCCACCTGTCGGTGATCTTCCCGTTTGTGGCGATAGCGCTTGCATTCTTTGCTGAGAAATCTCTTTTCTCCTCGACCTCAATTCTGCGCAGAGCTTCCATTATCTTGATAATTTTGGGGCTTTCTTGCTCATCATTGACTACGCGCATGGCGGAGCGCCATCGCAAGGATGATTACAAACAGGCAGCAATTTGGGTTAAGCATGCACTGGAAAGCGGTGAATCGGTACTTTGGGTCGCAGCACCAGAAGGGTTGGCTTACTATAAAATTGCAAAATCACAAAATGACATTGCCTCGATTCCTTTGCTGTACACCTACGGAGACTTTCAGCAACGTATGCCATCTGGCGATTGGCCTATTCATATTGTGAAATCCTATCGTGAAGGCATAGACCCTAGTGGGCTCACGAATTCCTTCCTTGCCTCGGGCAAATACGAATCCGTGGGCAAAGCCACGACATTCGAACACTTTCGAATCCGCCGGCTCTGTTGCACAAATCGAGTTTCGGACGGCATGACCCCAACCCCAGGCGGACCTATGCCACAGCAGCCACCGGCACGGTTTTGGGACGGCCGATCTGGCTGAACCGATTCAGCAAGGCCACGC
>JBMOQM010000022.1:0-152347 GCA_049322875.1 Pseudomonadota bacterium
AACTGACGTTGCCCCGTTGAGTCGGCAAGCAGTGTTCAATCTTCGCGAATTGCTCAGGCGTGATTTCCATGCCTGTGATTTTATAAACAGTGGAGCCAAAACACCAATAGCGTTAACACGCCCTAGATCGCCCTCATCCACATAGAGCACTTCGGGCCGCATGTGCACAGCTGGGTATCGAAGGCGAAACTCGGTCGCGGCCATCCAGTGCGTCGTGGCCGTTCGACCATCAAGCAGGCCCGACTGAGCCAACACGAAGGCCCCCAAGCACAGCCCCACCACCGTGGCGCCCCGCGCATGGGCCTTGCGTAATGCAGAAAGCAGCTCGTCCGACGCCGGTGCCAAGGTGTCGCTCCATGAAGGCACGATCACCAGATCGGCACAACGCAGCGCACTCAGGCTTGACTGAACATTGATCAAGAAGCCGGCGTTCGTCCGCAACGGCCCTGTCGATTCCGAGCATACCTGCACGTCGTAGCGTGGCAGCCCGCGCGCGTCTTTCTCTTCACCGAACACCATGCAGGGCACGGACAAGTGAAAAGGGCTGATGCCATCGAAGGCAATGACGGCGACACGCGGGCGGCGTTTGGGCATGATGGCCTGATTCTATCGATCAATGTCCATCGGGCCACTTTCTTGAACAAGACAGGACTCGCAGAATCAACTGCATCACCAACGGAGTCCCTATGTCCGACACCTCCAGCATCCGACGCGCGCTTCTTGTCATCGATGTGCAGAACGAGTATTTCTCGAACGGTGCGCTGCCCATCACCCATCCGCCCGTGGCCACCTCGCTGCCCAACATCGTGCAAGCGATGGATGCCGCACGGGCCGCACAGGTGCCTGTCATCGTGATCCAGCATCAATTGCCGGCAGGAGCGCCAGCGTTTGCGCCCGGGAGCAAGGGCTGGCAACTTCACCCTGACATTGCAGGGCGGCCCGCCGATCTGCGGCTGGACAAGCAACTCCCCAGCGTCTTCACGGGCACGGGCCTGGCCACGTGGCTGCGTGAACGTGAGGTCAACACCCTGACGATCACCGGCTACATGACGCACAACTGCAACGCCTCCACGGTGTTCGAGGCTTTTCATGCAGGCCTTGCGGTTGAGGTGCTTTCCGACGCGACAGGCGCGCTGGGCTATGAAAACGCTGCCGGCAGCGCGAGCGCGGAAGAAATTCACCGCGTCTTCAGCGTCGTGTTCCACAGCAACTTCGCCGCAGTGAGCACGACAGCCGAATGGCTGGATGCACTGAGCACCGGCCGGGCGCTGCCCAAGGACAACGTACTGTTGTCGAATCAGCGGGCGCGCACCCGCTAAGCCATTACCTGGGCCCCGTACCCAGCCGCCTTGCTACTGCAAATGCCCCTTGGGCGCCTGGGCCATCTCCATGTGCAGCGATTGATTCAGTTTTGCCAGCACATCATCCCACTGCCCCCAGCGGCTTTGCCTGAACAAGCGGACCGACTCATACCAGGGCGTGTCGTCGCGGCCCATCAGCCAGCGCCAATCCGGCATTTTCGTCAGCATGATCCATGTGGGCTTTCCCATCGCTGCCGCGACATGCGCAACCGATGTGTCGACAGACAGGATCAAGTCCATGTGATCGATCAGCGCAGCTGTTTCGGCAAAACTGTGCAGATCCGACGCAAGATCTGCCACGCCGTGCTCCTGCATGGCTTGCCTGTCGCTGCCACGAACATCCTTCTGGAGGCTGTACAACTCAATGCCGGGGGGCATGGCATGCAGCAAGGCCCCAGCCGATATCGAGCGCAGGCGATCATTGCGGTGCGACGCATTGCCAGACCACACCAGCCCCACGCGAGGGGCCTTGCGGCTTCCGAGTCTATCGGCCCAAGCCCTGGACAAGGCTGCATCCGCACGCAGGTAGGCGCCAGCCGGCTTCATGTTCACGCTGGCACCCATGGCCAATGGCAGGCTCATCAAGGGGCAATGGAAGTCGAATGGCGGCAGCAGCCCCGCGCCTTTGACAATCACTTGTGCCACGCCACTCAATGAACCCGCAAGCTTGTGCAGCGGGGCCTGAACCTCCAGCAACACCCGGGCCCCCATGGCGCTGAGCTGTGGCACATAACGGCAGAACTGGACGGTGTCCCCCAACCCCTGTTCTGCATGCAACAGGATCGTCAGGCCACGCAAATCTTCACGCCCCAGCCACAATGGTTTCGAGAAACTGCGAGGTGCAGATGTGAAGCCAGGCCTTTTCCAACGCCACTCCAGCTGTGGCAGGCCTCTGTCCCAATCTCCCATGAGCAAGTCGCACCAGCCGAGAGACCACTGCGAATCCGGATCATGAGGCTGCAATGAAACCACCTTGGCGAAGGCATCGCGTGCCGCACCGAGATCACCACGGTCCAGCAGGACATTGCCCCGGTTCATGTGCGCGCCCGCATGCTCAGGGTCGATTCGCAAGGCGTTCTGGCAATGCTCCCAGGCCTCCTCCCAACGCTCTGCCTCTCGCAGGGCGCCTGCAAGGTTGGACATTGCCGTCGCATGTGCCGGCTCCAGGGCCAGCGCCTGCTCCAGCGCCCGAATCGCTTCATTGACTCGTCCCAGTTTCAGCAGCGCGATACCGCTGTTGACCAGCGGCGCGAACTGACCAGGCTGCAGTGCCAGGGCATGCTCATAGCTGGACAGGGCCTCTGCATGCCCATTCATGGCCAGGCATGCATCGCCAAGCAAGGTGAAGGATGACGCCAAATCGGGCTGCAGGGCATTGGCGCGCTGGCAACTCCGGATCGCCTCTTCATAACGCCGCAGTGCAATCAAGGCGTGTGCTCGATTCAGAAGTGTGCCTACATGATCTGGCTGGATGCTCAGCGCCTTCTCGTAGCTGGCCAGGGCGTCTTCGAACCTTTTGAGTTCAAGCAGTGCAGTGCCATGGTTGAAATGCGCTTGCGCGTTGTCGGGCTGTTGCTCGAGGGCTCGGCCCAGACTTGTGGCCGCGTCTTCCCATTGCTTGAGCGCCAACTGGGCCACCCCATGCCCCAGGAAGGCACCGGGCTCTGCGGGATCCAGTTGAACTGCCCTGCCAAAGGCAAGTGCCGCACTGGCGTGTTCTTGCAGTTCCATCAGCGCCACGCCCAGACTGACATGGGTCATGGCGACATCAGGATCGATCTGCAAGGCCCGTTCGAAAAACGGGCAGGCTTGGCGAAACGCCTTGTCGCGCAATGCGGCAACCCCGAGCAGGTGCCAGACATCAAACTCCTCATCCGTGACCTGCAAGGCCTGCTCCAACTTCGATCGTGCCAACTGCGTATGGCCTTGATCGAGCGCTGCGATGGCTTCCTCTATCAGTTGGTCGAGGTCCGGGAGAAAAGGTGCCGCATCCGGGCTCTTGCTGTCATTTGGAAAAGCGGGCGAAAGGTTGTCCATGATCTTGTCCGAATTTGCTGGGCAACCATAGAGCCAACCGCTGTGATTCGCCAAACCGGGATATACCCTGAGCTGTTAAACGAAACAAAAAACAACCGGAGGCAAAGACACGCAATCCGTTTGAATTACGTCAAATCCTTCTCGTTGGTGCGCGACAAGGCTGTTTTAACATGGGCTCCATTCAACGAATGCCACCCTGCTGACCACGACAGCCCATGCATGACGGATTGACCTCGAGCCCCCAGGCCTACGTGGAGCCCGGGGCAGCGGACACCGGGCCCTCTGGCCCGGCGCTGCGTGCGCTCGTGGACAAGGCGCTGGCCGATGGCTTTCCCTGGCTACGCTTTCCTGCCCCGCTTGAGGGGCGCTTCCTGGCGGACACCGCCGCCAGCCGCCTGCGCACCCTGCTCATTGCCGGTACGCTGGTGGGCCTGGTGCTCAACCTGTTCCTCATTTCCGACCAGGCGATGCTGCCCGATGTGTTCGGGCAGGCAGTGCTGTGGCGCTCGTGGATACTGACGCCCGTTTGCCTGGCTGGCGCCTGGGCCATGAGCCGCCTGGCCTTCCCCTGGCTGCGGGAGCTCCTGGCCGTGTCGGCCGGCGTGCTGGCCTCACTGATCCACGTCTACCTGGCGTCGATCAGCCAGAGCCCCCACTCGGCCGCGTACATGACCGGCCTGACCATGGTCATCCTCTACAACAACGTGTTCGTGCGCTGCCGGTTCTGGCTGGCCGTGCCGTCCACGTTGGCGGTGCTGCTGATCTACCTGGCCTCTCTGTGGCTGGTGCAGAACCACTCGCTCCAGTTGTCCGTGTCCATCGGGTTGGTGCTGTTCGCCACCGCGCTGTTCACGCTCTACAACCTCTACACCCTGGAGCAGGAAGAGCGGCACAACTACCTGATGACCCTGCGGCAACGCCTGCTGAAGCAGGAGCTGACCCACGCCAACCAGGAGCTCGAGCGGGTGGCCCGCTACGACGGCCTGACCCAGGCAGCCAACCGCCGCCACTTCGACGAGTTCCTGACGCACCTCTGGGATCGGGCCAAGGCCACGCAAGGCCATGCCTTGTCGATCATCATGATCGACGTGGACCACTTCAAGGCCTACAACGACCACTATGGTCACCCCGCGGGCGATGCCTGCCTGGTGCAGGTGGCCGACGCAGTGCAGCGCTGCCTGCGGCGCCCTGGGGATCTGGTGGCCCGCTACGGCGGCGAAGAGTTCATCGCCGTGCTCAACCGGGCACCGCTGGAGCAGGCACTGGCTGCGGCCGAGCGTGTCCGTGAAGCGATCGAGGCCCTGAACCTGCCCCATGAGGCACCGATCACCCATGGACGGGTCACAGCCAGCATCGGCGTGGCCACCCTCTGCCCTGGCGAACGCCAGACATCGGCGGAGCGCCTGATTGCCCTGGCCGACGAGGCCCTCTACCAAGCCAAGAATCGGGGCCGCAACCGCGTGTGGCCGGATCCGGCAGCTCATGCAGCGCCGCCATCCGCACCGTCACTAGGCCCTGAGGCCTCAGCACCATGTTGAGCCTGGCCAAGAACGCGCCCGACCAGTTGCTGCTCGCGCCTGGCAGCGATCTGCGCGCACTGATCGACAGGGGGCTGAAATCCTCCTTCTGGCAACTGCGTCTGCCCGAAGGGCTGGAGCGGCAATACCTGTCGGACTCCATCGAGGCCCGCGTGCTGCACACCCAGCGCGCAGGCTGGTTCGCGCTGTTCGTGTTCAATGCCTTCCTGGTGGTGGACTGGCTGATGGCCGCGGATGTCTTCTGGCAGAGCGTGCTGATCCGGATCGGGTTGTTTTCACCCTTTGGCATCGCCATCCTGCTCAATGCCGATCGTCTTGGCCGACTCGGCAGCATCAAGGGCTGGGTCAACATCGCAGACTGGATGAGCCTGCTCAGCGGCTGGGGCGCCACCCTGTCGCTCGCCGTGATCCTGTGGATGAGCCACAGCCCCTGGGTCTACTACTACCACACGGGCTTTCTCGTCATCATCATCTACGGCAACCTGGTGCAGAAGCTGCGTTTTCCCTTCGCCATCGCGTTTTCAGTCGGCGTGTTCGCCGTGCATGGCGTGGGCGTGGCGCTGACGGACAACTTTCCGCCATCCATCCGGGTGGCCACGGTGTTGATGCTGCTGGTCACGGTGTCGTTCACGCTGGTGGCCAACTACCTGCTGGAGCGTGCCACCCGCAGGCGCTACCTGCTGGCACAGCGCGATGCGCAGATGGTCGATGAGCTGAGTGCGCTCAATGCGCAACTGCAGCGCCTGTCCAGATCCGATGTGCTGACCGGCGTGGCCAATCGGCGCCACTTCCAGACCCATCTGCAGGAGTCCGTCACACGCACCCGGGGCAGTGATGCTGCGCTGTCCTTGCTGATCATGGATGTGGACCACTTCAAGGCCTACAACGATCGTTATGGTCACCCTGCCGGCGATGAGTGTCTGCGGCAGGTGGCCCTGGCGCTGCAAGGCAACCTGCGTCATCCGGCGGACATGGTGGCACGCTTTGGCGGAGAGGAGTTCGTGGTCGTGATGCAGGAGGCCGACGAGGCTGCCGCGTTGATCGCCGCCGAGCGCCTGCGCCAGGCCGTTGAAGCGCTGCACATGAGGCACGAGGGATCGGCGTGCAGCGCCGTGGTGACGGTCAGCGTGGGCACGGCCACCCTGTGCCCCCATGGAGAGGCCGCGGTGGCAGACCGACTGCTGTCCCATGCCGACCGCGCCCTGTACGAGGCCAAGCGCGGCGGGCGCAACCAGGTGCGTGCCTACCGCGACGCCTGATCAACCCAGGCCAGTATTTATGAGGCCCACGATGAGCGCGGCGACAGGGTCCAGCAAGGGCAAGCCGGCCAGGCTGCCGCCGATGCCCAGCGCCACCACCAGGGACGATGCCGCATCCGAACGCGCATGCCAGGCATTGGCCACCAGCATGCTGGAGCGCACCCGCTGTGCCACGGCCAGCAGGTAGCGGAACAGGCCCTCCTTGCAGACCAGCGTCAGGGCGGCCACCGCCAGGGCCACACCATGGACAGGCTCAGGCGGCTCGGTTGCCGTCAGCTTGAGCACGGCCTGCCAGAGCATCCCCACGGACACGCTCAAAAGCAGCAAACCCAGAGCCAGTGAAGCGGCCGTCTCGAACCGCCGATGGCCGTACTGGTGGTCGGCATCGGCTTCCTTGTGGCTGTGCCGGTTGGCCAGCAGCACCACAAAATCAGACAGCAGATCGGACAGCGAGTGCAGGCCATCGGCCACCAGGGCCTGGGAACCGGCCCATACATCGGTGATCACCTGCGCCACAGTCAGCACGATGTTGACCACGACACTGACCAGCGTGCTGCTGCGTGCCGCCCGCTGTCGTTCCGCGGGTTGCAGGGCCTTGGCTTCGGGGCCCTGAGGGCCGGGGTTCATGGTGACCAAGCGACATCCTCAATGACGGCCATGGGAGCGCGGCACGTGGTGTGAATGCCCCTGCCCGCTGCCCGAGGCTGTATCACCCTGATGGCACCGCGGCCTGGCTCAAGCCTTCCAGGATGCCGCAAGCGCCGCTGCCTTGGGGCGCCCGGCATTGGCTGCGCAGGGTGCGCAACTGCTGCTCCAGCGCCTTGAGCTCGCCGATGCGGCGCGCCACATGGTCGATGTGCTCATCGAGCACGCGATTGACCTCGCCGCAATCATCTTGAGGCGCATCCTTGAAGCGCAAGAGCACCCGGACCTCATCGAGCGCCATGTCGAGCGAGCGGCAATGGCGGATGAAGGCCAGACGCGCAACGTGGTCTTCACCATAGATGCGGTAGTTGCCGCTGCTGCGCGCCGGGGCCGGCAGAAGGCCTTCGCGCTCGTAGAAACGGATGGCTTCGACGGACGTGCCCGTGGCCAAGGAGAGTTCACCAATCTTCATGGCTTGACTCTACACCTACTACAGGGTTGCCAATGCAGACACGGACACCAACACCCTGCCCCGCAAACCCGTGCAACGAACATTCCGCATTCCCACCATGGACTGCCCGGTGGAAGAGCGGGAGATCCGCCAGGTGCTGGAAAACGTGCCCGGCATCGAGTCCCTGCGCTTTCAACTGGCTGCGCGCACCCTGGGCATCACCGCACCGGACGACACGCTGACGCAAGCACTGGAAGCCATTCGGGCCGCAGGTTTTGATCCCAAGCCCGTGAGCGCACGGGCAGCGGTGCAGGTGGTCGCAGCAGCGCTGCAGGCTCAGGCCGGCAACGCGTGCTGCTCCAGGCACGACCATTGTGGCGACAACAAGGCTGCGGCTGAACATCAGCACGCCCAGGCTCACCCATCATCGGCAGGCGATCTCATGAGCATGCGCACGAGCGCCAGTGGGCTGACCCGGCTGATCGCGGCGCTGCGATGGTGATCCTGCGTAGCCCCTCCGTGGCGAGCACTTCTGCGGCCGTGTCCTTGCGGTCGATCAGGTACAGCCCGATGGCATAGACCCGAAACACCAGCCGCCGGGCCACGCCCGCCCCGTTGAGCATCAGTTGCCGCCCAGCCACGCTGGCTGAATCATCGATGCGCACGGCGCGCTCGACATCCAGCGCTCGCGCGGGTTCAGCCGCCGCGAAGGTACAGGCCGCAGGCAGCAGCAGTGTCCGCAGCATCCTTGCATACCGTGTCATGGCACTCTCCCAGGAAGGCCGCACCGGCCGACATCACCACACCGTCATCACACAGTCACCACACCGTGAGGGTGTTGGTCAGGAAGCGCTGTAGCCAGGTCCGCGACACGCTTTGTGCCACGTCCCCCTTGCCGCCGACCTCGAAGCGGGCATCCACCACATCGGCCGAGGCCACCACGTTGTTGGAGCGGATGTCACGGGGGTTGACCACGCCGGAGAAGCGCAGGGTGTTCATGTTGCCGTTGAGCAAGATGCTGCGCTCACCGGCCACCACCAGGTTGCCGTTGGGCAGCACATTGATCACCGACGCCGCCAGCTGTGCCTCGAACTTGCTGTTGTTGCTGGTGGTGCCGCTGCCCTTGTAGGCATCGCTGCCCGACGCCTTGGCGTTGAGGTTCATCAGGCGGTCGATGAAGCTGCTGCCCGATCCGGAGCCGCCCGGCCCCACGGACGAGACCTCGTTCTCGCGGCTGGTCTTGGTGTCCTGCGCGCTGTTGGCGGTCAACGTCTCGGAGATGTCGATCTTGAGCGTGTCGCCCACATTGCGCGGGCGGCGATCCGTCGTGAACAGCGAGCCGGTGGCCATGCCCGCCTGGAAGATCGCGCCGTTGTTGATGCGCTCGACATAGCCCGGCGGCTGGTTCGGCGGTGCGCTCATCGGCGCCTGCACGATGCTGGCGGGTGCCCCGGCACAGCCGGCGAGCACGAGAGAGGATGCGCCGGCCAGCCAGGCCAGGCGATTACTGGAAGTTGTCACGGTCGTGCCCTTTCGTCATTCGATGCCGGTCATCACGGCCGCGACCACTGGCGCTATCTTGCTGCGCGTGGACGTCCATTTCGCGACACCGAAGTTGTCATTCGTTTCATAACTGCTGCTGGCATATATGCGGCCATCGCCCGATTGAAGAGTGATGGTCGCAGCCGTCATGTAGGATTTATATTTATCGGACAAGGGAGGCTGGGCCCATTGCATATAGGCCTGATACCTCAACCAAACCGGACAGGTGTCCAGCACCACACCGGGCTCATATACCCTGCTCTGCACCGCCCGGGCATTGAGCTCGGCCTGCAATGCGGGGATGAAGTCGGCGACCTGGCTGTCCCGGTTGAACTCGATGCACACCTGCCTGACGGGCTCATGCGGCAGGTAGATCGTGTTGATCGCCTTGCTCTGGCCCAGGCTGTTGCTGGCGGCCATGCCGGCCACCTTGGCCACCTCCCACAAGGGCGCGGAGCTGAAGACGGTGCAGCCCCCCATGGAAAGCAAACTCGGCAGCAGACCGGCCAGCAGGCCCAGCCTCACGCAAAGAGTGTGTCGGGACGCCATGGCCTGCTCCCGGCTCAGATCAGGTCGGTGAGCCTGGAGGCGGCCGCGCCCAGACCCAGGGCCGTGTAGCCGGCCACCGTGGCGGCGCTCGAGCCAACCTCCTTCGCGGCAGACACCAGCACGTCCGACACCGCGTCAGAAGCCTTATTGGTCAACTTGAGGCCGGAGGCCACGCCCTGCCCCACGCTCGAGGCCACGTGCTCTACCGTGTCGTAGGCGTTTTCGAACTGGCGCAGCCCCTTGTTTGCGAGGGACGCAACCCCGCTGGTGGCCGCTTCCACGCCGTCCTCCACAGCATCGACGGCTTCGCCCACGGTGTGCACGGCGTCCTTGGCGAGGTCGTAGGCCTCGGCAGGCAGCTTGGCCAGTTCCTGCAGCCCCTTCTCGCTGAAGCTGACGACCGCGCTGGCGGCATCGCCCACAGTGTCTGCCACCGACAGGGCCGTGGCCACCGCGGGCCCGTATTGTTTGCTGTTGAACTCGAATTTGCCTATCGGCTGTTTGGTCTGGCAGGCCGCCATGGCCGTTGAAGGCATGCCAGATCTGATATTCGAGCTTGCATTGATGTTGCCCATCTGTCATCTCCATCAAGAAATTGAGGATGAGCAATCCTATTTTCGAAGTGCTTATTTATTGAGCCCAATAATCGACCGCTTAAGCACCTTGTTCATCATTGGATATATGAAATCACCAATTTGGCAAATAGCACAAAAATAAACCACACAAAATCAATCATCATCACATTGAAAAACATGAAATCACACCATGTCGCTATCAATATAAAACCATGCCAGACGAACGAATATGAAATCACAATGCCGACATGCAAAATGCGGCGCCACAATGAAAATGCCCCAGCGCCTTGCGGCCTGGGGCATGAAGGGGGCGATGGCGCCTGGCGGGGTGGATCAGCTGATCAGCGCTTCGCCGCCAGCCTGCTCGGCCAGGGCTTGGCCGGGATGCCAGGTGTCGTGCTCCTGCGGCACGAACATGTAGCCGTGCCCACGCACGGTCTGGATGTAGCGCGGGAAGGCCGGCTCGGGCTCGACCACCTTGCGCAGGCGCATGATCGAGGCATCGATGGTGCGCAGCATCACGGCATCCTTGCGCGTGTGCGATGCCGCCAGCAACTGCTCACGCGACAAGGCCACGCCGGGGTTGGACGTGAGCTCGGTGAGCAGGGCGTACTCCACGGACGACAGCACCCTCACCGAGGCCCCACGGCGGAGCACGCGCGCGGCCACCACGAAGGTGTGTTCGCCGATGCTCACCTGGCGCTGTGTGTCCATCGGGGTGCCCGGCACGAACGAGGCCTGGCGCAGCACGTTCTCCACGCGCGAGAACAGCTCCCGCACCGAGAAGGGCTTGCACAGGCAGTCGTCGGCGCCGGTCTCTTCCTTGAGACGCAGCACATCCTGCTGTGAAGCGGTCAGCAAGATCACGGGCACCTGAAAGCCCTCGGTCTGGAAGCGGTCCCAGGCCTGCACGCCGTTGACACCCGACAGGCCCGACTGCAGCACGATCAGATCGGGGCGCAGTTGCCGCGTGCGGTGCAACAGGTCATCGAGCGCCCCGACAGGCGTGACCATCAGGCCTTGCTTCTCGAGGTAGCTCGACAGCATGTCCCGCAGGGTCGGGTCTTCATCGGCGATGTACAGGTGGAAAGGTTGATCGGCGTCCATCTCGGGGCTCTGCTTGTTCGGAAGTCGTATGGCGTTGTGTTGCACCGCCAGCCTCGCATTGCGGCCAGCCATTCGATTTTGTGCAATCGAGTCACATGGAGCAACGCGCTTCGCATTTTTTTACCCATCCACGCCCCTTGCACACATGAAGTAGCGGGCTTACGGGCGCCTTATGGAGTCATCAAGCAGCGCAAAATCTGCAGCCCCACATGGGCTTGCACATGCCAAAAATGAGCACGGCCAGCGGGGTGCTGGCCGTGTGTCATCAAGCCTCATCATCGAGGCTTTCAGGACAGATCAACGCTTGCGCGGGGGAGGCAGATCGGTACAGGTGCCGTGCGCGACCTCCGCCGCCAGGCCCACGCTTTCGGTCAAGGTGGGGTGCGGGTGGATGGTCTTGCCGATGTCGACCTCGTCGGCGCCCATCTCGATGGCCAGGGCCACTTCGCCGATCAGATCGCCCGCGTGCGTGCCCACGATGCCGCCGCCCACGATGCGGTGGGTCTCCGCATCGAACAGCAGCTTGGTGAAGCCTTCAGAGCGGCCATTGGCCAGCGCGCGGCCCGAGGCGGCCCAGGGGAACACGCCCTTCTTGATCGCCCTGCCCTGCGCCTTGGCCTGCTCTTCCGTGAGGCCTGCCCACGCGATCTCGGGATCGGTGTAGGCCACACTGGGAATCACGCGGGCGTCGAAGGCGGAACGGGCCAGGGCCTCGTCGCCGAGCAACTCACCCGCGATCACCTCGGCCGCCACATGGCCCTCGTGCACGGCCTTGTGCGCCAGCATGGGCTGGCCCACGATGTCGCCGATGGCGAACAGGCTGGGCACGTTGGTGCGCATCTGCGTGTCCACCGGGATGAAGCCGCGTTCGTTGACCGTCAGGCCCACCTTGTCAGCGCCGATCTTGCGGCCATTGGGCGTGCGGCCCACGGCCTGCAGGACCAGGTCGTACACACCGGCTTCCGGTGCGGGCTCACCGGCTTTGGCCGATTCGAAACTCACGCGGATGCCCTCGGCCGTGGCTTCTGCGGCCACCGTCTTGGTGCCCAGCAGGATGCGGCCAAAGCGCTTGGCATTGAACTTCTGCCAGACCTGGACCAGATCGCGGTCAGCGCCCGGCATCAGGCCATCGCTCATCTCGACCACGTCGATGCTGGAGCCCAGCGCGCCATACACCGAGCCCATCTCCAGGCCGATGATGCCGCCGCCGATCACCAGCATGCGCTTGGGCACCTGCGGCAGGGTCAGCGCACCGGTGGAGTCCACAATGCGGGGATCATCGGGCAGGAAAGGCAGATGCACGGCTTGGGAGCCCGCGGCGATGATGCATCGCTTGAAGCTCACGGTACGCGTCTCACCATTCTTGTCCTGGCCGGTGCCGGTGGTGCCTTCCAACTGCAAGGTGTGCGCATCGGTGAAGGTGCCGTAACCACGCAGCACCTGCACCTTGCGGGCCTTGGCCATGCCATTGAGGCCGCCGGTAAGCTTGCCTGTCACGGCATTCTTGTGGGCACGCAGCTTGTCCAGGTCGACCTGGGGCTCGCCGTAGACCACGCCGAGCGCATCGAAGTGCTTGACCTCGTCCATCACAGCGGCCACGTGCAGCAGCGCCTTCGAAGGGATGCACCCCACGTTCAGGCACACGCCGCCCAGTTCGGCATAGCGCTCCACCAGGATCACCTTCAGGCCAAGGTCGGCAGCGCGGAAGGCCGCGCTGTAGCCTCCGGGGCCAGCGCCCAGGACCAGCACGTCGCAGTCGGTCTCGGCCGGAGCGTTGACCGCAGGAGTTGCCTTGGCCTGCGATGCCGCTGGCGTGGCGGCTGGTGCGGCAGGCGCAGCTGCCGCGGGAGCCGCTGCAGGTGCCGGTGCCGGCGCCGCCGCAGCAGCACCTTCCACATCCAGCGTCAGGATCACCTGCCCCTGGCCCACGCGGTCGCCCAGCTTCACCTTGATCTCGCCCACCACCCCGCCTTTCGGCGAAGGCACCTCCATGGAGGCCTTGTCGGACTCCAGGGTGATCAGGCTCTGCTCCGCGTTGATGCGGTCGCCTGGCTTGACGAGGATCTCGATCACCGCCGCATCGGCGATGTCGCCCAGATCGGGCACGGGAATGTCGATGAAGGCCATGTCTTACACCACCACGCGTCGGAAATCCGCCAGCAGGCCGGCCAGATAGGTGTTGAACTTGGCCGCCGATGCGCCATCGATGACACGGTGGTCATAGCTCAGGCTCAGGGGCACGATCAGGCGCGGCTCGAAGGCCGAGCCGTTCCACACGGGCTTCATAGCCGAGCGGCAGACGCCCAGGATGGCCACTTCGGGCGCGTTGATGATGGGCGTGAAGGTGGTGCCTCCGAACCCGCCCAGCGACGAGATCGAGAAGGTGCCGCCTTGCATGTCACCCGGGGCGAGCTTGCCGTCGCGCGCTTTGGCGGCCAGCGCGGCGGTTTCCGCCGCCAACTGGGCCAGGCTCTTGGTGTCCACATCGCGGATCACGGGCACAACCAGGCCATTCGGCGTGTCCGCCGCGAAGCCGATGTGCACGTACTGCTTGAGCACCAGGTCATCGCCATCGAGCGAGGCGTTGAACTGCGGGAAGCGCTTGAGCGCCACCGCGCAAGCCTTGAGCAGGAAGGCCAGCAAGGTGAACTTGGGGCCGCTCTTGGCGTGTTCCTCGTTGAGCTTGACGCGGAAAGCCTCCAGCTCGGTGATGTCCGCCTCGTCGTTGTTGGTGACGTGGGGGATGCGCACCCAGTTGCGGTGCAGGTTGGCACCCGACAGCTTCTTGATGCGCGACAGCGGCTGGCGCTCGATGGGGCCGAACTTGGAGAAATCCACCTTGGGCCAGGGCAGCAGGGTCATGCCGCCCAGGTCGGCAGCGCCCGCCGGGCTGGCTGCAGCAGGTGCCTGCGCAGCGCCGCCGGCCAGCACCCCCTTGACGTAGTTCTGCACATCCACATGGGTGATGCGGCCCTTGGGGCCGGAGCCCGGCACCTTGTCCAACGCTACACCCAGTTCACGGGCAAAACGCCGCACAGAGGGCGAAGCGTGAGGCACGGCACCCGGCGCGGGAGCTTCCACCGCGGGCAGCGATGCCGTCGGGTGGGTGCGCTCGGCCGGTGCGGCAGCAGGAGCCGCTGGTGCAGGCGCAGCCGCCACGGGGGCGGGGGCCGCTGCAACGGGTGCCGCCGCCGGAGGCTGCGAAGGCGCAGCTACTGGCGCAGGCGCCGCCACCGCATCAGCGGCACCGACTTCCAGCACCCCGATCACGGAGCCCTGGCTCACCTTGTCACCCAGCTTGACGCGCAACTCCTTGATCACGCCGCCCTGAGAGGACGGCACCTCCATCGAGGCCTTGTCGGATTCGATGGTGATCAGGCTTTGCTCGGGTTTGACGGTATCGCCCGGTTTGACGAGCAGTTCAATCACGGCCGCATCGGTCACATCGCCGATGTCGGGCACGGTCAGTTCAATCGTAGGCATGACGGACGGCCTCAGGCATACAGGGGGTTGATCTTGTCGGCGTCGATGCCGTACTTCGCAATGGCTTGCGCGGCCTTCTCGATCGGCAGCACACCATCGTCAGCCAGCGCCTTGAGCGCGGCCACGACGATGTAGTGGCGGTTGATCTCGAAGTGCTCACGCAGGCGGTAGCGGAAGTCACTGCGGCCGAAACCGTCCGTACCCAGTACCTTGTAGCTGCGTCCCTTGGGAATGTAGGCGCGGATCTGCTCCGGCAGGGCCTTCACGTAGTCGGTGGAGGCGACAACGGGGCCGGCCTGCGAAGACAGTTGCTTCGTCACAAAGGCCTCTTGCGGAGCCTGGCCGGGGTGCAGCAGGTTCCAGCGCTCGGCGGCCTGGCCGTCGCGGGCCAGCTCGTTGAAGCTCGGGCAGCTCCACACATTGGCGCTCACGCCCCAGTCCTTGGCCAGCAGATCACGCGCGGCGATCGACTCGCGCAGGATCGAGCCCGCACCCAGCAGGTTCACACTCGGCGCGCCCTTCAGCTCGCCTTCCTGCAGCAGGTACATGCCCTTGATGATCTCTTCTTCAGTGCCCTGGCGCAGGCCGGGCTGGGCGTAGTTCTCGTTGAGCAGCGTCAGGTAGTAGAAGACGTTTTCCTGCTCTTCGACCATGCGCTTCATGCCGTTCTGGATGATCACGGCCACTTCATGGGCGAAGCTGGGGTCGTAGCTCAGGCAGTTCGGGATGGAGCCGGCCCACAGCTGGCTGTGGCCGTCTTCGTGCTGCAGGCCTTCGCCGTTGAGCGTGGTGCGCCCGGAGGTGCCGCCCAGCAGGAAGCCGCGCGCCTGCATGTCGCCGGCCGCCCAGGCCAGGTCGCCAATGCGCTGCAGGCCGAACATCGAGTAATAGATGTAGAACGGCACCATGATGCGGTTGTTCGTGGAGTACGACGTCGCCGCCGCCATCCACGAGCTCATGCCGCCCGCCTCGTTGATGCCCTCTTGCAGGATCTGGCCGGCCTTGTCCTCGCGGTAGTACATGACCTGGTCCTTGTCGACCGGGGTGTACTTCTGGCCTTCAGGCGCGTAGATGCCGATCTGGCGGAACAGGCCTTCCATGCCGAAGGTGCGGGCCTCGTCGACCAGGATGGGCACGATGCGCGGGCCCAGGGCCGCATCACGCAGCAGCGGGGTCAGGCAACGCACGAAGGCCTGGGTGGTCGAGATCTCGCGGCCTTCGGCCGTAGGTTCGAGCACGCTCTTGAAGGCCTCCAGCTCGGGCACCTTGAAGGATTCCTCGGCCTTGGGGCGGCGCTTGGGCAGGTAGCCGCCCAGGGCCTGGCGGCGCTCCTGCAGGTAGGTCATCTCCGGCGTGTGGTCGGCCGGCTTGATGAAGGGCAGCTTGGGGATGTCCTCGTCGGCCACCGGGATGTTGAAGCGGTCGCGGAAGATCTTGATGTCCTCGTCCGTGAGCTTCTTGGTCTGGTGGGCGGTGTTCTTGCCCTCGCCGCTCTTGCCCATGCCGAAGCCCTTGACCGTCTTGATCAGCAGCACGGTGGGCTGGCCGGTGTGGTTCACGGCCTCGTTGTAGGCAGCGTACACCTTCTGCGGGTCATGGCCGCCACGGTTCAGGCGCCAGATGTCGTCATCAGACAGGCGGGCCACCATCTCCAGCGTGCGCGGATCGCGCCCGAAGAAGTGCTGCCGCACGAAAGCGCCATCATTGGCCTTGCAGGCCTGGTAGTCGCCGTCGACCATCTCCATCATGATCTTGCGCAGGATGCCGTCCTTGTCGCGGGCCAGCAGCGGATCCCAGTAGCTGCCCCACAGCAGCTTGATCACGTTCCAGCCGGAGCCGCGGAACTCGCCTTCGAGCTCCTGCACGATCTTGCCGTTGCCACGCACCGGGCCGTCCAGGCG
The DNA here is from genome assembly GCA_049322875.1 of Pseudomonadota bacterium. Lineage (GTDB taxonomy): Bacteria > Pseudomonadota > Gammaproteobacteria > Burkholderiales > Burkholderiaceae_C > Aquabacterium. The sequence continues at coordinate 16,449 of JBMOQM010000022.1, forward strand.
CTGCAGGTTGCAGTTGACGACGAAGATCAGGTTGTCGAGCTTCTCGCGCGCGGCCAGGCCGATGGCGCCCAGCGATTCGGGTTCGTCCATCTCGCCGTCGCCGCAGAACACCCAGACCTTGCGCTTGGAGGTGTCGGCGATGCCACGGGCATGCAGGTATTTCAGGAATCGGGCCTGGTAGATGGCCGTGATGGGGCCCAGGCCCATCGAGACGGTCGGGAACTGCCAGAACTCCGGCATCAGCTTGGGATGCGGGTAGCTCGACAGGCCCTTGCCACCGACTTCCTGGCGGAAGTTGATGAGCTGTTCTTCGCTGATGCGGCCTTCCATGAAGGCGCGGGCGTAGATGCCGGGGGCGGAGTGGCCTTGTATATAGAGCAGGTCGCCGCCGTGGTCGGGCGTATCGCCATGCCAGAAGTGGTTGAAGCCGATGCCCAGCATCGTGGCCAGCGAGGCAAAGGACGAGATGTGTCCGCCCAGGTCACCGCCGTCTTCAGGGTGATGGCGGTTGGCGCGCACCACCATGGCCATGGCGTTCCAGCGCATGTAGCTGCGCAGGCGCTCTTCGATGTCGAGATTGCCGGGGTGGTGGGCCTCGTCTTCCACTGCGATGGTGTTGACGTAGGCCGTGTTGGCCGAGAACGGCATGTCGATGCCCGCCTGGCGGGCGTGGTCGAGCAGGTTTTCCAGGAGATCGTGGGCGCGGGCGCGGCCTTCGGCCTCGATCACGCCGGAGAGCGCGTCGAGCCATTCACGGGTTTCCTGGGGATCCATGTCCATGGATGCGGACGGGATCGGATCAAGAGCAGACATGGGTGAGTCTCCTAGAGTATGAAACCTGTCTCCGAGTATGGACACAGGAACAGCGTTCACGTCCACTGGATAAGCGGGCGCAAACCACGGCGAATGTAGCCGTAATTTCGCCATTGGCGTGCGCGGCAAACCACATTGATAATTTGAGGATGGTTTTCCACTCAACGACACCCCACCTGCCGCCGCCCCAGCCTCCCCGCCCCGTGGGCGAGGCCCGGCGTCTCTTCTGGCGCTGGTGGCGTCAACAATCCCCCAACGCCCAGGACCGCTACGCCACCCTGGGCCCCCTGGTCTCCGTCATGCTGTTCCTGGCGGCCATCATCGTGGCCTTCTGGTACCTGCGTAATGAAGAGCTTGAGCGCGAGCAGGAATCCGTCAAACGGGACACTGAAATCGTTCAGCAGCAGATCCGTCTGCGCCTGATCGAAAACCAGGAGCAATTGCTGCGGCTGGCCCGCGAGATCAGCGTCCGTGCTGTCAACCCAGAGCAGTTCATGAACCAGGCGGCTGATTTCGTGCGGGCCCGTCCGGAGGTGCTCAGCGTGAGCTGGGTGCAGGCCAACGAGCGCATCAAGGCCAGCCAGAGCGGCATGAGCGCCCCGCTGGACGCCACTCGCGCCCTGGAAACCGATTTCTTCACGCCGCCGATGGACAGCTTCGTCCAGCCGACCCTGCCCCCGCGTGACGAGGCCCGCAGCGCCTTCCGCCTGGCCCGCGAGCGCAGCCAGCCCGTCTACTCCCAGGCCTACCAGAACACCAACGGGCTGCGCGTGGTGCAGGTGCACGTGCCTCTGATCGACCGCAGCGGGTTCGTCGGCACGCTGGTGGCCGAGTACTCGCTCGATTCGCTCATGCGCTTCCTGGTGCCCCGGGAGATCGCCGCCCGGCACGCCATGAGCCTGATCCAGATCAACGGGCAGCGCCTGACCAGCGCCGGCACGCTCCAGCCCGAGGGCCGGGCCGCACGGCCAACCTTCGTGCACGAGGTGATCGTCACCCCGGTGGGCAACGGCCTGCTGCTGCGCGGCGAGGGGTTCAAGACCTCCTCCAGCCTGATCGGCAACACGCTGTTCTGGATGGTCGTGGCCCTGTCCGGCTTCACCGTGTGGACTCTGCTGGGCACCCTGCAACACATGCGCCGCCGCACCGACATCCAGAAGACCCTGGTGCAGGAGACCAACTTCCGACGGGCGATGGAAAACTCCATGCTCACCGGCATGCGCACCATCGACCTGGAAGGCCGCATCACCTACGTGAACCCCGCCTTCTGCGCGATGACAGGCTTCTCGGAGCAGGAACTGCTGGGCTGCACCCCGCCCTACCCCTACTGGCCGAAAGACCGGCTGGACGAGTTCAACCGCATGTTCCAGCAAGAGCTGCTGGGCCGCAGCCCGACAGGCGGCCTGGAAGTGGTGGTGCAACGCCGCGATGGCAGCACCTTCGACGCCCGCATGTACGTGTCCCCCCTGATCGACGCGCAAGGCGACCAGACCGGCTGGATGACGTCGGTGACCAACATCACCGAAGCCAAGCGCGTGCGCGACCAGCTCAGCGCCGCCCATGAGCGCTTCACCACCGTGCTGGAGGGCCTGGACGCGGCCGTGTCCGTGGTCTCCGTGCAGCAGAACGAACTGCTGTTCGCCAACCGCTCCTACCGCCTGTGGTTCGGCGGCTCGCCCGAGGCGCACATGCAGCTCACCGGCGGGGATGTGTCCGCCGACATCGCCGCGGCCGATTCGGATGATTCGGTCGACAGCTTCGGCGGCCTGCCCACGCAGCACCTCACGGATGCCGGTGGCGACGCCCGCGAGGCCTTCGTCGATTCGGTGCAGAAGTGGTTCGACGTGCGGGCCCGCTACATCCAGTGGACGGATGGCCGCCTGGCCCAGATGCTGATCGCCACCGACATCACCGAGCGCCGCGAAGGCGAAGAGGCCGCCGCACGCCAGGCCGAGAAGGCCCAGTTCACCAGCCGCCTGATCACCATGGGCGAAATGGCCTCTACCGTCGCGCACGAGTTGAACCAGCCGCTGGCCGCCATCTCCAACTACTGCAGCGGCATGATCAGCCGCATCCGCAATGGCGCCATCGACAACGACGGCCTGATCGAAGCGCTGGAGAAAACCTCCCGCCAGGCCCAGCGCGCCGGTCAGGTCATCCACCGCATCCGCCAGTTCGTCAAACGCAGCGAGCCGCAGCGTCAACTCACCCGCATCAGGGAAATCACGGATGCCGTGCTCGACCTGGCCGGCTTCGAGATGAAGCGCCGCCGCGTCACGCTCAACGCCGTGATCGGCCAGCGTCTGCCCAACATCAGTGTGGACCCTATCCTCATCGAGCAGGTGCTGCTCAATCTCCTGAAGAACGCCGCCGAGGCCATCGACAACGCCGACACCCCCCAATCCAGGCGCATCGTCGACCTGCGCGTCACGCAGAAACTGACGGATGACCAGGGTTCCGTGATCGAATTCACGGTCAGCGACGGCGGCCCGGGCATGAAAGAGGAGATGCTGGGCAAGCTGTTCGAGGCCTTCAGCTCCACCAAGGCGGACGGCCTGGGCATCGGCCTGAGTTTGTGCCGATCCATCATTGAGTCTCATCATGGCCGGATCAAGGCTGAGAACATCTACAATGGCTCCCTGGTGACGGGTTGCCGTTTCACGTTCACCCTCCCGGTCGACACCTTGGCGCCGGGCGGCGGCGTGGCTTGACGACGGCCTGTCATGGCCCTCCCACCTTCAACGAACGATCTGCACAACCCCATGAGTCTGATCCCCAAGAAAGGCACCGTCTACGTGGTCGATGACGATGAAGCCGTGCGCGACTCGCTGCAATGGCTTCTGGAGGGCAAGGACTACCGCGTGCGCTGCTTCGATTCGGCCGAATCCTTCCTGGCCCGTTTCGACCCCCGCGAGGTCGCCTGCCTGATCACCGACATCCGCATGGACGGCATGAGCGGCCTGGAACTCCAGGACAAACTGCTCGACCGCAAGTCGCCGCTGCCCATCGTGTTCATCACCGGTCACGGCGACGTGCCCATGGCGGTGAACAGCATGAAAAAGGGCGCGATGGACTTCATTGAGAAGCCCTTCAAGGAAGACGCCCTGGTCTCCCTGGTCGAGCGCATGCTCGATGAGGCCCGCGTGGCCTTCTCGCAATCGCAGGAAGCCGCCAGCCGCGACGCCCTGCTGTCGCGCCTGACCACCCGTGAAGCGCAGGTGCTCGAGCGCATCGTCGCCGGCCGCCTGAACAAGCAGATCGCCGACGACCTGGGCATCAGCATCAAGACGGTCGAGGCCCACCGCGCCAACGTGATGGAAAAGCTCAACGCCAACACCGTGGCCGATCTGCTCAAGATCGCCCTGGGTGCCAGCGGCCAGCCGGGCGCGCCTGCCCCCGCCGCCAAGCCCTGAGGCGTCCCAGCTCACCACAAGGCCGCCTGACCGCGGCCTTTTTACATTTCCGAATCCCTGTTTCCAGAGAAAGACCTTGCCATGACCGCCCAACTGATCGACGGCAACGCCCTGTCCAAGCAACTGCGTGGCGAGGTGGCCACGCGTGCCGCCGCGCTCACCGCCCAGGGCCTCAAGCCCGGCCTGGCCGTGGTGCTGGTGGGCGACAACCCGGCCAGCCAGGTCTATGTGCGCAACAAGGTCAAGGCCTGTGAAGACGCCGGCCTGCATTCCGTGCTCGAGAAGTACCCCGCCACCATGACCGAGGCCGAACTGCTGGCCCGTGTCGAGGCGCTGAACAACGACCCGAGCATCCACGGCATCCTGGTGCAACTGCCCCTGCCCGGCCACATCGACGACCACAAGGTCATCGAAGCCATCTCGCCGCTCAAGGATGTGGACGGCTTCCACGTGGCCAGCGCCGGCGCCCTGGTCGTGGGGCAGCCCGGCTTCAAGGCCTGCACGCCCTATGGCTGCATGAAGATGCTCGAATCTATCGGCCTGGGCAACCTCAAGGGCAAGCACGCCGTGGTGATCGGGCGCAGCAACATCGTCGGCAAGCCGATGGCGCTGATGCTGCTGCAGGCCAACGCCACCGTCACCGTGTGCCACAGCGGCACGGCCGACCTGGCCTATCACACGCGCCAGGCCGACGTGGTCGTGGCCGCCGTGGGCAAGCGCAATGTGCTCACCGCCGACATGGTCAAGCCCGGCGCCGTGGTGATCGACGTGGGCATGAACCGCGACGACGAGGGCAAACTCTGTGGCGACGTGGACTTCAATGGCGTGAAGGACGTGGCCGGCTGGATCACCCCCGTGCCGGGCGGCGTCGGCCCCATGACCATCACGATGTTGCTGGTCAACACCATGGAATCGGCCGAACGGGCCCTCGCGGCACGTTGACTCGCGCCTTGGGTTAATCTGGCGTCAACCCTGGCGCCAGTTTTCATGCTGCCGCCGTTGAAATCGAGACACTCACCTTCAGCTAGGCACCATGAGCTCAAACCCCCTGCTTGACACCGCCGGCCTGCCGCTTTTCGACCAGATCAAGCCGGAGCACGTCACGCCCGCCGTGGACGTGCTGCTGAAAGAAGCAGAGGCCGCGCTCGAGAAGGTCACCGGGCCGGATGTGCCGCCTGACTACGACGCGCTGTCCCTGCTGCTGGACGTGACGACCGAAAAGCTCGGTCGCGCCTGGGGCGCCGTGGGCCACCTCAACGCCGTGGCCGACACGCCCGAACTGCGCGCCGCCTACAACGAGAACCTGCCACGCCTGACCGAGTTCTACACCCGGCTGGGGTCGGATGAGCGCCTGTACGCCAAGTACAAGGCCCTGGTCGTCTCGCCCGAAGGCCAGCGCCTGAGCCCGCCGCGTGCCCGCGCGCTGGACAACGTCTTGCGTGGCTTCGTGCTGGGCGGCGCCGAACTGCAGGGCGAGGCCAAGGCCCGCTACGCCGCCATCCAGGAAGAGCAGGCCGCCTCATCGCAGGCATTCTCCGAACACGTGATGGACGCGACCGATGCCTTCAGCCACTACGCCAGCCTCGGCGAGATGGCCGGCGTGCCCCAGGACGTGATCGACGCCACCCGCGCCGCCGCCCAGGCCGAAGGCAAGGACGGCCACAAGCTGACGCTGCACATGCCCTGCTACCTGCCGGTCATGCAGTACGCCACGCACCGCCCGCTGCGCGAAACGCTGTACCGCGCCTATGCCACCCGCGCCAGCGAGTTCGGCCCGGCCGAGCGCGACAACACGCCGCTGATGCAGAAGCTGCTGGCCCTGCGCCAGGAAGAAGCCCAACTGCTGGGTTACGCCAACTTCGCCGACGTGTCGCTGGTGCCCAAGATGGCCCAGACACCGCACCAGGTGATGGAGTTTTTGCGTGACCTGGCCAAGCGCGCCCGCCCCTTCGCCCAGAAGGACATGGATGAGCTCCGCACCTACGCCAAGGATCACCTGAACCTGCCAGACCTGCAGGCCTGGGACGTGGCCTTCGCCAGCGAAAAGCTCAAGGAAGCCCGCTACGCCTTCAGCGACCAGGAGGTAAAGCAGTACTTCACCGAGCCCACCGTGCTCAAGGGCCTGTTCGGCCTGATCGAGACGCTGTTCGAGGTGCAGATCAAGCCCGACACCGCCCCCGTGTGGCACGAGACGGTGCGCTTCTTCCGCATCGAGCGCGCGGGCGAACTGGTCGGCCAGTTCTACCTGGACCCGTACGCCCGCCCCGGCAAGCGCCCTGGTGCCTGGATGGACGACGTCCGTGGCCGCTGGAAGCGCCCGGACAACGGCCAGACCCAGACACCCATCGCCCACCTGGTGTGCAATTACGCTGCCGGCGTGGCAGGCAAGCCAGCCCTGCTCACCCACGACGACGTCACCACGCTGTTCCACGAGTTCGGCCACGGCCTGCACCACATGCTGACCAAGGTCGAGGACATCGGCGTGGCCGGCATCAGCGGTGTCGAATGGGACGCCGTGGAGCTGCCCAGCCAGTTCATGGAGAACTTCTGCTGGGAGTGGGCCGTGGTGCAGAAGCTCACCCACCACGTGGACAGCGGTGAATCGCTGCCGCTGGAGTTGTTCACCAAGATGATCGCCGCCAAGAACTTCCAGAGCGGCATGATGACGCTGCGCCAGATCGAGTTCTCGCTGTTCGACATGCGCCTGCACGCCGAGCCCGGCAACGACCAGCGCGTGCAGCAGGTGGTCGACGAGGTGCGCCTGGAAGTGGCCGTGAACATCCCGCCTGCCTTCAACCGCTTCCAGCACAGCTTCTCGCACATCTTCTCGGGCGGGTACTCGGCCGGCTACTACAGCTACAAGTGGGCCGAGGTGCTGTCGGCCGATGCGTATGCCGCTTTCGAAGAAGCCGCGACACCTGAAAACGGCGTGCTCAACGCCGAGGTGGGCCGCCGTTACCGCCAGGCCATCCTGGAGGCAGGCGGCAGCCGCAGTGCAATGGACAACTTCAAGGCCTTCCGGGGCCGCGAGCCCAGCATCGACGCCCTGCTGCGCCATCAAGGCATGGCCTGACAATGTAAATCCCGCCCCTGAGGGTCAACCCAGGGGGCGGGCGCGCCGTTGTGCAAGGTACATTGAGGCCATGCGATCACTGGCTGCCGAGAATTTCACCATGACCCGTTCCCAGACGTCTCTGCGCCAGCGCCCTGCGCTCACCGCACTTGGCTCTCAATCACAAGGCAAGGCTGCGGCGGCAGCCTCCCTGCTCATGCTGGGCATGCTTGCCCTGATGGCTGCCACCCCAGCGTGGGCGCTCTACAAGGTGGTCGGCCCGGATGGCAAAGTCACCTACACCGACCGCCCCCCTGTCGACAAACCAGCGCAAGCCTTGCGCACCAACGGTTCTGTCAGTTCCAACGCCAGCCTGCCATTCGAGTTGCGGCAAGTGGCCAGCAAGTACCCGGTCACGCTCTACACCAGCAAGGATTGCGTCCCTTGCGACAGCGGTCGCCAGAGCCTGCGCCAGCGCGGCATCCCCTTCACGGAAAAGAGCGTCGCGACCAGTGCCGATCTTCAGGCCTTGCAGCGCCTTGAGAACACCCAGCAAATACCGGTGCTGCGCATCGGCGCGCAGCAGGTCAAGGGCTACTCCGAAGCAGAGTGGCAAAGCTATCTGGATGCTGCGGGTTATCCGAAGCAGTCCAGCCTGACTGGCTACCAATGGGCTGATGCCACGCCTCTGGCGCCGCCGGCCGCCTCTGCTCCGGCCAAGCAGGCCCCAGCAGGCAATCAGGCGCCAGCCCCCACGGCCAACAGCGGCTCGCCCGCATCGACCGCGCCCTCCGGTTTCCGTTTCTGATCCTCATGACATCAAACCCACGGGTCGCCATCGTCGGGGGCGGCCCGGCAGGGCTCATGGCCGCCGAAGTCCTTGCCCAGGCTGGCGCACAGGTCGATCTCTATGACGCCATGCCCTCGGTCGGCCGCAAATTCCTGCTGGCCGGGCGCGGTGGCCTGAACCTCACGCATTCCGAAGCCCTGGAGCCCTTTCTGGGCCGCTATGCCGAACGGCGCGCGGATCTGGAGCCCCTGGTGCGCGCCTTCACGCCGCAGAATCTGCGCGACTGGACCGAAGCCCTGGGCATCGGCACCTTCGTGGGCACCTCCGGGCGTGTGTTCCCCACCGAGATGAAGGCCGCGCCCATGCTGCGTGCCTGGCTGCAACGGCTGCGGGGGCTGGGCGTGCGCTTTCACATGCGCCACCGATGGCAAGGCTGGACGGATGACGGCACGAGCTTGCTGTTCAACAGCCCCGCCGGAGACATCACCGCCCAGGCAGATGCCGTTTTGCTGGCCCTGGGCGGCGCCAGCTGGGCGCGCCTGGGCTCGGACGGCGCCTGGGTACCCTGGCTGCAGGCGCGGGGCGCTGATGTGGCACCGCTGCAGGCGGCCAACTGTGGCTTCGATGTCGCGCCCACGGCCGCCGGGCGCCCTGGCTGGAGCGATCACCTGAGCTCGCGCTTCGCTGGCCAGCCGATCAAGCCCGTGGCCCTGAGCTTCATAGCCCAGCCAGGTGGCCCCCCCCGACGCCAGCAGGGCGAGTTCGTGCTGACCAGCACCGGGGTGGAGGGCAGCCTGATCTACGCCTTCTCGGCCGCGATCCGCGATGCCATCCAGGCACAAGGGCAGGCCACGCTGCACCTCGATCTGCTGCCCGCGCACACGCCCGAGCAGGTGCTGACCGAAACACGCCGTCCCCGCGGGCCGCGCAGCCTGTCCACCCACCTGAAAAGCCGCCTGGGCATCCAGGGGCTGAAGATGGCGCTGCTGCACGAGGCGCTGGCGCCAGAGCAGTTGCAGGATCCCACCGCCCTGGCACAGGCCTTGAAGGCTTTGCCCATCACACTGATGCGCCCCCGCCCGATGGACGAGGCCATCAGCACCGCCGGTGGCGTGCGTTTTGAAGGCTTGACACCTGGCTTGATGCTCAAGAGCGCGCCCGGTGTGTTCTGCGCGGGCGAAATGCTGGATTGGGAAGCCCCGACCGGGGGCTACCTGCTCACAGCCTGTTTTGCCACGGGGCGGCAGGCTGCCCGGGGCGTGCTGGATTGGTGGGCTGCGGGGCGCACCGTCTGACGGCAGCCCGCGCGCGCCCTTGACGCGCTCAGAACGTCAGCGTCTTCACGCCCTCGGGCGTACCCAGCAGGCAGACCGAGGCCTTGTTGCGCGCGAACACGCCCACCGTGACCACGCCGGGCCACTGGTTGATGTCGGCCTCGAAGCGCGCCGGCGAATCGATGCTCAAACCGCTCACGTCCACGATCACGTTGCCGTTGTCCGTGGTGACGCCCGCGCGCACCTTCGCCTGGCCACCCAGCGTCTCGAAGCCACGGATCACCTGGGCTGCGGCCATCGGGATCACTTCGACCGGCAGGGGGAACTTGCCCAGCACCAGGACCAGCTTGGATTCGTCGGCGATGCAGACGAACTTCTCGGCCAGGTCGGCCACGATCTTCTCGCGCGTGAGCGCCGCACCACCGCCCTTGATCATGAAGCCGGCGTGGTCGATCTCGTCGGCGCCATCGACGTACACACCCAGCGAAATCACCGACTCCGAGGGCTGCACCTTGATGCCCAGGGCTGTCAGGCGCTCCGTGCTGCGCACCGAGCTGGACACCGCACCGGCCACGCGTGCGGGATCCGCCTTGAGCGCCTCGCCCAGTGCATCGATGAACTTGTCGACCGTCGAGCCGGTGCCCACGCCCACGATCGCGCCATGGGGCACATAGTCCAGGGCCGCGCGGCCCACCAGGGTTTTCAGCTCGTCTTGCGTCATCGTCGTCATGAAGAGTTTCTCCAGAAATCCAGCCACAGCATCAGCCCGCCAAGCAGCAGGGGCTGGTGCACCATGTAGAACGTCAGGCTCCAGCGCCCCAGCAGGGCCAGGCCCCGCGCGGGTGGCGCCGTGGCACCCGCCAGCCAGCCGGGGTGGCGGGCCAGCAGCCATTGCGTGGCGGCCAGGCCCCACCACATCACCCCCAGCCAGGGCAGCACGGGCACGTAATCCTCGGTGATGGGCTTGGCGGTGACCAGGCCCACCCAGTTGGTCCAGCGTGTATCAAAAAAGGGATGCTGCACGAAATGCGGCAGGGCCACCGCGACGGCGCCCAAAGCCCACAGCCAGCGCCCCAGTGGTGCGCTGAGCCGGGCAATGATCAGCATCACGGCCATGCCGTGCAGCACACCGAAGTAGATGAAGCTGTCCGGGAACATGAAGGCACTGCCGATGCTCACAGCCAGGGCGCAGCCCGCCACCTGGGCCCAGCGCTTCCAGAAGCGCGCCCAGCTCTGCCCCTGGGCCGAGGCAATGGCCTGCCCTGCACCAGCGCACAACAGGAAGGTGGACAGGATCAGCGTGCGCTGGGTGGTCCACACCGCATCACGGTAAAAATCGGCGTTGATGACCCCGTAATGGCTCAGATCGAAGCAGAAATGGAAGATGGCCATCCACACCAGGGCGGTGCCGCGCAGGGCGTCCAGGCGGTCGAAACGCTGGCCCGATGCCGCGGGCGGGCGGGGGGTGGACGAGGGGGAACGCTTGGATGAACGCACAGGGTGGGCGCACCGATGGGATGCGCGGATTGGACGCCTCGAGGGCAACTCGTTAAACTCTCGCGCCTGGATTTTCTCACTGTCCTGCCATGTCCCTTGTCCGCCACCGTGATATTGAACTGCTTGCGCCCGCGCGCACGGCCGACATCGGCATCGAGGCCGTGAACCACGGGGCCGATGCGATCTACATCGGCGGCCCGTCCTTCGGGGCGCGCAGCAACGCCAGCAACGAGATCGCCGACATCGAGCGCCTGGTGCAGCACGCCCACCGCTACAACGCGCGCATCTTCGCCACGATGAACACCATCATGCGCGACGACGAGCTGGAGCCCTCCCGCCGCCAGATCTGGCAGATGTACGAGGCCGGCGTCGATGCGCTGATCGTGCAGGACATGGGCCTGCTGGAGCTGGAGCTGCCCCCCATCCAGCTGCACGCCAGCACGCAGACCGACATCCGCACGCCTGAAAAAGCCCGCTTCCTGCAGGATGTCGGCTTCAGCCAGATCGTGCTGGCGCGCGAACTCACGCTCAAGCAGATCCAGGCCGTGGCCGCCAGCACCGATTGCGCGCTGGAGTTCTTCATCCACGGCGCCCTGTGCGTGGCCTACAGCGGCCAGTGCTTCATCAGCCATGCGCACACCGGGCGCAGCGCCAACCGAGGCGACTGTTCTCAGGCCTGCCGTCTGCCTTACAACGTGCTGGATGACAAGGGCCAGGTGGTGGCCTACGAGCAGCACGTGCTGTCCATGAAGGACAACAACCAGAGCGACAACCTGCGCGCGCTGATCGACGCCGGCATCACGTCCTTCAAGATCGAGGGCCGCTACAAGGACATGGGCTACGTGAAGAACATCACCGCCCACTACCGCCGCCTGCTCGACGAGATCCTGGAAGAGCGCCCCGCCCTGCACGCCACATCGTCTGGCCGCACCACATTCTTGTTCGAGCCGGAGCCCGAGCGCAACTTCAACCGTGGCAGCACGGATTACTTCGTCAACGGCCGCAAGGACGACATCGGCGCCTTCGATTCGCCCAAGCACCTGGGCCTGCCCATTGGTGAAGTGGCCAAGGTGGGCCCCACCTGGTTCGACGTGGCCATCGACCCGACACAGGCGGGCGCCATCCACAACGGCGACGGGCTGAACTACGTGACGCTCACGCGCGACCTGATCGGCGTGCAGGCGAACACGGCCGAGCCCATCGGCCAGTCCGGCCGGCTGTGGCGTGTGCACCCCAACGAAGACATGGAGGCCCTGCCCGATCTCAAGCCCGGTGTGGCGATCAACCGCAACCGTGACCGCTCCTGGGAGCACACGCTGACCAAGAAGTCGTCCGAGCGCCGCATCGGTGTGTGGATGACGCTGAGCGACATGGCCGATGGCCTGATGCTGAGCATCACCGACGACGATGGCCATGTCGGTCAGGCGCAGGCGGCTTTGGACAAGCAGGTGCCGCAGAACGTGGACAAGGCCCTGAGCAGCCTGCGCGACAACCTGGGCAAGCTCGGCAACACGATCTTCGAAGCGCACGAGATCAAGCTCGACACGGCCCAGCCCTGGTTCGTCCCCGCCTCCGGCATCAACCAGCTCCGCCGCGATGCCCTGATCAGCCTGGAAGCAGCCCGCACCCAAGCCTGGCAACGGCTGGAGCGTGCCGCTCCGGTCGAGCCTCCCGTGGCCTACCCGGAAGACACCCTGAGCTACCTGGCCAATGTGTTCAACCACAAGGCACGCGATTTCTATGCGCGCCATGGCGTGAAGGTGATCGAAGCTGCCTACGAAAGCCACGAGGAGCTGGGTGATGTCAGCCTGATGATCACCAAGCACTGTGTGCGCTTCTCGCTGAGCCTGTGCCCCAAGCAGGCCAAGGGCGTGCAAGGCGTACAGGGCACCGTGAAGGCCGAACCGCTGGTGCTGGTCAACGGCAAGGAAAAGCTCACCCTGCGCTTTGACTGCAAGCCCTGCGAGATGCACGTGGTCGGCAAGATGAAGAAATCCGTGCTGAACCACGTGCCGGCGTCGCCGGTGCAGTTCTACAAGACACGCCCGACCGCCCCGGCTCGTTGAGAAGCACCACCCCGACAAAAAAGGGGTGGATTGCGGGATTCGGATAGTCCGCCTTTGGGATCTTTTGCAAGATCTCGGCCATGGTCATGGCCTCCCATCTCATCTTTCTGCACTGTGGCGACACCGTCTGCACTTCGCCGATAGCGCCTCACCGCGCCCCTGCCTATCGTGGATCCAAGCGGTGCTGCATGGTGCAGCACCGGGTCAACACGGCGAAAGACATCGACGATGGCGCAAGCACATCCCTTTCTGGAGCATCAGCGCTTCCTGCTGGGCACCTTCGCATCCAACTGCTCCGGCGGCATGACCGTCTCCAAGCTGCCGGAGCGCTGGCAGGCCACCTGGGAGAACAACCTGCGTCTGGCCGAACTGCTCGACGACGCGGGCATCGACTTCATGCTGCCCATCGCGCGCTGGGTGGGCTACGGCGGCGAGACGGACTTCCACGGCAACGTGCTGGAGACCATCACCTGGGCAGCCGCCCTGCTCGCGCGCACCCAACACATCTCCGTGTTCGCCACGGTGCACACCACGGCCAACCACCCACTGGCCGTGGCCAAGCAGATCGCCACGCTGTCGCAGGTGAGCCAGGGCCGCGTCGGGCTGAACATCGTCGCGGGCTGGAACAAGCCGGAGTACGAGGCGCTGGGGCTCACGCTCCCGGAGGACCACGAAACCCGCTACGGCTATGCTCAGGAGTGGTTCGACTTCGTGCGCCAACTGTGGGCGAAAGACCAGCCCTTCGACTTCAAGGGCCAGTACTTCAAGACGCGCAAGAGCTACGGCTTGCCGCACCCCGTGTTGCCGCCGCCCATCTTCAACGCGGCAGGCTCCGGCCTGGGGCGCGAGTTCGCGCTGCGCAACGCCAACTTCCTGTTCACACCAGCCATCGATCTGGACCGTTCCAAGGGCGAGATCACCGACCTGAAGGCACAAAGCCAGACCATGGGCCGGCCGGTGGACGTGCTGACCTTCTCGCACGTGGTGTGCCGCCCGACCGAGGCCGAAGCCCGGGCGGAACTCAAGCGCCAGTTGGACAACGCCGACTGGGGTGCCGTGGACAACCTGGTGAACCTGCAGTTCGCCCATGCGCAGAGCTTCCCGCACGACTTGCTGGCCCTGATCCGCGAGCGCATGGCCACGGGGCACGGCGGCTTCCCGCTGGTGGGTACGCCCGAGCAGGTGGCCGATGGCATCGCCGCGCTGCATGCGGCGGGCTTCCGGGGCACCACACTGTCCTTCCTGGACTACGTGCAGGAGTTCCCGTACTTCCGGGACGAGGTGCTGCCCAAGCTGGCCGAACGAGGGCTGCGCTGAGCCATGGACATGTCTTCACCTGTCCTGAGCGCCTCAGCGCCCTTGCTGGCACCCGATGCGGGAGCCTACCGGCAGGCTTTTCGTCGGACGGCGGCCAGCATCTGGGTGATCACGGCCGCCCATGGCGCACAACGCACCGGGCTGACGGCCACCTCCGTGGTGTCGCTGTCGGCCGAGCCGGCGGAGCTGATGGTGTCGGTGCAGCCGGGCTCGTCCACCTTTCCGCTGCTGCAGGCCTCGGGGCGTTTTGGCGTCAACCTGCTGACACGGACACAGCAGGCCATCGCGGACCGCTTTGCCGGACGCGACGGCTGCCAGGGCGAGGCGCGCTATGCGCAGGCGGACTGGCACTGCACACCCAATGGCGTGTGGCTGCTGAGCGATGCGGCCGTGGCCATGAACTGCGAGGTGGCCGAGATCGTCTGGCGACGCACGCACGCCTTGGTCATCGGGCGCATCAGCGCGCTGCGCCTGGCCGAAGGCCCCTGCCTGCCCCTGCTCCATTCGGACGGCCGCTACGTGGAGCTGGCCACGCGCTGACAGCCCCGCCGGCCTTCCTGGGAGGCCGCGCATGAACGCCATCGCCCTGGCCCCTCTGGCACGCCACCCGCACCTCGTCTCACAGGATCTGGACGAAGTGCGGCACGAGGGCGGGCGCGTCTTCTGCGACCACGACCTGAGGGTGGTGGGCCCACGGCAGGCCCTGGACACGCGCCTGTACTACCGCCAGCTCCGCCACATCGGCCTGGGGCGGCTGAGCTATGGGGCTACTGTCGACATCGACCCCGGTGCCCTCGACAGGTTCTACCTGATGCAGTGGCCCTTGAAGGGCAGCGAGACCATCCATGCCAGCCGCTCGCAGGTGGATTCCACGCCCGACGTCGGTACGCTGATCAACCCGACCCAGCGCTTCTACATGCGCCACGAGGCCGGCGCCGAAAAGCTCTTCGTGCGGATCGAGCGGGAAGCGCTGGAACGCCTGCTGCACCAGTGGGGGCCGGATGCCCCGCGCACTGAACTGGCTTTCGAACCGGCGGTGCCGCTGACCTCGCCTGCGCTTGCCTCGCTCAAGACCATGCTGGGCTGGCTGTTCGACGAGGCCACCCAAGGCAACCTGCTTGAGCAGCCTCTGCTGGCCGCCCGTGTTGAAGAGGCCTTGCTGCTGGCCATGCTGCAGTTGTTGCCGCACAACCAGCGCCACGTCATCGACGGCCCGGCGGAGATCGCCCCGGGTTTCGTGCGCCGCGCCGAGGACTACATGGCCAGCCACGCGGCGGAACCCTTGACGGTGGCAGCGATTGCCGGCCACACGGGTGTGAGTGTGCGCAGCCTGTACGCGGGCTTTCAGCGCTACCGGGGGCGCTCGCCCATGGAACACCTTCGCCGTTTGCGGATGGAGCATGTGCGTGCGGCGTTGCTGTCCCCGTCAAAGGCGGATACCACCGTCACGGAAGTGGCCTTGCGCTGGGGCTTTGGCCACCTGGGCCAGTTCGCGGCCGATTACCGTGCGCGTTTTGGAGAGCTGCCCTCGCAGACGCTGAAACGGTCGCGAGGCTGAGGCGCGAGGCTCTTTGAGGGCCAAGGACTGAGAGGGCAAACCGGGCCCCAGAAAACCAAAAGCCCAGAAAGCTCACATGAACTTTCTGGGCTTGTATTTGGTAGGCGCGATTGGACTCGAACCAACGACCCCCACCATGTCAAGGTGGTGCTCTAACCAGCTGAGCTACGCGCCTGGAAGACCATGACTATAGCACGATTTCGTGCGCCTTCGCAAATTTCGCGCTGATGTGTCATTTGCGCCGTGCACGGATCACGCCATTGACCTGCCCGACCCTGCTCAGCACCGGTGCCAGGCGGGCCGTGTCGGACGTCTGCACCGTCAGCGTGATGGTGACGTGATCCCGGTGGCTCTGGCTCTGCATGGCCGACACGTGCGCCTTGCCTTGCGCGAAGGCATCGCACACATCGCGCAGCAGGCCCGGGCGGTCATGCGCCTCCACCTGCACATCCACCGCGTACTGGCCACTCTTGTCGGTAGGCTGCGCGCCCCAGGCCACGGGGATCACCCGCTCCGGATGCCGCCCGGCCATCTGACGCAGGTTGCTGCAGTCGGCCCGGTGCACGGCCACGCCTTTGCCCCGCGTCACATAACCGCCGATGGCATCGCCTGGGGCCGGCTTGCAGCAGCGCGCCAGCTGCGTGAGCAGCGAATCCATGCCCACCACCAGCACGCCCTTGCCGGATGCCGGCGCGGCGGCTGCATCGTTGCGGCTGAGCAGCCTTTGCGCAATCAACTGATCGGCATCGGGCGCGGGCTCCGCCGGCTTGAGCACGGCCTCGATGTTGCGCAGGGAGTATTCGTCCTTGCCCACCACCTCGAAAAGCGCATCGGCACTGCGGAAACCCAGCTGCGTGGCCAGATCATCCAGCTTCACCGCCGTCTTGCCCGCACGTTGCAGCAGTTTTTCGACCGCTTCACGTCCCTTGGCGATGGTGGCCTGTTGCGCCAGCGCATTGAACCAGGCCCGCACCTTGGCACGCGCACGTGGGCTGCGTACGTAACCCAGCTCGGGGTTGAGCCAGTCCATCGACGGGCCGCCTTCCTTGGCGGCGATCACCTCGACGGTCTGGCCGCTGTGCAGCGGGGTGTTGAGCGTCACCATCACGCCGTCCACACGCGCGCCACGGCAGCGGTGACCCAGATTGGTGTGTACGGTGTAGGCAAAGTCCACCGGCGTGGCGCCCACGGGCAGGTCGATGATGGTGCCGTCCGGCGTGAACACGTAGATGCGGTCTTCGAACAGGCCCGTGCCGCCCTGCCCCTGGCTGGCATCGGCCTCGGCCAGGTCGCGCTCCCAGGCCAGCAACTGGCGCAGCACGGTCTTGCGGGCCTCGGCCACGCGGCTTTCGAAGTCACCCGCGGCCTGCACGCCGGCATAGCCCTTGGCACCGGCCTCCTTGTAGGCCCAGTGCGCGGCCACGCCGCTTTCGGCATGCTCGTGCATGGACTGGGTGCGCAGCTGGATCTCGATCGGGCGGCCCGCGTCGTCCAGCACCACGGTGTGCAGCGACTGGTAGCCGTTGGCCTTGGGGCGTGCGATGTAGTCGGAGAACTCATCGGGCAGCGGGCGCCAGAGCTCATGCACGCGGCTGAGCGCCTCATAGCAGGCATGCACGTCGGGCACGATCACGCGCAGGGCCTGTACGTCGAACACGCGCTCGATGGGCAGGTCCTTGCCCTGCATCTTCTTCCAGATGCTGTAGAGGTGCTTGGGGCGGCCCTGCACCTGGGCGTCGATGCCGGCGGCGCGCAGGGTGTCCTGCAGGCGCTGGCGCGCGGCCTCCACGCTGCGCTCGCGCGCCACGCGGGTCTCGTCCAGCATGCGGGCGATGCTCTTGTAGGTGTCCGGCTGCAGGAAACGGAAGGACAGATCCTCCAGCTCCCACTTGATCTGCCAGATGCCCAGGCGGTTGGCCAGCGGGGCGAACACCTGCATGGATTCGCGCGCCAGGGCCCTGGGGCATGGCTGCTTCGTCTCAGCGTAGTGGCGCAGGGTCTGCAGGCGCGAGGCCAGGCGCAGCAGCACCACGCGCAGGTCGCGCGAGAAGGCCAGCAGCATCTTGCGGATGCGCTCGACCTGTTCGGCCGGCAACGGGCCGTCAGCCTGGTCACCCAGCGCATCGCGCGCGCTGCGCTGCACCTGCACCAGCTTGCGCGTGGCGCCGACCAGATCGGCCACGTCCTGCCCGAAGGCGCGGGCCACTACTTCTTCAGCCGGCGTCAGGTATTCGCTGGCGTAGATCAGGTAGGCCACGGCCTGCAGCGCGGGCGGCGCGCCGATGCCGCGCAGGATTACGGCCACGCCATCGGCATGGTGCAGCGCGTGCTCACCCGTGTCGAAACGCTGATGGCTCAGCAGCGGCTCGGCAAAGGCGCGTGCGCGGGCCAGCAACTGCTCGCCATCGGCATGGCCCGCGGCGCCGGGCGTGGGGGCCAGATCGGCCCACTCCACGATGGCCGCCGGGGCGTCCCCGCCCGGCGCGGGCTCGGGCCCGGGCACGGTGGGTTGAAGGAAACCGGTCTTCATGCGAGCAGGAACCCCTCCACGGCCGCCACCTGGTCAGGCGCGATCAGGGTGGGCGCATGGCCCACGCCGGCGAATTCGATCAGGCGGGCACGCGGGCCGCGTTCGGTCATCTGGCGGGCGGTGTCCGCATCCAGCAGGTCTGAGTTCTGGCCACGCAGCAGCAGCACCTCGCAGCGCAGGGCGTCATACACCTGCCAGAGCATGGCTTCGCCGGAGCTGGCGCTGTCGGCCGTCATGGTCTTGAAGGGCTCGGCGATGGCCGGGTCGTAGTGCAGGATCAGGCTGCTGTCGTGGCTGGCGGTGTCCACGCGCAGCAAGGGGCGTGACAGGCTCAGCCACTGCTCGGGCGTGTGCGGGCCGAAACCGGCGGAGATGCTCCACAGGTAGTCGGCCGCCTCTTGCTCGGTGGCGAAGCGCTTGGGCAGGCCCAGATAGCTGCCGATGCGCTGCAGTGCCTCGATGCGCAGGCGCGGCCCCACATCGTTGAGCACGAAGCGGCGCAGTTGCACGCCCGAGGCCTCCGACGGCAGCGTCGACAGGCCCAATCCGATCAGGCCGCCCATGGAGGTGCCCACCCAGTCGACCGTGATGGGCGATGCCAGGCCCTTGGCCTCGCGCACCTGGCGCAGCATCGCGACCATGTCGCTGGCGTAGGTGAAGACCTGGTAGCCCTTGGCATCGGCCAGCCAGTCGGATTGGCCGCGTCCGACCACGTCGGGGCAGACCACGTGGTAGTGCTGGCTCAAGGCACGTGCCAGCACGTCGAAATCACGCCCCTGGCGGCTCAGCCCGTGCACGCAGACCAGCACGCGCGGGTTGGCTGCATCGCCCCAGGACCAGTAGGCCATGCGGTGGCTGTCCGGAGAACGCAGGCTCGCGCCGGGGCAGTCAACGAACTCAAGTCGTGGTTCCGTACCGGCAACAGTGTTGATGGCTTGATTCATGCTGAGGTCCGTGTCGTCGGCCCATAATGGCCCGAAGTCTTGATTGTCTGTTATGACCTGTAGGAGGCCTGCATGTTGAAAGGAAAAACCGCCCTCGTCACTGGCTCGACCAGCGGTATCGGGCTGGGCATCGCGCGGCAGTTGGCGGCACACGGTGCCAACATCATTCTCAACGGCTTTGGCGATGCCGATGCGCCCCGGGCCGAAGTGTTGCAGGCCGGCAGCGCCCATGGCATCCGCGTGGGCTACCACGGCGCCGACATGTCCAAGCCCAGCGAGATCGCCGACCTGTTCAAGTTCGCCGATTCGGAATATGGGGGCGTGGACATCCTTGTCAACAACGCCGGCATCCAGCACGTGGCCAACGTCGAGGATTTCCCGGTCGAGAAGTGGGACGCCATCATCGCCATCAACCTCAGTTCAGCTTTCCACACCACCCGTCTGGCCGTGCCGGGCATGCGCGCCAAGAACTGGGGCCGCGTCATCAACCTGGCCTCGGCGCACGGGCTGGTGGCCTCCGCGGGCAAGTCGGCCTATGTGGCGGCCAAGCATGGCCTGGTCGGCTTGACCAAGTCGGTGGCGCTGGAAACCGCCACCACCGGCGTCACCTGCAACGCCATCTGCCCCGGTTGGGTGCTCACCCCCTTGGTGCAAAAGCAGATCGAGGCCCGCGCCGAGAAGGAAGGCATCAGTGTGGAGCAAGCCCAGAAGGAATTGCTGGGCGAGAAGCAGCCCTCGCTGCAGTTCGTCACGCCTGAGCAACTGGGTGATCTGGCGGTGTTCCTGTGCTCGCCTGGCGCGAGCAATGTGCGGGGCGTGGCCTGGAACGTGGACGGCGGCTGGGTGGCGCAGTAAGGCCCGACAGAGCAGCCTGGGGCACCGCCGTGCCCTCGATAATGGCGGATGCCCTCCCGCAAGATCTCTCCAGCCCAGCTGGGTGACAGCCCCTCGGCTCAGGTCGCCGGGGTGCCTTACTCTCCGCAGTACGACGACGTCTATCACACGGCCGCCGGGGCCTGGGCGCAAGCGAGGCATGTCTTCATGGGCGGCAATGGCCTGCCCGCGCGCTGGCAGGGGCGTGATCGCTTCGTGATCCTGGAGACCGGCTTCGGCCTGGGCAACAACTTCCTGGCCACCTGGGCCGCCTGGCGCGCCGATCCGGCACGGTGTACTCGGCTCGTGGTCATCTCCATCGAAAAGCATCCGCTTCGTCCCGAGGACCTCGCCCAAATCCATGCCCAAGCCGGCCAGCCAGGATGCGATGCGCATGAGCACCAGCAAGAGCATCAACATCTGGCCGAACGACTGTGCCGCGCCTGGCCGCCGCTGACGCCGGGGCTGCACACACTGGAATTCGACGAACAGGCCTTGCCTGGCACCTCGTCCCGGCACGGCGTTACCCTGCTGCTGGCTCTGGGTGATATCGCAGACATCCTGCCATCGCTGGTGGCCTCGGTTGACGCCTTTTACCTGGATGGCTTCGCACCGGCCAAGAACCCGAACATGTGGAATGAGGAACTGCTTGGCAGGCTCGGCCGCCTTGCCGCGCCCCACGCCACGGCGGCGACCTGGAGCGTGGCACGCGGTGTGCGCGACGCACTTGCCCAGGGCGGGTTCACGGTCGAGAAAGTGCCCGGCTTTGGTGGCAAACGGGACATGCTCCACGCCCGATTCACGCCGCGCCATATCCCTGCGCCACTGCCGGGAGGGCACTGGGCCGTCCCCTCTGAAGCGCTGCGCGAAGCGTTCGTGGTCGGTGCAGGCTTGGCAGGCGCCGCCGCCGCCTGGGCATTGACGCGAGAGGGATGGCACGTGACCTTGCTGGAGCAACACGCGGCCCCGGCGCAGGAAGCCTCGGGCAACCCCGGCGGGCTTTTCCACAGCATCGTGCACGCCCAGGACAGCCTGCACGCACGCGCTCACCGTGCCGCTGCAATGGCCACGTCCGCGCTGGTGGCGCCGTGGCTCCATGAGGGCCGGCTTTCCGGGCAATGCAATGGTCTGCTGCGGCTCGAGCCCCGCCTGGACACGTCCCAGGCCATGGCCCGGCTGGCACACCTCGGGCTGCCCGACGATCATGTGACCTGGCTGCCACAGGCCAAGGCCAGCGAGCTCGTAGGCTTGACCGTGCCCAGCGGCGGCTGGCTGTTCCGACAGGGTGGGTGGCTGGACCCTGTCGCTTATGTGCGCGTGCTGCTGGAAGAGGCCGAAGCCACAGGCCTGCTGCGCCGACAGATGGGCTATGAAGTGACTCAACTGCTGCGCACCCCGCAAGGCCGTTGGCAGGCGGTGGATCGACAGGGGCAATGGCTGGCCGAGGCGGCTCACGCGGTGCTGGCCAGTGCCACCGCCCTGCCCCATCTGCTGAAGCAGCTCGGGTCCGACGTCAAAGCCGCGCCGCTGCCTGTGACAGCCATCCGCGGCCAGGTCAGTTGGCTGTCCAGCGAGCACGTACAGCTCCCCGCCCTGCCCGTGGCAGGCGCTGGCTACGTCCTGTCACTGCCTGATGGGCGCCTGTTGTGCGGTGCGACCAGCCACCACCACGATGCTCATGCAGCCGTGCGCTGGGCGGATCATCAGCACAACCTGCAGCAGGCGGCCAGGCTGGGCGCCTTGCCGGACCATCTCGCCATCGCCCCGGCCACGGTTCACGGCCGCGTCGGCTGGCGGGCCAGCACGCCGGACCGCCTGCCGCTGGTGGGGACGCTCGCCGTCATGCCTGAGCTGAGCACCCTGGGCGGGCGCCCCTGGCCGGACCAGGTCCGCAAGGTGCCGCGCCTGCGTGACGAGCACGGCGGCCTCCATGTGATCGGCGGCCTGGGCTCGCGAGGCATCACCTGGGCGGCTCTGGCCGGACGCCTGCTGGCGCACTGGATCACTGGCGCCCCTTGTCCAGTGGACCTGGCGCTTCGAGATGCCATGGATCCGGCGCGCTGGGCGACGCGCAAGGATGCCCCCCAGGCACCATCGGCCTCCTGAACCGCAGGCTCTGGCGCCATGGAGCTTGTCAGATAATTCCGCCATGCCCCACAAGCCATCCTGTACGCCAACCACAGCGGCCGAACGCCTTGCCTACAGTCAATGCAGTGCGCTCGACCGGCTCTTCGCATCACCCACGTCACAGGGGTACATGCCCATGAGCATGGCCTGCCAGGTCAGCACCATCGACGCCTTTCCCAGTGTGCTCAATGGCGACTTCGAACTGGATGGCCCGGTCACGCGGGCTTTGGCCATGCAGTTGGCGCAGACCAACCCGGATCAGGCAGCCCTGTTGCTGGCATCGCGCATCCCTGTGGAGCAACTGCCAGCGGCCGCCAAAGATGACCAAGCCATCAATCGACTGCTGTCAGCCACGGGCGACAGTCTCTATGGGGGAGGCAACATCCTCGGCAATGCCTCTGCCCTGAACGAGGCCGCCCTGCGCGCCGCGTGGCAGCGACAAGCCCGCAACGGCTTTCAGGCGCTAATTTCCGGCGCGAAGACGGGCACCATCCGCCTCAGCCCCCACATCACCATTGAACCCCGCAATATCGGCAAGGGAGGCCAGTTGCGAAAAGGGGCCCGCATGATCGTGAGAGTCAGGGGCTTGCCCATGACCGTGTTGCACTCACTACCTTCGCCCTTTATCTCGAAGGCTGGTGGACAGTTCAGCGCCATGCGGGTAGGTGCTCGCGACATGCAGCGCATGGGACAAGCCACAGCCGCGCTGGCCGATGCCCGGGTACAGTCCAGCCGGTTGCTGCGTGCGGCCTCCGGCAAGGTCGGCGGAGGCGTTCTGGCTTTCGGCCCCAGCGCTGTCCTGGACTTCGGCGCCAGTGCCCGCTGGGTCGACAACTCAGTCGAAGTCGACTGGAAGGGTTTTGCCGTCCGTTCGGCCAAGAGCCAGAGCGGCAACCTCGTTGGGTTCGTTGCCGGTGCGGTGGCCGTGGGTGTGGTGTCCACCGTCGGCTGGCCGGTGATCGTGATCGGGCTCGCGGCCGGCTTGGTGGCCCAGATCGCCTGGGGCGCCACAGGCATGGACGAGATGGCCGAATCCAAGGCGCGCGAACTGCTTCGCTGACATGCTTCACCCGCCCGACGATTTCAAGAAGCTCCGGGGGCTGGCCTGGTCAGCACCCGGCATGGCCATGTTCGGCTGGGGTTTCGCCCTGTGGTCGCACGGCCTGCGCCCGGGCGAACTGGTGCTGGCCATCACAGGCCTGGTCATGGCCGTGCTGTTCTTGTTGGCGCAGCAGGCCATCTGGGTGTCCCCGTGGGGCAGCCGCTTTCAGCAGGTGGCCAGCCTGTCCGCCTTCATCACGATGGTGCTGCCCTGGGCGCTGATGCTCCCGCCGCTGGTTCAGACCAATGCGATGGCACCCATGTGGCGCAGCGTGCTGATCGCTGCTGCGCTCACGGTCATTCTGCTGCTCGGCGCACTCGTCCATGCACGGCGCGCCGTCATCGATCCCACAGCCAGGGCGCTCGATTGGCCAGGTGCCCGCATCGACCTGCGCCGGCACCTGATCCGGCGGGGCGAGACGGCCCCGCGTGACGGGCGCTGGGCCATTGCCCCGGCGTTGATCGGCGGATTGTCGGTACTGCTCTACCAATGGCTGCGCGAACTACTGCCCCAGCAAACCCTGGTGCTGGCAGCCTCCCTGGGCGTTTTTGCAGGAACAGCCTGGCTGTGCGCGGGGCCGCTGGGGCGTGCGCTCGGCCAGGGATGGCGGCTGCACCAGATAGAACGGCACTCCGGAAGGCGTTTTGAGAATGAGCAGTACCAGCGTCTGACCAAGGAGCGTATGACATCGGGCCTGGGCCGCTGGTGGGCCAGACATCAAGGTAACCACAAGCCATGAGTCGCGCATGAACGACAATGCTGGCGTCACCGCGCCCCAGCGTGTCCGGTTGGACAAATGGCTGTGGGCCGCCCGCTTCTACAAGACCCGCAGCCTGGCCGCCGAAGACATCGACAAGGGCCGCATCCAGGTCAACGAGCAGGTGGCCAAGGCCTCGCGCGAACTGCGCCCCGGGGATCGAGTGGACATGCGCCAGGCCGGCGGGCTTGTGC
This sequence comes from Pseudomonadota bacterium, assembly GCA_049322875.1. Taxonomy (GTDB): domain Bacteria; phylum Pseudomonadota; class Gammaproteobacteria; order Burkholderiales; family Burkholderiaceae_C; genus Aquabacterium. The sequence continues at coordinate 40,756 of JBMOQM010000022.1, forward strand.
GCACCGTGGTCGTGCAGGCCTTGAGTGCCATTCGCGGGCCTGCCCCACAAGCCCAGTTGCTCTACGCAGAGACACCCGACAGCATCCAACGTCGCCAGCAGTACGCCGAGCAGCGCCGCCAGGGTGTGGAGCCGGCCGATACCATCCAGCAAGGCCGCCCCACCAAGCGCGACCGCCGTGATCTGGCCGACTGGCAGCGCTGGTCTGCCAGCGTGGACAAGGACCGCGGCTGACCTGCTGCCCAGGCAGCGGCGGTTGCTAAACTGCCCGCACATCTCCTTACTCGCCTGAAGTCCTGGGCGACCCGATCCTCTTGACCGGAGCCCCCATGACGCCTCAACGACTGGCCGCCAGCATCGCGCTGACCCTGCCCCTGGCTTTCAGCCTCCTGCCATCGGCCCATGCCAAGGATGCCGCCGGCTGTACCGACCCGGCCCTGTTCACCAACCGCATCCCGGGCTACAGCATCGCCAGTTGCAAGAAGGGCAACGATGCCGTGGTGATGCGCTGGCCCGGCGGGCAGCAGCAGGTGATGGGGCTGGTCAACGAGGTGGTCTACAAGGTGCCGGCGGCGGCCCAGGGCGCCTCGCCCAAGTACATCGCCGCCAACTACGCCAATGCCGTCACCAAGATCGGCGGCAAGCTGCTGGCCGATCCCGCCAAGACCACGCTGGGCGACCGCGTCACCGCCCAGTTGTCGATCGACGGCAAGGATGTGTGGATGCACCTGACCAGCGACAGCGCCGTGGTGGGCGGCAACTGGCTGAGCTACAAACTGGTGGTGGTACAGCAGGATGCCGGCGCTCAGGTGGTCAGCGCCCAGAAGATGCTCGATGAGCTGGACAAGGCCGGATACCTCACCCTGTACATCAACTTCGACACCAACAAGGCCGACATCAAGCCGGATTCGCGCGGCACCGTGCAGGAGATCGTGGGCCTGCTGCGTGCCCGCCCGGCGCTCAAGGTGTCCATCGAGGGCCATACCGACAATGTCGGGGCACCTGCCGCCAACAAGACACTGTCCGAACAACGGGCTCGTGCGGTGCTGGAGGCAGTGGTAGGCCAGGGCATAGAGCGCGCCCGCCTCAAGAGCGCCGGCTATGGGCAGGAGCGCCCCGTCGCCGACAACCGGACCGAGGAAGGCCGGGCCAAGAATCGCCGGGTAGAACTGGTCAAATTGCCCTGACCACACGGCCATTTTTGTTACAAAATGGCCGTTTTTTCTTCCAGGCACCCCCTTGAAGGGGTTTGAACCGCCCTGATATGCGCAGGGTTTTCCAATTTTCCAAAGACACCGAGATGAGCGACACACCCGTCTACCCGGATCCGGCTGATGTGCCCGGCACCCCGTCCAACGACCAGGCTGTGCCTCTGGAACAGCAACTCGCCGAGCTGCAGGCCAAGCACGCCGAAGTGTCCGACGCCTACCTGCGCGCCAAGGCCGAGACCGAAAACGCCCGCCGCCGCGCCGACGAAGAGGTCAGCAAGGCTCGCAAGTTCGCGGTGGAATCCTTCGCCGACAGCCTGTTGCCCGTGAAGGACAGCCTGGAGGCCGCCATCGCCACCCACGTGGCCCAGCCCGATGCGCCCGCCGCCACCGTGCTCGAAGGCGTGCACGCCACCCTGCGCCAGCTGTCCGCCGCGCTGGAGCGCAACAAGGTGCTCGAGATCAACCCTGCCACCGGCACCAGGTTCGATCCGCACCAGCACCAGGCCATCAGCATGATCCCGGCCGATCAAGAGCCCAACACCGTGGTGGGCGTGCTGCAGAAGGGCTACCTCATCGCCGACCGCGTGCTGCGCCCCGCCCTCGTCACCGTGGCTGCGCCGAAATAAGCAGAAAAACCGCGTTTTCAGGCCCGCAAAGGGCTTGAAAACCCCGAAAACACTCACAAGTACAGCGACAACCGGCCAGCCACTGCGCGGCCACCCCGCTTAAGGAGATTACTGAACATGGGCAAGATCATTGGCATCGACCTGGGCACCACGAACTCGTGCGTGGCCGTGATGGAAGGCAACACCACCCGGGTCATCGAGAACAGCGAAGGTGCACGCACCACGCCATCCATCATTGCGTATCAAGAAGACGGTGAAGTGCTGGTCGGCGCCTCGGCCAAGCGCCAGGCTGTCACCAACCCCCGCAACACGCTGTACGCGGTGAAGCGCCTGATCGGTCGCAAGTTCACCGAGAAGGAAGTCCAGAAGGACATCGACCTGATGCCCTACACCATCACGGCTGCCGACAACGGCGACGCCTGGGTGCAGGTGCGCGACAAGAAGCTGGCCCCTCCCCAGGTGTCGGCCGAGATCCTGCGCAAGATGAAGAAGACCGCCGAAGACTACCTCGGTGAGGAAGTGACGGAAGCCGTGATCACGGTGCCCGCCTACTTCAACGACGCGCAGCGCCAGGCCACCAAGGACGCCGGCCGCATCGCCGGCCTCGATGTCAAGCGCATCATCAACGAGCCCACCGCCGCGGCCCTGGCCTTCGGCCTGGACAAGCATGGCGCCGGCGACCGCAAGATCGCCGTATATGACCTGGGTGGCGGCACGTTCGACGTGTCCATCATCGAGATCGCCGACGTCGATGGCGAAAAGCAGTTCGAGGTGCTGTCCACCAACGGCGACACCTTCCTGGGCGGCGAAGACTTCGACCAGCGCATCATCGACTACATCATCAGCGAGTTCAAGAAGGAACAGGGCGTTGACCTGGGCAAGGACGTGCTGGCCCTGCAGCGCCTGAAGGAAGCCGCTGAAAAGGCCAAGATCGAGCTGTCCAACAGCACGCAGACCGACATCAACCTGCCCTACATCACGGCGGATGCTTCCGGCCCGAAGCACCTGAACATCAAGCTGACCCGCGCCAAGCTGGAAAGCCTGGTCGAGGACCTGATCGAGCGCACCATCGCCCCTTGCCGCACCGCCATCAAGGACGCCGGCGTGAACGTGGCCGACATCCAGGACATCATCCTGGTCGGCGGCATGAGCCGCATGCCCAAGGTGCAGGACAAGGTCAAGGAGTTCTTCGGCAAGGAACCCCGCAAGGACGTCAACCCTGACGAAGCCGTGGCCGTGGGCGCCGCTGTTCAAGGCCAGGTGCTGGGCGGCGAGCGCACCGACGTGCTGCTGCTGGACGTGACCCCGCTGTCCCTGGGCATCGAGACCCTGGGCGGTGTCATGACCAAGATGATCAGCAAGAACACGACCATCCCGACCAAGTTCGCACAGACCTTCTCCACCGCCGACGACAACCAGCCGGCTGTGACGATCAAGGTGTTCCAGGGCGAGCGTGAGATGGCCACCGGCAACAAGATGCTGGGCGAGTTCAACCTCGAAGGCATCCCGCCCGCACCGCGTGGCGTGCCCCAGATCGAAGTGGCCTTCGACATCGACGCCAACGGCATCTTGCACGTGAGTGCCAAGGACAAGGGCACGGGCAAGGAAAACAAGATCACCATCAAGGCGAACTCGGGCTTGAGCGAAGACGAGATCCAGAAGATGGTCAAGGACGCCGAGCTCAACGCCGCCGAGGACAAGAAGAAGCTCGAACTGGTGCAGGCCAAGAACCAGGGCGAAGGCCTGGTGCACAGCGTGCGCAAGTCGCTGACCGAATACGGCGACAAGCTGGAAGCCGACGAGAAGGACAAGATCGAAGCCGCGATCAAGGACGTCGAGGAATCGCTCAAGGGCGAGGACAAGGACGACATCGAGGCCAAGACCAACGCCCTGATGACGGCCAGCCAGAAGCTGGGTGAGAAGATGTACGCCGACATGCAGGCGGGCCAGGGTGCTGCCGGCGCCGCAGGCGCGGCCGGTGCCGATGCTGCGGCGGCCGGTGGTGCCGAGCAGGCCCGCCCTGCCGACGACAACGTGGTGGACGCCGAGTTCAAGGAAGTCAAGAAGGACTGATTTCCGGCAGTGCTCGATCGGCACGATCGGTGCCCAGGGTCAAGGCCCTGGCGCCCTTCGTGCCGAGTGCGTTTTTCGGTCAGGAATCATGTTCATGCCTTCTTCCATGCCCATGCGCTCACCTTTTGCTGCACAAGCCCTTCGCATGGCGCGGCGCGGCCTGCCCGCGCTGGCTCTGGCCTGCCTGGCCCAGGCGCCCGCGCAGGCGGCCGAGTTCGTCACCAGCCTGGACAGCCAGTGCGCCGTTTGGGGCCCCTGGTCCCTGGGCGACGACAAACAGCCCGTGCGCTACCAGGGCCCCTGCGTGAAGGGCAAGGCCGACGGCAAGGGCAAGGCCGTCTGGCTGAACCCCTACCGCTTCAAGGAAGGCAAGGAAGAGGCCGACGACACCTGGGAAGGCAACTTCCGCCAGGGCGTGTTCATCGGCGACCAGCCCTTCAAGGGCAGGTTGGATGGCTGGCGCAGCAACCTGGTGCTCAGTGAACGCGGCAAGGTCGGGGAAGCCCAGGCCTGGTGGGTTCACCGAGGGCCGTCCAAGGGCGCGGTGAACCTGTGTGAACTTGAACATGTGGCCTTGGTCGTCCCTGACGGATTCAAGGTGGAAGACGACCAGTTGGTCCATGCCCGCATGCTGGCAGCCCAGCAGACCGTGGTCGCCGCCTGCCCGAGCAATGCACCGTTCCGAGCCGTGAACGTCGAACTGTGGCGCGCCCCGCTCACGCCGGATGCCAAAGGACAGGAGCCTCAAGCCCTGGCCAAAGGCGCTGTCGTGCTGGACAACGGCAAGCCCGCCGAGGTGCGTGCCTACCGCAACGATGCCTCGGCTGCCGTGCGCCAGAAGCAGGCCGATGCCGAACGCACGGCCAAGCGCGAGCAAGTCCGACAGGCCTTCCATCGCCTGAGTGCCGACCAGCAGGTCCAGGCCTGGCTGACCACCGCGCAGGCCGAGAAAGATCCGTTCAAGTGGCAAGGCAAGACCGTGGCCCTGACCGTGAAGCTCGAGCGCATGCTCAGCCCCACCGTGGCCTGGGTGACGGATGCCGACCGGGGTGGCTATTACGGCTACGGCGGCTACACGCCGATGCTGCTCAAGGGCGTGAGCTCCGACACTTTCGGCAAGCTCGACACCGCCGTGGTGATTGGCCAGATCGACGGGCGCAAGCGGGCCGCCGACCTCGGCGTGAGCGGTTCGAGCGATGGCATCGAGGCCACGACACTGAACGTCACGCACACACGCCCCTGCGAACAACGCCAGTGCATGGACTGGCTGGGGTGGGATGTCCGCAAGGAAATGACCTGGGGTGAGCCGTTCAAGGCTGCCCCCTGAGGAACAATCGCATGGCAAAACGCGACTTTTACGAAGTGCTGGGGCTCACCAAGGGAGCCTCTGACGACGAGATCAAGAAGGCCTACCGCAAGCTGGCCATGAAGTACCACCCTGACCGCAACCAGGGTGACAAGGCCAAGGAAGCCGAAGAGAAGTTCAAGGAGGCCAAGGAGGCCTACGAGATGCTCTCGGATCCCAAGAAGAAGGCCGCCTACGACCAGTACGGCCATGCCGGCGTGGACCCGAACATGGGTGGTCGCGGCGGCCCTGGCGGCGAGGGCTTCGGCGGTTTTGCCGAGGCCTTCGGCGACATCTTTGGCGACATCTTCGGCCAGCAGGGCGGCGGCCGCCGTGGCGGCGGTGGTCCCCAGGTCTACCGGGGCAACGACCTCTCCTACGCGATGGAGATCTCGCTGGAAGAAGCCGCCCACGGCAAGGACACGCAGATCCGCATCCCCGCCTGGGAAGAGTGCGTCACCTGCCACGGCAGCGGCGCCAAGCCCGGCACCCAGCCCAAGACCTGCACCACCTGCAATGGCTCGGGCACGGTGCACATGCGCCAGGGCTTCTTCAGCGTACAGCAGACCTGCCCGCACTGCCAGGGTACCGGCAAGATCATTCCTGAGCCTTGCACCACCTGCTCGGGCCAGGGCCGCGTCAAGAAGACCAAGACGCTGGAAGTCAAGATCCCGGCCGGCATCAACGAAGGCATGCGCATCCGCTCGGCAGGCAATGGCGAGCCAGGCACCAATGGCGGCCCCGCCGGTGACCTGTACATCGAGATCCGCATCAAGCCGCACGACATCTTCGAGCGCGACGGTGACGATCTGCACTGCAACGTGCCCGTGCCCCTGACCAGCGCCGCCCTGGGCGGCACGATCGAGGTGCCCACGCTGGGTGGCAAGGCCGAGATCGAGATCCCCGAGGGCACGCAACACGGCAAGACCTTCCGCCTGCGCGGCAAGGGCATCAAGGGCATCCGCTCCAGCTACCCGGGCGATCTGTACTGCCACATCGCGGTCGAAACCCCCGTCAAGCTCACGGAGCACCAGCGCAAGCTGCTCAAGGAGCTGGACGAGTCCCTCAAGAAGGGTGGCGAAAAGCACTCGCCCAACTCCAAGAGCTGGACTGATCGGGTCAAGAACCTGTTCAAGTGACGGGACGCGAGCTGTTTCTCCCCACTGACAAAGGCACCTTCGGGTGCCTTTTTCCATGGACCGAGACAAAATCCCCTTGACAAACTGGGAACCTGTATCAAAGCCGAACTCAAGTTGCGCTTTCGGATGCCGAAAACAGCCGGTAAGGGCCGGCCTCCGTTGAGCCCGACGCGTGGTGCGTGTGTAAAGCGCATCACCGAAAACACGAGTGACATGCCATGCCCATACAGACTCGGTTCTCCAACATCCAGGCCCTCGTCATCGACGACATGGCCGTGCAGCAGACAACCCTGAGGGGGCAGTTGTCTCAGTTGGGCATCGCCAAGATCGACGTCGCCTCGAACGCCGAAGATGCCGCCCGCCTGATCAAATCCCGCCGCTATGGCCTGATCCTGTGCGACTACAACCTCAACGCCAAGACCGACGGCCAGCAGCTGTTCGAGCACCTGCGTGACACAGGCACCCTGGGCGCCGATTGCCTGTTCTTCATGGTGACGGCCGAGAGCTCCTACGCCTCCGTAGCGTCTGCCACCGAACACCACCCCGACGCCTACCTGCTCAAGCCCATCACCGCCAGCGACATCGAAGACCGCCTGAAAGCCCTGCTGGACAAGCGCGAGGCCCTGCTGCCCATCAACCAGAAGCTGGCCCGCGAAGATCTGGCCGGTGCCGTGCTGGAGTGCGACAAGGTGCTGGCCGCCCAGAACCGCTGGTTCATGGCCGTGCTGCAGATCAAGGGGCAGGCCCTGCTGCAGTTGGGGCGCCATCAAGATGCCAAGGAGGTCTACCGCCTGGCCATCGAAAAGCGCCCGCAGCTGGTCTGGGCCCAACTGGGCCTGGCCCGTGCCCACAAGGCCGCCGGCCAGTTCGAGGAGGCCAAGCACCTGGCCCAGCAGATCATGGGTTCGCGCGAAGGCGAAAAGAACGTGGCGGCCTACGACGTGATGGCCGAGGCCCTGGAGGCCCAGGGCGATGCCCAGGCTGCGATGTGGGTGCTGCGCGATGCCGCCGCCGTGGTGCCTTCCGCCCGCCGCCACCGCTTGGCCGGCGAGAGCGCCTACCGCAATGGTGATCTCGATTCGGCCAAGGAGTATTTGCAGAAGGTGGCCAAAGCTACCAAGGGCTCCGTGATCGCCCAACCGCAGGACACCTTGCTGCTGGCCCAGGCCCTGGTGGACCGCGGCGACACCGCCGAAGCCTTGAAGGCCCTGGCCGACAACGCCGCAGCCTACAAGAACACGCCCACCTTCGAGAACGTGTCGCAGGCCCTGCAGGCGCAGGCGCATGCCAAGGCGGGCGCGTCCGATGAATCCGACAAGGCCCTCAAGCGCGCCCGCGAGACGATGCGCAAGGGCAAGGCCGATTTCGCCACCATCGCCCTGGCCAAGGCCGAGCTGATGGCTGGCCATCAAGAAGAAGGCCTCAAGCTGATGGAAACCGCCATCAGCGCCGACCACGAGAACCCGCGCATCAAGCAGATGATCGGCAACGCCCTGCGCGACACCGGCCATGAAGACAAGATGGATGCCATCGTCAACGCCGCCGCCGCGGTGCTGACCACGCGTGTGCAGGATGCACGCAAGCTGCTGGGCAACAGCCAGATCGACGAAGCCGTGCAAGCCATCGAGACCGTGCTGCGCGACTACCCGGAAAACACCGGCGCCCTGCTCCAGGCCGCGCAGATCAACTGCATGGCCCTGCGCCTGAAGAAGGCGCTCAACGCCGACATGGTCGAGCGCGTGCGCCAATACCTCACGCGCCTGGAAACCCTGATGCCCGGCAACGACCGCGTCACCATGATGCGGCGCTACTTCCGTGAAACGCTGGCGGCGCTCGAAACGTCGTCGGCCGCCCATTGACAGAGGGTCTGATGGAATCGACCACCCTCACCCTGATCGCCCACGATCTCAAAAATGCACTGGGCTCACTGGAAGGCCAGCTCGAAGCGCTGATCGACCAACCTGATCCGGTGCTTGCGCACACCGCCTACATCCATTGCACCGAGCTGCGTCGGCAGTTCGTTCAGTTCCTGGCCGTCTATGGCTCGTCAGATGGGCTGGCTGCCCACTGCGAGGACGAATCCCCCATCGAGGTGCTGCAGTCGCTCACGCGCATGGCGCAGATCAAGGCCATGGCCTTGCCCACCAACCCACGGGTCAAGCTGCTGCAGGATGTACCGGTGCCGCCCTTCTGGTACCTGGACCGCCGCCTGGTGTCCATGGCCATGGAAGCCGCCCTGCACAACGCCAGCCGCTTCGCCCGCAAGGACGTGACCCTGCGTGCCCGTGAGGACGACGGCTACCTGGTGCTGGTGGTGGAGGACGACGGCCCCGGCCTGGGCGCCGTCGACCCTAACGACCACTCCACAGGCCTGGGCACCATGCTGTGCCAGGCCGTGGCCAAGGCGCATCGCAGCGCTGACCGTGTCGGCCGCGTCACCATGCAGAACCGCCCCGAAGGCGGCGTGCGCTTCGAGCTCTGGCTGCCCTGAGCCGCGATCACACCGACGGCGCCCTCGCATTTCCATCGATCAAGCGGCAGCGCATGCCGTGAAGATGCCTCATCTTGCTCTGCCCGGATCGCACCTTGCCGCCCGCGACACCACCTTCCACGGCACGGCAGGCAGCGGAGGGGGTCGTTGTTCCCACCGGCGGCGACTTCGCTGAACTGCCGGCCATGATGGCCGCCCAGCCCAGTCTTCAGGACAGCCTGAGGACGCTGCTGCATGGCCTGCTGGCCCGTACCGGCGCTGTGCGCGCTGTGCTGCTGTGGTACGAGGACGGTCATGCGGGGCAGGCCATCGATGCACGAGCCGCCAGTGGCGACGGCCGTCAGCCGGCCAGCACACTAACCGTTGATCAGCCCGATACACGGCTCAAGGATGCCGCCGAGGAGGCCATCGACCAGGGCATGGCCATCGGCTCCGACGAAGGTGCCCAGCCTGGCGACTGGCTCAACCGCGCGCAGCAGGCCCTGGCCGCACACGAAGACCGTGCCGTGCTGACCTTGCCCCTGCCCGGTGCCAACGACCCCATGGGGGCCGTGCTGTTGTTCTGGCTGGGCGTTCCCAGCCGACGCCAGGCACCGGACACCTCGACGCTCAGCCACTGGATGGCCAGCGTGGCACCCTTGTTGGCGGCCCAGCGCCGCGCAGAGCGCCCATGGCACTGGCATGCGCGTCAGGCATGGCGCCAACGGCGCCAACGCTGGCGACAGGACACCCCTCGCCTGCAACGCCGCCTGTGGTTCGCCGCGGGCACAGGTCTGCTGCTCCTGGCCTTGGTGCCGATGCCCGAGCGCATTGGCGGCACGGCCCGCATCGAAGGCGCGCAGCAGCGCGTGCTGGCGGCGCCCACCGACGGCTTCATCAAGGCCACCCATGTGCACCCAGGCGACCGGGTCAAGGCCGGCCAAGTGCTGGCCGACCTGGCGGAGCAGGACCTCAAGCTCGAACGCGACCGTTGGGCCAGCCAGGTCGCACAGCAGGACAACAGCTATGCCGCCGCGATGACCCGGGCCGACCGGGCCGAAGCCGCGCTCGCCCTGTCACGACTGGAGGAAGCCCAGGCCCAGCTGGCCTTGATCGACGAGCAACTCAAGCGATCGCAACTCAAGGCCCCGTTCGACGGCATCGTGATCCAGGGCGATCTGAGCCAGTCCATCGGCGCGCCGGTCAAGCAGGGCGACACCCTGATGACGGTGTCGAGCACACAGCGCTTTCGCGTGGTGATCGACATCGATGAGGCCGACGTCGCGCGCGTGCGCGGCGGACAGTCGGGGCGCATTGCCCTGTCCGCCCTGCCATGGGATGCGCTGGACCTGAAGGTGGCGCGCATCACCCCGCTGGGCGTGGCCCGCGACGGCCGCAACGTCTTCGAGGTGCAGGCGGACTTCACCCAGGCCCCGCCGGCGGACATCCGTCCGGGGCTGACGGGCCAGGCCAAGGTCGTGGTCGGCTGGCGCCCCTTGCTGTGGTCCTGGACACGCCCGCTGGTCAACCGCCTGCGCTTCCTGTGGTGGGCCTGGTGATGACGGACACTGCGTTCGATCCGCTCGCCAGCCCGGAGTGGCACCGCGTGGCTGATTGGCGGCCCCGCTTGCGAGAAGGCGTGACGGTCAGCCGCCTGTGGCAGCGCGGCCAGCGCTGGCATGTGCTACGTGACGCGACGGGTGGCCCAGGGTGCCGGCTGGACCCGCCCGCCTACGAGATCGCAGGCCGGTTGGACGGGCGCCGCAGCCTGCGGGAACTCTGCACCATGCTGTCGCGCCACACCGCGCACGGCGATGCCCCGGACCCACCGACACAGGACGATGTGATCAGCGTCGTCACCACCCTGCAGCAGCACGGGCTGATCGCATTCGATGGGGACGCGCCCCACGCCGGGACGTCCACGCCCTTTCTCAGCCCCAGGTCTTCGCCCACGATGGCGAGCCCGGAGCCCGACGCCCCGCAGCGCCGCCCCAACAGCCTGCTGGCCTGGCGATTGCCTCTGCTGAACCCCACCCGCCTGCTCGACAGGCTGTCATCGCTGGGCACCTGGCTGTTCTCCCCCCTGGGCGCCGTGGTGTGGGCACTGCTGTTCGCCTCGCTGCTCATCGGGCTGATCCTGCATGCACCCGCCCTGCTCTCGCATGCGCAGACCTGGCTGAGCACCCCGCGCTATCTTCTGCTGGCTGCCCTGGCTTACCCATTGATCAAGGCCGTGCACGAACTGGCCCACGGCCTGGCCGTGCGGCGCTGGGGCGGCCCCGTCCACGAGGCGGGCATCACACTGATGATGCTGATGCCCATCCCCTATGTGGATGCCTCCGCGGCACACGGCTTCGAGCGGGCCTGGCAGCGCGCCATGGTCAGCGCGGCAGGCATCCTGGCAGAGCTGGCCCTCGCTGCCATCGGGCTGTGGGTGTGGCGGCTGAGCGTGCCCGGGCTCGTGCAGGATCTGGGCTTCGTGGTGTGGTTCATCGCTGGTGTGTCGACACTGCTGTTCAACGCCAACCCACTGCAGCGGCTGGACGGCTATCACCTGCTGACCGATGTGATGGCCCTGCCCAACCTCGCGCCTCGAAGCCGCCAGTGGTGGATGCATGCCCTGCCCTGCTGGTTGATGGGCCGTTCACTGCACGACCCGAACGTGCCTGGCGCTCCGGTGCAGGCCCCGGGCGAAACGACCTGGCTGATCGCCTACGCGCCGCTGGCATGGCTCTGCCAGTTGGTGCTGTGGAGCGGCATGGCCTGGTGGCTGGGCGGCATCTCCTCGGTGCTGGGCATCCTGGCGGGCACGCTGGTGGCTTGGCAGTTGCTGCTCAAACCCGGTGTGCATTGGGCGAGCCTGCTTTGGCAGAGCCTGCTATGGCAGGGTGTGGCGACCGGCGCGCCTCGTCCACCGGTCTGGCGCAGGCCCATCTTGCTGCCCATGCTTGCCCTGCTCGTGTTGTTGCTGCCCTGGCCGGACGCCCGTCTGGCGCAGGGCATCGTCTGGGCTCCGGATCAGGCCTTGGTCAGGCCCGAAGTCGATGGCTTCGTGCAGCAGGTCCATGGACAGGAGGGCAGCGCGGTGCGCACAGGTGATCTGCTGCTCACCCTGGACAACCCAGGCCTGCGGGTCGAACACCAACGGACCCAGGCCAAGCTCGCCCAGGCCGAACAGGGACAGTTCAGCCAGATGGGGCTGGACAGCGGCAAGGCTGGCCAGGCCGGCGACGAGGTCCAACGCCTTCAGGAGCGCCTGGCCTATCTGGAGGCACAACTCGACCGGCTCGAAGTGCGTGCCCTGCGAGACGGCCATCTGGTGCTGCCACAAGCCCAGGATCTGCCCGGGCGCTACCTGAAGCGGGGCACCCTGGTGGGCCATGTGATGCCGCCGGGCGAGCGCCCCATTCTGCGGGTGGCAATGAGCGAACAGGACATGCGGGATCTGCATCTGCCCGTCAAGGACGTGTCGGTGCAGCCCGCCGATCGCAGCGCGCCCCTGATCCGTGCGGCCTTGCTGCGCGATGGCGGCGGCGCCGGCACGCAGTTGCCCAGTGCTGCCCTGAGCCGAGAGATGGGCGGTGATCTGCCCACCGACCCGGCTGACAAGGCGCATCTGCGCACCTTGAGGCCCGTGGTGCTGATGGATGTCCGCCTCGACATGCCTGCCACCCAAGCGCCGATGCCGCTGGGCGGCCGTGCCTGGGTACGCTTCGATCAGGGCTGGTCGCCCCTGATCGCACAGACCTGGCGCTGGATGCGCCACCGGGTCGCCGAACGGTTCAACCCCGCGCGGTAAGCACGCCATGAATTCACCGGCATCACTGGCCCGACCTGGACCGCGATGGGGCCACTATCCCACTCGGCCTCAGCCCCTCGCGACCGAGCGCGCAGGGCAACTGTGGAGCACACCCTGGTGGGGCCTGGGGCGCCGGCAAGCAGCCTGGCTGACCGAGGTGGAGATGTTGACCAGGCAGCTCGCCGACAGTGCCTCGTCCACGGCATCGCCATCATGGGAGAACGCGCTGAAGTCAGCCCGCCTGGGCCTGCGCAGGCAGGGCCTCGCCCCTGCCACCTGTGCCCCGGCCATGGCCTGCGTGCAGGTGGCCCTGCAACGTACCTCGGGCTGGCAGTTGCACCCCCTGCAGATGATCGCCGCCAGCCACCTCCTGGACCAGCACCTCGTGGAGATGGCGACCGGAGAAGGCAAGACGCTGGCCATGGGCGCCGCGGCCTGCATTGCCGCGATGGCCGGCGTGCCCGTGCATGTGGTCACCGCCAATGACTACCTGGCCGAGCGCGATGCCCAGGCGCTGCAGGCCCTGGCCAGTGTCCTGGGGCTGCGCGTGGGCCATGTCGCACCGGGCATGGCCCCGGATGCTCGCCGCGAGGCCTACGGCCTGGACATCATCTTCGCCACCGCGCGTGAGCTGGCCTTCGACTACCTGCGGGATGGCCTGGCCCTGCCGGGCAGCGGCCATGAGCGTCCCGTGCTGCGCGGCCTGTGCATGGCCTTGCTGGACGAGGCCGACAGCATCCTGCTGGACGAGGCCGTGGTGCCCCTGGTGATTTCCGGCAGTCTGCCCGAAAAGCCCGCGCAGCAGGCCGCACGGCGTGCCCTGTGGTGGCAGGCGCGGCAGTTGGCGCAAGCCTTGCACAAGGGCACCCACTTCGAGCTCCAGTCCGGCCAGCCGGATGCACGCCTGACCGAGGCTGGCCAGGCCGAGGCCGCGCGCCTGGCGCAGGCCCTGGACGGCCCCTGGCGACGCCCCGGCATCCGCCACGAATTGCTGCGGCTGGCGCTCACCGCCCAGCACGCCTTGCACCGCGACAGGCACTACCTGGTGCGGGAGCGGCGCATCGAACTGCTGGACCAGTTGACCGGCCGCGTCGCCGTCGGCCGCGCCTGGACGCGAGGCCTGCAAGCCCTGGTGGAACTGAAAGAGGGCTGCCCACCCAGCCCCCCAACTGACACTCTGGCCCAGATCACCTTCCAGCGCTTCTTCCAGCGCTACTGGCACCTGGCCGGCCTGAGCGGTACCCTGCGGGAGGCCAGCGGCGAGCTTCGCGAGGTCTATGGCCTGCCTGTGCGCCGCATGCCGCTGCGCCGCCCCTCCCTGCGCCAGGATGGCCCCACACGGTGCTTCCCGTCCGCCGAGGCGCGTTGGCGGGCTGTGGCCATGATGGCCTCGCACCTCCGGGCGCTAGGCCGGCCGGTGCTGATCGGCACCGACACCGTCCCGGACTCCGAGCGCCTGTCGTGGCACCTCGATCAGCAAGGTGTGCCGCACACCGTGCTCAACGCCCGTCACGACCGCCAGGAGGCCGACATCATCGCGCAGGCCGGCCGCGCCGGGCAGGTCACCGTTGCCACCCGGATGGCCGGCCGCGGCACCGACATCGCGCTCGACCAGGCGGCCTTGAGCGCCGGCGGACTGCACGTCATCCACTGCCAGCGCAACGAGTCCCGACGCATGGATCGGCAGTTGCTGGGCCGCGCGGCGCGGCAAGGTCAACCAGGAAGCACAGAAACGTGGATTTGTTCCGCCAATTTCCAGGACTCCCACACCGTAGGTGCCCCTATGCTGACGTCGTGCAGTTCATCCGTCACGGAATCCGTTGCTCGAACGGCGTCATGGTGGCGGCGAGTCACCGTGCAACTGCACCAATGGATCGAGGAGCAGCGACAGTCGGCCATGCGCCGGCACCTTCTGAAGCAGGACCGTCAATGGGAAGTAAGAGCGCAACAAGCCCGGCGGTGAGGGCTGGTTGGGGGATGCTGGGAGCCTGGATGATGGCTTCCGCGGTGGCTGCGCCCCAGGCCACGAAACCTTCAGGCTGCCTGATCGAACCCGAGCAGGTGGCCGATGTCGGATCGCCCGTCACGGGTGTGATCGAACGTCTGCCCGTGGCCCTTGGCGACACGGTGGATGCCGGCCAGCCCTTGGCCATGCTGCGCGCCGATGTGGAACGCGCCACCGCCGGTGTGGCCGCCTTGCGTTCGCAGGTCGATGCCGAAGTGAGGGCCGCCCAGGCCAACGTGGTGCTGGCCCACCAGAAAGTGGACCGTGCACGCCAGTTGCTCGCCCAGGATTTCGTCTCCGCCCAGGCGGTGGAGCAGGCCGTGGCCGAAGCCGAGGTGGCCTCCCAGAAGCTCAAGATGGCGCAGAACCAGCAGCGTATCTATGGCCAGGAACAGGCCGTGGCCCAGGCCCAGCTCGGTCTGCGCACCCTGCGCAGCCCCATCCGGGGCGTGGTCGTGGAGCGTTACAACAATGTCGGCGAGCGCGTGGAAGATCGTCCCGTCGTGCGGGTGGCCTCCATCGATCCCTTGCGTGTCTCTCTGATGGTGCCCATTGCCCAATACGGGCAGGTCACGGTGGGCGACACCATGAGCATCCGCCCTGAACTGCCAGGCCTGGATGCCGTGCGCGCCACCGTGCAGTACGTGGACAAGGTCGTGGATGCGGCCAGCAACACCTTCCGTGTGCGCCTGGCCTTGCCCAATCCCGGCCACCGCCTGCCCGGAGGGCTGCGCTGCAAGGCCGACTGGAACAGCCGCCAGGCCGGCATCCAGCCGCCGCCGGTGCAAGCTACGCCCAGTGCGGTGCGACCAGCCATCTCACGGCCCGCACCGGCCGAATCCTTGCGGGGCGACAAGCCTGCCCGGCCGCAGACCGTGCGCTGGAACCCGGCCAGCGGCCATCTGGGCGGCGAGAGCCCCTTGCTGCTGCGCCCGTCGCTGAGCCTGAGCCACGTGCAGCCCCAGGCGCGCCAGCCCTCGCCTGCAAGCGGCTCAGCGCCACCAGGTGTCACCATGCTGGCCCAGGCGCCGCTGGCCTACAGCTTCACCCTGTCCGCCACGCGCTGACGGCACCACCGCGCCGACGTACCCATGCGCGCCCGCCCCGTCGTCGAACCCCTGGAGCCCAAGCTCCTGTATTCGGCAGACCTGCCGCCTTTGGTCATGGCCGCCGACGCCTCGACCGTGGCCGCGCAGGACACCGTGCAGCAGACCAGCACCGCCACACGCGAGATCGTCTTCATCGACGCCGCGGTGCCCGAACTGGAAACGCTGAAACGGGACCTCGCCGAGCAGGCCGAAGCAGGCCGTGACGTCGAGGTCATCGTCATCCGTGCCGACGAAGATGGGCTGGCCCGCATCACCGACACGCTGGCCGGGCGCCAGGACGTGGCCGCCGTCCACCTGATCAGCCACGGCGACGACGGCAAGGTCCAGCTGGGCCAGGCGGTACTGGACGCCCGGACGCTGCTGCAACGCGCCAGCGAGATCGCCATGTGGGGCAGCGCCTTTGCTACCAACGGTGATCTGCTGATCTACGGTTGTGACGTGGCGGCTTCCGCCAATGGCCAGGCCCTGGTGCAGGATCTGGCGGCCCTCACCGGCGCCGACGTGGCAGCCAGCAGCGACAGCACCGGCCAGCAGGCCCTGGGCGGCGACTGGGCACTGGAAGTCGCGACCGGCAGCATCGAACACGGGGCGGTGCTCAGCACCCAGACCCAGGCTGGATGGGCCCATACGCTGGCGCTGGTTCTCTTGCCCCCCTCCATCACCAGCAATGGCGGGGGCAGCACGGGCACCGCTTCGGTCAACGAGAACAGCACGTACGTGACCACCGTGACGGCCACGGCCCTGGACAGCTCGACCGAAACACTGACCTACAGCATCAATGGCGGCGCCGATGCCGCCAGGTTCCGCATCGATGCCAGCACGGGCGAACTGCGCTTTCGCAATGCGCCCGACTACGAGTCGCCGACCGACGTCAATGGCGACAACGCCTACCAGGTCACCGTGGCTGTGAGCAATTCGCTCTACACCACGACCCAGGCGCTGACCGTCAACGTGCAGGACCTCAACGAAGCGCCGGTGATCATCAGTGATGGCGGCGGTGGCTACACGATCCTGCAGGTTGCCACTGGCACCACCGCCATCACCCAGGTGCAGGCAGTCGATCCAGAAGGCGACCCGATCACCTACGTCATCGACAGTTCAGTGGACGGTGCCCTGATGAGCATCGACCCCACCACGGGTGCGCTGAGCTTCAGGAACCCTGTCGACATCGGCAACGACCAGAGCTCGGCCGGCAACAACGTCTACCGCGTATTGGCCTATGCGAAGGACCAGGGTGGCTCCTATGATCTGCAACTGGTCTTCATCCAGATCGTCGATCCCACACCGGTCAACCAGTCGCCCGTGATCGACAGCAACGGCGGCGGCAACAATGCCTCATTGTCCGTGGTCGAAGGCCAGACGGCTGCCACCACCGTCCACGCTACCGACGCGGACTCGAACACCCTCACCTACAGCCTCATCGGCGGCGCGGACCAAGGCTTGTTCGACATCGATGCCACGACCGGCGTCGTGACCTTCAGGAACACCCCCGACGCCACCGCGCCGGCCGATGCCGACCAGGACAACATCTACGAACTGATTGTGGGCGCCTCCGACGGCAATACCAGCGACAGCCAGGTGTTGAGCATCCAGGTGCTCGCCCGCAACCGCGCCCCCGTCAACACGCTGCCCGCGCAGTACACCGCGCAGGAAGACACCCCCCTGGCCCTGACCGGGCTGTCCGTGCATGACATCGATGCAGGCAGCGGCGTGATCACCGTCAGTCTGCAAGCCCAGAACGGCACCCTGACTGTGCGAGACGACGTCGGCGGCGGCCTGCAGACCAGCCAGATCCAGTACAGCCATGGCGGACGCCAGGTACTGCTCACAGGCACCGTGTCGGAGATCAACGCCACGCTCGCTGCCACGGACGCCGTGCTCTACGAGGCCAACGGCAACTACCACGGCACCGACACCCTGACCATGGTCAGCAACGACCAGGGCCTCAGTGGCCTGGACACCAGCGGCACCCAGCCCAGCGGCGCGCTGACGGACACCGACCAGGCCATCATCACCATCAATGCCGTCGACGATGCGCCCATCATCAGCGGCAACACCCTGACCATCAGCCAGGGCGGCACGGCCACACCCGGCATCCAGCTCAGCGATATCGACAGCGCGGACAGCGTTATCGGCGTGCGCGTCCAGAGCGTGACGGGCGGGCACTTCCTGAACACGATCACGAACAGCGTCGTCACGCAGTTCTCGCTCGGCGATCTTCAGGCCGGCCGCATCGTCTTCGTGCACGATGGCGGCACGGTCGCGCCCACCTACACCCTGGTGGCCTACGATGCCAGTGGCGACTCCAGCGCCTCCACGGCACAGGTCGTTTTCAATGCCTCGCCCGTGATGGTCAGCGATGGCGGCGGCGCGACCGCCACGATCGCCGTGCCCGAGTTCGTCACGCAGGTCACCACGGTGCAGGCCCAGGACGTGGACAGCACCACCCTCACCTATGCCATCGTAGGCGGTGCCGACCAGGCCCTGTTCAGCATCGATGCCACCACCGGCGCACTGCGCTTCAACACCGCGCCAGACATCACCACGGCGCCTTACGACACCCACGCCCTGACCTACACGGTGGTCGTGGCCGCCAGCGACGGCAGCACGCAGGCCCGGCAGACACTGACCATCCGCCTGGACACCTTCAACCGCGCACCGGTCAACACGCTGCCGGGCAGCATCGCCGCGCAGGAGGACACCCCCCTGGCCCTCACCGGCCTGGCCGTGACCGACATCGACGCGGGCAACGGCACCATCACCGTCAGCCTGCACACCCAGCACGGCACGCTGAGCGTGCGCCACGACGTCTCCGGCGGTGTCCAGGGCAACCAGATCCAGTACGGCACGGGCCAGCGGCAAGTCACGCTCTCGGGCACGGTGGCGCAGATCAATGCCACCCTCTCTGCCCACCAGGGCGTGGTCTACCTGGCCGATGCCGACTACCACGGTGCAGACATCCTCACCATGCTCAGCAACGACCAGGGCCACAGCGGCCTGGGCAGCGGCGGCACATCGCCCAGCCCACCGTTGACAGACAGCGACCAGGCCACGATCACCGTGGCCGCCGTCAACGACGCGCCCGTGATCACCGCCAACACGCTGACCATCGACCAGGGCGGGCGCGCCGTGCCGATTGTGCAGGTCAGCGATGTCGACAGCCCTGCCGGCGCGCTCACGCTGAGCGTACAGGACCTGCGTGGCGGCCGCTTCACCGCGGCCAGCACCGGCGCCACCGTGACCCAGTTCAGCCTGAGCGATGCCCAGGCAGGGCTGATCGTCTTCGTGCAGGACGGCAGCACCCAGGCGCCCGCCTACGTGCTGGTGGTCTCCGACGGCCAGACCAGCGCGAGCGGAGCTGCCACCGTGAGCTTCACGCCCACCCCACCCGATCCGCTGGCGTCCGGCCCCTCGGCCACGCCGTCCGGCAACGAAGGTTCATCGAACACCTCATCAGGCACGCAAACGGCTTCTGGCGACGCTGCAGGCGCACCCATGGCCGCCGCTGCAGCCACGCCCGGGATGCCCATGACCCTTGCGTCCACGCCTGACGAGCCCACCGCCATGGCGCCGAGCATCGAGATCCAGGTCGACGCCCCCGTCGTCAGGGTCAGCGTCGAGGCCACCGAGCGCCCCAACCTCGCCTCCCAGGCTCAGGCCACCGCCGAGGCCGAAGGCTTCCAGTACAGCTGGAACGCCTCGCTCAGCGCGCCGGGCGTGGCCGAGGAGCTGCGCCGCAACCTCGATGCCCTGCACGAGCAACTGCAAGGCAGCGGCATCGAACGACGTCATGTGGTGGCTTCGTCCATCGCGCTGAGCACGGGCATGTCTGTTGGTTACGTGATCTGGCTGATCCGTGGCGGCGCGCTGGTGGGCTCGATGCTCTCGGCCATGCCGGCCTGGCAGATGATCGACCCACTGCCCGTGCTGCACCGAGGCGGTGGCCGTGGAAACTCGATCGACATGGGTGAGGGCGACGCCTCGATCGAACAGCTCTTCGACGGCGATGCGCCGCCCGCGCCGCCGCCCCCGCCACCCGCACCGCCCCCCCTGCCCCCGCAGCCCGTGGAGGCACGTGCATGATCAAGCGCCTGTCCACCCGCTTCTACCTGGCGATGGGCCTGTCCTCGCTGATGGTCACCTTGGTGCTGGCTGCCTCCTATCTGGGCCTGGTGCCCGACCAGGAGGCGCTCAAGCGCGACCAGCGCGCCTCGCTGGCCGAGAACCTCGCCGTGGTCGGCTCGCTGCTGCTCAACGAGGACGACCCGTCCCTGCTGCAGCAGACCTTGCAGATGGCCGCCGACCGCGAAGCCGATCTCGAATCCATCGGCGTGCGCCGCAGCGACCGTTCGCTGCTGGTGCACATCGGCCCGCACGACACATGGCGCCTGGGCAACGACGATGCCTCCAACGACGCCCAGATCCAGGTGCCGCTCTCGCACGATGGCGAGCGCTGGGGCCAGCTCGAACTGCGCTTCACACCCCTGCGCCATGAAGGCTGGCTGGGCTACCTGGACGACCCCACCCTGCGCCTGACCGCCTTCATGGGCTTGTGCGGCATCGTCGTGTTCGCGCTCTACCTGGGCCGCATGCTGCGCCACCTCGACCCGTCGCAGGCCATCCCGGCACGCGTGCGCTCGGCGCTGGACACCCTCACCGAAGGCCTGATGGTGCTCGATGGCAAGTGCCAGACCGTGCTGGCCAACCAGTCGCTGGCGGACATCATCGGCGTCGAGCCAGACGCCCTGCTCGGCCGCCCCGCCGCCAGCCTGCCCTGGACCGACCGCGCCGGCTCGCCGATGGACGCGCAGGCCTTGCCCTGGCTCGACGCCCTGCAGACCCGCGAGACCCGCCGCAACGTCCTGATGTACCTCAAGAACGACCGGGGCCAGCGCTACACCTTCCGCGTCAACTGCTCGCCCATCCTGGCCGCCGACAAGCCCCAGGGCGTGCTGATCAGCTTCCAGGACGTCACCGAACTGGAAGAAAAGGAAATCGCCCTGCAGGCCGCCAAGGAAGAGGCCGACGCCGCCAACCGTGCCAAGAGCGATTTCCTGGCCAACATGAGCCACGAGATCCGCACCCCGATGAACGCCATCCTCGGTTTCACCGAACTGCTGCGCCGCCGTGGCAACGCCGGCCAGGCCGACGACCAGCGCCGCCATCTGGACACCATCCACTCCAGCGGCAAGCACCTGCTCGAACTGATCAACGACATCCTTGACCTGTCCAAGGTCGAATCGGGCCGGCTGGAGCTGGAGCTGGTGCGCTTCGCGCCGCACACTGTCGCCCACGACGTGGTGCAAGTGCTTGAAGTCAAAGCCCAGGAGAAAGGCATCCGCCTGCACCTGGACCTGCCCGAGGCGCTGCCCGCCACCGTGCTCAACGACCCGTCGCGCCTGCGCCAGATCCTCACCAACCTGGTCGGCAACGCCATCAAGTTCACACAGCAGGGCCAGGTCACCGTCTCCCTGCACCTGCTGACCATTGAAGGCACCTCGCGCCTGTGCGTCGACGTGAAAGACACCGGCGTGGGCATCCCGGCCGACAAGCTCGACGCCGTCTTCGAGCCCTTCACCCAGGCCGAGACCTCCACCACCCGCCGCTTCGGCGGTACCGGCCTGGGTCTGACCATCAGCCGGCGCTTCGCCCGCGCGATGGGCGGCGACATCATCGCCACGAGCGAGCCCGGCCAGGGCAGCACCTTCCACCTCTGGATCGACCCCGGCCCGCTCAAGGGCGTGCCCATGCTGCCGCCCGCCGAACTGCAGCGGCATGCCGACCGCCCCGCCGCCATGGAAGCCTCGCACTGGCGCTTCCCGCCCAGGCGCATCCTGGTGGTGGACGATGGCGCCGAGAACCGCGAGCTCGTCCGCCTGGTGCTGGAAGAGACCGGGCTGAGCGTGGGCGAGGCCGAGAACGGCCAGGTGGCCCTGGACGCTCTGCAGGCCGAAGCCTACGACCTGGTGCTGATGGACATGCAGATGCCCGTGATGGACGGCGTCACCGCCACCCGCCTGATCCGGGAGCGTGGCCTGCAGATCCCCGTGCTGGCCCTGACCGCCAACGCCATGAAGGGCTTCGAGATCCGCATTCAGGAGGCTGGCTTCTCGGGCTTCCACATCAAGCCGCTGAACATCGACGGCCTGCTGCTGGACCTGGCCGACCGCCTGGGCGGCGAGCGCGTGCAGGGCCCTGCCCCTGTCGAGGCCAGGCCCGGTCCTGCCCTGGCAGCCAGCCCGGCGATGGCAGCCGGCAGCGACACCGCGCCCGTCGTGTCGCGCCTGTCCCAGCATCCCAAGCTGCGCAAGGTCGTGGCCAAGTTCATCGATCAGTTCCCCACCAAGCAGGTCGCCATGGAGACGGCCCTGGCGCGCCAGGATCTGGAAGAACTTTCGCAGCTTGCCCACTGGCTCAAGGGTGCCGGCGGCAGCGTGGGCTTCGACGACTACTTCGAGCCCTCCCGCGAGCTGGAAACGGCCTGCAAGGAAGGCAACCCTGCCCAGGCGGCCCATTGGCTGCAGGCCATCCGCGCCATCGCCGCGCGCATGGTGCTTGACGCCCCGCCTGACACCTCCAACCCCTCCGACCATCCCACCGGAATCCACGCGTGAGCCCTCATTTTTCGCAAGACAGCGCCCCCTGGGATGAAGCGCTGGTGATGATGGTCGATGACGAGGAACTCCTCACCGACGTCATCCAGACCCACCTCGAAGACGCCGGCTACACGCGCTTCGCGGCCTGCAACGCGCCTCTGGAAGCGCTCGCGCTGATCAAGGCGCGCCGCCCGGACGTGCTGCTGCTCGACCTGATGATGCCCGGCATCTCCGGCTTCGACATCCTGGCGGCCGTGCGCGCCGACGCCGAGCTGCAGTACACGCCCGTGGTGGTGCTGACCGCCGCCAGCGACCCGGCTACCAAGTTACGCGCGCTGGAATTGGGCGCCTCGGAGTTCCTGGCCAAGCCGGTGGACGCCAGCGAGCTGGTCCTGCGCATGCGCAACACCCTGGCCTTCAAGCGCTACCAGGATCGCCTGGCCTATGTCGACCCCGTCACCGGCCTGGCCAACCGCGACCGCTTCACCAAGCGGCTGGAAGGCCTGCTGCCTCACGTGCTGGCCCGCAAGGACGGCGCCCTCGGTCTGCTGCACCTGAGCTGCGACCAGGTCCGCCAGACCCGCGAGACCCTGGGCCCGCGCGCCACCGACAACCTGCTGCGCCAGATCGCCCAGCGCCTGGGCGCCCTGCTCTCCGCTCAACCCGGCCTTGAACGCCTGAGCGCCGACGCCCTGGACCTCGCCCGCGTGGGCGACCAGGACTTCGCCCTGTTGATGCCCGATCTGCCACATGCGGAAAATGCCGCCGACCTGGCCAAACAATGTCTGCAGGTGCTGGCCGACCCCATTGAGGTCGAAGGCCACCCCATCTTCCTGAGCGCCAGCATCGGCATCGCCCTGGCCCCCAACGACGGCCGCCATGCCGACAGCCTGCTCAAGAGCGCCGACATGGCCTGCTCCAAGGCCCTGGCCTCCAACGGCAAGACACGCTACGAGTTCTTCTCCGAGGAGATGACCGCCCGCTCGCTGGAGCGCCTGACCCTCACGCACCAACTGCGCCGCGCCCTGGAGCGCGACGAGCTGCGCCTGCACTACCAGCCCAAGGTCTGCCTGCGCACCGGCGCCATCAAGGGCGCCGAGGCCCTGGTGCGCTGGCAGCATCCGGAGCACGGCCTGTTGCTGCCCGGCCGCTTCATCACGGTGGCCGAGGAATCAGGCCTGATCGGCGACATCGGCGCCTGGGTGCTCGACGAAGCCTGCCGCCAGGCCAATATCTGGCGCGCTCAGGGGCTGGGCCAGCTCAAGATCGCCGTGAACGTGGCCCGCCCTCAGTTCGAGGACGGGCAGCTCTGCACCCGCCTGCAGCAGCTGCTGCAGAGCACCGGCCTGCCCCCATCGTGGCTGATGATGGAGCTGACGGAAAGCATGCTGGTGCAGGACGCCGCCAAGGCCCTGCAGCAGATGCATGATCTGCGCGCCCTGGGCGTGGGCCTGTCCATCGACGATTTCGGCACTGGGTATTCGTCGCTGAGCTACCTCAAGCGTTTCCCGGCCAGCGAGCTGAAGGTGGACCGCTCCTTCATCATCGACCTGCCCAAGCACGACAAGGACCGCGCCATCGTGCAGACCGTGGTGACGCTGGGCCACAGCCTGGGCATGGACGTGGTGGCAGAAGGCATCGAGACGCCCGAGCAGCACCGCATCCTGCAGCACATCGGCTGCGATGTGTTCCAGGGCTTCCTGTTCAGCAAGGCCGTGCCGCCCGAGCAGTTCGAGGCGCTGGTGCGCCTGAACCTCGAGCAGCCGCTGGCGGTGTGAACACGCTGGGGACTGGTTCGATCCAGCCCCGGCATCCGAGCCTCACTCGGCCGGCTGGGCCACGCAGTCCACGTAGTAGCGCGTCACGCCACCAGGCAGCTCTTCGCCGACCAGGCCATGCACGTCGGTCGCGAAGCCAGGGAAGGCGTCGTTGAACTCGCGCGTGAACTTCAGGAAGTCGCAGATCTTCTTGTTGAAGCGCTCGCCCGGCACCAGCAGCGGGATGCCCGGCGGGTACGGCGTCAGCAGCGAGGTCGTGATGCGGCCTTCCAACTGGTCGATGCTCACGCGCTCGGTCTGGCGGCGCGCGATGTGGGCATAGGCGTCGCTGGGCGTCATGGCCGGCTGCAGGTCCGACAGGTACATCTCCGTCGTCAGGCGCGCGATGTCGCCCTTGGCGTACATCTCGTGGATGCTCTGGCAGAGGTCCTTCAGACCCATGCGCTCGTACTTCGGGTGCTTCTTGCAGAAGTCCGGCAGCACGCGCCACATCGGGGCGTTCTTGTCGTAGTCGTCCTTGAACTGCTGCAGCGCGGTCAGCATGGTGTTCCAGCGGCCCTTGGTGATGCCGATGGTGAACATGATGAAGAAGCTGTAGAGCCCGGTCTTTTCGACCACGACGCCATGCTCGGCCAGGTACTTGGTGACGATGGCTGCCGGAATGCCCGTCTTGGCGAACTTGCCGGACACGTCCAGGCCCGGGTTGATGATGGTGGACTTGATCGGGTCCAGCATGTTGAAGCCTTCGGCCAGGTTGCCGAAGCCGTGCCACTTCTCATTGGCCTCCAGCACCCAGTCCTGCGGCTTGCCGATGTCCTCGTTGGCCAGCTTGTCCGGCCCCCAGACCTTGAACCACCAGTCCTTGCCGTACTCCTTGGTCACCTTGCGCATGGCACGGCGGAAGTCCAGCGCCTCCTTGATGCTCTCCTCGACCAGGGCGGTGCCGCCGGGCGGCTCCATCATGGCCGCCGCCACATCGCACGACGCGATGATCGCGTACTGCGGGCTGGTGGAGGTGTGCATCAGGTAGGCCTCGTTGAAGAGGTTGCGGTCCAGCTTGCGCGTCTGCGAATCCTGAACCAGCACCTGCGAGGCCTGGCTGATGCCGGCCAGCAGCTTGTGGGTCGATTGCGTGGCGTAGACCAGCGCTTCCTTCGGGCGCACGCGCCCCTTGCCCATAGCATGGTAGGTGCCATAGAACTTGTGGAAGGCGGCGTGCGGCAGCCAGGCTTCGTCGAAGTGCAGCGTGTCGATCCAGCCGTCCAGCGTGTCCTTGATCGTCTCGGTGTTGTAGAGCACGCCGTCGTAGGTGCTCTGCGTGATCGTCAGGATGCGCGGCTTGACCTTCTTGGCGTCCACGCCCTTGAGCAGCGGGTTCTTGGCGATCTTCTTGCGGATCGTGGCCGGGTCGAACTCGCTCTTCGGGATCGGGCCGATGATGCCGTAGTGGTTGCGCGTGGGCGTCAGGAACACCGGCACCGCGCCCGTCATGATGATCGAGTGCAGGATGGACTTGTGGCAGTTGCGGTCCACCACGACCACGTCGCCCGGGGCCACCGTGTGGTGCCACACCATCTTGTTGGACGTGGACGTGCCATTGGTGACGAAGAAGCAGTGGTCGGCGTTGAAGATGCGCGCGGCGTTCTTCTCGCTCTCGTAGACCGGGCCGGTGTGGTCCAGCAGCTGGCCGAGTTCTTCCACGGCGTTGCACACGTCGGCGCGCAGCATGTTCTCGCCGAAGAACTGGTGGAACATCTGGCCCACCGGGCTCTTCAGGAAGGCCACACCGCCGGAGTGGCCAGGGCAGTGCCAGGAGTAGGAGCCGTCCTGGGCGTAGTCCATCAGCGCCTTGAAGAACGGGGGCGCCAGCGAATCCACGTAGGCGCGCGCCTCGCGGATGATGTGGCGGGCCACGAACTCCGGCGTGTCCTCGAACATGTGGATGAAACCGTGCAGCTCCCGCAGGATCTCGTTGGGGATGTGCTCGGAGGTGCGCGTTTCGCCGTACAGGTAGATGGGGATTTCGGCGTTCTTGAAGCGGATTTCGCTCACGAAGGCCCGCAGCGCCTTCAGCGCGGCGTCCACCTCGGCCTTGGAGCCGCTGCCGAACTCCTCGTCGTCGATCGACAGGATGAAGGCGCTGGCCCGGCTCTGCTGCTGCGCGAACTGCGACAGATCGCCATAACTGGTCACGCCCAGCACTTCGAAGCCTTCCTTCTGGATGGCGTCGGCCAGGGCGCGGATGCCCAGACCCGAGGTGTTCTCGGAGCGGAAGTCCTCGTCGATGATGACGATGGGGAAGTGGAATCTCAGCATGGGGCCCCCGGGGTGCGGCACAAAAAAGCAGAAAGCGCGAAGTGTAGGGCTCTTGCATGACATCCGCAGCAGCAATTTGAGCCCTGGTGCTGCTTGTACGCATCGATGTGCGTACACTAGGATGTCGAAAAGCTCCTTCCGCCGATGGGGCGGGCACAACAAACCATGGAAGATTCGACCCTGTGGTGGCTGGTGGCGGGCCTGCTCGTCGCGGCCGAACTGGTCACCGGCACCTTCTACCTGCTGATGCTGGCCTTGGGGGCTGCTGCCGGGGCGCTCGTGGCGCATGCCGGTTTCGGCACGGAGGCCCAGATCCTGGCCGCGGCCCTGCTGGGTGGCGGGGGATCCGCCGTGCTGCACCTGCGCAGGCGGCGCAACCAGCCGGCCGCCGATGACAGTGCCGGCGCCCTGCTCGATGTCGGCCAGACCGTCCAGGTCACTGCCTGGCAGCCTGATGGCTCCACGCAGGTGCATTACCGAGGCGCGCAGTGGCGCGCGAAACTGGCCACACCGGTGGCCCCTGACACCCTTCCCGAGCCGGGCACGCACCGCATCAGCGGCGTCCAAGGCAGCCAACTCATCCTGGAGAAACTCTGAGCATGCTTGAAACCGCGCTGATCATCCTCGTCGTCGCCGTTGTCTTCACGATGCAGGCCGTCAAGGTCGTGCCGCAGCAAAGCGCCTGGGTGCTCGAACGGCTGGGCAAGTACCACGGCACCCTGACGGCCGGTCTGAACATCGTGCTGCCCTTCATCGACCGGGTGTCCTACAAGCACTCGCTCAAGGAAGTGCCGCTGGACGTGCCCAGCCAGGTCTGTATCACCAAGGACAACACCCAGCTGCAGGTCGACGGCATCCTGTATTTCCAGGTGACGGACGCCATGCGCGCCAGCTACGGCACCTCCAACTACATCCTGGCCATCAGCCAGCTGGCGCAGACCACCCTGCGTTCGGTGGTCGGCAAGATGGAGCTGGACAAGACCTTCGAAGAGCGTGACCTGATCAACGCCGCCGTGGTCGCCGCGCTGGACGAAGCCGCCCCGAACTGGGGCGTCAAGGTGCTGCGCTACGAGATCAAGGACCTCACCCCGCCGGCCGAAATCCTGCGCGCCATGCAGCAACAGATCACCGCCGAGCGCGACAAGCGCGCCCGCATCGCCGAATCCGAGGGCCGCAAGCAGGAGCAGATCAACCTGGCCACCGGCGAGCGCGAGGCCTACATCGCCAAATCCGAGGGTGAGCGTCAGGCCGAGATCAACAAGGCCCAGGGCGAGGCCATCGCCATCACCTCCGTGGCCGACGCCACGGCCGATGCCATCCGCAAGATCGCCGAGGCCATCCAGTCGCCCGGCGGCCAGGAGGCCGTGAACCTGAAGGTGGCCGAGCGCGCCGTGGACGCCTTCGCCCAACTGGCCCAGAAGAACAACACCATGATCGTGCCTGGCAACATGAGCGAGGTCTCCTCGCTGATCGCCACGTCCATGGCCCTGATCAAGAACGCACAGCCGCCACGGCCCAACGCCTGACCTCCCCCTTCCACCACGCCACAGCAATCTCAAGCCGGCCATGTCCTCCATCGAGCTGACCAGCGCGCGCAATGTACTGGGTGGGCCTCTGCGGGCCTGCTCCTACGCTCCGCTGACCGGCTTTTTCCGGGATGGCTGCTGCCGCACCCGCAGGGACGACCCTGGCCTGCACGTGGTCTGTGCCCGCATGACGCCCGATTTCCTGGCCTTTTCGACGGCGCGCGGCAATGATCTGGTCACCCCACGGCCCGAGTGGCGTTTCGCCGGGCTGGCGCCGGGTGACCGCTGGTGCCTGTGCGCACAGCGATGGCTCGACGCCTTTGAAGCGGGCGTCGCCCCGCCCGTGGTGCTTGAGGCCACGCACGAGCAGGCCCTGGACGTGATCCCGCTGGAGCTGCTGCTGCGGCACGCCAGCGCGCCACCGCCCCTGCCCCCCGACGGGTAAGCCATTGGCCTGGCAGTTGTCCTCTTTCTCAAGTTGCCCTCAGCGGCACCCGATAAACAGACAACCGTTCCCCCAGGGGCGTATCCCCGATGAACTCAGGCAGCACCTCCTTCTCCGGCATCACGAGGCAGTCCATCAGCCTGGGCCTGTTCATGGTCGGCCTGGTGCTGGTGATCGCCGTGGTCAGCCGGGATAACCACCTGCAGGTGGCGTGGTACGCCCTGCCGGCGGTTGCCCTGGCCGTGGGAGGCACCGCGCTCTGGCACGAGTGGCGCATCCTTCGTGCCTGGGTGGCCGAGCGCAACACCGTGGTGCGCCAGCGCCGACAGGAGCGGGAAGACACCCTGGGCAAGGAAGCGCATGAGCGTGCGCTGGCCATCGTCGAAGGCAAGAACCAAGGGCTCGACTACCGCGCGCGGGCCATCCGTGCGGCCCAAATCAGCATCTGGGTGGCCGATATCCCCAGCGACCAGATCATTTTCGAGGGCATTCACACCGGGCAGAAAGATTTCCTGCCTGACACGCGCATCTACCATGGCCGTGAGTGGTACGTGCGCCTGCACCCGCATGACACAGAATTGGTGGAATACCGCTTCAAGGAGTTCATCAAGCGGCGCATCCATACCTTCGAGATGGAATACCGCGTGCCGGACGACCGTGGGGGCTGGCGCTGGATGATCTCCCGTGGGCTGGTGATCCAGGAGGACGAACGTGGTCGCACGGTCGTAGCCGCAGGCACCCACACGGACATCCACCAGCGCAAGCTGGCCCAGATCGCCTACGCCCAGGAGCGCGCCCTGTTCAACGCAGGCCCTGTGGTGATTTTCCGCTTCTCGCTGATAGGCGATCGCATCATCGACTTCATCAGCCGCAATGCCGCCCGCCTCTGGCGCTACTCGGATCCGGACTGGACCGCTGTGGGCAAACCCACCAGCGCGCTGGTGCACCCCGATGATCTGCTCGCTGTACGCGCCACCATCAACGAGGCCTTCGCTACCAGCAAGCCCGCCGTGGATGCGCAGTTGCGGCTGCTGCACGGCGACGGCACCTACCACTGGCAGAGCATGCGCCTGATCTTCGAGATAGAGCATGGCCAGCCCTTTGCCCGCGGCTACATGCTCGACGTGCAGGAACGCAAGGCTGTGGAAGAACTCGCCGCGACCCACAACCAAGCACTGGAAGCACTGGTGGAGCAGTTGCACATGGCCCAGGCCGACAGCGTGGTGCTGCAAGAAACCTCGGACCTGCTCAACTCGGCCGAGGATGTGGACGAAGCCTTCGAGATCGTGCGCCGCGCGGCCGATGCGGTGTTCCCAGGCTGGAGCGGATCGCTGTCGGCCATCATGCAGCACGGGGGGCTGAGCCTGGTCGGCCAATGGGGCGCGCCGCCCTGGCAGGATGCCGAGTTCCAGCTCAAGGATTGCTGGGGCTTGCGCCGCGGCAAGCCGCACGGCTACCTCAATGAAGACCGTCAGCTGCGCTGCAATCACATCCATCCCGATGTGGAAGGCCAGTTGCTGCCCTATGTGTGCGTGCCCATGTCGGCCAACGGTGAAACGGTGGGGGCCCTGCACCTGTTCGCCAACAGCATGGTCACGTCCGAGCAGATTGGCGACATCGAGGTGCGTGCCGAGCGTTTCGCCGAAACGCTCAAGCTGGCCATGTCCAACCTGCGCCTGCGCGCCTGGCTGCGCGACCAGGCCACCCGCGACGGGCTTACCGGCCTGTACAACCGCCGCCTGCTGGACGAACGCCTGCCCGTGGAGATCAAGCGCAGCCACCGCGATCGCCTGCCCGTGTCGCTGGCCATGATCGATGTAGACCACTTCAAGCGTTTCAACGACGACTACGGCCACGATGCCGGCGACCTGGTGCTCAAGTCGATCAGCGAGCTGCTGATGGACCGTGTGCGCGTCTATGACCTGGCCTGCCGCTATGGCGGGGAAGAGCTCATCCTGCTGATGCCGGGCTGCCAGATCGAGGACGCGATCGTCAAGCTCGAAGCCATCCGCATCGACGTGGCCTCGCTGCAGATCAGCTATCAAGGCTACATGCTGCCGCCGGTGACCATCTCGATCGGGCTGGCTGAAACACATGGCGGCAGCGCAGAGGCCCTGCTGCGCCAGGCCGATGAGGCGCTCTACCGTGCCAAGCGCCAGGGCCGCAACCGCCTGGTGGTGCAGGACGACACCATCCCTCCACCGGAGGAGATGCACTGATGGGCTCGCTGACACCGATGGACCCCTGGCTGCTGGTGCCGGCCATGCTGCTGTCCGTGATGTGGGGCGTCACCTTGCGCGCCACCTGGCAGTACATCTACCTGCGCATCCAGCGCGGCGAGGTGGTGTCCTGGGGCTGGATGCTGGCCTGTGCGCCTGTGCTGGGCTTTGGTCTGTGGGCAGCCATGGTGGCCACGCTGGGCAGCTTCGACATGCACGGGGTTCCGCTGGTGCTCCCACCGGGCAGTCTGATCAAAAGCCTGCTGCTGGTCGCCGGCCTGCACGCACTCGTGTTCGGCGTGGCGCCCTTCATGCCCCGCGACATCAAGAAGCGGCAGGTCGTTGCCGTGCTCCTGGCGATGCTGTCGACCAGCGGTGCCGCGTTCAGCATGCTCTACATGATTGCCCAGTTGCACCTGGCGCCGGCAGGCCATCTCAGCGTGACAGGCTATGTGGGGCTGACCATCCTCACGCTCTCGGCCTCGGCCATGAGCTATCGGCAGATCGAGAACCGCTGGCGCGGCGGCATCACCTCCGGTCTCTTCTACGGGCTGGTGATGGTGCTGTGCCTGCAACTGACGACCTGGCCCAAAACCGTCTACTACATCGGCAGCCCCGATGCACTCGACTTGAACTGTCTGGCCCAGCCTTTGGCGGATGCCGGCCTGGTGGCCGTGGCATCGCTGCTGGGCGTGGCCTGGCTGCGGCGCTTCAAGGAGCGCCTGGCCGCCCGCCCCCTGCCTGTCGTGACACCCAGCGTGAGTGATGTGGAAACCCAGGCCGAAAACCTGGCCCGCGACATGGTGGACGACCGCAAGCGCCGCGATGCGCTGTATGACCGCGTGCTTCGCCACTCATCGGTGCGCTTCTGGGGCTTCGACGTCGCCAGCAAGCAGTTCCAGTTCCGGGGTGAACAATCGCTCAACGCACCGCTGTCGGACACCGACCTGGTGATCGACACCGACGAGTGGTTCGCCGCACACCTGCACCCCGAAGAAGCCGAAGGCATCCACCGCGATGTCACGGCCCAATTGGTGGCCAAAGGGGGCTTCGACTGCCTGCACCGCATCCGCGCCCGAGCCGACGAGGACACGTGGCGCTGGGTCATTGCCCGGGCCAGCGTGGTGCGCCGGGATGCCACCGGCCAGCCCACATACATCGTCGGCACCCACATCGACGTGACCGAGCACGGGGAGCTGCAAGCCGCGCTGGACCGCGACAGCCGCCTGTTCTCCGAAGGCCCCATCGTGATGATCCGCTGGCGCTTCGATACCCGCTCCATCCAGATCAAGGCGCTGGACTTCATCTCGCCCAACATCGAAAAGCTCTGGGGCTATGACCTCGAAGAGATGCACAATTTCGCCAACTGGCAGAGCATCATCGAAGGCAGTGACATCTCGGACATCGGCCGGAAGGTCCAGGATGCGCTCAACACGGGCATCTCCGAGATCTCGCACGAGTTCCGCGTCAAGCTCAAGGATGGGCGGCTGCTGTGGCACTCGCTGTTCGCCCGTATCGAAGCCGATGACGATGGCGGCAGCATCAGCGGCTTCATCGTGGACATCGACTCCTTCAAGCGCGTGGAGCAGCGCTCGCAGGAGCAGGCCCGCCAGCTCGAAGAGCTGATCGAGGAGTTACGCCGGGCCAAGGACGAAACCGTCATCCTGCGCGAAAGCAGTGAGTTCCTGAACACCGCCGAATCGCTGGACGAAGCCTTCAACATCATCAGTCGCGCCGCCTATGCCATCTTCCCTGCGTGGAGCGGCGCACTGGCCAGCGCCCAGGAGAACGACCGCCTCAAGCTGGTGGGGCGCTGGGGCGAGGCCGCCGAGTTCAACACCGAGTTTTCATCCGGCGATTGCTGGGCGCTGCGCCGTGGGCGTGCGCACCATTTCGTCGATGAACGCGTCAGTCTGCGTTGCCGCCACGTGCATGCTGCCATGGGCGAGCAGCCCCGCCCCTACCTGTGCATCCCGATGTCCGCTAATGGCGAATCGGTGGGCTCACTGCACCTGATGGCCTCCAAGAGCCTGAGCAAGGAGCAGATGGTGCCTCTGGCGCAGCGGGCCAACCGGCTGGGTGAAACACTCAAACTGGCACTGTCCAACCTGCGGCTACGGGCCGGTCTGCGCGAACAGGCCACGCACGATGCGCTCACCGGCCTGTACAACCGCCGCTTCATGAACGACCGCCTGCCGGTGGAGATCAAGCGTTGCGAACGTGAAGGCCAGCGCCTGGCACTGGCCATGATCGACGTGGACCACTTCAAGCACTTCAATGACCAGCACGGCCACGATGCTGGTGACGTCATCCTGCGCGCGCTGGGCGAGTTGCTGCGCCAGCGCGTACGGATCTATGACCTGGCATGCCGTTTTGGCGGGGAAGAGATGTCCCTGATCATGCCCGGGTGCAGCATCGACGATGCGCAACTCAAGCTGGAGATCATCCGCGCCGAGGTCGAAGCCATGACCCTGATGTTCAACGGCATACCGCTGCCCACGGTGACCATCTCCATCGGTGTGTCCGACACCCTGGGTGGCGATGCCGAAGCCCTGCTCAAGCAGGCAGATGAACGCCTCTATCACGCCAAGCGCACCGGCCGCAACCGTGTGGTGACCCTCATCGAGCACCGCGCCAATGTGGAGGAAGGCATGGCCGAAACCACTGCGGTGCCCTCCATGCCCACCGGCCCCCTCGCAGGGCCCTGAGCTCAGTTGCTCAAGCGCTCCGGATCGGTCGCTGTGGCCTCCATGCTGACGGCTGACAAGCCACTCGCCTGAGACACCACCACCCGATTGCGGCCCTGCCGCTTGGCTTCGTACAGGGCCTCGTCCGCACGCCGGATCAGCGTGGCAGAACTGCCACCGATGGCATGGGCCACGCCCACCGAGATGGTGACGGTGGGCAGATCCTGGCCACTGTTCTTGAGGTGCATGCTCTCGACCGCAAAGCGCACCTGCTGCACCCGTGCCTCGGCATCCGTCACGTCACAGCCGGGCAGGATGAGCGCCAACTCCTCACCACCGTAGCGGCAGGCGATGTCATAGCCGCGGATGTTCTCCTGCAGCACCGCCCCGATCGCCCGCAGCACCGCATCACCCGCATCGTGGCCATATTGGTCGTTGAAGCGCTTGAAGTGGTCCACGTCGATCATGGCCAGCGACACGGGCCGTTGATCGCGGCGGGCACGCTGCAACTCGTGCACCAGGGCTTCGTCCATGTAGCGGCGGTTGTAGAGGCCGGTCAGGCCATCGCTCATGGCCTGATCCTGCAGGGATGTGCGCAGCTTGAGGTTGCTCAAGGCCAGCTTGAGCGTCTCGGCAAAACGGCTGGCGCGCGATTGCACGTCGGTCATCTGCTGCTCGGTGGGCACGTAGCTTTCGCAGAACAGGTGCAGGGCGCCCACCACCTCACCGTGCGCGGCCATCGGCACACAGATATAGGGCCGCAGTTCCTGCACAGGGATCGACTGCATGTGCGGGCAGCACACGCTGCTGTGGTAGTTGAAGAACGCATGCGGCTTGCCGCGGCGCATACCCCAGCAATCCCGGCCATTGAACTGCTTTTCAAGCGATGTGCTGATGGTGCCCCATTCAGCACCGATGGTCAGCTCGTTGCCGCCATCGCGCGAGGCCGCGATCCACCCCGACCAGCCCGGGAACAGGCGCAGCGCCGAGAGCTTGATGATGTTGAACGCCTCCGCCAGGTCTTCCGTGGCGTGCAGCATGTCGCCCGTGTCCTGCAGCACACCACCTTCGCCTTGCGCTGCTTCCAGCTGCAGCACGGTTTCCTGCAGGCGCTGGCGCTGTGTGGCAGCCTCCAGCTCGGCCTGCTTGCGCGCATCGATGTCGATGAAATAGCCTTTGCGCTCGCCGATCTGCCGGTCGATCATGGAGTTGTAGCGGAACCAGCGGTAGGCGCCATCGGCCATGCGCAGGCGCACTTCCACCTCCAGCGTGGTCTCGCTCTGGCTTTCCATGGTCTTCATGAAATCGGCGCGGATGCGCTCCGCATCGTCCGGGTGCACGATGGACCACGATGTCTGCAGGTTCAGCAAGGTGTCCGGGTCGTAGCCCCACAGCTTGATCACGTTGGCCGACACGTAGACAAAGCGCGAATTGCCCTTGACCCAACGCACCCGCACCATCACCACGGGGCCGGTGGTCAGCATCTGGCGCTCTTCGTCCAGCGCGATCTGGTTGAGCTTGTTCTGGTGCACGTCGATCAGGGTGCCGTACAGACGCACGGCGCGGCGGTTGGAAGTCCATTCCACCACGCGCGCACGAGCCATCACCCAGCGCCATTCATCGGGGCCGACAGAGATGCGGTAGTGCGCCTCGTAGCTGCTGCTCATGCCGGCGATGTAGTCGTCCATGCCGCGCTGCGCGTCTTCGATGTCGGCCGGGTGCAGGTGCTTCTTCCAGGCCCCTCGGTCAAAACTCTGCGAGGTGAGCGGCAAGCGGCGGCCTCCGCCCAGGTAGAGGAACTTGTCGACGAAGCTGATGGTGTTCGCCCGGACATCCACCTCGAAGAAGTTGACCTCGGCCGTCTCCATCATGGCGTCACGGCGAGCCTCGGCGCGGCGCTGCTCGGCCACCATCTCGTCGGCCAAGCTGCGGGCGCGCCCTTCCAGTTCCCGGTTGGACTGCTCCAGATCGCCGATGCGCAGCAGGTTCTGCTGGGCCAGCCGGTGTTCGAACATGAAGGCCACGAAAGCCATCATGATCAGCACCAGCGTGCCGCCTGCCACGGCCTGGGCCAGCAGCAGCATGTCGATGATGGCCCCGCCTGTGATGCAGATGGTGGTGGGGGCGAAGTGCGCCGCCGCCATGGCCACGTAATGCATACCGGCAATCGCCGAGCCCAATGACAAGGTGGCCAGCGTGGACTGTGTCGATGTACGGACCGGCCGGGTCGCCACCCACAACGCCGAATAGGACAGTGCGAACGCGCATAGCAAGGACAGCACCAGGGCCCCCAGGTGGTAATCGATGCCCGGCTGAACCTGCATGGCCGCCATGCCGGTGAAATGCATGGCGCCGATACCACCCGCCTGGATGGCGCCCGCCACGATCAGGCGCACGCCCTTCATCGGAGGGCCGCCCGTCTGATGCTTCTCCAGCATCCACAGCACGAAGAAGGAGGCCACCACCGCCGGAACAATGGACGCGACGGTCACGCCCAGGTGGTAAGTGATGGCGATCGGCAACTTGAAGGCCAGCATGCCGATGAAGTGCATGGCCCAGATGCCCATGCCCATGACCAGCCCGCCGACCAGCCGCCAGCGGCGCCGCTGCACGGGCGAGAAATCGGGCATGGCACGCGCGATGTGCAGGAAAACTGCCGCTGCCAATACGCCCACAGCCCAGGACAGGACAACCAACGCGGGTTGAAACTCTCCGTTCACATGGCCTCCGGAAAAGCTTTCTGAGTGAGGGCCACCCAGCCATCCTCAAAAGCCCAGGACCTGTGCGGCATTACTGGCAGTTTCCTCCATCAAATGGGAAACGGAAATACCAGCAAGGCCATTGTGAGGCGCAAAAAGAGTTGGTTCAAAAATAATCGCGGGGCAAACGTGGCCTTTATCGCGATTTGAAAGATGTCCGTGATGCCAATCACGAAACTTCAGTCGTCGGAGGCGGGATCCAAACCGGGAAACAGCACCGACGTGAAGCCAAAGCGACTGAAATCCCGGATCCGCATGGGGTAAAGCGTACCAATCAGGTGATCGCATTCATGCTGCACGACCCGGGCGTGGAAGCCCTCTGCCTCCCGGTCAATGGGCTGCCCCTGAGGGTCAAAACCTGTGTAGCGGATGCGGGCATAGCGGGGAACCACGCCGCGCAGGCCGGGAACAGACAGGCAGCCCTCCCAGCCGTCGTCCTGGTCCGCCGCCAGCGGTGTGATGGTGGGATTGATCAGCACGGTGCGAGGCACGGCCGGCGCATCCGGATAACGTTCGTTGCGATCGAAACCAAATATGACCACTGCCAGATCGACACCGATCTGCGGTGCCGCCAGCCCAGCACCATTCGCGGCGGCCATGGTGTCAAACAGGTCCGTGATCAGGGCATCGAGTTCGGGCGTTCCAAACTGCTCGACCGGTCGTGCGATTTTCAGCAGCCGTGGGTCACCCATTTTGAGAATTTCTCGAACGGCCATGTGATGCGGCTCCTTTTATGTGGGACTGTCACCATCGCGCAGCAAGGCCTGCAAGCCCGCTTCATCCAGCACAGGCACACCCAGGCTCTGCGCTTTCTCCAGCTTGCTGCCGGCCTCCGTCCCTGCCACCACATAGTGGGTTTTCTTG
Organism: Pseudomonadota bacterium; assembly: GCA_049322875.1. Lineage (GTDB taxonomy): Bacteria > Pseudomonadota > Gammaproteobacteria > Burkholderiales > Burkholderiaceae_C > Aquabacterium. Next base: position 77,722 of record JBMOQM010000022.1, read on the forward strand.
GACACGGAGCCTGCCACCTTGCCGCCGGCAGCCTCGATCAGGGCCTTGGCGTCTTCCCGGCCCAGGGTGGGCAAGGTGCCGGTCAGCACGAAGGTCTTCCCGTACAGCGGCAGCGCCGCCGCATCGGCCGCGGCAGAGGGTTCATGCTCCGCCCAGGTGACGCCTGCTGCGCGCAACTGCTCCACCACCTCGGCGTTGTGCGCTTGGTCAAAGAAGGTGCGGATGCTCTGGGCCACGATCGGCCCGACATCGTTGACGGCCAGCAACTGATCCAGGCTGGCGTTCATGATGCCGGCCTTCTTGTCGTCGTCCTTGTGGCCCAGTTGGCCGAAATGGCGGGCCAGATCCTTGGCGGTCGTCTCGCCCACGTGGCGGATGCCCAGACCGAACAGGAAGCGGGGCAAGGTGGTCTGCTTGCTCTTGTCCAGCGCATCGACGATGTTCTGCGCGCTCTTGTCGGCCATGCGCTCCAGTTGCGCCAGCTTGGCCACGCCCAGTTTGTACAGATCCGGCAAGGTGCGCACGATGTGGCCTTCGACCAATTGGTCGACCAGCTTCTCGCCCAGGCCTTCGATGTCCAGGGCACGGCGCTGGGCAAAGTGCAGGATGGCCTGCTTGCGCTGCGCCGCACAGAACAGCCCGCCCGAGCACCGATGGTTCACTTCGCCAGGCTCACGCACCACGGCGCTGCCACACACCGGGCACTGGGTGGGCATGCGGAAGTTGGGCACGTACTGCGGACGCACCGCCGCAATGATGCCGACAACCTCGGGGATCACATCGCCCGCGCGGCGCACGATGACCTGGTCACCCACACGCACGTGCTTGCGGCGCAGCTCGAACAGGTTGTGCAGGGTGGCGTTGGTCACGGTGACGCCGCCCACAAACACGGGCTTGAGGCGCGCCACGGGTGTGAGCTTGCCGGTGCGGCCCACCTGGATATCGATGCCCTCGATCAGCGTCACCTGCTCCTGGGCCGGGTACTTGTGTGCCACGGCCCAGCGAGGCTCACGCGAGACAAAGCCCAACTTGGCCTGCAGTTCGCGCTGGTTGACCTTGTAGACCACGCCGTCGATGTCGAAGGGCAGCTTGTCGCGCTCACTGCCGATGGCCTGGTGGTAGGCGATCAGACCATCCGCCCCCTGGGCCACGGTTCGCCGGTCGGACACGGGCAGGCCGAAGGATTGCAGCGCATCGAGCAGGCCGCTGTGCGTGGGCGGCACGTCCCAGCCCTGGACATCGCCCAGGCCATAGGCAAAGAAGCTCAAGGGGCGCTTGGCGGAGATGCTGGGGTCCAGCTGCCGCACGGCGCCGGCCGCAGCGTTGCGTGGGTTCACAAAGGTCTTGTCGCCCTGCTCGCGCTGCTGCTCGTTGAGCTTTTCGAAGTCGTCACGGCGCATGTAGACCTCGCCGCGCACTTCCAGCACGGGCGCGGTCACACCCTTCAGTCGCAGCGGGATCTGGCGGATGTTGCGGATGTTCTGGGTGACATCTTCACCCAACTCGCCATCACCGCGCGTGGCCGCCTGCACCAGGGCGCCATTCTCGTAGCGCAGGTTGATGGCCAGGCCGTCGAACTTCAGCTCGGCGGCGTATTCCACAGGTGCATCGGCCTCGGTCAGGCCCAGTTCGCGGCGCACGCGCGCATCGAAATTGCGCGCACCCGATGCTTCCGTGTCCGTCTCCGTGCGGATGGACAGCATGGGCACGGCGTGGCGCACGGGCGTGAAGCCGTCCAGTACCTGACCCAGCACACGCTGGGTGGGTGAATCGGGCGTGCGCAGATCCGGGTGGGCTTCTTCCAGGGCCTGCAGCGCCTTGAACAGGCGGTCGTACGCCGCATCCGGGATCTGGGGCGCGTCCAGCACGTAGTACTGGTGCGCATGGTGGTGCAGCACCTCGCGCAACTGGGCGACCTGCTGGGCGGGCGTGGCCTCGTCGATGGAAGGCGCGTCAGCGCCGAACTGGGAATCTTGCATGCGCGCGGTCGCGAGGAAGGACCGAGAGGCGCCGGGCGCCACCCGGTAAGGAAACGGGCAGGAACAGGAAAAGATCGATCAGCTGAACAGGCGACGGGCCGCGGTCGAGCCGGCCGCCAGATCCCGCTGGGCCAGGGCCTCGTACAGGCGCTGCAGTTCACCTTCGATGGCGGCGAACGCAGCGGGCGAGAAGGCCCTGCCCTGATCATCCGCCATCACGGCATCCAAGGCCAGCGAGAGGGCTTCGCCAGCAGCGCACCAGCTCTTGAAGGGCTCCAGCTCAGGCGCTGTCTGCGGCACGTCGAAAGCCAGTTGCAGCTCACGCAGGCTGGCCTGATCGGGGTCGTCGGCAAAGGCGGCCTGGGCGTCGAAGTGGAGCGTCAGCACGGGCGGAGCGCCCTCCTCCTGGGCCGGCATCACCAGGCGGCCAGGCAGGGAGCCAGGCACAAAGCCATGGCGCGTGGCCTGCTGCTGGAGGTAGCCCACAGACCAGGCGCTGCCGCGCGCGTGCAGGCGCATGGCCAGTTGGGCATCGTGCTCGCTGGCGAAGGTGTCCAGCTCCTTGGCGCGGGCCACGATGTCCAGCATGTCCGGGAACTCGACGGAAGCCCCCAGCGAATCAGCAAAGGCCTGCACCTTCTGCACAAACTCGGAATACTCGATCTCGTTGAGGCCGCCCAGGCGGTTGGCCAGCAGCACGCCGGCCTGCAGTTCGCTGTAGGTCACGCCGCTCTGCGGGGCTTCCCACTCGCCGCAATCCACGCGCAGGCCCTCGATCATGAAAGGCTTGCTGCCAGCGCGGCGGGTAGAGGGCAGATGGGCCAGCACCTGGTCACCCGTAAGTGGGTTGTCCACGTTGACCACGGCGATGGCGTCGATCAGGGCATCCAGGCGCACCTGGCCCTTGCGCAGGGCGGGCTGCGCCACTGCTGCAGACAGGGGCTCGCTGTCAGGACCCGGGATGCCGCTGCCATCGGGCAGCTCGGCCAGGGTGGACAGCGGATCATGGGGCTCCGCGCGGCGGGGCGCACGGGCCGCGCTCTTGCGGGCCGTCCAGGCGCCATGCGCGACCACGGCGGCCAGCACGAGGCCGCCCAGCAGCGCCAGTCCCAGGGTGAGTGAATTGCTCATGTTTGTCGGGTGAACTTCTTGGTGTCTTGTCGTTGTGTGCCGCCGCGCCGCGAAAGGTTCAGGCCGCGTGCGCCATGCCGATGGCCGCTTCCATGTCCACCGCCACGATGCGCGAGACGCCCTGCTCCTGCATGGTCACGCCCACCAGCTGCTCGGCCATCTCCATCGCGATCTTGTTGTGCGAGATGAAGAGGAACTGCGTGCCAGCCGACATGCTCTTGACCAGGCGGGCATAGCGCTCGGTGTTGGCGTCGTCCAGCGGCGCGTCCACTTCGTCCAGCAAGCAGAACGGGGCGGGGTTGAGCTGGAAGATGGCGAACACCAGCGCGATGGCGGTCAGCGCCTTCTCGCCACCCGAGAGCAGGTGGATGGTGCTGTTCTTCTTGCCGGGCGGGTGGGCCATCACCTGCACGCCAGCGTCCAGGATCTCGTCGCCCGTCATCACCAGCTTGGCGCTGCCGCCGCCGAACAGGCTGGGGAACATGCGGCCGAAGTGCTCGTTGACGGTGTTGAAGGTGCCCATCAGCAGATCGCGCGTTTCCAGGTCGATCTTGTGGATCGCGTCTTCCAGCGTGGTGATGGCGTCCTGCAGGTCGGCCGTCTGCGAATCGAGGAAGCCTTTGCGCTCGCGCGCGGCGGTGAGTTCATCGAGCGCGGCCAGGTTCACGGCGCCCAGGGCGTTGATGTCGCGCTGGATGCGGTCGATCTCGGTCTGAAGGCCATGGAGCTTGACGCCATCCTGCTCGATCTGGGCAGCCAGGGCCTCCAGATCGACCTCAGCAGCTTTGAGCTGCTCCATGAACTGCGCGCCGCCCAGGCTGGCGGCCTGCTCTTCGAGCTGCAGCTTGGTGATCTGGTCACGCAGGGGCTGCAGGCTGCGCTCGAAGGCCATGCGCTGCTCGTCAGCACGGCGCAGTTGGGCAGACAGTTCTTCGTAGCGGTTGCGGGTCTCGGCCAGCAGGCCTTCCTTCTGCATGCGCACGGCCAGCGCGTCGTCCAGGCCGGTCTGCGCGGTGGCATCGCTCAGGCGGGCATGCTCTTCGTGCAGTTGCACGGCCGAGGCCTCGTTGGTCTGGATCTGCTGCTGGGCGGTTTCGATGCCGCGCTGCAGCTCGCCACGGCGGGCGGCCAGCGAGCGGGCGCTGAATTGGGCCTCCTGCGCCTGGCGCTCCAGCGTGCGCGATTGCTCGCGCGATTGGGCCAGCTTGCGCTCGGCCTCGATCACGCCTTCTTCAAGCTGGGCGTGCTTTTCCTGCGCGTCGGCCAGGCTCAGGTCCAGCTCTTCGAAACGGGCTTCGCCGGTGGCGCGGCGCTCTTGCAGCTCGTCCAGTTGCGCATCGACCTCGGCCAGCTCGCCGGCGATCTGATCGCGGCGGGTGTTGGCCTGCTCGGCCTGCTGGCTCAGGCGCAGCACTTCCACCTGCAACTGGTGCGTGCGCTGCTGCGAATCGCTGGCATCGCGGCGCAGCACGGCCAGGCGCTGGGATGCATCCGTGTAGGCGGCCTCGGCGCGAACCAGGGCTGCGCGGGCATCCTCGGCCATCAAGGCCTGGGCGCGCACCTGCTTTTCAAGGTTCTCGATCTCCTGCGCGCGGGCCAGCATGCCGGCCTGTTCCGAATCGGGCGCGTAGAAGCTGACGGCGAACTGACTCACGGCGTGGCCGGCGCGGGTCATGATGACCTCGCCGTGCGTGAGCTTGCTGCGGCTGGCCAGAGCCTCGTCCAGGCTGGCAGCCGTGTAGACGCCTTCCAGCCAGTCGTTCATCAGGGCCTTGAGGCCGGCGTCGTTCAGGCGCAGCAGCTCCGACAGGCGCGGCAGTGTCTGATGCGTGTTCTGGATGGCGCCCTGGGGCAGGCTGTAGAAAGCCAGCTTGGCCGGCGGGGCATCGTTTTCGAAGGCACGCACGGTGTCGACGCGGCCGACTTCCAGCGCGGCCAGGCGCTCGCGCAGCGCGGACTCGAGCGCGTTTTCCCAGCCAGTCTCGATGTGCACGCGGCTCCACAGGCCTTGCAAGCCCTCCAGGCCGTGCTTGGCCAGCCAGGGCTTGAGCTTGCCTTCGGTCTGCACCTTCTCTTGCAGGGCGCGCAGAGCGTCCAGGCGGGCGGCCAGCTCGGACTGGCGGGCAGCCTGGTCGTTCGATTCCTGCTGGCGGGCCTTGCGGGCATCGTCCAGTGCGGGCACCGACTCGTTCAACTCACCCAGTTGCGCTTCGAAAATGGCCTGTTCTTCCTGGCCGGTGGCGAGCTGTTGCTTCAGGTCGGCCAGACGGGCCTCGTCCGGAGTGGCCAGACCTTGCTTCTCCAGCGCCAGGCGCTCGCGGCGCAGATTGAACTGGCGCGATTGCTCGTCGATGTTGCGTGATTCGGCGGCCAGCAGCTGGATCTGCTGTTGCACCTGGCCGGCCACGCCGCGCTGCTCGTTGGCGCGCTGCGTGGCGGCACGCACGGTGTCTTCCAGTGCAGGCACATGACCGGCCAGTTCTTCGGCCTGGGCGGCCAGGATCTCGGCCTGTTCTTCGGCCGCTGCCATCTTCTCGGCCAGCTCTTCCAGCTCGTGCTCGGCGGCTTCGCGGCGCTCGGCCCACTGGTCGTTCTGGCCTTTCAACTCGGCCAGGCGCTGCTCCACCCGCTGGCGGCCTTCGACCACATAGCGGATGCGCTCTTCCAGCCGGCTCACTTCCAGGCTGGCCTCGGCCAGGGCGCCTTGCGCGGCGTGCAGCTCATCGCTGGCGGTGTAGTGCGCCTGGCGCACGTGCTCCAGCTCGGCCTCCACCTGGCGCAGTTCGGCCATGCGCGATTCGAGCGCGTTGGTCGCTTCCAGGAAGTCCTTCTTGATGCGCGTTTCTTCCGTCGATGCGTCGCGGTGCTTGAGGAACCACAGCTGGTGCAGCTTGAGCGTGCCCTGCTCCTGCAGGCCGCGGTACTGCGTGGCCACCTCGGCCTGGCGCTCCAGCTTCTCGAGGTTGTTGTTCAGCTCGCGCAGGATGTCGTCCACGCGGGTCAGGTTCTCGCGCGTGTCCTTCAGGCGGTTCTCGGTCTCGCGGCGGCGCTCCTTGTACTTGGAGACGCCCGCGGCCTCTTCCAGGAACAGGCGCAGCTCTTCCGGCTTGGATTCGATGATCCGGCTGATCGTGCCCTGGCCAATGATGGCGTAGGCGCGCGGCCCCAGGCCCGTGCCCAGGAACACGTCCTGCACATCGCGGCGGCGCACCGGCTGGTTGTTGATGAAGTAGCTGGAGGTACCGTCACGCGTCAGCACGCGCTTGACCGCGATCTCGGCGAACTGGTTCCACTGGCCACCGGCGCGCGCATCCTCGTTGCTGAAGACGAGTTCGACGCTGGAGCGGCTGGCCGGCTTGCGGTTGCCCGAGCCGTTGAAGATCACGTCCTGCATGGATTCGCCACGCAACTCGGACGCCTTGGATTCGCCCAGCACCCAGCGCACCGCGTCCATGATGTTGGACTTGCCGCAGCCATTGGGCCCCACCACCCCCACGAGCTGCCCGGGCAGCTGGAAATGCGTGGGCTCGGCAAACGATTTGAAGCCAGACAGCTTGATCGAGTTCAGGCGCATGCGGTCAAGAATGGACTGGGGCCGGAAAGGCCAACTTAAGTCGTTGATTTAATTGAAAAAACCCGCATGAAAGCCTGGCGGGTGGGTGCAGGGATGATAGCATCGCGCCTTCGGGCATCTCCCTGCCCTTTCCTCTGTCAAACGCAAGTCGATCCCATGGCCAAGAAAGCCCCTGCCGGCGCCCCCGCCAGCGCCAGCCTCAGCCCCAAGAAGAACACCGCCGCCAAGCCCTCCGCGCCTGCCCGCAAGGCTGGCAAGGCCGCCGTCGACGTCGGCACCCGCGCCAAGCCGGCCAATCCGCCGTCGGTGCCGTCCAAGCACCTGGACGTGTTCCCCAACCCGGCACCGCAGCGCGACTTCGTCATCCAGTTCCAGATCCCCGAGTTCACCTGCTTCTGCCCGCTGACCGGCCAGCCTGATTTCGCGCACTTCACGATCGACTGCATCGCCGACAAGCTGTGCATCGAGCTCAAGAGCCTGAAGATGTACATGTGGAGCTACCGCAACGAGGGCGCCTTCCACGAGAAGGTGACCAACGACATCCTCACGGACATGGTCAAGGCCATCAACCCGCGCTACCTGCGCATCACGGCCAAGTGGTACGTGCGCGGTGGCATCTACACCAACGTGGTGGCCGAGCACCGCAAGAAGGGCTGGAAGCCCGCACCCAAGGTCGATCTGCCCGCGCATTCGCAGGACACCGGGCTGCTGGGCTGAACCAGCCACCCGACGCTTGATCTGACGCAAGGCCACCTTCGGGTGGCTTTTCAGTTGGCGGGCACCAAAACGCCCTTGATTAAACACAAGGGGAAATCCTCTCCCCGAAATGCAGGGGCATGGTGACGCGCGAATGATTCACGTTCAGTTACACATGCAGAAAAAGGACACACAATAGCGCGCGAGCCCTCAGCGCCTTGTTGGCGCTTGTTGGCGCCTTCACTTTGCGTGCATGACCCGACCGACCGTTCGTCTGCTGACCACCCTGCTGCTGACCACGCTGGCTTGCCCTGTCGTGCTGGCGCAAGGCTGCCAGCCCCGCGCGTTGACCGCCTTGCCTGCCAAGCTGCCGCTGGAGGGCCAAGCCGTCCAGGCCATCGCCTGCAAGGATGCCGAAGGCGAACACCTGTTCATCGAAAGCCGGGCGCAACCCGAGCCCGTACGCGGCAAGCCTCAGCCCCAGGTGCTGTCCTTCTACAAGTTCACGCTGGGCGCAGGCCAGACAGCACAGCGACGCTGGCAGGCACGGGATTTCCTGCCCATGGACGAGAACGCACGCGCCCTGTCAACGGCCAGCGCACGCGCCGACCGCTTCGTGGTCAAGGACATCGACGGCGATGGCCTGGCCGAAGCCTTCATTGCCTACGCGCTGCCCGGCCGGGCCGGCGCCGGCAGCGAGGGCAAGCTGCTGGTGTTCTACAAAGACCGCAAGTACGCCATCCGCGGGGCCGTGGCCCAGGGGCCGGATGATTTCGCCTCGCGCACGCTGGATCCGAGCTTCCAGACCCTGCCGCTGTCCGTGCAGACCTACGCGCTCACCTTGTGGGACCAGGTGGCCCTGCCCCATGCCCCCATCGGCCCGGGTGGCGCCCCCGTGATACAGGCCGCGCTGCGCTGAGAGCCCCCAGGGCTGGGCTGCGCCCAGCCCGCCCCCCGAGGGGGTGAGGAAACTTGGGGCGGCCCTGCGTTTCCTCATGAGCCTCGGGGCGGGGATAATCCTGCCCATGAATCCGCTGCTGTCTTCTCTCCAGCCCTACCCCTTCGAGCGCCTGCGGGGCCTCACCAAGGGCGTCCAGGGCAACCCGGCCCTGAGCCCGATCAGCCTGGGCATCGGGGAGCCCAAGCACCCCACGCCCGATTTCATCAAGCAGGCCCTGACCGATTCGCTCGACGGCCTGGCCAGCTACCCGGCCACCGCCGGCGAGCCCGCCCTGCGCGAGGCCTGCGCCGCCTGGATGCAGCGCCGCTACGGCCTGAGCCTGGACGCGGCCACGCAGATCCTGCCCGTCAACGGCTCGCGCGAGGCGCTGTTCGCACTGGCGCAGGTGGTGATCGACCCCACGCAGCACCGCGAAGCCGGCGGCCCCACCGTCGTCAGCCCCAACCCGTTCTATCAGATCTACGAAGGCGCGGCCCTGCTGTCCGGCGCCCGCGTGGTCTATGCCAATTCCGATCCGGCCCGCAATTTCGCGGCCGACTGGGGCGCCATCCCGGAATCGACCTGGGCGACCACGCAGCTGCTGTTCGTCTGCTCGCCGGGTAACCCGACCGGCGCGGTCATGCCGCTGGACGAATGGCGCAAGCTGTTCGAGCTGAGCGACCGCCACGGCTTCGTGATCGCCTCGGACGAGTGCTATTCGGAAATCTACTTCCGCGAAGGCGATGGCGCCGCGCCCCTGGGCGGCCTGCAGGCCGCCGCGCAACTGGGCCGCAGCGATTTCCGCAACCTGATCATGCTGACCAGCCTGTCCAAGCGCTCCAACGTGCCGGGCATGCGCTCAGGCTTCGTGGCGGGCGACGCCGCGCTGATCAAGGCCTTTTTGCTCTACCGCACCTACCACGGCAGCGCCATGGGCCCGGCTATCCAGCGCGCCAGCGTCGCCGCCTGGAACGACGAGGCCCACGTGGTGGAAAACCGCGCCCTGTACCGCGAGAAGTTCGAGCGCATCACGCCCGTGCTGGCCGAGGTGATGGACGTCGCCCTGCCCGACGCCGGCTTCTATCTGTGGGCCGCCGTTCCTGAACGGTTCGCCCCCCAGGCCGCCGCCGCGGGCCTGAGCCTGGATGAATGGTTCACCCGCGAGCTGCTGGCTCAATACAATGTCGCTGTTCTGCCCGGCAGCTACCTGGCGCGCGAAGCCCAGGGCGTCAACCCGGGCAACGGCCGCGTGCGCATGGCCCTGGTGGCGGGCGTCGACGAATGCGTCGAGGCCACCCAGCGCATCCGCACCTTCATCCAGGCCGCAGCCTGACCTCCATCCCGAACCGCTCCTACTGAGGACGACAAGAACATGACCCAAGCCAACGCTCAAAACATCATCGAAAACGCCTGGGAACAGCGCACCTCGCTGTCCGTGACCAGCGCGCCCACCGACGTGCGCAACGCTGTCAACTGCATCATCAACGACCTGGACGCCGGCAAGCTGCGCGTGGCCGAGAAGATCGACGGCCAGTGGGTGACGCACCAGTGGATCAAGAAGGCCGTGCTGCTGAGCTTCCGCCTGAACGACAACGTCGAGATCCGCTCGGGCGAGCTGGGCTTCTTCGACAAGGTGCCCACCAAGTACGGCTCGATGACCGAAGCCGAGATCCGCGCCACGGGCGTGCGCGTGGTGCCTCCCGCCGTGGCGCGCAAGGGCAGCTTCCAGGCCAAGAACGTGATCCTGATGCCCTCCTACGTGAACATCGGCGCCTACGTCGATGAAGGCACCATGGTCGACACCTGGGCCACGGTCGGCTCCTGCGCCCAGATCGGCAAGAACGTTCACCTGTCCGGCGGCGTCGGCATCGGTGGCGTGCTCGAGCCCCTGCAGGCCAACCCCACCATCATCGAAGACAACTGCTTCATCGGCGCCCGCTCCGAAGTCGTCGAAGGCGTGATCGTCGAAGAGAACTCGGTGATCTCCATGGGCGTGTACATCGGCCAGAGCACCAAGATCTACGACCGCGCCACGGGCGAAGTGACTTATGGCCGCATCCCGGCCGGTTCGGTGGTCGTGAGCGGGAATCTGCCCAGTGCCGATGGCAAGTATTCGCTGTACTGTGCCGTGATCGTCAAGCGTGTCGATGCACAGACGCGCTCCAAGACGAGCATCAACGACCTGCTGCGCGGCGCCTGATCCGCGCACAGGTATCGTCCGAGCAAAAGCAAGACCTCAAGCTGAAGGGAGCACTTGATGAGCGATGGGAACCTGGAACGCGTGCTGCGCATCATGGCCGAGAAAAAGGCCTCCGACGTTTTCCTGTCGGCCAACACGCCCATCCTCATCAAGATCCACGGCCAGATCCTGCAGTTGACGGACCAGATCCTGACGCCGTCACAGCCGCGCCAGCTGCTCTCGGAGATGCTGAGCCCGGCCCAGATGGAAGAGCTGGACGAGACCGGCGAGCTGAACGTGGGCCTGACGCTGCGCGGCGTGGCCATCTTCCGCTTGAGTGCCTTCAAGCAGCGCGGCTCGGTGGCGGCCGTGTTCCGCTACATCCCGTCGGACATCCCGCCGCTGGATTCGCTCAACGTGCCCGAGGTGCTGTCGCAACTGGTGCTCGAAAAGCGCGGCCTGATCATCCTGGCGGGCGCCACCGGCACCGGCAAGAGCACCACGCTGGCCGCCATGCTGGAGCACCGCAACCAGCGCATGACGGGCCACATCCTCACCATCGAGGATCCGATGGAGTTTTTGTTCTCGAACAAGAAATCCATCGTCAACCAGCGTGAGATCGGGCGCGACACGCAATCGCTGCAGGTCGGCCTGCGCAACGCGTTGCGCCAGGCCCCGGATTGCATCCTGATCGGTGAAATCCGCGATCGCGAAACCATGACGGCCGCGATCTCGTATGCACTGTCGGGTCACCTGGTGCTGTCCACGCTGCACGCCAACAACAGCTACCACGCCCTCGGCCGGATCCTGTCCTTCTACACGCCCGAATCCCGCCCGGCCCTGCTGAGCGACCTGGCCTCGGGCCTGAAGTCCATCGTCTCGCAACGCCTGCTGCGCAACACCTCCGGTGGGCGCGTGCCGGCCGTCGAAGTGCTGCTCAACACCCAGCACATCAGCGAGATGATCGAGCGCAGCGATTTCACGGGCATCAAGGAGGCCATGGAAAAATCCATGGCGCCGGGCTCGCAGACCTTCGAGCAGGACATCGCCCGCCTGATCAACGAAGGCCTGGTCACGCGCGACGAGGGCATGACCTACTCCGATTCGCCCACCAACCTGATGTGGCGCCTGCAGAACGACATGGGCAACCAGTCGAAGCTGGCGCCCAAGCAGGAGGAGGTCGACGACGGCCCCTCCTTCACCGAGATCACGCTGGACGTGCACGAAGAACGTCGTGCCAGCGGCGGTCTGTTCTGACGCCTCCATGGCCGGCACGTGATCGCACCACGGCGCCGCCCTCACGTATTTTTGCCATGTCCGACACCTTGCGCCTCGTCGAGGCGCTGATCGCCCGAGATTCCGTCACCCCTCTTGACGGTGGCTGCCAGACCCTGATGGCCGAACGCCTCACCGCCGTCGGCTTCGAGTGCACCACGCTGACCTACGGCCCGGCTGACGCCCCCGTCACCAACCTGTGGGCCATCAAGCGCGGCCATGGCCACGCCACCGGCAGCCCTACCTTGGTCTTCGCGGGCCACACCGACGTCGTGCCCACCGGCCCGCTGGACCAATGGAGCAGCCCGCCCTTCGTGCCCACGCACCGCGGCGGCTTCCTCTACGGCCGCGGTGCCGCTGACATGAAGACATCGCTGGCCGCCATGGTCGTGGCCAGTGAAGCCTTCGTCGCCGCTCACCCGCAACACGCCGGCAGCGTCGCCTTCCTGATCACCAGCGATGAAGAAGGCCCCTCGGTCGACGGCACCGTGAAGGTCTGCGAATGGCTGCAGCAGCAGGGCGAGCGCATTGATTGCTGCATCGTCGGCGAGCCCACCTCGGTCAAGTCCCTGGGCGACATGATCAAGAACGGCCGCCGCGGCTCGCTCTCGGGCAAGCTGCGCATCAAGGGTGTGCAAGGCCACATCGCCTACCCGCATCTGGCGCGCAACCCCATTCACCAGGCCGCGCCCGCGCTGGCGGAGCTGGTCGCCATCGAGTGGGACCAGGGCAATGACCACTTCCCGCCCACCAGTTGGCAGATGTCCAACATCCATGCGGGCACCGGCGCCAACAACGTGATCCCGGGTGAGGTCGTCATCGACTTCAACTTCCGTTTCTCGACCGAATCGACGCCTGATGGCCTGAAGGCCCGCGTGCATGAACTGCTCGACCGGCATGGCCTGGAATACACGATCGACTGGGTGCTGGGTGGCCGCCCCTTCCTCACACGCCCCGGCAGCCTGATCGAAGCGCTGTCCGGCGCCATCCAGCAGACCACCGGCATCACCACCGAGCTGTCCACCACGGGCGGCACATCTGACGGCCGCTTCATCGCCCAGATCTGCCCGCAGGTGGTCGAGTTCGGCCCGGTCAACGCCAGCATCCACAAGATCGACGAGCATGTGGCGGTAGACGCCATCGAGCCGCTCAAGGACATCTACCTGCGCACCCTGGAAAGACTGCTGACGTGAGCACGCCAAACACGGTTCTTGAACTGATCGAAGCCAGTGCCGCCCGCCTCACCGAGGCGGGTGTTGCTTTCGGGCATGGCACGGCCACCGCCTTTGATGAGGCCGCCTGGCTGGTGCTGTGGTCACTGGGCCTGCCGCTGGATGATCTGGACGGCGTCGCCGAGCAGCCCGTCACCAACGAAGCATCGGCAAAGGCACAAGCCCTGATCGAACAACGCATCACCACCCGCCAGCCTGCCGCCTACCTGACCAAGGAAGCCTGGCTGCAAGGCGTGCCCTTCTACGTCGATGAACGTGCCATCGTGCCCCGCTCCTTCATCGCCGAGGTACTGGCCGACGGCAGCATCGACCATTGGCTCAGCGATCGCACCCACCGCGTGCTGGACCTGTGCACCGGCAACGGCAGCCTGGCCGTGCTGGCCGCTCTCGCCTTCCCCGAAGTCGTGGTCGACGCCATCGACCTGAGCCCCGATGCCCTGGCCGTGGCCCGCATCAACGTCGACAAGCACGGTCTGGCCCAGCGCATCACCCTGATCGAAGGCGATGGCCTGCAACCCGCGCGCGGGCCTTACGACCTGATCCTGTGCAATCCGCCCTACGTCAACGCGCGCTCGATGGCAGCGCTGCCCGCTGAATACCAAGCCGAGCCGGCCATGGCGCTCGGCTCAGGCGATGACGGCATGGACTTCTGCCGCACCATCATCACCGCGCTCAAGGCCGCACCCGCGCAGTACCTCCGCGACGAGGGGGTGCTGATCCTGGAGATCGGCAACGAGCGCGAGCATTTCGAACAAGCTTTCCCTGACCTGCCGGTGGTGTGGCTCGACACCACCTCGGGCGCCGACCAGCTGCTGCTGATCACCCGCGACGCCCTGGACGTCTGATTTCCCTTCCCCATGATCACCCTGAAGAACATCACGCTGCGCCGCGGCACCAAGGTCGTGCTGCAAGGCGCGAGCGCCACGCTCCATGGCGGCGAAAAGGTCGGCCTGATCGGCCGCAACGGCGCCGGCAAGTCCTCGCTCTTCTCGCTGCTGACCGGTCGCCTGCAACTGGACGGCGGCGACATCGAGATCCCGCCAAGCTGGCTGGCCCCCGGCGGCATGGCCGAGGTCGCGCAGAACATGCCCGAGACGGACGACTCCGCCACCGACTTCGTGCTGCAGGGCGACACCCGCCTGATGATGGCCCGCCAGGCCGTGGCAGATGCCGAAGCCGGCGACGACGGCAACGCCATGGCCGAGGCCTACACCGCCCTGGCCGATGCCGGCGATTTCGATGCCCCCGCCCGAGCGCAGGCCCTGCTGATGGGCCTGGGCTTCAAGGGCGCGCAGCTCGAAGCGCCCGTCAACAGCTTCTCCGGCGGCTGGCGCATGCGCCTGCAGCTGGCGCGCGCGCTGATGTGCCCCTCGCAACTGCTGCTGCTCGACGAACCGACCAACCACTTGGACCTGGACGCCCTGGTCTGGCTGGAAGCCTGGCTGCAGCGCTACGAAGGCACGATGATCGTGATCAGCCACGACCGAGAGTTCCTCGACGCCATCACCAAGGTCACCCTGCACCTGGACGAGGCCAAGCTCACCCGCTACACCGGCGGCTACACCGCCTTCGAGTTCATGCGCGCCGAGCGCATGAGCCAGGCGGCCGCCGCCTTCGCCAAGCAGCAGGACCGCATCGCCCACCTCAACAAGTTCATCGCACGCTTCAAGGCCAAGGCCTCCAAGGCCAAGCAGGCGCAGAGCCGCGTCAAGGCGCTGGAGCGCATGGAAAAGCTCGGCCCCGTGCTCACGGCCGCCGATTTCGAGTTCGAGTTCCGCGAGCCCGAAAGCCTGCCCAACCCCATGCTTGCCCTGCGCGACCTGGACTGCGGCTACCGCAACGACGATGGCGACGTCACCATCGTGCACGGCATCAACCGCTCGGTGATGCCGGGCCAGCGCATCGGCATCCTGGGCGCCAACGGCCAGGGCAAATCCACGCTGGTGAAGACGCTGGCACACATGCAGCCCGCCATCGCCGGCGACATCACCGAAGGCAAGGGGCTGAGCATCGGCTACTTCGCCCAGCAGGAACTGGACGTGCTGCAGCTCGACAGCGGCCCGCTGCTGCACATGATCCGTCTGGCCAGGCAGGTCAGCCCGCAGGCGCGCGAGCAGGAGCTGCGAGATTTCCTTGGCCGCTTCCGCTTCGTCGGCGACATGGTCAACCAGCCCGTCGGCCAGATGAGCGGCGGCGAGAAGGCCCGGCTGGTGCTGGCCCTGATCGTGTGGCAGCGCCCCAACCTGCTGCTGCTCGACGAACCGACCAACCACCTGGACCTCACCACCCGCGAAGCCCTGAGCATGGCGCTCAACGGCTTCGAAGGCACCGTGATGCTGGTCAGCCACGACCGCGCTTTGTTGCGCGAGGTCTGCGACGAGTTCTGGCTGGTCACCAAGGGCGGCGTGAGTGAGTTCGACGGTGACCTGGATGACTATCAGAAGTGGCTGCTGGAGCAGGCTCGACTGCAGGCGGCTGAAATGAAGGCCGCCGCCAAGCAGGCTGCGGTAGCACCGGCCCCTGCGCCTGTGGCAGCGCCCGTTGCGGCACCCGTGGCCGCCCCTGTACCTTCGCCGGCCGCGTCATCTGGCAACCGCAAGGAAGAACGCAAGGCCCAGGCCGAGGCCACCCAGAAGTTGGCCGCGCAGACCAAGCCGATCAAGCAGGAACTGGCCAAGGTGGAGCAGCGCCTGGCCGCCGCCAGCGAAGAAAGAGACCGGATTGGTGAGGCTTTGGCCAGCCCGGCCCTCGGCGCCACCGAGCGTGTCGATCTCGGCCGCAAACTCAAGGAGTTGGGCGATGAAATCGACGAGTTGGAAGCCAAATGGCTGAACTTAAGCGAATCTCTGCAACTGTTGCAACAAGGGTGATGGATCACCGGAACCTCACAAAACCGTGTTAACCCTTTGATTTCGGCCAGTTTTATGGGTTGACGCCCTGTAGGATCTCCCCTACCCTTGCGCACCATGCGTTTCATGTTCTGGTGGACAGCACGTCGCGCGCAGCATTCGCTCGCGGCCCAGGCTGTTTCTTTCTCGTTGGCATCCCTGCTGGCCGTCACTGGTCTGGTGGCGGGCGCCCGCGAGGCCAGCGCCCAGGCCCTGCCTGCCGCCAACGGTGCCAGCGCACCGGAAGCCCAGGCAGCAGCAACCTCTGCAGACGCTTCCGACCCCGTATCCCGCTTCCTGGCCGACAAGGGCCTGCTCAACACCCGCCCCGTCAGCGAACTGGCGCAGCAGGTGCGCGACAAGGCCACCGACCTGGCCTCCGATCTCGTCATCTCGGCCATGGACTTCCTCGGCGTGCCCTACCGCCGTGGCGGTGACTCCAAGAGCGAAGGCTTCGATTGCAGCGGCTTCACCCGCCATGTGTTCGAACGCAGCATCGGCATGGTCCTGCCGCGCCGTGCCGCCGAGCAGGCCGCCATGCCAGGCATGGAACCGGTCAAGCAGGCCGAACTGAAGCCCGGTGACCTGGTGTTCTTCAACACCCTGCGCCACACCTTCTCGCACGTCGGCATCTACATCGGTGACAACAAGTTCATCCACTCGCCCCGTGCGGGTGGCGCCGTGCGCATCGAAGACATGCGCGTGGCCTACTGGCAGCAGCGTTTCGATGGCGCACGCCGCGCTCCCACGCTGACTGCCGCGCCCATCACCACCAATGCCTTGCTGCAACGCAGCAACTCCGGCAACCGCGCTGACGCTGCGCCCTGACTACCCAGCCGGCGCCTTGCGCCCTGCCAGGCCGGGTCAATCAGGCAGCCAACTCTTCACGACACACACGGGCTTCAAGCCGCTTCAGCCATCGGGCCTGGCAAGTTGAGCCACAATCCTGTCCATGCGAGAGGCCCGGTTCATTCCCCTGAAACAGGAAGCCCCCCCTGTCGGGGCGGGCACGGTACAGGCACTGCCCCCAGCCTCTGCGGCCATGCACCCAGACGCCAACGGCGCGCCAGTGCTCGACACCCTGCAGCGCCCTCTGCATGATCTGCGCATCTCCGTGACCGACCGCTGCAACTTCCGCTGCGGTTACTGCATGCCGCGCAGCGTGTTCGGCCCCGGCCATCGCTTCCTGCCGCACCAGGCACTGCTCAGCTTCGAAGAGATCACGCGCACCAGCCGGCTCATGGTGTCCATGGGGGTGCGCAAGCTCAGGCTCACCGGCGGCGAGCCCTTGATGCGCAAGAACCTCGACCAGTTGGTCGCCATGCTCGCCCCCTTGCAGACACCGGATGGCCACCCTGTCGAGCTGACCCTCACGACCAACGCCTCCTTGCTGGCCGACAAGGCTGCGGCCCTCAAGGCCGCAGGCCTGCACCGCGTCACCATCAGCCTGGACGCGCTGAACGACGCCATCTTCCAGCGCATGAACGACGCGAGCGTCTCCGTCCGGCAGGTCCTGACGGGCATCGACGCCGCACAGCGCGCCGGCCTGGGGGCCATCAAGGTCAACATGGTGGTACAAAAGGGCGTCAACGACGACCAGATCCTGCCCATGGCGCAGCACTTCCGGCACAGCGGTGTCGAGTTGCGCTTCATCGAGTACATGGACGTGGGCGCCACCAACGGCTGGCGCATGGACCAGGTGCTCCCCTCCGAGCAGGTGTGGCAGCGCATCGCCGATCATTACCCCTTGCGGGATCTGCCGGCAGCGCATGCCGGAGAAACCGCTCGCCGCGCCACCTACGAAGACGGCGCCGGCACGGTGGGCTTCATCTCCAGCGTCACCCAGGCCTTCTGCGGTGATTGCAACCGTCTGCGCCTGTCCACCGATGGCCGGCTGTACACCTGCCTGTTTGCCCACCAGGGACACGACCTCCGTGCGGCCCTGCGTGGGGGCGATGACGATGCCACCCTGCTGGCCCGCCTGCAAGCCTTGTGGCAACAGCGCCAGGACCGCTACTCCGCGCTGCGCAGCACCACGCCAGACGCCCCCCTCCCGCCTACGGACCAGGCCCCAGCCACGCCCTCGGCCCGCCGCATCGAGATGAGCTACATCGGTGGCTGACAACGCCCCGCTCGGTCTCGTCGATGGCTGGTTGCTGTGTGGCGGCGAAGGCCGTCGCATGGGCGGCCAGGACAAGGGGCTGCTACCCTGGCATGACACGCCGCTCGCCCTGCATGTGGCCCGCATCCTGGCGCCTCAGGTGCACCAACTCATGCTCAACGCGAACCGGCATCTCGACCAGTACGCCCGCTGGGGCTGGCCCGTACAGCCCGATGCACCGGCGCTGCCACCCAAGTCCGGCCCGCTGGCAGGGATGCTCACCGGCTTGCAGCACACCACCGCCCCCTGGATCCAGTTCAGCCCCTGCGACAGCCCGTCGCTGCCGCAGGATCTGGTCGCCACGCTGCTGCAGGCCGCCGCGAAGGCCCGGGCACTGGTGGCCGTGCCCATCAGCATCGACCAGGGCACGGGCGAGCCACGCCACCACTGGACCACCGCCCTGCTGCACCGCGACTGCACCCCGGTGTTGGAGGACAAGTTCCAACAAGGTGAGCGCCGTGTGGGCGAATGTCTACGCGCCTGCCCATGGATCGGCGTATGCTTCGAGCGCCCGGCAGATTTCTTAAACATCAATACCCCGGAGACAATGCATGGAACGCCATGGCACTGAGGGGCTTCGCGTGGCACGCGTCACGCCTGCGGAACTGAGTTCGTTCAAATACCTGCGCGATGAAGGCCTGCGCCTGCATCCCGAAGCTTTCGACGCCGACATCGAAGGCGAACAGGCCCGCCCGCCCGAGAGCTACATTGGCCGCCTGGGCCTGTACGAGCCACTGGGCGGCACCTTTCTGATCGGCGCCTGGCTGGGCCAGGAGATG
Organism: Pseudomonadota bacterium; assembly: GCA_049322875.1. Lineage (GTDB taxonomy): Bacteria > Pseudomonadota > Gammaproteobacteria > Burkholderiales > Burkholderiaceae_C > Aquabacterium. Next base: position 96,556 of record JBMOQM010000022.1, read on the forward strand.
GTCGGCATGATCGGCCTGGAGCGCCACAGCCTGCCCAAGCTGCGGCACAGCGCCGAGCTCAACAGCATGCTCGTCAAGCCCAAGCATTGCGGCAAGGGCATCGGCATGAGCCTGATCAAGGAGTGCCTGGCCCAGGCCCGCAAGGCTGTCGGGCTGGAGTTGCTCACCCTGCGCGTGAGCACCGAAACCGCTGATGCCGTGCGCCTGTACGAACGTGCCGGTTTCAAACCATGTGGCGTTGTGCCGCATGCCGTCCGCCTGATCGACGGCGCCGGCCAGGTCCGCTACGTCGACCGCCTCACGATGGCCCTGATCCTCTGATCAAGGCCTTCGCTACTCACGAGTATCAACGCCTCAACGCGAGGCGTCGTAAACACCCCGGTTGGCCAGGGCATCCGCACGCTCATTGCCCGGATCGCCCGCGTGTCCCTTCACCCAGCGCCAATCCACCTTGTGGCGTGAGGCCGCAGCCTCCAGTTCCTGCCACAACTCGGCGTTCTTCACGGGCTTGTTGTCGGCGGTCTTCCAGCCACGGCGCTTCCAGCCCGTGATCCACTCCGTGATGCCCTTGCGCACGTACTCGCTGTCCGTATAGACAACGACCTCACAAGGCTTTTTGAGCACGGTCAAAGCCTGGATCACGGCCGTGAGCTCCATGCGGTTGTTGGTGGTGCCATGCTCGCCGCCCCACATTTCCTTCTCGTGCTGGCCGCTGACCATCCAGACACCCCAGCCACCTGGCCCGGGGTTGCCCTTGCAGGCGCCATCCGTGTAGACCACCACCTTGGGCGCCACCGTATCACTCATCACTTCGAATCCGTTTGCGTGGCGGGCGCAGGCGCGCCCACCGATTGAACATGGCGGTTGGCCACCACGGCCGGCGCCGCCTGCGGGGCCACCTTGGCCCGCTTGAGCTTGCCCACCAGACGCATGCCCCGCACGCGCTTGACGGCCACCACGAAATACACCGAGCCCAGCACCGGCCACCAGCGCTCACCCATGCGCTCCATCCATTCGAAGCGCGACCACCAGGCCGGATTGCGCAGCATGGGCCGGTAGCAGCCAAAACTGCCGCCTTCGACCTCCAGATCGAGCAGGCGCAGCCAGTCACGCAGCCGCCAGTAGGCGATGAACTCACCCTGCGGCAGCACCATGGTCTGCCCCATGCCCCAACGGCCCATGCGCTGGCGCATGCCCCACAGGCTGGCCGGATTGAAGCCCGCGATCACCACACGCCCTTCGGGTACCAACACGCGCTCGACCTCGCGCAGGGTGTCATGCGGATCCCGCGCCAGCTCCAGGCCATGCGGCAGCACGACCAGGTCCAGGCTGGCACTGGGAAACGGCAGCGATTCGAAATCGCAGCGCAGGTGAACGCCTTCGGTCGGGTGCAGCGCATCGGCAGGTGCGACCTCCACCGCCGGACTCGGGACAACCGGCACATCGGCCGGCGGTACCCAGCCCTCGTAGGCCGCATCCAGGGCCAGCCAGCGATGGGGCATGCGGTTGGCCCGCAGCGCATCGACCTCGGGCAAACCGAGCTGCAACGCATGAAAGCCGAACACATCGGCCACCAGGCGGTCCATCTGAGCCTGCTCCCACTCGAGCAAGGCCCTACCGGCGGGCAAGGCCAGCCAGGGATGCAACTCTATAATCGGTTCGACTTTCGTCATGAAACTGCTTGCCCTGCCCGCCTTCTCGGACAACTACATCTGGATGATCAGCGATGGCACTCGCGCCCTCGTGGTCGATCCGGGGGATGCCGCGCCGGTGCTGCAGGCCTTGCAAGACCAACAACTGGCACTGGCCGCCATTCTAGTGACCCACAAGCATGCGGATCACGTGGCCGGTCTGCCCGAGTTGCGGCAGATCGTTCAAGGTCCGGTCTACGGCCCCCGCCACGAGGCCATCAACGGCATCGACATCCCTGTGGGCGATGGCGACACCGTGCATGAACTGGGCCTGACATTCGATGTCTGGGATACCCCTGGGCACACCGCGGGGCATGTCAGTTACGTCGCGCTACCAGCCCAGGGTATGCCTTGGCCCCAGAGACTGGTATTCTGTGGGGATACCTTGTTTTCTGCTGGATGCGGGCGCATTTTCGATGGCACCGCAGAGCAGTTGCTGCACTCGCTGGATCGCCTGGCTGATTTGCCGGCCGATACCTGGCTGTGCCCCACCCACGAATACACCGTGTCGAACCTGCGATTTGCCAGCGCTGCCGAACCGGGCAACCCCGATGTGGCCCAAGCCTTGGCGCACAGCCTGGCACTGCGCGCGCGCGGCGAGTACACGCTGCCCACCAACGTGGCCCGCGAACGGCTCATCAACCCCTACCTGCGCTGCCGCCTGCCGACGGTGACCGCGCAAGCCCTGAAGCAAGGCGCGCCCGACGCCTCCGCCCTGTCGGTCTTCACCACCTTGCGTCAGTGGAAGAACACATTCACAGCATGAGCATCCTGCACACCCTACCCGCCCTGGGCCGATCGGCCTGCACCCTGCTCACCACCTCCTCCATCCTCCTTCTGACCGCCTGCAGTGCGCTGGACCTGCCCTTCGCCAAGCGCGATGCAGCCGGCACGCTGGCCGATGCACCGACCGCCAGCGGCCCCGTGCCGGAACAGCGCAATTCGCGCCTGGCACTGGCCAATGTCCCCAAGGACAACGTGCCCCTGGCCGTCGAAGGTGCCCGCGCGCCCAACGCGCCCTCGGTGATCACCCGCAGCCTGTCGCTCGATGCACTGCGGGGCGGCAATACGGCCGCACCGGCCGCCAACGATGAAGACGAGGCCAAGGACGCCGCCGGCCCCCCGACGGACCCCCTGCGCCCAGAGGCCACGCTCAACCTCGATGACCGCGAAGCCGCCAAGGACCTGTGGGGCCGCGTGCGCCAAGGCTTTACCTTGCCACCGTTGGAATCCGAGCTGGTGGCCGATCACGAACGCTGGTACGCCAGCCGGCCCGACTACGTCCAGCGCATGACGGACCGGGCCAACCGCTACCTCTTCCACGTGGTCGAAGAGGTCGAGCGCCGCGGCATGCCGTCCGAACTGGCGCTGCTGCCCTTCATCGAAAGCGCCTTCAATCCGCAGGCCCTGTCCTCGGCACGTGCCTCGGGCATCTGGCAGTTCATGCCCGCCACCGGCAAGGATTTCGAGCTCAAGCAGAACCTGTTCCGCGACGACCGCCGCGACGTGCTGGCCTCCACCCGCGCGGCCATGGACTACCTGCAGCGCCTGTACCGCATGTTCGGCGATTGGCACCTGGCCCTGGCCGCCTACAACTGGGGCGAAGGCAATGTGCAGCGCGCCATCGCCCGCAACACCAAGGCCGGCCTGCCCACCGACTACCTCAGCCTGAACATGCCGGCCGAGACGCGCAACTACGTGCCCAAGCTGCACGCCGTGCGCAACATCGTGGCCAATCCCGAGAACTTCGGTTTGGCCCTCAGCCCCATCGAGAACCACCCCTATTTCGTCAGCGTGCCCATCCAGCGTGACATGGACGTAGCCCTGGCCGCTCGCCTGGCCCAACTGACGCAGGCCGATTTCCAGGCGCTCAACCCCTCGATGAACAAGCCCGTCATCCTGGCGGCGGGCACCCCCCAGATCCTGCTGCCGTACGACAACGCCAGCAGCTTCATGCACAACCTGTCGCGCCACAAGGGCACGCTGGCCAGTTGGACGGCCTGGGTTGTGCCCAAGACGATGCGCCCCTCCGACGCGGCCAAGCGTTTGGGCATGAGCGAATCCGACCTGCGTGAGATCAACCGCATCCCGCCGCGCATGCTGGTCAAGGCGGGCTCGACCCTGCTGGTGCCGCGCTCGCAGCACCGCGAGCAAGATGTATCGGAAACCGTGGCCGACAACGCCATGATGTCCCTGGCCCCCGATCTGCCGCCGATGCGCCGCATGACTGTCACGGCCCGCAAGCGCGATACCGTGGCCAGCATCGCCCGCCGCTACAAGGTGAGCGAAGCCCAGGTGGCCCAGTGGAACAAGGTGCGCGTGGGTGCCAGCTTCAAGCGCGCCCAGGCGGTGGTGGTGTATGTGCCAGTGAAGGCCGCGCGCGCCGTCGCCTCGCGTGACGATGATGATCGACCCAAGGCCCGCAGCCGCTCGACCTCGTCGGCCAAGGCCAGCGTGAAGAACACGCGCAGCTCGACCAAGGTGGCCGCAACCAAGCCGGCAGGCAAGGCCAAGGCCCGCCAGGTGGCATCTTCGCGCAATCAGGGCAAGACCAAGGCGACAGCACCGAGCCGTCAGCAGCCGCGCGCCCGCGTGGTGGCGGCCAACAGCAATCCTTGAGTTGATTGGCCAGCGCCTGCGAGGCCCCTTTTCGGGCTCGCCGGGCGCCGTACACCGGGTAGACGTGCGCGATTGACGCCGACGCTCAGCGACGGTCCATCAGCGCATGGGCGATGGTGCCCAGGTCCACGTATTCCAGCTCGCTGCCCACGGGCACACCGCGGGCCAGGCGCGTCACGCGCACACCGCGCTGCCGCAGTTGCTCCGACAGCACATGGGCCGTCACCTCGCCCTCGGCCGTGAAGTTGGTGGCCAGCACCACCTCGTCGACCACGCCGTCGCTGGCGCGGTCCAGCAGGCGTGTCACGCCGATGTCGTGCATGCCCACGCCGTCCAGCGGGCTCAGGGCACCGGCCAGCACGAAGTACAGGCCACGGTAGCTGCCACTGCGCTCCAGCGCGGCCTGGTCCGCCGGTGTCTCGACCACGCACAGCAGGCGCGCGTCGCGGGTCGGATCCAGGCAGGTGGCACAGATGCGGTCGCGGCTGAAGGTGTGGCAGCGTTCGCAATGGCCGATCTCGTCGACCGCCTGCAGCAGCGACTGCGCCAGGCGCACGGCGCCATTGCGGTCATGCTGCAGCAGATGGAAGGCCATGCGCTGCGCCGACTTCTGCCCCACGCCCGGCAAGGCCCGCAAGGCCTCGATCAAGCGGTTGACGACTGGATCGGTCACGACAAGGCCTTCTGCGCGATCAGAACGGGAACTTCATGCCCGGCGGCATGGGCATGCCGGCTGTCAGCTTGCCCATCTTCTCGGCAGAGGTCGCCTCGGCCTTGCGCACCGCATCGTTGAATGCGGCGGCCACCAAGTCTTCCAGCATGTCCTTGTCATCGGCCAGCAAGCTGGGGTCGATGGTGACGCGCTTGACATCGTTCTTGCAGGTCATGATGACCTTGACCAGGCCGGCGCCGGACTGGCCTTCCACCTCGACCAGGGCCAGTTCGTCCTGGGCCTTCTTGAGGTTGTCCTGCATTTGCTGGGCTTGCTTCATCAAGCCGGCCAGTTGTCCTTTGAGCATGGGGTGTGTCCTTTCGTTCAGATGCCGTGATTGTCCGCCATGGCGGCACGGGTGAGGTCAAAGTGGGGCGATCGATCCGCCCACGATCCGGGCGCCGGGGTATTGCGACAGCAGCGCATTGACCAGCGGATCCTGCTGGATCAGTGTTTCGGCCGCGGCCTGGCGGCCTGCGCGCGCGGCCTGTTCACGCAATGCGGGTGTGTCCTTGGCCACGCCTGCCTCCAGTTCAAGACGGGACTCGTCGCCCAGCACCTTGCGCACGGCGGCGGTCAGGCGCTCCCGTTGCGTGTCGCTGCGCAGGGTTTCACGCTCAACGCGCAGTTTCCAGACCGAGGAGCCGCCTTCGTCCTGCACGCCCACGCATTCAGCCTGCATGGCCAGTTCGCGCACCAGGGCGGCCAGCAGGCCCTCCTGCTGCATACGGGCCACCAGATCGGCCCAGCGGTCCCCCAGGGGCGTCGTGGGCACGACCGGGACCACAGTGCGTTCCGGCACGGGCAAGGCGGCTGGCAGGGGCGCATCAGGCTCAGAGGCTGGCCGCTGGGGCGCGGCCACCCGGGTGGGCCGCTCCTCGGGCAGGTCGAAAGGCACATCCTGCCCGTAGGACGGTTCGTCATCGACGAGCGGGATATCCTGATCCCAAGGGGGGACATCGTCTGCCGCAGTGGGGCGTGCAGAGGCAGCCGGTTCACGACGCGGCTCAGCAGGCGGCACAGGGGGCGCAACCAGCGGTGGCACGGCGGGCGTCGGGGGCTGCTGCACCGCTGGGCGGGCCTGCGGCATTGCCGGGCGGGGCTGCGCAGCCACGGAAGGCTGTGCCTGTGGTGCCGGTGCGGGTGCAGGTACAGGCGAAGGTGCTGGGGGCACCCTGCGTTCGGCCACTGCTTCGCCGGCCAAAGGCCTGGGCGCGGCCGTCGCGAGCGGTGCCGTAGCCTGCGCGGGGGGCCCGGCCGGCTTGACAGCCACCGGGCCTTCAGCTTTTGGGTGGTCGCGGCTCCCGTCCTGGGCCGGCTTGAAAGCCAGCCAGCGCAGCAGAATCATCTGCAAGCCGGCGTGCTCGTCTGGCGCCAGGGCCAGCTCTGCACGGCCATGCAGCGCCAGGCTGTAGAACAGCTGACATTCGTCCGGCGCGAGGCGGCGCGACAGCGCCAGCCAGGGGGCCTTGTCGGGATCGCTCTCGGCCAGCCCAGGCACGCTTTGCAGCACGGCGATGTTCTGCAGGGCCGAGGCCAGGTCGTCCAGCGTGCCCTGGGCCGACAGCCCCAGGCGGCGCAGGTTGTCACCCGCCTCGATCAGCGCCGGGCCATCACCATTGGCCACGGCTTCGAGGATGGCCAGCACATGCTGACGGTCCACAGAGCCCAGCATCTGGCGCACCACGGCTTCGTCCAATTGCCCGCCGCCATAGGCGATGGCCTGGTCGGTGAGCGACAGGCCATCGCGCATCGAGCCCCGTGCAGCACGCGCCAGCAGGCGCAGGGCGCCCGGCTCGAACGGCACGTTCTCCTGCGACAGCACCTGTTCGAGGTGCTCATGCACGGTCTGCATGGCCATCGGGCGCAGATTGAACTGCAGACAGCGCGACAGCACCGTCACGGGCACCTTCTGCGGATCGGTGGTGGCCAGAACGAACTTCAGGTAATCCGGCGGCTCCTCCAGCGTCTTGAGCATCGCGTTGAACGCGGTGTTCGAGAGCATGTGCACTTCATCGATCATGTAGACCTTGAAGCGCCCCACCACCGGCTTGTAGACCGCCTGGTCCAGCAACTGGGAGATTTCTTCGACACCACGGTTCGACGCAGCATCCATCTCGACGTAATCGACGAAGCGACCGGCATCGATATCGCGACAGGGCTGGCACTGACCGCAAGGCGTGGCCGTGATGCCGCCCTGGCCATCAGGCCCCGTGCAGTTGAGCGACTTGGCCAGGATGCGCGACACCGTGGTCTTGCCGACACCCCGGGTGCCGGTGAACAGGTAGGCGTGGTGCAGGCGCTGCTGCGTGAGCGCGTTGGCCAGCGCCTGGACCACATGGCCCTGGCCCACCATGGCCTCGAAACTGAGAGGGCGGTACTTGCGCGCCAGAACCGTCGATGTCATGGCCGCGATTGTAGAGGCGCCCGGAGCACGCTCGCGCTGGCGAATGCTGCCCCCCATTCATGGGGCGCAATTTGGAGGGCTGGCGGGTTTAGGCCACAGATCTGGACCAAAATCCAAGCCTTTGATACGCCTGGATACATTTGCCGTGTGATTCGACCACAATGCCCCCTGAATCCGGCCTATCAATCCCCTGCGTCCGGATCTACAATTCGCGGCATCCAGACGCACGTTAAACGCCGCTCGGGTTTACCCCTGAGCGTGTTGGGCAGATGCTGACCGTGTCAAGAATCATATTTTTGTTCAGGTCCGAAATTTATTCGACGCATCGTCCCTGAATTTTTGCCCCTCTTAGCTTTTAAGGGCCAGCAGTCATGTCGTTCGAAAATTTGGGATTGGCTCAGCCGATTCTGAAAGCAATTTCGGAAGCCGGCTATGAAACGCCTACGCCGATCCAGTTGCAAGCCATTCCCGCGGTGCTCAGCGGCACCGATCTCCTTGCCGGCGCACAAACCGGCACGGGCAAAACCGCGGGGTTTACCCTGCCTTTGCTCCATTTGATGTCGGGTGCGGGTAAACCACGCCCCCAGGAGCCCCGCCGCGTCCGCGCGCTGATTCTCACGCCAACGCGTGAACTCGCCGCCCAGGTTGAGGAAAGTGTCCGCACTTATTCCAAATACCTGCCGCTGCGCTCCATGGTGATTTTCGGTGGCGTGGGCATGAATCCCCAGATCGACGCCCTGCGCCGTGGCGTGGATATTCTGGTGGCCACCCCTGGCCGTCTGCTCGACCACCACCAGCAAGGCACGGTGGACCTGAGCCATGTCGAGTACTTCGTGCTGGACGAAGCCGATCGCATGCTGGACATGGGCTTCATTCACGACATCCGCCGTGTGCTGGCCATCCTGCCGGCCAAGAAGCAGAGCCTGCTGTTCTCGGCCACCTTCTCCGACGAGATCAAGGCCCTGGCCGAGCGCCTGCTCAACCAGCCCAAGAGCATCGAGGTGGCTCGCCGCAACGCCACGGCCGACACGGTCGAGCAGGTGGTGCACCCGGTCGATCGCGATCGCAAGAAGGAACTGCTGGCCCACCTGATCACCAGCAACAACTGGTTCCAGGTGCTGGTGTTCACGCGCATGAAGCACGGCGCCAACCGCTTGGTCGAGTTCCTGCAGAAGCACGACATCACCGCCATGGCCATCCATGGCAACAAGAGCCAGAGCGCGCGCACCCGGGCCCTGTCGGAGTTCAAGAGCGGTGATCTGCAGGTGCTGGTGGCCACGGACATCGCCGCCCGCGGCATCGACATCGACCAATTGCCTCACGTCGTCAACTTCGAGCTGCCCAACGTGCCCGAAGACTACGTGCACCGCATCGGCCGCACCGGCCGCGCGGGCTCGGAAGGCCGCGCCATCTCGCTGGTGTGTATCGATGAGGAAGGCTTCCTGGCCGACATCGAGCGCCTGATCAAGCGCCCCATCCCACGTGAGATGGTGAAGGGCTACGAGCCTGATCCGAACGCCAAGCCGGAACCGATCCAGCTGGGCCGCCGCGTGCTGCATGGCGGTGCCCGCCAAGGCGGGGACCGTGCCGGTGCGTCGGGTGGCCAAGGCCAACCCCGCCAAGGCGGCCGCCCGGGTGGCCGCGCACCGCAAGGCAGTGGTGGCGCACGGCGTGGTCAGGGCGGCGGCGGTGACCGCAGCCGCTTCCGCTGAGCTTCAACTCAGCACGCCACAGCAACAAAAAACCCGGCGCAGGCCGGGTTTTTTGTTTCACTGCTCACGGGGCATTCACCCCGCGTGGCACTGAATCACTTCGAGGCAGCAGCCGAGGCGGCGGAAGCAGCCTTCTTGGCCTTCTTGGCGGCCTTCTTGGCCTTCTTGGCGTGGGCGGAAGCGGCCTCCGAAGCAGCAGGTGCGGCGGCAGGGGCAGTGGCTTCAGCAGCGAAAGCACCAACGGCGAACATGGAAGCGATCAGGGCAGCGGTCAGCTTTTTCATGGACTAGGCTCCAGAAAGGGTTGAAGTGAGATTGACTTCTAAAGTCAGGCCTGAAACCCAGGCCTGTGCGTGTTCAACGCAGGCCTCAAGAGCACGGTTGACAGCCATTCACACCCGGCAAACAACCTGACTGGAAGCTGAAGACGCCTGCAGATTCAGTCAAAGCGCCCCTGGCGCAGCCACTTGGTGGCCACCCATTTCTCGCCCTGGAGCACCGGGGCGCCGCCATGCAGCGTCTTGGTGGCCGCCACGGGCTGGCTGTAGCTGAAGAACACAGCATGCCCTTCGATCGGGTGCACCGTGACACCGGCATCCGGGAACACCGTGGCTCCGCCCTGCTCCGGCGTGTTCAGGTACATCACCACTGTGCCGACACGCTGGCCGCCCCGCCGCAGCACGGCTGCCGTGCCCGGCTGCACCGGATCAAAGTAATCAAAGTGCGGCTTGTACTCGGCCCCGGGCGCGTAACGCAGCACCTGCAGGCCTTCGCCATTTTCAAGCGGCCAATTCAGCAGCGCGGCCAGGCGGGCCTCGATGCGGCCCACCAGCTCATTCTCGCCCCGGTTGAAGAACATGCCTTCACTGGTGCGCGCGGCGTTGACTTCGCTGCCACCGGTGGCGTGCACCACGGTTTCCGAGCGGGCCAGGCGGCCGGCCGCCAGCGTTCGCAGGCTCTCGCACTCGTCGGCAGACAACAGGTCGGCAAACACCACGATGTTGGGATGCTCCATGCTGAGCACCACCCGCACCATGCGGTCACCCGCCCAGACCTGGTGGCCGGCACCCTCTGCCAGCGCTGGGACCGCCACGGCTCCGCTCGCGGTCTTTCCCTGCGGGTCTTGCCCTTGCCGATCCCCGTTCAGCACCTCTTCCATCGCGGCCATCGCGATGTCTTCCTGCCAGCCGCTGGCCTTCATGGCCTGCAGCACCTCGTCCGCGCCATGACCCGCGCGGGCCTGGTCCACGATCCACTGGCGCAGCTCGTCGGTAATGACCTGGGCCGTTTCGGTCATGCGGCCTCCAGTTTGCGGCGGAACACCAGCCGATCTGCCTCGGAGGCTTCGGGCACGTGGGCGTAGCCTTCTGACTTGAAGCTGGTCAGTGCCTTGACCGTGGTGGCGCGCTTGAGGATGGCATGGCGGGCCATCAGGCCACGGGCCCGCTTGGCGTGGAAGCTGATGACCTTCCACTGGCCATTCTTCCAGTCTTCGAACACGCACTCGACCACCCGCGCCTTGAGCGCCTTGCGCTTGACGGCCTTGAAGTACTCCTGCGAGGCGAGGTTGACGATGAGGTCGTCTTTCTGCTCAGCCAGCACTTTGTTGAGGTGTTCGGCCAGTGTGTCACCCCACCAGGCGTACAGGTCCTTGCCGCGCGGGTTGGCCAGCTTGGTACCCATTTCCAGGCGATAAGGCTGCATCCAGTCGAGCGGGCGCAGGATGCCGTACAGGCCGCTGAGGATGGCGACGTGGTCCTGCGCCCAATCCAGGTCGGCGGGCTTGAGCGAGGCGGCCTGCAGGCCCTCGTAGACATCGCCATTGAAGGCCAGCGCGGCCTGCTTGCTGTTGGCCTTGGAGAACTTGCGCGACCAGGCACCGTATCGGGCCACGTTGAGCTGCGACAGCGCCTCGCTGAGGTCCATCAAGGAGGCGATCTGTGCAGGCGTGTAGGGCTTGAGCACCTCGATCAGGGCGGCCGATTCATCCACGAACTGCGGCAGGGTGTGTCGGTCCGTGACCGGGGCGGTCTCGTAGTCCAGGCTCTTGGCGGGGGAAAGCAGAATCAGCATGTCAGGGCGCCAACGGCGCAGGCGGCAAAAACAGGGCGTGCGAAACCCCAAGCGTACCAGGGGTGTCACGCCAGAATGGGGCAAGCCTACAATCCGCAGTCCCTTCCCTGGAACCCCACCCCATGGCCCTGTACCGCATCAAAGACAAAGCCCCCGACGTGCACCCCAGCGCCTATGTGGCCGAATCGGCCGACGTGATCGGCCATGTGATCCTGTCCGAAGGCTCCAGCGTGTGGTCGCACGTGGCCATCCGGGGCGACAACGAGACCATCCGCATCGGCGAGCGCTCCAACGTGCAGGAGGGCTCCGTGCTGCACACCGACATCGGCTTTCCTTTGACGATCGGACAGGACGTGACCGTGGGCCACCAGGTGATGCTGCACGGCTGCACCATCGGCGACGGCGCCCTGATCGGCATCCAGGCCGTGGTGCTCAACGGCGCGGTGATCGGCAAGGGCTGCCTGGTGGCGGCCGGCGCCCTGGTGACCGAGGGCAAGGTGTTCGAAGAAGGCATGCTGATCATGGGCTCGCCGGCCAAGGCCGTGCGCCCCTTGACGGATGCCGACCGCATGCGCATGAACATCGGCACGGCCCTTTACGTGCAGAAGGCGACGGAGTACAAGACGGACATGGTCCGCGTGGATTGAGAAGAATCGATGAGCGACGAACTGCACAAATTCCTGTTTGAAGGCCTGCCCGTGCGGGGCATGCTGGTCCGATTGACCGACAGCTGGCGCGAGGTGCTGCGTCGGCGTGAGGGCTCCGAGCCCTTTGCCACACCGGTGCGCCAGTTGCTGGGCGAGATGGCCGCAGCCGGCGTGCTGATGCAGGCCAACATCAAGTTCAACGGCGCCGTGATCCTGCAGATCATGGGCGATGGCCCGGTGAAGCTGGCCGTGGCCGAAGTCCAGCCTGATCTGGCCTTCCGTACCACCGCCAAGGTGGTGGGCGATGTGCCGGCCACCGACAACGGCCATCTGCCGCTGGAAGTGCTGGTCAATGTGGGTGGCAAGGGCCGCTGCGCGATCACGCTGGACCCGAAGGACCGCCTGCCCGGCCAGCAGCCCTACCAGGGCGTGGTGCCCCTGCATGGCGATCAGCGCGAGCCCCTGCAGGCCCTGAGCCAGGTGCTGGAGCACTACATGCTGCAGTCGGAGCAACTGGACACCAAGCTGATCCTGGCCGCCGACGACGACATCGCCGCCGGACTGTTGATCCAGCGCCTGCCCGTGCAGGGCGAAGGCAACCTGGGCGGCCGCAGCAATGAGGACGAGATCGGCCTGAGCGAGCACTACAACCGCATCGCGCACCTGGCCTCCACCCTCACCCGCGAAGAGCTGCTGAGCCTGGATGTGGACACCATCCTGCGCCGACTGTTCTGGGAAGAGGATGTGCGCCGCTTCGAGCCGCTGGCCGGCCTGACCGCACCTCGTTTTGCCTGCACCTGCTCACGCGAGCGCGTGGCCGGCATGCTGCGCAATCTGGGGCGGGAAGAGATCGACTCGATCATCGCCGAGCAGGGCCAGGTGGACATCGGCTGCGATTTCTGCGGTCTGCATTACCACTTCGATCCGGTGGACGTGGGCGAGGTGTTCACGGACGACGCGGACCACGCGCCCAGTTCCAGCCGCCTGCAGTGAGGCAAACCAGGCGCGCCGCCGCTCAGATCAGCGGTGGACCCTGGTTCTGCTGCTCGTCCACCTGACGCAGGGTGGTGGACACCAGGGTCGCGTCTGGCGATTGGGCCAATGCAGTGGACTGACTCAGGTCTGCATGAGGCGCCACGCCACCGGCCTGGCTCGACGAGTCCGGCTGGTTCAACGCCGACAACGCCGCCGCACTCAAGGCATCCGGCGCAGGCTCGGCCAGCACATCGCTGGTCTCGACACGGTGCTTGCTGAACCACACGTCGATCATCTCGTGCTGCTGGCCGTCGCGCGTCTCATAGCTCGACACCAGGCCCATCAGGTTGCCGTTGTCCATGGCGGTGCCGCGTTCGGCGTGCAGGTTCAGACTGCTGATGCCCAGCTCGTCCAGTGATTTGAGCTCGCCCGCGTCGGTGATGCCATTCTGGTTGGCATCGATCCACAGTTGCAGGTCTTTCCAATGCGCATCGGCGCTGGTGATCCGGCCATCATGGTCGGCATCCAGCTCTGCCAGCGCCCGAAAACCGTCGCCCGCACGTTCGCCAGACGCCAGCCTGGTCGCGGAGCCGAACAGCTCCGAGCCATCGTTGATCAAGCCATCATGGTTGCGGTCCATCACCAGCAGGCCATCGGTGGGTGATGCCCACCCGACCTGGCTGGTGCGCCCCGTGGCCGTGATGTCGAAGTTCACGCCATGGCTGGCCGCCACCGTGCGCACACCATCGAAATCCAGATCCAGCACGATCGGCGAGGTCGACTGCATCGCGTAGAACTGATCATTGCTCATCGCGCTGAGCTGGTCGTTGGTGAAGGCGCTGGATTGCGCCATCGTCATCGCGGCCAGGTCCGCCGTCTCGAAAGCGGCGATCTGCTCCGTGGTGAAGGCGGTGATCTGCTCCGGCGTGAACGCCTTGACCTGCACGGTCGTCATCGCCACGATGGCGTCCGTGCCGATGGCGGCGATCTGCTCCGCCGTGAGCGCTTGCAAGCTGAAGTACTTGAGCGACGAGAACTGGGCCGTGTTCAGCGCAGCGATCACACTGGTGGCCAGCACAGCCGTGCCTGCGGCCGAGAAGGCCGCCACATCGCCCGCGTCCATCGCCGCGATGTGGTCAACGGTCAACACCGCCATCTGTTCGGTGGTCAGGGCCGACACCTGGGCCGTGCTCAAGGCAGCGATCTCCTGGCTGCCGAAACCACTGATCACCTCGGTGCCCAGGCCCTTGATGCCCGTGGTGGACAACGCCGCGAGCTGCGCGGTAGACCAGGCGCCCACCTGCTCCAGCGACAGCGCATGCACCTGGCTGGACGACAGGGCCTGCACATCACGGGTTTCCATGGCGGCCAATTGGTCGGCCTGCAGCGCGGACACCTGCGAGGTACTGAGCCAGGCGAACTGCGCCGTGCTCAAGGCCACGATCTGTGCCGAGCCAAGTGCAGCGATGTCATCCACCTCCAGGGCCGCCACCTGCGCCGAGCCCAGAACGGCGATCTGGCCCGTGCCCATCGCCGCCACCTGGTCTGCCCGCAACGCAGTCACTTGCTCGGAGCCCAGTGCCGCGATCTGGTGGGTCGAGAAATCCGCCAGTTGCTCGGCACTCAACGCATCCAGCTGGCTGGCCGACAATACCGAGATTGCCTGCGTGCCCAAGGCCTGCAGCTGGTCCGTGCTCAGGTTCGCCAATTGATCCTGCGTGAGCGAGGCCACCTGGGCCGTGCCCAGCGCGTGGATCTGAGCAGTGCCCAGGGCCTGTGTCTGCTCAACGCCCAGCACGGCGATGGCCGACGTGCTCAGCACCGCCAGTGCAGCCGTGCTCAAGGCAGCGATGTCCTGCGTCTCGATGACGGTGATCTGCGCGGTCGTGAAAGACTGCATCTGCGTGCTGGACAACGCAGCGAACTGCGCGGTGGTCAGCGCGATGACGTCCTCGTAGGACAGCGAGGCCACCTGCGTCGATGTGAGCGCATTGACCTGGGCAGTGCTCAGGGAAGCGATCTGCTCGGCGCTCAGGGCGTCGATCTGCTCCACACCCATCACGCGCAGCATGCCCGTGCCCAGCACGGCCAAGTCCTCGGCTTGCAAGGCCGTGATCTGCTCGGGCGTCAACGCCCTCACCTGCGCAGACCCCAGCGCAGCGATCTGCTGCGTGCCGAGCGCCAGGATCTGGTCGGGCGTGAAGGCCGCGATCTGATCCGTGCTCATTGCGTGGAGGGCCGTCGTGTTCAACGCGGCCACATCCTGCGTCTCCAACACCGAGACCTGCTCGGCGGTCAAGGCCTGGGCCTGCGTGCTGGACAGCGCTGCGAACTGCGCCGTGCTCATCGCCATCACGCTGGTGAAAGACAGGCCTGCGATCTGCGCCGTGCTCAACCCGTTGACCTGCTCCGCGCTCAGCGTGGCGATCTGCGCCGTGGTGAAGGCATCGAGCTGCTCAGCGCTGAGCGTGCGCAGCATGGTGCTGCTCAGGGCAGCAAGGTCACTGGTCTCGATGGCCGCTACCTGCTCGGCCCGCAAGGCCTGAACCTGTGTCGATGTCAGGGCCCCGATCTGGGTGGACGTGAGGGCTGCGATCTGCGCCTCGGACAGCACCGCGATCTGGTCGACGCCGAGCACGCGGATCGCGGCCGTGCCGAGCTGGATCAGATCCTGCGCCTCAATCACCGACACCTGCTCGGCCGTCAGCGCCTGCACCTGTGTCGTGCTCAGGCCGGCGAACTGGGCAGTCGTGAGGGCCACGATGCTGTCGCCCGACAAGGCGGAGACCTGGGCGCTGGTCAGCCCATTGAGCTGTACCGTGCCCAGGGATGCGATCTGCGCAGTGCTCAAGGAGACGATCTGATCCACGCTCATCTGGCGCAGGGTAGCGGTGCTCAGGGCCACCAGGTCGGCGGTCTCGATGGCGGCCACCTGGTCCAGCGTCAGGGCCTTGACCTGGGTTGATGTCAGTGCGCCCACCTGGGAGGATGTCAATGCGGCGATCTGCTCTGCGCTCAGGCTGGCCAGTTGGCTGGTACCCATCACGCGCAGGGCGGCCGTGGCCATCGCGGCCAGATCCTCCGTCTGCATCGCCATCATCTGGTCTTCGCTCAGCGCCGCCACCTGCGTGGATGACAAGCCGGCGACCTGCGCGGTGCTCAAGGCCACGATGTCTTCGGCCGACAGCACCGACAGCTGGGTCGAGGTGAGCGCATTGAGTTGCGCGGTGCTCAGCGCGGCGATCTGGGTGGTGCCCAGGGCCTCGATCTGCTCCACGCTCAAGGCGCGCACGGCGCTGGTGCTCAAGGTTCTCAGATCATCGGTCTCGATGGCCGCCACCTGGGCCGTGCTCAAGGCCGCCACCTGGCTGCTCGACAGGGCCGAGAACTGCGTCGTGCTCAAGGCCACCACCTGCGCGGTGGTCAGCATCTGCACCTGGCCGGTCGTCAGTGAACCGATCTGGCGAGTGGTCAGCGCGGTGAACTGATCAGCGCTGAATGCCTCGATCTGCGCGGCGCTCAAGGCGCGTACGGCTGCGGTGGAGAGCGCCTGCAGGTCCTGCGTCTCCAAGGCTGTGATCTGGGTGGTGGTCAGCGCAGCCACCTGCGTGCTGCTGAGGGATGCGGCCTGCGCCGTCGTCAACGCCGCCAGTTGAGCACTGCCCAGAGCCTGGATGGCATCGGTCCCGAAGGCGCGCACCACCGCCGTTCCCAGCACTGCCAGGTCTGCCGTCTCGATCGCGGCGATCTGCGCCGTACTCAGGCCATTGACCTGCGTGCTCGACAGCGAGGCGGCCTGCGCCGTGCTCAAGGCCACGATGTCGGCCGTGTTCAAGGCCGCCAGCTGGGCGCTGCCCAAGACCTTGAACTGGGTCGTGGTGAGTGCAGCCACATGGTCCGTGCCCAAGGCAGCGATCTGTGCGGTACTCAGCCCCCTCAGGCTGGCCGTGGACCAGGCTGCCAGGTCCGCCGTCTCCAGGTTGGCGATCTGTGTGGTGCTGAGGGCCGCGACCTGGTTGCTGCCCAGCGCAGCCGCCTGCACGGTGCTCAAGGCATTGAGGTCGGCCGTGGACCAGCCACCCACCTGCGCCGAAGTCAACGCGACGATCTGGCGTGTGCTCAGGGCAGCGATCTGGTCACTGTTCAGCGCATCGAGTTGCACAACGCTCAAGCCCCGCAGCGCAATGGTGGACATCGCCTGCACATCACGCGTTTCCAGCGCCGCGATCTGCGCCGTGCTCAGCGCAGCCAGTTGCTGGCTGCCCAGGGCTGCGACCTGGGCGGTGGTCAGATCGACGATCTGGGTGGTGCTCAAGGCGGCCAGCGCGGCCGTGCCCAGGGCACGCAGCACGGTGGTGCCCATGGCCGTGAAATCGGCCGCATCCAGCACGGAGATCTGTGCGGAGCTCAAGGCATTGACCTGGACGCTGGACAGCGCTGCGAACTGGGCCGAGGTCATCGCCACGACGTCATCGGTGCCGATGGCGGCGATCTGCGCCGTGCTCATGGCCTTGATCTGGGCAGTCGTGAGGGCCGCCACCTGGCTGGATGTCAGGGCCTCGACCTGGGCGGCGCTCAGGCCGCGCACCGCAGCGGTGTTCAAGGCGCGCAGGTCGGTGGTTTCGAGCTGGGCCATCTGGGCTGTGCTCAAGGCGCCCAGTTGGGCGCTGTTCAACGTGGCCGCCTGCAGCGTGGTCAGCGCAGCGATGTCATCGGTGCTCAGGGCCGCCACCTGGGCCGTGGTCAGCGCCCTGATCTGCACACTGCCCAACGCCGCCACCTGTGAGGAGGTCAAAGCCTCCACCTGTGCCTCGCTCAGTGATCTCAGCGCGGCTGTGGAGAGCGCACGAACGTCCGCCGTCTCCATGGCGGCCACTTGCTCGGTGCTCAACCCGACGACCTGGGCGCTGCCCAGCGCCGCAACCTGTGCCGTGGTCAATGCGGCCACTTCCGCCGTGGTCAGCGCACGCAGGGCATCACTGCCCCAGCCACGCAATGCTGCTGTCTGAAGTGCCGCCAGATCACTGGTCTCGAACGCGGCGATCTGGGCCGTGCTCATCGCGGCCAGTTGCGTGCTCGACAGCGCCACCACCTGCGATGTGGTGAGCGCCACGATGTCCTGCGTCTGCAGGGCGGCGATCTGCGCAGTGCTCAGCACACGGATATGGGCCGTGTTGAGCGCGGCCACCTGGGCAGAGCTCAGCGCCTCGATCTGGCTGGTGCTGAACGCCTTGAGCGCCGTGGTACCCAGTGCGCGGATGTCCAGAGTCTCCAGCGCGGCCACCTGCTGCGTTCCCAAGGCCGATACCTGCACGCTGTTCAACGTCGCCACTTGCTGAGAGCTCAGCGCGGCCACTTCCTGCGTGCCCAGCGCCGCAACCTGCTCCGAGGTCAGGCCCTTGATCTGGCCGGTGGTGAGCGCTGCCACCTGCGCGCTGTTCAGGGCCGCCACCTGCTCCGTGCCCAGAGCGCGCAGGGCCGTGCTGTTCATGCTGCGCAGGTCCGCCGTTTCCAGCGCACTGACCTGGCTGCTGCTCAAGCCGCCCACCTGTGTGCTGTTGAGCGAGGCCACCTGGGCTGTGGTCAATGCGGCCACAGCGCCTGTGCTCAAGGCCTGCATGGCTTCGGTGTTCAGGCCACGCAGGGTGGCCGTCTGCAGAGCCGCGACACTGTCCGTGCCCAAGGCATTCACCTGCCCCGTGGCCAGCGCCGAGGCCTGTGCGCTGGTCAGCGCCGCCACCTGCGATGTGATCAGGGCGGCAATGTGTTCAGTCTTGAGCGCCTGCACCTGGGTTGTTTCCAGGGCGCGCACCTGAGCTGTGGTCAGCGCCTGGACCTGCGAAGTCGCAAGCGCCTCGATCTGGGCCGAGCCCAGGCTCTTGAGCGCGGTCGTGTTGATGGCGCGCACATCGGCCGTTTCCATCTGGCTGATCTGTGCCGTGCTCAAGGCGCCGATCTGGCTGCTGCCCAGCACCGCCACCTGGGTGGTGGTCAGTGCCTTGATTTCTTCGCTCTCCAGCGAGGCGATCTGCGTGGTCGTGAGCGCCCGGATCTGCGTGCTGGTCAACACCTGGACCTGGCTGGTGGTCAGTGCGGCAAGCTGCGTGGCACCCAGCGACTGGATCTGCGCCTGGGTGAACAGGCGGATGTCCGCCGTCTCGAACGCGGCAAACTGCACCGGCGTGAGCATCTGCAGCGCGCTGGTGCCCACTGCCGTGATCTGGCTGGTCGTGAGCGCTGCGATCTGCGCGGTGGAGAATGCGGCCCAGTCGTCCGTGCCAAAAGCCGAGATCGTTTTCGCTGACAGCGAGGCGATCTGCGCGGCAGACAAACTGGTGATCAGCGAAGCCATCGTTCTCGAAACCCTGACATACCGTCGGACCAATCGACGGCTTACCGTTCAGTATCGGTTTCGACTTGATGGGCTGAAACGAGGATTAGCAGGCCTTTGGCACGGTTTTCAGCGATTCGGCGCCGTCAATCCGGCAAGGTGTGAGATTCGCCCGCTTCGCCCACCGCCTGGAGGGACTTCAGCAAGTGCTGCCACTGCGGATCCTCGCGCCAAGGTGACTCGATGCGCAAGCCTGCGCCGCTGAAGGGATGCGTGAATGCCAGTTCGACAGCATGCAGCCAGAGCCTTTGCAACCCCAGTCGCTGCGCCCACCAGCGGTTGTGCGGCCCCTTTCCGTGGGTGGCATCACCGATGATGGGATGCGAGAGGTGTTTGAGGTGCCGCCGGATCTGATGGCGCCTGCCCGTGGCCGGCCGAGCCTCCACCAGCGACACGCGGGTGGTCGGATGGCGGGGCTCCACCGCCTCAGCCAGCTCCACGCGCTCAAGGCAACGCAATGCCGTCACGGCCTCCTGGGGCAGCGCATCGGCTGGCGCGTCGTCCGGCTTGAGCGGGTGGTCGACCTGTACCGCATCGGGCAGCCAACCGCGCACGAAGGCCACATACCGCTTGTCGACCTCACGCGCTTCGAAGGCCTGTGCCATGAGTCGGGCGGCCTCGCTGTCCAACGCCATCAGCAGCACACCCGACGTGCCCTTGTCCAACCGATGAACAGGATACACACGCTGCCCCAACTGATCGCGCAATGTCTGCACCACGAAGCGTGTTTCGTGCGCATCCAGCCCGGTGCGGTGAACCAGCCAGCCGGCTGGCTTATGCACGGCCACCAGGCGCTCATCACGCCACAGCAGCGTCAGTTCGCTGGGCTCGCTCACGGCGTGGCCCGAGGCAGCCAGTGCTGCTCGCATTCACCGTCATCGCAGTTCTCGCAGAACCATCGCCAACGCGTGCCCTGCCCTGCACGGGCTTGCCGCGCAGGCGCATCCAGCAGGTGCTCCACCGCTTCGATCGCTCGCTGCACACGGGCCACACCCACGCCTGCCACCACCGCATAGGGCACATCGGCCCGCTGCAGGGATTGGCGCACCAGCGTGTCCACCGGTACGCGCACATGGGGACCATCGCGGATCAGGCCATCTCGCTCCCACGGCAGGTCCAGCGCCGTCAGCAAGGTCATCGCCGCCTGCGCGTGATCACGCTCGGCCTCGGCATACAGGCTGGGATCCTGGAAAATCAGATCGCTGTAGATCGCGATCATCAGTGCCGTCGTATCGGCCAGCACCAGGCGATGTGTCTGGGCAGCCTCGGTGATGCGCCGGCTCTGTTCGGCCGCGATGGCCACCTGCTCATCGACCCGCGGCGTGCGGCCATGCTGATCGCAGAAATCGCGCAGCGCTTCGGTGACCAGGGCCACCGACAGGCCACGGGCCTGCAGCACACGGGCCAGCTCACGGGCCAGGGTCGATTTGCCGGTGCTCTCGGCGCCCACGATCGCCACGATCTGGCCCAGGGATGAGGCACCCGCCATGCCTTGCTTCACAGCCCCTGGGGCAAAGGCCCATTGATCGCCTGCCAGCGGGCCTTGCGATGCCATTGACGCCAGCCCCAGAGCGCCAGCACGGCGAACACGCCATACAGGCCCACCGTGAGCCACAGTTCCTTGTGTGCGAACAGCATCATGCTGGCCACGTTGACCGCGACCCAGCAGGGCCAGTTGTCCACCCATTTGCGGCCAAGCAGCCACTGCCCCACCAGGCTGCCCGCCGTGGGCAATGCATCCCAGTAAGGCACGTCCGAATCGGTCACGTGGTCCAGCAGCAGGCCGATCATGGGCCACAGCACCAGGAACAGCAGCACCGCTCGCCAGCGCCCCAGTGCGGGCAGGATGCGCACGCGCAATCGGTGCTCTTGCTCATCGGTGCCCCGCACCCACTGCCACCAGCCCCAGGCGGCCAGCGCGATGAAAACCAGTTGCAAAGAGGCTTCGCCGTAAAGTTTGCTGCGGGCGAACAGCAGGCCATAAAGCACCGAGCTGATGATGGCCAAGGGCCAGCCGAGCGGATTGACCCGCAGGTTGAAACCCACCATGGCCAGAGAGAGCACGCAGGCCAGAGCTTCCAGCCTGCTGACGGACACGCCCCAGGCGGTCCACCAGGGCGCCAGCCACGGATCCACCCATGCCAGGGCATCGGCGATGGGCAAGTCGGCGAACAGGACGCTCATGAAGCTGCAGCGATCGGGCTTGGGCAATAGATCCGGTGAACGCCCGCCTCAGCGGGCAGATGCCGTGATCTGCACGTAAATTTCGTCGGGTTTGACCATGCCCAGCTCGGTGCGGGCGATCTCTTCGGCCATGTCCAGGCCCTCCTGCAGATCGCGCACCTCGGCGGCCACCTGCTCGTTGCGGGCCTCAAAACCCGCATTGCGCTCGTTCTGATCCTGAAGGTGTGTGCGCAGCGACATGGCGCGCGGCACCCCGCCCTTGCCGAACCACAGTTCGGCATGGACCACGGCCAGCAAGGCCAGCAGGATCACGGTGACAGCGCGCATCCGGAAAGCTTAGCAGAGAACATCACGGCCGCACGGACGCCTGGCCCGCCGCCAAACACGTTTCTGCCGGCTGTTGCCGTAGCATAACTGCATCCGGGGCTGGGGTCATGCCGCCTGAGACGCATACTGCGCGATAAGGCCTCGAAAATTGAAAATAAAGTACGCTACGATCCTTGCCTAGAGAGGTTGGTTTCTCCATCCTTGCAGTAAAAGATTTCTTTCTTGTCAAGAGGGACCAGTGGACTGGTACACCGAGTTATTTTTTGCTGCGCGAATGCTCTATGCAGCACTCCTGGGCGCGCTCGTTGGCTACGAGCGAGAGCGCGACGGCTGCGAAGCAGGCATCCGAACCTTTGCGGCGGTGTCATTCGGCTCGTGTGCCTTCAGCCTCATCTCGCTCCATGTCGTAGGCGGTGACCCCACAAGAATCGCCGCTCAGGTAGTGACCGGCATCGGATTCATCGGAGCTGGGGTGATCCTACAGGTCAAGGGGCGCACCAGCGGGCTGACCACCGCAGCCACCGTGTGGGCATGTGCTTCTGTGGGCATGGCCAGCGCATTCGGCATGTACCTGCTAGCGTTGCTGACTGCCTTGCTGTTGTTCTGCACACTGTATCTGCATCATCTGCCTATCTGGCGAACTCTGAGGCGCCGCCGAGATGAACGACGCTGTCACGACGAGGAGCGCGGTACTTCTTCTTTACCCTCCTCAAACCCATAGGCAGCATTACGGGGAATTCCGCGCGTGTGCCAGGCGGCGGAGTTCAGCACTCCGGCTAACACGCCTCAAAATCAACCGATAGCGGCCCCACACCGATTACAGAACTTTGCACCCGGCGGCGGGGTTGTATTGCATTGCATGCACGCAGCAGGCACGAGCGACATGCCACACTGCTGGCAAAACTTCGCTCCTGGAGCATTGAGCGTATTGCAACTTGGGCAGCCGATCCCTCCATGGCCACTCGGTGGAGGCCCCCCGTTGCCGTACCCGTTACCGTAATTTCCGTGGCCTCCGTGATGCCCGCCGTGGCGGTTACGGCCGTGATGACCGCCGAATAGCCTGTCCAATATACCCATCTATATTCTCCAATGGTAGCCACCTGCTGCTGGATGGCTTCCCCGCTAGCGACGAGTTTTAACACGTCTAGATACGAACCTGACGATTCTAGCCATCAAATCTCAGCGCGTTTTTTGAACTGAGGTTGTCCCTGTAAAACGTAGTTCTTAACCCCTTCTGTAATGGCAGCTTGTGTGCCTCACCCTAGGCAAATCAACCACTTACAGCGTTTTGGCATCGAACTTGGGTGGCCTTCCCAATGCGCCTCTAAGCAGTCGCCCTTGCAAAACCGCCACAACCTCGATGAATAGATGAAGTACTGGCTATCGACTCTGCCCGAGAAGATGGCTCCGCAGACAATGGTGCTGGAGGCCAAGAGCCCGCGCGGCGGCTACCGGAATTTGAAACAAGACCTTGGGCTTGGGGACTACGAGGGCAGAGGCTGGCGGGTCTATCACAACCACGCCAGCCTAGCCATCGCCGCCTATGGTTTTTTGGATGGCGCAACAGCTTCGACATCGGCAGGGGGCGGCAAAAAACACCGCCAAACGCAAAGACGACAGCCAGGAACCTGGCATACCCACGCATGACAGGCCTCGCTGCAGCCTTGCTCAGGACGCTACCGCGTTGCCCCTGCTGCCTGCGCGTAAGCGCAAGAATGCGCAGGCGTCAGCGCAGGTTGTAGAACGCGCTGCGGCCGGGGTACACGGCCACGTTGCCCAGATCCTCTTCGATGCGCAGCAGCTGGTTGTACTTGCTGATGCGGTCCGAGCGGCTCATGGAACCGGTCTTGATCTGGCCGGCGTTGGTGCCCACAGCGATATCGGCGATGGTGTTGTCTTCCGTCTCGCCCGAGCGGTGGCTGATCACGGCGGTGTAGCCGGCGCGCTTGGCCATCTCGATGGCGGCGAAGGTTTCCGACAGGGTGCCGATCTGGTTGATCTTGATCAGGATCGAGTTGGCGATGCCCTTGTCGATACCTTCCTTCAGGATCTTGGTGTTGGTGACGAACAGGTCGTCGCCCACCAGCTGAACCTTCTTGCCCAGGCGCTCGGTCAGGTGGGCCCAGCCGGCCCAGTCACCTTCGTGCATGCCGTCTTCGATGCTGATGATGGGGTACTTGTCGACCCAGGTGGCCAGCATGTCGGTCCAGGATTCGGGGCTCAAGACCAGGCCTTCGCCTTCCAGGTGGTACTTGCCGTCCTTGTAGAACTCGGAGGCGGCGCAGTCCAGGCCCAGGGCGATCTGCTCACCGGGGGTGTAGCCAGCCTTTTCGATGGCTTCCAGGATCAGCTGGATCGCGGCCTCGTGGCTGGCCACGCTGGGGGCGAAACCGCCCTCGTCGCCCACGGCGGTACTCAGGCCCTTGTCATGGATGATCTTCTTGAGGGCGTGGAACACCTCGGCGCCGTAGCGGATGGCTTCGCGGAAGGTCGGAGCGCCCACCGGCAGGATCATCAGCTCTTGCAGGTCGAGGTTGTTGTTGGCGTGCGCGCCGCCGTTGATGACGTTCATCATCGGCACGGGCATCTGCACGGCGCCCATACCGCCGAAGTAGCGGTACAGGGGCAGGCCGGCTTCTTCCGAAGCGGCACGGGCCACGGCCATCGACACGGCCAGCATGGCGTTGGCGCCCAGGCGGCTCTTGTTTTCGGTGCCGTCCAGGTCGATCATCGTCTTGTCCAGGAAGGACTGCTCGGAAGCGTCCAGGCCCAGCACGGCTTCGGAGATCTCGGTGTTGATGTGCTCGACGGCCTTCAGAACGCCCTTGCCCAGGTAGCGGGACTTGTCGCCATCACGCAGTTCGATCGCTTCGCGCGAGCCGGTGGAAGCACCCGACGGCACGGCCGCACGGCCCATGTGGCCGCTTTCCAGCAGCACGTCACATTCGACGGTGGGGTTGCCGCGGCTGTCGATGACCTCGCGGCCGATGATGTCAACAATGGCGCTCATCTGTCTGAATCCTCAAGAGATGTTGAAAGTTTTGGAGATGCGTGGAACTGCTGGAATCGTCAGGGGCATCAGGCCGAGAAGTTGGTTTCCAGGAAACCGTTCTTCTTGGTGATGCGATCGAGTTCGACCAGGGTCTCGAGCAAGGCCTTCATGTGCTTGAGCGGCACGGCGTTGGGGCCGTCGCTCATCGCGCAGGCGGGATCGGGGTGCGTTTCCATGAACAGGCCCGAGATGCCCACGGCCACGGCCGCACGCGACAGCACGGGCACGAACTCGCGCTGGCCGCCCGAGCTGGTGCCCTGCCCGCCCGGCAGTTGCACCGAGTGGGTGGCGTCGAACACCACGGGGGCGCCCGTCTCGCGCATGATCGCCAGCGAGCGCATGTCAGAGACGAGGTTGTTGTAGCCGAAGCTGGCACCGCGTTCGCAGGCCATGAACACGTCGTCGGGCAGGCCTTTTTCGCGCGCGGCGGCACGGGCCTTGTCGATCACGTTCTTCATGTCGCCCGGGGCCAGGAACTGTCCCTTCTTGATGTTGGCGGGTTTGCCACTCTGGGCCACTGCGCGGATGAAATCCGTCTGGCGGCACAGGAAGGCGGGCGTCTGCAGCACATCGACCACCGAAGCCACGGCGGGGATCTCGGCTTCGGTGTGCACGTCCGTCAGGATGGGCACGTTCAGTTCGCGTTTGACCTTGGCCAGGATCTCCAGCCCCTTGTCCATGCCGGGGCCGCGGAACGAGGTGCCGCTGGAGCGGTTGGCCTTGTCGTAGCTCGACTTGAAGATGAAGGGGATGCCCAGGGCGGAGGTGATCTCCTTGAGCGTGCCGGCCGTGTCCATCTGCAACTGCTCGGACTCGACCACGCAGGGGCCGGCGATCAGGAAGAAGGGCCGGTCCAGGCCGATGTCGAATCCGCAGAGTTTCATGGTGTGCTCCGGTCGTGTCTCTGGGCTTGATCAGGCCTTGGCCTTCTCGGCGGCCTGGTGTTCCAGCGCGGCCTTGATGTAGCCGATGAACAGCGGGTGGCCGTCCCAGGGGGTGGACTTGAACTCGGGGTGGAACTGCACGCCCACGTACCACGGGTGCACCGTGCGCGGCAGCTCGACCATCTCGGTGAGCTTTTCGCGCTGGGTGATGGCCGAGATCACCAGGCCGGCCTGCTGCAGGCGGTCCAGGTAGTGCTCGTTGGCCTCGTAGCGGTGGCGGTGACGCTCGGTCACGACCGGGCCGTAGATCTCGTGGGCCAGGGTGCCGGGCTTCACGTCGGAGCTCTGAGCGCCCAGGCGCATCGTACCGCCCAGGTCGGAGCCTGCATCGCGCTTCTGCACGATGCCGTCGGCGTCCAGCCACTCGTCGATCAGGGCGATCACGGGGTGCGGCGTGGTGGCATCGAACTCGGTGCTGTTGGCACCGGCCAGGCCAGCCTTGTGGCGGGCGTACTCGATGGTGGCCACCTGCATGCCCAGGCAGATGCCCAGGTAAGGGATGCCGTGCTCGCGGGCGTACTGCGCCGCGACGATCTTGCCTTCCACGCCGCGCTTGCCGAAGCCGCCCGGCACCAGGATGGCGTCATACTGGCCCAGTTGGCTGGCGGTCTCGGGCGTGAGCGTCTCGGAATCGACGTACTCGATGTTGACGCGGGCATGGTTGTGGATGCCGGCGTGGCGCAGCGCCTCGTTGAGCGACTTGTACGAATCCGACAGATCCGTGTACTTGCCGCACATGGCGATGGTGACGTCGCGCTTGGGGTTGGCCACTTCGTGCACCAGCGTGTCCCAGCGGCTCAGGTCGGCCGGCTTGGTCTGCAGCTGCAGCTTGGTGCAGATCAGGTCATCGAGGTGCTGCTCGTGCAGCATGCGGGGCACCTTGTAGATGGTGTCCGCATCCCACACCGAGATCACGCCGGACTCAGGCACGTTGGTGAACAGGGAGATCTTCTCGCGCTCGTCAGCCGGGATGGCGCGGTCGGCACGGCACAGCAGCGCATCGGGCTGAATACCGATCTCGCGCATCTTCTGCACGGTGTGCTGCGTGGGCTTGGTCTTGAGCTCGCCCGCGGCCGCAATGAACGGCACATAGGTCAGGTGCACAAAGGCCGTGTTGCTCGGGCCGGACTTCAGGCTCATCTGGCGCGCCGCTTCCATGAAGGGCAGCGATTCGATGTCGCCCACGGTGCCGCCGATCTCGACGATGGCCACGTCCACCGCATCGGCCGTGCCGACACCCGCACCACGGCGCACGAAATCCTGGATCTCGTTGGTGATGTGGGGGATGACCTGGACGGTCTTGCCCAGATAATCACCACGGCGCTCTTTTTCAAGCACGCTCTTGTAGATCTGGCCGGTGGTGAAGTTGTTGGCCTTCTTCATCCGCGTGGTGATGAAGCGCTCGTAGTGGCCCAGATCGAGGTCGGTTTCAGCGCCGTCATCGGTGACGAACACCTCACCGTGCTGGAACGGCGACATCGTGCCCGGATCCACGTTGATGTAAGGATCGAGCTTGATGAGGGTGACTTTGAGGCCACGCGATTCGAGAATAGCGGCCAGTGACGCGGCGGCGATGCCCTTGCCAAGCGAGGACACCACACCGCCCGTGACGAAGACAAACTTGGTCATTGCGCAAAAGCGCCCGCCGGGGTTGCGGGCGCTGCGGTGGTAAAGCGGCATTATAGGCCTTCGGCGCTGGCCGGGTTGGCCCCCTCGGGCACGAAACGCGCGGGAAAACACGCTCCGCGAAACTCTCTATGGCGGATGCTTCACCGATGATTAGACTCATTTCATGATCCGACAGATGGTATGCAGCAAGGGGTGACCATGGCGCGTGCGTCTTTCAGCAAAGGGCGAGTCTGGCTCGTTCGGGGAGCGTTGCTGACCTTCGCGGCACTGGGCGCCGCCGGCAGCCAGGCCGCGGGGCAGAGTCATCCTGCCGCCGTCCAGGCGGTGCCGGCCTCGCTCAATGGCGATGCGCGCAGCGATGGCACCCATGCCGGCATGGGTGCTGAAACGCTGAGCCGCGCCGAACTCCAGCGGATGTTCAAGGCCCGCTGCCCCGGCCGGGTGGAAAAGTTGCTGGGCGTGGCCCTGCCCACCGAGCGTCCGGATTTCAAGGTGATTGCCGATATCTGCATCTGCGCCTCGACGTCGATGGAGGCCGTGCCTGACAGCACGACGCTCGGCCAGTTCAAGGCGCAGGCGGCCCAGGCCGCACTGACCTGCAGCAAGACCACGATCACCACCCATAACGAGATGCGCACCCGCAAGGCCCTCGGCCCCTACCTGTCTTCCCAGGGACTGGATGCACAGCAGGTCGCGGCATTCAGTCAATGCGCCGCCGCCACGCACTGGCGAAACACCGTGGACGCCGCGCAGGAAGGCGTGCGCCCCGAAGCCAGCGCCTGGTGGGGGCCCTGTACCGAGCAGATCGGCCGCAAGGGGCTGCCCGAACCGCAAAACTGAGCTTAACCGCCCTCTTGGTCCGCCGCCAGACCACCGCCCTTTACTCAGACGCGCCGACACCCGTTCTGATCGATCACTAGCTCGCCGCCTTCCTTCGTGAAGGGGCCTCGTTGAGGCAAGGGCAGGATGTCCAGCACCAGTTCGGACGGGCGGCACAGGCGTGTGCCCATCGGGGTCACCACCACTGGGCGGTTCATCAGCACAGGGTGGGCCGCCATGGCATCGATCAGCGCATCGTCGCTCACGGCGGGGTCGTCCAGCCCCAGTTCCGCGTACAGAGTTTCCTTGGCGCGCAGCAGTTCGCGGGCGGGCACACCCATCGCCGCGACCAGTTGCCGCAGGGTGTCGCCACTGGGCGGGGTCTGCAGGTATTCGATGACCTCGGGCTCGATCCCGGCGTTGCAGATCATCGCCAGCGTGTTGCGTGAGGTGCCGCAGCGGGGGTTGTGGTAGATGGTGACGGAAGAAGCCATGAGAGGGGGAAAAACGGTGGGCGCAAGGCCGCATTCTTGCAGCTTCACGTCCACCGTCTGGTGGACAGGCCGCCCGTGAGGGCAAGCCTGACCAGAAGACCCGATCAGCCGCGCTGGCGGCTACGGCGCGCCAGCACCACGCCCGCGCCCAGCAGGGCCAGCAGGCCGGCGGCCGGCTCGGGCACGGCCGGGGTCACGGCGATGTGCAGGTTGTCATAGCTCACACCACCGGCCAGCAGCACGGCGCTGACCTTGCTCACGGCCCCCAACTGGATGGTCAGGCCGGGCTGCTCGGCCTGGGTGTAGAACACGTTGGCGGCGCTGATCTCGTGGCCCGTGGCGTCCAGGAAGGACAGGTAGGTACCGCCGGCCTGCGGGTTGCCGAACCCGGACGTGTCCTGCTGGATCGAGAACGAGGCGATGTCCACCGGCGTGCTGAACACCAGCAGGATGGGCTGACCGCTGTTGCTCAGCACATTGCCACCCGACACGGCGTAGGACGAAGCGCCCACCAGCACGTCGCCATAGGTGGCGGTGGCGTCGATCCAGTGGAAGCTACCGGTGTAGTCACCGTACTCGTCCACATCCCATTCGACGTCTGGGTTGGCGAAGTATGCCAGCGAGCCCAGGCTGCCCAGGGCACTGTTGGCGGCACTGCCCGCGGCCACGTTGTCGAAGTTCAGCGTGACATCAATGGTGGATGCCACAGGTGCGGCCTGCGCGGCCATGCCAGCCAGCGCCAGGGCGCTCAAGGTGATGAGTTGCTTCATCTCGGATCTCCTAGGTTACTGCTGTGGTGCAATCACTTGGCGCCGCCAATGACGATCTGGCCGAGCTTGAAGAACACGTCGGTGTTGTCGAACACGCCGGTGAACAGCGAAGAACCGCGGCCGAAGGCGGACAGCGGGATGTCCGTGGCGGTGTGCGTGGCTTGGTCAGCGGGCACCTGACCAACGACGAGGTAGCCGACATAGGGCGATGTGCCATTGGCGGTGCTGCCGCTGGAGACACCGTTGTCGCTGTTGCGCACGCTGGGGTTGCCCGGGTAGGCATTCAGCGGCGAAGCACCGTAGAAGGGCTGCTGGCTGTCCTGCGTGGGCTGCGGGTTCGACAGCCAGGTCTCGTAGCGGTCGGCATTGGCGCCGTAGCCGATCAGCACCTTGCCGTCGATGTCCGTGGTCAGCGGGAAGCCATCAGCCTGGATGCTGTACTTGGGGAACTTGGCGCTGTCGTAGGTTCCGACGACGGCATCGCGGCGGGCCTCGGTACTCTGGTCACCACCGGAGGCCAGGCTCTGCAGCGTTGCGGCCGTCACAGTGGAGGCGCCGATGATGGTGGCACCCGCACACTCGTGGTCGGCGGTCACGATCACGATGGTGTCGGGATTGGCGGTGGCGAAGTCCTTGGCCTTCTGGATGGCGCGGTCGAACTCGATGGTTTCCAGAATCCAGCGGTCGGAATCCATCAGGTGCGCCTGCTTGTCGATCGACGAAGCTTCCACCATCAGCACAAAGCCGTTGGTGTTGTTCTTGTTGAGCACATTCAAGGCCGACACGGTCATCTCGTCCAGCATGGGCTGGTCGGGGAAGCCGTAGTCGTTGACGATGGTGCTGACGCCGCGGCGACCATTGATTTTGTCGAAGGACACGTTCATGTTCGACAGCGAGAACAGGCCCAGCAGCTTGTCGGGCGCGCCGACGGATTGCAGTGCAGTGTTGTCCGAGGCGTAGGTGAAGCCAGCCGCCTTGAAGTCGGCGATCAGGTCGCGGTTGTTGTCGATGGCACCGGCCGAGGCGTTCCAGCCAGCGACGATGTCGGACGGCAGCACGTAGTCTGACGCCGTGGCGCGGGCCGAGCCGTTGGCGCTGGAGCCCAGGCCGGCGGGTGTGGCGTTGAAGGTGTGCTGGCTGTTGTCGGTGCCGGCGGTCTGCGCGACATTCTTGGGCAGGAACCACTTGCGGCCACCACCCATCAACACTTTCAGACCGGTCAGGTGGCTGTCGTCCAGGAACTGGTCGACGATACCGGTGCCGTTGCCGCGGGACGAGGTGTGCACGGCGTTGGCGGCGGGCGTGGCGTCAAACACGTCGGAGGTGGTCACGATGCCCAGGCTGGTGCCCTTGAGGCGGTGCAGATACTCGGACAGGTACTCGATGCGGGGGTTGTCGAAGGTGGCCGAGGTGTCGTCGGGGAACACGCCCTCCTGGTTGTTCTGGCCCTTGTTGCCGTTGACGTAGTTGGCCATGCCAGGGGCCGAATCTGTCACGATCGAATTCAGCGAGGCCGTCATCACCATGCCGGTGTACGGGAAGGTGTCCATGGCCAGCAGGTTCTGGGCCTTGCCTTGCAGGTAGCCCTTAGCCACGATGCGGGCGGCCGTGCGGTGCGATGCACCCATGCCGTCGCCCAGCATGATGATGATGTTCTTGGCCGGGCGGCCATTGTTGGCGGTGATGGCCACCACTTCGAAGTTGCCTGTCTTGGTGGTAGTGCCGCCGGCAGTGTCGGTGGCGGTCACGGTCAGGGTGTGCACGCCAGGGGTGCTGTTGGCGTAGCCGCGCAGCGAGGCCACCACCGTGTTGGAGGCCAGGCCATTGATCAGGCCGGTCTTGACCAGGCTGGTCTTGCCGCTGAACTGGTTGGTGGCCGTACCGTTGTTGGTGATGGTGGCCACGGTGCTGCCGTCCACGGCGAAGCTCACGGAAGCGATGGTCGTGCCGGCGTCAGGCTGCACGGTGGTCTGCAGATCAAACTTCTGGCCAGGCAGGAAGCGCGCTAGGGTGGCGGCCGTGGCAAGCAGCGGGTTGCTCGGCGGCGTCAGGCGCGAGATGTTGGGGGCAGCCTGGGCTTGGCCAGCCAGGGACAGCAGAGCGGACATGGAGGCCAGGCACAGGGCGTGGCGCGCGAAACGGAAGTGGGACATGAAACTCTCCAGATGAAAGGTCTTTGGAATCGAGAGGCTTGGGAAAGCATCCGGGCAGGCCCCCTGCCCCGGACGCCGGGAGAAATCAACGCGAGGCGACAGTGGCCGGTGCGCCGGTCAGCAGACGCGAGGTGGCGTCATCGACGCGCAGGCGGATCGCCGAGACACGGCCATCGGCTTCGTCCGCCGCGCCGATCTGCAGGGTGCCGGTGAGCTGGATCAGGCCGCGCATGCTGCGCACCGTCTGCTGGGCGGCAGGGCCGGACAGGTGCACGAACACGGCGCTGGCAGGCAGGTCATCGGCCAGGCTTTCGTCTTCATGGCCGTTGGACACAGGCAGCGGCGTCAGGATCAAGGTGCCGGGGGGGCGCGATTCGGTGTCGACCATGTAGCCGATCAGGCGCACGGACTTGCCATTGAGCGACAGCAGCCGGGCGCTGGGCTCCAGGCCCTGCGGACCGATCGGCATCTTGAACATTTCGCTGAACTTCAGGTCGGTCACGCCAGCGGCGGGCGCATCGATAGGCAGCCGCACAGCCACACCTGGGGGCGGCACCATGGGCGCCTCACCAACATGGGCGTGCCCTCCTCTGGGCAGCAACTCGGCGGCCTGGGTCGACACGGCCATCAAGGCGGCGGACAACGCCAGTGCGGCAGGGAACAGGGAACAAACCGTGAGCGGACGGAACAACATCATGGAAACAGCCTTGGCGATCGGTGGGTGATCCGCCGGCAAGTCGGGATGGCTTGCTGTGATCACACCCCGTCACGATCGTTCGAAGCTGTGAAACCTCCGTGACATGTGGCATAAGCCACACCGACGCATCCATGTTGGCATCAGCCCCAACGACCTACCAAGCCAGGATGACAAGTTCATGTCCGCCGCATGACGTTTTCGATATTTCTGCAAGAGGCTGTTGCTGCCCTCAAGCCGTCACGCCGAGTGTCGATGATGCCGGCGTCTCAAGCACAGCAGTACCGTTCATGACATCGTCCGCACGTCAAGTCCGCGACAACCCATCCGCTGACGACAGCGTGGCCAGCATCCTGGCCGACCGATCCCTCCACATGCACTTCCAACCCATCGTGAGCCTGGCAGATGGCGAACTGTTCGGCCATGAAGCGCTGGTGCGTGGCCCGCAGGATTCCGCCCTGCAATGGCCGGACACACTGTTCGCCCGGGCTCAGGAGCAAGGCCTGTCGCTGGCATTGGAAGAAGCCTGCCTGCGCGCCGCCGTGACCTCCTGGACACCGTTGCGTGCGCCCGGCAAGCTGTTCATCAACCTCAGCGCCGAGGCCTTGATGCACATCCTGCGCTGCGAATCCCTGCAGCGCCGCATCACCGCCCTGCGCCGCTTCGGGCTGTCGCCCTCGGCCGTGGTGATCGAGCTGACGGAACACGAACGCGTGCGCGACCTGCCATCGCTGATCGACGCGGTCAGGCCCTTGCGCGCCCACGGCGTACAGCTCGCGCTGGACGACTTCGGTGATGGCCGCTCCAGCCTGCGCCTGTGGTCCGAACTGCAGCCCGACTACGTCAAGATCGACAAGTACTTCGCCCGCGACGTGGCCCACCAGGCCGACAAGGTGCAGACCATGCGAGCACTGGCGCGCATCGCCGAGACCATGGGCACCACCATGGTGGCCGAAGGCATCGAGACCGCCGATGACCTCAAGGCCGTGCGCGATCTGGGCATCCAGCTCGGCCAGGGCTACTTCCTGGGCAGACCGCAGCCCGAGCCCGCGCAGAAGATCCTGGCACAGGCAGGCGAGGTGTTCCGCCAGGGCGATGTGGCCGTGCTGCCCCACCCTTCCCGCTCCACGCGCAGCACCTTCACGGTGGAGCGCATCACGCTGCAGCAGCTCAGCCTGAGCGTGCACACCACCCACGATGAGGCCGAACGCTGCTTCCGCGCCGATGACTCCTTGCACAGCGTGGCCCTGCTGCAGGACGGGCACCCCATGGGCCTGCTCAACCGCGACAAGTTCATGGACCGCTACGCCAAGCCGTACTTCAAGGAGGTGTACGGCCGCCAGCCCTGCCTGCTGTTCGCCAACACCACGCCCCTGGTACTGGACAAGCACACCGGCATCGACGAGCTCACCGGCGTGCTCACCTCCGAAGACCAGCGCTACCTGACCGACGGTTTCATCGTCACGGAAGGCGGCCTGTACCTGGGCATCGGCACGGGCGAAAGTCTGGTGCGCTCTGTCACCGAGGTGCGCATCGAAGCGGCCCGACATGCCAATCCGCTGACCTTCCTGCCCGGCAACATTCCCATCAGCGAACACATCGGCCGCCTGCTGGCCAGCGGCCGCGACTTCGTGGCCTGCTATGGCGACCTGAACCACTTCAAGCCCTTCAACGACCACTACGGCTACTGGCGCGGCGACGAGGTCATCCGCCTGGCGGCCAGCACATTCATCGCCTGCTGCGATGCGCGGCGGGATTTCGTCGGTCATGTGGGCGGCGACGATTTCGTGGTGCTCTTCCAGAGCGAAGACTGGCACCAGCGCTGCGAGCGCATCGTCAAGGAGTTCAACGAACGGGTGAAGACCTTCTACGACCCGGTGGCCCTGTCCCGAGGCGGCATCGACAGCGAAGACCGCGAGGGCATGCCCCGCTTCTTTCCCCTGACCACGCTGTCGATCGGCGCGCTGTGCGTGGTGCCCGGCCAGTTCAGCGAGCCCGACCGGGTGGCCTCTGCGGCGGCGCAGGCCAAGCTGCGGGCCAAGCAGACGGGCTGGGATGTCTACGTGCAGGGCGCCGCGCTGGCGCCCGCCTGAGCAGACGAACTCATCAGCGCACAGGCACCTGAAACACCTCGGTGATCGGCACCAGGTTCAGCCAGGCCTGCTCGGCCTCCGAGCCGGAGCCCTCGACCACGCCATGAAAGCGCCGGAAATCATCCCTGAAGCGCGGCAGCGCCCCGTTGAGCCACAGCACCGTGGCCAGCACATTGAGGTGATCCACGCGCCGCGCCACATCCCCCTGCTTCACGCCGGCGCCATGGAACAAGGTCGGGATGCGGTGAGCCCCCTGGCGATAGGGATCGCCATGGCGGGCGTCGGTGCTGCCATCCTCATCAAAGGTGACGATGAGCAGGCTGTTGTTGGCCCGGGCCCAGGCAGCATAGGGGCCGATGTTCGCCCGCAGCCAGTCATCGGCCACCTGGGCTGTGTTGCTGTGCGCATCGTGCTGCTCATTGGGCACGACGATGGACACATGGGGCAGTTGATCGAAACCCAAGGGGCGGCCCTTGGCATCCTTGGCGAAGCCACGGAAGGCACGTTTGAGCACCGGGTCCTGCGTGGGCTCGAAGCCCAGGTTCACCGCCACCGGCAGCACATGGTGGGCCAGATCGCCCTGGCGTCCGCGATCGCTGGTGGGCGCACGCTGGTCTGTCCAGTTCACGGTGGGGTTGTGCTTGCGGCGGTAGAAATCCGTGGCGGCATGCGCATCGCCACAGGCCGCCACCCGGTCGTCGGTGCCGCAGTTCCAGCTGGGGTACGGCAGCGATTCGCTGAAGCTGGCAAAGCTGCGCCCGGACTGCAGCAGCGCGCTGCCCATGTTGGGCGAGGTCAGCGGCAGCCAATCGTCAGGCACATTGGCATTGGCCACGCCGACACGCGTCTGCCGTGGCGTGGCCAGGCGTTGCCCATCCCGGTCGAACAAGGCCACGCCACTGAAGGGCGAACGCGCATCCTCGAACCACGCCGGCAGCACACCCTGGTGGTGGCCCGAGAACAGCATCAGGTAGTTGGGTTGGCTGGGCCGCGTCGGCAGGTTCGAGCCGTAAGGCGTGCGCCCGAAATGCGCATCGGTGAAGCGTGCGCCGCCCTTCATCAGCTCACGCAGGAAGCGCCAGTGGGCGATGTCGGAATACACCGGCGCATCACCGCGCTGGAGCTGCGCCCGCGTGGCCTCGAACGCCGACAGGTTCTCCAGGATCACGATGACGGTATGGTCCGGGCGCCAGATCGGCCCGTCGGCCGGTGCCGCGGGTGCGGTCCGCTTCAGGCGCCCCGCCATCGACGACAAGGGGCCTGCGCCCAGCAACAAGGCCATCCATTGGCGAAGCATGCTGCGACGCGAAGCCTTCGTCAAATGCGTGGCGTCATCAGGTGGGCTGGGGCGTCGAGGCGTGCTCATGGCGAGGCAGCGTAGCAGGGCCCCGCGACATTTCACACTGCAGTTTGGTTCAGCAACATTTACAAACCTTCCTTACCGAGAAAGAACGCAAGATGAGAGGATCGAGGCGGCCGTACCAGCGCCCGTGGGAGACGAACCAAATGACCATTCAACGCCAGCCGGCAACGCCCTCCAGGCCAGGCCTCAACACCTTCAACTTCGCCTCACACCCCGCCGCGATGGCGGGCCTGCTGTTGACCGCTGGCTTGCTGACGGCCTGCGGCACACCACCCGCCAAGCGTGCGGCCCAAGCCGAGTCGTGCTACCGCCACGGCCCCATCCGCACCTGCACCAACGCCCCCACGAGCACCCCGGCGCAGATCCAAGCCGTGTACCGCATGACCCCGCCTCCTGCAGGACGCGGGCGGGCGCTCATCGTGCGCAACCACTGGGCCGATGCCCATGGCCACGCCATGCTGCAACTCGATGGGCAGACGCTGGTCGACACCATTCCCTGCACGGTCGTGGCGGTGGATGTGCTGCCCGGCGTGCACCAGCTGCAGATCGAGCCCGCCGCCTCGGCGCCGGTGTCCGCACAACTGGGGTCTGGGCAGTTGCGGGCATGGCGGGCGGTTCGCGGCAGTGGCGCCAAGCAGCGAGGCTTCACGCTGGAGCCCATCGATCTGGCCGACGCGCGCGCCCTGGTACAGGAGTGCCGTGTGCTGGGCCTGATCGACCGGACGTCATCCTCACCGCCGAAAGCGCCGGCCCGCTTGAAGCTTGATGACGCCTCATGAGGCCCTGTGGGCCTTGCAGGGCCCCTGAGCACGTCAGTTCGATGCGCCCCTGGCCGCCAGCACTTCCAGCACATGGCGCGCCAGCATGCCCTCCTCATCGGTGGGCACCACCCAGGCCGAAGGCACCATGGCGGGGTCACCTTCGGTGATGCAGGGCCCGTTCTGGGCATTGCGCGCCGCATCGGGCTTGAAGCCCAGCCAACGGCAGCCCTCCAGCACCTCGGCGCGTGTGGCCGCACCGTTCTCACCGATCCCCGCCGTGAAGACCAGCGCATCCAGCCCGCCCAGGGCCGCGGCCATGGAGCCAATCTCACGCACGATGCGGTGCACGTAGATGTCCAGCGCCAGGCGCACCTGCGGCTCATCAGCCCGGGCGCGCAACGCCCGCATGTCATTGGACACACCGGACATGCCCAGCAGGCCGCTGTCGTGATAGAGCATGTGCTCGGCCTGCTCAGGCGTGAGCTTCAACTCGCGCAGCAGGTGGAAGACCACCCCGGCATCCAGCGTGCCGCAACGCGTGCCCATGGCCAGACCATCCAGCGCGGAAAACCCCATCGTGGAGGCCACGCTGCGCCCGCCCTGCATGGCGCACAGGCTGGCCCCGTTGCCCAGATGGGCCACCACCACACGGCCCGTGGCCAGGCGTGGGTGCAGCCTGGGCAACACCGAATCGATGTACTCGTACGACAGGCCATGAAAGCCATAGCGCCGCACACCCGCCTGCGTGACTGACCGAGGCAGCGCGAACTGCGCCACCACCTCGGCCTGGTCATGATGGAAGGCCGTGTCGAAACAGGCCACCTGCGGCAGATCCGGCAGATGCTCTCGGATCGCCCGGATCGGCGACAGGTTGTGCGGCTGGTGCAGCGGTGCCAGCGGGCACAGGGCCTCCAAGTCGGCCAGCACCTTGTCATCGATCAGCACCGGGGCCGCGTAGTCACGGCCGCCATGCACGACGCGGTGCCCGCAGGCCAGCAAGGGGCGCCCCTCCAGCCTGGGTGACAGCCATTCGCTCAACTGGACCAAGGCCTGCTGGTGATCCACCGAGGCGCCCTCGGCCCAGCGATGCTCGCCCACCACGGCGCCATCGGCCGCCTTGGCGATGAAGTACGCCGCCCCACCCAGGCCTTCGATCTTGCCGTGGAAGCATTCGGCAGGCGCCTGCCCGGCCTGCACGTTGAACACCGAGAACTTGATGCTCGACGAGCCCGCGTTCAACACCAGCAGCAATCCCTGCTGCAAAGAAGCGGCGCCGCTCATCCGACCGCCTTGATCAGCTTGTCGCGGCTCGCCTGGGCCAGCATCGACGCCACCGCACATGAGGCCAGGCGCGCGGCCTTGGAATCGGCGCGGCTGGTCAGGATCACCGGCACCTTGGCGCCCAGCACGATGCCCGCGGCATAGGCCCCCGCCAGAAAGCTCAGGCTCTTGGCCAGCATGTTGCCCGCATCCAGATCAGGCACGATCAGCACATTGGCCTGCCCCGCCACAGGCGACACGATGCCCTTGATGCGCGCCGCCTCGGGGTCGATCGCGTTGTCCATGGCCAGCGGGCCGTCGAGTTGCCCGCCAGTGATCTGCCCACGATCGGCCATCTTGCACAGCGCGGCCGCATCCAGCGTGGAAGGCACCTTCGGGTTGACGATCTCCATCGATGACAGGATGGCCACGCGCACGGCGGGCAGATGCAGCGCATGGGCCAGGTCGATGGCGTTCTGCACGATGTCGACCTTCTCTTCCAGCGTGGGCGCGATGTTGATCGCGGCATCCGAGATGACCAGTGGCTGCTCATGGCCCGGCACATCCATCACGAAGCAATGGCTGATGCGGCGCGAGGTGCGCAGGCCGTTCTCGCGACGCACCACCGCGCCCATCAGTTCATCCGTGTGCAGGCTGCCCTTCATCAGGGCATCGACCTCGCCCTTGAGCACCATGCCCACGGCGGCATCGGCAGCGGCGTGGCTGTGCGGCGCATCGATGATCAAGGTGCTCGACAGGCTCACCCCCAGTTGCGCGGCAGCTGCTTCGATCTTGCTGCGCGGGCCGATCAGCACCGGCGTGATCAGCCCCAGTTCAGCGGACTCCAGCGCCGCGCCCAGCGACACATCATTGCAGGGATGCACCACGGCCACCCGCAAGGGGGGCAGGGTCTGTGCCTTCGCGATGAGGGCATCGTAGTGCGGGTGTTGGACTGAGGTCGCTGCGGGCTGCTGGGGCAATGTGTTCTCCATGGTTTCCGGACAATCCCCAAGTAAAGCCTAGGGATACAGCAAGTCGGTTCATTCAAATCATGCATGCTGCGCAGCAGCAAATCAAGCATGGAGCCTTCATGCCACAGCAGATCGACGCCATCGCCGGCACCCGGGCCGCCAGCCATCTCGCCGAAGAGACCAGCGCCTACCTGATCGATGCGTACCAACGCAGCATCCTGACCCTGGACGTGCTGCGCCAGCGCGGCAACATCTTCATGCAGCATCTGCTCGACGGCAAACCACCGCTGCTGCATTTCGAGCACGAGCTGCTGATCGATGGCAGCACCTTGCCATCGCCCTGCAACTACTCGCTGCTGCGCATCGTGCCGCCACCGGGCGTGCAGACCGATGACAGGAAGCGCCCCATCGTCATCATCGATCCCCGGGCGGGACACGGCCCGGGGATCGGCGGCTTCAAGCCGGATTCGGAAGTGGGCGTCGCGCTGCGTGCGGGCCACCCCGTGTACTTCATCACCTTCGCGCCCGAGCCCATCGATGGGCAGACGCTGATCAGCGTGGCCCAGGCCGAAGCCGCCTTCATCGAAGAGGTGCAACGCCGCCACCCGCACTGCGGCTGCAAGCCCGCCGTGATCGGCAACTGCCAGGCCGGCTGGGCCGTGGCCGCGCTGGCCGCGGTGCGCAGCGACATCATGGGGCCCATCGTGCTCAACGGGGCGCCGCTGTCGTACTGGGCCGGCAGCGCCAAGCAGAACCAGATGCGCTACAGCGGCGGCGTGCTGGGCGGTGCCTGGATGGCGGCCTTCGCCTCCGACCTGGCCGGTGACCGCTTCGATGGCGCCTACCTGGTCCAGAACTTCGAGAACCTGAACCTGGGCAACACCTTCTGGGGCAAGTACTACAACCTCTACGCCAACGTCGACACCGAAAGCGAGCGCTTCCTGGAGTTCGAGCGCTGGTGGGGCGGCTACTTCCGCATGACGGGCGAGGAGATCCAGTCCATCGTCGAGAACCTGTTCATCGGCAACAAGCTGGCCCGCGGTGAGGTGGTGGTGCAAGGCAAGGCCCTGAACCTGCGCGACATCACCTCGCCCATCGTGATCTTCGCGTCCTGGGGCGACAACATCACCCCGCCGCAGCAGGCGCTGGACTGGATCATCGACGTCTGGGGCAGCGAAGAGGCGCTGGTGGCCGCAGGCCGCACCATCGTCTACATGCTGCACAACACCATCGGGCACCTGGGCATCTTCGTGGGCGGCGCCACGGCCCGCAAGGAGCATGACCAGATCATCAACACCCTGGACATGATCGACGCCCTGCCCCCTGGCCTGTTCGAGATGAAGATCGAGGCCAAGGACGAGCAGGCCCCGTTCGCCGAGCTGGAGCCCGGCAGCTTCAACGTGCACTTCGAGACGCGCACGGTGGACGACATCCGCGCCCTCAATGCCGACCAGCGCAGGGACGAGCAACTGTTCAGCACGGTGGCCCAGCTTTCCGAGATCAACATGCAGGCCTATAAAACCTGGCTGCAGCCCTGGGTCAAGCTGGCAGGCAGCCGCGCCTTGGGTGAAGCCCTGCGCTGGACAGTGCCGCTGCGCCAGCAACACGTGGCCCTGTCCGACCTGAACCCGATCGCGCCCTGGCTGAAGCAGACCGCCGAACAGGTGCGTGCGCAACGCGCCCCGGTGGACAGCGCCAACCCCTGGCTGGCCTGGGAGCACGTCACCTCCGACTGGATCACGCAGGGGCTGAACCTGCTGGGCGGCCTGCGCGACGATGCCTCCACCAACTGGGTGACGCTGGCCTATGGGCCGCAAGGCCTGGGCGCCGTGATGCCGCCGCACGTGGCCGATGAACTGGCCGCCTTGGCCCAGGCCGAGACCGATGAGGCCCACGCCCGCCAGGTGGCGCTGGCCCATGCGGACAAGGGCGGCTTCGCCGAAGGCGTCTGCCGGCTGGTGCTGCTGGGCCTGGCCCATCGCGGCCGCCTGGACCGGCGCAGCATGCGCATCGGCCAGCTGCTGGCGCGCTCGCATCGGGAGATGGCCCACCACATGGCCGTGCCCCTGGCCAGCACGCACAGCCAGGACTGGCAAAAGATGCTGGACGGGCAGGCCCTGATCGTGACCTTCGCCCCCGAAGCCGCCGTGGCCACCCTGCCCCGCCTGCTCCCCGACCAGGCCTGCCGCGAACAGGCGCTGGCACTGGCCTCGGCCGTGCTGATGGCCGAGGCCGATTGGGCCGATCCCAACTCGCCCGCCTCGCGCGCGGCCCACGCCACGCTGGGGATCGATCCGGCCCGTGTGGCCGCGCTGGCCTTGTCCCTGGCGCAGACGGTGGCCTCCAGTGAAGCCGGCACCGCCGGGCAGACCGTGCGCGGCGTGTCGCCGCCCGACAAGAATGCCGCGCTGCCAGCGCCCTCCGGCGTGTCGGCCGCCAAACGCCCACGCGCCCCGTCGCGGCGCGCCGCGGCATGAGCAGCGCACCGGGCGCCGCAGCCACCCTGCTCCAGGGCAAGAAAGTGCTGGTCACCGGCATCGCCAACGACCAGTCCATCGCCTATGGCTGCGCGCGGGCCTTCAAGGCCATGGGTGCCGAGCTGGCCATCACCTACCTCAACGACAAGGCCCTGCCCCACGTCGAGCCCCTGGCCCGCCAGCTCGACGCGGCCCTGCTGCTGCCGCTGGACGTGACGCAGGCCGGCTCGCTCGAAGCCGTGTTCGACACCATCGGCGCACGCTGGGGCGTGCTGCACGCGGCACTGCACTCCATCGCCTTCGCGCCCAAGGCCGATCTGCAAGGCCGCCTCACGGATTGCTCGGCCGAAGGCTTCGCCATGGCCATGAACGTGTCCTGCCACAGCTTCATCCGCATGGCCCACCTGGCCGAACCACTGATGCGCGATGGCGGCACCCTGTTCACCATGAGCTTCTACGGCGCGCACAAGGTGGTCGAGCACTACAACGTGATGGGTCCTGTCAAGGCCGCGCTGGAATCCTCCGTGCGCTACCTGGCCCATGAACTGGGCCCGCGGGGCATCCGCGTGCATGCCATCTCGCCCGGGCCGATCCGCACGCGCGCGGCCTCAGGCCTGGCGGAATTCGATGCGCTGATCGCCGATGCCGCCGCGCGGGCGCCAGCCCACATGCTGGCCAGCATCGATGACGTGGGCTATGCCACCGCCATGCTGGCGGCCGACCACGCCCGACTGCTGACCGGCTCCACGCTGTATGTGGATGGCGGCTACCACGTGATGAGCTGAGCCCCGCGCCGGTCGCCGGGCGATGGCGGGATCAGGTCAGCAAGGCGATCAGGATGATGACGGGCAGCGGTACGCCCAGAAGCCAAAGCAGCAATGCACCCATGGCGGTCTCCTCGGAAATTGGATGGAAGAACTTGTCTCAAGCGTGATGCGGCGGCGCTGTGGC
This sequence comes from Pseudomonadota bacterium, assembly GCA_049322875.1. Classification (GTDB taxonomy): domain Bacteria; phylum Pseudomonadota; class Gammaproteobacteria; order Burkholderiales; family Burkholderiaceae_C; genus Aquabacterium. Next base: position 138,725 of record JBMOQM010000022.1, read on the forward strand.
GCGCCGTGATCACAGGTCGCGGCGACGGCCACCGTAAGTGGCCAGCCAACTGGCCACGAAAGCCCCGGCCAGCAGCGAGATGAACATCCACAGCGAGGCATGCGCCGCGGCCCTGGTGGCCTTCGCGGACGCGGTCTTGGCGCGCTCGAAGGTGTCCGTCACGCGCTTCTCGGCAACAGGCAGGGCCAGGCCCGTGCGCTGGGACACCAGCTGCCCCAGGTAGCGCACATCCTCGTCCAGCAAGGCGCCTTCGCTCAGGCCCTTGGCCATCACGCGCGCCACCTCGCCATCAGGCCGGGCGAACACGGCGGGCTGCGGCTGTGCGGGCTCAGGCCTGAAGAGCGCATCAATGTAGTAGCCATCCACGGCGCGGCCCTGCACCAGGCTGGCGGGGTCTGAAACGGGTGCAGCAGCACGGTTGCCCTGCCCCAGCAATGCACCGATGGTGGTGGTCAGCGCGGCCGCCGTGATCAGCGAAGCCACTGCCCAGGCGAGCAGGCCATGCGCCGTGTCGCGGAAGTAGACCTCGTCGGCCTGCAGGTCGGCCCAGCGCGTACGCAGCCGGCCGGCCAGGTAGCCGCCCAGGCCCGAAGCGGCCAGTTGCGTCACCACCAGCCACACGATGGCGGAGACACCGAAGGTGGTGGCCGACACGCCCAGCCCTGTCCACGGCGAGAACGACGACAAGCCCAGGCCCGCGCCCAGGATCAGCAGGATCAGGGACAGCGCGGCGGCGGCGGCGGCGCCAGCCAGTACGGCGCCCCAGGAGACGGCACTGAGGGGGGCGGCCACCGGGGCGGCATAAGGTGTGGCGCCTGGCACGGCGCCGGGTGTGGCATATAGCGAGGCAGAGGTCGAGACGACGGTGCTCATGAAACGCTCCCATGGAGTGAATGGTCGCGCCCATCGTCGGCCTGCACCGTTTTGGTGTCTGTCAGCCATGGCTGAGCACCGTGTAGGACATCCGCCCGGTCGACATAGAGGCAAGGATGGCAGGGCCTGAAGGGCGCCGCTACACTGCCCTCATGAGCATCGTCGTCTTCTGGCTGAGCGCCGGCCAACCCTTCGTCGAGACCTTCAACGACGAGCAACTGCTGCCCGCGCTGGCCTTCGCCGAAGCCCGCCGCAAGGACAGGGACACGCAGGGCCTGCCCCTCAACCACCATGTGGTGCTCAGCTCGGAGCTGGGTGACCACGTCGGCAAGGCCGGTGTGAGTGACGAGTTGCCCACCGACTACAGCTGGACCAAGGCCCACCGCGGCGGCCCGCCGGAATCCGGCACCCCACCCAAGACCCTCGCCTGATGACCGATCAACCGTCCGATGTCGTGCAATGGTGGCGCGAGGCTGAAGCCGACTGGTTCAGCCACGACGCCGATTTCGACCGCCGCTTCAGCGAGCGCTTCATGGCGCTGCACGAGGCCGCCGCACGGGGAGAACTCTCCAGTTGGGCGGAAACGGCAGAAGGCTCGCTGGCCCTGCTGATCCTGCTGGACCAGTTCCCCCGCAACGCCTTCAGAGGCAGCGCGCGCATGTACGCCACCGACCCGCTGGCGCGCGACATCGCCCGGCGCGCCGAGGCCGCAGGCCATGCCGCACAGGTCGAGGCCCGCCTGCGCCCCTTCTTCTTCCTGCCCTTCACCCATTCGGAAGACCTCGCGGATCACGACTTGGCTGTGCGCCTGCAGACACCGCAAGGCGGCGATGCACTCAAGTTCGCCAAACACCACCGCGAGATCATCCAGCGCTTTGGTCGCTTCCCGCACCGCAATGCCTTGCTGGGCCGCCCCACCACGCCGGACGAGCAGGCCTTCCTGGACGGCGGCGGCTTCAAGGGCTGAGCCCTCACCGCCGCCCGGTCACTCCCCCAACTGTTCGCGCCGGTACAGGCGGGGCAGGAAGTACGGCAGCATCTGGAACTCGCGCAGCCCGTGCGAGCCCAGGTCATTGAAGAAGTTGCTGTTGAGCACCAGGGCCAGCGCCGTGTTCACGAAGGTGCTGGTCAGCACCACGCCATCGCCCGTGGCATTGGGCTTCCACTGGTGCACCAGCGAGTTGCTGGGCAGCACGCTCTGCAGCAGGCTCAGGTTGGTGCGCGCGTAGAAGTAGCCCGGGTCCGTGATCGGCACGGGCGGCAGCGGCGCGGCATGGGGATCGGCCCCGGCAATGGTGAGCGTCCAGGCCGATTTGCCGACGTACTCCTTGACCTTCTGTACCGCGCCGATGTCGTACATCAGGTCGGGGCTGTTGGGCGGCACCGTCCATTCGAAGGTGACATGGTCGATGGGCTGCCACAGGCGGTAGCGCTCGGTGTTGCCAATGTGGTCCCACCACCAGTTGAGCATCTCGGGCGTGATGCCGCGGATCTCCTGCACGATGGTCAGCGTGACGTTGAGGTTCTTGTCGACCTTGCCCACGGAGTAGAAGCCGCGCTTCTTGAGCACGCCGTTGAAGTAGCGTTCATCGAGCCCCTTCATCACCCCACCCTGCAGGCCCCGCAGCGTGCGGCCCAGGTGGCTCACGTAGGCATTGGCCAGCGCCGGATCGGCGGCGGCGGTGGCCTCGATGCGGAACTGGCTGTCGCCATAGCCTTGCCCCACGGCGTTGTACTGGACCAGCACCGTGAACGGCGGTTTGCCGTCGATGGACACCTCGGCCGCCAGGAAGCTGTAGGGCTTGGCACCCAGGAAGTTGTCGGAGGCGACGCGGCCCTGCTGGGTGGCCGGCTCCAGGTAGCTCACCACCACCTTGTGCAGCGCCCCGCCGAAGTAGGACGAGGCCTCATAGCGCGCCCCGGCGGAATAGCCCAGGTGCTGCGGCGTGGCCGGGGCCTGCAGCCAGCGAAAGCTCCGGTTCTCCAGGTTGGCGGCCTTGAACAAGGCTTCATCGGCGTTGTCCCAGAACCAGCTGTAGGCCTCCGGGCGCGCATCCTTGACCGTGAAACTGGCCGAGGCCGTGGCCGCCTGGGCATGGGCCAGGCCCGGCACCGCCACCCAGGACGCCGTGGCACTGGCCAGCCCCACCACGGTGGACGCCAGCAAGGGGCACAGGCCGGCACGCCGCCGACGGGATGAGAGAAGGAACGCAAACGCCATGGCCAGACCCTTTCAACTGTCTATGATCTACGCTTGTAGAGTGGCGCAACTCTACATGTGTAGAGATCATGCCGATATCTGGCAAACCCTTGCCCCTGCCTGCCCCTCCGATGGAACAACAACGCAAGACCCTCATCGCCGACACCGCGATCGCCCTGCTGGGCAGCGTGGGCGCGCGCGGCCTGACCCACCGGGCCGTGGACGCCGAGGCGGGCCTGCCCACCGGCTCGACCTCCTTCTACTGCCGCTCGCGGCTGGACCTGCTGCGCCTGGCGCTGCAACGCCATGCTGCGCTGGACCTGGACGACCTGATGCAGGACGCCGAGCTGGCGCAACGCCCCGATTGGGCCGCAGGGGATCTGGTGGACCTGCTGATCCGCCGGGTCGATGACTGGCTGTCACTGCCCAAGCGAGGCCGCCTGGTGGCCCGGTTCGAGCTGTTCCTGCTCGCCTCGCGCGAGCCGGAGCTGGCCGCCATCCTGGACACGCACCGCCAGCACTTCCTGCAGGCCGCGCTGGCGGCCCTGCAGCGCGCTGGCGTGGCGCGGGCCGAGGCGCGCGCACCCCTGCTGGTGATGGCCATTGACGGATTGCTGCTCGACCGCGTGCGAACGCATGAGCAAACTGCGCCTGCGGACCAGTTGCGGGAGCTGCTGGCGGGGATCATCCAGGCGTGAATCGCAGGCGGCAGCACCAGGGCCGGTGCTTGCCGCAAAGGCGCGACGCATGAAGAGCCGCGCTTGGCCTCCGATGTGTCATGCGTGCCCCTTTTCGGGGCACGCGTCACACCCGGACATGTCAGCGTCGGCGCCTCAAGTCCCGCACGTGACACTCCACCAGCGACACCTGGGACTTGCCCATGCCATGCGCGACACGCAACGGGCCGCTCACGACACTAAAGGCCTCACGCGCGGGCCAGCAGGTACCGCACGCGGGCCACGGCAGGCCACGCATCACACCCCGGCGCTCCGTGCGTCACCCACCTGGGGCCATGGATGGCACTCGCTGCGCCACGCATGGCACGCATTGGGCCGCACGTGAACCACGGACACCTACGGCCCAGCCGCGAAAGGGCAAAGAAAAAGCCCCGCAGGCGGGGCTTGGTCGGATGCGGGCAAGGGCCCGGCTTGTCAGCCCTGCGCATGGGGTGCGCCGGGCAATCACTCAAATGGCGTCGGCCTTGGACGGCACCGGCTTGAGCGTCGGCGACTCGTTGGCAGCGCGCGGCGAACGGGCAAAGCGCACCGCAATGCCCTGGCGCAGCGACTCCAGGCCCGAGCCCTTGCCCGTGATCTTCAGCAGGGTGTAGCCATCGAGCGAGGCGCGCATCACATCGCTGCCCAGCGCCGTCATGGTGTCGTCCATGCGGCCCAGCAGCTTGCGCGTGCGATGCGCGCGCACCCGCAACTGGTCCAGCTGGTGCAGATCGTTCTGGGCGTCGGCCACGTTCAGGCTGGGCGGCACCATCTGGGGGTTCTGGGCCAGCAGCACCAGCGCCTGGCGGCAGAAGGATTCGGAACGATCGCCCATCTTGACCAGGCTGCGGCGCGTGGTCACGGACAGGTCGATCAGACCGGAGAGGATGCTCTCGGCTTTGGCGAGGGCGGCGTCGAGTTCGGCGTAGTCGTCGGCGCTGAGGTTCAAGGTGATGAGGTTCTGGCTCACGGCAGTCGGTCCCTGGGATTCGTTGATTGGAACGGCGCCGGTGGTCCCCAGCGTCCGTTACAGAACGATAACGGGCCTTTCGCCCTCAGGCGACCCCCTTGAGGGGGGAAACAAGTAGCAAAAGGAAACAACAGCCCTGATAGGCCGTTTGACGGGCATCGCGCCATGCGAAACCGTTGCCCGGACCCTCTGCGGCCTTGAGCCGCACTCAGAACGTGATCTTCACCGAGGGTGCGCTGCGCTGGGCGGGGCCGTGGAACACCGCCTCGATGTTGTTGCCATCCGGGTCCAGCACGAACGCGGCGTAGTAGCCCGGGTGATAGGGGCGCGGGCCGGGCGCACCATTGTCCTTGCCGCCATGGGCCAGCGCCGCTTCGTAGAAGGCCTTGACCGCGGCCTCATCACGCGCCTGGAAGGCCAGGTGGTGGCGCCCCGTCAGGTGGCCCTGGGCGGCCAGGCTGTCGGCCGAAGACACGAACAGCTCGTCTGCCCAGAAATAGCCCTCATCGGCCCCGCCGATCGGAATGCCCAGCGCGCCGAGCGTGGCTTCGTAGAAGGTACGGCTGGCAGCGAGGTCTCGTACCACCAGCTGGATGTGGTCGATCAGACGGCCTCGGTGCAGTTCCTGGGTTTCCATGCGGGGCTCCTTGGGGTTGTGGTGGCAGACATCCTAGCCGGCCCCGCCAACCCTGGAACATCGGAGGGCAAGCGCCCAGCGATCGCCCCGTGCAGCGCCCTGCGGCAGTCCATTCAGACGGTACCGATTCGCAGCTTTCAGCACCTGCGCGGAATCTCCAGAATTGGCCATCGCCCCGTACTTCCAGCGGGACAGGCCATTCAAAGGACCAGCATGGACCCGAAAGACGAAGACAAGCTCAAGAGCGCCATCTCCGGCGTGGACAACCTGCAGGCCCAGCTGGGCAACATCGCCAAGCGGGGCCCCAATGCGGTCAAAGCCTGGATGGCACAGGTCGCCAGCACCACCGACAAGGACCTGGCCACCAAGCTCAAGAAGGATGTGGCCACGCCCATGGCCACGCTGCTCAAGGACGTCAAGTCCGTCACCAAGGACCTGGAATCGCTCTACAAGGAAGGCTCGGACGCCAAGAAGCGCGCCGCCTATGCCGATGTAAGGCCTTCCGCGCCAAGGCGGTGACGAAGTACCTGGCCTCCAGCAAGCAGTTCGAGCTGGAGAGCTTGAAGGTCACGGCCAACCTGATGAACGTGATCCCCAAGGGCGGCGGCATGTACCCCGGCATGGGCGACACCAACGTGAAGGCGCTGGTGGGTTACCTGGAGAACTTCAACAAGTACCTCAACGCCTTCAAGGTCGAGATCAACAAGATCTGATGCCTGGGCGCAGGGCAGCCCCTGCACTCACAGCAGCATGCCGCCCGACACTTCCACGCGCTGGCCCGTCATCCAGCCGTTGCCCTCGGACAGCAGCGCCGCCACGGCCCCGCCGATGTCGTCGGGCAGGCCCACGCGGCCCAGGGCCGTGAGGCCAGCGATCTGCGCGTTGAGCTGCTCGTTGTCGCGCACCGCACCGCCGCCGAAATCCGTTTCGATGGCGCCGGGGGCCAGGGTGTTCACGGCGATGCCACGCGGCCCCAGCTCCTTGGCCATGTAGCGCGTCAGCACCTCGATGCCGCCCTTCATTGCCGCATAGGCTGCGTAGCCCGGCAGGCTGAAGCGCGCCAGGCCGCTGGAGGTGTTGACGATGCGCCCGCCATCGGCGATCAGCGGCAGCAGGGTCTGCGTGATGAAGAAGGTACCCTTGAGGTGCACGTTGAAGAGCTGGTCGAACTGCGCCTCGGTGGTCTCGGCGAAGGTGGCGTGCACGCCCATGCCGGCGTTGTTGACCAGGAAGTCGAAGCGCTCACGGCCCCAGCGGCTGGCCAGTTCGGCCTTCACGCGCTCGGCGAAGGCCGCGAAACTGCGGCTGTCGCCCACGTCGAGCTGCAGCGCCACAGCCTGTCGGCCCAGGGCCTCGATCTCACGCACGGCAGCCTGCGCCTCAGTCTCGTTGCCCTTGTAGGTCAGGATCACATCCGTGCCCTGGCGGGCCAGGTGCAGGGCAGCATTGCGGCCCAGGCCACGGCTGCCGCCGGTGATCAGGGCGATGCGGGTGGATGCGGTGTTGGAAGTGCTCATGGTAGGTGCTCCAGTGGGGTGCCGTCAGTGGCGATGGTGTAACTTTAGGCAGGCACGCCGCGCGGATAAAGAGGCCCATATCGAGCAGACCGTTCCCTGATCAGGAACAATGGCGCCATGGACTTCGACAAACTCCGCACCTTTGTCCGCGTGGCCGAACTGGCCAGCTTCACGCGCGCGGCCGATCAGCTCGGCATGGCCAAGGGCCGCGTCTCCGATGCCGTCAACCGCCTGGAGGCCGACCTGGGCACGCGCCTGCTGCAGCGCACGACACGCAGCGTGCACCTCACGCAAGATGGCCTGCAGTTCCTGGAGCGCGCCAAGGAGCTGCTGCAGGAGGCCGACGAGCTGCAGGCCATGTTTCAGCCCGCCGGCAGCGGGCTCAAGGGGCGGCTGCGCATCGATTTGTCGCACGCACTGGCGCGCGACGTGGTGCTGCCGCGCCTGCCGGAGTTCCTGGCCGCGCATCCGCAACTGGAGGTCGGCATCAGCACCACGGACCGGCGTGTCGACCTGGTGCGCGAGGGCTTCGATTGCGTGATGCGCGTGGGCACGCTCACGGATTCGGACCTGGTGGTGCGCCGCCTGGGCGAGCTGCCGCAGATCAACGTGGCCAGCCCGGCCTACCTGGCGCGCCACGGCACGCCCCGGACGCTGGACGATCTGGCCGCGCATCAGGTGGTGCACTACGACGGCAAGCTGGGCCTGCAGGGCGCCGCCTGGGAGTACACGGACAAGGGCGGTGCGCCGCGCCGCCTGCCGATGCGCGCCAGCGTGGTGGTCAACGGCACGGACGCGTACCACGCGGCCTGCCTGGCCGGGCTGGGGATGATCCAGGCGCCCCTGCTGGGCATGCGGCGCCATGTGGAGGCCGGCACCCTGGTGCCGGTGATGCCCGCGCTGACCGCGCCCCCGCTGCCGGTGTCCCTGCTCTACGCCCATCGGCGCCAGGTGCCGCCACGCGTGCGGGCCGTGCTCGACTGGCTCACGCAGGTGGTGTCGCCCCACCTGGCCCGCTGAGGGCTCACGGCGGTGTCAGCCTGGATCGGCAGTGGCCATGCCTCAGGGCGCAGGGCTGCCATCCTGGAGTTGCGCCCTCAGCCGCTCTTCCTGCTCGCGCAGCTCCGGGGTGAACGCCTCGCCGAAGTCATCGGCCTCGAACACGGGGCGGATCTCGATGTCGGAATCGCTCATCATGGGATTGGGGCAGCGCTTGACCCAGTCCACGGCCTCGTCCATCGAGGCCACCTGCCACAGCCAGAAGCCGGCGATCAGCTCCTTCGTCTCGGCAAAAGGCCCGTCGGTCACCGTGCGCGATGCGCCGGAGAAGCGCACCCGCTTGCCGCGGCTGCTGGGATGCAAGCCTTCGCCCGCTTGCATCACGCCGGCCTTGACCAGCTCTTCGTTGTACTGGCCCATGGCGGCCAGCAGCTCGGTGGGCGGCATCTCGCCCGCCTCGGATTCCTTCGTGGCCTTCACGATCACCATCACGCGCATGTCTTTCTCCTTCAGTGGGTTGCCGGATTCTTGCCGGGTTCATCCACACGACGAACGGCTCGGCCGGGAATCGACAATGCAGCCTGATCCTGACCATCAAGTCGTGAAACGGAGCTCCAGCGCCTCCTTGTACGGGTAGTACTGGAAGAAGGGCCGGGCCTCATCCACCACCCGGGCCACCGAGGGACGGGCCAGCAGACGCTCGAAATACGCGGCCAGCGCGGGCTGAGCGCTATCGAAGGGCACGATGGTGCGTGCATAGAACAGGGCCGGTGCCGCTGCACAGTCAGCCAGGCTGAACGCGGGGCCGGCCAGCCATGCGCCCTGCTTCACCTGCTGATCGATCAGGCCGTAGGCCATCGTCAGGGTGGCGCGGGCCTCGCCCACGGTGCGCGCATCGGGCTCGGCCTGCCCACGCAGGCGCTCCGCCACCAGGGACTGCATCGGCGTCATCACATAGAGGTCGCACAGGCGGTCCCACAGGCGCGCGTCCAGGCAGGCTTGCGGATCGGCCGGCAGCAGTGACATGGCTTCGGGGTTCCGCTGCTGCAAGTGCTCAATGATGACGCTGGTCTCGGGCACGATGCGCCCGCCGTCGTCCAGCAGCGGCATCTTGCCGGTCGGCCAGCGCGCCAGGTGCTCGGCCCGCGCCTGCGGATCGCCCAGGTTCAACAGCCGGGGCTCGAACGCCAGCCCCATCTCGTACAGGGCGATGAGCACCTTGTGGCAGTAGGACGACAGCGGGTGGTAGTGAAGGACAAGGGCCATGGTGGGCAAAAGGCGCAATGCCGGTTGAAGGTGGTCGCAGCAGTCTGCCGCCTGCTGCTGCGCTGCACAAGGCGGCCAAGCCCGCGCCGCCTGACCGAATATTCAAGTATTTCGGGTTTCCACCGATAACCACCGTACCCCGTCGTCAAGGCCATCGACGCGGGGCTCGGCAACGACGCCGCAAATGGGATGGCCCGTCCTCAGCCGTACTCACGGACACCCATGAAACTCCGCCTCAAACTGCCGCTCGCCTTCGCGGGCATGCTGCTGCTGGTGCTGGCTGCCGCACTGTTCGGCATCCGCGAGCTCAACCAGTCGCTCACGCTGTACGGCACCGATGTGCAGGCCCGCGTGGCGCATGAGCGCGCCGTGGGCCACATCGAGAACCAGTTCAAGACGCAGGTGCAGGAGTGGAAGAACACCCTGCTGCGCGGCCAGCAGCCCGAACAGTTGGACAAGTACTGGAAAGCCTTCCAGGACACCGAGCGTGAAGTGGCTCAGGAAGCCCGCGCGCTGGACCAGCAATTGCCCGAAGGCGCCAGCAAGACTCTGATGGCGCAGTTCATCGACGCCCACGCCAAGATGGGACAGGCCTACCGCAGCGCCTTCGACAAGTTCGTGGCCAGCGGCCACCAGGCCCCGGTGGGTGACGAAGCCGTCAAGGGCATGGACCGTGAGCCCAGCAAGTTCCTGGCCGAGGCCAGCGCGAAGATCGCCGCCGACAGCGCCTCCATTGCGGAGCAGGCCACGCGCAACGCGCACCACGCCACCGTGCTGAGCCTGGTGGTAATGCTGGTGGTCAGTGCCGTGGGTGTGACCTTCGGCGTGCTGGTCAGCCGGGCCATCGTCAAGCCCATCGACCATGCGGTGGGCCTGTCGCGGGCCGTGGCCGAAGGTGATCTGACCCGCGCCATCCATGTGCAGGGCCGCGACGAAGTGGCCAATCTGCTGGACGCCCTGCGCGACATGCAGGCCCGACTGTCGGGCATCGTGCAGGGCGTGCGCCAGAACGCCGAGAGCGTGGCCACCGCCAGCGCCGAGATTTCCCTGGGCAACAACGACCTGGCCAACCGCACGGAGCAGCAGGCCAGCGCCCTGCAGCAGACCGCGGCGTCGATGGAAGAGATCGGCGCCACCGTCAAGCACAACGCCGAGAACGCCCGCGAGGCCAACACCCTGGCCAAGGGCGCCAGTGCCGTCGCCCTCAAGGGCGGCGAGGTGGTGGGTGAAGTGGTCGAGACGATGCGCGGCATCAACGACAGCTCGCGCCGTATCGTCGACATCATCAGCGTGATCGATGGCATCGCCTTCCAGACCAACATCCTGGCGCTGAACGCCGCCGTTGAAGCCGCCCGCGCTGGCGATCAGGGCCGGGGCTTCGCCGTGGTGGCCGGTGAGGTGCGCACCCTGGCCCAGCGCAGCGCCACCGCCGCCAAGGAGATCAAGGCCCTGATCGGCACCAGCGTGGAACGCGTGGAGGCCGGCAGCCAGTTGGTGGACCGCGCCGGCGCCACCATGACCGAGGTGGTGAGCGCGATCGAACGCGTCACCCAGATCATGGGCGAGATCAGCAGCGCCAACAGCGAGCAAAGCACGGGCATGGCCCAGATCGGCGAAGCCGTGGCCCAGATGGACCGCACCACGCAGCAGAACGCCGCGCTGGTGGAGGAAGGCGCCGCCGCAGCCGAGCAGCTCAAGAACCAGGCCCGCCAACTGGTGGAGGCCGTGGCCGTGTTCAAGGTGGCGGCGGCCTGAGCCTCGTCGCGCGTGGCATGTCCTGTGCGCGGCGCGGGTCTCATGCCGCGGTGCACAATGGGCCGAACCTCACTGGGAAAGGCCTTTGATGATCAAACCGCTCGCGCTTGCCGGCATCCTGTGTGCCGTGCTGCAACCGGCCCTCGCGCAGAAGGTCGGTGAGGTCGATACCGCGTTCAAGCTGCTGGGGCCGGATCACAAGATCGTGATCGATGCCTACGACGACCCGAAAGTCAAGGGCGTGGCCTGCTACGTGGCCCGAGCCAAGACCGGCGGCATCAAGGGTGCCATCGGCCTGGCGGAAGACAAGGCCGATGCCTCCATCGCCTGCCGCCAGGTGGGGCCGATCAGCTTCAGCGAACCCATCAAACAGCAGGAAGAGATCTTCACCGAGCGGCAGTCCATCCTGTTCAAGCGCCTGCGCGTGGTGCGCATGGTGGACCCGGCCCGCAACGTGCTGATCTACCTGAGCTACTCCGACAAGCTGATCGAGGGCTCGCCCAAGAACAGCGTGACGGTGGTGCCGATAGACCGGGCCACGGCCATTCCGCTCAAGTAGCGCTCAGGCGCCTGTCCGCGGCTGTCGCTGCGATTGCCGCTGCGGTTGCCCGAAGTTCGCCTCACCGAACAGGTGGCTGGCCACATCGCCCGGGAAAGCCCAGAACGGCGTGCGCTCACTGGAGGTTGCGCAGTTGGGATAGGCCGCATTGGCCGATGGCCCTGCCAGCGTCTTCTCCAGCACCATGGAGATGTACTGGTCGTTGCTGCCCTCCAGCGTGTTGCCGTTGAGGATCACTTCCACCCCGGTGGATTGGGCATAGCGCCGCACGGCATTGATGCGTGAGTTGATCGGCTCATAGGCGTCCACGCCCACGCCGTTCTCACTGGTCACGCGGATGCCATCGGGCACGCGAGCGGCCATGGCGTGGTTGCCCTCGGTGTGGCCCGGTGTGTGGATAAGCGCCAGGCCCGGGCCCAGGCTCACACTGCCATCGAAGCACTGCACCTTGTCGGGCGCTATGCCGGCAATGCCGTTCGGACAGTACCAATCGGCCTGCACGGGCAGCAAGGCCTGGGTGCAGGCCCATTCCTGCCGGTGCACCAGCAGGCGCGCGTTCGGGAAGTAGCCCGCGCGCTGGCCATCGCCCAGCCAGCGGCGCACGTCCTGCGTGTGCAGGTGGCCGTAGCTGATGTAGTCCACCTGGGCCGGCTCGATGCCGCATTCGGCCAGCGCGCTTTCCACGGTGTTGTACTTGGGCGCCACCAGCCCGTTGAGCGCGGGTGGGATGCCTTTGGCCAGACGTTTGAAGAACGGCGTCTCGCGGTTGGCATCGTGGTCGGTGGGCGAGAGCATCAGCGTGCGCAAGACGCCCTCGTGATCCAGGTACTGCACCACGAACAGCCGGTTCAGCAGGTGCACCAGCGGAAACTTGAAGACGTGCTGCGCGAACACGCCCGTGAAGGCGTAGTAGGTGGGGTACGGCGCGCGGATCAGGTCGAAGCTGCGATAGAAGAGCACCTGCGGCTCGCTCAGCATGCGCTCGCGCAGCTCCTGTGCACAGCGGCGGACTTCACGCAGGCGGTCCTGCGGGCTGGCGGCATCGCGCGCATGGTCGAAATCGGTCAGGGCGCGCATGCCTGGCGGCAGGCTCGCAAGCGGCTGGGGGCTCATGCGGGGATCTTTCAATAACCGGCCATGCGGGCCGTGACGATGCGGTTGAGGGCGTCGGGCGACCACTTGCCCAACTGGTAGAACAGGCGCGTCTGCCAGCCCACAGTGGAGTGCACGGGCAAGCGGCTGGGTACCCCCTGCGCCAGACGCCAGACCGTGCCGGCCACGTCGTCAGCGCTCAGGCGCACGCCCAGGGCCTGCACCGTCTTCATCTTGCTCACCTCGTTGGCCACCATCGCCGTGTTCACGAACAGCGGCAGCACGTCGACGACACGGATGCCATGGCGCTGCCACTCGATGTCCAGCGATTCCGTGAGGCTGCGCACCGCCGCCTTGGTGGCTGAGTAGGTCGCCAGCATCGGCTGCCCATACAGAGCCGATGCCGAGCACATGTTGATCACGCGGGCGCCGTGTGTCTGCTTCAGCCAGGGCAAGGCCGCATGGCAGCCGTTGAGCACGCCCTTGATGTTGATGTCGATGACACGGTGGTGGCGAGCGGCCGGCACATCTTCGAACGCATCGGTGATGGCGATGCCCGCGTTGTTGAACAGCACATCCAGACGCTGACCGGCAGCCTGCCAGAAAGCCTCCAGCGGCGCATTCCAATCCTGCGCGCTGGACACGTCCAGGCGCGCCACATGGCAACGCGAAGGGCCCAGCGCCTGCGCCAGCTCCAGGAGCGCCGCCTCGTCCACATCGGAGAGCCCCACGAACCAGCCTGCCGAGGCAAAGCGCTGCGCGACGGCCTTGCCGATGCCGGCGGCCGCGCCCGTGATGAAGATGCTGCGGGGTGGGGTGAGGCTCTGTTGCACAAATCGAGTTTCGGACGGCATGACCCCAACCCCAGGCGGACCTATGCCACAGCAGCCACCGGCACGGTTTTGGGACGGTCGATCTGGCTGAACCGATTCAGCAAGGCCACGCGCACATGCAACTCCACCACCTGGCGCTCGAACGTGCGCGCCATCACCCGTTCGCCCAGTCGCTTGAAGCAGTGCATCTTCGTCTCCACAAGGCT
>JBMOQM010000023.1:0-150380 GCA_049322875.1 Pseudomonadota bacterium
ACATCGTGACCCGAGGCGCGGGCCTGGTCAGCGGGCAGGGCCAAGCAGGCTCAGGCAATACCACCCTGGATGCGGGCCGTGACGTGCAGGTGCTGTCGGCGCAGGACCATCATGTGGAAAGCCACTACCGGCAGGAGAAGAAATCGGGCGTGAGCGCCAGCCTGGGTGGCGGCATCAGCGTCGGCCGCAGCAGCGTGACGCAAAGCCAGTCGCTGCACAGCACCACCCAGGCCGGCAGCAGCGTGTCGGGGCAGGATGTGGGCATGGTTGCCCAGCGCGATGCCGCGATCCAGTCCAGCCAGATCCTGGCCGACAGGGACATCACCGTGCAGGCAGGGCGCAATCTCGACATCAGCGCCGCCGACAACACGCAGGAAACCACCAGCCGCTTCGAGAGCCGCAGCACGCAGGCGGGCCTGATCGGGGGCATCAGCCTGAACCAGACCCTGTTGAGCGACCAGGCCGCGAAGCAGAACGCGCAGGAAACCGTGGTGAGCCAGAGCACGAGCGTGCTGTCGGCCAACGCAGGCAGCACCGACAACGAACGGCTGGCCAACGCGCAGCGGCTCAAGGCGGCGCATGGCGCCTATAAGCTCAGCCAGAGCATGCCGGCGGACCCGAGGCCGAGACCTCCCCTCGCCGCAAGGCGTCCACCAGGTTCTTGACCAGGGTTGTCGACGCCGCATCCGTGCCCGAGACGAACAGCAGCGCCGAGCGTCCCGTCACCTCGTAGACATCGCCCGGCGCGTACTCCGGGATCTCGCACTCCAGCGGCGCATTGGTGTCCACGATGCGCGTCCAGCGCGCCACGCCATGGTGGGCCGGCATGGTCCAGAGCACCAGATCGTGGTGGGCGTTGACCACCAGCAAGGTGGTGACGCCATGCTGCCCCGCAGGCGGGCGCCCGTCGAGCAAGGCCCGCGCGTCGGCCAACATGCCGATGCTGCGCATGGCCGCATCGTTCCACTGGGCAGGCTGCAGTTCGCGCCCGGCCGCGTCCACCCAGGCCACATCACGGATGCCCGCCCGCGTGGGATGGCGACCGCGCGCATGGCGCTTGGGCCGCAGCACGGCCAGGGTGTCGCGCAACCACAGCAGCTTGCGCACGAAGTTGGTCAGGCCCTCCTGATCCTCCGAGCGATCCCAATCCACCCAGGAGATCTCGTTGTCCTGGCAATAGGCGTTGTTGTTGCCCTGCTGGGTGCGCCCGGCCTCGTCACCGGCCAGCAGCATGGGCGTGCCGTGGGCCAGCAGAAGGGTCAGCAGCAGGTTGCGCTGCTGGCGGGCGCGCAGTTTGAGGATCTCTTCATCGTCTGTCGGCCCTTCGGCACCACAGTTCCACGAGATGTTGTTGCTGTTGCCGTCTCGGTTGTTCTCGCCATTGGCCTCGTTGTGACGGTCGTTGTAGGCCACCAGGTCGGCCAGGGTGAAGCCATCGTGCGCGGTGATGAAGTTGACACTGGCCCAGGGCTTGCGGCCATGGTGCCGAAAGCGATCGGCCGAGGCGGTCAAGCGCGAGGCCAGGCTGGGCACCTGTTTTTCATCGCCGCGCCAGAAGGCACGCAGCTGGTCACGGAAGGCATCGTTCCATTCGGCCCAGCCGGGTGGGAAGCCGCCCACCTGGTAACCGCCCGGGCCGCAATCCCAGGGCTCTGCGATGAACTTGAGCGGGCTGAGCACCGGATCCTGCCGCCAGGCCTGGAAGAAGCCGCAGGTCTGGTCGAAGCCCTGAGGCTCGCGGCCCAGCACCGTGGCCAGGTCGAACCGGAAGCCGTCCACGCCCAGGCTGGCCCAGTAGCGCAGGCTGTCCATGATCATCTGCAGCACGCGCGGGTGGTTGGCGTTGATGGTGTTGCCTGTACCGGTGTCGTTGATGTAGTGGCGCGGGTGCTGAGGGTCCAGCCGGTAGTAGGAGGCGTTGTCAATGCCCTTGAAGCTGAGCGTCGGCCCCAGGCCATTGCCCTCGGCCGTGTGGTTGTAGACCACGTCCAGCAGCACCTCCAGGCCGGCATCGTGTAGGCGATCGACCATCTCGGTGAAATCGGCCAACTGCCCGCCGCTCAGATAACGCGCATCGGGCGCGAAGAAGGCAATGGTGTTGTAGCCCCAGAAGTTGGACAGGCCATGGTCGTGCAGGTGGGGCTCGTCAGCAAAGGCGTGGATGGGCAACAACTCGACCGAACTCACGCCCAGCGAGCGGATGTAGGCGATCACCTCCGGATGGGCCAAGCCCTTGAAACGGCCGCGCGCCTCTTCGGGCACTACCGGGTGACGCTGCGTGAAGCCCTTGGCGTGGGTTTCGTAGACGATGGTGCGGTCCCACGGGCGGCGCCAGGCCGGGCGTGCGGGCATGGCGCGCGGGTCATCTGGCAGTACACGCGCCTTCGGCATGGCCGGCGCGCTGTCCAACTCGCAGAAGGACAGGTCGGCATCCGGGTGGCCTAGCTGGTAGCCAAACAGGCTGGGGCCCCATTGCAGTTGGCCGACCAAGGCGCGCGCGTAGGGGTCCAGCACCAGCTTGTGGTGGTTGAAGCGGTGGCCCTTGTCGGGCTTGTAGGGGCCATGCACGCGGTAGCCGTAGACCAGGCCGGGCTTTGCACCGGGCAGGCGGCCATGCCAGACCTCGTCGGTGTGCTCGGGCAGGTCGACGCGGTGCAGCTCCTTGGTACCGGTCTCGTCGAACAGGCACAGCTCCACGCGCGTGGCATGCGCAGAGAACAGCGCGAAGTTGACACCGTCCTCGTCGGCGGTGGCGCCCAGGCGGTGGGGGCTGCCGGCCTCCGCCGGCGCCCATTTGGAGGATTTTTTCATCGGGGTCGGGCTGGGTTCTGGATCACCATCAAGGGTGCCCCAGTACCCGACAGAAGGCTTGTCGGCGGGCTCGGAAACTGGCGTCAGCGGGCGCCGACAGGCGTGGCGCCTGTCCGCAATGAACCGCCGCTCTCAGCCGCCCAGATCCATCACCAAGCAGGTCGTGCTGGCATGCGCGTAGAGCTTGCCATCAGGGCCTACCAAACGCCCTTCGGCGGTGGCCGTGCGCCCACCCACGTGGATCACCTGGGCGATGGCGCGCACCAGAGTCACCTTCTCGGTCAAGGCACGCACATAGTTGAGCTTGAGCTCCAGCGTGGTGTAGGTCTTGCCCGGCGGCAAGGCGGTGTGCACCGAGCAGGCCACGGCCGAGTCGAGCAGGGTGGCGATCCAGCCGCCATGCACCGTGCCCAGCGGGTTGTAGTGCGCGAACTGCGGGCGCCCCTGGAACTCGACACGGCCCACATCGGCCTCGACCAGGAAGAAATCCAGCGTGTCGGAGATGGGCGCGCGTGGCATCTCACCGGCCAGCATGGCGCGGAACACCTCGATGCCCGAGCGGCCGATGAACTGCTCGGGCTTGCCCAGGCCGATCTGGTAGTTGAGGGCACTGAGTTCGGCGCCACGCGCCTGCCAGGCCTTGAGGGTGTCGGCAGCGGTGTCGGGTGTCAGCAGGGCCTGGGCGGCAGCGGGGTGGGTCATGCGGCTATCCTTCGAGAAGTCACAGGTGCTTGATGCTTGCATCTGCAATGATTGTAGATACAATAATAAAACCATGGCAAGCGACACCGCTTCATCCCTCAAGCCGCAAGGCTGCACCAACCTCAAGCTGCGCCAGCTCAGCCGCCGCGTGAGCCGCTTGTACGACGAGGCCATGGACGCCACCGGGCTCAAGGGCACGCAGTACTCACTGTTGTCGCACGTGATCCTGATGGAGCCGGTGCGCCCCTCCGACCTGGCCGCGCGGATGACACTGGATGCCTCGACCCTCACGCGCAACCTGCAGCCGCTGGTCGCCCAGGGCTGGGTAGAGATCGGCGCTGGCGAGGATGGGCGCAGCCGCCGGGTCACATCCACCGAGGCAGGTCGAGCCAAGCGGCAGCAGGGGCAGCGGGCCTGGAAGCAAGCCCAGCTGTCGATCAATGCACAACTGGGGCCGGCGCGCGTGATGGCGCTGCACGCGCTGATCGACGACTGTGCAGCCCTGCTGCAGGCCGACGGCCCGGCCATGGACAGCGACTGATCCGCGGGGACAAGGGGCCTCGCTTGCATGGGCAATAAGTTGCATGTAATATGCATCTTAAAAGGCGCCGTACCACCATGCAACTCACCCGCTTCAGCGACCTTGGCCTTCGCGTGCTGATGTACCTGGCCCACCAGGACCGGCCCGAGCCCGTCACCATCGCCGAGATCGCCGCGCAGTTCCAGGTGCCCACCAACCACCTCACCAAGGTGGTCAACAAGCTGGGCCACCTGGGGTGGGTCAGCACTCTGCGCGGACGCCACGGCGGGCTGCGCCTGGCTCAACCGGCCACCCGGATCCGCGTGGGTGACGTGGTGCAGCAGATGGAAGGGCACGAGCAGCTGATCGATTGCGCCGGGCTGGACTGCGTGCTCACGGGCCGCTGCCTGCTGCAAGCCGCGCTCAACGCCGCCCTGCGTGCCTTCTACGACGAGCTGAACCGCCATACCCTGGCCGATGTCTGTGCCAAGCGCACGGGCGAAGCCATCATCCAGCTGCATCGGCAGTTCCTGGACCAGCGCAGCCTGCCCGCCTCGCCCTCCCACTAAAACGCTTTTTGACACGATCACCCTTCATGCATCGCTTTCCCATAAAGATGCATTTTTAATACCTCTTTTTGACGACAGGAGCCCCACCATGATCTCGACCACCGCCCGTCCCTACATCGAGGCCAGCGTGCCCGTGCTGCGTGAGCACGGCCTGGCCATCAGCACCCGCTTCTACGCCCGCATGTTCGAGGCCCACCCCGAACTGCGCAACCTCTTCAACATGGGCAACCAGGCCAGCGGTGCGCAGCAGCAATCGCTGGCGGCCGCCGTGTTCGCCTATGCGGCCAACATCGACAACGCCGCCGCCCTGACGCCCGTGCTCGACCGCATCGTGCACAAGCACGCGGCTGTGGGCATCAAGCCCTCGCACTACCCCATCGTGGGCCGGCACCTGCTGGGCGCCATCGGCGAGGTGCTGGGCGAGGCCGCCACGCCCGAGCTGATCGCAGCCTGGGACGAGGCCTACTGGTTGCTGGCCGGCGAGCTGATCGCGGCCGAGGCCCGCCTGTACCAGCACACCGGCACCCAAGCGGGCCAACTGCAGCCCCTGCAGGTGCTGCGCACCGAGCGCGAAGGCGCGGACACCGTGTCGCTCTACCTGCAGACCCCGCAGGGCACCTGCCCCGGCACCTTCCTGCCAGGCCAGTACGTGAGCGTGGCGATGGACTGGACCGACGGTGACGGCGCCGCACGCCGCCAGTTGCGCCAATACAGCCTGTCGGACGCGCCGGGGCAGCCCTGGTGGCGCCTGACCATCAAGCGCGAGGCCGGCACGCCGGCAGGCCAGGTGTCGAACTGGCTGCACGATCAGGTCAAGGCCGGCGACGTACTGCCCGTGAGCGCCGCCTATGGCGACTTCACGCCCGTGCTGGAGGGCGATGCGCCCCTGGTGCTGCTGTCGGCCGGCGTGGGCATCACGCCCATGGTGTCGGTGCTCAAGGCCCTGGCGCGGCAGAACCCCGCGCGGCCCGTGGTGTTCGCCCATGCGGCGCGCGATGGGGCCCACCAGGCACTGCAGGCCGATCTGCAGGAGGCTGCCCGCCTGATGCCCCGCCTGCGCACCGTGCTCTTCCATGAGCAAGGGCGCGAGCATGACGCACATCAGGACCTGGCGCACACCACCTACCGGGGCCGCATGACCCTGGAGCCCGTGCTGGCCGATGTGGACCTGGCCCAGGCCCAGGTGCTGATGTGCGGCCCGCTGCCCTTCATGCGCGCGCAGTGGGACGGCCTGCGCCACAAGGGTGTGCCGGCGGATCGCATCCACCGCGAGGTGTTCGGGCCGGAACTGCTGGACCACCTGCTCTGAGCCCGTGGCCACCCGGCCGCCTCAAGGTGGTGGCCGCTCCCAGTTGGGCCCCGGTCCGGCAGGGTGCGGCACGCCCCGGCGGTCGATGCGGGCCACCTCCACACGCCAGCGCCGGACGCCGTCGCGGCCCGCCTGCAGCCACAGCAGCCAACCCGTGTTGTTGTCGATGTGGCTGAAGCCATCGAACACGAAGTTGCCCAGGCTGTAGACGATGGGCCGCCCCCGGTAGGTCTCGGTGTCCTGCACCACGTGCGGATGGGTGCCCACCACCATGTCCGCCCCTGCGTCGATCATGCGGCGAGCCAGGCCACGTTGGTGGTCACTGGCCAGGGGCTCGTGCTCCTGCCCCCAGTGCATGAAGGGGATGACCAGGTCGGCATGATGGTCCGTGCGTGCACGGCGGATGTCTTCGATGAGATGCTGTTCGTCGATCCAGGCAATGCCTGGGTGGTCCTCCGTCGCCTCGAAAGCGCGCGGCAGAAAGCCGTTGTAGCCCAGCAGAGCGATGCGCAGGCCGTGGCGCGCCACGATGAGCGGCTCATGCGCTTCCCGCAAGGTGTGACCACCGCCGAAGTAGGGCACACCGACCGCCTTCAGGCGGCGCAGCATCTGCGCGAAGGCTTGCCGGCCGTAGTCACCCGCATGGTTGTTGGCCACCGAGACCACGTCGACATGGCGGGCCAGCACAGGCAATACACGCGGGTGGGCCCGGAAGGTCCAGGGCTTGTCTTCGGCCTTGCCGCCCTGGGCCACGACGCATTCCAGGTTGGCGATGCGCAGATCCGCGGCCGCCAGATGGGCTGCAAAGGGTGCGAAAGGATCATGGCCGGCCACGATGACACGCCCCGGGCCATCAGCCAGCATCACATCGCCCACGATGGCGATTGACACCGGTTGGTCAGCCTTCGATGGCGACGCCCCGGCATCGACCTGCCCGCTGACCGGCCCGCTCCATGACAAAGCCGGTACAAACGACATGCCCAGGCGGGCCAAGGCACTGCGGCGCGAACACGGCGTCATGGTGCATCCCCCTGCCACGCGCAGCCATAGACCAACTCCCGCCCCAGCACGCTGGAGTACACGTGGTTCCAGCCCGTCAAGGCCGGCAGCTCGTGCACCAGCGGCCAGGGCGGCAGGTGCGTGGCCATGTGCAGCAGCACCGGTGCCCCCCGCACGGCCATGTCGTAGATGTAGAGCTTGACGTAGGCTGCATCACCCGTGGGGCCTGCCCCCACCACTGCCTTGAACCGGAAGCGCTCATCAATGTCGTGCGACACCACGCCATAGGGATCGCTGGTGGGTTGGGCGGTGACCCGGCGTGTGACGTCGGCCTGGCGTACATCGCACAGCAGGGTAGGCTGTGCCAACGCCTGCCCAGCACTGGCCAGCACACATACGCCCCACGCCAGGCTCGCCCCTGTGCCGCGGCGCCCGACCGCCATGCAGCCCTTCCTCCTGCCTGCCATCCCCGCCTCCTGTTGAAGAAGGCGCAGCCTAGGTGGGCAGGCGCGGGCTGTCCATCCCTATCTCCCCTTCCACAGAGGTCCCGGCCTCAGGCTGTCGCCACTTCGCTGCGCTGCACCTGCACGGGCCGCACGCCACCGCAGCACACCAGGTCGTAGTCGCCCAGATTCACATGGCGCGTCTCCAGCCAGTACTTCCAGGTGGACTTGGGCCAGATCGCGAAGTTGATGCCTTCGGCCGTCTGGTACCAGCTCTTGCAGCCGGTCTGCCACACGGTGCCCTTGAGTGCTTCCGTGACCTCGGCCAGGAAGCGTGCCTGGGCCTGGGGTCGCACGTCGATGTAGTCCACCTTCTGGTCCTGCACCAGCTTCATGCACTTGACGATGTAGTCGGCCTGCGCCTCGATCATGAAGATGATGGAGTTGTGGCCCAGCCCGGTGTGCGGGCCGACCAGCTGGTACATGTTCGGGTAGTTGGCGGTGCTGATGCCCAGGTAGCTGGTGGGGCTGGTCTTCCAGTCTTCCTGAAGGGTGTGGCCCTTGCGGCCGCGCAGCTCGAAGCTCTTCATGTAGATGCGCGGATCGACCACGAAGCCCGTGCCCAGGATCACGCAGTCGGCCGGGCGCTCCACGCCGTCACGCGTGACGATGCTGTGCTCGCGCAACTCCTGGATGCCCTCCGTCACCAGCGACACGTTGGCGCGGTTGAAGGCCGGGAACCACTTGTTGGAGATCAGGATGCGCTTGCAGCCCAGGGTGTAGTCGGGCGTGAGCTTCTTGGCCAGCGCCGGGTCTTTCACCTGCATGCGCACCAGCTTGCGCAAGCCCATCTCGCCGATCTTGGCCATCCAGGGGTTGAAGATGGGCCACACGCGCGATTCGTTGGTCCAGTAGCAGCGCCAGCGGTGCAGGGTGCGCGTGATGGGCAGGGCCTCGAACAGCTTCTTGCGCAGCAGGCCGTACTCGCGCTCGTCGCGCGGGATCACCCAGGCGGCCGAGCGCTGGAACACGTAGAGCTGCTTGGCGAAGGGCGCGATCTCAGGCACGTACTGGATGGCGCTGCCGCCAGTGCCGATGGACACGATGTTCTTGCCGCGCAGGTCGTAACCGTGGTCCCACTGGGCCGAGTGCATCACCTTGCCTTTGAAGTTTTCCAGACCCGGGATCTTGGGGGTGGCCGGCACGTGCAGCGGGCCCGAGGCCAGCACCCAGTGGTGGGCGCTGATGGTCTCGCCGGCAGCGGTCTTGATCGTCCAGCGGCCGGTGCGGTCGTCGAACACGGCGCTGGTCACCTCCTGGCCGAAGCGGATGTGCGGGCGCAGCTGGTAGCGCTCGGTCACGTCCAGCATGTATTGCTGGATCTCGCTCCAGGGGGCGTAGCGCTTGGACCAGTCGTTCTTGGGCGCGAAGGAGTACGAGTACATGTGCGACTGCACGTCGCAAGCCGCGCCGGGGTACTGGTTGTCGCGCCAGGTGCCACCCACCTCGGCGCCCTTTTCCAGCACGACGAAATCATGGATGCCCGCTTCTTTCAGCTTGATGGCCATGCACAGGCCGCCGAAGCCGGCGCCGGCGATGGCCACCTCGACGTGGCGGACGGGCGTGGTGTTGCTCGGTGCGTCTTTGGGAGGGTTCGTGGTCATGGCGTCACCTTGTCTCGTGGTGGATGGTGGTTCGGATCAGTGACTTGATGGTGCGCAAACCGGCCCGTGGGGGCCATGCTAGATTCGACCGGCAAATTGATCTTTTCGGCCAGACCCGCTGGTTTTGGCCAGTTTCAAGGGTTCATCCCGCCCCTTCCTTGACCTCGATCACATGAGCACGCGATCCATCCTCGGCCTGATCTACATGGTGCAGGGCCTGAAGCAACTGGGCGAAGACCCGGGCCCCGTGCTGTGCAAACACGGCCTGGACGCGGACAAGCTCGACCCGAGCACCCGCATCGAGCGCGCGCGCGAACTGCGCATCTACGCCGACCTGGCCGAGCAACTGCACGACCCGATGCTGGGCCTGCGCCTGGGCGGCTTCTACGGTCTGGCGGGTTACGGGCCACTGGTGATGCTGATCATGACCTGCGCCAATGCGTGGGAAGCCTTCCAGATGGGCGTGAGGTACCAGCGCCTGACCTACCTGTTCGGCACCTTGCGGCTGGAGCCGGGCGAGCGCCTGAGCGCGCTGGTGCTGTCGCCCATGGCGATGGCGCCGAGTGCCTTCCGCTTCCGTGTGGATGGCGAGGTGTCAGGCACCTACAAGATGGTGCGCGACATGCAGGCCACGATGGGGCTGGACATCCACGCCGAGC
Source organism: Pseudomonadota bacterium (assembly GCA_049322875.1). Taxonomy (GTDB): domain Bacteria; phylum Pseudomonadota; class Gammaproteobacteria; order Burkholderiales; family Burkholderiaceae_C; genus Aquabacterium. The sequence goes on from JBMOQM010000023.1 coordinate 9,677, forward strand.
GCATCGACATGCCCTACCCGCGCCCCGCGCAGGCGGCCGAGTACGAGGCCTACTTCAACGCCCCCGTGCGCTTCGGCGAAACCGAGGCGCGCTTCTGGCTTCGCAACGAGCATCTGCAGCTGCGCTTTCCCAGCGCCGATCCGGCCGCGCATGCGATGTACCGCGCCATGTGCGACCAGCAGTTGCAGACGCAGCAGGCCGAGGAGGCCCAGCAAGGCGTGGCCGAGCGTGTCAAAGCCCACCTGGGCCTGTTCAACGGCGAGTTTCCGGGCTCGGAGGACGTAGCCAAGGCACTGGGCCTGTCGGAGCGCAGCCTGCGCCGGCAATTGGCCGACGAAGGCCACAACTTCCGTGACCTGCTGGCCGATGCCCGCCATGCCCGCGCGCGACACCTGCTGGCCCACACCACCCTGCCCGTCGAGGCCATCGCGCAGCAACTGGGTTATGCCGAGTCGGCCGCCTTCATCCGCGCCTTCCAGCGCTGGCAGGGGATGACGCCATCGCGTTACCGCCAGCAGCCCACCGAAGACTGATGCTCAGCCTGGCAGATCAAGCCGCGAACGGGGCTCGCGCAGCACCTGGCCATTGGCCTGGGCGCGGTAGCGGGCCGACGCGCCATAAGCCGCCTTGCGCACGCGGTTGAGCGCGCCCAGCGGACGGTGCGCCGCCAGGCCACGCCAGGGCGAGAAGGCCATGCCCAGGTCCACCTGGGCCACACGGCCGCTGCTCCAGACATCCTGCAGGCCCGCGTCCAGCGTGGCCACGGTGACATAGGGGCTCTCCGCCTCGGGCCAGGTCACCGAGCCATCCTCGATGGGCATGCTCTGCAGGCTGGTGCACAGCTGTACACGCAGTTCCCACCGGCCACCATGGTGCTGAAAATGATCGATCACGGCTTCACGGATTGGGTTGGGCGAGCCATTCGCCACGAATGAGTCCAGCGGCAGGCCCTTGAGCGCCAGCAGGTGGTCGGACACCGGCGCCAGGCTGAGCTTGGCCACATGGCGACCATACAGCAGCGGCAGCTGGGTGTAGAAGGTCTCACCCAGGATGTGGGTGAGCGGGTGGCCGCCCAGTGTCTTGAGCAGCGAGCTTTCCAGGCCCATGGCCTCCAGCGTCTTCTCGGCGCCGCGCAGGAAGGTGGACAGCCCCCGCTTGAGCGTGGGCACCTTGTCGGTGGTGGCGGCCAGGCCCTTGAGGCCCTGCAGGAAATCGCGTGGCGTGGCTTGCCCGAAGGTTGGCGCGTCCACCATGAGGAAGTCCTGCGTGAGGTCGTCTTCACTGCCGGGCAGGCGCTCACCATCCACCCCGATCACCTTGATGCCGATGCCGCGCGGCACGGACACCCGGTCGTCCAGCACATCGCCCGGGATGGTGGACAGGCGCATCACCACGGGATAGGTGGCGGGCCGCGCGAACAGCCCTTGTGCCAGTGAGGGCGGCAAGCCCTCGTGCACACGCAACTCGCCGATCACGATGCCGTGCGACTTGGCATGCACGCCGCGTTCCGCCTGGCCTTCGTCTTCCAGCACCGTCTCGGCGATGCTGCGCATCGTTCGACCGATGGCGATGGCCACATCGGCTTCGTCATCCTCGATGTGTTCCATGTCGGCGCGAAACTCCAGCGGCTCCTGCGACCAGCGGGCCAGGACATCGACAGCGGAAGCAGCTTCCTGGTGGGCGGTGAGGGTCATGGCCGATCCTTGGCTGGGGTGGGTGGGCTTGACTTGCTGGCACCAGGGCTGGCGGGGGCCGTGGTGCTGGCAGGCGCAGTGACGCCGGAGACGCGCCAGATGGCATTGCCCACGTCATCGGCCACCAGCAGCGCACCCTTGCGGTCGAAGGCGACGCCGACCGGGCGGCCGCGTGCCTCGTCATCCTTGAGGAAATCCGTGAGCACGTCCACGGGCATGCCATTGGGCTTGCCATTGGCAAAGGGCACGAACACCACCTTGTAGCCGCTGCGCGGCTTGCGGTTCCACGAGCCGTGCTGGCCGATGAACATGCCATTGCGCAGGGCCGGCGGCAGGTTGCTGCCTTCGGCATAGGCCAGGCCCAGCGAGGCGGTGTGAGAGCCCAGCGCGTAATCAGGCACCACGGCCTTGGCCACCAGATCCGGGCGTTGTGGCTTGACGCGCTCATCCACATGGCCCCCGAAGTAGCTGTAAGGCCAGCCGTAGAAGGCGCCGTCCTTCACCGAGGTCATGTAGTCGGGCACCAGGTCATTGCCCAGCTCGTCACGCTCGTTGACCACCGTCCACAGGGTGCCGCTGCCGGGCTCCCAAGCCAGGCCGACGGGGTTGCGCAGGCCACTGGCGAACAGGCGCTTGGTCTTGGCCTTGAGGTCGACCTCCCAGATGGCGGCGCGACCTTCTTCGGCCTCCATGCCGTTCTCACCCACGTTGCTGTTGGAGCCCACCGTGGCGTAGAGCTTGCTGCCATCCTTGCTGGCGATGATGTTCTTGGTCCAGTGGTGGTTGATGCCTGAAGGCAGGTCCACCACCTTCTCGGCCTGTGCCGTGATGCGCGTCTGGCCCGCCTTGTAGGGGAAGCGCACGATGGCATCGGCATTGGCCACGTACAGGTTGCCATCGACCAGGGCCATGCCAAAAGGTGAACTCAGGCCGGTCAGGAACTCGTGCCGGGTTTCGGCGACGCCATCGTGGTCCGTGTCCCGCAGCAGGGTGATCCGGTTGGGGCTCTCAACCCCTGCGCCTGCGCGCTTCTGCACCAGCTTCATCACCTGGCCCTTGAGGCCGCCGCCGGGCTTGGGCGGGGCATTGGTTTCGGCCACCAGCACATCGCCATTGGGCAGCACGTACAGCCAGCGCGGGTGAGCCAGCCGTGTGGCATAGGCTTGCACCTGCAAGCCCTGCGCCGGCGTGGGCTTGACGCCGGCGGGCCAGCCCGTGCCCTTGGCGATGTGCACCGTGGGGATGAGCGACTTCTCGGGCGCGGGCAGCTGGGGGTTGGTGCCATAGCCGATGGGCTGCGATGCCCCGGGGTCAGCCTTGCCCGCCTCGGCCTTCTGAGCTGCAGCGGGTGAGGGCAACAGCCCGCCTCCGGCCAGAATCACCAGCGAGGCCAGGGCCAGCGATCCCGCCGCCCCCGGACGGAAGGGGTGAAGCAGGGGCAAGGTCGTCGATGCAGGCATGGGCCATCCTGGTGGTCTGGATCACCGCAGTGTGACGCGCCGCGCCCCCTTCCCGTGTCAGGCAATGCCGATTCGGCTGTCAGCCGATGCGCTCGCCCCATGCGTCGCCAGCTGAGCCAACAGCGCAACTGCGGGTGGCGTATCCAGCCCCACCGGCTGGGCCCAAGGCGCATGCGGCTGACGACGCAGCACCTGGGCCAGCCAACTGGCGTAGAGCCAGCGCGCAGCTTCCCGCGTGCGCGGCAGGCGATCACGCAGCCCCGCCAGCACCGTCCCGGCCGCCTGCACGGACTGTCCGCAAGGCAAACGCAGTTCCTGGGCGCCGGCCTGGCACCAGTCCTGCACGATGTCTTCGGTGACTTCCAGGTGGCACTGCAAGCCGACGTGCGGGCCCAACGTAAAGCCCTTGTTGCGGCAATGCATGCCGAACAGGGCCCGGGTGGCCCCCTTGGGCAGGGCAAAGGTCTCATAGTGCCAGTTGAAGGTGCTGACCTCGGCCGCACCGCCAAACAGCGCGCGGGCAGGTGGTGTCACATGCAGCGTCTCCCAGCCGATGCAGGGCACGGGGTTGCGCGTGACCTCCGCGCCCAGCACTCGGGCCAGCAACTGTCCGCCAAAGCAGTGGCCCAGCACCGGGATGTCCATCGCCAGGGCCTGCTTGAGCAAAGCCTTCTCTTGCGCGATCCAGGGCAGCGGGTCGTTCACGCTGCGGTTGCTGCCCAGCAGCACCAGGCCGCTGAAATCACGCGCCTGCCGTGGCAGGGCATCGCCGGCCTCGGGGTGGATGTGCACGGTCGGCACGTGCCAGTCGTTCAGGAACGTTTGCAGGTAGCCGGCACGCTGGTTGGGATCGTGCTGAAAGATGGCGATCGGTCTCATGGTCAAGGCATGCGTCATGGGCATGCCATCGGTGGCGACCAGGCCACTCTAGGCAGCTACGCCTCAAGTTCCGGCACAGATTGAGGCCAGTGCCATCAAGACCGCATCAAGGCCATCTTGATGGAATCTTGATACCGCCCCCACAAAACTTGCCGACGTTTTGAGGGGCCGATTTCTACGATCTCCCTGTCGATCACAAGATCAAGAAGGATCCCGACATGGACATCGTTTACATCGTGCTGGCGGCCACCCTGGTCGCCGCCATCTGGGGAATGGCCACGGGCTGCGCCCGCCTGATGACACCCCGGGGAGGCCGCTCATGAGCGCGCTCTACGCCCTGTGCGCCATGGTGGCGCTGGCCCTGCTGGTCTACCTGGTGGCTGCCTTGCTGAACCCGGAGGACTTCACGTGAGCTCGCAAGCCTGGCTGCTGCTGGCAGCCTTTCTCGCCATCCTGCTGGCGCTCGCCTGGCCGCTGGCCAGAGCCATCACCTCGGTGATGCAGGGGCGCGCCCGCTGGGCCGCCATCATCGAAGCACCGCTCTTCAAGCTGGCGGGCGTGCGGCCGGCGCAGGGCATGGGCTGGCAACGTTATGCCCTGGCCGTGCTGCTTTTCAACGTGCTGGGCCTGGTCGCCATGTACGCCTTGCAGCGTCTGCAAGGCTGGCTGCCCCTGAACCCGCAAGGCTTCGGCGCCGTCAGCCCTGATTCGTCGTTCAACACCGCCATCAGCTTCGTGGCCAACACCAACTGGCAGGGTTACGCCGGCGAGGCCACCATGAGCTACCTCACGCAGATGCTCGCGCTGGCCGTGCAGAACTTCCTGTCTGCGGCCACGGGCATCGTGGTGGTGGTCGCGCTGATCCGCGGTTTCGCGCAGCATGGCGCGGGCAACCTGGGCAATGCCTGGGCCGACCTGACGCGCGTGGTGCTGTGGATCCTGCTGCCGATCTCGCTGGTGCTGGCCCTGTTCTTCGTGAGCCAGGGCACCATCCAGAACTTCTCGCCTTACCAGGATGTGGCCACGCTGGAGGCCACCACCTACCAGGCCCCCAAGCTGGACGAGGCCGGACAGCCCGTGAAGGACGCCCAGGGCCAGCCGGTGATGGAAGACAAGCGCACCACCACTCAGAGCCTGGCCATGGGGCCCGTGGCCTCACAGCTGTCCATCAAGATGCTGGGCACCAACGGCGGTGGCTTCTTCAACGCCAACTCGGCCCACCCCTTCGAGAACCCCACGCCGCTGAGCAACTTCGTGCAGATGCTGGCGATCTTCGCGATCCCGGCGGCGCTGTGCCTGGTGTTCGGCCGCATGGTGGGTGATGTGCGCCAGGGCTGGGCCGTGCTGGGCGCGATGACGGCGATCTTCATCGTGGCCGTGGCCGTGCTCACGCACTATGAATCTCAGGGCAACCCGCTGCTGGCCGCGCTGGGCGTGGACGTGAGCGGCGGCAACCTGGAAGGCAAGGAGATGCGCTTCGGCCTGGAAGCCTCCAGCCTGTTCGCCGCCGTCACCACGGCAGCCTCCTGCGGTGCCGTCAACACCATGCACGATTCGCTGATGCCCCTGGCTGGCGGCGTGCCCCTGATCCTGATGCAGCTGGGCGAGGTCGTCTTCGGCGGCGTGGGCTCGGGCCTGTACGGCATGCTGGTGTTCGCCATCCTGGCCGTGTTCATCGCCGGGCTGATGATCGGCCGCACACCCGAGTACCTGGGCAAGAAGATCGAAACCTTCGAGATGAAGATGGTGGCCGTGGCCATCCTGGTCACGCCGGTGCTGGTGCTGGCAGGTACCGCCGTGGCGGTGCTGTCACCGGATGGACAGGTCGGTGTGGCCAACCCTGGCGCGCACGGCTTCTCTGAAATCCTCTATGCCTTGAGCTCGGCCGCCAACAACAACGGCAGCGCCTTCGCGGGCCTGTCGGCCAACACACCCTTCTACAACGTGCTGCTGGGCATCGCCATGTGGCTGGGCCGCTTCGGCGTGATCGTGCCCGTGCTGGCGATTGCCGGCAGCCTGGCCGCCAAGAAGCGCCTGGCCGTCACGGCCGGCACCCTGCCCACGCACGGCCCGCTGTTCGTGGTGCTGCTGATCGGCGTGGTGCTGCTCGTCGGCCTGCTGAACTACGTGCCCGCACTCGCCCTGGGCCCCGTTGTCGAGCACCTGGTGCTGCATCCCTGAACCCTCGGGACCAACCAACATGACCCGCAAAGCTTTCACCTTGTTCGACCCCGCGCTGGTCAAGCCCGCCGTGGTCGAGTCCTTCCGCAAGCTGGCCCCCCAGGTCCAGTGGCGCAACCCGGTGATGTTCGTCGTCTACGTGGGCGCGATCGTCACCACCGGTCTGTGGGCGCACGCCCTGGGCGGCCAGGGCGAGGCGCCCGCCGGCTTCATCCTGGCCATCGCGCTGTGGCTGTGGTTCACCCTGCTGTTCGCGAACTTCGCCGAGGCCCTGGCCGAAGGTCGCAGCAAGGCCCAGGCGGCCTCGCTGCGTGGCCTGAAAAAGCAGACCTGGGCCAAGAAGCTGCATGAGCCCAAGCACGGCTCGCAGTTCCACCCCATCGAGGCCGACCAGCTGCGCAAGGGCGATGTCGTGCTGATCCAGGCCGGTGACACCGTGCCGGCCGATGGTGAAGTGATCGAGGGCGTGGCCTCGGTGGACGAAAGCGCCATCACCGGCGAATCAGCGCCCGTGATCCGTGAATCCGGTGGCGACTTCTCAGCCGTGACGGGCGGTACGCGCGTGCTGTCCGACTGGATCGTGGTGCGCGTCACCGTCAACCCCGGCGAGACCTTCGTGGACCGCATGATCGCGATGGTGGAGAACGCCAAGCGCCACAAGACGCCCAACGAGATCGCGCTGACCATCCTGCTGGTGGCGCTGACCATCGTGTTCCTGGTCGTCACCGTCACGCTGCTGCCGTTTTCGATCTTCGGCGTGCAGGCATCAGGCTCCGGCTCGCCCGTGCCCATCACCGTGCTGGTGGCGCTGCTGGTGTGCCTGATCCCCACCACCATCGCCGGGCTGCTGTCGGCCGTGGGCGTGGCCGGCATGAGCCGCATGATGCAGGCCAATGTGATCGCCACCTCGGGCCGTGCGGTGGAAGCTGCCGGCGACGTGGACGTGCTGCTGCTGGACAAAACCGGCACCATCACCCTGGGCAACCGCCAGGCCGCCGCCTTCCTGCCCGCACCGAGCGTATCGCCACAGGAGCTGGCCGACGGCGCGCAGCTCGCCTCCTTGGCCGACGAGACGCCCGAAGGCCGCAGCATCGTCGTGCTGGCCAAGCAGCAGTTCCAGCTGCGCGAGCGCGACATCGCGGCTCTGGGCGCCAGCTTCGTGCATTTCTCGGCGCAGACGCGCATGAGCGGCGTGGACCTGCCGGGCGAGGGGGGCCAGACCGTGGCCGTGCGCAAGGGCGCGGCCGAGGCCATCCGCAAGCATGTGGAATCGCTGGGCGGGCACTACCCGGCCCAGGTGTCCACCGCGGTAGACGAGATCTCGCGCCGTGGCGGCACGCCGCTGGTGGTGGCCCACGGCACCCGCGTGCTGGGCGCCATCGAGCTCAAGGACATCGTCAAGGGCGGCATCAAGGAGCGTTTTGCCGAACTGCGCCGCATGGGCATCAAGACGGTGATGGTGACGGGCGACAACCGCCTGACCGCCGCCGCGATCGCCGCCGAAGCCGGTGTGGACGACTTCCTGGCCGAAGCCACGCCCGAGGACAAGCTGCGCCTGATCCGCAGCCACCAGGCCGAAGGCCGTCTCGTGGCCATGACGGGTGACGGCACCAACGATGCCCCCGCGCTGGCCCAGGCCGACGTGGCCGTGGCGATGAACTCGGGCACGCAGGCCGCCAAGGAGGCCGGCAACATGGTCGATCTGGACAGCAACCCGACCAAGCTGATCGAGATCGTCGAGACCGGCAAGCAGATGCTGATGACCCGCGGCGCGCTGACCACCTTCAGCATCGCCAACGACATCGCCAAGTACTTCGCCATCATCCCGGCGGCCTTCGTGAGCACCTACCCGGCCCTGGGCGCGCTGAACATCATGGGCCTGGCCAGCCCCTCGTCGGCCATTTTGTCGGCGGTGATCTTCAACGCGCTGATCATCGTCTTCCTGATACCTCTGGCCCTGCATGGCGTGAAGTACCTGCCGCTGGGCGCGGCCGTGCTGCTGCGCCGCAACCTGCTGGTCTACGGCCTGGGTGGCGTCATCGTGCCCTTCATCGGCATCAAGGTGATCGACATGCTGCTCTCCGGCCTCGGCCTGGTCTGAACGGCCCTGGCATCTCTTGGAAACATCATCATGAACACCTCCACCCAACGCACCACGGCTGACAAGGACACCCCTGTGGCCCCCATGGACAGCGGCAGCCTGCTGCGCCCGGCCCTGGTGCTCTTCCTGCTGCTGTCGCTGCTGACCGGCCTGGCTTACCCGCTGCTGACCACAGCCATCGCCCAGGCCGTGTTCCCCGCGCAGGCCGAGGGCAGCCTGCTGCGTGACAAGGCCGGCCAGGCCATCGGCTCCAGCCTGATCGGCCAAAACTTCACGGATCCGGGCCACTTCTGGGGCCGCCCCTCGGCCACCGGCACCCTGCCCGACAACGCGGCGCTGTCGGGCGGCTCCAACCAGGGCCCGCTCAACCCGGCACTGGTCGATGCGGTCAAGGCCCGCGTGGCCGCCCTGCGTCAGGCTGATCCCGGCAACACCGCGCCCGTGCCGCAGGATCTGGTCACCGCCTCGGCCAGCGGGCTGGACCCGCACATCAGTCCCACGGCGGCCCGCTACCAGGCTGAACGCGTGGCACGTGCCCGCAAGCTGCCCGTCGATCAGGTCATGCAGCTGATCGAGCGCCACACCGAGCCGCCCCAGCTGGGCGTGCTGGGCGATGCCCGCGTGAATGTGCTGCAGCTGAACCTGGCCCTGGACAAGGCTGCAGGCACCAGCACGCGATGAGCCCCAGCGCTATCATGGCCTCAACATGACAGCCCCTCCCCCACGATGCTGATCAACTGTGTGGCCTACCGGCAAGGCCAGCGTCTGTCGGACTTCGGCCTGGACGAACTGCCGACCTACCTCGGGCAGCCCGACAGCTTCGTGTGGGTGGCCCTGCGCGACCCCGACGAGGCCGAACTGGCCCGCATGCAGAAGATCTTCAACCTGCATGAACTGGCCGTGGAAGACGCACGCCATGGCCAGCAGCAGCCCAAGGTCGAGGAGTACGGCGACACTCTGTTCGCGGTGATCAACACCATCGAACTGGACGCCACCGACGAGCTGCGCATCGGCCAGGTCAGCATCTTCGCCGGCCCCGGCTTCGTGCTGTCGCTGCGGGCCGGCAGCAAGCATGGGCTGCTGGGCGTGCGCGAGCGGGCCGAACGCGAGCCCCACCTGCTGCGCCAGGGCCCGGGCTTCGTGCTCTATGCCGTGATGGACGCCGTGGTAGACCGCTACTTCCCCATCATCGAATCCTTCGACGACGAGCTCGAAGCCATCGAATCGCAGATCTTCGCGCCCGGCCTGGGCCGCGCCAACATCGAGCGCCTGTACCTGCTCAAGCAGCGCATCACCACCGTGCGCCATGCCGTCTCGCCCCTGATCGAGGCCGTTGCCAAGCTGGCCAGCGAACGTGCGCCCGGCGTGTGCCTGCACTCGCGCGCCTACTTCCGCGATGTGAACGACCACCTCACGCGCATCCAGCGCTCGCTCGAAACCCTGCGCGATTCCATCGGCACGGCCATCCAGGTGAACCTGTCGATGGTCACCATCGAAGAGTCCGAGGTCACCAAGCGCCTGGCCGCATGGGCAGGCATCTTCGGCACCGCCACGGCCTTCGCGGGCATCTGGGGCATGAACTTCGACCACATGCCGGAGCTGCACTGGCGCTGGGGCTACCTGGCCGCGCTGGGCCTGATCGGTGCCACCTGCGGCGTGCTGTACTGGCGCTTCCGCCGCGCCGGCTGGCTGTGAACGACACCCAGCGTCCTGATCCTGACGCCCTGCTCGCCCAGGTGCAGCAGGACGAAGCCGCTGCCCGGCGTGGCCGCCTGAAGATCTTCTTCGGCGCCAACGCGGGCGTAGGCAAGACCTACGCGATGCTCTCGGCCGCCCGCGCCGCAATGGCCCAGGGCACCGACGTGCTGATCGGCGTGGTCGAAACACATGGCCGTGCCGAGACTCAGGCCCTGCTGGACCCGCTCGACGCTCCCCCGAATGGCCATCGCCCGGAAGCCGCTTCTGTCAAGGCCCAGCCCGCTGCGCCCGACATCACCACAGCATCACGCCTGCCCATCCTGCCGCCGCGCCAGGTGCCTTACCGCGACAAGGCCCTGCCCGAGTTCGACCTCGACGCCGCACTGGCCCGCCGCCCTGCCCTGATCCTGATGGACGAGCTGGCCCACTCCAACGTGCCCGGCTCGCGCCACCCCAAGCGCTGGCAGGACGTGGAGGAACTGCTGGACGCCGGCATCGACGTGTGGACCACGATGAACGTGCAGCACCTCGACAGCCTGAACGATGTGGTCGGCGGCATCACCGGCATCCGCGTGTGGGAAACCGTGCCCGACAAGGTCTTCGACGAGGCCGACGAGGTGGTGCTGGTGGACGTCTCGCCCGACGACCTGCTGCAGCGCCTGAAAGAAGGCAAGGTCTACCTGCCCCAGCAGGCCCAGCACGCGGCGCGCAATTTCTTCCGCAAGGGCAATCTGATCGCGCTGCGCGAGCTGGCCCTGCGCCGCACCGCCGACCGCGTCGACGACGACATGCTGCAGTACCGCCAACGCAGCGCGGTGCAGCCCGTGTGGGGCGTGCGCGAATCGCTGCTGGCCTGCGTGGGCCCCGGCGAGCACGGCGACAAGACCGTGCGCGCCACGGCCCGGCTGGCCGCGCGCCTGGACGTGCCCTGGCACGCCGTGCATGTGGAAACACCAGCCCTGCAGCGTCTGCCCGATGCAGCGCGCCACCGCGCACTGCGCAGCCTCAAGCTCGCGCAGGATCTGGGTGCCACCACCGCCACACTGGCCGCCCAGGACGAGGCGGAGGCCCTGGTGCGCTATGCCCGCCAGCACAACCTGTTGCGCGTGGTGACCGGCCGCCACGATGGCCGTGACAGCCCGGCCTGGATGCGCTTGCTGCGCCCCTGGCGTCGCCCGCTGCCTGAGCGCATCGGTGCGCTGGGCCCTGACCTGGACGTGCTGGACATCGCCCTGTCGGCCGCACCCGCGCGTGCGCCGGCCCCCACCACCACGGAGGCCAGTGAGCCGATCAACTGGCGCGGCTACGCCATCGCCACCGTGCTGTGCCTGCTCACGGCACTGCTGTCCACCGTGCTGCTGATGGACGTGTTCGAGCCGGCCAACATCGTCATGCTCTTTCTGCTGACGGTGGTGGTGGTGGCCATGCGTTACGGGCGCGGCCCGGCGGTACTGGCCTCCTGCCTGGCAGTGGGCGCCTTCGATTTCCTGTTCGTGCACCCGCGCTTTTCCTTCGCGGTGGGCGATTTCCAGTACCTGCTGACGCTGGCCGTGATGCTGATCGTGGGCCTGCTGATCGGCCAGATGACGGCCGGCCTGACCTACCAGGCCAAGGTGGCCCAGCGGCGCGAGGACCGCATGCGCTCACTCTATGAGATGTCGCGCGATCTGTCAGGCGCGCTGATGGCCGAGCAAGTGGCCGAAATCGCCGCGCGTTTCCTGAAGGCCGAGTTCGGCGCACGCTCGGCCCTGCTGGTGGCCGGCGACGACGCGCTGAATGCCACGGGCAGCGAACGCCTGGGCGATCCCATCGCCTCCAGCCCCGCGCCCGAGCTGGACGCGGCCATCGCCCAATGGAGCTACACCAAGGCCGAAGCCGCCGGCCACGGCACCGACACCCTCACCGCCAGCCCCGTGCTCTACCTGCCGCTGGCCGCGCCCATGCGCCTGCGCGGCGTGCTGGCCGTTCAGCCGGAAGACCCGACCCGCCTGGCCGTGCCCGAGCAGCGCCGCCTGCTGGACACCTGCGCGTCGCTGCTGGCCATCTCGCTTGAACGAATCCACTACATCGAGGTGGCCCGCGCCAGCACCGTACAGATGGAATCCGAGCGCCTGCGCAACTCGCTGCTGGCCGCCGTCTCGCACGATCTGCGCACGCCGCTGGCCTCGGTGCAGGGCCTGGCCGAATCGCTGCTGCACACACGCCCGCCCTTGCCCGAGCCCGCCGCCGGCACGGCCGTGGCCCTGCACGAGGCCGCGCTGCGCATCAACGCCCTGGTCACCAACCTGCTGGACATGGCCCGCCTGCAGGCCGGCGCCGTGCAGCTCGACCGTCAGTGGCAGCCGCTGGAAGAAGTGGTCGGTGGCGCCATCAAGGCCGCACGGCCGGCACTGGGTGATCGCCCCGTGCGGGTGAGCCTGCCCGGTGACCTCCCCTTCGTGCAGATCGACGCCGTGCTGATCGAACGCGTGCTGGCCAACCTGCTGGAGAACGCCGCCAAGTACACCCCCGCCCACACGGCCATCGAGATCAGCGCCGGCACCGAGGCCGAGCACATCGCCCTGTGGGTGGATGACCACGGCCCCGGCCTGCCCAAGGGGCGCGAAGAGGCCCTGTTCAACAAGTTCGAGCGCGGCCAGAAGGAGAGCGCCACCCCGGGCGTGGGCCTGGGCCTGGCCATCTGCCGCGCCATCGTGGAGGCACACGGTGGCACCATCCAGGGCCAGAACCGTGAGGGCGGCGGCGCGCGCTTCGTGGTGCGCATCCCGCGCGGCCAGCCACCGGCCCTGGAGACGCCCGCCGATGTCCCGCTTGAAACACTGCCGGCCTTGTCTGCCACCGAGCATCCTGCCAACCCATGAGTGATCCGACACCCCGCCTGCTGCTGGTCGAAGACGACGCGCACATCCGCCGCTTCGTGCGCCTGGCGCTCGAAGGCGAACAGATGGAGGTGCATGAAGCGCCCACCTTGCGCGCCGGCCTGATCGATGCCGGCACACGCCGCCCCGACCTGGTCGTGCTGGACCTGGGCCTGCCTGATGGCGACGGCGTGGCCTTCATCCGTGACCTGCGCAGCTGGTCGCAGATGCCGGTGATCGTGCTGTCGGCCCGCACGGCCGAGGCCGAGAAGATCGCCGCCCTTGATGCCGGCGCCGACGACTACCTCACCAAGCCCTTCGGCACCGGCGAACTGCTGGCCCGCGTGCGCGCCCAGCTGCGCCGCCGCGCGCAGGGCGCCGGGGGCCAGGCTTGCGCCATCACCACCTTCGGCGATGTGGTGCTGGACCAGACCCGCCGCGTGGTCGAGCGCGCTGGCCAGCCCGTGCACCTCACCCCCATCGAGTACCGCCTGCTGGCCCACCTGGCCGCCCACCCCGACCGCGTGCTCACCCACCGCCAGTTGCTGCACGCCGTGTGGGGCCCCTCCCACGCCGAGGACACGCACTACCTGCGCGTGCACATGGCCAACCTGCGCAAGAAGATCGAGCACGACCCCTCGCAGGCCCGGCACCTGGTCACGGAAACCGGGGTCGGCTACCGCTTCGTGCCCTGAGGATTAGCCGGGAAACGCCGGGCGCGGTATAAACGCCCCTTCGCCCCTTGCTTTTCCTTTCCCCGGCGCCCCAGGGCGCCCGTTTCGCCCATGAGCTACTGCGCCATCGACTTCGGCACCTCCAACTCGGCCATCGCCATCCCGGCCAACGGAGCCCAGGGCATGCGCCTGGTGCCGCTGGAAAACGGCCAGCCCACCATGCCCACGGCGGTGTTCTACTGCACCGACGCGGACGACCTGCCCCCCGCCGTGCACCGCCCGCCCGTGCCCGAGCTGCCTCGCGCCTTCGGCCGCGCCGCCGTGCAGGCCTATGTCGACGGCTACGAAGGCCGTCTGATGCGCTCCATGAAGAGCGTGCTGGGCACCGCCCTGATCGACCAGACCACCGAGGTCGGCCACGGCCACGGCGTGAAGTACCTGGACATCGTCACCGGCTACCTGCGCCACCTGCGCACCCTGGCCGAGGCCGATGGCGGCCAGCCCTTGAGCCGCGTGGTGATGGGCCGCCCCGTCTTCTTCGTCGATGACGACGCCGACCGCGACGCGCAGGCCCAGGCCTCGCTGGAGGCGGCCGCCCGCGCCGTGGGCTTTGCCGACATCGCCTTCCAGTACGAGCCCATCGCCGCGGCCCTGGACCACGAGCAGCGCGCCGAGCGTGAAGAACTGGTGCTGGTGGCCGACATCGGCGGCGGCACTTCCGACTTCTCCGTGGTGCGTGTGGGGCCCGAGCGCGCCCAGCGCCTGGACCGCCGCGACGACATCCTGGCCAACCATGGCGTGCACATCGCCGGCACGGATTTCGACCGCCGCGTCTCGCTGGGCAGCGTGATGCCGCCGCTGGGCTTCGGCGCCTTCGGGCCCGAGGTGAAGGGCCAGCCCGCGCGCCCCGTGCCCAGCCGCGTCTACTTCGACCTGAGCACCTGGCACCTGGTCAACACCGTGTACGCGCCGCAGCGTGTGGCGGAACTGGCCAACATGGTCGACTTCTATGGCGAGCCGGTGCACCACCAGCGCCTGATGTCCACCGTGCGCCACCGCCTGGGCCATGCCCTGCTGGGCCGCTCCGAATCGGCCAAGATCGCCGTGGCCGAACACGGCACCGCTGACATCGACCTGGGCGTGGTGGAAGCCGGCCTGGCCTCGCACCTGGATGCACCGGGCATGGAGCAGGCCCTGCGTGACGACCTGGCCCGCATCGTGGCCTGCGCACGCGACACGGTGGCCCGTGCCGGCCTCAAGCCCGCAGACATCGACGCGCTGTACTTCACCGGCGGCTCCACCGGCCTGGGCCTGCTGACCGACGGCCTGGCCGCGGCCTTCCCGACGGCGCGCGCGGCACGCGGCGACCGGCTGGCCTCGGTGGCCACCGGCCTGGGTCTGTACGCAGGGCGTCTGTTCGCCTAGAGCCACCATCACCCAAGGTTCCCACCGGTTGACCGGCCTGTCTGATGAACAGGAGAATGTCCCGATCACACAGGGGAACACCGTCATGACCTTCAACCGGCCAAGCTCGACGCTACGCCAGATGCCGCATGCGGCACCTTCCGGCACGGAGCGGATGTCGCCCATGGAACGGCCGACATCCGCTGCGCAAAACGCTTCGTCAGACGAACGCGCACTGACGGCCGGCGAAATTGCGATGGCCCGAGTCATCTTCAAGAGCGCCATCGCCTACGGTAAGGTGAAAATTCACCGCGGCAGCTATTTCCCGTTCGGACTGCAAAGCAAAGGCACAGCGGTCGCGCCGAACGGCAACATCTATTTCCTGCCGGAAGACTACCTCGCCGATTTTTCTGCAGGCACCGTGTACGACAAGCGTTGGCTGATCCACGAATTGACTCATGTATGGCAATACCAGCTCGGATACCCCGTGCGCCTGCGAGGCGCCGTGCGCATCGGCCTGGACTATGACTACGTACTGGCCAAAGACAAGCGGCTAGGCGACTACAACATGGAAGCGCAGGGAGACCTCCTCGCCGACTACTTCGCGCTGCTCTACCTCAAGGCGCCGGGCATCGTCCACCATCGCGTCGACGGCAAGACCCCGACACTGGCTGACTACGAGCACGTCCTGCAGGACTTCATGGCCAACCCGTCCGACAAGAAGAACCTGCCGTGATCGTCCACACGCCCCGTGAACGATGGGCTTCCTGCATGATGGCGGCCTTGCTTGGTGTGTCGGCCTGCACACCCCAGAGAACAGACAGCGGAACGGCCATCGTCACCCTGCATCAAGGACTACCCTGCTTCTCCGTCGAGGACCGGCCGGACACGCGCGACAAGGCCCTGAAACTCGCGTACGTGCAAGTCGTCGATGCCAGCGGTCACCAGGCCTGGGATGCCCAGTTTCTTGACGGCACGAGGATCAGCTCTGCCAGCTGCATCACCTACGGATCACGCACCGAGAGCATGACAACAGCCACGCCCGCCATGCCACTGGCAGTTGGCCAGCGCTACAGAGTCATCGTCATGGCACCTGTGGCTGATTTGCCATCAGCGCCTCAAGGCTACACAGCCAGTTTCTGCATGACCACGGCAGGGCCAGTCCCCCTGGCGACACCGACCTCTGCCAGTTCATGCGAAGGGGTGGCACGCTGACGCCGCTCAGCCCAGGTGCAGCAGGGTCAGGCAGATCACGTAGAACAGCACCGGCAGCTCGAACAGGTTCTTCAGGTTGTTCGAGGGCGCCTCGGCCGATTCGGGCAGGCGCAGCGTCATCTTCTGCGGTGTGTTGACCTCTTGCGGGTCGACACCATGGCGCACCATGTAGCCCAGGCGACGCACGTACATGAAGACCCAGACCACGAAGGTCAGCACCATCATGGCGACCAGCGGATTGAGGATGTTGGCGGGCATGGCGGGGTGCCTCCTGCTTGGTGTTGAATGCCCGCCATTGTGGGCCAACTCCCGCACACCCCATCGGGGCTCCGGCCCACGCTTCAAGCCATGCCGGCCACGCCCGTGTGCTCGTCCACGCAGCGCAGCAGCGCCACCACGTCCAGCGGTTTGGTCAGGTAGGCCGTGAAGCCGCTGGCCTTGGCCTTGTCGATCTGCTCGCTCATCGCGTCGGCCGAGAAGGCCACGCGGGGCACGCCCTTGAGCGCCGGGATCGCCGCCAGGCGCTTGACCAGCTCGAAGCCGTCCATGTCACCCAGGTGCATGTCCAGCAGCAGCAGGCCCGGCCGCGTGGCCGTGGCCAGCGCCACCGCCTCGGCGCCGTTGCGCGCCACCAGCAGGCGGCAGGCCGGGCGCAGCTCCAGCACCTTGCGCACCAGGTCGATGTTGACCTCGTTGTCCTCGGCGTAGAGCACGGTGAGGCCGCCATGCGGCGCCTCCAGCATGGGGCCTCCGGCTGCGGGCGGGCAGGCCTCGCCGCCGTCGTCATCGCAGGCCGTGGGCAGCCACACCGTGAAGCACGAGCCCACGCCGGGCTCGCTGCGCACATCGATGTGGCCCTGCATCAGCTCGACCAGGCGGTGCACGATCACCAGGCCGATGCCCGTGCCCTCGATGGCGGTGCGCTCGGCCCCCAGGCGGTTGAAGGACTCGAACAGGTGGGCCTGCTGGTCGGGCGTCATGCCGATGCCGGAATCCTGCACCTCCAGCCCCAGCAGAGCTGCGCCGTCCGGGGATGGAGCGGGTTGCTGGCGCAGGCGCACCGTCACCTCGCCGCCCGGGTTGTTGTACTTGACGGCATTGCTCAGCAGGTTGACCAGGATCTGGCGCAGGCGCAGGCGGTCGGCGTGCACGCGCCACTTGGCCGGCCCCACTTCGGAGACCAGGCGGATGCCGGCCTCACGGGCCATGGATTCGACCAGATTGAGCGCCTCGTCCATCACCTGGCGGGCGGGCACGCCTTCCATGGCCAGGGGCAGGCCGCCGACCTCGATGCGCGACAGGTCCAGCACATCGCTGATCACGTCCAGCAGGTGGGCGCCAGCGCGTTCGATCAGGTCCACCTTGTTGCGCTGGCTGTCGGCCAGGGGCTGGGCCCGGTCCAGGCGCAGCAACTGCGCAAAGCCGATCACGGCGTTGAGCGGCGTGCGCAGTTCGTGGCTCATGCGCGAGAGGAACTCGCTCTTGGCACGGTTGGCGTCCTCGGCAGCACGGGCGGCCACACGGGCCTCCTGCAGCAGCTTCTGGTCGGTCACGTCGGCGGTGTGGCCATACCAGACCACCTGGCCATCGGCCTCGATCACGGGCAGCGCACGGCCACGGTAGTGGCGCAGGCCCTTGGTGGGCAGCAGCACGCGGTATTCGAAATCCACCGGGTGCAGGGGCTGGCCCAGCTTGGGCGGCTGGCCCAGGCGTTCGGCGTACTTCAGGTCTTCCGGGTGCACGCGCACGTGGTGGGCGTAGTAGTCATTGGCCATCACCTCGGAGGGCAGCTCGAACATCTCCAGCGCCCGGTCGCTGATGTACATGAAGCGCGCCCGGCCATCGGGCCCGAAGCCGATCTTGTGGATGATGCCCGGCACGAACTTGCCCATGCTGCTGAGCAGGGCCTCGCGCTCGACCAGGGCCCGCTCCGAGGCCTTGCGCGCGGTGACGTCCTGCATCATCGCCACGAAATGCGAGGGCTCGCCCTGGGCGTCGCGCGCCAGGGTCAAGGTCACGTGGACGTGCACCGCATGACCACCGGCATGCAGGTAACGCTTTTCGGTGCGGAACGTCGTCTGGGCACCGCCCGCGAGCGCGCGCAAGGCCGCACGGCAGGTTTCCTGGTCATCCGGGTGGGTGATGTCCAGACAGGTGCGCTGGCAGAGCTGCTCGCGGCTCAAGCCCGTGATGGCGCACAGCGCGGGATTGACCTCCAGGAAGCGACCATCAAGACCGACCAGGGCCTTGCCGTACTCGCCCAGCTCGAAGCAGTCCCGAAAACGCTGGGTTTCGGCGCGCGACTGGCGCAGCAGGGCTTCAAGCCGTGCGATGCGCTGGCTGGGCGACAGGCCGTCGAAGGCATCGACGACGGTGCCGGATGAGGCGTTGCTGTCCATGGGATCCCGTGAAGTTCATGCGGCCCGTTGAAGGCAAGCCACTGATACACGGAATTCATGTCCGTGCTCATTGGAAGCACCCGGCGTCATCTCATTTTTCACATGGCGTCATATCGCGTCACGTCACATGGTGTCCGGCCGGGCACAA
Source organism: Pseudomonadota bacterium (assembly GCA_049322875.1). GTDB lineage: Bacteria > Pseudomonadota > Gammaproteobacteria > Burkholderiales > Burkholderiaceae_C > Aquabacterium. Next base: position 28,388 of record JBMOQM010000023.1, read on the forward strand.
CCGTTGTCCGATTATGCGCTTTGTGGCAACACAATGCGGGCGGCGTTGGGGGATGTCCGGAGGGTTCAAGCGGTCAAAAGTGACAATTTGGCAGACAGCCTCAGCCTTGCGCGTCGTGATCGGCGCAGGCGTGCATCACCTGCACGCGCAACTGGCCCAGCTGGGTGTGCAGGGATTGCACCGTCTTGGCGTCCAGCCCGGCAAACAGTTCCAGGATCCACTGCTCGTGCGCCTCGGCCATGCGGGAGAACACCTCGCGGCCGCTGTCGGTCAGGCGAATGATCCACGAGCGGCGATCCGTCGGGCTGGCCTCCCGGGTGACCAGGGCTTCGCGCTCGAGCTCGTCGGTCAGGGTGGTGATGTTGCCGCCGGTCACCATCAGGTAGCTCGACAGCTCCTTCATCTTCAGCCCCTCGGGCTTGCGGTAGAGCTGGGCCATGTAGTCGAAGCGGGCCAGCGAGATGCCGAAATTCGCGCGCAGGCGGCGGCGGATCTCGTCCTCGATCTGCGTGGTGCACGACAGCATGCGCAGCCACAGGCGCAGCACGGCGTGGTCATCCTGCACCAGGCGGGCCTCGTGGCCCAGTTCATCGGCCTGGATCAGGAGCTTGTGGCTCGGATCGGCTTTCATCGTGTTGACTCCCCTGCACAAAAAGACCATGTTCTGAGGCGCAAGCGTAACGGGTCAGGTCACGGATCAAGCCCCAGTTGCCTGGCCACCCACCCGCACAAGGGGCTGTCGGCCTGCTCGAACCCGTAGATGGCTGAATAGTGGTTCGCCCCCGGCAGGGGCTGCAGATCGAACAGGCCGCTGACCAGCACGGCCGCCTTGAACGGGTCGCGTGGCAGGCCGTAGTCCTCGGCCCAGCGCGTCTGCAGGCCCATGGCCGTCAGGTGGCCGCCGGCGGAGTGGCCGCCAATGGCCGCACGTTCAGGATCGCCGCCGTACTCGCCGATGTAGCGCAGCACCCAGGCCAGCGAGGCCCGGGCCTGGCGGGTGATCTCGTCGATGCTCACGCTCGGCGCCAGCGCGTAGTTCACAACCACGGTGGTGATGCCACGCGGTTGTACTCGGCGTCGATCTGCGCCTGGTTGAGGAAGCTGTCATCGACCCACAGATTCACGTGGCCGAGACGGTGGGGCGCGAAATACGAACTCTGCGTGGGAGCTGTCATGAGAAACCTCTTGTCATGGACGGCGCGGACGCCAGGGATGGAGTGAAATCACTTTGAGTTTGTATTGTTTATAGATCAAGTTAGTGCAACGATGTGCCAGACCGACCGCGATGCAGTTCACGTGTTTGGCGCGCCAGATGTTTCACCAGGCAGGCAAAAGCCCCGAAGCTGGTGCATGGATGCACAAAGTGTTGACGCCGACCGAAAACTGAGCCACTTTTTTGGGTGATGCCGACCCAAAATTGAGCCAGGTGTTTTACCTACCCTGCTGCTTTTTGCAGCAAGGGACTGAAGAGGGTGATCACCATGGACATGATTGGCAAGATCAGGCGGATGCACCGCCGAGACAAGAAGACGAAGAGGCAGATATCGAGGGAGACGGGGCTATCGAGGAACACGGTGGCCAAGTGGTTGGACGAGGTTCAGCCGGTCGAGCCCAAGTACCGCCGGGAGGCAGTCAAGGCCACGAAGCTGTCGGCCTATGAGGCCGAACTCAAGCAAGCGCTGAAGGCCGATGCCAAGCGAGTCAAGAAGGAGCGGCGCACGGCCAAGGCCTTGTTCGAGCAGATCAAGGCGAAGGGGTACGAGGGCGGGTACACGCGGGTGACGGACTTCATCCGCAAGTGGCGCCAAGGCGAAGGCCAGGGCGATGCAGCCAAGGCGTTCGTTCCCTTGACGTTTGAGTTGGGCGAGGCCTTCCAGTTCGACTGGAGCGAAGACGGCTTGGTGGTCGGTGGGGTGTACTACCGGCTGCAGGTGGCGCACATGAAGCTGTGCGCCAGTGGGGCGTTCTGGCTGGTGGCCTACCCCAGCCAGGGGCACGAGATGCTGTTTGATGCGCACACACGCAGCTTTGCAGCGCTGGGCGGCGTGGCACGCCGGGGCATCTACGACAACATGAAGACGGCGGTGGACAAGGTCAAGAAGGGCAAGGGCCGTGTGGTCAACGCCCGCTTTGCGGCGATGTGCGCGCACTACCTGTTCGACCCAGATTTTTGCAACCGTGCCAGTGGCTGGGAGAAGGGTCGCGTGGAGAAGGACGTGCAAGACAGCCGCCGTCGCATCTGGGTGGAGGCTGGACAGCGGCGCTTTGGCAGCTTCGCCGAGCTCAACGCGTGGCTGGGCGAGCGCTGCCGGGCGCTGTGGCAGGAGCTGCGCCATCCGCAGCACAAGGCGTTCAGCATTGCCGAGATGCTGGAGCTGGAACAAGGCCAGCTGATGCCCATGCCAGTGGCCTTTGATGGCTACGTCGAGACCCCCGCGAAGGTCAGCAGCACCTGTTTGGTGACGGTGGCACGCAACCGCTATTCGGTGCCCTGCGAATGGGCGGCGCAGATGGTCAGCACACGCCTGTACCCGGCGCAGATTGTGGTGGTGGCAGGTGATGCGGTGGTGGCCACGCATGAGCGCCTGAGTGATCGCAACCAGACCCGCTACGACTGGCAGCATTACGTGCCGCTGATCGAGCGCAAGCCAGGCGCGCTGCGCAATGGTGCGCCCTTTGCGGACCTGCCCGAGCCCTTGCAGCGCATGCGCCGCGCCTTGGTGCACCAGGAGGGAGGCGACAAGGTCATGGCGCAGGTGCTGGCCGAGGTGCCCAAGCAAGGGCTGGACGCGGTGCTGGTGGCCGTGGAGCTGGCCCTGGAGAGCGCACCGCCATCGGGGCGGGTGAGCTGCGAACACGTCGTCAACGTGCTGGCACGTCTGCAAGCGCAGCCACTGCCCGAGACGGTGGCGACCATCCTGCAAGTGAGCCAGTCTCCCCTGGCCAACACGGCCCGCTACGACAGCCTGCGCGCCGGCAGCGATGTGCAGGAGGCCGATCATGCGTGAGCTGGACAAGGAGCTCAAAGAGCTGCGCCTGTACGGTATGGCCGGGGCCTGGGAGGAGCTGGTCAAACAAGGCGGCCATGTCACGCTGGAGAGCTCGCGCTGGCTGCTGGAGCACCTGCTGCAAGCGGAAGTCACGGACCGTGCCATGCGCTCGATCAGCTACCAGATGCACACGGCCAAGTTCCCCGTGCACCGCGACCTGGCGGGGTTTGACTTCGCGTGCTCGCCGGTGGACAAAAAGCTTATCGAGCAACTGGCCGGCATGGCGTTCACCGAGCAGGCGCACAACGTGGTGTTGGTGGGTGGCCCCGGTACGGGCAAGACGCATCTGGCCACGGCCATCGGCGTGTCAGGCATCACTCGCCACAGCTCACGGGTGCGGTTCTACTCGACAGTCGATCTGGTCAACGCACTGGAGCTGGAGAAGGCCCAAGGCAAGGCCGGCCGCATTGCAGCCAGCTTGCAGCGCATGGACCTGGTTATCCTCGATGAGATGGGCTACCTGCCCTTCAGCCAAGCCGGTGGCGCCTTGCTCTTCCACCTGCTGAGCAAGCTCTACGAACACACCAGCGTGATGATCACCACCAACCTGGACTTCAAGGAATGGTCCAGTGTGTTCGGCGACGCCAAGATGACCACGGCACTGCTGGACCGGCTCACGCACCACTGCCACATCGTGGAGACGGGCAATGAGTCGCACCGGTTCATGCACAGCACGGCCGTGGCCAAGACACGCATCAAGGCACGCGAACAGGCCAAGAAGGCTGAGCCGTTCTGAGCGGTGAAAGGGCAAGCCGCTACGGGCTTCGCCCTGCGCGGCTTGCCCTCAACGGACGACCACCGAGGTCGATCACCAAGGAGACCAAAACCAACTCAAGGCACTACACTTATCCACAGCCAGCCTTCACCGGTTGGCCAATAGCCCTGGCTCAAAATTCAATCGGCACGGTGGCTCAATTTTGAATCGGCGCCAACACTCGGGTACTCGGACCGGTTCATCCCCACATGCGTGGGGAACACAACTCGCCCTCTACAAAGGCACGCGCCCGGGTCGGTTCATCCCCACATGCGTGGGGAACACCTGGCGCGGAGGAGGGCTGCAGCGTCGTTCAACGGTTCATCCCCACATGCGTGGGGAACACAAGACCAGCTACTTCGAGCAGTCTCGTAAGAACGGTTCATCCCCACATGCGTGGGGAACACGTCACGGCTGACAGGTTGATGCCGGACAGCGACGGTTCATCCCCACATGCGTGGGGAACACGCGCGCCAGGTGGCGTTCAAGCGCAAGCCCGACGGTTCATCCCCACATGCGTGGGGAACACGAGGCCTCTGCCTTCATCGAGTTCCTGTACGCCGGTTCATCCCCACATGCGTGGGGAACACATCTGCACCGGGAACGGCGTGGACACCTTGACCGGTTCATCCCCACATGCGTGGGGAACACGGCAGGGCTGACCGCCAGGACTGGGCGTACCTGGGTTCATCCCCACATGCGTGGGGAACACCTCAGCGAGGACATGCCCGAGGACATCAAGGGCGGTTCATCCCCACATGCGTGGGGAACACCGCAGCAGGCGTATTGGGTCCAGGCGGTCACCCGGTTCATCCCCACATGCGTGGGGAACACGCCGGTTTCCTTCGACAGCTGGCCAGCCGCCACCGGTTCATCCCCACATGCGTGGGGAACACATCTTCTTGGGCCTGTCCTCAAGGCGCCCCTTCGGTTCATCCCCACATGCGTGGGGAACACTGAGCACGGGCAACCTGCTGCTGGACCGGCAGCGGTTCATCCCCACATGCGTGGGGAACACTCCCATTTGGGCGAACCGCCGGCGATGGACTCCGGTTCATCCCCACATGCGTGGGGAACACCTGTGGAATCCGCTTGCGAGCGATGCGCAGGCCGGTTCATCCCCACATGCGTGGGGAACACTGCCGCGTTGCTGTCATCGAGCGCATCAAACCCGGTTCATCCCCACATGCGTGGGGAACACCCAGTGCCCAGCTCGATGCCGGTCAACTGGTGCGGTTCATCCCCACATGCGTGGGGAACACTGAGGGCCGCACATGACGACCGACTACGCCGACGGTTCATCCCCACATGCGTGGGGAACACGCAAGGTGGTGCCATGGGCCCAGCCGCCGACACGGTTCATCCCCACATGCGTGGGGAACACGTTTCCTTGTGGTGGCTCGGCGGGGGGTGCGCCGGTTCATCCCCACATGCGTGGGGAACACGTCAACGTGGTTCTCTGGCTGAAGCTTTGCCTCGGTTCATCCCCACATGCGTGGGGAACACACAAAGATGGGCGTCGGATCGCCCGAGTACATCGGTTCATCCCCACATGCGTGGGGAACACGCAGTCATGGCCGTTGGCGCCTTCGCCCTCCTCGGTTCATCCCCACATGCGTGGGGAACACCCAAGAAGGAGGCGCACAAGCGCCTGCAAGACCGGTTCATCCCCACATGCGTGGGGAACACACGCCGTTCTCCAAGCCACCAAATGTCAACGACGGTTCATCCCCACATGCGTGGGGAACACGCGTGCCCTGGGTTTGATGCCATGAGTTCCCCCGGTTCATCCCCACATGCGTGGGGAACACACACCAAGGAACCCCGCGTAGTGAATGAGTTCCGGTTCATCCCCACATGCGTGGGGAACACACGATGACCACGATGGCCAGGTGACACCCAGCCGGTTCATCCCCACATGCGTGGGGAACACTCGGTGGTGCCCGAACTGCACTACCGCGCGATCGGTTCATCCCCACATGCGTGGGGAACACCGGCGAACTACGGCGCCGCTACAGCGCATCGCCGGTTCATCCCCACATGCGTGGGGAACACCAGGCCCTCAGTGCTGCGATTCATGAGCGATCCGGTTCATCCCCACATGCGTGGGGAACACTCTTTCTCTATCTCTTTGATTTCAAAGAGAAATTCTCACCATCAAATCTCTACCAGTTTTTTGGCACGCAAATCTGCTTGTTAAAGAGCAACGACATCAACCGTCCACAGACGGGAAAAAGCTCACCAACTGGACACCGTCAAACTCCACAGGAATCCGCCTGTTTTTGCCCGTGGTCTTGACTTCAAAGCCTAGTTCATTACGCGCCTGCCATGCCATCACCGCATTGCCTTCATCAATGCCCTCCACCACCTGATCCCAGATGTGCTCGCGCACCTTGCGCGAATAGTTGCCGACATACACGCCAGCACGCACCTCCAGCATCCACACGGCCAGACGCCCGCGCAAACGCGGTGGTGCGTTTTCAAGCACGATGACCAGCATCACCAATGCCTTCAGGGTTGGGCAGAGCGGGGCCTACCGCATCCGGCGATGGATCGGGCGGCTGGATTTCTCCAGCAGACAGTACCGCCTCAATGTCAGGAATGATGCGCTCCAGCAGCTTCGTCTGCCGGAACACATCCCGGCATGCCAACCGCACGGCCCGGTCAGCTTGCGCAGGATGCGAAGCCGCAATCTTGAACGCTACCGGCACCACAGTCTCGAACTTGTAGAGATCAGCGATGTCATACACGAATGAGAGCGGTTTGCCCGTGTGGATGAAACCCACCGCCGGCGCATAGCCCGCAGCCAGCACCGCCGCTTCGGTCACGCCGTACAGGCATGCGGTGGCGGCGGACAGGCATCGGTTGGGCAGATCGGAGGCATCCCAAGTTTCCGGGTTGTAATCACGCCCCTTCCAGGGTACCCCGAACTTCTGCGCCAGCAACTGGTAAGTGCGCCTGACCCGAGCGCCTTCAATGCCACGCAACTGATCAACGCTGCGACGCTGGGGCGGCTCTTCTCCGAAGCGGACGGCGTACATCTTGCGCACCACCTTCAACCGCAAGTCGTCGTCCAATGCCAGCCGGGCCTGATACAACAGACGATCCGATCTGGCCCCTCCAGGCTGGCCCGCGGAGTAAAGCCGCACCCCCGCTTCGCCCACCCAAACCAGTAAGGTGCCCACGCGCGCCGCCAATGCCGCGGCCCGATGGGACACGCGCGTGCCAGGCTCCAGCATGATGCAGGCCACGCCCCCCACCGGCACATGGGTGAGCACCGGCCGTACGCGCTCGCCCTGGCAATCCACCACGACGAAGGCGCCATCGACCACGTCAATTTCACCTCGCTCAATGAAGATGACCGACAGCCGCTCCTTGATGGGAATGGGCTTGAGCGGCGGAAGCAGATTGCTGGACATGCTCAGATCGGTCTGCGAACCAACATCAAGCCACAGCCAAACGCCTTGGCATGGCCCAGCCCTCGCACCAGCATTTGGGCAAACAGCGCGGGGTCCTCCACCGTTAAGACACCTCGGAAATCAACCGTCGAGAAGCGCAGCTTGCCATCCTTGACAACGTGCTGGGCATACCCCTCGACAGACAGGCTGCCTTCATGCGGCACAAAGCCATGGAGCTTGCCTTGTTTGACCAACCAGGCCTCGCAGGCATCGTGCATCAATTGGTACACATCGTGTCCGATGGCTCGTTGTGCCAACTTTTTCTTGGCATCCATCACCACGTCATGTCGGCGCGACTTGCCACCTTCAGACCGTGTCACGACCGGGTTAGCGCACAACTCAAATTCCAGCACGTCTCCGATGGCAAGGCTAGGCTGATAAGGCCGAGAACGAATCAGCCACACATCGCTGTCGGCCACGGGCTGACGGGCCGACACGACGCAGTAGCGGGGCACATGGCCCTGATCCATCCGGCGATAGATGTGGTCACGCTGGGTGCCAGGCTCTGATGGAAACAGACGCCACAACCATTGGTGTTCTCGATAAGGCCCGCGGAGCATCTGATGCACAGCCTCGCGCTCACGTCCGGGCTGAGGGGTGATCACACTGAAGTGCATGTCATGCCCTTTCTGCTGTTGCCTGCAACATGGCCAGGTGTTCAACCCGTTCGCCATGCTGCCAGGCGCCTCGGTGGATCAGGCGGTCCTTGCGGGTCACAGACAGATGGGAAGGCATGCCTGCCTCCATGCCATCGGTCCAAGCCAGAGCTCGGGGCAGGCCCGCGTCGGCATTGCCCGCCAAGCCATGGCGGTACTGCACGAAGGCCGCCATGAGATGCTCTGCATCGATCACGCAGGGATGCAGCGGCGCCGACAGCGGGCAAGACTTGCGCCCCAGGTAAAGCACGAAGGCAGGCTTCAACAAAGCCTCACGTAATCGCGCCAACGTGTGGGGCGCATGTGCATGCGCCTGAACAGCCACCAGATGATGCACGCCCAGCCGGTGGTCACGCGTGGACAGGATCGTGTTGAGGTCTGTGCGCCGAAATGCCAGTTCATCCTTACGCGTCACGTGCTTTTGCCCCTTGAGGGTGCTGCGGCCCGGTACCTGGATGGTGTGATAGTCACGCAGGAGGGCGCCACTCTCACACACCTCCACGCCAAACAGATAGCCTGCGTGCAGCGCCTGCAGGTCGGCCTCCTGGTCCCTGCGTAAACCCAGGGCCGCTGCCAACAGCCCACCCAATGCGGAGGCGGTGGGACGGTCATCGCTGCCGCGGTACTCGCCGACAGCGGCTTCACCCCAGGAAGCCATCGCCCCTTTAATCTGAAAGATGAGGTACTGGGGCATGGCTCAGCCCTGCACGAATGCCGTCAGTTCCTTGAACGAGCCGGCGCCGGCCTCTGCATTCATGACGCAGCGATCATCGGCACAGTCTCCGTACACGGCATCGAAGTTTTTCTGTTGCGCCTCCAGCGCCTCAATGGCCGCGGCCAGCATGGAGCGATCACCCCATGCCTGCACAGGTTTGATGAAGGCCTGAGACAGGCTGCGCGGTTGCTGAGGGCCTTTTTCGGCCATCACATAGCCAGCGTAAGCCCGCGAGGCAAAGCTGTTCTGCATGCCTGTAGGAGTGACCTTCGTGACGGCCTGCAGCAGGGCGCTCAAAGCCTTGTCGGCCAGCGCCTTGTCGCCATGCAGGTTCTGCTCAAGCAATGTCCGGTTGATGCACAGATACAGATAGAACAAGCCGGCTCCGTAGCCGCGCTCGCCGATGTGCCCTGCACCACGCGGGTTGAGGTCATCGACGGCACTGAAGTAGTCGTCTTCAACTTCCGCGCGGTGCACCGTGAAGGCGTGAGACACCTGCACAGCGGCCTCTACATTGAAATCGGATGCATCGGCCAGCATGCGGCCAAACATGGCCACATCTACCGCGTGCGCATCTTGGGTCAGCAACTTGAGTTCGGCTTCTTCTGGCCCGGCCTTGCGTTCTGCACAAACCTTGGCCAGCGCGATGGCAGCTTCACGTTCGGCCGGCAAGATGTGCGCCAGTTGCTCGATCTGCAGGTCTTCATCGTTGTCCTGCTTTTTTTCAGCCTTGAGCTTGCCGAAGGTGGCTCCGATCTGGCGGGCCCATTCGCGAGCCTTCTTTTCATCTACACCGCCATCCTTCATGACCTGATAGAGGTCACGACCGAAAGATTTGGTACGTACCCCCAAGTGCTCGCCCAAGGCTGACTCGAATACATCGGATGTGCGCCAAGCCCGCTTCTGGCTCTGAGAAGAAATGCGCAGACGATTGGTGCCGCCCATCAGCGCCGTTTTGGGGCGACCGGTGTCGTCTCGGTTGAGGTTGGCGGGGGCGTGGCTGGTGAGGATGTGCAGCTGGATGAAGTCAGACATGAGGTGGTCTCCCTGGTTCAAAGTTCGAAATGGCGGCTAGCGGGCGAGTGCATCACTTGGTTGGCCAGACATAGGCATAGGCCCAACTGCGCTTGACGGTGTCGCCCCAGAAGAGAACATCTTCTGTCAGACACAGCAAGTTCACTTGCCCGTCACCGATCAGGGGCAAGGCCCGGCGCAGGCCCGTGAACAACGCATCGTCATCGGGCGCATCAAGCAAGCGACGAAAGCGTAATTCGCTCACCGGATTGCGGTCTTGCCCTGGTTTGGGGTGACTCATGGCCTTTGGCAAAGAATCCGCGCCAGGACGCTTGACATGGCTCATGAGGGCGCAGGCCATGGCTAGGCGATCCAGCTTCTGCGGCGAGCTGAGCAACTCAGGTTGGATGGCCACCAGGCGCCGTTGCAAACGCTGGAAGGCGGGGCACATCAGGGCATCGAGCACGGTGGCGGCCCGACGCAGCTGGGCGCGCCCGCCGCGGTCGTGTTCTTCCAGTTTTTTCCACCAATCGATGATGGCTTGGCCCACGCCGGCTTCTTCGTTCAGTTTCATGCTTCCTCCTTGTTCTTGGTCTTTGCTACTTTGGCGGGACGTGCTTTAGCAGGCTTGCCGACATCCAGTGTGGGCAAGGCCAGCAGTTGCCTGAGCTTGCTGCCGTTCAAGGTGTTGAGCAGCAGCTTGTGGGCATCGGCCACGCGGCGCGGATTCTGACGGTCGATCAGGCCCGCTCCGACGAACTCCTTGTCAAAAAGGTCGCGGCATACTTGACTCAAGGTCTGCAACCACCGCTCGCCAAGGGCTTCGTGGTCTTGCACGGCACTGCCCCGCACTTCATCGATCACCTCTCGCAGGTTGCGGTAGAAGGCCTCTTCCGTCTGCGCCCAAAACCGGGCATCAACCAGGCTGAAGTCACCCCGTGCATCCAACTTGAACCACGCCGACTTGACGGCACTGCTCAGGGCATAGCGGGCAAAGCGTGCACCCTCCAGCCAGCGACTGATCACTACCTCAAGGCGCCGCAAGTCCGATGGGGCGCAGTCATCCAGGTTGTACAGAGGCAGGCGGGCCTCGTACCAACATCGGGCCTTCATGTTCTCCATATCGAAACCGAAGGCCCAGATCTGGAATTGCCCCCCCACGGTGCTCTGTCGCCGGGACAGCGCATGGCGCTCCACAACGCGTGCGGGGCGCTGCCTTTGTTTGTCATCACCAGAGCCCAGCACCCACGGTAGCCAGTGGCGATAGCCAAAGCCTCCGGGTTGAGGGTGCAGGGGCAGCCATCCCTCCTTGGTCTGGTAATAGGGGGAGAGCACATGGTCCCATGGCCCTTTGTAGTTCAAGCCATAGGCCTTGGTGCTGTACTGACTGAGCAGCCTGTCGCTGGCACGATGGCACAGGTCGCAGGTACCGCTGCTCGTCGACTGAAAGTCGAGCCGGATACGGCGAGGCATGGCCCAGAAGATGTGCAAAGGGTGGGTTTGCTTGGGCGCGGTTTCGCCCTTGTCAGGCTGGATAGCCGTGATGTCGGCCAGCCATGGAAAGGTGAAGTGACCATCCACCTTTTTCGCGTCACCACCATGGTCGTGGTGATGAGGCGGCTCGATGACGTTGAGCCAGAGGTCATGCCACAGCGACTTCGGTGGCTGACAGGCCAGCAGCGTCGTCAAGGGCCCACCGCCGCGCAAGCCCGTGCGGTGACCGGCACCGCCGGCGGGTGCGTTGATCTGTAGTGTCAGCAGGGCAATCACCGCACAATGCGGGCATAGCCGCTCGACGCGACCGCGTTTGACGAAATGATCGCTGTTGTTCTTGATGGTGTTCTCACCCGGTGAGTCGACGAGCAATGCGGCCACCCCGACATCGCCCGACTCGCCCAGCACCCTGTCCTGCATGAACCGCGCCCCGTCGCCGTCGTACACAAACGCGTCGACGCCCGGTTGAAACCAGGTGTGCAGGTCAGTGCGCGGAGGCGGCGTTTTGAACAAGGCTCGCCAGGCAAATGTGTCTTGCACCGGTACGAAGGTAGCCAGCAGGCCGATGGCGAACTGGGCCAGTGCGCCATTGAAATCGGCACGATCAGCGTCAAAGGCCAGCACCTCCGGATCGGACAACTGCTCCGGCGAGATCCAGCGCCGCTCGCCCGCGCGGGTGCGCACGGGCATCCATGGTTCAGTCAACAGCGACATACCGGCTCCCCATTTTCGATGCGATTTTTAGTACGCCATTTATTACATAAGTGGTTTGTGTCTGTCAAATTATTCTGTAGGACAATGTCTGCTTCCCGAATCAAAGTTTGGGATGACCCGTGGTTGGTGTCGGGACCCAACCGTTCCCCAAATCCTTGGGGATGCCGCTACCGCGGAGTCGCATCGGGGCGGCTTGAAAAAATAACCAATTTGGTTAAAATACAGGGTTTTCAGCGTGGAAAAAAACACACCTCATTGCAAACTGCATGTCGTGAAAGCACTGGTGCAGGCCGGTCAGGTGCGCACCACCACCAGTGCCCTGATCGGCGCTCGCGCACTCGGCATCGACACTGTGGCCGGCATGTGCGAGGTGGTGATGGCCCTGACATCCGCCCATTTCCACAAGAGCATGACCACCCATGCGGATCACCGGATCTGGCAGGACGTCTACCGAACCCACACCACCACAGGTTTGGCCGTTTATTTGAAACTCACCGTGGTGGATGACCTGCTGATCGTGTCGTTCAAGGAGCTGTGACCATGAAATGCCCAAGCTGTGGTGGCGCCGAACTGGTGCGCGACACCCGCGATCTGCCTTACAGCTACAAGGGCCAGCAAGGCCTCGTGCAGCAGATCACGGGTGATTTCTGCCCAGCCTGCGGCGAGGTCATCCTTGATGCGGCGCAAGGCGACCGCTTCAGCACATGGATCGGGGCCTTTCAAAAGCAGGTCAATGAACAGCACTTTGATCCATCCGAGATCGCCCGCGTTCGCAAGAAGCTGGCCCTGGACCAACGACAAGCCGCAGAGCTGTTCGGAGGGGGTGTCAACGCCTTCTCTCGCTATGAAACAGGCAAGACCACGCCGCCACTGGCCTTGCTGCAATTGTTGAAGGTGCTCGACAGACACCCCGAACTACTGGCAGAGATCCAATCGACTTGAGCGCTGCGGACCTGGCGTCAGGACGACAACGGCTTCAGGCCGGAGAGCGGGTCATAGACCCAGTCGCGACGGATCTGGCGATCTCCTTGTTTCATCAGGGCCGCCCCCCGCCAGCCGAAGTCGCTGGCCTGCAAAGCCAGCAGGATGGACCACTTTCCTTGATCCGGCAGGCTGGACTGGGCCTGTCGCCAGGCCGCCAGTGCCGCTTCGTCTTCAGGTTCTGCGGCTTCGGCGATCAGCCGCTGAGGCACGCGCACTGTGCTGTAGGCCCAGGCATGCTCAGGCCGTGATGCAGCCCACGGCCGCAGATGCCCACCCTCCCAGCACGCCAGCACGACATCCACACTGGGCTCGCCCAGGCGCGAGGGGGTACGGGCATCGTCCCACCAGTCGGTGATGCCGCGCTGATAACCACTGGCAAGCTTGATCGTGTTGCTCTGCGATTCGGAGGCCTCGCTCATGGCTTTGCCTTCGACCTGCACCGCGTTCTGCATCAATGAGGCAGGCAGTTCCGCGTCCTGGCCGAACACGCCCTCAATGAGACGCCTGGCGTCTTCGGGCATGCGTAACTGGCCTTCTTGCAACAAGCGCGCCGTCAACCACAGTTGCCCGTGGTGTGGGTAGACCTTTGCCGATTTCGGAAAGGCATCCTTGACCCAGGTGGCGGATGGCGATTCCTGCCAGCGTGGCCCGTGCACCCACAGGCACGCACGCGCACGTCCATCGGGCTGAGACGGATCTGCCAAGCGCTCTCCAGCCCCACTCCGACGATGCCGCTGCAGCCGGCCGGCACGCTGGATCAGGCGATCAATGGGCGCCAGATCGCTCACGACCAGATCCCAGTCGGCATCGAGAGATTGCTCTGCAACCTGGGTGGCGATCACCAATCGCCCCTGTCGAAGCGAGGGCGTACTCTGCGGCCCGAAGTGCTGCAGGATGCGCCCCTCCATGTCGAGCCGGTCACCCAGGCTGAAACGGGCATGAAACAACATCAGCCTGTCTGGCGTCAACTCGGCGGCGAACCGGGCATGGGCATCCAGCGCTTCGGCCACCGTGTTGCGCATCCAGCACACGCAGCGCCCCTCGGCCAGCGCGGCACGGATACCCTCTACCACCTCATCAATGTCGGCCAGATAGCGCACATCCACCGTGCGCCGCACATCGGCGCGTGTGGGCATGGCCAGCAAGTCGATTCGGCCAGGCTCAGCGAACGACCAACTCGTCACAAGGGGGTAGCGCGTCTCGGACGAAGCCGGCACAAGCTGGCCGCCCCCCTCCGCGAAAGCATCCAGCAACGCCTGCTTCATGCGCTGCGGCAAGGTGGCAGACAGCAAGATGGCACTGCCGCCCACCGACGCATGGGCACGCAGCACCTGTTCAAGTACGCCTTGCATGTAGGCATCGCAAGCATGCACTTCATCCACGATGACCACCTTGCGAAACAGCCCCAGCAGGCGCAACGACTGGTGCTTGCCTTGCAGTACAGCCATCAGCGCCTGGTCGATGGTGCCAGCGCCGGCGGGCGCCAGCAGGGCACGCTTGTTGTGGTCAGCCAGCCAGGCGGTGCAGCGCGCTGTCGCGGTGTCATCAAGTTGATGCCCATCGCGCTCGGTCTGCCCTGGCTGCAGCACCGATTCGGCGAACGCTGCCACCAAATCCCTCTGGCCATTGGCCAAGGACAGGCTGGCCATGCCATCGAACAGGCATGCATAGAAAGTGCTCAGGCGACCATACATGGCGTTGGCCGTGGCCATGGTGGGCAGGCCCATGTAGAAGCCCTCGGCCAGCCCCTCGCTCATCAGCCGGTGAGTGAGCATCATGGCGGCTTCGGTCTTGCCAGAACCCGTGACGTCTTCCAGCAAATGGATCTGCGCCCCGTTCGGCAGCGCTACCTGACTGGCCCACGCCTGCAGCGGCGAGGGATGCTGGATATGCGGGAACAACTGCTCAAAGGCCATGGCTGGCCGGGCAGGCACGGGCAGCACGCCCACGTCACTCAGTGCCCGACTTGCAGCTTGTCGAGCGGTTTGCCAGTAAGCGGTCAGATCCTGCGCTTGGCTGCGATAGGGAAAATGCGACTGGTTGGACCCGATCCAGTCTGCCAGCACGGCCACGCCAGCCAGCCACCAGGACAGTTGGCGACTGACGTTCAGGAATCGACGCGGGTCAGCAAAGCAGGGGTGTTCAAAGTCGATGTCAGACAGGAACATGCCGCGCATGGCTTGCACGAATTCGAATGCGGCACGCTGATCGAATGGGTATTGAAAGTGGGGATCCAGCGCCTTGGCAAACTCTCTAGGGGGTTGTCCGTGGTGCCCCGTCATGGCCCTTGCCCAGAAGCAAAGCCCTTCAAGGAGATCATCGGTGGCTGGCCCGAACCAGGCTTCTGCAGCAGCATCCTCTTGCAATGCAAGCCACAGCAGCATGCCCAGGGTGTCATGCCGCTCACTGTATTGATGACGACAGATCCGCTGCTGCAACCTCTGCAGGATGTCTTCACGCTGGCCTTGAAAGGTGGTCGCAAACTTACCCAGGTCATGCAAAGCCAGCCAGAACCCTATCCATGGCAGCAATTGCGCCTCAGGCAAGCCCAGTCGATGCTGGAGTAGCGCACGAATTTGGGGGCTGCGCTCGATGTAAACAGTGCCCGCAGCAGCAACATCCAGGCTATGAAAGGGCAACAGATGCCAGGCAGAGGAGCTTCCGTCTACCGGTTTCGCTTTCCCCCAATAGTCGAACATCCCGGTCATTGCCGCCCCAGATATTTGTCAATCAGCCTCCAAGCGTAACAGCGCGTCCTCGATGGTCTTCATATCCGTCGGCCTGACCAGCCGCTCCACCTCCTGCCCGTCACGCAGCAGGATCAGGGTGGGCCACAGCTTCACCTTGAACGAGCGGCCCAGCGGGCGGCCGGGGCCGTCCTCGATCTTGAGGTGCGGGATGCCGGGGTGGCGATCGAACGCGTCGGCAATTTTGGGCTGCGCTGCAGCACAGATGCCGCACCAGCCCGTGCCGAACTCAAGCACCAGCGTGCCGCGTGTGGCATCGACCTCGTCGCGCGAGGGCGCATCGGCGGTGTAGTCCTTGCGCTGTGTCATGGCTTGTCTCCTGCATCGTTGAAACACGTGTTCAGGATAGCGCCGCGCCGCATCGCGATGCCCGAAGGGATTTACCCGTGCATGGCCCGAGCGGGCATGTCGGTTGCCACCTTGGTGTACGCCTCCGGCACCTTGCCGGTGACAGCACCCATCAAAGGAGACCATCATGGCCCTGCGCACACCTCAATCGAGCCCCACAAAGCCCTCCGATCCCCATGTGCACTCGCACGACCCGGCCACAGGCGCGCCTGACTTCCACCCCGTGGGCACGGGGCTGGGTGCCGCCACCGGCGGCGTGATGGCCGGTGCGGCGGCGGGCGCCATCGCCGGCCCGGTCGGCGCGGCCATCGGTGCGGCGGCTGGCGCTTTCGCGGGCGCTGCGGCCGGCAAGGCCATTGCCCACCGCATCGATTCGGATCTGGAAGACGCTTACTGGCGCGACAACTATGCCTCGCAGCCCTACGTGAGCGCAGGCAGCACCTATGATGACTACGGCCCCGCCTACCGTTACGGCGTGAGCACCTACGACGCCTTCCGCGGCCGCCCCTTCGATGAGGCCGAAGAAGAACTCTCACGCGACTGGGGCCATTTCAGGGGCCGCTCCCAATTGGAATGGGAGCATGCCCGACATGCCACCCGCGCCTCGTGGGATCGGCTGAACAAGCAGTTCCCGCCTGACCCGACCGTCTGACCTGCGCGAAGGCTAGTGGGCAGACACCAGGGCTTCAAGCGCCTGGCCGCAATCCGCGTCCAGCTTGAACGCCAGCAAGGCGTCTGCCCGCGTCACACCCTGGTTGATGGCGATCACCGGTTTGCCCAAGCGGTGCGCCTGCTCGGCAAAGCGGTAGCCCGAGTACACCATCAGCGAGGAGCCGACCACCAGCAGGCCGGCGGCGCCTTCCACACAGGCCATGGCCTGGGCCACACGCTCGCGCGGCACGTTGTCGCCATAGAACACCACGTCGGGCTTGAGCAGGCCAGCGCCGCAGGCGAGGCAGCCCGGCACCTTGAAATCGCCGTAAACATCTTCTTCAAGGTGGGCATCCCCGTCAGGCGCGGTGCGGGCAGCATCCATGCGCGCCGGATCAAAGCCGGGGTTAAGCGCCTCCAGCCACGCTTGCACCTGCGTGCGTTCAAGGTGCTGGCCGCAGGCCATGCACACCACCTGCCGCAAGGCCCCGTGCAGTTCGATCACGGCATGGCTGCCTGCCACCAGGTGCAGGCCATCCACGTTCTGGGTGATCAGGGTATGCACATGGCCCTGGCGCTCCAGCTCGGCCAGCGCGTGGTGGCCTACATTGGGCTGTGCCTGCCCGAAGCGCTGCCAGCCCACGAAGCTGCGCGCCCAGTAGCGGCGGCGCACGGCTTCATCGCGCGTGAAGGCCTGGTGCTGCACCGGTGCGGGGTGGGCCCAGCGACCCTCGGCATCGCGGTAGGCCGGGATGCCGCTGCCCGTGCTCAACCCCGCGCCCGTCAGCACCACGAAGGGGCCGGCGGCCAGGGCCGTGCGCAGCAGGGGCAGTTCAGCGTGCCAGTTGCTCACGCATCGCGTCGATCACGGCCTTGTAGCTGGGCTGGCCGAAGATGGCGCTGCCCGCCACGAAGGTGTCGGCACCGGCATCGGCCACGCGGCGGATGTTGTCCACCTTGATGCCGCCATCGATCTCCAGGCGGATGTCGCGGCCTGTTTCCCGATGGTGTGCGTCGATGATCTTGCGCACCTTCTCGCATTTGCGCAGCGTGCTGTCGATGAAGCTCTGGCCGCCGAAGCCGGGGTTCACGCTCATCAGGAGGACCACGTCCACCTTGTCGATCACCCACTCCAGCACGTCCACCGGGGTGGCCGGGTTGAAGACCAGGCCGGCCTGGATGCCCTCGGCCTTGATCAGCTGCAGGGTGCGGTCCACGTGGGTGGAGGCATCGGGGTGGAAGGTGACGATGTCGGCGCCCGACTTGGCAAACGCGGTGGCCAGCGCATCGACGGGCTGCACCATCAGGTGCACGTCGATGGGCACCTTGGTGCCGTCAGCCTTGACCGAGTGCTTGCGCAGCGCCTGGCACACCATGGGCCCGAACGTGAGGTTGGGCACGTAGTGGTTGTCCATCACGTCGAAGTGGATCCAGTCGGCACCGGCGTCGATGACGTTGCGCACTTCCTCGCCCAGGCGGGCGAAATCGGCGGACAGGATGCTAGGGGCGATGCGGTAGGTGGCCATGGCGGGGCTCTCGGGCTCTGGTTGGGGCTCGGTGGGGCGGGGTGCCCATTGTAGAAAACTTGTCCGCCCTGCGTCCTGCACCGTCTGAACACCCGTGACGCAATGCCCAGGTCGGCCCTTGTCAGTACCCCCAGGTTGTCTGTCCGATCAGCCAGGGAATGGACGTGTACTTGCGCTGCCGGGCGATGCAGGTGCGCGCCGGCAGCCCCTGGCTCACCCCCTTGTCAACCGCGTAGGACACCCATTCGGCGAAGGTGTCGGTCAGCTCCAGGGTGGAATAGCCCTGGCGCGTGCTGTCGAAGAACTGGATGTGCTGGTTGTTCAGGCGCACGGCCGGGGTCGCCAGGCCCTGCAGCAGCAACTGGCGCTGCTGGGCGTTCAGCTTGGCACCGAGCATCTCCCCCAGGTTGGACGAGCTCACCGAGGGCGTCATGAACTCCGCCCCTACCAGGTTGCCCAGGTCCAGCGGGTTGAGGTTGCCGTAGTTGTGCTTGACGTTGCTGGCGATGTGCGTGTGCAGATCGCCGGTGACGATCAGGAAGTCCTTCACACCAGCATCGCGCACGGCCCCGGTGATGGCGCGGCGCTCGACCGCGAAGCCGTCCCAGGCATCCACATTGAAGGGCGCCACCTGGGCGCCCAGGAAGGTCAGCGCCAGGCGCCCGAAAAAGGTCTGATTGCCCATCAACTTCCATTGCGCCCGAGAGCCGGTCAGGCCATCGATCAGCCACTGGCGCTGGGTGGCCCCCAGCAAGGTCTGCTCGGGGCTGTTGACCTGGGTGCACCCCAGCGGTACGTAGCGCTGCAGCACATCGCCCTCGCCACAGGGGTGCGGGCTGCGGTAGCTGCGGTTCTCGATCATGAACAGGTCGAGGAAGCGGCCGAAGGTGAAGCGGCGGTAGACCTTGAGCGCCTCGTGCGGGTGGGTGGCCTGCGGGTTGTGGGTCACGCGGGCGGGCACGTACTCGGCCCAGGCGCGCTGCGAATCGAGCTTGAGCTGGCGCAGCAGCCGCGCATCGTTGCCGTACTGCGGATCGGTGGTGTAGGGGTGATCGGGCGCGCCCAGGGTGTCGCGGGCATAGTCCCAGTAACAGTCGTTGGCCGTCTCGTGGTCGTCGGGCACGCAGATGAAGGTGTGACGCGCCATCGCGGCCTGCAGTTGCAGGTCGGACCGGTAGGTGCGGTAGATGAAGCGGTAGTCGGTCAGGTCCAGCGCCACCAGGCCGCCGGAGGGCAGCACCAGGGTGCGGTCGGCGTAGGGCAAGCTCTGGAAGCGCGGATCACCGGCCGTTTCGTAGATGAAATCGCCCAGGTGCAGCACGAAGTCGATGGTGTCGTCCTGCGCCACGTGGGTCAGGGCGCCGTAGTAGCCGTTGGTGTAGTCCTGGCAGGTCAGCAGGCCCAGTTTCAGGCGCTTTAGGTTGTTGCTGGCCGGCAGGGTGCGGCAACGGCCCGTGCGGCTCACGGTGGCGTCGTAGATGAAGCGGTAGAAGAAGGGTCCACCGCCCTGCGTGGTGGGCAACTGGCCGTCCAGGTCGATCTTGACGGTGTGGTCACGCTCGGGGGTGATCTCCTGGGCGTCGATGCGGGCCTGCAGCAGCAGGGTCTGGAAGCGCTCGTCCAGCGCCACCTGCAGGTACAGGGGTTCGCCCGGCCGCACGGCCGTGTCGGCGATGTGCGTCCACAGCACCACGCCGGTGGGGCTCGGGTCGGCCGAGGCCACGGACAGGTCGAACACGCGCGCCGAATCGGTGCGCAGCGCATTGGCATCGATGGGCCATTCGCCCGTGGACAGCCACTGCACCGCCCGCACCATGGGCGACCACCAGGTCAACGACAAACCCGCACCCGCGGCGCCCAGCGACGCCAGCCAACGACGACGGTCCATGATCAACGCTCCCCTTTGTGACATGTGTGACGGACGCCAGCGTGCCAAGCCTGGATGACAGCCCTATGACCCCGTGGGGTATTGTTCAGATCCCGCCTGGCGGGCCTGCCTAGAATCCCAACCCATGAGTCAAGCCCAATTCACCTGCTCCGTGGTCCCCAACTACCTGGAAGAGCACAGCGACCCGACCCGGCACGAGTACGCCTGGTCCTACACCGTCACCATCGCCAACACGGGCGATGTGCCGGCGCAGCTCGTCGGCCGCCACTGGGTCATCACCGACGCCACCGGCCACATCGAGGAGGTGCGCGGCCTGGCCGTGATCGGCCAGCAGCCCCTGCTGCAGCCCGGCGAGCAGTTCGAATACACCAGCTGGACACGCCTGAACACGCCCCAGGGCACCATGCAGGGCACCTACTTCTGCATGTCCGAGGATGCCCGCTGGTTCGACGCGCCCATTCCGGCCTTCGTGCTGTCCCGCGCGCAGTCGCTGCACTGAGCGGGCCGCTGCATGGCATTTCGACTGTTTTCTCGCCCCAAACCGCCCGTCAGCATCGACCAACTGCTGGAAAACGCCCCCCATCAAGGATCCGCCGCGCAACGCCACCTGTGGCTGATCGAGGTGCTGCGCTGGGTGCGTCAGGGCGAGCCCGTCTCCGGCCTCCAGTACATCGTGCGCCACGTGGCCGACCACACCAAGGCGCGTCGCCGCGTGGTGGCCCTGCTGGCCGCCTGCCTGCGCGACCTGCACTTCAGCAGCCTGCTGGCCGACCATGGTTTCGCGCCACGTGCCGCCTTCATGAGCGAGTTCGGCGAGCGCATGCGCCGCAAGCTGCTGCCCTCCAGCCCTGAAACGCGCGAGCTGTCCACCCTGTTCGGCCTGCTGTTCGACGTGGACCGCGACCCGGTCTGGATCGCCCAGCTCGACGACGCCACGATGGAACGCCTGGGCGACCTGTTCAGCCAGGCCTGGCACTACGCCGAGGACAGCCCCCTGGGCTGGCGTCAGCCCTTCATGGAGGCGCTGAGCATCCTGGCCAGCCAGGTACGTGCCGCTGGCGTATCGCCCGAACTGCGCCTGCGCATGGGCGATGGCCCCAGCCGCGAAGTCACGCAGACCTTCGGCCAGCTGGCCCGTGCCGCCGAAGATCTGCACGACTTGCTGGAAGACGTCGCTGAAGCGGAGGCGCCCGAACTGCCCGAGCAAACGGCCGATGCCATCCCGCGCACCGCCGATTTCTCGCGCCCTGCGCCCGTGCCCGTGCCGGACGAGAAGCGCCGGGCCGCCGTGCTGCAGCAGGCCCAGTACCTGCGCGGCCTGTTGGACCACTGCATGCAACTGGCCGTGGGCGTGCACGATCACCTGGAAGCCTATGGCGTGTCGGTGGACGTGGTCTTCCAGATCGACCAGCTGCGCGCGCGCGGCCGCCGCATCGAACAGGTGCTGGATTGCCTGCTGGCGCCCCAGCCCCAGCGGGAGATCCGCGCCCTGGTGCTGGGCCTGATCAAGGAAAGCGCGGAGCGGCGCAGCGTGCGCGCCCTGTTCACCCGGCATTACTCGCTGCTGGCCCGCCTGGTGGCCGAACGCAATGCCGAGAC
Source organism: Pseudomonadota bacterium (assembly GCA_049322875.1). Taxonomy (GTDB): domain Bacteria; phylum Pseudomonadota; class Gammaproteobacteria; order Burkholderiales; family Burkholderiaceae_C; genus Aquabacterium. The sequence continues at coordinate 49,986 of JBMOQM010000023.1, forward strand.
GGGCGAGCACTACATCACCCGCACCCGTGCGGCCTACTTCGACATGCTGCGGCGAGCTTCAGGCGGCGGCGTGGTGCTGGCCGGCACCACCTTCCTGAAGTTCTTCCTGCTGGCGTTGGTGGGTTCGGCCTTCTGGGGCGGCTTCGCTGCTGGCCTGAACTACGCCATCAGCTTCGTGATCATCTACCTGCTGCACTGGCGGGTGGCCACCAAGCAGCCGGCGATGACGGCCCCGGCCATGGCGGCCAAGCTGGGCGAGGCGCATACCGAGGAAGGCGCGGCCGCCTTCGTGGACGAGGTGGCCAACCTGATCCGTTCACAGATGGCCGGCATCATCGGCAACCTGATGCTGGTCTTTCCCGTGGTGCTGGCCATCCAGGCCCTGGCATGGTGGGCGCTGGGCCACCCGCTGATCGGCGAAGAGAAGGCGCACCACACGCTGGAAAGCCTCACCTTGCTGGGCCCCTCGGTGTTCTTCGCCGCCTTCACCGGCATCCTGCTGTTCACCTCCAGCATCTTTGCCGGCTGGTTCGAGAACTGGTTCGTGTGGCACCGCATCGACAGTGCCATGCAGTGGCATCCGCGCATGCAGGCGCTGCTGGGCCCCGAGCGTGCAGCGCGCTGGGCGCGGTGGTGGCGGCTCAATGTGTCCGGCCTGGCGGCCAATGTGTCGCTGGGCCTGATGCTGGGCCTGGTGCCCCCCATCGCCGCCTTCTTCGGGCTGCCGCTGGAGGTGCGCCACGTGACGCTGTCCACGGGGCAGATCGCCGCGGCCCTGGGCACTCTAGGGCTGCCCGCGCTGAACGATCCGCTGTTCTGGTGGTGCATGGCCGCCATCCCGCTGACAGGTCTATTCAACGTGGGCGTGAGCTTCGCGCTGGCCCTGCGCGTGGCGCTGCGCTCGCGCGGCGTGCGCGTCAAAGACCGCTCGCGTCTGTGGAAGGCCATGGGCCGACGCTTTCTGCGCCACCCCTTCAGCTTCGTGCTGCCGCCCAGCAAGCGCAAGGAGGCGCGTGAGGCCGCCGAGCGGGCCCAGTCCCTGGTGCAGCTGGACAACGCCGCAGCGGCCCCACCTCCATCAATACCGGAGAGCAAGCCCCCTCGCGCCTGATGGTAGGGGCGATCCAGCCATCTACGATGGTGTGTCGCCCCCCGACTCATCGCGAGGGGGGGGCGGCGGGGGCGGCGACGCCACCTTGGCCGGCGGCTCGCCCTTGCGGCGCCCCGAGAACATCGTCCACCACACGAAGAACACCAAGAGCGCCAGCGCCGCCAGCGCTTCGAGCAGAATCAGCCACATGATCGGTCGTCGTCTCCGCAGCAATCACCAGCCGCACCCCCGGGTGCGTGCCTCTCTGGCCCTCATCATCGCAGCATTCCTGGCCGCCTGCGGCCAGCTGCCCACGCACCAGCCGGCCACGCCCATCCCGCCCACGCAGCCACAGCCCCCCGTGCCTGGCCTGCACAAGCCTTCGGCCTCGCCGGAGATCCAACCCGATGGCAGCCTGGCCTGGGACCGCGCCCGCGCGCGCTGGGTGGCCACCGACTGGGCCTCCGTGCCCGGCTGGACACAGGACCGCGTGGGCGAAGCCTGGAGCGCGCTATGGCGCAGCTGCCAGCGCGCCACGGGCGACTGGCTGCCCGTGTGCACAAAGGCACGCACACTGGGGGCCGGCTGGGGCCGCGAGGCAGGCGACGAAACCGTGCGCCGCTGGCTCGAGGTCAACCTGCGACCTTGGCAGGTACAAAGCTACGAAGGACAGACCACGGGGCTGCTGACGGGGTATTTCGAGCCCCAAGTGGACGGCATGCGCAAGCCGGTGGGTGCTTTCCAGACGCCGCTGTTCCGCCCGCCGGTGGATCTGGCCACCCGCAAGCCCCACTACACCCGTGCAGAGCTGGACACCCTGCCCGAGGCCCGTGCCTCGCTGATCGGGCGCGAGCTGATGTACGTGGCCGATCCCTTGGACGCCTTGATGATCCAGGTGCAGGGCTCGACCCGCATCCGCGTGCTGGACGACCTGACGCCCGACGGACAGCCCAAGCAGATCCGGCTGGCCTTCGCGGGGCACAACAGCCAGCCTTATCAATCGGTGGCGCGCTGGCTGGTGGACCAGGGCGCTGTGACGCTGGACCAAGCCTCCTGGGGATCGATCCGGGGCTGGGCGGCGGCGAACCCGCAGCGCGTGGCGGAGATGCTGCGCGCGAACCCGCGTGTGGTGTTCTTCCGGGAAGAGCCCTTGACGCAGCCTGATCAGGGGCCGGTGGGGGCGCAAGGCATTCCGTTGACGCCCGGCCGTTCGATCGCGGTGGACCGCGATGCGGTGCCCTATGGCACGCCGGTGTGGCTGGACAGCACGGAACCCCAGGCCTGGAGCGCAGCGGCGGCACCTGCCCGGCCGCTGCAGCGGCTGGTGGTGGCGCAGGACACGGGCGGGGCGATCGTGGGGGCCGTACGGGCCGACTATTTCTGGGGCTGGGGGGATGAGGCGTTGACGCAGGCGGGGCGGACGAAGCAGCCGCTGCGGGTGTGGGCCTTGTGGCCGCGCGATACCGCCAGTACGCCGAGTGATCCGGCGCGGATCCTGGGAATGGGGGATGAGCGGCCGGCGGTGAAGTGAGCGCTTAGGCCTGACGCTTGTCTTGCGATGGTTTGAGCGTTTTTTTGTCAGAACGCAAGGCGGGGGCTGGAGCGGTATCTGGCTGGGCTTCAATGTTGGCGGCCCTGCCTTCGGCAGGACTGCTCTCCGGTGCTCGACGGGGCAGGTGGCTGCGCAACTCGGCCCTGTGGGCCTCAAACATGCTCGCCATCCCCTGGCCTGTGGCCAGGGGCAGACCCGCCCCTCCCTGCGCGCCTGCGACGCCAACAAGGCGCCCCGCCAGACACCGCCCCAGCCCTTTTCCGCCTCGCTTGCCGCATGCACAGGTTGTTGGGCCAGGCGTGACCACATCAGCGCGGCTAACCAGCGTGACGTAGCAAGGCGCTCGCTTTGTGCAAGCAGCGGCCTCCGCACGCCACCAGCGGGGCACCCAGGGCTGAGTGGGCCTGCGGCCGGGCGCCTTGTTGGCGCTGAGCAGCGCAGTGATGAGGTGGGCGCGCGCAGCGCGCTTCGTTATCTGACTGGCCGCGTCTGTTTGAACGCAGCGGCCGGAGGCCGCGGAGTGAGTTACGCGGCCCCACCTCAGCACGAGCAGCGCAAGGCAGTCCCGCCGGAGGCGGGACCGACAACAAAGAAGTCCGGCCGCAGGCCCACTCAGACCCCGCCCCGCGCTGCCCCGAAAAAGCGCCAGAAAAGACGCAAGCCAAGGACAAGAAACCTAGCCACCCACCTTCAAGTTCACCCCCGTGAACAAGGCCGTGTCATTCTTCTCCCGCCCTTCAGCCGCGTTCCCGTCGTAGTTATGCACCAGGCCCACGGACAGTGACAAAGCCTTGGTCATCGCCACGTTCAAAGAAGCATTGAACCGCAACAGCTTCGACTTGGCCCCCGTCAGACCGGGATAAGCCTCCAGACGCTGCTTGAACGTCACCGTGTCCGTCAGCTCGTGCGATGACTCCTCTGCCAGCAACAGGCCCACGCTCGTGAAATGCCGCCCGGTCTCGTCATCGATGGTCGTGTCGACATTCCAGCGGCTGTCGGTGTAGCTCAAACCGGCTGAGACGTCGAAGGTGTGCTTCGGCCCCTTGAGCACGTGGTAACCCAGACCAGCGCCCACCAGCGTACGCAGCGACAGCTCGGTGACACGGTCACGCTCGAAGCCCAGGCGCGTGAAGCCGAACCAGTCTTCATTGAGGTCATGGTCGTACTGCCCGCTCAGGTCCCAGCGTGCCGCACTGGTCTGGCGATCACCATCCCCTGCCCGTGTGCGCCCCTCGTTGACATGCCCCGTCAGCGTCGTCTTGTCGTCTGGCCGCTTGAGGTTCAGGTCCATGTTGAGCAACAGCGTCGTGCTGTCCGTGTTGCCCGAGGTGGCGGCCATGGAAGCACCGACCTGCCCTCGCCAACGGGGCTTGTCATCGGGCGTGGCTGAGGATGTCGATGCCGCTGGTGCGGCCACAGTTGCCTGCGCGTACGCCAATGGCAGTGCCGACATGGCACCAAGGCCGGCCACGCAGGCCAGCATCACACCACTCGGCCGCCACAGCGCCTTGGTCAAAGGCTGGTGACGTCGTCGGCGGCGGATGGCAGAAGAAGAGAGGGACAGACCACGGGCCATGCATGTGCTCCTTTTAAGGTTTCACCAACAAAAGGGCTCACCGGCCATGGCGCGGACCTTGCGCGGTCCCCGGACCACGCAAGCCCTGCTTCAGTACGTTTTATACGGCAGGAATTTTCCGGACATCACGATGCTGACCCGGTCGCCAGCAGGGTTGGGCTCGCGCTGCAGGTCCATCTTGAAGTCGATGGCGCTCATGATGCCGTCGCCGAACTCTTCATGGATCAAGGCCTTGAAGGTGGTGCCGTAGACGCTGACCAGTTCGTAGAAGCGGTAGATCAGCGGGTCGGTGGGCACGCTGGTGGGGAGCGATCCCTTGTAGGGCACTTCCTGAAGCCACAGCCTGGCTTCGTCGGGCAGGTCGAACACCTCGGCCAGCACGCCGGCCTGCTCGGGGGTGAGCGTCATCTGGCCCAGGCAGGCGGCGGTCACCCACTCCTTGCTCAGGCCCACCTTGGTGGCCACGTCGGCCCACTTCAGGCCCTTCTTCACCTTGGCCTGCACGATCAGGTCGGTCACGTCTTCGCGGTTCATGTTTGCTCCTGTTTCAAAAAAGGGGGGCGTTGTCGTCGAATCAAAGTTGCCGTTCGGAGGCGTCGATGGGTACGTCGTTGATGGAGGCCTCGCGGCGGGCCATCAGGCCGCGCTCGTCGAAGGTCCAGTTCTCGTTGCCATAGGCTCGCCACCACTGGCCCTGGTCGTCGTGGTACTCGTACTCGAAGCACACGCCGATGCGGTTGCCGCTGAAGGCGAACAGGCGCTTCTTGAGCTTGTACTGGTGCTCCCTGGCCCACTTGCGCGCCAGGAAGGCCTTGATGGCCTCGCGGCCCGTGAAGAACTCGCTGCGGTTGCGCCACCACGAGTCCTCGGTGTAGGCCAGCGCGCAGCGCTCGGGGTCCTTGCTGTTCCAGGCGTCTTCGGCCATCTGCACCTTCAGGCGGGCGGTCTCCTCGGTGAAGGGGGGCAGCGGGGGCCGGCTCAGGCGGGCGTCGTTCATGGTGATGTCCTCAGCGTTGTGGTCGATCGTGGGGTGGGCGGCGTGCGTTCGGCGGCCTCACGCAGCCATCAGGCGGCCATCAACCCCGGATGTACTTCGAGCGGCTGCGCCGGGGCGCGTCCATGGCTCAGGTCCTTGGCGCGGTCCACCAGGAAATCGACCAGGTGGTTGCGCAGCGGGTAGTAGCGCGGGTCGTGGTGCAGGCCGGCGCGGGTGCGGTCACGCGGCAGGGTGTTGACCACGATCTCGGCGATGCGGGCACGCGGGCCGTTGCTCATCAACAGGATGCGGTCGGCCAGCAGGATGGCCTCGTCCACGTCGTGCGTGATCATGAAGACAGTCTGCTGCGTCTCGGCGCAGATGCGCAGCAGCTCGTCCTGGATGGTGCCGCGCGTGAGCGCGTCGAGCGCGCCGAAGGGCTCGTCGAGCAACAGCATCTTGGGCTCGATGGCAAAGGCCCGCGCGATGCCCACGCGCTGCTTCATGCCGCCCGACAACTGCGAGGGCTTCTTGTCGATGGCGTGCTCAAGGCCCACCAGCCGCACGTAGCGCTCCACGTGCTCGCGCACCTGCTGGCGTGATCGGTCAGGCCACTTCGAGCGCACCGCGAAGGCGATGTTCTGGCGCACCGTGAGCCAGGGCATCAGCGCATGGCCCTGGAAGACCACGCCGCGCTCCAGGCCCGGGGCGTTCACCTCGCGTCCGTCCATGAACACATGGCCTTCGCTGGCCTGTTCCAGCCCCGACAGCGTGTTGAGGATGGTGGTCTTGCCGCAGCCCGAATGGCCGATGATGCAGACGAACTCGCCGCGTCGCAGCTGGAAGTTCACGTGCTCGAACACGGGTTCTGGGGACCCGGGGTAGCGCTTGCCCAGGGACTGCACCTGCAAGTAGGGGCGCGTATCCAGCGCCGATGGGGTCACGGCATCATTCGACATAGGTCACCGCCTTTTGAAGCCGGGCGAACATCGCGTCCAGCAGCATGCCGACCACCCCGATCACCAGGATGGCGAAGATCACATTGGGCAGCGAGAGGTTGTTCCACTCGTTCCACACGAAGTAGCCCACGCCCGTGCCGCCCACCAGCATCTCGGCCGCCACGATCACCAGCCAGGCGATGCCCATGCTGATGCGCATGCCGGTGAGGATGGTGGGCGCCGCCGCCGGCAGGATCACCTCGATGGCGCGGCGCCAGTGCGAGACCTCCAGCGTGCGCGCCACGTTGAGCCAGTCGCGCCGCACGCTGGCCACGCCGAAGGCCGTGTTGATCAGCATGGGCCACACCGAGCAGATGAAGATCACGAAGATGCCCGAGGCGGCCGAATCCTTGATCGTGTACAGCGCCAGCGGCATCCAGGCCAGCGGCGAGATGGGCTTGAGCACCTGGATGAACGGGTCGAGCGCGCGGTAGATCAGCGGCGACATGCCGATGGCAAAGCCCAGCGGGATCGCCACCAGCGCCGCGATCAGGTAGCCCAGCGCCACGCGGCCCAGCGAGTAGCCCAGCTGCAGCCCGATGCCCTTGTCGTTGGGGCCGTTGTCGTAGAAGGGCGATGACAGGTGCGCCACCACCGTGCTGCCCATCTGGGCCAGGGTCGGGAAGCCCGAGGTGGTGCCACCGCCCGAGGAGGCCCCCGGATCCTTGCCCATGAGCTTGAGGTACTCGATCTGCTCGGGCGATAGGCTGGCCACGGGCGCCGTCTTGGGCAGGGTGGCCAGGTGCCACACGCCCAGGATCAGGCCCAGTATCAGCAGGGACAGCAGGGCGGCCTTGAAGCGCTCGCCTTGCCACCAGGGGGCTGCTTGTCGCATGGTGATGGGGTTCCGTCAGTGCAGAAGTGCCGATCAGCAGATCAAGTGCGCTTGATCGCGAAGCTGGCCAGGTAGGCCTCGGGCTTGGCGGCGTCGAAGGCCTTGCCCATCACCTTGAAGCCGGGGTAGGCGCCATCGGGCACGGGCTCTCCCAGGGCCTTCATCTGCTTCTTGGCATCCGTGAGCAGGAAGACTTTCTCGGCCAGCTGCTTGTAGTTCACATCGCCCTTGACGTAGCCCCAGCGCTTCATCTGCGTGAGCATCCACACGGCCATCGACTGCCAGGGGATGGGGTTGAAGTCGGCGCGGTCGGGCACGTTGCGCACATTGCCCAGGCCATCGGCGAAGCGGCCGGTGAGCACCTGCGTGAGCACGGCCTCGGGCTGGTTGAGGTACTGCGCCGGCGAGATCACCTTGGCGATCAGCTCGCGGTTCTTGGCCTGGCGGGCCATGGCGGCGGCCGTGAGCACCGCACGGTACAGCGCGGCGAAGGTGTTGGGGTTCTGCGCGATGAACTCGCCGCTGGTGCCGAAGGCGCAGCAGGGGTGGCCGTCCCAGAGCTCCTTGGTGAGCAGGTGGATGAAGCCGATCTCTTCATGCACGGCGCGCTGGTTGAAGGGGTCGGGGCCCAGGTAGCCGTCGATGTTGCCGGCGCGCAGGTTGGCCACCATCTCGGGCGGCGGCACCACGCGGATCTGGATGTCCTTGTCCGGGTCCAGCCCGTGCTCAGCCACGTAGTAACGCAGCAGGAAGTTGTGCATCGAGTACTCGAAGGGCACGGCGAACTTGAAGCCCTTCCAGTCCTTCGGGTCGCGCTTGTCCTTGTGCTTGAGCGCCAGCGTGATCGCCTGGCCATTGGTGTTCTGGATGGTGGCCACGTGCATGGGCTTGGCTGTGGAGCCCAGGCCCATGCTGATCGACAGCGGCATCGGCGACAGGAAGTGCGTGGCGTCGTACTCCTTGTTGAGCATCTTGTCGCGGATCAGCGCCCAGCCGGCCGTCTTGACCACCTGCACGTCCAGGCCCTGCTTCTTGTAGAAGCCCAGGGGGTGGGCCATGATCAGCGGCGTGGCGCAGGTGATGGGGATGAAGCCGATCTTGAGATCCTTCTTCTCCAGCGGCGCGGCCTCTTGCGCCATGGCCTGCAGGCTGGCGGTGGGCAGCACGCTGGCGATCGCGGCCATGGCCGTACCCTTGCCTACGGCGCGCAAGAAGGTGCGGCGCACGGCATCCTGGGGGAACAGGGCCTTGACCAGGCTGGCCTCGATGAAGTCGTTGGAGTAGGCCTGGAAGTCCTCCGTCTCGCTGCGCGCGCGCAGGGTGCGCACGGCATCGCCATGGGCGCCGGCCTGGGCAGCGTCGTGCTCGTCAGGGGCGTGGTGGCCGCCGCAGGCGCAGCTCAGGCGCAGGGGTCGGTCGGCGTCGTAGGGATCGAAGGCGCTGGACATCGGACATCCTTTCTTCCGCCTGGAAATCGGCGGGACAACGGTGTCCACTGTAGGAATGCGTGCCTTCGGGCACCATCAATACAGCCGTGATCTGCGTGTAGTGCCAGCCCTACAGGCGCGAGCCGCAACCCCGGGTTGGCGGCCGCTCAGGCCAGCACCACCACCTGCTGCTTCACCGCATACAGTGCCAGCTCCACATCGTTGCGCGTGCCCGTCTTCTCGAGGATGCGCGCACGGTAGGTGGACACGGTGTTGGGCGACAGGTGCAGCTGCTCGGCGATGTTGCCCACGGAGCTGCCCTGCGCCAGCAGGCGGAAGACCTGGTCCTCGCGCTGCGACAGGCTCTCGTGCGCGGGCCGGTCGTGCGGTTCGCTGATGGAGCTGGCCAGCACCTCGGCCACGCTGGCGGTGATGTGGCGCGCGCCGGTAGCGGCCTTGCGCAACGCGGTGATCATCTCGTCGGGGTCGGCGCTCTTGTGCAGGTAGCCGCTCGCGCCCAGGCGCAGCGAGCGCACGGCGAACTGCTTGTCGGGGTAGGTAGACAGCATCATCACCGGCAGGCGCGGGTACTCGGCCTTGAGCTGCTTGAGCACGTCCAGCCCATCGCGGCCGGGCATGGCGATGTCCAGCATCACCACGTCCAGGCCCGGCCCTTCGTGCGGCGCCAGGAAATCACGCACCTGCCGTATCGCCTCGACGCCATCGGCGGCCTCGGCCACCACGGTGATGTCGGGCTCGTCAGCCAGCACCTGGCGCAGGCCCTGGCGCACGATGTGGTGGTCGTCGACCAGCAGCACGCGGATCATGAGACGGCTCCTTCCAGCGGCACGGCCTGACCCTGCTGGTACAGCGGCATGGTCAGGATCACCGTGGTGCCGCTGCCCAGCTGGCTGTCGATGTGCAGCCAGCCGCCGAAGTGGCCGGCGCGCTCGCGCATGCCCATCACGCCGTAGGCATCGGTGCTGTCGAAGGCACTGGGCGGGGCGCCCCGGCCGTTGTCCTTCACGAGCAGGGTGATGTCGCTGGGCGTGGCACTGATGCGGATCTCGACCTGGGTGGCATTGGCATGACGCGCCACGTTGCTCAGCAGCTCCTGGAAGATGCGGAACACGGCGGTGGCCAGCGGGCCTTCGGGCGCCGTCAGATTGGGCGCAATGTCCATGGACCACAGACAGCGTAGCTCGCCGCTGTCGGCGAAATCCTGCGCCTGCCATTCCAGCGTGGCCCACAGGCCCTGGTGGTCCAGGATGGAAGGTCTGAGGTCCGTGATGATGCGTCCCACGTTGTCCACCGCCATGTCGATCAGGCCGCGCATGTCTTGGCACTTGCAGCGCAGGTTGAGCCTGTCGTCCAGGCGTTTCTCCAGCCAGCTCACGTCCATCTTCAGGCCCACCAGCAGGCTGCCGAGCTCGTCGTGGATCTCGCGGGCGATGCGGGTGCGCTCGTCCTCGCGCACGCGGTCGATGTGGGCCTGCAGCTCGCGCAGCTGGCCCAGGGCCTGGCTCAGGGCCTGGGTGCGGTCGGCCACGCGGCGCTCGAGCAGCTCGTGCGCGGTGCGCAGCTGGTCCTCGTGGAGCTTGCGCTTGGTGATGTCCACGAAGGTGACGACCGCCCCGTGCACCACGCCTTCGTCCAGGATGGGGTAGGACGAGTACTCGGCCGGGAAGGCCGTGCCGTCACGCCGCCACAGCACCTCGCTGTCGATGCGGCAGGGCACGCCGGCACGGAAGGCATTGAAGATCGGACACTGCTCGGCCGGGTAGTGCTGGCCATCCGGGTGGGTGTGGTGGGCCAGGGCGTGCATGTCGCGGCCCAGCACCTCCTCGGGGTCGTAGCCCAGCATCTGGGCCCCGGCGCGGTTGATGAAGGTGCAGCGCCCATCCATGTCGACGCCGAACACCCCCTCGCCGGTGGATTCCAGCAGGAGGTTCAGGCGGTCGCGCCACACCTCGGCCACGCGCTCGGGCGCGACCAGGGGTGGCTTGGAACCACTGAGGGGCTGGCCGTTGGCCAGCAGGGCGGGTGAAGGCAGGGCACTCATGACAGCGTCGGTTGACGCCTGTCTTGCAAGCCCCGTGCCGGATCAGCCGGGCACTGTGCAACGAAATGTCGTCACAGGGCCGGTGATTTCCCTGGGTTGGCTCAGCCCGGCAACAGGGCGCGTTGCACGGCCTGCGCCAAGGCGGTGTGCATCTCGGCCGCCTGGGGCAGGAAACGCCCCATGTTGATGAAGTCATGCACCGTGCCCGCGTACACCGTGAGCTGCACGGGCACGCCGGCCTTCTCCAGCACCTGGGCGTAGAGGTGGCCGTCGTCGGCCAGCGGGTCGCACTCGGCCAGGGCGATCCAGGCCGGGGCCACGCCGGCATGGCTGGGCGCGATCAGGGGCTGGCGGTGCCAGGGCTCCTTCAGATCACCGCCGGTGGCCTGGGCCTCGAACCAGTTCATCAGGGCCTGGTCCAGCATCAGGCCGGCCGAGGCGTAGGTCTTGAACGATTGCGTGGCCACACCCACCTGCACCGAGGGGTAGATCAGGCCCTGCAGCGCCACGGGGATGCCGGCGTCACGCGCCAGCAGCGACACGGCGGCCGACAGGGTGCCGCCCGCGCTGTCACCGGCCACGGCCAAACGGCTGCCGTTCAGGCCCAGGGTGTGGGCCTGGTTGGCCAGCCACTGCAGCGCCGTCCAGGTGTCGTCCAGGCAGACGGGGTACTTGTGCTCGGGCGCCAGGCGGTACTCGATGGCGACCACGGCTACGCCGCTCTGCGCCGCCACCGAGCGGCACATGGCCTCACAGGTGTCGATGCCGCCCACGACAAAGCCGCCGCCGTGCACATAGAGCAGCACCGGCAGGCCGGCGTCCGTGGTGGGCGCCCACAGGCGCGCACGAATCGCGTAGCCATCCGGGGTGGGGATGGTGAAGTCTTCCACCCGGGGCAGTGCCACCGGCTGGATCGTGCTCACGCCCACGCCCATGCGGTAGGCCTGCCGGGCCTGGTCGACCGGCAGGGAGCTCATGGGCGGGAAGCCCGCGCGCTTGACGTTCTCGATCAGGGCACGGGTGGCCTGGTTCAGCTGGTCCAGGGGGGTGGGCATGAGGATGTGTCTCCGTTTGAACTGATGCGCCTTTGACTGTAGCAAGAAGCTTCAAGACCTCACGGCAGGCTGACGCGGATCTCCAGCACGGCCTGCTCGTCGCTGCTGACGCTCTGGGTGCTGAGCATGCCGCGGCGCTGCACCTCTTCCTGGCGGTTGGTCTGGGCCACGGGCACCCATTCGCCCAGCGGCACGCTCAGCGCGGTCTGCACCACCAGGCGCGCCGGGGGCGTGCCCTGGGCATCTTGCGTGAAGGGGCGATCGGGGTGGGCGGGCGCTTCGGCCTCCAGCTCGACGGTGGCGGACTTGCCGCTGGACCAGCGCGGCGTGGCCGTGAGGCCCTGGCCTGCATCCACCCACAGGGTTTGGGCCACCAGGCCGACCTGGGGCTGCACGCCCTGGCCACCTGGCTGGCCGTTGCCCCAGCCGCCAGCGCCACCTTGACCGCCGGAGCCCAACTGGGCCACCCACTGCCACTGCGTAATCGGGCGCTGCTGGCGCAGATCCAGCCGCGCCTTGCGGCCGTTGAGCACCAGGATCTGTTGGTGGGTCTGCTGATCGCGCTCGAGCTGACGGGTGGACAACTCCACCCCGCCCTGGCCACCAATCACGCCACGGCGGCTGTCGATCACCAGGCCGCCTTGGCGGACCCCGGCGCGCGATTGCTGGGCATCCACCGAGGACACCACCCGCCACGACACCAGCAGGTTGCGCGCGGGCACCTGGGCCGAGGCCACCTGCAAGCCCACCGCCAGATCGACCAGCGCCAGCGCACACCCCATGGCCAGGCCGACCACCCGGCCCAACCCGCGCCGTGTCATCGGCCTTGGTGTCAGTTCTGTCACCCCGGTCACGGCCACTGTCGCCCCAAGGGCAGGTTCCTGCTTCATCGCGCGCTCCTCGTTGGATCCCTCAGCATGACGGCTGACCCGGGGTTTCCCCGTCCGTCCTAGCGAACAAACTGTGCGGTTTCGCACCCTTTATTTCCGTTGTTTGAAATTCCCACGATCTGGGATGCTCAAGTCGTGCTCCCGGCGGGTCGATATTCAGTGAACTCTGCCACGTCCTGCGGGGGATCGGTGGCGTATTGGTTTCATCAAATTTGGAGGCTGACTCATGCAGCTCGAAGCCCTTTTCAAGCAACCCCAGGCCCTGCCGGCCGTGCCCAAGATCGTCCATGAGCTGATCGACAGCTTCAATGCCGAGGACATCTCGATCGACGAGATCGCCAAGAAGATCCAGGCGGATCCGGTGCTCTCTGCGCGCCTGCTGCGCCTGGCCAACTCGGCCTACTACCACGTGTCCCGCACCGTGGGCACCGTCGATGACGCCGTGATGATGCTGGGCTTCGTCACCGTGCGCACGCTGGTGATCAGCTCGGGCCTGACCAGCGGCTTCAAGGCCATGCCGGGCATGGACCTGGGCAAGTTCTGGAAATACAGCCTGCACGCCGCCGTGGTATCGCGCTGGCTGGCCAAGACCACCGGCCACAACGCCGACCTGGCCTTCACCGTGGGCATGATGCATGGCATCGGCCAGCTGGTGATGCACGCCGGCATGCCCGAGCCCATGCTGCAGCTGGACAAGCAGGCCGGCCCGATGGACCCGCGCCGCCTGGACATGGAAAAAGCCTCGTTCGGCTACAACTTCGCCACCGTGGGGGCCGAGCTGGCCCGCCAGTGGAAGTTCCCCACCGCCTTCTCCGACGCCATCGCCAAGTTCCCCGAGCCGCTGGCCAGCAAGCCGTTGGACCCGATCGCAGCTGTGCTGCACCTGGCCGCCTGGCGCGCCCGTGCCGAGCACAACGGCCTGAGCGAGAGCGAGCTGGCCGCCACGGTGCCGGCCGAGGTCGCCACCGCGCTCAAGCTCGATCCCAAGAAGTTCCTGGCCGACATGCCGCCGATGAGCGAGCTGTGCGAGGGCATGGAAGCCTTGCTGGGCTGATCAGATCGCCAGAGGATCCACATCCACCGCCCAGCGGACCAGTCCGCGCGGGCGGTGTTGTTGCGCCAGCGCCAGCCAGGTGTCCGTCGAGCGTGACAGCAGACGCTGCAGGGCGGGCCGTGATTCGGCCTCGATCAGCATCTGCGCGCGCTCGATGTTGGCCACGCGCTGCACGGCCGTGGGCACCGGGGGGTAGAGCAGGATGCCACCCAGCTCGGCGGCCAGTTCTTCCACCAGCTTCGCGGCATCTTCCAGAAAGCCCTGCGCGGCCTCCTGGGTCTTGCCTTCGGCGCGCAGCATGGCCAGGTGGGCGTAAGGCGGCAGGCCCGCCGACTGGCGCTCCTTGAGCTGCTGTCTGGCAAAGGATTCGTAGTCGTAGCGGGCCAGGGCCGCGTACAGCGGGTGATCTGGGTGCCAGGTCTGCACCCACATCTCGCTGCCCTGGGCCACGCTGGCATCGCGCCCGGCGCGCCCGGCCGCCTGCAGCAGCAGCGCGAACTGCCGCTCGGCCGCACGGAAATCGCTGGCGAACAGCGCCGCATCGGGGTTCACGGCCGCCACCAGGGTGATGCGGCGGAAATCGTGCCCCTTGGCCACCATCTGCGTGCCCACCAGGATGTCCACCTCACCGGCGTGCACGCTGGCCAGCTTGTCTTCCAGCGCGCCTTTCAGCTTGGTCACGTCGGCGTCGATGCGGCCCACACGGGCGCCGGGCAGGGCCTGCGCCAATTGCTCTTCGAGCTTCTCGGTGCCGCGGCCGATGGGGTGGATGTCCAGGTTGCCGCAGTTCGGGCAGGCACGCGGCACGCGGTCGGTCAGGCCGCAGTGGTGGCAGCGCAGGGTGCGGTCCACCTTGTGGAAGACACGCCAGGCGCTGCACTGCTTGCATTCGCTCTTCCAGCCACAGTCACTGCATTGCAGCACCGGGGCGTAGCCGCGCCGGTTGAGCAGCACCAGGCTCTGCTCGCCACGCTCGATGCGCTCGGCGATGGCGTCCAGCAGGGCCTGGGCCAGCGGCGGCGCCTCTTGACCGGGGCGGGGCTTGGGCTCGCGTGACAGATCGAGCCGACGCACGCGCGGCATGCTGCCCTGGCCCACGCGGGAAGGCATGGTCAGGCGCTGGTAGCGGCCCGCGCCACCATCGGCCACGGGCAGGGCGTTGAACCAGGTCTCCAGGCTGGGCGTGGCCGAGCCCAGGATCACGGGCACCTTTTCCAGCTGGCCGCGGTACACGGCCAGGTCACGGGCGGAATAGCGCGCGCCATCCTGCTGCTTGTAGGACGGGTCATGCTCTTCATCGACCACCACCAGGCCCAGGCGCGGCAGCGGCGTGAACACGGCCAGGCGCGTGCCCAGCACGATGTCGGCCTCGCCCAGGTGGGCCAGCATCCAGTTGCGCAGGCGCTGGGCCGGCGTGAGGCCGCTGTGCAGCGACACGATGTGGCGGCCGGCGAAGCGCGCCGCCACGCGGGCTTCCAGCTGGGGCGTGAGGTTGATCTCCGGCACCATCAGCAGCACCTGGCGGCCGGCCTGCAGGGCGCGTTCGGCCTGGCGCAGGTAGACCTCGGTTTTGCCACTGCCGGTACTGCCCCACAGCAGGAAGGTCGACGAGGGTGCGGCCCCCGCGCCCTCCGGGCCCGGTCGCGGGGATGCGGGGGGTGCCAGCGCGTCCAGCACCACCTGCTGCTCCGGCGTGAGCTCGGGTAAGGCCTCAGGCGCGCCAAAAGCCTCGGCCGGCTGGGCCAGGGCCTTGCTCAGGCGCTTGAAGCGCCGCGCCCATTGCACGGCATCCAGCTGGCGCAACTCCGGCGGCAACACCATCATCGCCATTTCACCGAGGCTTCTTTGGTAGTAAGCACTCGCAAACTTGATCAATTGCCGCCAGGCCAAAGGCAGGGGCGGCAGATCAGGCAGCACCTCGATCACCGGTTTGAGCTGCGCCAAGTCCCAGGCCTGCGCGGCCTCGTCGGCCAGCGCATCCCACACCACACCGGTGACAGTGCGGCGCCCCAGCGGCACGCGCACCACCGTACCCGGCAGCATAGGCTGGTGGGCCAGGTAGTCCAGCGGGCCGGTCAGGCCGCTGTGCTGCGGGGCCTCCACCAGTACGCGCAGCCGCACCTCGGGCGCGGCGTCCGGTACAGCGGCGGCGGCAGGCTCTGGGGCCGGGGAGCGGGGCTTGGCAGGCACCTACGTCTTGTCTCCGTTATTCCTACAAATCGATGAAAAGAATGCGCTAAGTCCTTGATCCAAACGAGCTTCCCCCTTATCCCCGGGGTCTGTGGATAACTTTGTGGGCAAGGCTTGCAAACACGCGCTAACTGCTTGTCAGGTGGTCGTTTGGGCTAGATTGCCTCAGATTTGAGCACGACCGTTCGCTCTATATAAATCAATTACTTAGCACACTTTGCGGGTGTTTCTGCAATCCCGGACGCGCGCACCGACTCTGGGCGGTATGGGATGTCCAAGATGGGGATAACCGAGGTCTGGATTCTGAATTTTAGGTATTTACCCTAGTTTCCATTTGCCTTACAGGGTGTGTAGTCCTTCACGAAATGGCCGAACTCCCTGACTGGCTCCCAGCCGGCTCGCACCGGGCCCGGGCCTGCATTGTTTCATGAGCGCGACGGGCACCGCTGCCATCCGAGGCGGCAGTTAGCCGGCAGCCTCAAAGTCACGGCCCAGCTATGCCCTCTAAGTGCTTGATTCGATTGGTCCGCCCATCACTCCACAGCCTGTGGATAACTTTGTGGGAAAAATATACACACCTGTGCGTGTGCGGCGATGTCCCTGGGGTTTCCCCCAAACACCCCTCTGTCATCAGTGCTCAATTTATTGAGTCAAATCAATCACTTGCGACACATCTCCGTGCGTTTCCAGACCCTCTTGACAAGCCGCCCACCATCACGCTCGCTCTGCGCGCGGTGGGGATAAGTGCACCGCCTTGGGTCGGCCCAAGGGGTTTTCCCAGGCCTCTCGGGCACCGTCAGGGGGTTGTGGATCAGCGGGTACGTCAGGCGTTTTCCGCAAACGTCCGCACGCCCGAATACCCTGCCCGCGCGGGGCCCCAACGTTCGTTTGAAATGCCGGCGAGGCGAGTTATGCTTTAGCCTGCGCAGGAAGCTCCCGGCTGTCCGCGTGTTTTATCCACCATTACCTGAGAGACAAATCCATGAGCTTCTCGATCGAATCCAAGCTTGGCGATCTGCTGGACAACGAACAAACCAAGGCCATCCTGGAAAAGCACCTGCCCGGCATCTCCACCCACCCGCAAATCGGCATGGGCAAGGGTTTCGCCCTGTCGATGGTCGCCAAGTTCTCCGGTGGCCTGATCACCGACGACCTGCTGCAGAAGGTTGACGCTGACCTGAAGGCCCTGTGATCTCAGTGCCTGGCGCGCCGGCCTGGGCTTGACCCACCGGCTGCAGCCCCAGGAAAAACGCCCGCATCATGCGGGCGTTGTTGTTTGCGGCCGGGGCAGACCGCCCCATGTGCTTCACCAGTTCTCGGTGGCCTGGGCGCACTCGGCCGCTTCGGCGTAGACGCTGCAGCGGATCTTCTTGATCAGCTTGAGGCCGCGCTTGTCGTACAGGCCCTTCTCGGCCATGTCGATGCGGCCCTCGCGCATCAGCACCACATAGCGCTCGGCATCGGCCGGCGACGGCTCCATCCACAGCTTGGCCGGCACTTCCTTGTCGGAGCGGGCCACGATCTCCATGACGCGGTCATAGTTGGCGAGCCAGTAATCACGCGACTTCTGGCCGAAGCCTGCCGGGAACTTGTCCTTCTTGAAGACCATCTGGTAGGTGAGCATGGCCAGCGGGAAGCTGGACACCCCGCCCTTGGTGCCGATGCCCTTGTGCAGTTCCAGCGGCCGGTAGACGATGGACGGCGCGATGATCACGTCCACATTGCCGTTGTTGAACATGGTGCCGAAGTTGGTGACATCGGCCGCCACGGGGCGCGCGCCCACACGCTGGATCAGCGCCGCCTGGGACTTGTCGTAATCCATCGCGGCCACGCGCTTGCCGGCGGCCGCCTCCAGCGTGCTGATGCTACGGTCGTTGACGAAGGCATACGCCGCCCCCAGCGGGATGATGCCGCCGACCTCGTAATTGCCGGCGTGCATCAGCTCGGCCGCCTTGGGTGAGCTGAGCGTCTGGATGAAGCGGCGCACCACCTCGTAGCTGGCCGTCAGGTCCAGCTTGCCGTTCTTGACGATGGACGAGGCCCCCACCGAATCGAGCGCTGTGGGCAGCGAGATGAACTGGCGCGTGCGCAAGGCCGTGGCGCTCACGGCATCGCACTGGCCGGTGCGGAAATCCTCCACTGCCACACGCTCGTCGATGAAGGCCTTGATCTCCAGGTCCACGCCATGGCGCTGCATGGCGATGACGTAGTCACGGGCGGCGCTGTAGCCCTCACCACTGGTGCCCAGCGGGTCGTAGATGCAGATGCGTTGTTTGGCCTGGGCCAGGGGGGCCAGCAGCGCCAGCAGGGCGGCTGCGCACACGGTCTTCGTCACGTTCAAGCGGGGTCTCCTCGGTCGTTCTTGTGGGGCGCCTCATGGCGCATGGATGCCATTAGGACACATGGACGGCGCGCTGGAGCAACACACGCTCCAGCACGGCGCGGATGTCGTCGGGGCCGAAGGGCTTGGCCAGGTGCTCGTCCATGCCCGCCGCCAGGCATTGCGCGCGCTCATCGAGCAGGGAGTTGGCCGTAAGGGCCACGATGGCCACACGGGCCTGGCCCTTGGCCTGCTCCATGCGGCGGATCTCGCGCGTGGCCTCCAGCCCGTTCATCACGGGCATGGCGCAGTCCATCAGCACCACGTCGCAGCGGTGCTGCGCCAGCCAGGCCACGGCCTGCTGCCCGTCGGTGACGGTGTGCACCTCGCAGCCCAGGTGGCCCAGCACGGCTTCGGCCACCAGGATGTTGACGGCGTTGTCCTCGGCCAGCAGCACGCGCAGGCCAGTCAGGCCACCTTCGGCCGGGGCTTGGCCATCCGTGCCGGCCTGCAGATCCTGCTCGGGCCCGGCCACATCGGCTTGCGCCGGCAGCAGCATCGTGGCCCGAAAGATCGAGCCCACGCCCACGGCGCTGTCGCACACCAGATCCCCGCCCATCGAGCGGCAGAGCTGGCGCGCGATGGCCAGGCCCAGCCCGGTGCCGCCATGCTGGCGGTCAAGCACCGCGCTGGAGGCCGCGTGTGACTGGGTGAAGGCGTCGAAGATGCGCTCGCGGTCGGCCTCGGCGATGCCTACGCCGGTGTCGCGCACCTGCAGCTCGACCAGGCCGTCATCATGGCGGCGCGCGATCAGCTGGATGCTGCCGTGGTCGGTGAACTTGACGGCATTGCCCAGCAGGTTGTGCAGCACCTGGCGCACGCGGGCGGCATCGCCCACCACCGGGCAGGGCCCCTGCCAGTGGCGCAACTGGCGCAGCGGCACCTGCTTGCGCTGGGCCAGCACCTGGAACACGCCGGTGACATCGTCCAGCACCTCGCCCAGGTCGAAGGGCCGCGCCTCGATGCTCATGCGGCCGGCCTCGATCTTGGAGAAGTCGAGGATGTCGTTGATCACGGTGAGCAAGTGCTCGCCGGAGCGCTCCATCAGGGCCAGACGCTGGCGCTGGTCGGCGCGGGGCTTGTCCTGTTGCAGCACGCGGGCCAGGCCCAGGATGCCGTGCAGAGGGGTGCGCATCTCGTGGCTGACGGTGGCCAGGAAGCGGCTGCGCGCATCGCTGTGGTGGCGGGCCTGCTCCAGCGCGCGGGCGCGCTCGCCGGCCACGTGCTCGTGCATGAAGCGCAGGCGCAGCAGTTCAGTGATGCGGCGCTGGCTGCGCACCGTCTCCAGCATGATCACCGCCATGAAGCCGAGCATGGAGACCGCGCCGAACAGGCCCAGCGAATCCTGGCGCCACAGCACATAGGCGATGTTGGGCAGCAGCATGGGCAGCGTGAAGCAGGCCACGGCGCGCGTGTCCACCGAGTTCATGAAGGCCCCGATGGCGGCCAGGCCCATCAGCGAGCTGATGGTGACCACAGCCAGATCCAGGTTGTGCAGGGGGGTGAGCCACCAGCAGACGGCGCCCCAGGCCAGGCTGTCGAGCGCAATGAAAACCAGCATCAGCTGGCGGCCCCGCGCCACATCGACACCAGGCTCGCCAATGCGGCGCATCAGCCACTTGGCCTGCGCCAGACGCGGCAGCAGGCACGCCAGCTTGATGACCAGCCAGGGCCACAGCCGCGCCTCGGGCACCAGGTGATGGATCAGCCAGGCCACGATGGCCGCGAACACGCCCGAGGCCAGCAAGGCCACTTCGACATGGTCGAGCAGCATGCGCAGTCGGGCGGCGCGCACCTGGTCTTCCAGGCCGGCCTGTTCTTGCAGTGACAGCATCTTGGAATGTCTCTGGGACTGTTGCGTGGCACTGCGGACCAGTATCCGGACACGGCCCGGCATCGACCCTTCGGGTTTGTGCCCAGATGGGGTGCAAAGGCGTGCGGAGATGGCGTCAGGAACCCCCTCGAATGCGGGGGTTGGCGTGCTTTCAGGGGCCACTGGCCTTGCGCCCGGGCCCTGAACCGTGGGCTCAGGCGTCGGTGCTCAGGAACTCAGGTGCTCGACCATGGCGCGGCACAGCGCGCCACCGCAGGCCGCGTCGAAGCGCGCGAACATGGGCGAGGTGTTGAGCTCCAGGAAGACCAGGTCGCCGTCGTCCGGATCGGTCTTGAAGTCGGCCGCGCCGAAATCCATGCGGAACTCGCGCATCAGCGCATGCAGCGGCTGGGCCGCGCGCGAGGGCACGGGCACGGGCTGCACGTCGGCATCCTGCAGGGCACGGTAATCGAGCGAGGGGCTGCGCACCTCGAAGGCGAAGGTCTGGGCCCCGACGACGAAGATGCGCAGCTCGGGTGCCACCAGGCGGGGCTGCACCAGCGCGGGCATGGCCAGGAAGGCGGGCTGGCCCTGCACGGGGCGCGGCGCGGCCTGCAAGGCCTCGTCCAGCGTCTGGCACAGGCCGCCACCGGCCACGGGCTTGGCGATGCAGGCCTCGCTCAGGCGCGGCGCCAGTTGCGCGGCATCGTTGCTGACCCAGGTGGGCGGCACGCGCAGGCCGTTGGCGCGGGCACGCAGCAGGGCGGCCGGCTTGTTGAACGGCACCGGGGTGATGTCACGGTTGAACAGCCGCACCTCGGGGTGGGCCAGCAGCCAGCCCTGCACGGCGCTGTACCAGCCCAGGGCCCGGGTGGACACCTCGGGGCGCGGGTCGTCCAGCGGCGCGAAAACATCCTGGCGGATGAAGGCGCCGCGTGGCGGTGGCCCGTCGCCCCAAGGCGGTGAAGGCCGGGCTTGAAGGGCCTCCGAGGCGGGATCGGCCTCCAGATCCCAGTGAAAGGGTGGGCTGCTGCCGGTGGGCACGCGCAGGTCCACCCAGGGGCGGCCCAGGGCCTGAGCCGCCTCGGCCAGCGCATGCAGGCTGGGATCGACCTGGCCTCCGGCGATCAACAGCATCGAGGCAGCCGCCCTCACCTGGGCCTCAGAACGAGCCGAAGGCGCCGCCGGTACTGCTGGTGGTGGCGCCGCCGCCACCTTCTTCGCCCAGGGCCAGCGTGGTGTAGATCGGGCCTTCCTCGCCCAGGGCCTTGGTGGTCACGCCACCGCCTTCTTCACCCAGGGCCAGGGTGGTGACGACGCCGCCGCCTTCCTCGCCGACAGCGAGGGTGGTGACGGGCGGGCGGATGCGCGCGCCGCCCACGTGTTCTGCCTGGGACTTGTCGAGTTCCTGCATGGTGTCTTCTCCGGTTGAAGGATGGATGGCCGGCCTCTCAGCGGGATTCGGTTGCCGGTCCAACAACGAGGCTAGGCAGGGCGGCGGCCAGCGTCAACCCAGGCCCCCTAGATCCTGGGACAAGAGGATGCAACAGTCGTGGAGAGGCGTTACAAGGCTGGCCTTGGCGGACACTCCAGCCGCCAAACCGTGTCAGAGCCGGCCGATGCAGCGGGGGGAGCCGCAGCGGCACACCAGCTTGCCGCCATGGTGGGTGGGGCCATAGCGCGCGGTGAGTTCCTCGCCGGGCTGGATGTCGCGCAGCGCGTAGAAGGCCACGCGGCCCTGCTGCACCTTGAGCACGGTGTTGGGCTCGCAGGCATGGTTGGCGTGGCGCAGCACATCGGTGCCCGCGGTGGCGTCCAGCGTGCGGCGCTCGGACAGGGCGATCATGTAGATGCGGCCGCCTTCGCGCGCAGCCGCGCGGGCCCGGGCGTAGGCCTCGGTGGTGGGGATGGATTCGCCGCGGATTTCGCCGATCTTGCGGCGCGCGGGGATGAACTCGGCCGCGAAGGCGCCCAGGCCGTCGATGGCGCTGGGGGCGGCGATCACGGCGTACTTCTGCGGATCGGCCGGTGTGCCGCGCGGGCGGGGGGCAGCTGGTGCAGGCGTGTCGGTAGCTGCGGCCTTAGCCGCTTCGGCCGTGTCATGCCCAGGCTCGGCCAGGGGCTCGGTGGACGACGAAGAGGCAAGAGGGCGCAGCGTGGGCATGGCAGGAGTATCGCGCCACGGGCCACCAGGCAGCGCCGCACATGAGAAGCCCCATTGGCGGCCATCGACGCCGGTCGCTCAGGCCGCCACCTGCCCCAGCCCCTGCAGGGCCACCTTCAAGTGCTCGGCAAAGGCATGCGCGATCACCGGCAACTGCCGCCCCCGCAGGCCGGCCAGCACCAGCCGCCCATGCGGAAAGTTGCGGTCCTCCAGCGGTCGGGCCACCAGCTCGCCGCCATCCTCCACCGTACCGATGGCGATCTGGAAGGACACGGCCTGGCCGTGGTACAGGCAGCCTCGCAGGAACTCGAAGGAGTTGCTCTCGACCACCGGGCGCAGCTTGACGGAGCTGCGCACCAGAAAGCGCTCCAGCAACTGCCGCCCGCCGATGTCGCGGTTGGGCAGCACCAGCGGGTAGTCCGCACAGTCACGCACGCGCACGCTGGGCCGGGCGGCCAGCGGATGATCCCGGTGCATCACGGCCACCAGGCGCTGCTCGAACTCGGCCAGCACCTCGATGTCGGCCTCGGGCGCGAGGTTGAACACCAGGGCCAGGTCGGCCTCGAAGGCGCGCAGGGCGTCCAGCGCCTGCAGGTGGTCACCGATGCGCACCTGGTGCACGGCCAGGGGGTGCGCCTCACGGAAGCTCGCCACCACCCCGGGCAGGAAGACCGGCGCCAGGGCCTGGCTGGCCACCAGGCTGACCCGCCCGCGCCGCAGGCCCCTCAGCTCCTCGATCTGCGAGCGCACTTCATCCAGCTCGGCCGTGCGACCACGGATGTAGCGCACGAACAGCTCGCCCGCGGCCGTCAGGCGCATGCCGCGCGGCAGGCGCTCGAAGATGGGCGTGCCCAGCTCGTCTTCCAGATCGAGGATGCGGCGGTTGACGGCGGAGGGCGCCACATGCAGGCGCTCGGCCGCCTGGCGGATGGAGCCGGCGCGCGCGACCTCATCGACGTAGCGCAGGAATCGAAGGTGGTTCATGCGGACGACAGCGAGCAGTTTCGGTGCCATGGCACGCACGGCCATCGTTGCCGTAACAGCAACAGCACAACCTGCCATGCACACAAAACGGCAACGGCGATGCACCACGATCAATCCGCCACGGCACAAAAATGAACCAACTTGGGGCATCGCACCCGACGGCCCGGACGGCTCGACAGGGTGCTTTCGGACAGGCCGGGCCTGACATCGAACGGTTCTGCTAATGCAGACACAGGGGCTGCCGCAAGGCCGATGGCCCCGCACGCCCCGTGAACACAGGCCTTGCCGCCGACCGTTGCCCTTTCGGCAACGCAGAACGCCCGAAAAAGCATGACTTAAGCACGCCCCGGGCGCGGGATCCGGCACGGCCAATGCAATACCCCGTTCATCGACGATGACGGAGCTTTACCCGTGTCCCTGACCCGCACCTCTGCCCAAGCAGCCCAGACCACGCTGTCCACGCCTTCCCGGCGCGCCACCCTGCGCCACTTCGCGGCCGCCACCGCCCTGGCCCTGCTGGGCGCCACAGCCGCCCAGGCGCAGACCACCCCCATCAAGTTCGTGCTCGACTGGAAGCTGCAGGGCGTTCACAGCTGGTACTACCTGGCGCAGGAGCGCGGCTACTTCGCGCAGGAAAAGATCGACCTGCAGATCGACACCGGCGACGGCTCGGCCAACACGGTGACCAAGGTGATGGCCGGCAGCTACCAGGCCGGCTTCGGCGACATCAACGCCATCATCCAGAACGCCGCCACGCGCCCGGCCGGCACGGTGCCGGTGATGGTCTACATGATCTACAACCGCGCGCCCTTCGCGATCATGACCAAGGCGGGCAGCCCCATCAAGACGATCAAGGACCTGGAGGGCCGCACCATCGGCTCGCCGGCTGGCGGCGCCGCGATGAAGATGTTCCCGGCGCTGGCCGAGTTGAACGGCATCGATGCCAGCAAGGTGAAGTGGAGCCACATGGCGCCCAACCTGCAGGAGCAGATGCTGCTGAACGACCAGGTCGAGGCCTCGGCCGTGTTCTCGGTGACCAGCTACATGAACCTGGTGGGCCAGCGCGTGGACCCGGACAAGGACATCCGCTGGTTCCACTACGCCGACCACGGCATCGCGCTGTACGGCAACGGTGTGCTGGTCTCGCCCGCGCTGATCAAGGACAAGCCGCAGGTGGTGGCCGGCCTGGTGCGCGCGATCAACAAGGGCCTGCGCGACGCCGTGGCCGATCCAGACGCCGCCATCGCTGCGCTGGCCAAGGCCGAACCGCTGGTCAACAAGGCCCTGGAGAAGCAGCGCCTGCTTTATGCCCTGCGCCAGGTGGTGCTGACGCCGGAGGCCCAGCGCAGCGGCATGGGCGACGTGCAGGACGAGCGCCTGCAGCGCGCGATCGGCCAGGTGGCCCAGGCCTTCGACCTGAGCAAGCAGCCCGCGCCCGGCGAGGTCTTCGACCGCCGCTTCCTGCCGCCGCTGGCCGAGCGCCAGTTCAAGCTCAAGTGACGGGCCCACGGCGATGACCCGCAAGACCACGCCCAAGGCATCCTCGAAGGCCCCGGCCTTCGGCCCCGTGCCGCACAACGCCTGGACCCAGCAGGAAGGCCACCTCAGCCTGGTGCGCGCCCCACTGGCGCCGCGCCCGCTGCGCCTGGAGGCACAGCCCCAGCCGGTCGAGATCGACCTGGCGCGGGCGGCCCTGGTCATCGTCGACATGCAGAACGATTTCTGCCACCCCCAGGGCTGGTTCGCCCAGAAGGGCATCAAGGTCGGCCCCATGCGCAAGCCCATCCCGGCAATCGCGCAGTTGCTGCCCGTCTGGCGCGCCGCCGGTGGCCGCGTGGTGTGGCTGAACTGGGGTGTGCGGGCCGACCGCCTGAACCTGCCGCCCACCGTGCTCTACAAGGGCAAGCGCAGCCCGGACGCCATCGGCTACGCTGAGGTGTCGCCCGTGGACCATGGCCCGAGCGTGGTGCCCGGCCACTGGGGCGCCCAGGTGATCGACGAGCTGGCCGTCGCGCCCACGGACATCACCGTCTACAAGCACCGCCTGAGCGGCTTCCAGGACAACGAGTTCGACAGCCTGCTGCGCCTGGGCGGCGTGCAGACCCTGCTGTGGGCCGGCGTGAACACCGACCGCTGCGTGTTCTCCTCGCTGCAGGACGCGGGCTTCCTGGGCTACGACAACCTGCTGCTCACCGACGCCTGCGGCACGCCGTCGCCGGCCTACGTGAGCCGGGCGATCCACTTCCTGGTTCAGCAGCTGCACGGCTTCAACACCACCGCGAAGGCCGTGGGCAGCGCCCTGGCCGCCTCCACGGCCAAGAAGGCCCCCGCACGACGAGGAGCCCGCGCATGAGCCCCCGCCGTTTCCGCGCTGCCGTCGTGCAGACCTACGCCGACCTCGGTGACCTGCCCGGCAACATCGAGCGCACGCGCCGCCATGTCGACGAGGCCGTACGGCAGGGCGCCCAGCTCGTGGTGCTGCCCGAGTGCATGAACAGCGGCTACCTGTTCGATTCCCTCGAGCACGCCCGCACGCTGGCCGAACCGGTGGACGGCCCCTACGGCCAGGCCCTGGCCGAGCTCGCCCGCACGCACGGCATCCACATCGGTGCCGGCCTGACCGAGCTGGGCACCGACGGCCTCATCTACAACAGCGCGATCCTGTTCGGGCCGCAAGGCGAGCTGATCGGCTGCTACCGCA
Organism: Pseudomonadota bacterium; assembly: GCA_049322875.1. GTDB lineage: Bacteria > Pseudomonadota > Gammaproteobacteria > Burkholderiales > Burkholderiaceae_C > Aquabacterium. The sequence goes on from JBMOQM010000023.1 coordinate 75,733, forward strand.
AGCAGTTCCTGCCGGCGCAGGACCAGAACTGGTTCTCCGTGGGCGACACGGGCATGCCGGTGTTCGACACGGCCCTGGGCCGCATCGGCATGCTGGTGTGCTTCGATGGGCGCATCCCCGAGGTCTCACGCTGCTTGGCCGCCAACGGCGCCGAACTCATCCTGGACATGGCCAACTTCTTCGTGATGGGCCAGGCCGATCAATGGGTGCCGGCCCGCGCGATGGAAAACGGCGTGTGGTTCCTGGCCGCGACCAAGGCCGGTGTGGAACGCAGCATCTACTACCCCGGCGGCAGCCTGATCGTGGCCCCCACGGGCGAGGTGCGCGCCCGCATCGCCAACGACACCGAAGGCATCGCCTGCGCGGAGATCGAGCTGGATGCCCAAGGCGCCTGCTGGGCCGATGGCACCGGCAAATGGGCTGACCGCCAGCCCCAGGCCTACACGCTGATGATCCAGCCTTTCGAAGACACGCCCCTGGCCCCCGCGCTTGCGCAGACGCTGCGGCCCGAAGCCTGCTGCGTGAAGGTCGGCGCCGTGCAGGCCCATGCCGACCGCACGCACAGCCTGGACGACATGCTGACCATGGCCCGCCATGCCGCGCTGCTCGGCACCAAGCTGCTGGCGCTGCCCCTGCACGCTGGTGCCGACCGGCCCGTGCTGGACGCCGCCGCCGCCCGCGCGCTGGCCGAACGCACCCCCGCATTGATCGACGCCCTGCATGCCCTGTGCGCCGAACACGACGCGCTGGTCGTGCTGCCCAGCGTCGAGGCCGATGCGCACGGCCTGCACCCCAGCGCCATCCTGATCGGGCCGCAGGGCGTGATCGGCCGCCAGCACCAGGTCCACCTGGGCGCGCATGAGCGCAACTGGGCGGCCCCTGCCAGCACCGGCCTGCAGGTGTTCGACACGCCGCGCGGCCGCGTCGGCATGCTGCTGGGCACCGACGGCCTGTTCCCGGAAAGCACCCGCGTGCTGGCCCTGCAGGGCGCCGACATCGTGGTCTGGGCCTCGGCCTGGTCGCATCCCGACGAGCGCCGCCTGCTCACCGCCACCAAGGCGGCCGACAACCGCGTCTACCTGGTCTGCGCCAACCGCGCCGATGCGCCCGCCCCGGGCGGCTCCTTCGTCGTGCCGCCCAGCGGCCTGCCCCACTGGGACCTCAACGTCAACGCCCCCGCCAACCCGCGCTGGGGCGCCGTGATGCCGCTGTATGCCGAACTCGCGCTCGCACGCCAGAAGTGCATGGAGCCCGGCGTCGACATGCTGCGCAACCGCCTGCCCGGCACCTATGGCGTGCTGACCCATCCGCTGCCACCAGTGCTCTCGCACCTGACTTCTCTCACACCCTCCTCTTCTGCCTCTCACCCAACGGAGTACCACGCATGACATCCTTCTCGCTTCGCGCCGCCCTGCGCCCCCTGGCGGCCCCCGCCGCCGCGCTGGCCACCGCCTTCGCCCTCACGGCCATGCCGCTGGCCGTCCAGGCGCAGACCAAGGTCAAGTTCGTCCTGCAGTGGAAGTTCGAAGGCTCGCAGGCCTGGTTCTTCGTGGCGCAGGACAAGGGCTACTTCAAGGCCGAAGGCCTGGACGTGAGCATCGACCAGGGTGAAGGCTCGGCCGCCTCCATCCCCAAGGTGGCCTCGGGCGCCTATGACGCCGGCTTCGGCGATCTGAACGCCGTGATCGACCTGGCCGCCAAGCGCCCGGCCGATGCGCCGGTGGGCGTCTACATGCTCTACAACACGCCGCCCTTCACGCTGATCGTCAAGAAGGACAGCCCGATCAAGACCCCCAAGGACCTCGAAGGCAAGACCATCGGCGGCCCGGCCAACGACGGCGCGCTCAAGCTCTTCCCCGCCCTGGCCAAGATCGCCAAGGTCGACATCAACAAGGTCAACATCACCAACATGGCGCCCAACCTGCGCGAGCAGATGCTGATGCGCGGCCAGGTCGACGCCACCTTCGGCTACGTGAACACCGTGACCTTCAGCGCCAAGGCCATGGGCATCGACGCCGCCAAGGACCTGCGCTTCATCCGCTACGGTGATTACGGCATGGACCTGTACTCCAACGCCGTGTTCTTCTCGCGCAAGTTCGTGCAGGAGAACCCCAAGGCCGTGGCCGGCTTCGTGAAGGCCCTGAACCGCGCCATCAAGGACGTGCTGGCCGACCCCGAGATGGCCATGGATGCCGTGATGAAGCGCGAGCCCCTGCTCAAGCGCGAGGTCGAGAAGGAACGCCTGCTGTCGGCCCTGCGCAATGACATGAGCCACCCCGAAGTGGCCCGCATCGGCCTGGGCGATGTGGACGACAAGCGCCTGGAGCGCAGCATCGAGATCCTGGTCGATGCCAACCAGCTGGCCCGCACGCCCACCCCTGGCGAGGTGTTCAACCGCAGCTTCCTGCCCCCGCGCGATCAGCGCCCCAGCAAGCTGTTCTGAGCCCTGCTGCCGAACATTCGCACGACCCCGCCCCCGCTCTGAAGGAAACACCATGGATCTGAAACTGAACAACAAGGTGGCCGTGATCACCGGCCCCGCCAAGGGCATGGGCCGCGCCGTGACGCTGGCCTTCGCGCAGGAAGGCTGCCGCCTGGTGCTGGCCGGCCGCGACACCGCCGCCATCGAACCCGTGGCCGCGGAGGCGCGTGCGATGGGCGTGGCCGCCATCGTCGTGCCCTGCAACCTGGTCGATGACCAGCAGACCGAAGCCCTGGCCCGCCAAGCCCTGGAGCACTTCGGCCGCATCGACATCCTGGTCAACGTGGCTGGCGGCTCAGGCCCCATCGGCAAGACCGGCTGGGAGACCAGCATGGACGAGTTCAACGAAATCGTCGAGCTCAACATGACCGGCTGCTTCAACACCATGCACGCCGTGCTGCCCGCGATGATCGAACAGGGCGGCGGCAAGATCGTCAACGTGGGTGGCACTTTCGGCATGCGCGGGCGCGCCGGCCGCATGGCCTACTCCGCGTCGAAGTGGGGCCTGCGTGGCATCACCAAGAGCTTCGCGCTGGAAGCCGGCCCGCACAACGTCAACGTGAACTGCGTGGCGCCCGGCATGGTCGATGGCCCGCGTTTCCGCGAGAAGGTGTGCGCCAACATGGCCGCCAAGCTGGGCATCACGCTGGAAGAAGCGATGAAGCGCCATGCCGAGGACTACGCCCTCCGGCGCGTGACGCTCGATGAGGACGTGGCCAACGCCTGCCTGTTCATGGCCAGCGACGTGTCGCGCCAGATCACCGGCGTGGACCTGCCCGTCGATGGCGGCTGGGCGATGTTGTAAGGAGCGATCAACATGAGCAACGCAGACCTCGTCATCCGCGGCGGCAAGATCGTCTCGCCCGAGCAGATCATCGACGCCTCCATCGCCATCGCAGACGGCAAGATCGTGGCCATCGGCCATGACGACCTGATGCCTAAAGCGCGCGAGGAGCTGCGTGCCGACGGCCAGTACCTGCTGCCCGGCGCCATCGACAGCCACGTGCACTTCCGCGATCCGGGCTACCCCCACAAGGAAACCTGGAAGACCGGCTCGGCCGCGGCCGCCTGCGGGGGCGTGACCACGGTGTTCGAGATGCCCAACACCAACCCGCCCACCGGCACCCTCGAAGCACTGCGACTCAAGCAGAAGGCGGCCGAATCATCGTACGTGGACTACGGCATCCACGGCCTGCTGGGCGACGACACCATCGATCGATTGGAAGACCTGCTCGACGCCGGCGTGACCAGCTTCAAGGCCTTCGTGGGCAACACCTTCGGCAACCTGCCCGCGCCCAGTGACGGCGCCCTGCTGGAGGGCTTCGAGAAACTGGCCCCTCTAGGCATCCGCACCGTGGTGCACGCCGAGAACTCGTCGATCATGGCGCGCCGCCAGCACCGCCTGGAAGCGGCCGGCCGCATCGACCCGCTGGCCCACCTGGCCTCACGCCCCGCCGTGGCCGAGATCGAGGCCATCGGCCGCGTGCTGGCCCTGGCCGAGTGGACCGGCGCCCGCGTGCACATCGCGCACCACAGCGCGGCCGATTCGCTGTTCGTGCTGCGCGCGGCCAAGCTGCGCGGCGTGGACGTGACGGTGGAGACCTGCCCGCAGTACCTCCTGCTCAACACCAACGACATGCTGCGCCTGGGCGGCATCCTGCGCCTGAACCCGCCCATCCGCGAAGAGCGCCACAACCAGCCGTTGTGGGACGCGCTGATGGACGGCACGATCGACATGATCGCCACCGACCACGCGCCGCACACACCCGAAGAGAAGACGCGCGAGAGCATCTGGCAATGCGACTGCGGCTTCCCCGGCGTGGAAACGCAGATGCCGCTGATGCTGACCGAAGTGAACCGCCAGCGCGCCACCCTGATGGACTACGTGAAGTGGAGCGCCGCCGCCCCCGCCAAGGCCTGGGGCCTGTACGGCACCAAGGGCGTGCTGGCCGTGGGCGCGCATGCCGACATCGCCGTGGTGGACATGGACCGCCGCGCCGTGCTGTCGCAAGGCCGCCTGCAGTCGATCAGCAAGATCTCGCCGTGGAACGGCCGAACGGTGCATGGCGCGCCCATTCACACGCTGGTGCGTGGCCGTTTCGTGATGCGCGATGGCCAGCTGGTGACCGAAGCCTCCGGCTGGGGCCAGTCGGTGAAGGGCGTGCAACGCATGCCCACGCCCAAGCCGCGCAATACCGAGCACTACACCAGCGCTGTTTTGAAGACGCCGGCCGGCGTGCCACCCACGGCCGTGCCGACGGACCTGAGCGCTTTCGAGGGCAGCGGCTACCTGCCACCTGCGCCGAAGGAGGCCGCATGAGCCAGCAGGCTCCCGCTGCCGCACGCCCGCAGCTGGTCGGCGTGCACCGCATCGACTGCCGCGGCCCGGGTGACCTGTCAGGCGTGCAGGCGCTGATCGACGCCGGCACCCTGGTGCCCGCCGACATCGTCGCCGTGATGGGCAAGACCGAAGGCAACGGCTGCGTCAATGACCACACGCGCGAGTACGCCAGCATGGCCTGGAGCCATTTGCTGGCGCCGCACCTGGGCTGCACGCCAACCGAAGCGGCCCAGCGCGTGGCCCTGGTGATGTCCGGCGGCACCGAGGGCGTGCTGTCGCCCCATTTCACGGTGTTCACCCGCCGCTGGCTGGACGAGGCCGCGCCCACCCAGCACAGCGCACCGCGCCTGGTGATCGGCACCGCGCACACGCGTGATTTCGCACCGGATGAAGTGGGCCGCATGGCGCAGATCGGGGCCACCTCGAAAGCCGTGCGCGAAGCCATGCTGCAGGCCGGCATCCAGCGTGTGGAAGACGTGCACTTCGTGCAGGTGAAATGCCCGCTGCTCACCTCCACCAAGGTGCAGCAGGCGCTGTCGCAAGACACCGAGCCCGCCACCCGCGACACCTATGAATCCATGGGCTACTCGCGCGGGGCCTCAGCCCTGGGCGTGGCCCTGGCGCTGGAAGAAGTGCCCGCCGCCAAGGTGAACGATGCCGCCGTGCTGCGCGACTGGTCGCTGTACTCCGGCCGCGCCTCGGCCTCGGCGGGCATCGAGCTGGACCACAACGTGGTGATCGTGCTGGGCGAGGCGCCCGGCGCCGCATCGCCCTACCGCATCGCCCACACGGTGATGCACGACGCGGTGGATGCCGCTTCGGTGCGCACCTTGCTGCGCGAGTGCTTCGCCATCGACCCGGATGAGGATGACGAGGCCCTGTCCGGCCGCCTGGTCAACCTGCTGGCCAAGGCCGAAGCCAGCCCCGACGGCATGGTGCGCGGCCAGCGCCACACCATGCTGAATGACTCCGACATCAACGCCACGCGCCACGCCCGCGCCGTGGTGGGCGGCGTGCTGGCCTCGATCGCCGGCCACACCGCGCTGTACGTCTCGGGCGGCGCCGAGCACCAGGGCCCGGCCGGCGGCGGCCCCGTGGCCGCCATCTTGCATGTAGAGGACGCTGTATGACCCAACCCTTCATCGACCTGTCCGACGTGACCGTGCGCTACGGCGCGCAGGCCAATGCCACGCTCGCGCTCGACCGCACCAACCTGCGCATCGACCAGGGCGATTTCATCGCGCTGGTCGGCCCCAGCGGCTGCGGCAAGTCCACCATCCTGAAACTCGTGGCCGGGCTGCTGCAGCCCAGCTCGGGCGGCCTGATCGTGGGCGGGCGCGAAAGCCCCAGCAGCCAGCAGTCGGGCAAGACCCGCATCGGCCTGGCCTTTCAGAACCCGACCATGCTGCCGTGGCTGAGCATCCGCGACAACGTGATGATCCCGCTCAAGATCGTCGAGCCCTTCCGGCAGGACTACGCCAAGAAAAAGCGCGGTGAGTTCGCCGAACGCGCCGAGGCCCTTCTGGCCCAGGTCGGCCTGAAGGGCTTCGGCGACAAGCGCCCCTGGCAGCTCTCCGGCGGCATGCTGCAGCGCGCCTCACTGTGCCGTGCGCTGATCCACGAGCCGCAACTGCTGCTGCTCGACGAGCCCTTCGGCGCGCTCGATTCCTTCACGCGTGAAGAGCTGTGGTCGCTGACCCAGCAGCTGTGGATGGACAAGAAGCCCACGGTGCTGCTGGTCACGCACGATCTGCGCGAGGCGGCCTACCTGGCCACCCGCATCTGCGTGATGAGCTCGCGCCCCGGCCGCATCCTCGAAGACCGCGAAGTGCCCTTCGAGCGCCCGCGCACCCTGCCCATGAGCTACGCGCCTGATTTCTCCACCCTGGTGCAGGAGCTGCGGATGCGCATCGCCGAGGCCCGTACCGCCGGCGATGTCATGCAGGCCGCCACCGACAACGCCCCCACGCCTGCGAGGAAAGCAGCATGAGCAACACCACCTCCATGATCTCGCCACAGCTGCGCCAGCGCCTGCTCTCGGGCTCGGCCCTGATCGGCTTCTTCCTGCTGTGGGAGCTGGCCTGCGTGGCCACCGGCGTGTCCGACCTGATCCTGCCGCGCCCCAGCCAGATCCTGCACGTGCTGTTCGAGAAGATGCCACTGCTGTGGCCGCACACCGTGCAGACGCTCTACACCACGCTGGTGGGCTTCGCGCTGGGCGTGCTGGTGGGCATCGTGCTGGGCCTCTTGATCGGCTCCTCGCGCACGGCCTACGACGTGGCCTACCCCCTGCTGGTGGGTTTCTCCAGCATCCCCAAGGTGGCCGTGGTGCCGATCTTCGTGGTGTGGTTCGGCGCGGGCACGGTGCCGGCCATCCTCACCTCGCTGGTGATCAGCATCTTCCCGGTGGTGGTGAATGTGGCCACGGGCCTGGCCAGCACCGAGCCCGAGCTGGAAGACGTGCTGCGCGTGCTGGGCGCCAAGAAGCGCGACATCCTGTGGAACGTGTCGCTGCCGCGCGCGCTGCCCTACCTGTTCGCCTCGCTCAAGATCGCCATCACCCTGGCCTTCGTGGGCACGGTGCTGGCCGAGACGGTGGCCGCCAACAAGGGCATCGGCACGGTGATGATGCTGGCCAGCGGCAACTTCGACGTGCCCATGGTGTTCGCGGGCCTGTTGATCCTGGCGGTGCTGGGCGTGGCGCTGTACGCTCTGTCCTCGCTGGTCGAGCGCCGCATGACGGGCTGGGCTCAGCGCAAGACCGATCTGGGCATGGCCTCCTGATTCCACCACACCACCGATGAGCGAACTCGACAACAACACCCTCCCCCCGCTGCGCAGCGTCGCCGTGTTCTGCGGCTCCAACTTCGGCGTGTCGCCCGACTACGCCGAAGCCGCCAAGGCCCTGGGCACGGCCATCGCCGCGCGTGGCATCACCCTGGTCTACGGCGGCACCAGCAAGGGCCTGATGGGCGTGGTGGCCGATGCGGCGCTGGCCGGTGGTGGCACCGTGATCGGTGTCATCAACCAGCGCCTGCACGACCGCGGCCACCTGCACCCGGGCCTCAGCCGCCACGAGGTGGCGCCGCACATGCGCGAGCGCAAGGCCCGCATGGCCGAGCTGGCCGATGCCTTCATCGCGCTGCCGGGCGGCCTGGGCACGCTCGAAGAGCTGTTCGAGGTGGCCACGCTCACGCAGCTGGGCGATCACATCAAGGCCTGCGGCGTGCTCAACACGCGCGGCTTCTACGAGCCCATGCGCGCCATGCTGGCCACCGCCACGGATGAAGGCTTCCTCAAGGCCGAGCACCGCGACATGATCGTGGTGCAGAGCCAGCCCGATGACCTGCTCGACGGCCTGGCCGCCTGGCGCGCCCCCACCGTCACCAAATGGATCGGCCAGCCCGGCTCCTGATCCCCATCTCCCTTTTTCTTCGCAAGCTTCTTCATGCCCAAGATCCGCATCACCGCCGGTGGCCACAGCTTCCTGGCCGAGACCCACCCCGACGCACCCGAGACCGTCGCCGCCTTCCTCAAGCTGCTGCCTTATCGCCAGAAGCTGATCCACGTGCGCTGGAGCGGCGAAGGCTGCTGGGTGCCGCTGGGCGAGTTCGTGCTGGAAAACGATGGCAAGAAGGTGGGCTTCGAGAACCACACCAGCCACCCCTCAGTGGGCGACATCCTGTTCTACCCCGGTGGCTACAGCGAGACCGAGATCATCCTGGCCTACGGCAGCTGCAGCTTCGCCAGCAAGATGGGCCAGCTTGCCGGCAACCACTTCCTGACGATCCTTGAAGGCAAGGAGAACCTGCGTGCCCTGGGCGTGAAGACGCTGTGGGAAGGCGCGCAGGACGTGGTGTTCGAGCTGGTCTGATCAGCACCGCATCACCGCCTAGCCACCACATCAGCCCCTGCACGCGAACAGCCTACGCCCCACCATGACCACCCCACGATTGCTGATCCACGGCGGCCTCGTGCTGCCTGATGGCGAGACACAGGCCCGCCCCGCCGACCTGCTGATCATCGACGGCGCCATCGCCGAGATCGGCGCGCCCGGCCAGTTCGATGCGCTCGAAGGCCTGCAACGCCTTAGCGCCCATGACCGCCTGGTGATGCCCGCATGGATGAACGGCCATGCCCATGCCCACGGCGGCCTGGGCCGTGGCGCCGTGGAGGACACGGGGCTGGAAGGCTTTCTCGCCGCCGCGCCGTCCATCATCGGCCAGCGCGGCCTGGATGACCTGGCCCTGAGCGCCACGCTCACCGCGGCCGAGCTGCTCAAGAAGGGCTGCACCGCGCTGTTCGACATGACCAGCGAGTTCCCGCTGCCCACCGTGGCCGGCCTGCACGCCGTGGCCCGCGCCTACGACACCGTGGGCATCCGTGCCGTGGTCGCGCCCATGATGGCCGACCGCTCGCTCTACCAGGCCTACCCCGAGCTGCTCGACAGCCTGCCCAAGCCGCTCAAGGCCCAGGCCGCCCAGGCCCGTGCCGCCGACCCTGAGGCCTGCCTGGCCAATGTGCGCACCGCCGCGCAAGGCTGGCCCTTCGATCCCACACGCGTGCGTCTGGGCATCGCGCCCACCATCCCGCTGCACTGCTCCGATGCCTTCATGCAAGGCTGCGAGCAGCTGTCCGCCGAGTTCGGCCTGCCCATGCAGATCCACCTGGCCGAGAGCAAGCAGCAGGCCGTGTTCGGCGAGCAGCGCTACGGCATGAGCCTGGTCTCGCACCTCAAGCGCCTGGGCATGCTCAGCGAGCGCCTGAGCGTGGCGCATTCCATCTGGATCAGCGATGAGGACATCGACCAGCTGGCAGCCGCCGGGGTCACCGCCATCCACAACCCCTTGAGCAACCTGCGCCTGGGCTCGGGCGTGGCGCCCGTGCGCCGCATGCTGGAGCGCGGCCTGCGCGTGGGCCTGGGCAGCGACGGTGCGAACACCTCGGACACGCAGAACCTGTTCGAAGTGGCCCGCCTGGCGGCCTACCTCTCGCGCATCGTCGGCTCCGATGAAACCCGCTGGGTCGATGCCGGTGAGGCGCTGCACATGGGCACCGTCAACAGCGCGCATGCGCTGGGCTGGGGTGATCGCCTGGGCAAGCTGGCCCCCGGCTACCAGGCCGACATCGTGCTGCTGGACCTGGCCCAGCCCATCTACGTGCCACTGCGCCATGCGCTGCGCCAACTGGTGCACGGCGAGAACGGCGCGGCCGTGACGCACGTGCTGGTGGGCGGCCGGCTGGTGGTCGAGCAGGGTCGCCTGCTCACGGTGGATGAGACCACGCTGCGTCGTCAGGCCCAGGCCGCCGCCGAACGGCTGGACGCACTCAATGCCGAGGGCCGGCACCTGGCCCAGGCCATGCGCCCATGGATCGGTGCATTCTGCTGCGGCATCGGCGAGCGCCCCTTCCACCTGCAACGACGCCTGCCCGCGCACTGAGGCGGCACACCAGCGCCACGCCCCTACTTCTAGGGATAAGGGCAGGCGCTGGCGCCACCTAGCATCGAAGGTCCATTGGAGGACCTCATGCCCGCGACCGCAGTGCCCCTGCCCGACCCCGCCGAAGAACGCCAACGCGCCCAGCAGCGACGCCAGTTGCTGCACATCACACGCCCGATCGGACAGGCCCAGGCGCAATGGGGCATCGCGCTCTCGGGCGGCGGCATCCGCAGCGCCACCTTCTGCCTTGGGGCGCTACAGGCGCTGGCGCACAGCCCGGGGCCCTTGGCGTCCAGCGGTGGCACGGCTCCTGGCGCCACATCCACACTGCCACCCACACAGCCCTCCGCGCCTACGCCCACGTCGTCGTTCGCACAAACAACCAGTACCTCGCAGACCGCCGCCGGCACATCGCCCACCAAGCCCCTGCGCGCCGGCACGATCGATCCCTTGATCGCCCAGTTCGATTACCTGTCCACCGTCAGCGGCGGGGGCTACATCGGCAGCTTCTTCACCAGCCTGTTCGTGCCCGGGCGCCTGTCCGGCCAGGGCCCCGGCGAAGACCCGGCCGCCGTCACCTGGCGGGCCTACCGCGCCCTGCAGGACGAACCGCCCGCCCGCATCCACACCACCACCCAGTACGACCCGGCCCACCCCGGCCGCGCCGCGCTGGCCTGGCTGCGCGACAACGGCCGCTACCTGGCCCCCCATGGCGCAGGCGACGTGCTCTACGGCATGGGCGTGGCGTTGCGCAACTGGATGGCCACCCACTACGTCACCGGCACCGTGATCCTGATGGGCCTGGCCCTGCTGCTGTCGATCCGCCTGGCCCTGGCGCTGGCCTTTCCTGCTTATGCCCAATGGGAGGCCGAGCTGTGCGCGGCCGCCGGTGTACAGGGCGGCGGCATCTGGTGGAGCCCCACCTGGGCCTTGTGCGCCGTGGTGGTGATCGTGGCCCTGGGCCCGGTGGGCATGGCCTTCTGGTTCAGCCACCCAGCGCGCGACAAGGGCCGGCGCACCGCGCAGGATGGTGATCCAATCGCCATGAAGCCCTTGCCCGTGACCTGGGCCTCCTTCCTGGGCGGGGTCATCGCCGTGGGCCTGATCCTGGTGGGCGGACTGGGCGTGGGCTGGGCTGAAGGCCCGCGCTGGCCGCTGGGCCTCATCGTGTCGGGCAGCGGGGTGTTCGTGGCCTGGTCGGTGCTGATCTACGGTATCAGCGCCATCGCGCTGCGCGACAGCAGCATCGCGCGCCAGCGCGTCATCCTCACGCGCTGCCTGGCGCAGTCGCTGATGGTGCTGATCGTGATCGGCCTGCTGGCCGCCATCGAGACCCTGGCGCAGACCCTCTGGCTAGGCTGGCACGTGCAATCCGGCGTGATCGGCGGCGCGGTGCTGGGCGGCCTGGTGTGGCTGCTGCGCACGGGCCTGCCCAAACTGGCCGACAAGTCCACCGTGGCCCTGGTCGAGCGCCTGCCGCTGGACCTGATCGCCGGCCTGCTGGGCATCGCCCTGTGGATCGCCGTGGCTTCGGCCTTCGGCATGCTGCTGCTGCAGGTGGTGTGGTTCGGGTTCGAGCCCTATACGGTCGCGGCCAGCCTGGGCGATCCGGCCACCGTGCACGCCCTGCTGTGCTATGCCCTGGGCACCTTGCTGGTGGCCATCGGCCTGGCCCTGGTGGTGGGGCGCTTCCCGGGTTTTCTGAACCTGTCGACCTTCCAGAGCCTGTACGCCGCACGGCTCACGCGGGCCTACCTGGGCGCCACCAACCACCGCCGCTTTTGCGCCGATGCACGCAGCCGCCACCGTGATGTGGCCGAGCCCATCGAGGGCGACAGCCTGGACACCATCGCGCCCTACGCCAACCCGCTGGCGCCGGTGCACTTCGTCAACGTCTGCGTGAACCAGACGGTGAGCCCCGGCGAACAGCTCGTGCAGCGCGACCGCAAGGGCAAGCCGCTGGTGATCGCGCCCAAGGGCTACTACCTGGACCAGGGTGCCTATGCCATGCGCATGCACGGCCCCCGCAACGAGCTGAGCTACCCGCTGAACTTCGGTGAATGGATCGGCGTGTCGGGTGCGGCCATCTCCACCGGGCTGGGGCGCAACAGCGGCCTGGGCTTCTCGCTGATCATCGGTTTTGCCAACCTGCGCCTGGGCCGCTGGTGGCCCGGCGTGCCCGAGCACAAGGGCATGCGCAGCCACTGGGTGCGGCGCGTGTTCACCACGCAGACCTACCTGATCGACGAGATCCGCGGCCTGTTCTACGGCAGCCACCGCGCCTACCAGTACCTGTCCGATGGCGGGCACTTCGACAACACCGGCATCTACGAGCTGCTCAAGCCCGAGCGCGACCGCGGCGTGCGCCTGATCGTGCTGTGCGATTGCGGGCAGGACGTGGACAACGATTTCCGCGACCTGGCCAACCTGATCCGCCTGGCCCGCATCGACCATGGGCTGGAGATCCGCGTCAATGAAGAAGCCGCGGACGATCCGCTGCTGTCCGAGCGCTTCGGCCGCCCGGCCGATTTCCGCCGCCGCCCCGATGGCACCCTGCCGCCGGCCAGCACGCGCTGCGCCATCCTGCTCGATGTGCTGGCCACCAGCCGCGATGCGGCTCAGCCGCCCCGCACGCCAGGCAGCGTGGTCGCGCGCATCGTGCTGCTCAAGCCCGTGCTGACCAGTGATGTGCCGGTGGACCTGAGCCACTACCAGAGCACGCACGATGGCTTCCCCCAGCAGACCACGGGTGATCAGTTCTTCGACGAGGCCCAGTGGGAAAGCTACCGGCAGCTGGGCCTGCACATCGGGCTGCGCGTGTTCCCGCAGGATCCGGCCTCGGCGTATGGGCAGGCGTTCTGGCGCGTGTGCCTGCAGGGGCTGCCAGGCTGAGCGCACCACGGGGCGGTGCATGCCCGTCTGATCAGGCTGCCTGAGGCAGCCGCCCATCGGCGATCAGCAGGCTTTCCAGCGCCTGTTCGCGGATCCCGTAGAAGGCCTTGATCTCGCGGATCTGCGCCAGCACCTCGGCATTGTCGCGCGGCTTGGCGCGTTTGACAGCCAGGATCATCTTGTTCTTGTTGGTGTGCTCCAGCGAGATGAACTCGAACACCTGCGTGTCATAACCTGCCGCATCGAGCAGCAGGGCGCGCAGGCCATCGGTCAGCATCTCGGCCTCCTGGCCCAGGTGGATGCCATGCTGCAGGATGGGCCGCAGCGGGTGCGGGCTCAGCAGCTGCGGGCGCACCTGCTTGTGGCAGCACGGTGAACACAGGATGATCTCGGCCCCGGCGCGGATCCCCAGGTGGATGGCGTAGTCCGTGGCGATGTCGCAGGCGTGCAGCGCGATCATCACGTTGAGCGCGGCCGGGTGGTAATCGCGCACATCGCCTTGTTCGTAGGCCATGCCTTGCAGGCCAAGGCGCTCGATCACGCCGCCGCACAGGGCGACCAGATCCTGGCGCAGCTCCACGCCGGTCACGCGGGCATCAACACCGCGCGTGTGGCGCAGCCAGTCGTGCACGGCAAAGGTCAGGTAACCCTTGCCGGAGCCGAAGTCGACCACGTTCACCTCGCGTGCCTCGGCCAGGGGCGATGCGGCCAGCGCACCGGCCAGCACCTCGACGAACTTGTTGATCTGCTTCCACTTGCGCGACATGGCCGGCACCAGGCGGCCCTGCGCATCCGTCACGCCCAGCTCGCGCAGGAAGGGGCGCGAGAGTTCGAGGTAGCGGTGCTTTTCGCGGTTGTGTCCGCCCGGCAAGGCCTTGGCCTCGTCGGCCTCGGCATCCGCAGCGCCCGCCACCTTGCCCACCCGCACCGAGCCCTTACCCTTCTTGCTGAAGGCCAGCTGCACTTCTTCACCAGGCGTGTGCAAGTGCGCGTTGCGGAATCCCGCGGGGCCCATCAGGCCGGGCAAGGTGGCCAAGGCTTCGTCCAGCGGCAGGTTCTTGGTGATGTCGCGCGTCTTGTAGCGCCACACCAGGCTCAGGTGGGGCTCGCCACGCAGCTCGATCGGACGGGCCAGCACACGCTCGAGCTGTGGCTCATCACCGTGGTAGCTGGCCAGCATCAGTTTCTCGCAGCGCTCTTCAGTCAATGCGCGCGACAGCAGGCCCATGAAGCGTGTCAGGGCAGGATCGGCTGAATCATCGGAAAGAAGGGAAAGGATCACGGCGAAAACACTGGCGGCACAACTGCCTGAAGATGGTGAAGAAAAGGAGGGGGAAGGCACGCCCTCCAGACCGACATTGTCCGCCACTGGCGCTGTCACACGTGCAGCGCACGCACGCCTCAGCTGGCCACCAGCGCGTCATCCTCCAACCGCGCGGCGCCCACCCGCACCAACTGGTTGATCACCCAATCGGTCAGCGGTTCGGTGTCATCGCCGATCACGGCCCGGATACCCCGCTGCGTCAGCAGGTGGCGCTCGATCAGGCCATGAACCTCCTCACGCGGCATGCGCCGCCGGTCCAGCAGCTTGAAGGCCACCAGGCCCTTGAGCGCGTTGTCCACATTGCGTTTCGGATCCTCGGCCAGCCAGCGGATGCGGGCGTGCGCGATCGACAAGGCATCCTCTACCTCGGTGAAGGGCGCGCCATGACCCGGGATCACCACGCGCGGCGCCAGTTGCGAGATCAAATCCAGCGTGGCCTGCTGCTCGGCAAAACCCGATTCGCCCGCCAGTTCCGGAAAGATCACCCCGAACCCATTGCGCCACAGCGCATCGGCCGAGATCAGCACGCCTTCGCGCGGGTTCCACAGCATCACCATGTCGGCGTCGTGCCCGCCGGCGGGCAGCACATCCCATTCCTGGCCACCCAGTTCGATGCGGCTGCCGATGGCGAGCACCTCGTCATAGGTGAAGCGCTCGCACTCCTGCCCGGACGGGGTGTAGCTCAGGCGCTCCTCATCCCAGGCATCGACCGCCTCGCGCAGGCCCGGCGGGATCACGACCCGGCAGCCATGGCGGCGCTGCAGCCGTGCGTTGCCGCCGGCGTGGTCGGAGTGCAGATGGGTGTTGACGATGCGGGCCAGGGGGCGCCCGCCCAGGGCCTCGTCCAGCAGGCGCTCGGTGGCATCGCCGTGGGAGACATAGCCGGTGTCGACCACCGTGGGCAGGTCCGCCTGGGCGAAGACGATGTTGTTGGACGACAGCCAGCCCCGCTCCAGAACCTGGATGTGGGCAGGAAGAAATGCATGCATGGCCGATAGGTACCGCGTCAAAGCTCACTGGGAGCATACGGCAGACCGGCACCCGGCGCATGCCAGACCCGCCACAGCCGGGCAGGCCTGCAAGGCAGGTTCAGCGCTCAGGCGTGACGCTTGGCCGCAGCACGGCGGGGCGCCTTGGCGCCACCGTGCAGCTGCTCCCAGTAGCCCACGGCCTTGCCCACCCATTCCTGGTAGTGGGGATCCTGCGGCGAGTAGAACGGGATACCCCGGGCAGCAAAGTCGTTGAAGGCCTTGACCACGGCCGTGGAGGTGGCCTTGTCGGCCTCGACTTCCACGGCGTGCAGCGCCAGCACACGCTTCATGGCCTCGGGGGCCATCAGCTTGGCATGCAGATCCTGGGAAGAAGCAATGGTGGTCATCGCGCTAGCTCCGTCAATCATCAAGCAACAGGGACACGCCCCTGTCTTCGGAGATCAACGCGGCGGATTGAGTTGCGGATGACCACACCAAGCGCCAAAAACATGAAAAAAGCCCGCCAGTGGCGGGCTCTTTGGCACGGCAGGCGCTGCCTGCACGGGCTTGGCCTTGGATCAGGCCTTGCGGGATTTCCGACGTGCCACCAGGGCGATACCAGCCAGACCCAGGCCCAGCATGGCCGAGGTGCCGGCCTCCGGAACCGCCAGCGTGGCGTTCACGTTGGCCAGGCGGAAAGATGAAGTCGCGCCCTGAGCCGTGATCAGGAAGCTCTGGCCTTGCAGGCCCAGGCTGGCCAGGCTGAAGGTGGTGATGGGCGACTTGCCGTCGTTCGAACTCAGGTTGTAGGTCTTGCCGCCCGTGGTGATGGACACCTTGTCGGCGCCGACACCGAAAATGCCGTTGTCCCACGACGAGAAGCCGAGAGCGTTCAGCGACACGACCTTATTGAAGGTCAGCAGCAGGGTGTTGGAACCCAGCAGCGTGCTGTTGAGGTCACCGAGATCACCCAGGCCAGAGTTCACGCCGATACCATCCCAGCGCCGTGTCACCTTGGCACCGGAACTGTTCGACACGGCGCTGAGCGCCAGGCCGATATTGCCCGAGGTGACATTGATCACGCTCGAGTTGGTATCCACCAGATTGCTCAGTGTCTTGGACTGGTAGAAGTTGAAGGATTCAGCATGGGCGCCGGAAGCGACCAGGCTCAGCACTGCGGCGGTGGCCAGCAGGCTCGACTTGATGAACTGGGACATGGGCTTCTCCTCGCGCCTTGAAGGGATTTGAGGAAAATTATGCCGAGGTGGTGTCTGCGGCGCCCCCCGCAGACAGGGGGCAAAACCCATGTTTCAGGACAAAAATGTCCGAATAAACCAAAGAATGCTATTGCATTTCATTGAACGGACCCCGGTATAACCCGAAGACCGTTCAACGCCGAGGGTCAACCCTTGATGCGACGGCGGGCCACGGCGGCCACACCCAGCAGGCCCAGGCCGAACATGGCCACGGTGCTGGCTTCGGGCACGGCGGCAACGGTCGTGACGTTCAGACCGGCCAAGCGGAAGGCCGAGACATCCCCGGTGGCCTGCAGCAGGAAGAACTGTCCGGCCGGGATCACGGAACCCAGCGAGAAGGTCTTGACCAGCAGGCCGTTGTCATTGAGGGAGTTGCTCAGGGCGTAGGTCTGGCCACCAGTGGTGATGGTCGCCTTGTCCAGTGCGCCGAACAGGCCGTTCTCCCATTGCGAGAAGGCGATCTTGTCCAGCGTGACGGCCTCGCTGAACGACAGCAGCAGGGCATCGCCGGGCGAGTGCAGCAGCGAGCTGTTGAGTTCGCCAGCTTCCAGGAAGCCCGTGCTCACGCCGATGCCGTCCCAGCGGTAGGTGACCTTGGCGCTGTCACTGGTGGACACGGGCGTGATCGTCACACCGACGCCATTGGAGGTGAAACTCAGCAACGTGGAGCTGGAATCCCCCAGCCCGCCACCGTTCTTATAGAAATCAAAGCTGGCCGAGGCAGCCTGCGCGCCCGACACTGCCAGGGAGCCAGCCAGGGTCAGGGCCAGCGCGATCGACTTGGAGTTCTTGAACACGGATGCCTCCTCTCGGCAATTCAGATGAATGATTCAATTATCGGAACAGGGCCGGGGGCGTGCCTCCCCCTCGGTTCAGGGAAAGCACCGTGTTTTCTGCACGGATTGTCCGCTTTGGATGTTTTCGATCACCAAATAACGGACATCGTTATTCGGGATAACCCTAGTCAACACACCTCAGGGCCACCAAAGTGAAAAAAGCCCGGCTTCCGACCGGGCTCTTTTCATGCAGGGCCTGCGTACAGACCCTGAGGCCTCAACTGTGGCGGATCAGGTGGTCGAAGGCCGACAGCGCCGCCTTCGCCCCGTCACCTGCCGCGATCACGATCTGCTTGTAAGGCACCGTGGTCGCATCACCCGCAGCGAACACGCCCGGCACGTTGGTCGCGCCCTTGGCGTCGACGATGATCTCGCCGAAGCGCGACAGCTCGACCGTGCCCTTGAGGAACTCGGTGTTGGGCACCAGGCCGATCTGCACGAACACGCCTTCCAGGGGCACCAGGTGCTCCACATTCGTGGCGCGGTCCTTGTACTTCAGGCCGTTGACCTTGCCGCCTTCGCCCGTGATCTCGGTGGTCTGGGCGTTGGTGTGGATGGTCACGTTCGGCAGGCTCTGCAGCTTCTTGACCAGCACGGCGTCGGCCTTGAGCTGGTCGGCGAACTCGATCAAAGTCACGTGGGCCACGATGCCAGCCAGGTCGATGGCCGCCTCGACACCCGAGTTGCCGCCGCCGATCACGGCCGTGCGCTTGCCCTTGAACAGCGGGCCGTCGCAGTGCGGGCAGTAGGCCACACCCTTGTTCTTGTACTCCTGCTCGCCAGGCACGTTCACGTTGCGCCACCGCGCGCCGGTGGACAGGATCACCGTCTTGCCCTGGAGCGTGGCACCGTTGGCCAGTTGCACACCGATCAGGCCACCCGGCTCGGCGGCCGGGATGATCTTCTCGGCGCGCTGCAGGTTCATGATGTCCACGTCGTAGGCACGGGCGTGGGCTTCCAGGCCCAGCGCGAACTTGGGGCCGTCCGTCTCAAGCACCGAGATGTAGTTCTCGATGGCCAGCGTGTCATTGACCTGTCCGCCGAAACGCTCGGCGGCCACGCCGGTGCGGATGCCCTTGCGGGCCGAGTACACGGCGGCGGCAGCGCCAGCCGGGCCACCACCGACGATCAGCACGTCATAAGGCGCCTTGGCCGACAGCTCAGAGGCCTGGCGATCGGCCGCACCGGTGTCCACCTTGCCCAGAATCTCTTCGATCGTCATGCGGCCCGAGCCGAACACCTGGCCACCCTGGTAGACCATGGGCACGGCCATCACTTCGCGGCGTTCGACCTCTTCCTGGAAGGTGCCGCCTTCGATGACGGTGGTCTTGATGCGCGGGTTGAGGATGGCCATGAGGCTCAGGGCCTGCACGACATCAGGGCAGTTGTGGCAGGTCAGGGACATGTAGACCTCGAAATCGAGGTCGCGGTCCAGGGCCTTGATCTGGTCGATGATGGGCTGCTCGACCTTGGGCGGATGGCCGCCGGTCCACAGCAGCGCCAGCACCAGCGAGGTGAACTCGTGGCCCAGCGGCAGGCCGGCGAAGCGCAGGCTGGTGTTGGTGCCCGTGCGCTGCAAGGTGAAGGACGGCTTGCGCGCGTCCTGCCCGTCGGTGCGCAGGGTGATCTTGTCGCTGCGCAGGCCCACGATGGTCTGCAGCAGCTCGAGCGTGTCGCGGGAGCTCTCAGAGTCGCTCAGCGAGGCCACGATCTCGAAGGGTTGCGTTACCCGCTCCAAATAGGCGCCGAGTTGGGCCTTGAGGGTGTCGTCCAGCATGGTGTGCATCCTTTCTTCTAGATGATGTGGTGCGCGGTTCAAGCGACTTTGGCAGCTGGCCTCCCGGGGTGTGATGGGAGGCCTGCGAAGGGCTGAGGCGGGGCTCCCCGGCAGGCCTTGTGGGCCTGCAGGGACACCCCTTGGGGGTTCGTGATGTCGAGGTGAAGCCTCAGCACCGGAGTTTCAATGGATCGACAGCTCGATCAGATCTTGCCGACCAGGTCCAGCGACGGCGTCAGGGTCTTGGCGCCTTCCTTCCACTTGGCGGGGCACACCTGGCCGGGGTTGGCGGCGGTGAACTGGGCAGCCTTGAGCTTGCGCACGGTCTCGGCCACGTCACGGGCGATCTCGTTGCTGTGGATTTCAGCGGTCTTGATCACGCCATCGGGGTTGATCACGAAGGTGCCGCGCAGAGCCAGGCCTTCTTCGGGGATGTGCACACCGAAGGCGTTGGTCAGCTGGTGCGTGGGGTCGCCGACCAGGGGGAACTTGGCCTTGCCGACGGCGTCGGAGGTTTCGTGCCACACCTTGTGCGAGAAGTGGGTGTCAGTGGTCACGATGTAGACCTCGGCACCGGCCTTCTGGAACTCTTCGTAGCTGTTGGCAGCGTCTTCGATCTCGGTCGGGCAGTTGAAGGTGAAGGCGGCCGGCATGAAGATCAGGACGGACCACTTGCCCTTCAGGCTTTCGTTGGTCACGGTGATGAATTCACCCTTGCCGCCGCGGTTCACGAAGGCTTCGGTCTTGAACGGCTGGACTTGCGTGTTGATCAGGCTCATGGCTTGTTTCCTGTTGGTGGTGTGAAGAACTGATGAGGGTAAATCTTAGGCCAGCGCATGCCATATGGCGAATTGATTGAACAAATTCACCTGATTGGGAATCGCTATGCCCCTGTCATGAAAAGGCTCTATGGCAGGCCAAAATGGGACGAATTTTAATAAATTCGGACATGGGCAGGGGTTTGGCCCGGAAGCGCTCAGCCCCGGATCAGACGCTGTACGTCCACGAAAGGGCCCACGCGCAGGTCGCTGTCTAGCTTGGCCCATCCATCCGGGTCTGCCGTGATGTCCAACAACAGCTCGCAAGGCACCTTCAGGCTCTCCAGGGCCTGGCCCTGGCGGTCGAGCACGGTGATGGACAGGCTGTCGATGGACACCTCGCTCAGGCGCAGCTCGGCCCCGAAAGGCAGCGGCGGCTCCTGCATGTCGCGCATCAGCAGCAGCTTGAGCTTTTCCAGGGTGACGTCATCCAGGCCGGCGTCAACGGCCAGCAGCTTCTCGCGCAGCGCGCGCCAGCCGAACACCAGGCGCGCGGCACCACCAGCGCCCTCGGCGCTCGGGCCTTGCGCCTGCCTCAGGGCGTCCAGCGCTTCGGGCTCCAGCGCCCGCCAGTCGCCCAGACGGTCTTGCGGGAAGACCTCCACCCACAGGCCCCGCGCCGCATCCGCGAAGCTCAGCCGGGGCTCGGGCCGAAGCGCGGCCTGGCAGTACGGACAGTCCAGTCGCTGAAGGGTGTCCTGCAGGATGGCGTCGCGCAGGGCCGGTTCACGGTCGGCATCGACATGCCGGCAAGGCGTCATGGCCACCGCCTGACCGCATTGCGGACAGGCCAGCCGGACCGGATCGGCCTCACCCGGTACGTTCACAACACCCCCGGGGGGATGGGACGCACGGGTGCGTAACCACCAGCGCTGATGCCACCCAGATGGTCGACCAGGCCCTGGTGGCGCGGGTCATCGGGTTTGACGATGAACATGGCCTCGCCCAGGATGCCGCCCGGCGCCTCGGCACGCAGCCGGAGCTCCAGGGTGCCATCCTCGCGCATATGGGCCGAGCCCACGTAGGGCTCCTCGGGCGGCGCGGGTGGCGCGGGCGGCATGTGTGCGGGACGGGGAGGGATGCCTGAGGGGTTGTTGCTCATGATGGGTGCGTCTCGGGTGTCGTGGGGGCGCCGTGCGGGTGACTCAAACTCAAACGCCCCACGGATTGCCTTGCCAGAATTTCAGCATGCCTGGCCACTTGGCGTGGTGGCCACTGAAGTGCAGTGCGAAGCTTTCCGCGAAGGATTCCGAGCGCGCGCCGTCATCGCTCATCTGGTCTCCGGTCGGGCTTTCGACGTTGGTCATGAAGTAGTCGTCGCGTCCCGGGGTCAAGCCCTGGGGCGGGCCCGCCACCAAATCCCGGGCGCGGGCCGCGACGAAGCCGGGGTCATGGCGTTTGTTGCCACCACCTGCCACGTCAAAGGCGTGG
Source organism: Pseudomonadota bacterium (assembly GCA_049322875.1). Classification (GTDB taxonomy): domain Bacteria; phylum Pseudomonadota; class Gammaproteobacteria; order Burkholderiales; family Burkholderiaceae_C; genus Aquabacterium. The sequence continues at coordinate 97,302 of JBMOQM010000023.1, forward strand.
CCCGCCTCGTGGCCCAGCAGGTCGGGGGAGCCATGCGGGACCGGGCCCTCGCCCTGCCCCGGCACCTTGCGCTGGCCACTGCCATCATCCATGGTGCCGACGATGACGGTCTTCTTGTCGCTCATGTAGCAGCCGGGTACCTCGTCCCAGGTGCGGTCGCCCCAGCCGCGCGGGTTGACGTCGGCCAGCTCTGGCACCATGTCGGTGATGGGCCCGCGGCATATACCGGTGACCACGCCGTCATCGTTGAGGGCCTTGAGCGCCTGAGGCGACATGCGCTTCATCTGGTCGGCCACGCACTGGATGTCCTCGACGGAGGCAGTGCCGCGGGCGCGTACGCTCTTGCCGATGGCGTGGGCATGTTCCTCGGAAACGGTCTTGTCGCCCATCAGCACGCGCTTGACGCGGGCCGAGCGCAACGCGTCGGGCTCGTCCAGGCCTTCATCGGTGAACTTGTGGGCCGACCGGGCCATGTCGACGGCGGCCTCGGCGTCACAGTTCTCCTCGACCAGCAGCTTGTGCGCCATGTTGGCGACGCGTGCGATGTCTTCCTTGGCGATGCCCTTGCCCTCGAGCTGCTTGGTGAGGGCGGGCAGTTGGGCGGCGGCCTTGCCGAGCTTGTCAGCCAGCACCTTGGCCTGGGCACACTGGCCGGCCAGCGGCGCCAAAGCCACCTTGGCACGGTGCCAGCCCCCCCGGACATGAGCGCCCAGATTGTCTGCCCCCAGCAGGGCCAGGTCGATCTGGGTGGTTTCTGCGTGGATGGCCAGAGCCTGCGGATGAGCCTGGAGCGCCTTGAGCAGGGTGTCGAGCTGCTGGTACTGACGCTGGTAGTCGTCGTACTCGGCGAGCGATTTGCCCGCTACCCGTTCGATCTGCACCAGCGCAGCGACGATGTGGTCGAGCCGCGCCGGGTCGGCGCCCTCGCCAGCCGCCAGCAAGGCTGTGGCCTGGTTGACAGCCGCATCGAGCGGTGCCGACAGGGCGGCGAAGGCCGTGGCATGCCGGGGGTGGGCCTTGAGTTGCCGCAGCAACGTGCCTGCCCGCCCATGCGCCGTCCTGACGGCCTCCAGCTTCTCGAGCGTGGCGATGCGCTTGTTGGCGTCGTCACAGACCCAGTAGGCCTCGGTGGCCTTGGCATCGGCCTCGTCCAGGCGCCCGGCCTGCAGCGAGGCTCGCGCGTCGCGCGTCAGCACCTGGGCTCGGCTCAGCTCGGGCGTCAGGGCCGTGCGGGTGCCGAGCGACACGCGGCTCAGCGTACGCTGCAAGGCCGCGGTGGGCTGCTCGGCCCAGGCGGCCAGGTGCGCCTGAACCTCGGCGGTGCGGGCACGGACCTTGTCCAGTTGCTGGCGCAGGCTGATGGCGCCCTGGGCGATCTGCTGCAGTCGGGCCAGGCGCGCGCCCGTGTCGGACAAGCTGTCCAGCGTGGCCATGTGCGCACGCAGGGTGGTGGCCAGGCGATCGAGCGGCTCCTTGAGTGCGGCCATGGTCAGGGCGTTGATCTCACCGGACAGCGCGTCCAGCCCGGCCTGAACCTTCGGGCGCGCCTGGGCCAGGCTCTGATCTTCTGCCGAGGGCGGGGTAGGCTGCTGCGCAAGGGTCGATGCAGACGAGCCGGCGCCACCGGCTTTCTTGAGCAAGAGTTTGCCCACGAGGGATCGGGGATTCGGCACGGCAATGTCGGAAAGAAGGGGAAATGGATCAGGCGCTCACGGCCTTGTGCAACTGGGCCAGCGCCTTGAGCAGCGGGGTGCGGATGTCTGCGGCGAACTCGGAAACGTCAAGGACGACGTCGTCCTTGTCGAGGTAGTGCACCAGCTCGGCGATCTGCTGCGGCGTGGTGGGCTCCACGGTGAGGTTCTTGACCACGGCGCTGATCTCGACGACGGCCTTGGCCGACTCCGGATCCTTGAGGTCGGCGATCTCCTTGGCGACTCCCTTGAGCGTGGTGACGGCATCGCCGCGCACCTTGGCCCATTGCTGCAGGAAGGGCAGGGCGCTGGGCTTGATCGTGCCCGGTACGGGCGCCGGCTTGCCTGGGGTGACCGCCACTTCCGGTGTTGCGGCGGTGTCCTCATCGTCCTGGTCAAGGGTCTCACCCGTTTCACTGACCAGCAGCACCTTGCCGATCTTGAAGCCGCACTTCTTGATGGGGATGCGGATGCGCTTGACCAGGCCGCCGTACTTCTTCTCGACCACCAGCTTGAGCTGCAGCCCGTCGATCGACAGCAGGCCGAAGGAGCCCGTCTTGATGCCAATGTCCTTGACCAGCTTGGTGGTCATCGCACGCCCGTTCATCCGGGGGTGCACGGCCAGGTAGGGGTCTTCCTTGTTGTTGTCCAGGTAGGCGAAGAACACCTGACGGGCCGGATCGGCCTTGCACTGCTTGAGTTGCTTGAGCAGGCGGCCCGAATCCAGCAGGGCATTGGCGGGTTCGTCGCCCTCCCCTTCACCCTCGTCGGACTCGTCCTCATCGGGCAGGGCTTTGAGGGCGATGTTGAATTCCTTTTCAAGCCCCTCGATCCCGCCACCGATGGCCTTGGCATAGGCCAGCGCTTCCTTGGTGATCACGCCGCAGGCGTCCTTGCGGGGTTTGGTGGCGTCCTTGGCCTTGGCGGCCTTGTCGGCGGCCGCGGCCAGGGCGGTGGCCTCGAGCTTGAGGGGTGACGCCTTGGCGCGGTAAAGCTTGTCCAGCACCTCGAACAAGGCCTTGAGCTTGGCGCTGTCCTTGCCCGCAGCCTTGGTCCAGCCCTCGGCCAACTTGGGCCAGTCCACGGCCTCGTGCTTTTTCTGCAGGGCTTTGAGGGTGTCATCCAGACCGGCGCCGTCGAGGGCCCCCTTCTTCTTGTCCCAGAAGCTTTTGGTCAGTTCTGCGGGAAATGGAACGGCGGGCATGACGGGGTGTGGCGACAAGAGGTTGAGGCGGACCCATGAAAGTACCACGCGCTGGGCAAGGTGTGAGTGCACCAGCACCCCTCTTAAGAGTGAGTTGCCAGGGATTTCTGCGTGTGACGCGGCGTCACACGAGCTAAACGCCTGCCGTTTGCCAGCCTTTTCTCTGGCCCTGATTGCCCGGCCTTATCGGCGCTTCTGTCAGGCAATTTCCTACAAAACGCGCAGCCGGGTTCCGACCGTTCTTACATCCGCGTCCCTATCAAGAAAATTGAGCGGTTTCAGCACAATGACTCCATCGACAACGCAGCGACACCCGCTGATAGCCCAGGAGCCAGACGCCATGACCAACGACCAGATCCTCGCCGAGATCCGCGAAACCAACCTGTCCTACCTGATGCTGGCCCAGAGCCTGATCCGCTCGGACCGCGAGCAGGCGCTGTTCCGCCTGGGCCTGTCCGAATCGGCCGCTGACCTGATCAATGCCCTGAGCCCGGCCCAGATCCTGAAGATTGCCTCGCAGAACACCCTGGTGTGCCGCATGCGCATCGACGACGACCTGGTCTGGGGCCTGCTGACCAACCACGGCAAGGGCGGCAACGACAGCGTCTCCCGCCTGCACGCCAACATCCTGATGGCCGGCCGTCATCAAGAGACCGTCTGAGCTGCTGTTGTCCGCTGACCTGATCGACTGAACCTACAAATCCCCCGGAGACCCACCATGCGCACCAAGAGCCTGTTGACCGAAGCCAAGCAGATCGAACGCGCCGTCACCCTGATCAACCTGGGTGCCCGCCTGCAAGTGCTGGAATCGGAAACCGACATGTCCTACGAGCGCCTGCTGCGTCTGTACAAGGAAGTCTCCGGCAAGTCGCCGTCCAAGGGCCAGTTGCCCTTCTCGACCGACTGGTTCATGACCTGGCAGCCCAACATCCACGCCAGCCTGTTCCTCAACATCCACGAGTACCTGAACAAGGCCGCTGAGATCGACGAGATCGACACCGTGATCAAGGCCTACCAGCTGTACCTGGAGCAAACCCAGTCCCACGGTCTGGAGCCCCTGTTGTCGGTGACCCGCGCCTGGCGTCTGGTCAAGTTCATCGACAACGGCATGCTGACCATGACCAAGTGCTCCAAGTGCAGCGGCCATTTCGTGACGCATCCGCATGAAGTCGCCCGCCACTTCGTGTGCGGCCTGTGCAACCCGCCGGCACGCGCCGGCAAGGGCAAGGCTGCCGGTGGCATCCAGATGCACTGATTTCTCCGCTTGTCTCCTCCTGGCGCGCAATTCGGTTTGCGCTTTCAACGGGCCCTCTTCAGGGCCCGTTTTTTCTGGGCGCTTCGGGGAGGCTGCTGACAAAGGCGGCCACGTCGTCGAGCACAGGGGCCATGCGGTGCAGCGGGCGCGAGAATGCGCCGATCAGGGTGAGGTGGTCCACGCCCTCATAGCGTTTGAAGATCACGGGCACCCCCAGGGATTCGAGCCTGGTCGCCAGGTGGCCGCTGTTGGTGTCCGGGTTGACCTGGGCATCGAAGTTGGACACGCCCAGGAAGGTGCTCGGCGCCCGGGGCGAGGCATGGGCGATGGGCTGTGAATCGGGCGGCACGTTCGGGTGGTGGAACACGGGCTGCACGGACTTGTCCTTGAGCGGGATGAAGTCATACGGGCCCGCCAGGCCGACCCAGCCGGCCAGCTCGGTGATGTGGTGGCCCTGCTGCGCCAGCCAGCGGTCGTCCAGCGCCACCATGGCAGCGTTGTAGGCGCCGGCGCTGTGGCCCATCACCAGCACACGGCGCGGATTGCCACCGTAACGCCCGGCATGCGCCAGCGCATAAGCCACGGCCTTGGCGCTGTCCGGCAGGAAATCGGGGTAGCGCACCTCGGGATAGAGCCGGTAGCTGCTGGACATCAGCACGATGCCGCGCGAGGCCAGTGCCTCGCCCAGGAACTTGTACTGGTCACGGCTGCCCTTCTGCCAGGAGCCGCCATGGATGAAGACGACCACGGGCCAGCCGTTTGCAGGCGGCGTACCCAGCGGACGGTAGACATCGACCTGGTTGGCCGGCAGCGGACCAAAGGACACATCGCGGGTGAGCGCGAAGGTGTCGTCGGGTGTGACGGCGTTGATCAGCTTCACGGGCGAGCAGCCGGACAGCAGGCCCAGGGCAACCAGGCCAGCCCCGACAGGCACGCGCCGCCAGGCGGCCAGGCCTTGTCTGATCCTGGATGTTGTTGGCGCGCTTGCTGGAATGGGCATGGCGTACAGCGTAGCCGCTGGCTTCACAGGTAGCGCGCCCAAAGGGCATTCGAGAAGCGATTGAGCGGGTCATGCCGGCGCTTGAGCTCGCGCAGGGCCGCAGCCTCCGGGTAGGCCTGCTCGAACTGGACGCGGGTGGCGTGCAGCTGGTAGGGCAGGTAGTAGCGGCCCTCGTGCCGCAGGGCCAGGTCGATCAGGCTGCGTGTCCAGTCACCCACGGCGCGGCAGGTGGGCTCGCTCGTGCCCTGCTTGTAGTAGATGACAAAGGAGAAAACCTCTTCGCGGGCCCAGGGCAGCAGCGCATCCACATCTGGCGGTGAATGGCGGACGGACACGTTGAGCACCTCGGCACACGGTGTGTTGAGCAAAGGCGCCAGCGCACGGGTGTAGGGCAGGAAGTGGCGCGGCGGGATGAAGTACTCCTGCAGCACATAGGTAGAGGCAGTGCGCGAACTGGGTTCCAGCTCGGCCACGTCCAGGCTGGCCTCGCGGTTGCGCCAGACGATGCGTTCACCGCCCAGGCGCAAGGGCTGGATCACGCTGCGGCGCAAAGCGCCGCCACCGGGCAGTTCCGTCATGGCCCAGATCACGCCACGCTCCAGCGCGTAGGAGCGGTCACGTGGCTGCAGGCGCTGGGCGTCGGTCGGGGCCTTGTCGGTGCGGCGCCAGGTGATGGCCGTGGGCGCATCGAACAAGGGCGGCATCAGGTCGGCGTTGTGCATCACGGCGCGGGCGTTGCCGCGCACCTCGCGGTTGAAGAAGTCCACATAGCCGCTCAGGGGCACGGCATGCACCTCACGTTCGATGCAGGTGTTGTCGACCAGGTCCAGCTCCACCTCGGTGATGGCGGCCAGGGCGCCATAGCCGCCCAATGCGGCGCGGAACAGCTCGGTGTTCTGCTGGCGGCTGGCCTCCGCCACACGGCCATCGGCCAGCACCAGTTGCAACGCACGCACGGAGCCCGCCACCGGGCCATTGCCCACGTAACGCCCATGCGCATTGACCGACACCGCGCCGCCCACGGTGAAATTGGCGTAGCTCTGCATGGTCTTGATGGCCAGGTTGTGTGGATCGACCACATCCTGCAGATCGCGCCAGCGCATGCCGGCCTGCACCCGCACCCGCTTGGCAGCCGGGTCCAGCCAGACCAGCCGGTTCAGGCGGCGCATGTCCAGGTGCAGGCCCCCGTCGATGGCGACCTGCCCGCCCATGCTGTAGCGCCCACCGCCGACCGACACCTTGCCAGGCCAGGTGGTGATGGCCTTGGCCACCTCGGCCGTGGTCTGCGGGGTGGCGATGCGGGCCACGCGCACGTCGTACAGGCGCGTGACGTTGGTGATGGTGAGCTGATCTGCCGTGAGGGCCAGCGCGCGCAAGGGTTGCGCGGCGGCCAGGCCGGCGGTGAGCAAGGCCTGCTGCAGCAGGGTGCGGCGGGTCGGCATGCGGGGTGTCCTCTGACTGTTTGGATGTTCAGAGGTGCATCCTAGCCGGCCTGGCCGCCGGTTCAGCGCGGCCGATGCCGCCTGCGCGCTGCCTCAGAACCGATGCGCCAGCCCCAGGCCCACGGTCGATTGCGACTGGCCCGCCACGGGGGCCACGGCGCCGGCCGCGAACAGCGAGCTCACGCGGCTGCCGCCGCGCTTGCAGCCTGCCCCCGGGCTGGTGATGGAAATCCTGTTCAGCAACACGCGCGCGGTGGTGGGCCGCAAGGGCCACCCGATGGCGCAGGCCGGCTCGCTCAAGGAGCTGGCCTCGGCCGAATGGGCCACCACCTCGATCGACTACAACGCGAATGAGGACCTGTCACGGCTGTTCGCGCGGCACGACCTGCCGCCGCCGAAGGTGGCCTTGCAGGCGGGCAGTGCCCTGTCCTTGATGGTGGCGCTGTCGGAAACGGATCTGCTGGCCATGCTGCCGCGCCAATGGGCGGACTTTCCGCTCACGGCCGGCACGCTGCATGTGATCCCGGTGCGCGAGCACCTGCCCGCGCCGGACATCGTGTTGATACGCCGCCCCGATCTGCCGCTCACGCCAGCGGGCGAGCATCTGGTGGACCTGATGCTGCGCTCGGCACCGGGGCAGGACGTGGCGGCCTGAGACCACCTCAGCCCGCGTTCTGCCCCGGCATGAAAAAAGCCGCGCAGATGCGCGGCTTTCTTTCTTTCGATGCAGCCATCTTCGGCCATCACCAGAGGATCACTCCGGCTTGCTGGGCTCGCTCGGGGTGTTGTCCTGCGGCTTGCTGGCATCGGCGGGGGCTGCATTGCGCGGCGCACGCGGCTGGCCATCGCGATTCTGCGGGCGTTGCTGCGCGTTCGGGCCCTGGCCTTGACGAGGACGATCACCACGCGGGCCACCACCTTCAGGGCGGCCACGACGGTCATCACCGCGTGGTCCACGGGTGTCGCGGCGATCACCCGAGCGTTGCTCGCCGGCACGGGCGCCACCTTGGCCACCGCCGCGATTGCCACCACGGTCACCGCGATCACCCCGACGGTCATCGCGGCGCTGATCACCGTGCTCATGGCGCGGACGGCCATGGCCATGCGGGGGGCGGCCCTGCGGCGCGGGCGGGCGCTCGGCCGCTTCCTTGCGGGCCAGCGCCAGCAGCTCGGGCAATTGCTCGGCGGTGATGCCCTTGAGCGCGCAGAAATTGGCTTCCGTCAGCTTGGTGGTCTCAAAGTCACGCAGCAGCGAGGCACGCTTGTAGCGCGCCTGGTCTTCTTCGCGGCGGACGGCGTCTTCCTGGGCGCGGCGGGCGTCCTGGTTGGCGCGGCGGCGGGTCAGCTCGTCGGCGGCCACCTTGCGGTGCTCTTCGGTCAGTTCGCCAGCCGGCTGGCCGTCCAGGTCAAAACGCTGCGTGCCCTTGGACACGGCGATCAGGTAGGACGTGGCCCCGGTGTGGCGGCGCAGGAAGGCCGACAGCACGGCCTTGGTGAAGACACCGGGCGCGCGCTCCTGGATATCGGCCTGGATGCGCAGCTTCAGCGGCTTGGCACCGCCGGTGAACAAGGCCGGGAAGAGCTGCTTGAGGCGGTCGCCCGCGGCAGCCGGGCTCATCTCTTCAGCCTTGGCTGGCGCTTCGGCCACCGGCGCGCCAGCAGCGGCCTGCTCGGCGGGTGCCGGTGCGGGCGCGGCTTCGGGCGACGCGGCGTTGTCGTGGTCGGGCGTGGAAGGGGTCGAAGAGGACATGAAACGGGTGCGGGCTCAGGCGCGAAAGGCGGAAGGGCAGATTGTGCCTGCAAAGGCCCGTGCGCGCCCAGCGCCCTGATCGGCCGCGTGCTGGCGTGTGCTTTCCTGCTGACGCTGTAGCGCGCCAAGGACACTCAGTCCTGAGACGCGTCCTCCAGGGGCGCCCGTCGCCAGTCACGCTCATGGCGCCGCACCTCGGCCCGCGCCACGCATTCGGCGCGCTGCGCCTCGGACATCGTGCTCCACTGGCGGATGTCCTCCAACGTACGGCCACAGCCCACGCACACCTCGTCCTGGTCCAGTGCGCAACGGCGCACGCAGGGACTGGCCACGGGAGCCAGATCAGGAGACGATGGCAAGGACAGAGGCATGCCCCGATTGTGCCGCGCGAGCGCGACACCCGCGCGTCCACCAACACGCCGCGTCTGCTCACCGCCCCGCGCTACCAGCGCCTGTGCCAGACCCAGCGGTGCTACCGCGCGCGCCTGTCGCCCAATCCCACACGGACCTCATGTCAACACTCAATTTCAGTCAGGTGGACATTCCAGCAGCCGTTGCTAACGTTGTGTCAGACGCCATGGGCTCTCGAATCTCTCGATGGGCACCGCAGGTGTCGCCCCAGAGCTGCCGCGAAGTACGCAGCCATCTTCAACCCTCAGGAGTGAACACCATGCCCAATCCCATCATCGCCAAGGCCATCCAGCGCATGAAGGAGGCCTACGACGAATACGACGACGAACTCGATGCCCTCGGCAGGGCCCAGGATGAGATCGACGCAGCCATGAACGGCATCAATGTGCTGCACAAGGCCTTGATCCTCGCCCCCGGCGATGCCAGGGTCCGTGCGAAGCTGGACACCAAGCAGAACGCCATCTTTGCCGCCCAGCGCAAGCACCATCAGATCCACGACAAATGCGAAGATCTGTACAAGACGTACCAGCAGGCGTACAACAACTACGAGAAATTGGGCGAAAAGGTCGGCTACGACTGAACTGTGCGCACCTGTTGGCGATACATGCGAGGCCAATGCGGTCATTGCAGGCTTTCTCCCACAGGCGCACAATTCATACCGCAGCGAAAACGGCTGTTGTCTTCCGTTGTCGTTCAGGCTTTCACTTTCAACATCGCCCAAGGTTTTCTTGATCATGACGATCTTCACCCCTGCGCTCATGGCCGGCCAGCACGCGCTTCGCACCAGCGAAGCGGGTCTGCCCGTGGGTGAGCGCACGACGCAAGCCTTGCGACGATAGCCTTTCGACGACCTCGTTTCGGAAGGCTTGGGCCTTCCGGCACACCGCCCCGGTTGGCTCCCCGCCTCCGGGGCTTTTGTTTTTCAGCGGCACGTTTTCTCATCAGGACATCGCCATGCGCACCTATGACAAGTTGATCGCCACGATTCAGGTGGCTCAAGCCCGGGCCTGCTTGCGCCCGCGCCTTGAGCCGTCCGTCGCTTCGCAGGCGCACGAGGCCTAGCCCCAACCGCATCAGCGCCCAGGCGCACCACGCGGATCACGACAGGGGCTGGCCTTTCGACCAAGACCCGCTTTTTCTGAAAGATCCGTATGAGCAACCGTCACACCCCCTCTGCCCCTGCCAACACGGGCCCCCGCGCGCTGCGCAACATCGGCATCATTGCCCACGTCGACGCGGGCAAGACCACCACCACCGAACGCATCCTGTTCTACACGGGCGAGAGCCACCGCATGGGCGAAGTCCATGATGGCGCCGCCACGATGGATTTCGATCCGCAGGAGCGCCAGCGCGGCATCACCATCAACAGCGCCGCCACCACGGTGTTCTGGAAGGGCGTGCAGATCAATGTGATCGACACGCCCGGCCACATCGACTTCAACATCGAGGTCAACCGTTCGCTGCGCGTGCTCGACGGCGCCGTCGTCGTGTTCGATGGCGTCGCCGGCGTGGAGCCGCAGACCGAGACCAACTGGCGCCTGGCCGACCAGTACCGTGTGCCGCGCATCGCCTTCATCAACAAGCTGGACCGCACGGGCGCCGACTTCGCCCGCGTGGTGCACATGATCGAAGAGCGCCTGGGCGTGCGCACGGCCGTGCTGCACCTGCCGATCGGCGAGGAAGCGGGCTTCCATGGCGTGGTCGACCTGGTCGCGATGCAGGCCCTTTACTGGCCCAGCGACCGCGCCGGCGCGCCGATGGAAACCGGCCCCGTGCCACCCGAGCTGCTGCCTCAGGTGGAGGCCGCTCGCGCGCGCCTGCTCGATGCCGTGGCTGATCAGGACGAAGCCGCGCTGGAAGCCTACGTGCGTGACGGCGAGGTGCCACAAGCGCTGCTGCAATCGGCCCTGCGCCGGGGCACGCTGGCGGGTGCGGTCGTGCCCGTGCTGGCGGGCTCCGCGTTCAAGAACAAGGGCGTGGAGCCTTTGCTGGACGCGGTCAACGCCTACCTGCCGGCGCCCGAGGACATCGCCGCCGACGCGTCGCATGGCGAAGGCCAGGGCGCGGCGGGCCCGTTCGCGGCACTGGCCTTCAAGCTGGTACACGACGAGCACGGCGCGATGGTCTTCGTGCGGGTCTACCAGGGCCGCGTGCGCGTGGGTGACGTGCTGCTCAACACCAGCACCGGGCAGAAGGAACGCATCGGGCGCCTCTACGAGGTGCATGCCGACAAGCGCCTGGAACGCACGGAGCTGGTGGCGGGCGACATCGCGGGCATCGTGGGCCTCAAGACCACGCTGACCGGGCACACGCTGAGCGATCCGGCCCACCCGGTGGTGCTGGAAAGCATCGTCGTGCCCGAGCCGGTCATCGACGTCGCCGTAGAGCCGCGCACCCAGGCCGACCAGCAGGCGCTGTCCAAGGCGCTGCAGGCCCTGGTCCGCGAGGACCCAAGCCTGCACCTGCGGCAGGACCCGGAAACCGGCCAGACGCTGCTGTCCGGCATGGGCGAGCTGCAGCTGGAGGTGTCGTTGGAGAAGCTGCGCGCGCGCCATGGCGTGGCCGTGAACGTGGGCCGGCCCCAGGTGGCCTACCGCGAGACGATCACGCGCACGGCCGAGGTCACGCACCTGCACAAGAAGCAGAGCGGTGGCCCGGGCCAGTTCGCGCAGGTGGTGCTGCGCCTGGAACCGCTTGAACGCGGCGAGGGCGTGCGCTTCGCCAGCGAGGTGGTCGGCGGCGCGGTGCCGCGCGAGTTCATCCCGGCGGTGGAAGCCGGGGTGCGCCGCGCGGCCCAGGTCGGCGCGGCGGCGGGCTTCCCGGTGGTGGACTTCGTGGCCACGCTGGTGGACGGGGCCTTCCACGAGAAGGACTCGTCGGCGCTGGCCTTCGAGCTGGCCGCGGCAGCGGCCTTCCGCGAGGCGGCCAGCCAGGCCGGGCCGGTGGTGCTGGAGCCCGTGATGGACGTGGAGGTGGTGACACCGCCCGACCACCTGGGCGACGTCATCGGCGACCTGATGCGCCGGCGCGGTGTGGTGCGCGCGCAGGACACGCGCGGCAATGCTGCCGTGGTCGAGGCGCACGTGCCGCTGGGCGAGATGTTCGGCTACATCGGGCAGCTGCGGGCGCTCTCGCATGGGCGCGCGCAGTACTCGATGCACCTGGACCACCTGGGTGAGCTGCCGGCAAACCTGGTGGCCAAGGCCACGGCCCATTGAGGGCTGACGAGCCGCAAGGCTCGCGAGAGGCACGGACTTCCGACAAGGGAGCCGTGCCTCTTTTTTCATCGACTCTCGAACATGGCCGGCACCGCGCCCGTCACTTCATGCAGGCGGCCCGAATGCGTCGTCACGTAGATGCTGGTGGCGCTGTACGTCCCGTTGGCGCGCCCCACGGCCACGGCGCTGGGCATGGACAGGCCGGAGGCCAGCAGGCACATCTGGCGGCTGGCCGGATCCAGCCGCCACACCTCGCCCGCCCAGTACGACACCACGTAGAGCCGTCCCTGGTCATCGATGTCCAGGCCATCGAGCCAGCTCCACTTGCGCGCAGGCGGCGCATCGGCCACCACGCTGGTCTGCCCCGTGGCACGGTCGATCGCGAGGATGCGCGCCGGGATCATCTGGTTCACGTACAGCGTCTTCTGGTCCTTGCTCAGGGCCAGGCCGTTGCTGTTCTGCTTGAGCCAGGTGCGCTGCACCGTGCCGTCGGGCAGGACACGGTCCAGGCTGGCCGCCAGGTCATCCGAGGCGTAGAAGGTGCCGTCGGTCGCGCGCACCATGCCGTTGGCCATGGACAGGCCACGCACCACCGGGGTGACCTGGCCGTTGTCCAGATCCACCTTCACGATGCCCGCCTTGCCCAGGGCGGGCACCAGGCCATTGAGGCTGTTGCCGACACCCACATGGGCTTCGGCCGGCCCCGTCACCGCGATGCCCCCCGGGCTGGTCACGCCGCTGGCCACGGTGACCGGAGCCGCCTGCGGCGCGTCCTGCCGAAGCAGCAGCCCCTTGAACAGGGCGGTGAAGAGCAGCCGCCCCTGCTGGTCGAAAACGATCGATTCCAGCGCTCCCTGCCCGGACAACAGCACGCTGGCCTGGCCCACCCCCTCGCAGGGCGCCAGCCCGGATTCCGCTGCCCCCGCACCCACCGGCCCCAGCAGCAGCCCGGCACAGGCCGCCAGGCCACCTGCCTGCCTGAAGGCCCGCGTGGTCGCCCACGCCAACCGCTTGTGAATGCCCTTCCTGATTTGATTCATGACTTGCTCACCTTCCAGTGATTCATTCAATGTGATATCAATATCACTCACTGGGGATCAGCCCTCCATCCGTACTTACACCGAGGGCCCCTCACCGTCGGGTGGCCTCCTCCAGCCCCCCCTCTACACTCCCGACCATGCCGTCCCCCGATCCTGCATTGCCCACGTCCCTGACCACTGCCAACGGCGCCACGCTCCATGTGGCGCACTGGCCGGTCGCCGCCCCCCGGGGGGTGGTGCAGACGCTGCATGGGCTGGGCGAACACCAGGGACGCTTCGATCGCCTGGCCCGCACACTCAATGCCGCAGGCTGGGCGGTGGCCGGCATCGACCACCGGGCGCACGGGCGCTCCAGCGGTGACCGCGGCGTCATCCCTCAGCCGCTCGATTTGCTGAGCGACCAGGCCAGCCTGCACGACCACCTGAGCCGCCACTACCACCGCCTGCCGCACGTGTTCGTGGGGGCGAGCTTCGGAGGGCTGCTGGCGGCGCGCTTCGCCGCAGCCCTGAACCGACGAGCGCCTGCCGAGCCGTGGGGGCGCCTCACCAGCGGCGTGGTGCTGATCGCCCCCGCCCTGATGCCCACCCTGCCCGGCCCGCAAAGCGCCACGCTGAGCGTGTTGCACCGACTTGTGCCCGACCTGCCTGTCTCGCTGGCGCACATGCAGACCTGGGGCAACAGCGACCCGGCCGTGCTGGCAGCCAAGCGCGCCGATCCCCTGATCCACACGAAGCTCACGCCGAACACCTGCCAATTCATGCTGCAAACGGCGCGGCAGGTGCTGGAACAGGCCGACGAAGGCTGGACCGTGCCGACCCTGCTGAGCTTCACCGACCGTGATCGCCTGGTGCCGGCCGAGGCCTGCGCGCGTTTTGGCGATCGCCTGCCAGCCCCGCTGCTGCGCACCGTCCGCTACCAGGACATGGCGCACGACCTGCTGCACGAACCCTGCGCCGACGATCTGGGCCGTCAGATCGCCGCCTGGCTGGACACCGTGCGATGAGCCGCCAGCCCGTGGAACGCCAAAGCGACACGCGCACCCGCCTGCTCGAAGCGGCCATGTCGGAGTTCATCGAGGCGGGCTACAGCGGCACCGACACCAACCGCATCGCGCGGCGGGCGGGTTTCGCGCCGCAGACCTTCTACCGCTGGTTCAAGGACAAGGCCGCGGTGATGGCCGAGGTGATGGCCGTGTGGGACGAGGCCGAGGTCGCCATGTGGCAGGCCGTGATCCAGGACCAGCACCTCGGCACTGAGGATCTGGCCGAATCCTTCGTGGACAACCTGCGCCCCTTCCTGACCTTCCGGCTGAACCTGCGCAGCGTGCTGCATCAGGTGCCGGACATCGCGGCCCAGCGCACCCAGGGGCGACGGCGCCTGATGCAGGCCCTGTCACCGCTGGTGGCCGATCACCACGGCCCGGAAGCTCTGGGTAGCCTGCTGGTGCAGATCGACCATTTCGGTGAAGCCATTGCGCGCGGCGAGCTGGTCGAGATGGGCCTGAGTGGCGTTGAGGCTCACAAGGCGCTGGCGCGCCTGATCGCCGAACTGCGCGGCGGCTGCTGAGCGGTCGAGCGCTGCGTACGCCATTCGGTCGCCCTCCACCTTAGGCACTCAGAAGGAATGCCTGATGCCCACATCAAAGCCCGTCGAGCTGCCACCCGGCTTCGCATTGCCGGGGCTGGTCAGGCCGTCGGCCGACAGGCTGCGCACGCCGTTGCCCTTGTTGCTCAAGCGGGCGGCGGTCACGTACACCACCGTGCGCTTGGACAGCGAATGGGCATAGCCCAGCGAGAGCTTGTCGAAGTCATCCGAGCTGTCGGCCACGTCGTAGCGCGCCACGGTGGCCTTGATCTCGCCTGCCCCCACAGGGATGGACGCCCCGAACAGCCAGGACGCCACCTTCGCCTTGCCCGCCGGCCCGCTGGCCTTTTCCTCGCCGTAGAAGGCTACGGGCTTGACCACGCCGAAATCCCAGGTGGCCACCACGTTGCTCACTTCCACGTCCCGGCCGATGACCACGGGCGCCACATCCGACGCGCCCAGCACCTGACGCCACTTGCCGTAGGAGGCCGCGACATTGAGCGGCCCCGTCATGTAGCCGATGCGGCCCCCGTGGAAATCGCCCTTCTTGGAGTTGGGCACGCTGGACGACTGCTCGCCCGGCGCGTACTGCAGCTGCCCGTACCAGCCGCCCAGCGTTGAGGGCAGCACGTAGCCGATGGCGTTGCTGTTGTAGACCGTGTTGTAGCCAAAGTTGTTGACCGCCTGGCTGGTGCCCACGCCCCGCGCCGCGAACGGATCGAACAGGGAGATGTTCCACCAGATCGGCGAGAAATCGCGGCCCACCCGCAGTTCACCAAAGGGCCCCATCAGGCTGACGGTGGCCCGACGCGTGAAGGCCATGCCCGAGCCGCCGGTGTCCAGCGCCAGGGGCGCCTCCAGCCAGAAGCCCGCCGACATGCCGCCGCCCAGATCCTCCGTGCCGCGAAACCCGATGCGCGTCGGGATATTGCCGCCATTGGACACGCCGAGTTTGCTGCCGGCGCCGGAGGTGGAGATATTCGTGACCGCCACATCGACCACACCAAATACCGTGACCGAGGATTGAGCCATGGCCACGCCGGCCGCCGAGATACTGGCCAGCGCCAGCAGAACCTGTTTTGAGCTCATGTTGATTTGAAAATAATAGGCGTGATGAAACCCGCCTGGCGAAACAGGCGATATACACAGAAGGGATATTCGGGCCGGCCTTATGTCTGAGGCGCGGCGTCCTCAGGGATCGGGTTCAGCCAGCGCAGCACCAGGGCACCCAGGAACACCGGGGCCGCCAGCAGCAGGCAATATTCCGGGCGGTCAAAGCCGCTCGCCATGGCCAGACCCGCGATATAGGGGCCAACCGCGCCACCCAGCCGGCCGAAACTCATGGCCAGGCCGGTGCCGGTCGTGCGGACGGGCAGGGCGAACACCTTGGGGATGACCGCGTACAGGGCCGCCACCGAAGAGCCGATGAAGAAGCCGACGAAGGTGGCCGCCGTGAGCATGCTGGTCACCGTGGCCTCCGACCGACCGAACCAGACCCCCGCCGCCGCCAAACAGACCATGGCCACCGCCGAAAGTTTGCGCACACCCACGTGGTGCGCCAGCAGCCCGAAGATCACCCCGCTGACCACGCCGGCCGAGTTCATCAGCACCGAGGCCGAGATGCCGTTTTCCGTGCTCAGGCCCGATTGGGTAATGATTTTCGGGATCCAGCTCATGAAGAAGTACACCGAGGTCATCACCAGCAGGTAGGTCAGGCAGGCTGCCACCGTGGGCACGGCACGTCCGCCTTCCAGCAGGGACGACAGGCGTGGCTTGCGCACGGCCCCCTTGGCCACACCGCCGGCCACTTCCGGCAACACCGCCAGGGCCTGACGCCCCATGCGCTGCAATACCCGGTTGACCTTGCGCAGCGCGTTGGGCGGGCGGCGGTGGCTCAGGAAATCCAGCGATTCCGGCAGCAGCCACAGCGAGATCAGGATGAACGCCACGGCGGCGCCACCACCGGCGATGTACACCGCGCGCCAGTCGTAATGGCGCATGATCCAGATCGCCACCAGCCCGCCGAAGGCCGCGCCCACCTGGTAGCCCACGGCCATGATCGAGGTACACAGCTCGCGGCGGCGGTCATTGCTGTACTCACCGACCAGGATGTTGAGGTTGGCCAGGATCCCGCCCATGCCCAGGCCGGTGAAGACGCGCAGCAGCATCAGCTCCTTGTGGCTGGACGCATAACCCGAGGCCACCATGCCCACGGCCATGATGCCCAGGCACACGATGACCGCGCGGCGGCGGCCGATCCAGTCACCCATGGGCGCCACGAACAGCGCGCCCAGGCCCATGCCGATCAGCCCCGCGCTGAACAGCAGGCCGACATCGGCAGGGCCCAGGCCCCATTCCTTGCTCAGCACGGGCGCCGTGAAGGCCACCACCAGCACATCGAAGCCATCGAGTGCGGAGATCAAGGTGCACAGCGCCACCACGACGAGCTGGTAGGGGCTCATCGGCAGTGACTTCATTTGAGATCGAAGCAGTGTGTCGGACATGGTTTGGGGGAATACTGTTTCTTGAAATGCACCAATAACGGTCATGGCCTCATAAATTGCGGCCATATACCGTCAAGGTGAATGGATTTATTCTTGTCGACCCATTTCGCCGGGGGCGGCGTTGTTGGCGCAACTATCCGGTCATGCCCCGGAAAGCGGCTATCCGTTTCTCGCAATCACTATCCGCTTGTCGAGAATATTTTCTGCGCTCATCCATTTCATCTCAATTGTTGGCCGATACGTGCAGTTTATGCCCGGCAAATCCGCGGGTTAACACTTAAATTCCACCGGCAAATTCGCTTGGTGGATATTTCATGCAGGTTTCGGCTTTTTTGGAATATTCCTTTCTGACACATTTCCAGCCATCGCCCCGGCCATGGTTTGCGGCCTGGGCGCACAGGTCACATCTTTGTCGGAGCACACGTGGACAGCACCATTGCGCTGAAGGTCGAGCGGGTCGACGCCATCACACCGCGCATCAATCGACTCGTCCTGAGCGGCGCCGCCGTTTCAGCCTTGTCGTACGAGGCCGGCGCGCACATCGAGCTGCATGTGCCGCCTTCCAGCGCAGGCGGGGCCAAGCTGCACCGCGCCTACTCGCTGGTGCGCCCCAGTTGCCAGGCAGGCACGCTGGAGATCGCCGTGCAGCTCGAAGAGCCCAGCAGCGGCGGCTCCAAGTGGGTGCATCAACTCAAGGCCGGTGATGCCCTCGCCGCCAACGCGCCCAGCAACCACTTCCCGCTGCATGGCGCGCAAACGCGGCCCCTGCTGATCGCCGCCGGCATCGGCATCACGCCCATCCTGTGCATGGCCCTGTCGCTGAAGGACAGCGGCCTGCCCTTCGACATGCACTACGTGGCGCGGGATGCCGAACAGGCCGCCTACGCCCAAGAGGTCGAAGCGCTGCCCGGCGCCCGCTGCTGGTTCGATGGTGGCGACCCCGCGCGGCGCGTTGACCTGCGCGAGGTGATTGGCACGCCCGTGGCCGGCCGCCACCTGCACGTCTGCGGCCCCAAGGGCTTCATCGAGGCCACGCTGGCCACGGCGCGTGAGCTGGGCTGGCCCGAGGAACAGCTGCACTGCGAACTCTTCGTCGGCAGCCTGCAGGGCGCCTCGGACAAGCCCTTCACCGTCGAGCTCAAGGCCGCCTGCATCACGCTGGACGTGCCCACCGGCAAGACCGTGATGGACGTGATGGAAGAAGCCGGCCTGGACCCGATGTTCGATTGCCGCCGAGGCGATTGCGGCATCTGCGTGGCCAAGGTGCTGGACGGCGAAGCCGATCACCGCGACATCTGCCTGTCGGCCAAGGACCACCAGGCCGGCAGCTTTTGCATCTGTGTCTCGCGGGCACGCAGCGACCACCTGGTCCTCGACCTTTGAGCCCATCAAGGCTTTTGAACACGCCTCTCTCTGAATGAAGCAGGAGTCCCCAATGACCATTTCGAATGAAACCATCGCGTCCATGGTGCGGGCCGACAGCGTGCACAAGGCGCTGTACACCGACCCGGACATCTTCGCGCTGGAGATGCAGCGCATCTACGGCCGCGCCTGGATCTACGTCGGCCACGACAGCCAGGTCAAGAACGTGGGCGACTACGTCACCACCCGCC
Organism: Pseudomonadota bacterium; assembly: GCA_049322875.1. Lineage (GTDB taxonomy): Bacteria > Pseudomonadota > Gammaproteobacteria > Burkholderiales > Burkholderiaceae_C > Aquabacterium. The sequence goes on from JBMOQM010000023.1 coordinate 116,015, forward strand.
TCGGCGATCAGGACGTGATCATGGTGCGCGGCTCGGACAAGCGCGTGCACGTGGTCTACAACCGCTGCCCGCACAAGGGCGCCAAGCTGGTGGCCGAAGGCAGCGGCAACATCGGCAAGTTCTTCCGCTGCCCGTACCACGCCTGGACCTTCAAGCTCGACGGCAGCCACCTGTCGCTGCCGCTGAAGAACGGCCTGGAAGGCACACGCTACGACCCGGCCGATCCGGAGTTCTCGATGAGCCGCCTGGCGCGGGTGGACAGCTACCGCGGCTTCGTGTTCGCCAACCAGTCGGCCGAAGGCCCTGATCTGAAGGGCTTCCTGGGCGGCGTGATCACCTCGATCGACAACCTGTGCGACCGCTCGCCCGTCGGCGAGGTGGAAGTGGCCGGCGGCGGCAGCTTCCGCGTGCTGCAGCCCTCCAACTGGAAGGTGTTCTACGAGAACCTGCACGACACCATGCACGCCCGCGTCACGCACGAATCCTCGTTCGAGGCCGCGCGCGAAGAGGCCAAGGCCATCGGCGAGATGCCCTTCGAACTCTTGATCATGGACGGCAACGGCGAGCCCTACGAGTTCTGGGAAAAGCTGGAGCTGCGCGCCTACCACTACGGCCATGGCTACATGGAAGGCATCTTCGACCCGGCGGCCGCCACGCGTGATCCGGTCACACGGAGCCACTTCGAGCTGCTCTCCGGCGTGAAGGGCGAAGAAGAGGCCCGGGCCATCCTGGGCATGAACCGCCACAACACCGTGATCTACGGCAGCGGCTCGCCGCACACGGTGTTCCAGCAGTTCCGCGTGATCCGCCCGATCGCGGTGAACCGCACGATGGTCGAAATCCAGCTGTTCCGCCTCAAGGGCGCACCGCAGGCCGTGTTCGACCGCGCGCTCACCTACGCCAACCTGATCAACTCGCCCTCATCGAACGTGATGCCCGACGACGTCGAGGTCTACCGCCGTTGCCAGGAAGGCAACCAGACCAAGGGCGGCGACTGGGTCAGCCTGCACCGCTACGCCGGCACCGACAAGCCCCTGGAAGACGGCATGGTCTCGGTCAACGGCACCAGCGAGTTGCCGATGCGCAACCAGTTCGCGGCCTGGCGCCACTTCATGCTTGGCACCGATGCCAAGGCCCCCCTGGACACCAAGGAGAAGCTCCATGCAGCTGCTTGACCGCACGTTCGACGTCAGCATCACCCCCACTGCCTCCGTGCAGTTGCCCCACGACACCTTGAGGGCCCTCGAAGGCTACCTCTTCCAGGAAGCCCGCCTGCTCGATGACTGGCGGCTCGATGAGTGGCTGGCCCTGTGGGATGAAGACGGCCGCTACTGGATTCCCCGCTTCGAAGGCCAGAGCGATCCCTTCGAATCCATCTCGCTGTTCTGGGAAGACAAGATGCTGCGCGAGACCCGCGTGCGCCGCATCAACAACCCGCGCAACTGGTCGCAGCAGCCGCGCACCCGTTCGTCGCACCTGGTGGGCAACATCACCGTGGAAGGCGTCGATGCCGAAGGACACCTGATCGTGCGCTCCAACGTGGTGTTCACCGAGTTCCGCAACGAGCAGCGCACCCTGGCCGGCACCGTGCACCACAAGCTGCGCGCGGTCGAGGGTGGTGGCTGGCGCATCCGCATGAAGCGCATCGACCTGGTCAACTGCGAGAGCGTCTTCGGCAACCTCGAGGTCTTCATCTGATGACGCCGCCCTGCGACGTTCTGCTGGCCCTGCACTACCAGAACGACGTCATCCATCCGGAGGGCCTGATCCGCGTCGGCATCGACAACGATCAGCGCCGTGAAGCGGTGATCGACGCGGCCACGCGGCTGCTCGATCACGCGCGTGCCCAGGGCTGGAAGATCGTGCACGTGCGCGTGGCCTTCCGCGAGGACTACGCGGACTTGCCCCGCAACATGCCCATCATGGCCAATGTCGAGAAGATCGGCGCGGTGCGTGAGGGCACCTGGGGCGCCGAGTTCCACGAGGCCCTGGCACCCAGGCAGAGCGCGGATGAGTTCGTGGTCAAGCACACCAGCATCAGCGCCTTTCGGGGCACGCCGCTGGCCGGGCTGCTGCGGCTGTTCAATGCCCAGCGCGTGCATGTGGCCGGCGTGGCCACGCACTCCGTGGTGGAGAGCACCGTGCGCGATGCGGCCGACCGTGGGCTGGAAGTCACCGTGGTGGCCGATGCCTGCACCGCCGCCCAGCCCGACACCCATGAGGCCGCGATCAAGTCCATGGCCCTGATGGCCCGGATCACCACCGTGGCCGCATTGAAGGAAGCTGCTGCATGAGCCCATCGAACAAGCTGCAAGGCAAGGTCGCCCTCGTCACCGGCGCCACGCAGGGCCTGGGCGCCGACATCGCGCGCGAACTGGCCCTGGCGGGTGTGCACAAGGTCTTCGTCATCGGCCGCGGGCGCGAAGCCGGCCTGGCCGTGGCGGCCGCCATCGGGCCCAATGCGGCCGCCATCGAGGCCGACATCAGCGACGATGCGGCCATCGACCGCTGCATCCAGATCGCCCTGAAGGAAACCGGCGCCATCGACGTGCTGGTCAACTCCGCCTGCATCTACGACGACGCCGGGCTGGACTCCACGCGCGAACAGTGGACGAAGACACTGAACGTCAACCTCGTGTCCGCCGCCATCTTCACGCAGAAGGCCGCCCCGCACATGCAGGCCGGCGCCGTGGTGATCAACCTGGGCAGCATCGGCGGCAAGTTCGGCGCGGCCGGGCGGGCCATCTACCCGGCCTCCAAGGCCGCGCTGCTGCAGATCACCAAGAACTTCGCGGTGACGCTGGCGCCGCGCGGGATTCGTGTGCTGTCCGTATCGCCCGCATGGACGTGGTCACCCGCCGTGGAGCGGCTGGCCGAAGGCTCGATGGAACGCGCCGACCAGGTCGCGGCCCTCACGCACCCGCTGGGCCGCGCTGGCCGGGGCGAGGAGGTGGGCCGCGCCGTGGTCTTCGCCGTGAGCAGCGATGCCTCGTGGATGACCGGCACCGATCTTGCTGTGGATGGAGGCTTCTCGGCCCTCGGCCCCGACCAGGGCCTGTCCGCAAAAGCCTGGTTCGATCGCGTGCCGCACGCGAGCTGAGTGGACCGTTTCGGCCATGGCGTCTTATCATCCTCCACAAGGCATGCGCCACCCACCGGTGGCTGCGCCACGTGCCGATGCCGTACCAAGCTTGAACGGGGGGGCCGTTTCTTGGAGACAGCCAACCATGCCCACTTTCGGCCTGGAAACCACCGCCGTGAACGCCGCCGGCATGTATGCCAACGCGGTGTTCGAAGGCAAGGACCTGTGTGAATCACAGGCCTACATGCAGCGTGCCATCGTCGAGCACGAGGTGCGTGCCGGTTATGGCCGGGCCGATGCCGCGCTGTTCATGCGCTCGACCCCGCGCCTGCAGCTGATGGTGCTGCGCTATGGCGTCGAGGTGGAGATCACGCCCCGGCTGTTCGATGATTTCTCGCTGGTGCAGGTGCCGCTGCGTGGTGCCACCCGCATCCACTGCGATGGCGAAGCGCTGGACCTCGTCCCCGGGCAATCAGCGCTCGTCTCGCCCAGGCATGGTTTGAAGATCCTGTGGAGCAGCGAGTGCGAGCAGTTGATCGTGCGCATTCCCAATGCGCTCTTCCACCAGGCGGCACTGGACCACATGCCCTGGCGCCAGCGGCTGGACATGAGCAAGCCGCTGCTCTCACCCGTGACCCTGATCGACGGCGATGCCGGCTGGCAATGGAATGCGCTGCTGGGCGCACTGCTGACCGCCACCGAGCAGCAGGCCCCTGGTGCCGCAGCCGGGCACCCCGCCTGGATCGCGCATTGCGAGCAGGGCCTGGCCGTGCACCTGCTCACCCAGCAACGCCACCTGAACGACCGCGATGACCGCGCCGGCACGCAGCGGGGCAACCCGCTGGCCGCGGCTGAGAAGTTCGCGCGTGACCGACTGGCCGCGCCCGTGAGCATGGACGACCTGGCCCGATCGGCCGGCGTCAGCGCACGCACCCTGCACCTGCACTGGAAGCGCCAGTACGGCACCAGCCCCATGGAGTGGCTGCGCAACCTGCGGCTCGATGCCGCCCGCGAGCAGTTGCAGGCCAACCCCTTTGCTCCCATCACCGATGTCGCGCTGTCCTGCGGTTTCAGCCACCTGGGCCGTTTCGCGGCCTACTACAGGGACCGGTTCGGTGAACTGCCGCGGCACACCAAGCCGCAGAAAGCCAGTTGAGGCGTGAGATGACCACGATGGCGCACGACACCCGCGAGGTGATGGACTGGAGCGACAGCTACGCGCTGGGCCACCCGCGCATGGACGATCACCACGAGGATTTCGTCGACGCGGCCAGGCTGCTGCGCCACTGCACGGCAGGCGATGCCGTGCAGGCGCTGGAGCGCATGGTCCAGCACCTTGAAGAACACTTCGGCCAGGAAGACGACTGGATGAACGCCAGCGCCTTCCCGCCTCGCGATTGCCACATCAAGGAGCACGCGGCCGTGCTGTCATCCGTGCGCGAGGTGCTGCAGGCCCTGGCGCAGCAGCAGGCCGATGTCACCCTGGTGCACCACCTGGCCGACAGCCTGTGGCGCTGGTTCCCGGCCCATGTCGATCACCTGGATTCGGCGCTGGCCGCCTGGCTGACCAGCCGCCAGCATGGCGGCAAGCCTGTGGTGCTGCGGCGCGACGTCACGCGCCACGGTGCACCAGCACTGCCCGGAAGTCGTTGACGTTGGTGAAGGTGGGGCCGGACACCACCGCATCGCCCAGCCGTTCGAAGAACTGACCGGAGGCATGGGCCCGCAGCATCGCATGCGGGTCCATGCCTGCTGCACGTGCACGCGCCAGCGTGTCGGGCGTGAGCAGCGCGCCGGCCGCTTCGCTGGCGCCATCGATGCCATCGGTGTCGGCCGCCAGCATCCACACGCCGGGCTCACCACGCAATGCCAGCGCCGCACCCAGCAGGAACTCCGAACAGCGGCCACCACTGGGGGCCAGTGCGCTTGTGGCGCCATCGCCCTGGGCTGACACGGCACCCAGCGTCACCGTGGTCTCACCGCCCGAGAGCAGCACGCAAGGCGCCTCGAACAGCGACGCATCATCCGCACCTTGTGGCTCGTGTGAGCGCGCCGCATGCAGCGCCAGCCCGGCATGCACCGTGCCCACTTCGCGCGCCTCACCTTCGATGCGGTCGCTCAGCACGTACGCGTTCAGGCCCAGGTGCCGGGCGTGCTCGGCCGCGGCATGCAGCATGGCCAGCGGCGTGGCGATCAGTGTCGCTTCGTCCCGAGCGAAGGCCGCATCACCCGGCTTGGGTGTTTCCAGCGTGCCCTGGCGCAGGCCTGCCAGCAAGGCTGGCGGCAATGTCAGCTGGTAGCGCTCGATCACAGCCAGCGCCTCGGCGCAGGTGCTGGGATCGGGCACGGTGGGGCCGCTGGCGATGTCGTGCAGCGCATCGCCCGGCACGTCCGAGATCGCCAGGGTCAGCAGGCGCGCCGGCCGGCACAGGCTGGCCAGGCGGCCGCCCTTGAGCGCCGACAGGTGGCGGCGCACGGCGTTCATCTCGCCGATCGCGGCGCCGCTGCGCAGCAGCTGGCGGTTCAGGTCCTGCTCGCCCTGCAGGCTCCAGCTGGGCAAGCGTGCGGCCAGCAGCGCGGAGCCTCCGCCCGACATCAAGGCGATCACCAGGTCGTCCGGCGTCAGGCCCTTCAGGGCATCGAGCATCTGCTGGGTGGCGCGCAGGCCGGCGTCATCAGGCACCGGGTGGGCCGCCTCCAGCAGGCTGATGCGGTCTGCGGGCGCACCGGCCAGCAGGGGCGGCACGTGCCCATGGCGGGTGATGACCACGCCGCTCAGGGGCTTGTCTGCCGGCCAGGCGGCCTGCAGCGCCCGGGCCATGGCCGCGCTGGCCTTGCCCGCGCCGATCACCACGGTGCGCCCCTTGGGCGGGGGCGGCAGGTGCAGCGGCAAGGCCAGGGCTGGCTGGGCCTGGGCCACCGCGGTGTCAAACAGGGATCGCAGCAGGGCGCGAGGGTCAGGCAGCTTGCTCATGTCGGTCATGTCACATCCAGGGCGCATGCACGTTCATTTCGCATCGGAAAAACGAACACGCTGAACACGGCCATCATCCCAGAACGTGACGGGCTTTATCTCATCGGCGGCTTGTGATCTACTGGTCAGCCGGACGTCCGAAGAGGCGCCTCGGTGCAGTACGCGCACGGCCTGGCGCCACCGGGCCCGATGACAACGCATGGGATCGTCTCGATGACCGCGTTCACCTCCTGGAGTGCCCGTCACCGGCCCGACGAGCCCCCCAGCCGCGACACCGCCATGGCCGGCCGCCCCCCGTGGCGCATCCGCACCAGCCTGGCCGTGCTGGTCGTGGCCTGCGTGCTGCCAGGGCTGCTGCTGTCCACCTACTTCATCGTGTCGGATTACGAGGCGCACAAGGCGCGCGCCATCCGCGACGTGATCGGCACCGCCCGCGCTGCCGCCGCCAGCCTGGACCGCGACCTGGCCAGCATTGAATCGGGCCTGCGCGTGCTGGGCTCATCAGCCGCGCTGGCCGACGATGATCTGGCTGCCTTCCACGCCCAGGCCCGCGGCGCGCTGCCGTTCCAGAACATCAACAACATCGTGCTGATCGATCCGCAGGGGCACCAGCAGGTCAACACGCTGCGCGCCTGGGGCTCGGCGCTGCCGCTGGTGGGCGGACCGCCCCAGCTGATGCGCATCTTCACCACGGCGCAGCCCGTGCTCACCGATGTGTTCACCGGGCCGGTCACCGGCAAGCCCATCATGGCGCTGGGCATCCCCGTGCAGCGCAGCGGCACCACGGTCTACACCCTCAATGCCGGCATCTTCCCGGACCGGGTGGCCGGTGTGCTGGCCGGCCAGCGCCTGCCGCGCGACTGGATCGCCGCCGTGCTCGACAGCCAGGGCCGCATCGTGGCGCGCACGCATGACATGGACCTGTACGTGGGCAAGCCTGCCGTGCCCGATCTGGTGCGTGCCGCCCACGACCAGGCCGAAGGCGTGATCGAGACCGACACGCTCGAAGGCATCCCCGTGGTCACGGCCTTCACCCGCTCGAACCTGTCGGGCTGGAGCGTGGCGGTCGGGCTGCCACGCGCCGAACTCACGGCCGGGCTCAAGCAATCACTGGTGTTGCTGCTGGGCATGAGCGCCGCCTTGTTCACCCTGGCGCTGTGGGTGGCCTGGCGGCTGGCCGTCTCACGTGTGGTGGCGCCCGCCGACCGGCTGCTGGACCGCATGGCGCGCACCTCCCGCGGCGAAAGCCCTGGCCCGCCCACCGAGCCCGCCCGCCACGATGCCAGCCTGGAGTTCGTCGCGCTGGAGCAAGGCTTCACCGACATGAGCCAGCGCCTGGTCGAGCGTGAGCGCGAGCGTGAGGCCCTGCTGCAGCGCATCACCCATACGCTGGAGAGCATCCACGACGGCTTCTTCCAGCTCGATGACGAAGGGCGCTTCGCCTATGTCAACCGCCGGGCCGAATCCCTGTTGCGCCAGGCCAGAAGCCATCTGCTGGGCCAGGCCCTGAGCACGGCGCTGGCCCCACGCGACGCCGCCGCCCTGCGCTCGGTGTTCGACAGTGCCGTGAATCGCCAGCAGCCCGTGCACGCCGAAGCCCATCTGCCCAGCTTGCGGTTGTGGCTGGACGTGCAGGCCTACCCCTCCGGGCGAAGCCTGGGCGTGTACCTGCAGGACGTGGGCGAGCAGCATGCCGCGCGGCAGGCCCGCCAGGCCCAGCAGGTGGCCGAGGCCTCCAACCAGGCCAAGACCGAGTTCCTCTCGCGCATGAGCCATGAGCTGCGCACGCCCCTGAACGCCGTGCTCGGCTTTGCCCAGGTGCTCAAGCTGGACACGCGCCAGCCCCTCAGCGCTTCGCAGCTGTCCATGGTCGAGCAGATCGATTCCTCCGGGCGCCACCTGCTGACGATGATCACCGACGTGCTGGACGTGTCGCGCATCGAGGCCGGCACCATGCACCTGGTGATCGAGGATGTGAACGTGTCCGATGTGCTGCTGGACGCGCAGCAGACTCTGCTGGGCGAAGCCCGCGCCACGGGCATCCGGCTGGCGCTCGACCTGCCGCCCGGCCCGCCCCTGATCGCCCATGCCGACCGCACCCGCCTCAAGCAGGTGCTGCTCAACCTGCTGAGCAATGCCATCAAGTACAACCGCCCCGATGGCGAGGTCACGCTGTCGGCCAGCCAGGAGGCCGATGCGCAGGGCACGCCCATCCGCTTCAAGGTGCGCGACACGGGCATCGGCATGAGCCCGGCCCAGCAGGCCCACCTGTTCGAGCCCTTCAACCGGCTGGGGCGGGAAAGCACCAGCACCCCGGGTACCGGCATCGGCCTGGTGATCTGCCAGCGCCTGGTGGCCCTGATGGGCGGTACGCTACGGGTGTCGAGCACCGAGCAACACGGCAGTACCTTCTTTTTCGACCTGCCGGCGGCGCACCCGCCGCACCCCGGCGCCGCCCAGGCAGCCGGCAACCCGACGGAGACCGAGCCCATGCACAAGCCCGCCGCCCCTCTGGCCGAGGCCCCCTACGACACCCGCAAGGTGCTCTACGTGGAGGACAACCTGGCCAACCGCGACATCATGGCCGCCATGCTGGGCCTGCGTCCGCAGATCGAGGTGCACAACGAGGTGACGGTGCACGCCGGCATGGAACGGCTGGACACGGAATCCTTCGACCTGGTGCTGCTGGACATGCACCTGCCCGATGGCAGCGGTCTGGACCTGCTGGCCTGGATGAAACGCCACGACGAGATGCGCGAGGTGCCCGTGGTGGTCGTGTCGGCCGACGTGACGCCGGCCACCATGGCCCAGGCGCGCGCGGCAGGGGCCCTGGCCTACCTGCAAAAACCGCTGGACCTGCCCACCGTGCTGGAGGTGGTCGACGCCATCCTGGCCAAGGGCAGCGTGCCGGTCAAGGCGCTGCCCTGAAAGCCAGGAGACGGCTCAGTCCTTCTGATAGTTGGGCGAGCGCGGCCCAAAAAGCATGCCGTTGGGACGCCCCGCGACCAGCAGGCGCTGGCTGGTGATGCCGGCGACAGGGTGACTGGCATCGGTCACATTGTTCATAATCTGCTTGACCACCGCCGCGACCAGCATGCCAACCAGACCGCCCTGCCCATTGTTGCCACCTTCGTTGTTGGAGGCAGTGGCCGTGCCCTCCCACAACGTCGTGCCTGTTTTGAGATCCACCAGCTTGCCTGTAGCCGACACCACGGCGGCACTGTCAAACACCGTGTAAGTGGCCCCGTACCGGGTGACCGTCACGTACAAGGCTGCATCGGCCCCGAAGATCTCGTGGAGCTTGGCGATCGACACTTCGTGGATTTCGCCCGCGTTGTGCAAGCCATTGTTCTTGAAGGTCTCCGCGACCAGCGTGACAGGCAGGACGTAGTAGCCAGATTCAGCCAGCGGATAAGTCATCTGGGCCAGCATGCTGGCCGTTGCATTCACCTCGGGCGATTGGTTCAGCGGAGGAAGCACCAGAATCGACGTGGGGCGACTTTGCTTGAACGCACTGTAGTCGTACGACCGGTTCTGCGTGGCGCAGCCCGTGAACAGGCCCACCACCAGCGTGATCGCGGCCATCTTGAGCAAGCTCGATGTCTTCATGGATGTCATGTCAGTGCCTTTCAGTTCTTCTGGGCTTTGGCCAACAAAAAATCCATGTACTTGGCCGACTCAGGGAAAAGCGCCTTCTCCGTGCGCAACTGCTGAACGGCCTGATCATCTTTGCCCACTTGCAAGTACAGCAAGCCAAGGTGCGCGTGGTAGCCAGGAGGCGGCATACCACCTTGAGAGCGGATCTTCTGAAAGCCCTCTTCCATGGCCGCAATCTGAGCTTCGGGGCCAGTGGCCCCCTGGGAGCGCAGGTGGTTGTAGACCTGGGCCTGATAGCCTTCCCATTGATACAGCGGCTTGGGCGCGGCGCAGCCCACCAGCACAGCGGCTATCAACAAGGCCACGCTCACGCCTGCCTTCTTCACAAGGTATTTCATGTGTTCTTTCAAAAGACATCGTCATCCCGCGGCGCAGGGCCACGGGCGACCATCAACACGGGGCGATGTGGATTACTTGGCGGGCTTCCAGGCGCCCGAGTCGATGGCAACAACCAGCTTGTTGACCGCCTCACGCATGGCCAAGTCCAGCACCTTGCCGTTGAGCGTGGAGTCATAGCTGGCGGTTCCGCCAAAGCCGATGATCTCTCGGTTGGAAAGGCTGTACTCGCCTGCGCCCTGGGTGGAATAGACCACCTCCGACGTGGAGATGTCCACGATGTTCAGCGCAACCTTGGCATAGGCGATCTGCGATTTGCCACGGCCCAGAATGCCGAACAGCTGTTGATCGCCCACCTCTTTGCGACCGAACTCGGTCACATCGCCGGTGACCACGTAGTCAGCGCCCTTAAGCTTGCTGACTTGGCCCTTGAAACCCGCCTCCTGCTTGATCTCGGCCAGATTGTCGCGGTCGAGCACATTGAAGCGATTGGTCTGCTGCAGATGTGTGATCAAGATGGTCTTGGCCTGACCACCCAGGCGGTCTACCCCATCCGAGAAGATGCCGCGCATGTAGCTGGAGCGGTTGTCGAACTTGCCGACGGCAATGGGCGAACGCACGCCGCTGTAGGTCTGGCCTGCAGACTGCACTTGCGGCACAGACAAGGCTTGCGAGGATTCGGTGGCGCAACCGGAGAGCGCGCCAATGGCCAACGCAGCGGCCAGCGCCGCCAACGCCTGAGTATTGATCTTCATGTGGATTCCCCCTGAAAACAGCCAGACTTCAGGCTGCAGGACCCATTATCACCGCTGGCTGAGACGCGAATCCACTGGCGGGATCCCTCACACCGCCGAAGCACCCCCCTCGGCCTTGTCGGCCGCCACCGCCTGCCGCAGCCTGGGGCCATCCTCGCCCTGGCTCACGCTGGCGCCATCCCCGGGCTTGAGCGACCAGAACGTCAGGGATGACAGCACCGTCAGGCCAGCCATCGTCAGGAAGGCGTGGTCCAGCGCATGCATCACCGCGATGCGGTCACTCTGTGCCATGTCACCCAGGTACCAGCCCACCACCAGCGTGCCGAAGGCCAGCCCGAAGCTCATGGACATCTGCTGCATCGAGCTGGCGATGGTGCTGGCCATGCTGGAATCGGCCGCATCCACATCGGCATAGGCCATGGTATTCATGCTGCTGAACTGCAGCGAATTGAACAGCCCCTGCGCCAGCCCCAGCAGCACGATGACCCACACCGGCGTGCCGATGTCGACCAGCGAGAACAGGCCGATCGTGATGCCGATCAGCACCGTGTTGATGGTGAGCACCTGCCGGTAGCCAAGCTGCTTGAGCAAGCGCCCGGCCACCAGCTTCATGCCCATGGCGCCCAAAGCGGCCGGCATCATCAAGAGGCCCGACTGCCAGGCCGGCATGCCCATGCCCACCTGGTACATCAGCGGCAGCAGAAATGGCAGCCCACCGATGCCCAGCCGCGTGATGAAGCCGCCCACCACCGACACGCGGAAGGTGCGCACCTTGAACAGCGCCAGCTTAAGCAATGGGAAGGGCACCTGGGTGGCGTGCCAGGCATAGGCACCCAGCAGCGACAGGGAGACCACCAGCAGCACAGCCTCGGAGGTGAGGTCCAGCCGGTGCTCGCCGAACACCTCCAGCAGCCACGACAGCAATGCCGCGCCCGAGCCGAACAGCACCAGGCCGATCACATCGAGCGGGCGCTTGCGGTCACCTTTGTAGTCGGGCATGTGCTTGTGGATCAGCCAAAGCGCCAGCAGGCCCACCGGCAGGTTGACGAAGAAGATCTCGCGCCAGGTGAACCAGTGCACGATCAGCCCGCCCACCGTGGGGCCCAGCAACGGCCCGATCAGCGCCGGGATGATCACGAAGTTCATCGCGCCCAGCAGCTCGGATTTGGAGAAGGTGCGGATGATGGCCAGCCGGCCCACCGGCATCATCATCGCCGCGCCCAGGCCCTGCAGGATGCGCGCGGCCACCAGCATGGGCACGTTCACGGCCAGGCCGCACAGCACCGAGGCGAAAGTGAACAAGGCCACCGCGTCGAAGAACACGCGCCGTGTGCCGAAGCGGTCGGCCATCCAGCCGCTGACAGGGATGCCCACCGCCAGGCTCAGGATGTAGCTGCTGACCACGGCCTTCAGGCTCAGCGGCGTGGCCTGCAGGCTGACCGCCATCGACGGGATCGCCGTGTTGACGATGGTGGCGTCCAGCTGCTCCATGAAGAGGGCCGTGGCCACCAGCCAGGGCAGGTAGCGTTTGAGGGTGTCTGTCGGGGTGGGCGTGCTGGGCATCGCCCGACACTATCGGGCAAAGTGCATAGGCCATGGGGAGGCAGGGTCACTACAAGTGCTCACACCACGACAACGCCAGACTTGCTAGAACGGACGCCAACGAGCATTGAAGCGGAAACAGCCATGAACCCCACACCACGCCTTTCCTCGCCCTGGCATGCCTCGCTGGTGGCCGCTCTGGCCCTGTTCGCGGCCGGCCACAGCTTTGCCGCGCCACCGGCACCTGCACTTGCGCCGCTGGAGACCGTGCCCGCTGTCGGCATCAACCGCTACATGGGCCGCTGGTACCAGATCGCCTACTTCCCCAACCGCTTCCAGAAGCAGTGCACCAGCGACGTGACAGCCGACTACAAGCTGCTCGCCCATGGCCAGGTGGAGGTGATCAATCGCTGCCTCACCACCGATGGCAAAACGGACGAAGCCACAGGCCGCGCCCGCCTGCAGCAAAAGCGCCTGCTGGGCATCCCGCTGGAGGAGCCCATCAGCACGGCCCGGCTCGAGGTGCGCTTCGCCCCGGCCATCGTCTCGTGGTTCCCCGGCGTGTGGGCGCCCTATTGGGTGATCCAGCTGGCAGACGACTACCGCTACAGCGTGGTCAGCGAGCCTTCGCGCGAATACCTGTGGATCCTGGCGCGCACGCCCACGCTGCCCGCCCAGGACCTGCAGTCGATCAAGGCGCGCCTGCAGACGCAGGGCTTCGATGTCAACAGGCTGGTAACCTTGCCGCCGGCCAATGGCGGCTGACACACATCACGAATAGACATGGGGCGTTCGAGGCTCTTCTCCGCAGTGCTGCTGGCCTTTGCGCTCTGCAATTCAGCGTCCGCGCAGCCGATCGCACCGGGCGAATACATCCGCTCCGGAGATTCCGGGGTGCTGAAGATAGAACGCCAGCATGGCCAGACGAGCTTTTCGCTGGAAACGACGGGCGCCAACTGCCATTCGTGCAGCATGTCAGGACAGATCAAGGGACGCTACGCACAGACCGACGATGAGTCTGGTGACGCCTCCGCCCCATCCTGCCGCGTCCGCCTGACACCGTCGCACCAGGGGCAGTGGCTCGACCTGCCGCTGCAGAACGGCGAAGCCTGCCTCCAGCATTGCGGCGCGCGGGCTCACATCGGTGGAACCTACCGCAAGCCTCCGGCGCACTGCAGCCGCACAGGCCAGCGCAAGGCCCGTGACACCTTCATCGCGCATTACCGCACCAAGCAGTATCCCCAGGCAGTGGCAGCACTGAGCCCTGTGCTGGAGCAGTGCGGTGATTTCCTGGACTGGATCGAGGCAGACCGCATCCGCAATGATCTGGCCCTGGCCCATTTCCATGCCGGCAACCCTGCACGATGTCTGAAACTGCTTCAGGACACCAGGGCCTCGAGCCAGGCCAACGAGCAAGGGCTGAAAGGCGAGATACCGCCTTGCGACTATGACAACTACATCGCCACGGCCCGAGCTACCTGGCACAACATGAGCCTGTGCAAAGGTTCAACGGGGCGCTGAAGCCACGCGCCGCATGGCATGCCTACTTCGATACAGAACATAGGAAAGGGGCTGGAACCCGCATGGATGCTGAGTTTCAGCCCTTTGATCCTTCTATGTGTACTCGTATGTGTACACGCGCCGTTAATCCATGCGCTTGTTCACGTATCCAGTCAGTGCACTCGAAAAAAGCGCCGTCAAAAGAAAGGTCTGTACCTTGTCGAGCTGGTCCGAGTCCAGCCATCCCCAGCTACGAGGGGCCAAAAAGTGCCAGGCTACGACAGCCGTGGCACAGGCGATGCAAACCACAAGAACCCAGAACAGGAACAACGCCGCGTTGTTCAGGTTCGAGCGGAACATCTGGTGTCGGACGTGTTCCCGGGTCTGCCCATCTTCGTCAAGGTCTACCTTGTTGGCGAACTTGATCGATTCCTGGGTAGCTCTTTCGTCTTCGGCGCACTCAAGGCCTACGGGCTCACCCGTACCCTTGAGGAATTCGTCTACCGACTGGGGCTGTTCTTCGCCCTTTCCGCCGTCCACCGCGCGGACCTCTTACAGCGATGAGTGCGTCGGTTGACGCAACAAGTTGCTGTAGAAGTTCTGAATCACATCATTGGAGATGACTGAGTTCTTTCCAAAGGTGGTCCAGGTGGTGAACCATGGAGTGCCCGGCTTGTGAGTAGCCGCAGACAACGTCACTGCGTTGTACTTGGCATAGCGTGCTGATACAAAATCCAGAACCTTCCGCTCATCTTCTGTGAACGGAAAAGCATTTGCGCCAGGCACGTAGCTCACAGCAGAGCTGCCGAACCCTTTGAGGGCTCGATACACACTAGGGATCACCGGACCGTACTGCCAAGCCTCAACAGGCTCATCAATTAGCGCAGCGCCTCGCGCACCCAGCATGTAGCCGTGCGCGATGTAGACCATCTTGATCAGTTGCATGGGCGTCACGAAAGGATCGCCAGCCTTCTTGCATCCATCCAAAAGGTAGCTGGCAACTGCAAGCGATTTAAAAGCATTCATCATCAGCCTCCTTTCTTCAGAACAGTAGAGGGCGCCGGACTCTAGCACGAGGAACAGTCTTGACAAGACAGTCCATATTGTTGTACCCGTATATCGGCGCAAAGTAAAGAAAATCAAGGGCTTCCGACAAGATTCGCCTCGGGGTTGGCTGTATAAATATACAGTCATTGGCAAAGCTGTCAACGATTTGCGGCCACCCCCATTGGGGGTGTTCTGCCCGCTTAGCGCGCCGGTGATGAGGCTTCACTGTCATCCGCCCGGCCTCCTGCGCGAACCGACGTCGCGAAGGCGGTAACTGCGTTCAAGCCCACGAGCGCAGCAGGATGGGCCGTCCGTCCATTGAACTTTCCCGCTACGTGAAGGCGACAATCCTGTCGCTCGCGCCCTCATACACTCTCACGTACAAAAGGGAGAACATGACAACAAAAGCAGAAGCCCGAGCCTTCGCCATCGAGGTGCACGGAGGCCAGCTATACGGAGACCGCCCGTACTCCTTTCATCTCGACCAAGTGGCCGACATTGCTTCGCACTACGGTTCTGAGGCTGAACTCCTTGCTTACCTGCATGACACCGTAGAGGACACGTCCGCGACGCTGAACGAGGTCCGGGAGCGCTTCGGCAGCTTCATCGCCGACTGCGTAGCACTTCTGACGGACCAGCCAGGCGCGAACCGCAAAGAGCGCAAGGCCAAGACCTACGCAAAGCTGGCGGAAGTGAACGATGAGCGCCAGTTGGCCCTGATCGTCAAGGCGGCAGATCGGCTTGCCAACGTGCGCGCCTGTGTAGTCGACCGCAACGAGCGCTTGCTAGGCGTCTATCGACAAGAGCACGGCGCCTTCAAGCAAGCGGCTTATCGGCCAGGCTTGTGCGACGCTCTATGGAAAGAACTCGATGGATTGCTACAGTCGGCTTGAATTGCAATCACAAAAGCAACTTCAACCGCGAGAAAACTATGGGTGAGATCAAAGTCGAACTTAACGGGATGACGTACCGCGCCGAATACGACGTGAGTTCAAATCTGGTCACGGTTTACGGCGAAAGCGGGTACGAGTCAACACAAATAGATGGAGCGAGAGCAGAACAAATGGCCAGACACCTGTTGCTCAACCTCATCAGAAAGGGGCACGTCAGTCCTGATACACCCCCCTTGGCACCGTGAGGTTCATCCCAGCATGAGCACACAACAGCAACTCATTGTCGCGAGGCTGGCCGTCTACAAGATCGAGTCTGGCGTGTATGAGTTCAACGTGTCCAATGGGACCGACACGTTGTACGAAGATGCTGACTTCGTCTCCATCGAGGCAAACTCCCAGCGACAACGCGCTGGTCAGGCCGTTACCGTCTGACTTAAACCAACTGGCCTCCGCGAAACCCGGGGCGATTCACTGCCCACCGTAGATGCGTGTAAATCTAAAGAACGCTGGGGAAACATAAATAGCCCTTCCAGCTCTTCCTGGAATCTTGTTTACCGCTTGTTGTAACGCAGCTCCCAAAGCTACTGTCCGCATACCGAACTACTGCGGACTTATATGAACGAGCACGGACAAGCATCCACTCACATCGCCTCTCCACAGCGACCCAAAATGCTGCGGGTCGCACAAGCAGTGCGCATCTATGGGGTCGGTAAAACAACCCTGTGGGAACTCGCAAAAGAGGGGAAGATCCGCGTGCATCGGTTGCCCAACTCAAGGGTAACTCTCTGGCCGGTCGAAGAACTGGACCGTGTCTTCGGCGTCGTCGGAGACAAAGCGTGACAGGCAAGCAGATTCCGCAGAACACCGCGCTGGCCCGTGACCTCGCCTTGGTGAACGCCGAGGCGATGAGCATGGCCGAAGTAGCCGCTCGTGCAGGGCGACCCGTCGAGGAAATCATCGCCCTGCTGGATGACCCCGAACTCATCAGTTTGGTGGAACGCGAGGCGGTGGGCGGCAGGTTGAATGGCGTGACGGCCCAGGCCAAGGCAGCGGCGATCCGCGACAGGGCGCTGACGCTGCTGGCGTCCAAGGTTAATGAGGGCATGGGCGTACAAGGGCTCATCGCCGTTATCAATGCGGTGCGCCCCATTGCCACACGAGAAGAGTCTTCCAAGGGGGCGACCTTCAGTCTGGTGATCAACTTCGACGGCGGCCCCAAGTCCGCTCACGCTGAAGTCGTCGACGTGCAAGCCCGAGACATCGAAGGTGATGCATGAGCGATATCGCAGCCAGGCTCAAAGCCATTGCAGCCGGCGCTTCGGCAGCGGCCAAACGGGATCCCTTCGGTGCCGGCAACCTCGTGGCAATGCCGGCTCGGGTAGAAGTAGCGCCGCCCAGTACACTCGCGGCGTATACGAGTGGCACAGATGCCGAAGCACTGCAGTTGCCCGTCACGGTGTTCAGAGGCGTCAGAGGGCGCCGGGAAAATGGGCTGCCTGAAGGCTCCCGTGTATCCGCCAACGAGCTGCGCGAACTCATCGCGCCAGGATCCGCTCCCGAGCTGGTGACGGAAGGATTGAAAAGGCCCGACACGGACGGAACGCCGCTGGAGCGAGTCAAAAAGTCTGGTGTCCGCTACGTGCTGCCCTGCTCATTGGCAAAGGGAGTCGGCCGGAGCAGTGATACAGCAACACATGCACACTGGATGAGTCTGGATCTGGATGGTGTTGACGACTCATCCGTGGAGCGCTGTATCAGTACGCTGCGAAACACCGGAGCGTGGTTTCTCGCACATCCGACTTTCTCTGACGGCGTGAAAGGCGATACATCGCATGGTGTTCGCTACCTCAGGATCTACCTGGCATTCGACCGTCTGGTAGACAAGGCGGAGTACGCGGCGCTGTCCGCCGCAGTTGCCTTGCTCCTTTCGGTACAGCACGATCCCGCTCAAGCAAAGCCCGAACAACTCATGGGCTGCTGGTGCGCCCCAGCACCTCAGGTGCTGAAGGCTGAGGGTGTCACCTTGGCCTGGCCTCCCAAGCCCAAGGCGTGGGCGGACGGGAAGGCTCTCGACGTTAACAAGCTGCTCGCATATGCTGCAATGCTCAAGGCTGACGGCAATGTCGCCGTCAGACAGCCTGCCGCAGTGGCGGCCACTACGTCCGCGAAAATCCTGCCCATCAACGGTGATTTGACTGCGGGGCTGCACAGTGGCGAGCCCGCAACCTTGGATAGGCTGCAACAGGCCCTGACCTGGATCGACCCGAACTGCGCCTATGAGGTTTGGGTGCGAGTGGGTTTGGCACTCAAGGCTTGGGGAACTGAATACGACTCCCACGGGGCGCGGCGGCTCTGGCTGGAGTGGAGCGACAGCGCTGCCACGGAGCGCACAGCAGGCAACACCGGCGGCAACGATCCAGAGAACAAGTGGAGTACGTTCATCCCCAGCATGCCTGCTGGTGCAGGTGGGGGCGTACTGTGCGAACTGGCAAAGGAAGGAGCTGCTTCCGCCGTACGCTCTGCACGGGGCGCTCCTTCCTGGCCTGAAAGGGCTTTGAATGCCGCTCGCTATCTGGGGCGCCATCACCAAACAGCGATGGCGGAATTTCACTCCGGTGAATACCCGCCTGTCTCACCTCTGGATGGCTCGCAGGGGGAGAAAGAAGATGGGGGCGGAGCCCTCTTCGCTCTGGCCCAACGCCTCGGCCGTATCAGCCTCGACCAACACGGCAATCCGACGCTGCTGGGGCCCCTCGGTCCCCAAGGCCGCACGGAAGCGCTGTCGCTGCGTGATCCCAGAGTATTCGACGCCGTGCTGCTGGCCGCCGTCGATGCTGGCGCAAAGCGGATGCCCGGAAAGGACACCATCGCTGGAGTCTTGAGCGTCTTCGGCGCGCAAGCCCGCAGGGCTGGGAACAAGACGGTTGTACATCGACGGATCGCCAGGACACCCGCAGGCGTCTTGCTGGATGTCGGAAATGAACAAGGCGAAGCCATCGCGGTGGATGCAACCGGAGTGCGGCTCCAAGCACAAAGCGAGCACGGGCAGTATTTCCAGCGCCCGGACGGCTACTGCCCTCTGCCCCTTCCAACTCCTCAAGATGTCGGGCAGGTTGGTGTCCAAGCGTCGTGGCGCCTGTTGACGGAATGGTTGCAGGGGCTCGGGGTGGCAGAGCGCGAGGCTCCTCTGGTGGCCGTGGTCTTGGTGCGTTGGCTCTTGCCCGGCGGGACCTTCCCCATCTTGGAAATCGTCGGGCCGGCAGGGCAAGGCAAGTCCACGAAGACGGATCTGCTCGCATCCTTGATCGATCCGCAGCCGGGCGGACGCGCTGTCAGTCCCATCGACCTGGATGAGCGAACCGTGGCGGCAGCATGCTCAACGGCTTGTGTTGTCACGCTGGACAACTTGTCTCGCGTTACTCCGGCTGACTCGGACACCCTGTGCAAGCTGGCGACCGGGTATCGACTGTCAACGCGGGAGTTGCACACCACGGCCGACGTTCGCCACTTGGACGCGCACGTGCGGGTGATCATCAACGGCATCGCGCCGGTACTCACGCGCGGGGATGCATTGGACCGCGCCATTCGAGTTCCCATGGGGTTGTCGCGCGGGGCACTCAAATCCGTCGAGCAGGTGCATGAGGAGTTCAACGCGCAGCACCCCGCATTGGTGGGCGCACTGTGCACCTTGTTGTCAGCAGCGCTGAAGCACTGGAGCGCAGCGGGACCGGCAGATCACCGCCTGGTGGAGTTCGTTACCGTTGGGCGCGGCGTGTACCTCGCCATGGGACGCAGCCCGGATGAGTTCAGCAAAGCGTTCCGAGAGCACCGGCGTGACACGGCTGCGTACTTGAGCGAGGGCGATCCGATGCTGAGGACTCTGCTGGCTGCAGTGGAGGCCATGACAAAGAATGCACCGAGCCAAACCCAATTCCCCAAATGGACTGACTGGCATCAGAAGCCCGGCTATGCGGCGATCCAGCACCCGCGCGTCGGTATCGCGCTGATTGCAACGCCAGGAGTTTTGCTGGAGCAGATGAAGGCACACGCGCCGGCCGATTTGACCCAAGACTGGCGTGATCGGAACGCCATCCCCAGGAATGCTCGCGCGATGGACCACGCGCTCATGCGCGTTACCCCAATGATGAAAGCACTGGGATGGACCATCCAGAAGAAGGAATTGGCGGCCAAGCGAAGCGCGTGGGCGATCTACCAACCAGGGGATAGCGAGTGAGTACGGACAACAGGGTTTCCGCGGCGTCGCACGCGGCGTCGGTCTATGACGCCGCAGAAATAGAGTCGACGCCGCAGGTTTGGATTGCCATCAAGAGCCGACATGTCACCCAAAGCACCCCACCGAGGAGCGATTTACTGCACGACGACGCGAAAAACGACCGACGCCGCATGCGATGCCGCACGCTGCAAACCCCCATGGATATTGGGTTTGGTGGCATTCTGGCGACTTTTATGCGGCGTTGCGGCGTCGGTTCTTCCTTCTTGACTAGAAAGAAAAAGAAGAAGCAGATCATGTCCACAGTCTGCACACACACCCTGCACCCGCAAAAGTGCATTCGACGCCGCAATGCCGCATAAACGACGCCTCAGTCAGCTTCGCGACCTCCGGCGCTCAAGTTTTCAGCTCTTTTCTCTCGATATCGCTAACGCTTCAGGAGCCCAGATGACCTCCTATTTTTCTCCTCCCGACTCGACGGCCCCTCGTGTGTGGCTCACGGCAGCGGCCCAGCATCAGTCTGAACAACTGCATGGCATGGCTCAATCCGAGCTGGAGTGCTTCGCAGGCGGGTCCTTGTCTAAAGCCTCTATGTGGCGGGATGGTCCGCTGGATCAGTTGAGGACCATCCCTGTAACGGGCTCGGCCATTCCTGCCCTGCGCCGCGCATACAGAGAGGCAAAGCAGGCGGGGCACGTACCGCCAATGGCACGAGAGTTGGCCGCTGCAGTGGTCTCCGCTCTGATGGCTGAAATGCCTAGCTCGGATGGATCAGCCTGGCTGCGGCCAGTTTTCGACCACTTGCTGATTCCGACCTATTTGGCTGTCGTTTTCGACCCCACGCTCGCGCTGGCCGAACGCATCGCGGATGTGGAGCGGTATTTCCCCGAGGTGATCTCAGCCGCCATGTCCATTGCTGCGCCAAATACTTCCGCTGTTCTGGCCATCGGAACAGAAGACCACCCTGCCCAATCCTCAGTGCGAGACTTGATGGTGGGCCCCGGAAGTCTCTTGCATTGGCTTGGGGCAGCACTCTGCTCCGCAGGAGGCGAGTTCAGCTGGCGGCATCCCGACGCGATCATCTATCTGGCGGGAACAAAATATCTCGAACTGCTCCGAGCAGAGGCAGTCGTAGAAGAGTTGAATCGCCGTGGAATCCCGCTACCCTGAACTGCTGGTGCAAGCGAGTCTCTGGCACGCCGCCGAACAGCGTCCCTTCTACACAGTGGAAGAGGTCCGCACGGCGATGGGTGTCGGGGGCAACCTGCATGCTCCCATCCTGCGCATGCTGGGATGGACGTCCAAGTGCACAAGGTGGTATGGCGGTAGCGACAAAGTGTTGTGGCGAACCCTGTGGATCCCACCCGGAGGCCTCGTGGCCCGCCGGAGAGGTCGCCCACCCAAAGTGCTTACCGCTCCATAATCGGTTCACGCTTCTAACATTGGATCCACGAAGCCCGAACTCCTGTCGGGCGCTCGCGGACCAGCCAACAACGCTGAGCGCAAGGGATCCCCTTGCCCACATGCCCTTCGCAGGCTAAGGCCTAGCAGCAAGGCGCATCGGAAGCGATCAAACGTGCCTCAGCAGCGTCTCTCATCAGCGGCGCTTATTCAGCGCGCCACCACTCCGGATACGTGGCGCCTTCTTCCCCCAAGCCCCCATCCAAGCAGTCGCCGCTTGACCGGCGTTCGCCTGCCTATTCCTCATTGGTTTCAGGAGCCCACCATGCCACGGCTTACAGCAGACTTTCTCCGCCAGCGTTACCCCCAACTCAGCGATGCATCGGATGCCGACATCGCGCGGCTGGCGCACCAGGCCCTCGCCCCGGATCAGGACTATCGCCCCTTCGAGGACCAGTTCCTCGGCAAGAGCAGTGTGGCCACCGAACTGGGGCGGGGTGTGGTTCGTGGGGTCAGATCGATCAAAGGTGGATGGGACTTCCTCGCAGGGGGACTCGCGGGCGTGGCGGGCGATGACAAAGCCTCCGAGGAAGCATTTCAATCGTTCGACAACAACACGGCTGCCGCCAACCGCTTGGCGCCGCGGCGCCGCTTCAGCGAGATTCAGTCGGCAGGCGATGCCGTCGATTTCGCAGCTGGCATCGGCGGTGAAGCCGTTCCAGCTCTCGTTCTCGGCGGCGTGGCGGGCGTCGCCGGAGCAGGCGCTGCAGGCGGCCTCTCCACTGCGGCACAGGTGCCCTCTCGCGTGAACTACCTCATGCCGCACGCCTCCCCGACACAGCAATCAGCAGCTGCCGCTGGGATGGTGTTTGTGGGTGGAGCAGCCGACGCATTCGTCCCCGCACGCATCCTGGCCGGGGCAGCTAAACCCGGGCTCGGCGGGGTAGTTCGCGATGTAGCGCTCGGTAGCGCTCTTGGTGGTTTGACCCCGGTAGCGGAGCGGGCCATCGCGGCAACAGCATCGGGCGACTTCGGTGCTTTCGACCGTGGTGGCGTTGAACAGGTGGGGCAGGAGATGTTGGAAGGAGGCGCCGCTGGTGGCGTTTCGTCCGCAGTGGCACGGCCCGTCATCCATGCAACTCAATGGGCCCGTGATCGCATCGGCCAGCGCACCAGGGAGCAGTTCCCCGCGTTCAGCCGCACCGAGACGGGTGACATTGACCTGACCCAGCAAGTCGTTGATGCACAGGCAGATCGCACGCCCGCCGTGTTCCGGCGTGGCGGGGCCGTGGACTGGACAGACCAAGGCGGCACCTTGGCAGGGCAAACGCCCGACATGTTCGGCGGCGAGGGCATGCTCTTGTCGGCCCGGCCTGAAGTAGCACCCGAGCAACTGGCACGTTCGCATGATCGGCGTCAAATGCCTCTGGACTTCAGCCCTGAAGCGCCTTCGCTCTACTCCACCGAAGATGGCCTCGTCGGCTCGGTTCCGAGTGACGTAAGGGCCGCGATGCTGGCAGAAGACAGGGTCCGCGCGGCGCGTTCGGCTGAAGCGCTGGCCGCAGCAAGGCCTGGTCAGACGGTCGACCTGTTCGACGGGATCCCCAGGTATCCCGCATCGGTTCAAGAGGCACCACAGGCCGACGTGCCCGTAGTCCAAAACCGTCGTCAAGTGCCGCTCGATTTCACTCCGGAGTCTCAACCCATCGTGGTGACGCGTGATGGAGAAGCCATCACGGGAGGCGTTGAAAATGGCCTGGACACCCTGCGATACCGCCAACTGGCTGAGGAGCGTCAACGTCAGCAGGCTATGGCATCAGCAGAGTCTGGGCAAGTCGTCGACATGTTCTCGGGCCGGCCTGGCTACCCCGCCCAGGCACCGGAACTGGAAAACGCACCTCCCGCCCTCTCTGTGCCGGATCAAGCGCAGCATGAGTTGCCCGGCATGGTGACGAAAGGCCGGCTCCTGCAGACACTTCAGGCCGCATCTCGCGATACAGGCATCTCTGCGTTCCGCGGTCAAACGCCTCTCGGCGGCAAGTCCCCCACCGGCCTGCGCGCCGTCCTAGACGCCCAAGACCCCATCGCCGCCATGCGCGAGGCCTATGCCTCGGGGGCTCACTCCAAGGCGGAGCTGATCGACAAGTGGCACGAGCGCCTGGTCGGCCGCAGGCTCAGCGAGCCCGAGCGTGCCGCGGCTGAAATCGCACGACCCACGCGCCCCGTGGAGATCGGCGAACGCTTCGCTGCCTCTCAAGACCTGCAAGCCCGTGGGCTCAAAGGCATGGCCAAGCTGCGTGAAGCCCTCAGGCGTTCTCAGGACGACGAGATGACGTGGAACCTCAAGGAGGACATCAAGGAGTTCACCCAGGCGCTCAGGACCGCCGATCCGGCGCAGCGGCGCGCTACAGTCGATGCTCTGGAGAAGCGTGTTTTGCAACTCCGGGCGTACAGTGGGCGCGCGGATGAAACGGGGCGCTTCGGCCCGGGGTTCATGCGTCAAGGGCCCGCCGTCGACAAGCGGATGACGGGTGAGCAACCGCGAGTTAATGCAAGTGCAAGTACCGAAGACAACGTTACTGTTAACGCGAGCACTCGCCAGCGTGGCAGCGTTCGCTCTGCGGATGTTGATGCGGTTGGTGCGTTGCGTTCGACCATCGAGCGCGCCATTGGAGCAACACTGCCCCCCTACACCGTCCGAGCCGCTGGCTTGCGCAACGCCAAGGCTGTGCAGAAGCTCGCGAACGCCTTTGGGGTCTCAGTTGTCGGCTACACAACCGACGGACGCAAGTCCCTGGCGAGTTACCAGGGTGCCACCCGCATCGCAGGAGCGCCGGGAGTAGTCTTCGTCCGGGCCGATTCGCAGCTGCCCCATCGGCTGATCTTCGGTCACGAGCTGGTGCACCAGATCGCCGAGAAGGCGCCGGACCTGTACGACGCGCTGGTCAGCACGATGGAGCGGACCACGTCCGAGCCCCGGGCGCGCGACTATCACCGTGCCCTGGTGGAGAAGCACGGGTACCGGCCAGACGAAGCCCCGGAAGAGATGACCGCCAACGTTGTCGGCCACCTGTTCGCCACGGACAAGGCTTTCCTGCGTCAGTTCGGCCGCAAGTCGCCTGAGTTCATCCGCCCGCTGCTGGACTTCCTCTCGAAGATGCTGGATCAGCTCAAGGCCCGCCTGGGGATGGATCAGCCTCACCGCGATCCCGAGATCGAGTCGATGATCACCGATCTGGAGGCATTGAAACGCGGCGTGGCGCGCACGCTGCAGGAGTTCGCGCGTCGCAGCGCCAACACGAAAGCCGAAAATCCCGACCAGGCCTCTTTCCTGCGGCGCGCCGAGGAGGGTGACCCGAAGGCGGTCGGGTATGCGGCAGCCAAGGGCATCTCATCGGACATCGCGGACCAGATTCGAGATGGCTTGTCGTCCGGCAAGCAGGGTGCGTTCGAACGCGCGCTGGGCCTCATGACCACCGAGCAGATCGCCGAACAGTTCGGCAGCAAGGTGCGAGGCGCGAACAGCCTCGTCGAGGCATTGGGCAAGCGGTTCGGCGCTCCCTTCGGGATGGCCGCCCAAGGAGATGCCGTGGTGAAGCGCGTGCTGGCACTGCCAGAGTACGCACGCAAGCAACTGGCCGACCTGATGTTCGCCGCTACCGAGGCAGAGATCCATCCGGATCGCCCTCTGACGGACAGTATCAAGAAGCCGACCCAGGGCGACGAGCAGGCGCACGCCATCTTGGTCAAGAAGTACGAGGCTCTTCCGAAGGGCGCCAAAGACGCCTACCAGGAAGCGCGCAAGCTCATGGACAAGCAGTTCGCGGATATCACCGGCGCCCTGCGTCGTCTGGTGGCCCGCGTCGAACCCGATCCCACAGCCCGCGCCGCCCGACTGCAGCAGATCAATGACATGGTGGGCCGCACCAAGGGCCCCTACTTTCCACTGACCCGTTTCGGCGACTTCGTCCTGGTGGCCAAGGGTGCGGCCAGCGACGGCAGGTCCATCGTGCAGCACTTCGAAACCAAGTCCGCCATGGAGCGCGCCCGCGCCGAACTGATCAAGGGTGGTGCGAGTGCCGCCAAGGTTGTGATGACCCGCCGCGACGACCCGCGTTTGGCGAGTGAGGTCAATGCGCCCTTCGTCGAAAGCCTGCGCCAGGCCATCGATACCAACATCGACGACCCCGATCAGCGTGCCGCGCTGAGCCAGGCTTTGAATGACCTCGTGCTCCAGTCGCTCCCCGCAGCCTATGGCGCGAAGAACTTCATCCGTCGGCGTAACGTGCAGGGCTATTCGACTGACGCGGCCCGCGCCCTGGCGGACTCGGTCACGCGCGCGGAGCGCTATGTGGCTAACCTCAACTTCACGCCTGACGTGAACGCTGCGCTCACGGACCTGCGCCAGTTTCACACCGCCAATGCGGAGCAGATGCCGATCTACGCAGTTGTCTACCAACATAACGGCAAGTCGGTTGTCTCGCTGTACCCCTCGGCGACTGAGCGTCTTCATGCGATGGACGCCCTACTGGACAAGGGCATCGTCCCCACGACGCTGCGCGCCCCCGCCGCCGAACTGACTGAACGCCTCGCTGGTGTGGCACCTGACCTGAAAGACAAGAACCTCAAAGCTTTCCACGCCCAGGCGACGGCCATGCGGGACAAGCATCTCGGTGGGCCAGACATGACCACGAGCCAGGCTGTCGCGAACCACCTGCTGGAGAAAGCCACCACAATGACGCGAGGCCGCGCCGACAGTCCCACGCTCAAGGCACTCGGACGCTTGGCGCATGTAGCCTATCTGGGGATGTCTCCTGCGTACTGGGCCACCAACCTTGCGCAGGTGCCGACGCTCACGTTCCCCGAGTTGGCAGGCCGTTATGGTGAAGCAAAGGCAGCGAAGGCCATCACACGTGCCTCCAAGGCTGCCAGTCACGCCTTCAAGCTCATGGCCGACCACCTGTCCTCTGGCCGTGGCACCGGGCTGGACCTGGATGGCCTCAAGGACGTATCCGCCGACGAGCGCGCAGCCCTGCGTTACCTGGCGGACCACGGCATGCTGGACATCACCCAGAACGTCGATTTGCTGGCCGTAGCAGAAGGCGAGGCCCCCTGGAAGCGCACCGCCCTGGAGTACATCACTGCCGGCGCGCATTACACGGAGTTGTTCAATCGGATGGTCACGGGCCTGGCGTCCTATCGCTTGGCCAGTGCCGCCGGAGACTCGCATTCGGCCTCAATGGAGGCAGCTCTGCGCAGCGTGAGCCGCACGCAGTTCAACTACGCCGACTGGAACAAGCCCCGCTACTTCCAGACCACGGGACCGCTCGGCCAGTTGGCGCGTCCTCTCCTCATGTTCCAGCAATACGCCCAGAACACCCTGTACTGGTGGGGCAGCAATGTCCGGCGTGCCGTGCAGAACAAGGCGCCTGGAGACCGTCGTGAAGCGACCAAAGCAATGCTACTCGCTGGGGTGGGGCTGACAGTCCTGGGTGGCGCCGCGGCACTGCCCTTGGCAGGCACCGTGCACCTGATGACCAACCTGGTCGCCCAGGCCATGGCAGACGATCCGGGGTACGACGTGGAGCGCGAGTTGCAGCAGGCTTTGCAAGACATGGGTGCCAGCCCCCGTACAGCGACGGCCCTGCTGCGGGGGAGTTTCACGCTCGCTGGCGTTGACTTGTCGCAGCGCATCGGACAGGGGGATCTGCTGCCTGGTTTGACCAAGCAGGCAAAGGATCGTATCGATCTGGCTCGCGACCCCTCCACGGCCTGGGCCGCCAGCCTGCTGGGCCCCACGGGCTCCCTCATGCTTAGCTTCGCCAAGGCGTTCGAGGCGGCGCAGGACGGAGACATGCTCACTGCACTTGAGGCATTCCCCGTGAAAGGTGCGGCTGATTTGGCGCGAGCCTATGGGTACGCCACGCGGGGCATCCGCAACAGGGCGGGTCTCACGCTCGTGCCCCCTGAGGATCTGTCTGCGTCCGACATCGCCATACGGGGCCTGGGCGCGGAGCCTTTGAGTGCGTCGTCGGTCAGGGAAGATGCCCGGGATGTGACGGTGGTGCAGAAACGCCTGGATGCCCAGAAGTCCTCATTGCTTCAGGCTGTTGTGAGTGCGCTGACAGCGGGCGACCATGAAGGAGTGCGTGACGGGATCGCGGCGATTGGGCGCTACAACCAAGTGATCGGTCAGACATATCCCCAAGCCCAGATCTTGGCGGAGCAGATCGAGCAGGCACTGAACCGCGCCATGCACGATCAGTCGATGCTGTCCTTGACCGGCGGGCGCTACAAGAACCTGCGAACCTTGCAGTTGGCCCGGGAACTCGATCCGGGTTCAGGCAGCAGCGCGGGGCGCGTTCCTGGCGTCTTCTCGGGGGGAGCCGAAAGCCCCGACGCGCAGTGAATAGGTCAGTTCGGTGGTTTGGCGCCAAAGCGCCCTTTGACCCATTGGACCGTGCGGCGCCAGATCCACCGAACCAGCCAGTAGAGAAATGCAGCCTTAAGCCCAGCGCCAACGACAGCCAGAAACATGAAAAGCTGCTGGAGTTGCACTTCAGTCATGTCGACACTTCCCTGTAAACATGTTTACGCGCGGGAAAATGGGCCCGCATATCTCTGAAACCCGGAACGGGGGGTACACCCCCTCCTGCCCGTGGTCCACATACCCCCACCCCCGGGGGGTAGCTCGCTGAGTCTATGGCACAAAACAAAGCCGGGAAGATTAACTAAGCAGTTAATCCAGCAGTGCATTTGCTTCACGCACCTCTGTTTAAATAGCCTGAAGGCCCTGTTAACCCGATTAACTTTTGAGGGCCAAAATGGACGAACAGACTCAAGACGCAATTAACCGCGCGGTGGATCTGCTGTTACCCGCAGCGGCGGCAGAGGGCTCCGCCACATCGGCGCTTGTGCGAGCTAAAGGAGGCACGTGGACCGCGCTAAAGAAGGCCGCGAAAAAGTTTCGCAAGCCAATCACCGAAGCAGTGCGGAATATGTTGTCCAGCACGCTGGCGAAAGCGTATCGAAGCCACTACGGAACTAAAGCCGCTGCGCGGTCTGCCGCATCTCAGCACGCCAAAGCCATCACAGGCCTCAGCAGAGGGCTTGGAAACCTGGAAGCGGTTTCGCTCAAGGCATATCTGAGAAGTGCATTCCCCCCAGTGCCGCGAGAAGATCGAAACAGAGAACCCCAGTCCATGCGACGCCTTAACCCTACAGCGGAAAAGGCGATTGAGCGGCTTGTGGGCCTTGCGCAAAGAGACCCGGCTGTGTCGGATGCGCTCGTGTTCATGGCCAACCATTCCGACAAGCTCGATTCCTTTGTCGAGTTTGTGCTGTCGACAAGGCATGTTCCCGTCGTAAAACTTGTCAAGTGAGAGAAGACATGAAAAGTGAAAAATTCGACATGAGCGAACACTATCTGACCGAATATGAAGCGGCCCTAGTTCTCGGGGTGCCTATCAACGCTCTGAAATTATGGAGGGTAAGAGATGAGATGGATGGCCCGCGATATTTTTTTGATGAGACCGAACAGGTTATATATCCGACCAGCGATTTACGATGCTGGATAAGGAATCTTCCTACGAACCACATCGGTGTACCAATGTTGCCCCCGCAGAGACCACTGATTCTGCACTGAATAGCACAGCATCAAAACTAAAGGCGCCTTAGGGCGCCTTTTTCGTTTCTACCCCTACCCCAAAGTCAATTTAAGCGGCTTTCATGGGGATCACCTCCGCGCCCTTGCGTAGCGCGTCGAGATAGTCTGACCAAAACTGCAGCATCTCTTTGCGCTGGGCGGCGTACTCAGCGCGGTTGTACACGCCGCGCACGCCGCCGATGGTGTGGTTCAAGGCCTTCTCCACCACATCCGACGGCCAGCCCTTTTCATGCAGCAGCGTAGACGCTGTGCGCCGCAGATCGTGGATGGTGAAGGCCGGCACGCCCTGTCCTGTAAGCGACACCTTCAGCGCAGAGTTGATGGCGTTGTGGGCGAATGGCTTAGTAGAGCTACCCCGGCCAGGCATCACAAGTTCGCTATCACCCGCCAGGGCGAAAAGCTCACGGAACAGGGCCACGGCTTGCCGCGACAGGTAGACGATGTGGGCCTTGCCCGTCTTGGAATGTTCCGGCGGGATGTGCCATTCGGCCTTATCCAGATCCACATGCTTCTTGTGCGCCAGCAGCAGTTCGGACTTGCGCACCATCGTCATCAGGATCAACTGCAGGCCGATCTTGAACTGTCTGCGAATGTTGGAATCCAGCACGCCCTTGAGGAACAGGCGAATCTCTTCAGGCTCAAGGGCTCGATCACGCGACTTGGCCTTGTGCACGTGACGCATGGGCAGTGCAAGCACGGGGTTGGTGGTGACCAGGCCCGCCGTCATGGCGAAGTCGAACATGCGCTTGAGCACGCCACGAATCGCCCCAGCCGCAGCATCAAAGCCTTCTTCCTTCTTCTTCCAGATGATCGCCCGCACGTCTTCCGTGGTCACGTCGCGGATCGGCTTGGCGCCGATGGCAGGGGCGATGGACTTGTCGAAGTACCGCCTGGTCTGGGTGATGTCCTGCCGGTCCTTGGACACCACCTCTTTGAAGTACCGCTCACCGAACTCGGCAACGGTGGTGGCATCAGCGGCGGCCACCTTGGCCAATTGCTTCTGGCGGGCGGGCGAGGTGCCCAGGGCCACCTGGGTGGCGAGTTTGTCGCGCTCCTGGCGGGCCAGCTTGAGCGATAGGGCGGGATAGCGCCCAAGCGTCACGCGCTCAGCCTTGCCTTCCAGCCGGTAGCGGTAGTGCCAAAGCATCCCGCCCGTGGGGAAGATCTCCAGCACCAGGCCTTTCTCGTCGGTGACGGTGTAGCGCTTGTCCTTGGGCTTGAGCGCCTTGATGGCTGTATCGGTCAGAGGCATCCGGGGTCCGTGTACACATTGCCGTTTCTGGTGAGTATACACAGCATGTGTGCGCGTATGTGTACTCATGGCAGGGCGGCTGTCGGCGAACCAGGGCGGACGTTAGCGGACGATATCAACCTTACAAATCAATAGGTTATACCGTTTGCGCGGACGCTGGCGGACACTAGCGGACATCGA
Source organism: Pseudomonadota bacterium (assembly GCA_049322875.1). GTDB lineage: Bacteria > Pseudomonadota > Gammaproteobacteria > Burkholderiales > Burkholderiaceae_C > Aquabacterium. The sequence continues at coordinate 146,531 of JBMOQM010000023.1, forward strand.
CTTATTTGCCGATACAGAACCTGCTGAAGATCTCCCCCAGCAGGTCATCCGCCGAAAACGCCCCGGTGATGCGCCCCAGCGCATCGTGCGCCAGGCGCAGCTCTTCCGCCAGCAAGTCCAGTGCACCATCGACCTGAGCCGCATGCAGCTGCGCCATCTCCAGGTGCCCACGCGCCTCGCGCAGCGCCTGCACATGGCGCTGGCGCGCGATGAACACGCCTTCGGCGTTGTGCTGCCAGCCGGCCAGGGTCAGCAGTTCGCGGCGCAGCGGCTCCAGCCCCTCGCCCGTACGGGCTGACAGCGCCACGCGCTCGCCATGCGGCGCAAGGTCCAGCGCCAGATGTGCGGCCACGGTGTGCGCGCCCGCCGCGTCGGCCTTGTTGAGCACGTGCAGCACCGGCACCCGATCCCCCACGGCCTCGGCCAGGCGCTGCGCGATGCCGGCATCGGCCTGCGCGTAGGCGGGTTCGTCCACGCGGGTCAGGTCATGCAGGAAGAGCACCACATCGGCCTGGCCGATGGCCTCCCAGCTGCGCGCCATGCCGATGCGCTCGACCTCGTCGCTGGCCTCGTGCTCGGCGCGCAGGCCAGCGGTGTCGATCACCTTCAGCGGCACGCCCTCGATCTGGATGGTCTCGCTGACCTTGTCACGCGTGGTGCCAGGGATGGGCGTGACGATGGCCAGCTCGGCCCCGGCCAGCGCATTGAGCAGCGAGCTCTTGCCGGCGTTGGGCTGGCCGGCCAGCACCACCTGCAGGCCTTCACGCAACAGGGCGCCCTGGCGGGCATGGGCCAGCACGCTGTCCACGGCCGCCGCCACCTTGTCCAGGCGCTCACGGGCGCGGGCCTTTTCCAGGAAATCGATCTCTTCTTCCGGGAAGTCCAGCGTGGCCTCGACCAGCATGCGCAGCTCGATCAGGCGGTCACGCAGGGTGTTGACCTCGCCGGAGAACGCCCCGCCCAGCGAGCGGCTGGCCGAGCGTGCGGCGGCTTCCGTGCTGGCGTCGATCAGGTCGGCGATGGCCTCGGCCTGGGCCAGGTCGATCTTGTCGTTGAGGAAGGCACGCTCGGTGAACTCGCCCGGCTCGGCCAGGCGCAGGCCGGGCAGCAGGGCGCGGCCGGTCGCGGTATCGATGGATGCAGCCGCCTCCAGGCAACGCGCCACCAGCAACTGCAGCACCACGGGGCCGCCATGGGCCTGCAGCTCCAGCACGTCTTCGCCGGTGTAGCTGTGGGGCCCCGGGAAGTAGATGGCCAGGCCGTGGTCGATGGCCTCGCCACGCACATCCCGCAAGGGGCCGTAGGTGGCATGGCGCGGGGCGAGGTCACGGCCCGTCAGTGCGCGGGCCAGCGGCGCCAGGCCTTTGCCAGACACGCGCACCATGCCCACGGCGCCCCGGCCGGGGGCCGTGGCCACGGCCACGATGGGGCTGTTTCGATCGGTCCACGCCATCTTGCTGCTCGATTCCTTGACAGTCGCGGCCGCAGTGCGCAGGCGGCCAGATCGTCATTGTCGGCGATGGGGGAAACCGATGTCAGGCCTTGATGCCCAAGCACTGCTGCATCAAGGGCGTGTGCGCCATCAAGCCGTCAACGGCTTGCCGTCATCACCGGCCACACGCTGCGCGGGCAGGGTCTCGCTGAAGGCGGGCTCCGTGGGCACGGCATCCTGCGCGGCAGCGGCCTGGCGCGCCTTCCAGCGCTTCCAGGTGAAGGGGATCAGCAACTGGCCCCAGAAGTTGTGCCGAGGGTAGTACAGCTCGTTGAACAGGCCCATCTTGGCCGGGCGCTCCTGGCCCTGCGGCTTGTAGACGAAGGTGCCGAACAGGTGATCCCAGATCATCACCACCGAGAAGTTCTTGGCCTCTTCGATCTTGTTGGAGTGGTGCCAGCGGTGCACTTCGTTGGAGCCGAACACGTAGTTCAGCACGCCGAAGCGGAAGTCCACGTTCATGTGCGTGATCACGGCCAGCGTGGCACCGATGGTGTTGGCCATGATCATCGCCTCGGGGCTCACGCCAGTCTGGAAGGCCACGAACAGCGGCACCAGGCGGCGCCAGATGATGTCGATGGGGTGCACGCGGCTGGCGTTCATGAAGCTCAGCCGGTTGGCGCTGTGGTGCACGCTGTGGAAGCGCCAGAAGAAATCGACCTCGTGCGCGATGCGGTGCGTGGCGTAGAACATGAAGTCGAACACCAGCCAGGCCACCAGCACCTGGCCCCACATGGGCAGGTGGTGCGCCGCGAAGGATTCAGGCAGCCAGCCCCACTGGAACAGCAGGCCGTTGCCGCCTGCCGCCATCCAATGGACGATCGCACCCTGCAACGCCGTGATGCCCAGCAGGGCGGCGTTGTTGAGGATGTCTGTCCAGACCTCACCAGATTCGAACTGGTTGGGCTGCTCGGGCCACACGTACTGCATCAGGGTGGCCAGCGCAAAGTAGGGCAGCAGGAAGTACAGCACGACCTTGTTCTGGTCGTAGTCCAGCGCGATGGTGGACCAGATCCCCAGCGCCAGGGCCACGCCCAGGAAGGTCCAGCTCAACAACAGCTTGCGCATGTGCTTTACCTTAGGTTTTTCTATCAACGTTTAACAGTTGATAGTTTTACTCTTCATACTGCGCCGCGTCAAAAGGGTTTCTACGCGAAGGATTCCGGGGCCCCCCCGGTCGTGGGGGTGCGGATCGCACGGTTGGCGACAGTCATACGGCGCATGGCTGCAGTCCTTACACTGCGTCACACTGAGGCGGGCAGACATGCCGGCCTCGGCACCATCAACAGGGAGAGAGATCATGCGATCGATGACGATGCGCGGCTTGGTTCTGGCCGCCTCGATGCTGGCTGGCAGCGCACAGGCCGCCGCCACCTTCAACAACACCACCTTCAGCTGCGGCCAGACGTTGGCCATGAACACCACGGCCTTTGGCCTGAGCATCAGCTGTCTGGGCGCACTGAGCCTGTCCGGCGGCTCCATCGTGTCCGACGAGGCCATCCGCATTTCCAGCGACACCAGCATCACCCTGATCGACATCCTCATTCAGGGCGCGGCACTCACGCTCACGGCACCGCTGATCGACACACAGGGAGACATCTCACTGCTGAGCAATTCGACACTGACCATCAATGCAGGCTCCATCGGGCAGGCGCCCCAGCCCCTTACCGGTGGCCTGGTGCAGTTGTCGCCAGGCGCCGTGGTGGCCATCGTGCAGCCCTCTTCGCCCTCGGGCAGCCTGTCGCTCCAGGCCACCGGTCCGACCTCACCGACGGATGTGAGCCTGCCGCCGGGCGGCACCATCGTGCTGCAGAACACCAACGGCGTGCAGTTCAGCGCTGAAGGCAGGATCGAGCCCTCCCTGTGGAGCGGCAGCACCGGCACGCCCACGCTGTACGTGCAGTCCGTGCCCGAGCCGGGCACCTGGGCCCTGATGGCCGTCGGTCTGATGGCCCTGGCCATGGTGCGTCGTCGCACCTGAACGGTGTTGCACAAGGGCTGGCCTGGCTGAACGCCAACCATCACCCGACATGAAAAAAGGGCCCCTAAGGGCAATGCCAGTCAGTTAAGCCTGACTGGCATTTTTTTTCGTCGGGAATTTGTGCGCCCGGTTCTTGACTTCTCTGGGGTAGCTTCGTTCGGTACGGCGAGGTGGCAGCAAGAAGTGGCGAGACTGCTCCAGTAAGAGCGTCAGTTGCTTTGGCAAGGTGCCAGCGGAGTCGAGAGTGGGCACCGCTATCAGGTTCAAGATGGCGTAGCTGGCCGTGTGAAAGCTGATGCGCTGGGGCTCGACCTTGAGGTGATGGGCCATCTCACGCATCCAGCGCCGCAGCAGCGTATAGGCGATCAGCACGCCCC
>JBMOQM010000024.1:0-22085 GCA_049322875.1 Pseudomonadota bacterium
CGTTCGAGCGCCAGGTGGTGGAGTTGCATGTGCGCGTGGCCTTGCTGAATCGGTTCAGCCAGATCGGCCGTCCCAAAACCGTGCCGGTGGCTGCTGTGGCATAGATCCGCCTGGGGTTGGGGTCATGTCGTCCGAAACTCGATTTGTGCAACAGAGCCCTTTTGGTGGTGTGAGCACCAAACTACTCGAGCCCCTCCCCTTGGTCGTCCAGCTCTTTCTAAGCCTCCCCCAACGCCGAGCGCAAGCCTAGATGCTCAACAAAAGGATCGAAGTCGCGATCACTGAACAAAAGCGAGTAATCGCTTTCAATACATCGCGTTGCAATCAGAGTGTCAATGGTCTTTCGAATCGTCACCCCTTTGGCACGAAGAGTACGAAAATTTCGGGCTGCCTGAACAGCAATTTCTTGCCCACCAAGTTCGACCACATCCAAAGCCGTCAACAGCTTCCGTGCCTGGTTAAAGTCCCGATCACTGCCAAAGCCTTGCAACACCTCGGCCAGAATCAAGTCACCCACGACAAGCGGCTCGCTTCCCAACAAGGCATCCAGTCGCTCCGTTTGAGGCGTGATCGTGCCTCGGAAAAAATCAATCCATACGCTTGAGTCCACCAAAATCACTTATCGGTCCTCATTGCGTTCAAATCACCTTCCCAGCTAAGCTTGCCTCGAAAGCGTCGAATCTCTTCTTGCTGGCGCAAACGAAGCAATGTTCGCAGACCCAACTCAACGGCTTCGCGCTTGGTTTTTACGCCCGTCAGGCGCAAAGCGTCGTTCATCAACTTGTCGTCAATTTCAATGTTCGTGCGCATGATGTGTACCAAACAATAATTTATACACATTCTAGTCTAGTGTGCACTGCGGCGCAAGCTGCTGGCCGCGCAAGTCAATGCAAGGCTTGCTTGTTCTCACAGGCTGCTGCTTCTCGCCGCAGCCTAACGTGCCGGTCAAGCCGACACCCACAAGTTTCACTTGTGGGTTCCCTGCGCGCTTCGCGCTCCGGTGCGGCTTACCCGAGCTACTACAAGGGCTTCCCCATCTGTCAAGACATAGCTGACCCAGGCTCGCGCAGCGAGCCAACATAATCAAACACTGCACAACGCCGACGCAGATCAGGCGAGCAAAGGGAGCGACAACAAGGTGCGGACTGGCCAGACTACAAACGGTCATGAACGCGGCAGTTCAAATGCCGCAGACCCTGATGCAAGACGCACGCGGGCGACCCATTCGTTAGCCGGCAAGCGCCTTGGCGCTGCCCACGAGTTAAACGGTCACTGCCCGCGCAGGTCCAACCTGTTGTCATCAACGCATGCCGTCACGCGGCGGAAGTATCTTGTTCTAGCTCGGCATCTCAAAGGCCTCGCCTCGTCGCAGCACGGCCCAGGCCATCCGAGCGTTCTTGGCTGCGATGGCGATCACCGCACGCCAGTAGCCTCGCCGCTCGGCCAGCGCCTTGGCCCATGTGCTGATGCGATCAGTCTTGCCTTCAGCAGCATTGAGAACTGCCCTGGCGCCCAGCACCAGCAGGCTACGCAAGTAGCTGTCGCCGGCCTTGGTGATACGTCCCAGCCGGCTCTTGCCACCAGAGCTGTACTGCCCAGGCGTCAGGCCCAGCCAAGCGGCGAACTGCCTGCCGCAGTTGAACTCATGGCCATTGCCCACCATCGCCACGATGGCCGAAGCCGTGGTCTCACCGATCCCGCACAGCTTCATAAGCTGGCGCGCTCGCGTGTCCTCCTTGGCCATCTGGGCAATATGGCGGTCGTACTGATCGATGCGCTCGTCCAGCCGGTACAACTCGCTGAGCGCATCGCCGATGGCCACGTTGGCCCAACCTGGCAGATCCTCAAGACAGGCGGCCGCTTCACGGCGCACTGTGGCGGCCTTCAATGGCAGCACCAGGCCGAACTCGGCCAGCAGGCCTCGGATGCGATTGATCGTGGCCGTGCGCTGCTCGACGAAGCCTTGCCGCATGCGATGCACGCTCAGCCTGGCTTGCTGTTCAAGACTCTTGATCGGCACGAAGCGCATGTTGGGTCGCTGCACCGCTTCGCAGATTGCCGCAGCATCAGCCGCGTCGTTCTTGCCTCGCCGCCCGCTCATGCGGTACGGCGCCACGAACTTCGGCGCCATCAGCCGCACGGTGTGCCCAAAGGCCTCGAACGTGCGCGCCCAGTGGTGGGCACCCGAGCACGCCTCCATGCCGATGGTGCACGGCGGCAGCGCCGCGATCATGCCCACCAGTTTGTCGCGCGCCACCTTGGGCGACACCAAGACTGGCTTGCCATGCTCATCGACGCCATGCAGCGCAAACACGGACTTGGCGAGATCGACTCCAACGAACAAAATGGCCATGGACTTCTCCTTCCGAATGAAAAAAAGATGCGTTATTCGCACTTCCCATCTTGGTCTTTCATGACCGGCGCCGCAATTGCGCGGCTAGTTCGGGACGGAGAAGTCCCTTTCATTCGTTAGGCCTAAACATGTATAACGACGTACCCAGCCCAATCGACCTCAGGGCCATGTCTGATGCAGTGGACTGGGAGTCCACTGCGCTGCAGAAGCGTCCCTGGAGAAGAGAGTTTTTCAATGCGTTCGCCCTCGAAATCCAGACAGGCGCACGGATGCATAGCGTTCGAATACTTGAACTCGGCTCTGGCCCTGGCTTTCTTGCGAAGCACCTCCTTGACCGCGTATCGACTATCAATCAGTACGTTGCTCTGGATTTTTCAGCGGCTATGCACCAACTCGCCGCCCGGCGGTTGTCAAGGACCTCAACTCACACCAGGGAGATGCCGAATGCTCTCACACGTCGTTGTCAGCGTCATCGATTTCGACCGCGCCCTGCGCTTTTACAACCCCGTCATGAAGGCACTGGATGTTCAAGCCCGATTTTTGGAAGACGAGGTTCCCTGGGCTGGCTGGCAGTCTGCGCCTGAACCACGGCCGCTTTTCATCGTCAGGCACCCATACAACCAGCAGCCGCATCATCCCGGCAACGGCCAAATGGTGGCGTTTCTGGCCACGACCCGCCATGCCGTCGATCACGCCTATGCTGTTGCATTGGCAAATGGCGGTACGTGCGAAGGCAAGCCAGGGCTTCGGCCGGAGTATCACGCCAACTACTACGGCGCCTACTTTCGTGACCCGGACGGCAACAAGCTGTGCATTGCCTGCCACCAGCCCGAGTAGCGTGAAGCCATCACATGGCGACATGACCCAGCCGCACCTTAACTCTATGGGATGAATCATGGCGCCCAACTTGTCCATGCCTCAGGCGCAGATCATCCCGGAACTCACCTATCCTGACGTGCCGGCAGCCACGCAATGGCTATCGACAGTCTTAGGGTTCTCGGTCCGACTTCGTATCGGCAGCCATCGGGCCCAATTGGTATTCGGTACCGGTGCGGCGATCATCAAGGAAGGGGCCGCGCCTGATCCGGACGCCACACCCACTCATTCGGTCATGGTGCGAGTGACCGATGTGGATGCGCATCATGCCAAGGCGCTGTCATCCGGTGCCAAGGTGTCCGGACCACCAACCACCTACCCCTATGGAGAGCGCCAGTACGCCGTGCAAGACATTGGGGGGCACTGGTGGGTATTTTCACAATCCGTGGAAAATGTTCATCCTGACCAATGGGGCGGCGAGCTGATATCGCCACAGCATGAGCCCTGAAGTCAGGTGAATTGCAAGACACGGCCATCATCGAGATACCAACGATCCTCATCTACCATGCATGACCACGAGAAGCTCAACTACGTCGAGTTCGCCTCGGCGGATCTGTCCGCCACGAAGTCGTTTTTCCAGAGCGCGTTCAACTGGTCGTTCGTGGACTTTGGGCCTGAGTACACAGCCTTCTCCGGGCAAGGGCTCGATGGCGGCTTCTTCAAGGCCGACATGAGGTCATCGACTGACCATGGCGCAGCTTTGCTGGTCTTCTACAGCAAGGACCTTGAAGGCACCTTGGCCAAAGTGGCCGACGCCGGGGGACGCATCGTCAAACCCATCTTCACCTTTCCGGGTGGACGACGCTTTCACTTCACAGAACCGGCCGGCAACGAGTTCGCGGTGTGGTCGGATGCGACGACCTGAGCTGCCACGCCCGCGCACCATCACATGGCTTCACTGAAAGCATCCTGGGATCGCGCGTGGGCGCACCTGTCCCTGCAAGGCGATACAGATCAGTTCGATCGGCTCATCAAAGCCTACGATGAGCCGCACCGCAGTTATCACACACGGCAGCACCTGGAGGAATGCATCGGCCATTTCTCAGGGGTGGTCGATGTGGCGACGCACCCCGGTGAGACCGAGATCGCGCTGTGGTTTCATGATGCTGTCTACGATCTTCATGGCCCGGACAACGAACGCCGCAGCGCCGAATGGGCGAACCAGGTACTGACCCAGGCCGGAGCCACTGATCAGGTGAAGGCGCGCGTGCATGCACTCATCATGGCCACCCTGCACAGCGCCATCCCCACGGAGGCCGATCAGCAACTGCTCGTGGACATTGATCTGGCCATCCTGGGCGCCGCACCAGCGCGGTTCCAAGAGTATGACCGGCAGGTGGCCATCGAGTACAGTTGGGTGCCCAGCGACGTGTACACGGTCAAGCGCAGGGAAGTCCTGAGCAGCTTTCTGGCGCGACCGCACATCTACAGCACGGATCACTTCAGGGCCGAGTTTGAGGCTCAGGCACGGATCAACCTGCGCAACGCCATGACACGGCAGAACCCACAGCCCTGCCGCCTGGGCCATCTCTTCACGGACGCCTTGCCACCAGCCCAGGGCGAACGGTTCGATGAGCTGCTGCGGCATCGCAACCTGGTCGTCGAGCGCATCGTCAGCTCGGCCAGGCTGTCACCCACGCCGTATGTGCAAGCGCAGGATGAGTGGGTCTTGCTGCTTCACGGTGAAGCCACCTTGACGGTCGCTGGTCAGCGTTTGGAGATCAAGGGCGGCGACCATGTCTTCCTGCCCGCCGGCACGCCCCACACGGTCGAGCAGGCCTCCGAGGGCGCGCTCTGGCTGGCCGTGCACCTGCATCCGGCATGATGCGCGCTGAGCCTCACCTCCGCAGGCATCGACCACGCCGTATCCAACCATGCCTGAGCTGAAAACTACCCTTCTCTTCCTGGTCACCGCCGTTGCCGAGATCGTGGGCTGCTACCTGCCCAGCCTCTGGCTCACGCAGGGCCGGAGCATCTGGTGGCTGGTACCCGGGGCGCTCAGCCTGGCGGCCTTTGCGTGGCTGCTGTCGCTGCACCCGGCGGCCTCCGGGCGCGTGTATGCCGCCTACGGGGGCGTGTACATCTTCGTGGCCGTGATCTGGCTGTGGGCGGTCGACGGGATCCGCCCTACATCGTGGGACATGCTCGGTGCCGCCGTGGCCATTGCCGGCATGGCCATCATCATGTTCGCCCCTCGGAACACCTGACATCGGTGCGCCGCTACACTCGCCTCACAGCATCCCGCCCCCGGAGGTTTCGCAGATGGCCATCAGCTGGTTGACCGTTCTTCAGGCCGTGCCATGGTCTGATGTGATCCGCAACGCGCCCAAGGTGGCCGAAGGCGCCAGCAAGCTGTGGGACACGGTAGGGCGCAAGGTGTCGTCCAAGCCAGCACCGGCATCGACAAGCACGCAGGCTCCCGCATCACCGCTGGACACCCGCGTGGCCACGCTGGAGGCCACGGTAGCGGATCTGCATGCGCAGATGATGGCCTCATCTCAGCTGATCAAGGAGCTGGCCGAGCAGAACACGCAGTTGATCCGCCGCGCCGAGATCAACCGTGTGCGCACGCTGTGGCTGGCAGGCGTGGTGGCGGTGCTGGGTGTGGCCGTGGCTGTGCTGCTGTTCGGCAGCGCAGGGCGCTGAGCGCTCGGCGCAACCCCAGGATCAGGCCGCAGCCATCACCACACGTGGCTCGCTCGTGGCACGCCCTGCGAAGTCCGTCCAGCACTGGCGGGTGAAGTCGTAGAGCTTGCAGGCCCGCGCGGTATCGAAATACCACCCCCACGAGAAGCGCTGGATGATGATGCGCTCGGGCAGCAGGTGCTCCAGCATGGCCTGGGCGCTCTTGAGCTTGTACAGCGGGATGCTCATGTCCACGTGGTGGGCCGTGTGCTCCATGATGTGGTGCATCAGCGCGCCGATCTTCACGGGGAAGGTCAGGTGCACGGTGGTGGACACGAAGGGCTGGGCGCGCTGCCAGGCGGCGCGGTCGTCATGCCACTGAACACGCACGTGCGTGTGGTGGCCGTAGATCACGAAGCCCATCATCGTGAACCAGAACAGCAGCGGCACGACAAAACCGATCAGGCCCAGTAGCCACACGGATTGGCCCGTGGCGATGGCCGCCCACACGATGCCGCCCAGCCACAGCGCCGCAAAGCCGCTCACCAGCAGGCAGTCGCGCGTGAAGATGGGGCGGTGCGTGCCGCCGGACGAGGCCTGGCTGGGGAACATCATCTTCTTCCACCAGATCTCGATCATGTAGTACAGGCCCGGGCCCCAGCCGCTGCGGTACAGGCGCTCCATGAAGCGGCGCCCCGGCGACAAAGCCTGGTACTCGGCCTGCGTGAGCGGCGCCCACACGAAATCCACACCCTTGAGGTTGGTGAACCCGTGGTGCACGGTGTTGTGCCCCATGTCCCACAGGCTGTAGGCCGTGAGCGAAGGCAGGAAGGCGATGCGGCCCAGCCAGCGGTTCAGGCGCCGGTGCGGCGTGAGGCTCTGGTGACAGGCGTCGTGCCCGATGATGAACAGGCGCCCCACCACGAAGCCGGCCAGCAACCCGCTGAGCAGCTTGAGCCACAAGGGCTTGAAGAACACCGTGGCGGCCAGCGCGGTGCCCAGCAGCACGTAGTCCACACACAGCAGCAGCACGGCATAGGCGGTGGTGCGTTCCACCAGCGGCACCAGCCACGAGCGGATCACCTTGCGGTGCGGCAAGGGGGCCTGGGGCGACAGCGGTTGCGGCTGCGTGGCCGCGAAAGCGGGGGTATCGGTATCGGATGGGTGCGACATGGCCAAAGACGCCGGCGAAGGCGCCAGTCAGGACGACAGGCGGCACCGTAGCAAAGCCTTGTGAAGCACTTGTGACGGGGATCAAGCTTCACGCCATTTCCCCGCCGGATGCGACGCTCGCTTGATCACACCACGGGATGGCGCCCCCAGAATCACCGTCAACGCCCTTGAGACGCCCATGCCCACCGAACTGTTCCGCCACGGCGACCACGCCTGCCTGATGTTTTCTGACCTGTGCAAGGAAGGGGGCGATGCGGTGCAGGCCAACCAGTTCCTGATCGTGCACCGGCACACCGGCGCCATCATCGACCCCGGCGGCAACCTGGCCTATGGCGAGCTGTACCTGGGCATGTCGCGGCATTTCCCGCCCAACCGGCTGTCGGCGATCCTGGCGTCTCACGCCGATCCGGACATCATCGCCTCGCTGGACCGCTGGATGACCGCCACGCCCGATGCGAAACTGTACGTGTCGACCCTGTGGGAGCGCTTCGTGCCGCACTTCTGCAAGCCGGGCAAGACCACGGGCCGCATCGTGGGCATCCCGGACCGGGGCATGCGCATCCCCATCGGCGCCACCCACCTGCTGGCCCTGCCTGCGCACTTCATGCACGCCGAGGGCAACTTCCAGTTCTACGACCCGATCAGCCGCATCCTGTTCTCGGGCGACCTGGGCGTGTCGATGCTGGACGGGGCGCAGACCGCACGCGCCATCCGCTCGCTCAGCCCCATGCCGCCAGGGATGGAGGCCTTTCACCGGCGCTACATGGTGTCCAACAAGATCCTGCGGCTGTGGGCGCGCATGGTGCGCACGCTGCCCATCGACATGATCGCGCCGCAGCATGGCGCACCTCTGGTAGGCGAGGCCGTGGAGCAGTTCATCGACTGGGTGGAGACGCTGGCCTGCGGCGTGGACCTGATGGACGAGTCGATCTACAGCGTGCCCCTCTGACTGCAAGCACCACCGCCCGTGGACAATGCGGAGCATGAAGCCCAAAGTGCAGTTCCGCCTGCGTGTCTACCGCGACAGCACCATCGCCATCGGCCCCGGCAAGGTGGCGCTGCTGGAAGCCATTGCCGCCACGGGGTCGATCTCGGCCGCGGCGCGCGAGTTCGGCATGTCCTACCGGCGGGCCTGGGTGCTGGTCGATGAGATGAACCGTGCGCTCACCTCCCCGGCGGTCAACACCGCCACGGGGGGCGCCCACGGCGGCGGCGCCACGCTCACCGAGGTGGGCCAGGCCATCGTGACGCGCTACCGGGCCATCGAGGCCAAGGCCGCCGAGGCCGCCGCCAAGGACATCGCCGCGCTGTCCCGCCTCATCCGCGACTGATCCCTGAGCCTGCCGAAACGCCCAGACGCTGAAAGCCCTCGGACAGCGCTGTATCATCATGGACATAACGGCCCCAGCCCACAAGGCAGGCCGCCTGCCAATCCGGGCCGCTACTTCCGGCCCCGCCATAGGAGTTCTCCATGAAGATCTGGAACCGCACACGCCATGTGGCCGTGGGTGTCTGCCTGGCTTTCGGTGCCAGCCTGACATGGGCCGATGAAGTGCAGGTGGCCGTGGCCGCCAACTTCGCCGCGCCGTTCCAGAAGATCGCCGCCAACTTTGAAGCGGCCACCGGCCACAAGGCCGTGGCCATCGTGGGCTCCACCGGCAAGTTCTACACGCAGATCAAGGCCGGCGCCCCCTTCGAGATCCTCCTTGCCGCCGACGACGAGACCCCGCGCAAGCTGGTGGACGAAGGCCTGGCTGTGAAGGGGCAGACCTTCACCTACGCCACCGGCAAGCTGGTGCTGTGGAGCACCAAGCCCGATGGCGTCGATGCCCAGGGCGAGGTGCTCAAGAAGGGCGGCTTCCAGCACCTGGCCATCGCCAACCCCAAGCTGGCGCCCTACGGGGCCGCCGCCGTCGAGACGCTCAAGGCGCTGGGTCTGTACGACAGCCTGTCGACCAAGATCGTGCAGGGCGAGAGCATCGGCCAGGCGCACCAGTTCGTGTCCACCGGCAACGCGGAGCTGGGCTTCGTGGCCCTGTCGCAAGTGGCCCCGCCGGACAAGCCCGCTGTGGGCTCGATGTGGGTGGTGCCGGCCAAGCTCTACACCCCCATCCTGCAGGATGCGGCCCTGCTCAACAAGGGCGCAGGCAACACCGCCGCCCAAGCCCTGCTGACCTACCTTCGCGGCGATGCGGCCAAGGCCGTGATCAAGTCCTACGGCTACGGGCTGTAAGGCCCGCGCCCGCATCGGCAACGCAGCAGTACCCGCGTGCTCGATTCTGAAGACATCCAGGCCCTGGTCCTGACCGCCAAGCTGGCGGGGCTGACCACGGTGCTGCTGCTCCTGCTGGGCACGCCGGTGGCGTGGTGGCTGGCGCGCACGCAATCGCGCCTCAAGGGCATGGTGGCGGCCGTGGTGGCCCTGCCCCTGGTGCTGCCGCCCACGGTGATCGGCTTCTACCTGCTGATGCTGATGGGCGCGCAAGGCCCGATCGGCCAGTTGACACAGTCCATGGGCCTGGGGCTGCTGCCCTTCACCTTCACGGGCCTGGTGGTGGCCTCGGTACTGCACTCCCTGCCTTTCGTGGTGCAACCGCTGCACCAGGCTTTCGAGGCCGTGGGCACGCGCCCGCTGGAGGCCGCCGCCACCTTGCGCGCCAGCCCCTGGGACCGCTTCCTCACCGTGGCGCTGCCCCTGGCTGCACCAGGCTTTCTCACGGCCAGCGTGCTGGGCTTTGCGCACACGGTGGGCGAGTTCGGCGTGGTGCTGATGATGGGCGGCAACATTCCCGGCGCCACGCGCGTGCTGTCGGTGGCGCTGTACGGCCATGTGGAGGCGCAGGAGCTGGCCAAGGCCCATGTGCTGGCCGGCGGCATGGTGGTGTTCGGCTTCGGGGTGATGCTGGCCCTGTACCTGTTCAATGGCCGACTGGGTGGCCTGCGCCCCGGCGCCAGTGTGGGAGCCGGCCGTGTCTGATCCCCGCACGCTCGATGAGATCCACGCCGACCTGGCCCTGGCCTACCCCGGCTTCAGCCTGGACGTGAAGCTGCGCCTGCCCGGCCGAGGCGTGAGCGTGCTGCTCGGCCCCTCGGGCTGCGGCAAGACCACGGTATTGCGTGCGCTGGCCGGCCTGTCGCGGGCACGGGGCCGCGTGGCCGTGGGCAGTGACTGCTGGCAGGACGATGCGCAGCGCACCTGGGTGCCCGTGCACCGCCGCCCCATCGGCATGGTGTTCCAGGAGGCCAGCCTGTTTGCCCACCTGAGCGTGCGCGGCAACCTGGATTACGGCCTCAAGCGCACGCCGGCCGCCGAGCGCCACGTGACGCTTCATGATGCCGTCGCCCTGCTGGGTATCAGCCACCTGATGGACCGCCGGCCCGAGCACCTCTCCGGCGGCGAGCGCCAGCGCGTGGCCATCGCCCGCGCGCTGCTGACCAGCCCGCGCCTGCTGCTGATGGACGAGCCGCTGTCTGCGCTGGACACGGCCCGCAAGGCCGAGGTGCTGCCCTTCCTGGAAAAGCTCAATGCCCAGGCCGGCGTGCCCGTGGTCTACGTGACCCACGCGCTGGACGAAGCCGCCCGCCTGGCCGACCACTTGGTGCTGATGGAGGCCGGCCGCGTGCGCGCCACCGGCACGCCGGCCGAGCTGTTCTCACGCCTGGATCTGCCCCTGAGCCACCTGGACGAGGCCGCCGCCGTGGTCGAGGCCATCGTGGCCGCGCATGAGCCTGCATACGGGCAAAGCCGGCTCGATGTGAACGGCCTGGCGCTGTGGACCGGCCTGTCGCACGCCCCTGTCGGCCAGCGCGTGCGCGTACGCGTGCTGGCACGTGACGTGAGCGTGGCCCTGAGCCGCGCCGCCGACAGCAGCATCGTCAACATCCTGCCGGCCACCGTGGTCAGCCTGCGCGACGATGGGCCTGACACGGTGACCCTGCAGCTGATGCTGGGCACGCCAGACCAGCACCAAGGCGCGCTGCTGCTGGCGCGCCTGACGCGCCGATCGTGCGAGCATCTGAAGCTGGCGCCGGGCCAGCCTGTGTTCGCGCAGGTCAAGGGCGTGGCGCTGATGGGTTGAGTCTGCCCAGCCCTGCCTGCAGCATCAGTCGATGCGGACCCAGGTGGTCTTGAGCTCGGTGTACTTGTCCAGCGCATGCAGGGATTTGTCCCGCCCGTTGCCCGATTGCTTGACACCGCCGAAAGGCACGGTGATGTCGTCTTCATCGTACTGATTGACGTGCACAGTGCCCGCACGCAGCGCGCGGGCCACGCGGTGCGCACGGTCAATGTGGCTGCTCCACACGCTGGCCTGCAGGCCGTAGCTGGACTGGTTGGCCAGCGCGATGGCCTCGGCCTCGTCCTTGAAGCGGATCACGCTGAGCACCGGACCGAAGATCTCCTCCCGTGCGATCAGCATGTCGTTGCGCACACCATCGAACACCGTGGGCGTGACGTAGTAGCCGCCGGTCTCGGCCCGGGCCTGGGTGCCGCCGGCCACACACGTCGCCCCTTCCTTGTGGCCGGCCTCGATGTAGCCCAGCACGGTGCGCAACTGGCCGTCATCGACCAGCGCGCCCATCACGGTGTGGGGATCCAGCGGATCTGAGGGCTGGTAGGCCAGCGTCTGGGCCACCACCTGCTTCACGAACTCGTCGGCGATGCTGTCGTGCACCAGCAGGCGCGACGGCGCATTGCACGATTCGCCCTGGTTGAAGAAGATGGAGCCGGCCACCGTCTGCGCAGCGCGTTCGAGCGCATCGCTGTCGTCGAACACCACGAAGGCCGACTTGCCGCCCAGCTCGTTGAACACGCGCTTGAGGTTGCTGCGGCCCGCGTACTCCAGCATCTTGCGGCCCACGCGGGTGGAGCCGGTGAAGCCCAGCGCATCGACATCCAGGTGCATGGCCAGGCACTCGCCGGCCTCGGAGCCAAACCCCGGCACCACGTTGAACACGCCCTCCGGCAGGCCGGCTTTCAGCGCCAGCTCGGCCAGGCGCAGCGCGCTCAAGGGGGACTTTTCGGACGGCTTGAGCACCACGCTGTTGCCGGTGGCCAGGGCCGGGCCGATCTTCCAGGCGGCCATGATCATCGGGTAGTTCCAGGGCACGATGGCGCCCACCACGCCCACCGGCTCGCGCTGGATCAGCGCCAGCGCGTTGTCCCCGGTCGGCGCGATCTCGCCGTAGACCTTGTCGATGGCCTCGGCGTACCAGGCGATGCAGCGCGCAGCGGCGGGCACGTCCACGGCCAGGCTGTACTGGATGGGCTTACCCATGTCCAGCGTCTCCAGCAGCGCCAGCTCGTCCTTGTGCTGGGTGATCAGTTCGGCGAAGCGCTGCAGCACGCGCTTGCGGGCGGCGGGGGGCTGGCGGCGCCAACGGCCGTCTTCGAAGGCGCGGCGGGCCGAGCCCACGGCCAGGTCGATGTCGGCCTGGCGCCCGCGCACCACCGGGGTCAGCAGGCGGCCGTCGATGGGCGAGCGGCACTCGAAGGTCTCTTCGGCCACGGCCTTGACGCGCTGGCCCTCGACCAACGCCCGGCCATCGACCCGGCCCTCCGCGATCAGGGCGTCGGCACGGTCGTGCCAGATCAGGGCCTGGCCCGTGGGTGGGGAAAGGGTGTCGGTCATGACTCGGCTCCTCGTCTTGAGACTGGACAAGGGCGGCGCCCTGCACCGCCCGTGCCCCCACTCTAGCCAATCAGGGCGCGCCTTGCAGCCCCAAGGGCCCGGCATGGCATATAGTTGACGACACCCCGTCCATCCTGAACAACCGAGAGGAAACGCAGCATGCCGGTGATCGTGGTCGCCAATCCCAAGGGAGGCGTGGGCAAGTCCACGCTGTCGAGCAATGTCGCGGGCTACTGGGCCAACCAGGGGCACGCCGTGATGCTGGGCGACATCGACCGCCAGCAGTCCTCACAGCTGTGGCTGACGCTGCGCCCGCCCAACCTGGCGCCCATCACCGCCTGGGACATCGACCAGGACGAGATCGCCAAGCCGCCCAAGGGCACCACCCACGTCGTGCTGGACACCCCCGCCGGCCTGCATGGCAAGAAGGTGGACGCGGTGATGAAGCTGGCCGACCTGGTGCTGATCCCGCTGCAGGCCAGCGTGTTCGACATCTACCCCACGCGCGAATTCATTGCCGACCTGGTGGGCCGCAAACGCTCGGACAAGGTGCGCATCGCCGTGGTCGGCAACCGCATCAAGGACCACACCAAGGCCACCGAGCACCTGCGCGAGTTCCTGGCCACGCTGGATGTGCCCGTGCTCAGCCTGCTGCGCGACACGCAGAACTACGCCCACCTGGCCGCGCACGGCCTGACGCTGTTCGACGTGGCCCCCGCCAAGGTCGAGAAGGACCTGGCGCAGTGGGCACCGATCACGCAGTGGCTGGACGGCAAAGGCTGAGTCTTTCGCGGGCTGGCGTCTTCACACCCAGCCACGCTGCTGCACCTCCACCCAGGTCAGGTCCAGACAGCGCCGGATTCGGGCCATCAGTTCATCGATCAGCTCACGCGTGAGGATCAGCGGCGGCGCGATGATCATGCGGTCGCCCACCGCGCGCATGATCAGGCCATGGCTGAAGCAGTGCCCGCGGCACACCATGCCCACGGACAGGGCCGGATCGAAGGACTCGGCTCGCTTGTCGCCCTCGGCCTTGCGCCGCACCAGGCGGATCGCGCCCATCAGGCCGCAGGTCTCGGCCTCGCCCACCAGCGGGTGATCCTGAAGCGCGGCGAACTGCTGCGCCAGGTAGGGGCCGGTGTCATCGTGCACACGCTGCACCAGGCCTTCGCGCTCTATCACGTCCAGGTTGGCCAGGGCCACGGCGCAGGCCACGGGGTGGCCGCTGTAGGTGTAGCCGTGGTTGAACTCGCCGCCCTCGTCGATCAGCGTGCGCGCCACGCGGTTGCCCACCAGCACCCCGCCCAGCGGGATGTAGCCTGAGCTCACGCCCTTGGCGAAGGTGATCAGGTCGGGCCGCACGCCGAAATGCTCGCAGCCGAACCATTGGCCCGTGCGCCCGAAACCGCAGATCACCTCGTCGGACACCAGCAGCACGCCGTACTTGTCGCAGATGCGCTGGATCTCGGACCAGTAGGTATCCGGCGGGATGATGACGCCGCCCGCGCCCTGCACCGGCTCGCCGATGAAGGCGGCCACCTTGTCCGGCCCCACCTCCAGGATCTTGTACTCCAGCCACGAGGCGGCGCGGCGCCCGAAATCATCGCGGCTTTCGCCCGGCTGGCCCAGCGCCGCGAAGTAGGGCTGGTCGATGTGCACGATGCCCGGGATGGGCAGGCCGCCCTGCGCGTGCATGTCCACCATGCCGCCCAATGACGCGCCGGCCATCGTGGAGCCGTGGTACGCGTTCAGGCGGCTGATGATGGTGTGCCGCCCGGGCTGGCCCTGCAGATCCCAGTAGCGCCGCACCAGACGCACCACGGTGTCGTTGCCCTCCGAGCCCGAGCCGCTGAAGAACACGTGCTGGAACTGCGGCGGGCTGAGCTGCGCCAGCTTCTCGGCCAGCGCGATGGACGGCGGCGTGGCCGTCTGGAAGAAGGCGTTGTAGAAGGGCAGCGTCTGCAACTGCCGCGTGGCCGCGTCGATCAGCTCCTGGCGACCATAGCCCACGTTCACGCACCACAGGCCGCTCATCGCATCGAAGATCTGCTGGCCCTCGCTGTCCCACAGCCACACGCCCTCGCCGCGCGTGATGATGCGCGAGCCCTTGGCGGCCAGGGCCTGGTGGTCGGTGAAGGGGTGCAGGAAATGGGCGGCGTCGGCGGCCTGCCAGTCCTTGGTTGTGCGCTCCAGGGTGTTCATGCGGTCTCCATGCTTCTCTTTGTAGTGCCTCGATGTGTCAGACGTGCAGCAGCAGGTGCTCGCGCTCCCATGGCGAGATCACCTTCATGAACTCGGCGTGCTCCACGTCCTTGATCTCGGAGTAGACGGTGATGAAGTCCTGCCCCAGGATCTGCGCCAGGTCGGCCTCGTCACGCAGCTGGGCCACGGCCTCGCCCAGGCTGCGCGGCAGCTGGAAATCGGCCAGGTAGGCATCGCCCCGGCATTCGGGCGTGGGCTCGATCTGCCGCGTCATGCCCAGGTAGCCGCAGGCCAGCGTGGCAGCCAGGGCCACGTAGGGGTTGGCGTCCGCCCCGATGATGCGGTTCTCGATGCGGCGCGAGGCCGGCGTGGCCACCGGCGCGCGGATGCCCACGGTGCGGTTGTCGGTGCCCCACTGGATGTTGATGGGCGCGGCGTTGCTGCGCACCAGGCGGCGGTAGCTGTTGACGTAGGGCGCGAACAGGGCCATGGCTGCGGGCGCGTAGCGCTGCAGCCCGCCGATGAACCAGTAGAAGGCCTTGGACGGGCTGCCATCGGGATTGCTGAAGATGTTCTCGCCGTTGTCCACGCGCTCTACGCTCTGGTGGATGTGCATGGCACTGCCCGGTTCGTTGGCCATGGGCTTGGCCATGAAGGTGGCGTACATCTCGTGGCGCAGCGCGGCCTCGCGGATGGTGCGCTTGAAGAAGAACACCTCGTCGGCCAGGCCCAGCGGGTGGTCGTGGAAGAAGTTGATCTCCATCTGGCCTGCGCCCACCTCGTGGATCAGGGTGTCCACGTTGAGCTCCATCTGCTCGCAGTAGGCGTAGATGTCCTCGAACAGCGGGTCGAACTCGTTGACGGCGTCGATGGAATAGGCCTGGCGCGAGGTCTCGGCGCGGCCGCTGCGGCCACGCGGCGGGCGCAGCGGCATGTTGGGGTCGATGCTGCGCTCGATCAGGTAGAACTCCAGCTCGGGTGCCACCACGGGCGACCAACCCTGATCAGCATACAGCTGGCACACGCGCTTGAGCACCGAGCGCGGCGCGTAGGGGATCAGGTGGCCATCGCGGTCATAGCAGTCGTGCACCACCTGGGCCGTGGGGTCGGACGCCCAGGGCACGATGCGCACGGTGCGTGGGTCGGGCTGCAGGTGCATGTCCCGGTCGGTGGGCGTGATGACGTCGTAGTAGGGGCCTTCGGCAGGGAACTCGCCCGTCACGCCGATGGCGACGATGGCCTCGGGCAGGCGCATGCCGCGGTCTTCAGTGAACTTCTCGCGCGGCAGGATCTTGCCGCGCGCCACGCCGGTGAGATCAGGCACCAGACATTCGATCTCGGTGACCCGCCGCTCGTCGAGCCAATGTTCCAGGTCGCTGAAGGAGGTGGGCACTCTGGAGGATGGCGGCATGGGGTCTTTCGGTGATGCTCAGCGGTTCAATCGCTGCAATCGTTGGTCACGGTGCGTTCGACAGGCGTCACCGAAGGCCTCGAACAGGCGTCGGGACACGGGGTTCTCGGCCGCCAGCCACTCGGGGTGCCACTGCAGGCACAGGCTGAAGGCCGCGGGGCGGTCGTCGTCGGGCGTCCAGGTAAAGGCCTCGACCACGCCATCGGGCGCCAGGGCCTCGGCGCGGAGGTTGGGCGCCAGGCGGTTCACGCCCTGGCCGTGCAGGCTGTTGACCATGAACTGGCCATCGCGGACCTCACCGAGGCCTTCGAGCGTCTGATCCAGCAGACCACCGCCCTGGATGTGCACCGGGTGCGAAAAACCGTATTCGACCTCGACCGGCTGGGTGCCATCACCCCGGTGGTCGCGCAGGCCGGGCTGCTGGTGCACGGCCTGGTGCAGCGAGCCGCCCAGGGCCACGTTGACCTCCTGGAAGCCCCGGCAGATGCCCAGCACGGGCACGCGCTCGCGCAGGGCGCGCCGGATGATGGGCAGCGTCCACGCGTCGCGGTCACGGTCCAGCGGCAGGGAGGGGTCGAGCACCTCTTCGCCGAAGTGGCTGGGGTGCACGTTGGAGGGAGAGCCGGTCAGCAGCAAGCCGTCGGCCAGGTCGAGCAGGGTGTCCAACTCCTCAGGCAGGGCGCCGGGCACCACCAGGGGCACGCAGCCGGCCATCCGCACGGCGTCGAGGTACTTCTTGCCGGCCACGTGAAAAGGGTGGCGGCCCAACTCCCGCTGACAGGCGGGCACCAGCACAACAGGTGCAGGGCGACTCATTGGGAACACTCGTGATCTTGTTGTTGCGTCCAGTGTGCCAAAGCCATGGGCGCTGTCAACGGGACTGCTCCGTGGCCCGCGAGCACATAAGGAGATGCGTCACATGCCACGCGCCCCGTGGCCCCCTGAGCAGGCGGAAATCGGGGCCTTCATGGCCGAAAAACCACCGGACACCTTGGGGAGTTCGGCCAAGCCCGCTACACTGGAATCCACAACAAGGCCACCTTGCATCAATGACGAGGTGGCCACATCACCAGCCTCCATGCCAACGATGGAGGCCCCATCAGGGAAGCCGTTCGTGGACCGCTCAAACGCAGCCACCCCCGCGCCCGACCTGCCGTCACCCGGGACTGGCAGCAAGGCGGCCCAGGCACTTGACCGCCTGTTGCAGCGCCGTCCGCCGGTGCTGCTGGACCTGCGCGCCTCCTGCAGAAAGTCCTACCGCGCCGAGGTCGCGATCAGCGCCGCCTTGACGGTGGCGGCCCTGGTCTTCGGCTTTCTGCTGGCCATCAGCCTGTTCCAGCCCGCAGCCGTCAGCCATGCGATGCGCCCCTTCGTGCTGCTGTCTGCCGGTGTGCTCAGTGTCCTGGCCGGGGTGTATGTCGCCTGGCGGCGCTGCGTGCCCCGCGCCGGCACGTCCAAGCCGGAGACCCTGGAAGCCCGCGAGATCGACCTGATCCGCGGCCTGTTCCGCATCAGCCTCCATGACCGGCGCTCGCTGCAGCCGATCTCCCGCGCCGAGATCGGCTTCGACCGCCTGGTGGCCCTGTGCGAGGTCGACCAGCGCCCTCGCCTGCTGCCCTGGCCCCGCCGCCCCATGGCCCGCCTGGTACTGATGGAGCGCGGCACCGGCCTGGCTGGCCCGCGCCGCCGCCCGCTGTGGGAGATCCACAGCGCCCCCGCCGTGCCCCGGCGCAAGAAAGCCGCCAGCCGTTCGGCCTGGGACAGCGCCCGCACCGCCTGGGTACCACCGACCGAAATGCACGAGGTCATCGAGGTGTTCATGGCTCGCACCGGCCTGTACGTGCGCCACGCGGCCATCGAACCGGACACGAGCGCATCCTCCGAGACGCTGTCCATCAGCCACTGAGACGCACCCGCCCTTGGGCAAAGCGTGACGAACGCCGGCAAAACCGTGCTTTTTGTCACACTCGCCTGCAGCGTGAAACGCTAGTGTGGCAAGGGTGGCCACCTTGTGGCTGTCGCGAGACGCCAATCCCCTCGCGGCCCGCGACAATGGTGGATTGCGCGCAACACCCCGAGAGACCGTCGTGACCGATCTGTACGCCGACATGTTCGAGCTGGCCCCAGTGTCCCTGTGGCTGGAGGACTACAGCGGCCTGAAAGCCCTGTTCGATCAATGGCGGGCAGAAGGGGTCAGCAACCTGCGCACCTTCCTGCGCCAGGACCGCAGCCGCGTGGCCGAGTGCTCGCGCCGCATCCAGCTGCTGCGCGTGAACCGCCGCACGCTCGAGCTGTTCGGCGCCGACGACCTGGACCACCTCAAGGCCAACCTGCACGAGGTCTTCCGCGACGACATGTTCGACCAGCACGTCGAAGAGCTGGTGCAGATGTGGGAA
Organism: Pseudomonadota bacterium; assembly: GCA_049322875.1. Lineage (GTDB taxonomy): Bacteria > Pseudomonadota > Gammaproteobacteria > Burkholderiales > Burkholderiaceae_C > Aquabacterium. Next base: position 18,667 of record JBMOQM010000024.1, read on the forward strand.
GGCCACACCCACTTCCGCAGCAACACCGTCAACTACACCCTGCGCGGCCAGCGCCTGAACATCTCGCTGAACGCCAACATCCTGCCCGGCCACGAGCAGGATTGGTCACGCGTGCTGCTGGCCATCGAGGACGTCACCGAGCGCGCCCGTGCCGAACGCGCCCTGCGCGCCAGCGAGCTGCAGGCCAAGGGCCTGTTCGAGCACTCGCCCGTGTCGCTGTGGCTGGAGGACTTCAGCGGCATCAAGGGCCTGCTGGCCGAGGTGCGCGAGCAGGGCGTGGTGGATTTCCGCACCTTCCTGGATGTGCACCCGGAATTCGTCACCCGCTGCATGCTGGAGATTCGCGTGCTGGACATCAACCAGCAGACGGTGGACACCTTCCGCGCGCCGGACAAGGCCACCTTGCTGGCCCACACCGACAAGATCTTCCGCGACGACATGCGCCCCCACTTCGCCGAGCAACTGGTGGACCTGTGGCATGGCCGCCTGTTCCAACAGCGCGAGGTGGTGAACTACTCGCTCGACGGCGAGAAGGTGCACGTGTACCTGCAGTTCTCGGTGATGCCCGGCCATGAGGAGCGCTGGGACCAGGTGCTGGTGTCCCTGACCGACATCACCGCGCGCAAGAAGGCCGAGGCCTACCTGGAATACCTCGGCATGCACGATGCCCTGACCGGCCTGCGCAACCGCTCCTTCTTCACCGACGAGCTCAACCGCCTGGACCGCCGCGGCCCCTGGCCCGTCAGCGTGGTCATCATCGATCTGAACAACCTCAAGGGCGTGAACGACGAAGCCGGCCATGCCGGCGGCGACGCCCTGCTGCGCCGCGTGGGCGAGATCCTGCGCAAGGCCGTGGATCGCCCGGCCACGGCCTCGCGCATCGGCGGTGACGAATTCGCCCTGCTGCTGCCCGGCGTCGACCAGCGCGGCTGCGAGCACCTGGTCGAGCAGGTCCAGGAGCTGCTGGCCCTGAACAACCAGTTCCACGCCGGCGGCACGCAGGTCAGCCTGTCCATCGGCGCGGCCACTAGCAAGGACAACGAGCGCCTGGAAACCGTGGTGCACCGCGCCGACCAGCGCATGTACACCGCCAAGCGCGACCACTACGTGCGCCAGGGCCGGGACCGCCGCGGCGCCCTGCCCCCACCCCATCAGGACTGACCCCGGCGGGCCACCCGCCCGCACGGCGTTATCCTTCGGGCATGTACGCGCAACACTTCGGCCTGAAGCAGGAGCCTTTTTCGATCGCGCCCGATCCGCGCTACCTCTTCATGAGCGAGCGCCACCGGGAGGCCCTGGCCCATCTGCTCTACGGCGTGGGCAGCGGTGGCGGCTTCGTGCTGCTGACCGGCGAAATCGGTGCGGGCAAGACCACGGTGTGTCGCTGCTTCCTGGAGCAGATCCCGCGCCGCTGCAACGTCGCGTACATCTTCAACCCCAAGCTGACGGTGATCGAGCTGCTGCAGTCGATCTGCCACGAGTTCCGCATCCCGCTGCCCGAAGGCATCGGCCAGACACGCCAGGCCACCATCAAGGACTACGTCGACCCGCTCAACGAGTTCCTGCTCAAGACGCACGCGGTGGGCCAGAACAATGTGCTGATCATCGACGAGGCGCAGAACCTGTCGGCCGACGTGCTGGAGCAACTGCGCCTGCTGACCAACCTGGAGACCAGCGAACGCAAGCTGCTGCAGATCGTGCTGATTGGCCAGCCCGAGCTGCGCGACATGCTGGCCCGCCCCGAGCTGGAACAGTTGGCGCAGCGCGTGATCGCGCGCTACCACCTTGATGCGCTCAGTCCGGACGAGACGGCGCAGTACATCCTGCACCGCCTGGCCGTGGCCGGCAAGACGCACGGCCACCTGTTCGATGCCAAGGCCGTGCGCCGCATCCACCAGTGGACACGCGGCGTGCCGCGACGCATCAACCTGCTGTGCGACCGGGCCTTGCTGGGGGCCTACGCGCTGGGCAAGGAGGTCGTCAACCGCACGATCGTGGACAAGGCGGCCCATGAGGTGTTCGAGCGCCCTGGGCCCAAGGCCGAGACGCCGCGACGCGCGCCAGCCCCCAGCAAGGGCGGCAGCAAGGCCCACCACCACGCCCCGGCCGATCCGCCGGCCCGCACAGCAGCCGCCTCCCGCCGCCCGCCCACCTGGGCCTGGGCCCTGCTGGCCGGTGTCGCCCTGCCCACCGTGGCCGCGCTGACGCTCTGGGGCCGCCCGGGCAGCGCGCTGTCGCCCCAGGCGCAGCAAAGCGCCACGCAGGCGGCCAGCGCCCCCGCATCAAAGGCATCCGGCGCAGCGTCCCGCCCCGCTGCGCCGGCAGCGCTCACCACAGCCAGCGCCCCCGCAGCCATCCTGGATGCCGCTGGCCTGGCCCAGGCCCTGCGCACCGCCACGCAGTCCGACACCACCGCCTGGCGCGAACTGGCCACCCTGTGGGGTGAAAACCTGGGCAGCGGCGATCCCTGCCAGGCCGCCAGCACCCGCCAGTTGCAATGCTTCCGCCACAACGGGGGCCTGACCCTGGTGCGCCAACTCGACCGCCCTGGCGTGCTGGCCCTTCACGAAGGCCAGCGCACAGTGGATGTGCTGATCACCGCCCTGGGGCCGGACAGCGCCACCCTGCAGATCGACGCCACGCGCTACCAGGTACCGCTGGCGGCCCTGTCCAGCGTGTGGCGCGGCGAGTTCACCACCCTGTGGCGCACACCCGAGGGCTACCGCCGCAAGCTGCTGGCAGGCGACAGCGGCCCGGCCGTGGACTGGCTGGCCGCCCGCATGGCCACCGTGCATGGCGAGGCCCTGCCCACCGGCACCACCCGCTTCGACCAGGCCCTCAAGGCCCGCGTGCAGGCCTTCCAACTGGCCCAGGGCCTGACACCCGACGGCGTGGCCGGCGCCACCACCCTGATGCTGCTCAACCGGCAGACCGGCGTGGCGGAGCCCCGCCTGGGCCAGGCCCCCGCCGCCCCGGCCCAACCCCCTACAGGAACCTGAGCGATGTCCTACATCCTCGATGCCCTCAAGCGGGCCGACGCCGAACGGGAGCGGGGCGCCGTGCCCGGGCTGCATGCACAGCCCACGGCCCTGCCCCTGCCGGATGAGCCCGGCAGCAGCACCTTGCCACCCTGGGCCTGGGGCCTGGGCGGCCTGGGGCTGGCGTTGGTGGCCATGCTGGTCTGGTCCCTGTGGCGCGATGATCCGGCCCCCGCGGCACCGTCCAACCCGCCGCTGGCCACGGCCCCTGCGCCTGGCCAGACGCCGCCAGCGCCCACCGGCCTGCTGCCGCCCCAACAGGCCGACCGCCTGCCCCAGGGCGAGGCCCGACCCACCGCTCGCGAACAGGCGCCGCCTCCGCAGTCACGCGCGCCCCAGCAGGACGACTCGCGTGACGAAGCCAGGCCGCCCCCGACCGAT
>JBMOQM010000025.1:0-22072 GCA_049322875.1 Pseudomonadota bacterium
GAGCTATCGGCTCAAGGAGGCTGCCGCCCGCCTGGCCATCACGCCTGACCCCGCATAATCCAGCCGTCTTGCCTGGGGGAATTTGGGGTGGCCACAGGTGGGGGAATTTGAAGTGGCCATCGGGGACTACTTCAAGCGGCACGGGCTATTGGTCGGTTTGAACGAACAACAAGAGTTCCTCGAAACTTTCGACACATTGATGATTCAACGGTTAGTCAGCCTTACACGTTCTCCGAGCAACTTGATTTAGAGGAAGCGTGTCGACGATGCATTGATGAGCTGCATGCCCGCTTGCAACGAGGCAAAGAGTTACTTGCCATTGGCTCCAATCCGAGAGGCGTTCGGAACGGGAGTGGCCGTAAGCCGGAAGAGTTGGCATGGAACAGACTGGAAAACCTTATTTGGTATGCAACCCATATTCATGGAGAGCTTCCCCTGCAACGGCCCGCATTAAAAGCGCTAAAAGACTATTCGTATCTCAACGCAATACTCGGAGTCTACAAGGGAGTCTACCGGCTCTGGGACATTCATGCGCACCGCTACGCCTTAACCGAAGACTTGATCCCATATTTCATCTTACTGGCGAAGCGAACCGGCCGAAACGAATCTTCAATCCTTACCCTGAGGCGTGATTGCCTTCGCGAAATAGACGGCAAAGTTTATTTGATTTACAGAAAGCCGCGATCAGCCGACAAAGAATTCAGAAAGCTAATAAAGGACGATGGCCCCTACTCTGCAGTAAGCCTTATCCGGCAACTGCTTGATTTGACAGCGCCATTCGCAAAACATGCACCTGAAGCTGAGCGTGATTCCCTATTTCTTGGAATGAGCATTTTTACGAGAAGCCCGACGCCTATGGTGAAGGCTATTGACCATAGCTACTTCAAGTACCAAATGAATCGAGAAGGCGGGTGGTGCGAGAGAAATAAGTTGAAAGATGCTTCTGGGAAAAACTTTCAAATCTCCTCGGTGAGGCTCCGTGTCACCTACCTTAGTCGCAAATACATCGAGCACGGCCAGCTATCAAAAATATCAACCGACGCAGCCCACTCAATGGCCGACACCACTTTAGGTTATGTGGTAAATGCATCTACAAAGCACATTCACGATCAAACTGCTAGAGATGGGATCAAGGACGCGATTGCGATTGTGAAAAAGCCCGTGGTCCTTCCCCCGATGGCCACCCCAAACTGCTCCACTGTTGGCCAGTCAAACTGCTCCAGGCAGGACGGGGTGATTATGCGGGGTCGGGCGTGATGGCCAGCCGCGCGGCGGCCTCCTTGAGCCGGTAGCTCTTACCCTCGAACTCCAGCATGGCGCAGCGGTGCATGAGGCGGTCCAGGATGGTGGTGGCCATGGTGGCATCGCCCAGGTATCGGCCCCAGTCCTGCACGACACGGTTGGAGGTGATGACGATGGATCGGCGCAGCTTGTAGCGCTGGTGCACCAGGGTCTGCAGCAACTCGGCGGCGTGCTCGCTGATGCGCCGTGCCAGGAACAGGTCATCGAGCACCAGCAGGTCGGCAGCTACCCACCCTCTGAGCAGCCGCGCACGCTCATCGTCATCGGCCAGGGCGTAGCGCGCAAACTCGCTGTCGGCCTCGACGTAGGACACGTCATGGCCCTGCACGGTTGCCTGGTAGGCCACGGCCTTGGCGACGTGGCTCTTGCCTGTGCCGGGCTTGCCCACGATCAGGGCGTTGGCGCCCTCGCTGAGAAACTTCAAGGTGTGCAGCTCAAAGCAGGCCGCGCGTGGCAGCTTGGGGTTGAAGCGCCAGTCGAAGTCAGCCAGTGCGGGCTTCTCATCCAGTCCAGAGAGCTTGAAGCGGCGCGCCATCAGGCGGCTGTGGCGCCGGTCAAGCTCGTCTTGCAGCAAGGCAGACAGCGTGTCCAGGAAGGGCTCCTGGGCAGCCTGGGCCTGCATCAGGCGGGTCTGCAAGGTCTCGGCCATGCCGGACAGGCGCAGCTTGCGCAGGGTGGTCTCGATGTCGTGGGTGGTCATGGCAGTCATGCGAAGAGGTCTCCTTGAGGTGTGGTGGTGGCAGCGGCCATGGCGAAGAGCTCGCCGTACTCCTGCGGGTTGCGGATGAGGTCGTGGGCTTGCGTGGGGCAGGCTTGGGCGGCCGCTGTGGTAGCGGGGCCAACATCAAGCTGGGCCAGGGCTTGGGCCACCAGGCGCTCGGTGATGGCCTTGACATGGCGGTAGCTGTGCACGCCCTCTTCGATGGCCTGGGCGCAAGCGGTGTTGACCATTTGGCGCGGGTAGCGGTCGGCCAGGTGCACGATGCCCCACAGCTTGCGCTGGCCCACGCGGCCTTCGATGGCAAACAGCATCTGACACAGCCGGGCCGCATCCACGCCGATGGCATCGGCCTGCTTGAGGATGTGGCGTGTCTCGCGCGAAGGGTTGAAGACGCGCTCGTCCATGGGCAGCACGACGGTGCCAGGGCGTTCGGCCTTGGTGTGGGTGCGCAGCAAGGCCTGGGTCTGCAGGTCACGGATCTCCAGGCGGTGCTCGAAGATGCGCACCAGCACCTTGGTCCCGATGGCCGCCGGTCTGGCCGCGTAGCTGCAATGGGCCACGCGCACGCAGCCGTCGTCGCACACGGTGCGCTGCTCGTCGCGGAAGTAGGCCATGGGCAGCGCCGGCAGGCTTTGCAGATGGGGCCGCTCTTCTTCGAACATGGCATGCACCTGGCGGCGCTCTGAGCCGTGGATGCGCGAAGCAGCCCACTTGGTCTCCCAGTGCTCCAGGTAGGCGTTCTGATCTTCGATGGTCTCAAAGCGCTTGCCCTTGAGCGCCGTGGCCTGGGTATGGCCAATGGCGTGCTCGACGCTGCCCTTGCGGTTGGGGTCGCGCACGCGGGCTGGGTCGGCCACGACCTCGTAGTGCGCCAGGGTGGCAGCGTACACGGGGTTGAGTTCGGGCTCGTACAGGTCGGGCTTGAGCACGCCCTCCTTGAGGTTGTCGAGCACCACGTAGCGGCATGAGCCACCGAAGTAGCGCCAGGCTTGTTCATGCAGCTCGGCCCAGACTTGCTGGCCCGAGTTCCAGACCACGCGGCGGAAGCTGCGGCGCGAATACCGCAGCGTGGCCACGAACAGGCGGGGCTTGCGGTAGCGGTCGGCGCCGGGCACGCGGGTGGGCGCGCCTTCGCCGAAGTCCACCTGCATCTCTTCGCCGGGCAGGAAGCTCAGGCGGTCGAACTGCTCGGGCTCTCGCACACGAATGCGGGCCACGAAGCGCTTGACGGAGTTGTAGCGCCCGGCAAAGCCGTGGGCATCAACCAGGTCCTGGTAGATGGCCGTGGCGTTGCGCCCCAGGCGCAACTGGGCTTCGATGAAGGCGCGGTGGGGCTCGCACAGGGAGGTGGCCACCGGGGTGGGCGCCAGCAGTGAAGCCGGTGGCCGGGGTGGAGCAGTTTGGCTGACCCCGGGCACCACCAGGTCGGTGGCCACCCCGGGGCAGTTTGGATCGTCGGGCGGCTGGGGCGGCGGATCGCCCTGGGCTTCAAAGCGCTTGGCCCAGGCGCGGATGGTGTGGCGGGAGATGCCGGTGCGGCGCTCGATCTCGCGCTGGGTGTTGCCCGCGCGCAGGAGCGTCCAGATCGTGGTTTGTAGATGTGGCTTCAAGACGTTCACCTCGTGAATCCCCCCTCGTGGTCAAGGGGGCGAAAGTTACGTCCTGCTCGTCAGGGCTGAGGCGCCTGACTCACCGTTCTCAATGGGTCAATTCACCCCGGCCAAGTGGAGCAGTTTGGGTGGCCATGGGTGGGGCAGTTTGGGTGGCCGCCGGGGGTCCTTCCAACCAATGACCCGGTTGCCGGTTCGAATGAATTGGGCATCCCGGTTGAAAAGGTACGTTCAATCCTAAAAGGGGAAATGGACGTTCTATTCAATGCCTGTAAGGATGTCTTGAATCGACCGGGAGGCCCTCCTAATACATTCTGTGGCAAGCCATGGGAGTGCTTTGGATGCAGCAACACAGTAATTACTCGGCATGTACTTCCCCGTGTATACGCATTCTTGAATCACGCAGAAAGCATGAAAGTTGAGCTTGGCGCGGTCGAATGGACAAGCATGTTTTCACGAGCCGTTGATTTGATCCGCGCAGATGTCCTGCCACGCTTTTCCGAACACGTGCTCGAAACTGCCATGCGCCGAGCCGCCGCTCAGCAGTTCTACATCCCCATCGAATTGAAAGGAAACGCATGACTCGACATGCGTATGCCAGAGCACCGTCCTCCGACAGACTAGACCCGAGTTCAAAGGTCGGACCGGAGGAGGCCGTATCGCCAGACTCGGTCTTCTCTCATGGTGTCTGGAGGATGAAGAAGTTGGTTACTACACCTGGGGTGGCTGGGAGCCAAGAACTACACCTGCACAGCATTCCTGGATTTCCAGGCGGTTTTGCGCTTGCAATTGCAGAGTACGCACACGCGAGGATGCACGTACCAATAATCGACGAGGATCATGAGGTCGAATGGCTGACCGTTCAGAATGAAATAAATTCGATCAAGACATTTGTCAAGTTCTTTGACTCCCTTGGGAAAAAGGATTTCTCTCAAATCCGAAAAGGCGATTGGTTGAGATTTCTGGAGAGCATACGACTTGGGAAGGATAAAAAACGAAGTCCCGAGCGAATTTCTACGTTGGTAGCTGCCGCCTACAAACTCTGGCGTTACGGGGAGCGGCTCACATTTCCGCTACCAGAAATTCCGTTCGGCATGTCTATCGAGAAGTTGCTTCCAAAAGACGCGCCTAATGGAGGAGGCAACAAGACCCAGTGCATTCCAGACCATATTTTCTCACCGCTCATGACCAACGCGTTTTTCTATACGCAAGAGTGGGCCCCTCACATTATTGAAGCTTGGCTTTCCGTGATGGCTAGTTGGGAGCAGATTTCCAAAAGGAATGTCTCAGCTTCCACAAAGGACAAGGCGCTCGCAGTGGCTGTTAGAAAAATCCTCCGCGACCGGCCATCCTATTGGAGGCTCATGCAATGGACCACCCTTGAAGAGTTGCTTGCGGAAGTTTTTAGCCTCCGCAACGGTGCGATGTTGGTGGTCCTTGCATTTTCCGGGGTGAGAGTTTCTGAACTTCTTTCAATCGTGGCGAATTGCTGCGTGGAAGATAAACTTCCGACGGGCGAGAAGGTCTGGTATTTAAACACTGTTCTGCACAAGCACCGTGCTGGCGGGAAGCGCGACACTTGGGTTATTGTTGAAGAAGTGGTCGAGGCAGTCAAAATCCTTGAACAATTGACTCAATTCACCCGCGCAGCCACAAAGAAGGATGGCCTATTTCTTACTAACGGCCACACCGCTTTTTCTGTCAATTCCGATCTGGCAAGCTTTGAATGGAAGCCTTACACATCAGCGTCGATCATCTATCACATCAAGGCTTTCGTGTCGCATTGCTCCACATTTCTCGGGCGTGAAATTCCGTTGCATGAGACAAGCACTGGGAAATTAATTGAGTGGCGATTTAACGTACGCCAGTTTAGGCAAACACTCGCTCGGCACATCGCTCGGCGGCCTTTTGGCGTAATCGCCGGCATGCTGCAGTATAAACATATCAGCGTAGCCACGTTTGAAGGCTACGCAGCAAATGACCCCGGATGGAATAAGCTCGTGAGCGAAGAACAAGAACTGTTCGATGTCGATATTCTCGGGGAGATTGCCCTCGATATTGCCGCTGGCGAAATTGCGGGCGGCCTCGGAAAGGAGTTGGCGACGGAATGCAAAATTGAATTTGAGGGGCAGGCTGTAGATGCCAGCGCCTCGCAAATTGCAAAGTGGCTCGAACGCGGCTCCCAAAACATCCATGTCGGCAAGCTAAATCTATGCCTATTTCGTCCAGAACAAGCTCTGTGCACAGAGAAGCGGCCAGATGCCGAACGGCCAGTTCTTAACGCCTGTGCCCCAGGGAATTGCTCTAACTCCTGTGTGCGTAAGGAGCACCTCCCCATTTGGCAGGGGCAGCTTGAACAGACCCTTGAGTTCGCCGCCATGACTAAGCGGAACAAGCTTCAGCGAGAACTACTGGACCGAGAGGCTAATCGTATTCGAGATACCATGACAATGGCCAAGGATCGCTGATGCCGGAGAATTACAAGAATATTTCACGCGCAATTGCTGCTTTTGCTACTGCGGCGCAGAACTCAACATTACCGGCCGGCGATATTGCGACAATGGTCGCGAAGAAGGCGAAAGTATCACGCGCCACCCTCTACAGGCACCTCGGAAAATATCCCGACTTGCGAACACCGTATAACTTGCTCAAGAGTCCAACGCACAAATCTTCAAGCAGCAGAATATTTAAACCCTCAAACTCCGAGGACGCACTCAAAGTGATCGAGAATCTCAAAACAGAAGTCGCTACCTTAAAAGAAGAACTAAACGAAATTTCCAAAAAGAAGAATGCACACATTATTCTCTTATGGAACGAATGCAAGCGACTTCGCCAATTATCTGAGAATTCCGGCGCTGACTTTAGTGGTAATATCTCTGAGTTGAGAAAGAGCGGCATAAATCCGCTCTGATTTTCCTGCTATGGAGTGCTGCCATGTTCCGAAGAATTGAAGCGAAAGTTGTGAACCCCCTGCTCGGTACTACTGTGCCTGCGCCTACTTACGCGACAGACGGGTCGGCGGCAATCGACTTGCGCGCCTGCATCGCTGAGGCCATCGAGCTCGCGCCAGGCGCTCGCACGCTGGTGAAGACCGGTCTTGCGATCAACATGATGGACCCCGGCCTGGTCGCAATCGTTGCGTCGCGGTCCGGTTTGTCCTTGAAGCACGGAGTCCGTGTTGCGCAAGGAATCGGCGTTGTGGATTCTGACTACCACGGCGAAATTGGCGTCATCCTCGCCAACGACAGCGACACGGCCTTCAGGATTGAGCCTGGCGAACGTATCGCCCAGCTGATGTTCCAGCCTGTGGTTCAGGTGGCGTTCCAGTTCGTGGACACGTTCTCGACCGAGACCTCGCGAGGAGAAGGCGGCTTCGGAAGTACCGGACGCGCGTAGACCGGTATCACGAGAGAGCGCCCGCCGGGAGGTTGCGGCGCTCATCGCATCGGGCGCCCTCTGGCCACAGGTTGTCGCTCAGCGTAGGGTCACGGCCGCGATCTGCCGATTCACACGCGCAACTTTCCATACTGCCAGCCATGGGTTGTCCGCGTAGGTTCGCCGGCGGCGTCGCTTTCACTGGCCCACTTGGATTTGCGCTGGTGCTCGTGCTCACAAGGCATGCCTGTGGTTGTACAGGACAAGCACCTCGGGCAGATCAGGCGACCGCATTGACAGCTCGCTTCCTTTCCGTAGATCAGAGGCCAGTTGCCACATTCCACGAAATTGGGCAAACGCCCTCCGCAGTGCGCGACGAGCGTGCGCATTTGCCCGTCAGGGAATCGGCAGCGGAATACGCCGTTGGGCTGCAGCGTGAAACGTGTCATGCCTGCGAACACATCGTGCGGCACGTTCGCGTCCAGTAACGCAAGCGCGCGAAGCAGGGCCTCCAGCGTGCGCGCTGGATCGAGAACGCCGACCCCTAAGGCCAGCGACAAGGGCTTGACAGCTGATGCCAGTGCGTCCGGATCGGCGGAGGCACGGAACACCCGAGTTCGACACCAAATGCTGTAAGTGGTTGATTTGACTAGGTTGACCTAGTCAGCGTGCCACTACAGGAGGGATAACTGGAGTTCGTTGCTGAGCTTTTTGACCTTCAAGGCGGCCATGGTGGCGGCCTGATCTTGGTTGATGCTGGAGATGCCTGAGACAGGTGCGCCGTTGTCGATGCTGACGCTGTGGCGTTGAATGCGCCGCAGACTGGCCAGCGCGGCTTCGGGGCTCAGCGGGCTGCCAGCGAGTTTGAGGCGCTGGCGCATGACCCGGTACAGGATCAGCGCCATGAAGCAGATGCTGGCGTGGGCCTTGATGCGCTCGGGCAGACGGTGGAAGACGGGGGCGATCTCGATCTCGGACTTGAGCACCTTGAAGCCCCGCTCGATATCGGCCAAGGCCTTGTAGCGCTGCACGACCTCGGTGGCACTGAGATCGGCCACGTTGGTCACCAGCATCAGCTTGCCGTCCATGAGTGCGGCACGCTGCAGGGCCTGCGTATCGAGCGCATAGGTGAACACGTCGGACTGCAGGTCGACCTTGATGATGCGGCTGAGGTGAGCGTCGCTGACCTCGTGGAAGAAGCGCGCCTTGGCACCACTGTCGGAGAGCTTGCGACCGCGGCGCATCACGCCATCGTCTTGCGCATCGAGCTTGCCCGCCAGTTCGGCAGCGCGTACGTGCAATGCGTCGATCTTGCCTTGCCGCTGGGCCGATTGCTCCTGCGCGGTGACGGGGTCGTGGGCGATCACCAGGCGATGCTCACCCCAGCGGGTTTCCTCAATGACCTCACACGATGCGTCGGCCATCTTGGCCTGCATGGCCTGCAGGACTTCGGCGAACTCGCTATAACGCCGCCCCGGCACCGCCAGGATGAACTCCATCGGCTGGCCGCTGGGCAGCTTCAACTCAGACAGGGCGGCCACATTGTCCAGCGACAGCAGGCCTCGGTCGGCCACGATGACCAGACGGCGGATGTGCGGATACCGTTTGAGCAAGGTGCCCAGCATGGGTAGCAGCGTGGGCGCCTCCGCCGTGTTGCCAGCAAAGACCTCATGGTGGATGGGCATGCCATCGGCTGTTTGCACCACACCCAGCATGAACTGACGGGCGATCAACCCCTCCTTGGACATGCCAAAGCGGCGCACATCGCCACCTTGCTCACTCAAGCCTTCAGCGCGGATGGTGGTCAGGTCGTAGAAGACAACCGAGAGTTCTTCATCGATCAATGGGCGCAGCAGATGGGCCACCGTGTCATTGACGGCGACCTGGTGGTCCATGAGCGCATCCATGCTGCGCAGCAGTTGCTGGTGGCTGAGATTGTCGGCATCGACGCCCGGCATGCTCACGGTTTGCAGCCAGCGAAGCGTGCCCAGCTTGGAGTCGGCATCGCACAGGCGGTTGAAGACCATCACACGAATGGCCTGCTCAATGGGGGTGGTGTAACGGGCGCGTCGGAAGACGGCCGCCAGGGCATCGAAGCCCAGCTCACGCCAGAGTTGATCAAGGGCCCATACATCGCCCAAGGCCAGGGCAGACTCAAAGCGAACCTGGGGCGTGGCGATGTCCACGCCACTGCGGCCCTTGGCACGCAGCAAGGTGCTCAGCACCGCATCGACCGTGCCGCCGTCCTCATCAACGCGACCCAGAGTGGCCACCGTGCGCTGGCGAGGCTGACCTTGCTCGTCACGGAAGGACTCGACCAACTGGGCGTAGGTGCGGCTTTTGGAGCGGGTGAGCTTGATGAACATGCCGCAAGTATAGCGCAACACCCCAATTGCGCCACTACAAAGCATTCATGCAGTTGCCACTACAAAACTTCCGCAAAAATGTGCATAAGTCGTTGATTCACATGGAAGCGGCTTCACCAAAAATGCGAAATCGGCATTTTGGTGTCGAACTCGGGGGAACAAGCGACCAATGCGGGAGGCATCGGATGGCCCTCCCATCTGGCGCCAACGAAGCCATGCATGGAGGGTGAAGAGGTACAGCCAGGGCAACCTGGGAACAGGTGACATGCCGCTCGACCTCCCCCTCTCCGCGCGCCATTGAAGCCGAATCCAGTCCAGGTAGGCTTGCTGCTGCGGCCCCAGCGATGCCATCGCAGCGGCAGGCAGATCAAGGTCGAGAAGGCTTACCAGCACGGGCGGCGCTAACGCAAGCAAACACTGCATGAGGGGCGAACCGCTCTGCGCCCATTCGAGCCGGGCTGAAGCCAGGACTTCGTTGCGCTCGCGATAGTGGACCGTGGGATAGTCCCACGACCAGGCAGGCATCTCGGTAAGGCGGCGCGGCGCGGGCATGTCGATGTCTGCCACATCTTTGAAGCGCGCCATGAGCTTGTGCATCTCCACGGCGTTCGTCACACCGAGCACTACCATAGCGTCCGTGTCCGCGCCGGGCAACTGGCGACGAAGTTCCGCAGCAGAGTCTCCATCCACTCGTGAAGTCAAGGCACCTGCTTCGTCGAACGCAGTGAATGGACTACTAACACCTAGCAAAGTGACGGGGTTCCCTGCCGCATCTGCCTTCAAGGCCTTCACTTTCCACTTGCCAGACCGAAGGCCACCATAAGGGGTACGTCTGCAATTTTTGACGTCAATGCCGTGTTTCCCACCAAGTTGCAGGTCCATCAACCGCCAGTCCGCCGTACCGTCCTCAAGCTGCGAGATGGCGATGTCCTGGACGGCTAGGCCGAACCCCGCGAAGTAGCTGAGCGCGCACTTCTCCGCCGCACGCGCCGTGAGCATCTGCGCGCGAAGTCGGCGTTCGATTTCAGGGTTGTCCGCCTTTGATCCTGTGCTCCACTGCCCGGCTAGAGCTTGGTCTTGCGCATCGAGAGATGCCAGCAGCTTGTCGGCACTGAAGACGAGCATCTTGGTGGTGCGGACGACCACCGTATGCAGTTCCGTCAGCGCCGACAGCCAGGCGCCGTGCCTTAGTCTACCGAGCGACCATGCGACTGCGGGCGGAGCGCTCGCCAGCGCGCCCCAGGTGTCCCAAGCTGGAGGCCATGCTGCGTTTGGTCTCGCCATTGCATTTTTGATCACCGGCCAAGCCGCCTCCCGTCGCAACGCATCGCGTTCGTTGTTCCTGGTTGCCCACGCCAACATGGCGTCTGAAGGTGCCTCCTCGCTCCAGGCAACGAGCCACGAGCCAACTGGATGAGCCAAAAGTTCTCCGACTGACCACAGTTCCTCTATCTGCGACTCGGTAAGGGTGATCCCCGCGCGCACGCGGCTAGACTGCAGCAGATCGTAGGCACGTACCGACTCATGCTCGATCAAGTGCGAAATCACTTCCTCTTTGACGTCAGGCGCTGCATGCTCGAGCGGCAGCATTAGCTCACTGACGCTGGCCGTCCAAGCTTGCTTAGGCAGACGGCTTACAAGGGTCTGTGCCAAGTGGTCGGAGTACCCTGCATCAAGTAAGGCCAGCGTCAGTGGCAGCAGGACCGGCACCTCGGGCAGCACCGCATGCGCAGGAGCCAAAACGCTCGGGTCTACCTTCCTGCGATCCGCCACGCGCTGCCAGAGCTTCGACGCCGTGTAGATGTCGCCCATCTCAACCTGCCAGACCTGCAGCGCAGACACTCGGCCGTCCGACTTGACGATTGGCTGGACGGCCACGACTGCGCCGACAAGACTTGGCAGCTCCGCCTTCAAGGCAGCGACCCTCGCCTCGTTCAGAAATATGTCGCCAACCCCAGTGCCTGTCAGAAACTTTGCGAACGCGAATCCGCGTTCGTGCACGGAGATGATGCACGCTACCTCTACGGGCAGGGGGTCGGGCCTCCCGGTCACAGGTGCCTCGATCTTGTGATTCAGTGAGACAAACCTGAGACTGTTTGATTCCTGCGCATAACGACCAGGTTGCCCAGCACGATGCCGCTCTTGTGGCCCAAGCCGGAGCGCGGCAGGATCATGGCCGCCAGGTTGGGATCGCCCAGGTGCAGCGACAGCCCCGTGGGGATCAGCTCGGCCTGGCCGGGCTGCAGCACCAGGGGCTGGTCCAGGCAGGCGCGCAGGTCCAGGCCTGCGCTGCCGGGCGTGGCATAGGCGGGCAGGACCTCGGCCATGCGCGGGTCCAGGATCTTCAGGTCGACGGATACGGTGCTCATCGAGAGGTTCGGTCAGGCAAGGTGATGGATGAGGTGCGCAGGCAGGCGGCTTCAGCGGCCGGCGGCGCGCAGGCGGGCGGCGATGTCGTGCATCAGCTCGCGCGCCAGGGTGCGCTTGTCAGCGGTGCTGCCATCGGCCGGCAGCGAGCGGTGGCTGTCGGCATCGACCACCAACAGGCTGTTGTCGTCACGGCCGAAGGTCGCGGGGCCCATGTTGCCCACGATCAGGGGCAGCTTCTTGCGCACCAGCTTGGCGCGGGCGTGCTCCAGCAGGTTCTCGCTCTCGGCGGCAAAGCCCACGCAGTAAGGCGGCTGCGGCAGGCCGGCCACGGCAGCCAGGATGTCAGGGTTCTCGGTGAGCTCGAAGGTGGGCGCGGCCTTCTTGCCGTCCTTCTTGATCTTGTGCGCGTTGAGCGTGGCCGGGCGCCAGTCGGCCACGGCCGCGGTGGCGATGAACACCTCATGGCTGGCCGCCTGAGGCAGCACCACGTCGTGCATCTGCTGGGCCGTGGTCACGTTGACGCGCGCCACGCCCCGCGGGGTGGGCAGGTGCACGGGCCCAGCCACCAGGGTGACCTGGGCGCCCATCTCGGCGGCAGCGCGTGCCATCGCGAAGCCCATCTTGCCGCTGGAATGGTTGGTGATGCCACGCACCGGGTCGATCGGCTCGAACGTGGGGCCGGCGGTGATCAGCAGGCTGCGCCCAGCCAGCACCTTGGGCTGGAAGTGCGCGATCAGCTCGTCAAGCAGCTCTTCGGCTTCGAGCATGCGGCCATCGCCCACCTCGCCGCAGGCCTGATCGCCCGCATCGGGGCCCAGAATGCGGGTGCCATCCAGACGAAGCTGCGCCACGTTGCGCTGCGTGGCCGGGTGCGACCACATCTCGCGGTTCATCGCGGGGGCCACCAGCAGCGCGCAGGTTTCACGCGGGCGAGCCAGGCACAGCAGGCTGAGCAGTTCGTCGGAGCGGCCCTGTACCAGTTGCGCCATCAGGTCGGCACTGGCCGGTGCGATCACGATGGCCTCGGCCCAGCGCCCCAGGTTGATGTGGGGCATGTTGTTGGGCTCGCGCGTGTCCCACTGGCTGGTCACCACGGGGTGGCCCGACAAGGCCTGCATGGTGACAGCGGTGATGAAGGACTCGGCGGCCGGCGTCATCACCACCCGCACGTCGGCGCCGTGGCGCGTGAGCAGGCGGACCAGTTCGGCCGACTTGTAGCAGGCGATGCCACCGGACAGGCCCAGCACGATGCGCCGGCCTTGCAGATCTTGGCGTTCAGCTTGGCGTTCAGACATGGGTGCGCTCTGGCCAATCAGGGGTGATGGCAGCAGCTGCGGCCACTGCCCAGATCGAAGAACTCGACCTCGCCGGTTTCCAGCGAATACTCGGCGCCGACGACCAGCAGGCCATCGTCCTGGATCAGCTGCTCCAGGATGGGCGAGCCATGGCGCAGGTGGTCCACCGACACACCGACGTTGCTGCGCACCGCCTGGTGCACCAGGGCGTCCAGGTCATGGCGCAGCTCGGTGTTCATCAGCCCCTCGACGGAGGGGCGTACGCGGTCCACAATGGCGGCCAGGTTGCGGGACTGGTTCTCGGCCGGGCGCTGCAGTTCTTCAATGGTGGCCAGGATCGCGCCGCAGCGCGAATGGCCCAGCACCACCACCAGGCGGGTACCGAAACGCGAGGCGGCGAACTCGACGCTGCCCACCTGCGAGGGAGCCACCACGTTGCCGGCCACGCGGATCACGAACAGATCGCCCAGGCCCTGGTCGAACACGATCTCGGCGGGCACGCGCGAATCGGAGCAGCCCAGGATGATGGCGATCGGCTCCTGTGACTGGGAAAGCTCGAAGCGCTTGGCCGGCAGCGGCTCATTGCCCTTGAGGCTGGCCACGAAACGTTGGTTGCCCTCGCGCAGGCGGTCCAGGGCTTCTTGTGCTGTCAGCATGGAATCAGTTCTGTTGCTCGCGCCAGGCCTTGGGCGTGGTGCCCTCCCAGCGCTTGAAGGCGGCCGTGAAGGCTCGGCGGTCGGAAAAACCCAGGCGGGCGCTGATGTCGTCGATGGACACACTGCCCTGCTTGAGCCACTGGCAGGCCAGGCGGTGGCGCATGCGGGCCTGCACGTGCAGGTAGCTGTCGCCCTCGTCCTTCAAGCGGCGCTGCAGGGTGCGAGCGTGCAGGTTCAGGCGCTCGGCCATGTCCTCGATGCCCAGCGCCAGCAGGTCGGGCTCGCGGGAGATCAGATCCTCGATCTCGGCGGCCACGCCCTGGCGGCGCACTTCCTTGCCCAGGCGCTGCTCGGCCAGGAAATGGGCCTGCTCGTGCAGGGCCGGGAAGGCGCCTTCCAGCGGTGTATCGAGAATGCGGCGCTCGAACACCAGCGCATCGTGCGCCTGGTTGAAGGACACGGGCACGTTGAAATACTTGCGGATCTCATCCGCGTAGCCCTCGGGCGCCGGGCCCTTGAGCTCGACGCCGATGAAGCCGTCCTCGCTGCCCTGCAGGTTGCGGCCGAACTTGCGCACGCTGGCCAGGATGCCCTGGGACACCAGGTGCAGCGGCAGGCCGAAGCTGTCCACATTGGGCACGGGCACGTCGAAGCTGATGACCACGCGGGCGACATCGCCCTCCTCCACCAGCTCGATCTTGATCCAGGGCAGCACCACGCGGCGCGCCAGGTCGGCCACGCCCAGCGCATCACGCAGGGTGGCGCTGGTGGTCAGCAGGGTTTCGAACTCCGGCAGGGATTCGAAGGCAAAGCTGTCGCCCAGCACCAGCGGGAAGTATTTGTTGGGCGACATGGCCACGCACTGCTCCAGCACGGAGATCAGCTGCAGTGGCGAGACCCGGGCGTCTTCCAGCCGGATCAGGTCGATCTTGAAGCCCGCCTCCTTGAACAGGGGCTGGACGTTGAAACCGCACTTGGCCGCCGCCTTGATCCAGCTCGAGAGCATGAACAGCGGTATGGGCTTGATGCCCAGGGCCTCGAGCATGGCGTTGGGGATGGGAATACGCATAAAAGAAATCGGCACACCCGGGCGGGGTGTGCCGAAGTCTAACCAACTAACGCGACCACGCGCCGGGAAATGTCAACACGCCGGCACTTGACGGAATCCGTCAAACACCCAACAGATGTCACCGGACGCCCATGGCCGTGCGCATCAGTTCGCTGGCCTCGATCGGGTCGCGGTTTTGATTGAAGGCAGCCAGCCACTGCTCGTAGCCGGGCTGGTCTTCTTCCTGCCAGGGGTGGAACTTGCGGCCGTAGTACGGGAAATAGGGTTTGATCAGGGGCGTCAGCAGGCCGCGCGGGCCCATCGCCCACAGGGTGCCCTTGATGATCATCTTGCGGCGCTCCCACCACGAGAAGCCATCGGCCTCGAGCAATTGGTTGAGGAAGCGCTGGATCACCACCGGGAAGATGATGGTGGTCTCCAGCATGGCCAGCACGCGGGTGAAATAGCTCACCTTGGCGTAGTCCTGCATCACGTCGTAGGCCACGCCCTTGTGCTCGACCTCTTCGATGGCGTGCCAGGAGTACATGGCGCGCACGCGGTGGTCGGCGTCGCGCAGCACGTCGCGCTTGTCGAACAGGCTGTGGGCGCCGATGGAGGTGAAGTGCTCCAGCGCGCAGGTGATGGCCAGCGTGTATTCACGGCTGCGCGAGCCGCGGTACTTCACGAAGAGCAGGTCTTCCAGCCACTTCATCATGCTGTCGACATCGATGCCCTGGGCACGCAAGCGATCGTTGTACTGGTTGTGCACCATGCTGTGCTGGGCTTCCTGGCGGTTGAAGCCCTTGATCTCGTCGAGCAGCTTGGGATCGCTGATGCGGTCGCGGTAGTCACGCACGCAGGTCATGAAGAAGCGCTCGCCCGGTGGGAAGATCAGCGACAGCGCGTCGAACAGGCGTGTCTTGTAGGGGTCACCACCGAACCAGTACTTCGGGATGTCCGGTGCGTCCAGATGGAAGTTCAGGCGCTCACGCGGCACGATCGGATGCTGCCCGGATTGCTCAGGTGTGGCCATGGATGTCTCTTCGGTACTCTTGTTTGACGATGGCTTGACTGTAGAAAAACTCCCCCGCGCACCACAGGATGGGGGATGACAGCAGGGATGCCAGAGCGACAGGCAACACCAGGTGTTTTCCCGCAAATTGACGCAAAAAAGGCCCCGAAGGGCCTGTGATGCGTGGAGAAAACGTATTCGGATGCGTCAGGCCAGCGACATGGCGGAGCGCGTCTGCTCACTGGCCTTGATCGGATCGCCGCTGGCGTTGAAGGCCGCCAGCCAGTGCTCGTAGCCGGGCTGCTCGGTTTCCTGCCAGGGGTGGTAACCGGGCTTGTAGTACGTCCAGTAGTGCTTGAGCATGGGCTGCAGCAGGCCGCCCGGCTTGAACAGCCACCACAGCCCCTTGCGCATCAGGTTCATGCGCTGCCAGAAGGTGAAGCCGTCGTGGATCATCAGCTGACGCTGGATCACGAAGATGGTCCGCGGGAACATGAAGCTGGCATGCACCAGGGCCCAGACGCGCTTGAGGTAGCCCACCTTGGCATAGTCCTCCATCACGTCGTAGGCCACGCCCTTGTGCTCGACCTCTTCGATGGCGTGCCACGAGTACATGGCGCGCACGTTGGGGTGGGCCTCCTTCATCACGTCGCGCTTGTCGAACAGGCTGTGCGCGATGATGGACGTGAAGTGCTCCAGCGCCGAGGTGGCGGCCAGGTTGTAGCCCTTGCTGTACTTGCTGCGGTATTCCTTGTTGAGCAGCTTGTCCACGTAACCCGTGAGCTTGTCGACATCGACGCCCTGGCGGCGCAGGCGCTCGTTGTCCTGGCGGTGCACCATGCTGTGCTGGGCTTCCTGGCGATTGAAGTCCTTGATGTCCTGCAGCAGCTTGGGGTCGGCGATCTGGTCGCGGAAATCGCGCACGCAGTTCATGAAGTACTTCTCGCCCGGCGGGAAGATCAGCGACAGCGCATCCCAGAAACGGCTCTGGAAGGCGTCACCGCCCATCCAGTACTTGGGGATGCTGGGGTCATCCAGATTGAACTGGAGCTTCTCGCGCGGCACGATGGGGTGCACGGCGGGCGATGAGGCATTCGTATTTTGTGTTGTCATCGTCATCTCCTCTGCGGAACCTCGGAACACGATGACCGCACTGTAGGCAGGCGGCAGCCCGCCTCACAGGATGTGGGATGACAGGTAGGAATCGGCGCCGACAAATGCAGTAATGAAAAAGGCCCCGAAGGGCCTTTGTGCATCCGGTGAGCAAGGGGCTCAGACCAGCGCCATCGCCACGCGCGTTTCTTCGCTGGCCTTGACCGGATCGCCGCTGGCATTGAAGGCGGCCAGCCACTGCTCGTAGCCGGGCTGCTCGGTTTCCTGCCAGGGGTGGTAGCCGGGCTTGTAGTACGTCCAGTAGTGCTTGAGCATGGGCGCCAGCATGCCACCGGGCTTGAGCAGCCACCACAGACCGCCGCGGAACAGCTTGATCCGTTCCCACTTCGAGTAGCCATCATGGGCCAGCAGTTGCTGACCGATCGTGTAGATGATCTTGGGGAACAGGTAGGTGGCGTGCACCAGCGCGATGGTGCGCTTGAAGTAGCCCACCTTGGCGTAATCGACCATCACGTCGTAGGCCACGGCCTTGTGTTCCACCTCCTCGATGGCGTGCCACGAGTACATGGCGCGCACATTGGGGTGGGCCTGCTTCATGATGTCGCGCTTGTCGAACAGGCTGTGCGCGATGATGGACGTGAAGTGCTCCAGCGCCGAGGTGATGGCCAGGTTGTAGCCCTTGCTGTACTTGGCGCGGAAGCCCTTGTTGAGCATGTCGTCGACATAGGCGGTGTGCTTGTCGACATCCACACCCTGGCGGCGCAGGCGCTCGTTGTCCTGGCGGTGCACCATGCTGTGCTGGGCTTCCTGGCGGTTGAAGTCCTTGATGTCCTGCAGCAGTTGCTGGTCTTGAATCTGGTCGCGGAAATCGCGCACGCAGTTCATGAAGTACTTCTCGCCGGGCGGGAAGGTCAGTGACAGGGCATCCCAGAAGCGGCTCTGGAAGGCATCGCCGCCCACCCAGTGCTTGGGAATGCTGGGATCGTCCAGATTGAACTGGAGTTTTTCGCGCGGCACGATGGGGTGCACGCCGGTGGAGGGGGTGTTCGAACTGCTGCTCATCGTCATCTCCTCTGTGGTTCTTCGGAACCACGATGACCCAACTTTAGATGGGGCTTTCCCGAAACGACAGGATACAGAGTGACATGAGGGAATCGGCGCTGACATTAAATGACCAGCATAAACCCTTGGTTCGTCGATTAACGCACATGCATTGTCACGTCATGCACGAGAAAGGCTCCCGAAGGAGCCTTTGAATGGACGGTGCGTGTGACGCAGCTCAGAGGCGTTCGGCCACCCAGGCCTGCACGCTGTCCAGCGCCTTGGGCAGACCCGAGGCATCGGTGCCGCCGGCCATGGCCATGTCGGGCTTGCCGCCGCCCTTGCCGCCGACTTGCTGCGCGACAAAGTTGACCAGCTCGCCGGCCTTGACCTTGCCAATGCTGTCGGCCGTCACGCCGGCAGCGATCTGCACCTTGCCGCCCTCGACCGCCGCCAGCACGATGGCCGCCGTCTTGAGCTTGTCCTTGAGCTTGTCCATGGTGTCGCGCAGGGTCTTGGCATCGGCGCCTTCCAGCGTTGCGGCCAGCACCTTGAGGCCCTTCACATCCACGGCCTTGGCCATCAGCTCATCGCCCTGGCTGGAGGCCAGCTTGCCCTTGAGCGCTGCGATTTCCTTTTCCAGTGCGCGGATCTGATCCTGCGCGGCGGCCACGCGGGCCGGCACTTCGGCGGGTGCGGCCTTGAGCAGCGCAGCCAGGCCCTTGACGGTGCCTTCCAGGCCCTGGGTGTAGCTCAGTGCATTGGCGCCCGTCACGGCCTCGACACGGCGCACGCCAGCGGCCACGCCGCCTTCGGCCACGATCTTGAACAGGCCGATGTCACCAGTGCGGCGCACGTGGGTGCCGCCACACAGTTCCTTGGAGGTGCCGATGCTCAGCACGCGGACCTCGTCGCCGTACTTCTCGCCGAACAGCATCATGGCGCCGCTCTTCTGCGCGGATTCCAGGTCCATCACCTGGGCGCTGGTGTCGTCGTTGGCCAGGATCTCGGCGTTGACCAGGGCCTCGACCTCGCGGATCTCTTCTTCCGTCAAGGGGGCGTTGTGCGCGAAGTCGAAGCGGGTGCGCTCGGCCGTGACCTGAGAGCCCTTCTGCTGCACGTGATCGCCCAGCACCTTGCGCAGGGCCAGGTGCATCAGGTGGGTGGCGCTGTGGTTGCGGATGGTCTTGGCGCGCAGGTCGGCATCGACCTTG
Source organism: Pseudomonadota bacterium (assembly GCA_049322875.1). GTDB lineage: Bacteria > Pseudomonadota > Gammaproteobacteria > Burkholderiales > Burkholderiaceae_C > Aquabacterium. Next base: position 19,124 of record JBMOQM010000025.1, read on the forward strand.
GCGGTGACAACGTCGCCCGCCTTGATGCTGCCTTCGACGATGCGGCCATGGTGGCCGAACACGTCGGCCTGGATCTTCTGCGTGTCTTCGACCAGCACGCGGCTGGTGGCGTTGCGCAGCTCGCCGCTGTCACCCGCCTGGCCACCGGATTCGGCGTAGAACGGGGTGTTGTCCAGCACGATCACGGCGTCGTCGCCCGCATTGGCCTGGGTCACGGAGGCGCCATCGACGTAGACGGCGGTGACCTTGGCGCCCTCTTGCGTGAGGTGGTCGTAGCCGTGGAACACGGTGGGCACACCGCTGTATTCCAGGCCGGCGGCCATCTTGAACTTGCCGGCCGCGCGTGCCTGCTCACGCTGGCGCGTCATGGCCGCGTCGAAACCGGCCTGGTCCACGGTGACGTCGCGCTCACGGCAGACGTCGGCGGTCAGGTCCACGGGGAAGCCGTAGGTGTCGTGCAGCTTGAAGGCGGTTTCGCCATCGAGTTGCTTCACGCCGGTGGCCAACGCACCGTCCAGGATCTCCATGCCGTTGGCGATGGTCTGGAAGAAGCGCTCCTCCTCAGTCTTGAGCACCTCGGTGATGCGCTTTTCCTGCTGGCGCAGTTCGGGGTAGGCATCGCCCATCTCAGCGGCCAAGGCCGCCACGAGCTTGTGGAAGAAGGGGGTGCGCGCGCCCAGCTTGTAGCCGTGGCGGATGGCGCGGCGGGTGATGCGGCGCAGCACGTAGCCGCGGCCTTCGTTGCTGGGGATGACGCCATCGGCCACCGTGAACGAGCAGGCACGGATGTGGTCGGCGATGACCTTCAGCGAAGGGCTGCCTGGGTCGAAACCGTCGCCACCCGAGGCCGACACGGCGGCGCGGGCCGCGGCCAGCAGGTTCTGGAACAGGTCGATCTCGTAGTTGCTGTGCTTGCCCTGCAGCACCGTGGTGATGCGCTCCAGACCCATGCCGGTGTCGACACTGGGCTTGGGCAGCTTGTGCATCACGCCGTCTTCTGTGCGGTTGAACTGCATGAAGACGTTGTTCCAGATCTCGATGTAGCGGTCACCGTCTTCGTCGGGGCTGCCCGGGGGGCCGCCGGCCACGTCAGGGCCGTGGTCGTAGAAGATCTCGGTGCAGGGGCCGCAGGGACCGGTGTCGCCCATCATCCAGAAGTTGTCGGACATGTAGCGGCCGCCCTTGTTGTCACCGATGCGCACGATGCGCTCGGCGGGCACGCCCACCACCTTGTTCCAGATCTCATAGGCCTCGTCGTCCTCGGAGTAGACGGTGACCCACAGCTTTTCCTTGGGCAGCTTGAACTGCGTGGTCAGCAGTTCCCACGCGTACTGGATGGCATCGTGCTTGAAGTAATCCCCGAAGCTGAAGTTGCCCAGCATCTCGAAGAAGGTGTGGTGCCGCGCGGTGTAGCCCACGTTGTCCAGATCGTTGTGCTTGCCGCCCGCACGGATGCACTTCTGTGAGGTGGTGGCGCGCGTGTAGGGACGCTTGTCGAAACCCAGGAACACGTCCTTGAACTGGTTCATGCCCGCGTTGGTGAACAGCAGCGTGGGGTCGTCGCCCGGCACCACGGGGCTGGACGCCACGATGGTGTGGCCCTTGGACTGGAAGAACTCCAGGAAGGTCTTGCGGATCTCTGCGGCTTTCATTCGGGCGGCTTTCTAAAAGCGTGGGCGCAGGCCGCATCGACAAATGCGGGGCTGCGGGCCTTGGGGGCGGAACCTCTGATTATAGATTTGAGGGGCCCTGCCCAAGCCCGCATTCAGCCTTGCGCCCTGTCGCACGGGGGTTTGCGCGACAATATGCGGTTGCTTCGCCTGCGTTCAAATCATGGACTTTACGCACTACTTCTGGCCGCTCGAAACCCGCCACTGGGTCTTGATCGTGTTCATCGCCGCCGCCCTGCACGCGCATTTCCGGGGCAAGGTGCGCTTCGGCATGCTGCGCGCCCTCACCGATTTCACGGTGCTGATCGCGCCGTTCAACTCGCTGATGGTGCTGTTTTCCAAGGTGGGCTCCAAGGCCTACCTGGATCCCAAGGATTTCCCGGAGCTGAAGATCCTGCAGGAAAACTGGCAGGTGATGCGCGAAGAAGCCCTGCAACTGGACGGCAAGGGCAGCATCAAGGCCGCCGACGGGTACACCGACATCGGCTTCAACTCGTTCTTTCGCACGGGCTGGAAGCGCTTCTACCTGAAGTGGTATGGCGATGATCTGCCCTCGGCCCAGCAGATGTGTCCCAAGACGGTGGCCCTGCTGCGCCAGATCCCGGGCGTCAAGGCGGCCATGTTCGCCTCGCTGCCGCCAGGCGCCACGCTGGTCAAGCACCGTGACCCGTACGCCGGTTCGCTGCGCTACCACCTGGGCCTGATCACCCCCAACGATCCGCGCTGCTTCATCGATGTGGACGGCGAACGCTACCACTGGAAAGACGGCGAAGTGGTGATGTTCGACGAGACCTACATCCACTACGCCGAAAACACCACGGACCACCCCCGCATCATCCTGTTCGCCGACATCGAGCGGCCGGTCTACACGCCGGTGGTGCGCTGGATCAACAAGGTGTTCGCCACCCTGGTGATGAAGGCCTCGGCCACACAGAACGTCGAGGGCGAGCCGATCGGCGGGCTCAACAAGTTCTTCTACCACGCCTACCAGATCCGTCTGAAGGGCAAGGCCCTCAAGGCTAAGAACCGCACGGCCTACTACGTGGGCAAGTGGGCGCTGATCGCACTGCTGGTATGGGCGCTGTTCTTCTGAGGCATCGATAAGCCCGACCAGGGGCGCGTCCCAAAACAAAAAAGCTCCCCTTGGGGCAATTGTTGGCGCCGATTCAAAATTGAGCCACCGTGCCGATTGAATTTTGAGCCAGGGCTGCTGGCCAACCTGTGAAGGCTGGCTGTGGATAAGTGTAGTGCCTGAGGCTTGTTTTTCGTCCTTGGGGAA
>JBMOQM010000026.1:0-17769 GCA_049322875.1 Pseudomonadota bacterium
GAACTCGGGGCAGGGTCTCGCGCAGGGCACTTTGCAGCAGGCTCATCAAAGAAAAAGGGAACGTGAAACACGTTCCCTTTTTACATGCTGTCAGATCAGCACAGGCTTAACTGACTGGCATTGGCCCGTGGGCGCCCTTTTTCATGCCGTTGCAGAAGGCGGATGAGTCGAAGGCGGCGCGGGCGGCATCCCCAGCCTGAGCACGGCCGCCATGCGCTCGGCGGTGTCCTGCGATTGCGCGCCCCCTTGCAGCACGGTGCCATCGTTCAGACGAAGCCGCAGCCCGCAGGCAGGCTTGCGTCGATGACCAAGCCGCCAGCGCCAGGGTGTTTTGCCGGGCGGGGTGAGTTCCACCTCGACCACATCGGTGCGGTGCCAGGCGCCGCGTGGCAGGGTGTGCTGCCCGTCCACATGGAAGGCCACCAGCCGGCGGTTGCTCAGGATCAGCCACAGGTCGCCCTCGGGGGCGGTCAGCTCGATGGTGTCGCGCACGCTTTCCTGCTCCAGTTGCACGGCCTGCCAGGCGGGGTTCTCGTCCAGCCAGCGCAGTGCGCGCTCGTTGGTGTGTTCCTCCGGGGCATTGGTCGCGGGCCGGCGCAGCAGGGTGCCGGCCAGGCCCAGCATCAGCAGCAGAGCCAGTGCTCCTCCGCCGGCCCAGGCCCACTGGGCACGGCGCAGCCGTTCCCGGGCCTGGAAGGCCTGTTCCAGCCAGCGCTGCACCGTCATGTCGCCGAAATCGCCCAGGCCGCGGCGGTCCACATCGAAACGCAGCAGGCGCAGTTCGAGGTTCTCCAGCACCAGCAGTGTCTCGCCAACCCAGGCCAGGTCGCGGGGCTGGCCCTTGGGGCCAATGTCCTGGCCGATCTCCATGCCGTCGGGCCATTCGTAGGTGACGAGGCCGGTGGGACCATCCGGCTCCAGGCGGATCAGGGTGGCCACGGGTGCGTGAATGTCGATGCCGGCGCGTGGGTGCTCCACGCCATGCACGGTGTGGCGCGTGGCGACCTTGGTCGAGAGCTGCACGGTCTGCTTGACTGCCAGGGTGTTGCCGCTCAGGCGCAGCAACTGGTGCTGGCCGGCATCCGTGACCCACAGCTCGCCATCGTCCCACCACAGGCTGGTGGGCAGGGCCAGGGCCCGGGGATCGGTGCGTGCCAGCAGGGTGCCTTGTGCATCGAACAGCAGCACGCCGCGCGCAGTGCCTTGCGCGATGGCGATGCGCCCATCAGCGGCCACGGCCAGATCTGCGGTCCGGGTGTCGAAAGAAGTCTTCAGGTCGGCAGGCCACTGCAGGGCGATACGCCGCTGCAGGCGCCCGTTGTTCGCGTCCAGCACGGCCACATCGGCCAGCCCGGGGGCCAGCGCGTAGAGGGGCTGTGAGGCCGCGGTGGCCAGCCGGCGGGGGGCGGAGGGCAGACCCGTGTCGCGGGCAGACACACGGGTCTGCGGGCGCCCGCGGGCATCCAGGTGCCACAGCTCCTGGTTGATCGACAGCCAGACGGAGCGATCAGGCAGCGCCGCCAGCGCCGTGAAGCCTGGCGTGGCCACGCGCTGCTGGTGGGTCTGCCAGGCCATCCAGGCGCTGGCCAGCCCCAAGGCCAGCAACAATGCCAGGGCCAGCCTGGCTGCAACGCGCGGCATGGGCCTCACGAAGGGCTTACTGCGCTTGCAGGGCCACCGTCAGTTCGGTGCCCGAGGCCAGCAGGTCGATCAGCCGATCGATGTTGGGGTGCTTGCCCGGGTTGGCGCGGGCATCGGCGGTGTGCTCTGCGTAGATGTCCAGGCCTTCCTGAGCGGCGGCGGCGTTGATGCGGCCATGGCGCTCGGCCAGTGCAGCGTACACGGCCAGCGAGCCGGCCTGACCAGGCTTGTTCTCGATGGTGGCGACCACGGTGCCCTGGGCATCGATCAGTTGCAGCGAGGCCAGGTGGGCAGCGGAGGGTAGTTGCTTGAGGTTGTCGGAAAAAGCCATGAGCGGGCGTTCGGATTCTTGGAAATGGAATCCTATTGTGCCGCAGCGGTCGCCTTGCGCGTCTTGGTCTGAGCCTGGGCTTGAACTTGGGTTTGGGCCTGTGTCAGTTCGGCCGCCCAATCCAGGATCTCCAGCCGGCCGTCGGCATGTTCAACCAGGGCCGTGAGGCTCTCCACCCAGTCGCCATCATTGCAGTAGAGCACGCCGCCGATGTCGCGCATCTCGGCATGGTGGATGTGGCCGCAGACCACGCCCTGGGCACCACGCTTGTGGGTCTCGCGGGCCAGCGCTTCTTCAAAGTCATTGACGTAGCTGACGGCGCGCTTGACCTTGAGCTTCAGGTAGCGCGAGAGCGACCAGTAGGGCAGCCCCATGCGCGCCCGCCAGGAGTTGAGGTGCCGGTTCAGGCGCAGCACGAACTCGTAGGCCGAATCGCCCACATAGGCCAGCCAGCGGGCGCACTGGATCACGCCGTCGTACAGATCGCCATGGGTGATCCACAGCAGGCGGCCATCGGCCGTGGTGTGCAGCCATTCCTCGGCCACTTCGATACCTCCGAAGTTGTGGCCCAGGTACTTGCGGCCGAACTCGTCGTGGTTGCCGGGGATGAAGATCACGCGCGTGCCCTTGCGCGCCTTGCGCAGGAGCTTCTGGATGACGTCGTTGTGCGCCTGGGGCCAGTACCAGCTGCGGCGCAGCTGCCAGCCATCCACGATGTCGCCCACCAGGTAGAGGGTGTCGCACTCGACATGCTTGAGGAAATCGAGCAGGGCGTGGGCCTGGCAGCCGGGCGTGCCCAGGTGCACATCGGAGATCCAGACCGTGCGCACATGCCGCGCTCGCGGTGCGCCGGGATCGTCGTCGTGCGGCGTGTTGTCCGCCGACAGTGCACCCTGCCAGGGCAGGTGGCTGCTGCCGGGCGTGGCGGACCTGAAGGCCCGCATCAGCGGAGAGGTGGACCAGGGGCGCATGCCTGCATGATGGGCATCGCTCATGACGGATTTGCGACGCGTGCGTGACGTTGCGTTGACGGTCGTTGCAGGACGTTTCGATCCGGTGGGTGGAACGCGTTGCGTCGCCGCTGCGTGGATGCCGCGTCGGGCCGTGACATTGCACCGTCCGCATGGCCCTGGATGGGCGTGGCAGGGAGATGTCCGCTACGCTGGCGGGATGCAAGCAATCTTCGGGCGGCGCCTGTCGCTCTCCAGCCTGGGCCCGATGGGGCAGGGCGTGGCGATGGCGGCCCTCGGGGCGATCGCGTTCTCGGGCAAGGCCATCGTGGCCAAGCTGATGTACCAGCTGGGTGCGGATGCCTTTTCGGCGGTGGGCCTGCGCATGGCCATGGCCTTCCCGCTGTTCCTGTGGATGGCGTGGTGGTCCGCGCGCGTGCCTGCGCCCGATGGTCAGCCGGCCAGGCCGATGAGCGGCCGGCAATGGTGGCAGGTAGCGGGCCTGGGTTTCACGGGCTACTACCTGGCCAGCACCTTCGATTTCCTGGGCCTGCAGTACATCAGCGCCAGCCTGGAGCGGGCGATCCTGTACCTCAACCCGACCATCGTGCTGCTGTTCTCGGCACTGTGGTACCGGCGGCGCATCAGTCCGGCGCAGATCCTGGCGGTGGGGCTGGCCTATGCCGGCGTGGCCGTGGTGTGGCTGCACGATTGGGATGCGGCGCAGCTGCTGTCCAGCCAGGCGGGCGGTGCGAGTGGCATGGCGGCCGTGCGTGCGGTCACGCTGGGCTCGCTGCTGGTGCTGGGCAGCGCCATCTCCTACGCCGTGTACCTGATGGGCAGTGGCCAGTTGGTGCAGACGCTGGGCTCGCTGCGCCTGGTGGGGCATGCGTCCTGCGTGGCCTGCGGGCTGTGCCTGCTGCAGTGGGGCGTGGTGAGCTGGTGGACCGAGGGGCGCTTGGGCGGTGTCTCAGCCCTGCCATGGCAGGCCTACGGGCTATCGGCCATCAACGCCGTGGCTTGCACGGTACTGCCGGTGTGGCTGGTGATGCGCGGGGTGCAGCTGCTGGGCGCCTCACTGGCAGCACAGGTGGGCATGATCGGCCCCTTGTCCACGATCTGGATGGCGGCCTGGTGGCTGGACGAGCCCGTCACCGGGCGGCTGATCCTGGGCACGGCGGCCATCCTGGGTGGGATCGTGATCCTGACGAAGGCCAGCAAGCCCGCAGGTGGCGCGAAGCCAGCGCCCAAGCCGGCTGAGCCTGGGGCATCTGGCGTCGGCACGGCAGAGTGAGCTGGTTGAGCGGGTGGCAAGTTACCCCGCAGCAACTGTCAGGATGCCGCTTTGGTGGTTTCTCGCAGCACCTGTGTCAGGCACTCTGCCTGCGTGGCGATGGCATTGGGCAGCGGTAGCTCCCCACGCAGCACGGTCTGGATGTAGGCCGCCGTGGAGGCAGCATCGCGGGATTCGGGCAGTGCGGGCAGTTCGGTCAGCACGCCTTCGACGGGCGCCCGGCTGAGTGCGGCATTGCGCTCGCCACGCAGAAACACCTCGAACCGGGGCTGCCGACGCGCATCGGCCACCGGCTCACCCTCGGTGCCACGCATCAGCAGGGCCGTGGCCTGGGTGTGGCCCAGGTAAGCCGTGAGCGAATGGGCGTACTCAGGGTGCGTGTGGTTGACCACGCGCACACTGGGCACCTCAGCCGGCCAGGGCGACAGCAGCTTGGCCACGGTGTGGCCCGGGTTGCGCAGGCCGATCGTCCAGCGCACGTCCAGCAACCTGGCCAGCGGCGGGCACAGCGTGGCGATGTCGATGAAGGCGGGGCGTTGCGCATGCCAGGCCTGGGCCACCTCGTCTGCGGTGGTGGCCAGTGGCAGGCCCAGGGCCTGGAAGACCTCGGCCGTGGTCACGCGGGTGGGATCCTTCGCGGGGCCGTGCACCAGCACCGCAGTGCCTGCTCTTGCCAGATGGCAGGCCAGCAGCGCCGTCAGATTGGGCAGCTTGCGCGCCCCGTTGTAGGAGGGCAGCACCACCACGCCACCGGCCGGCGGCGTGGGCAGTGGCAGGCAGCGGGCGAGGGTGGACTGCACGAAGCCGTCCAGCTCTTGCTCTGTTTCGCCCTTGATGCGCATTGCCAGCGCGAAGGCGCCAATCTCCAGGTCGGTGACCTTGTTGTCCAGGACCTGGTCCAGCAGGTCACGGGCCTGGTCCGTGTCGAGTGGCCGGGCGCCGTCCTTGCCCCGACCGATCACCTTGATGTAGGCAGCGATGCTCATGCCGGCATTGTCGCAGCCCGCACGAGCATCACGAAGGCCCGGCTCAGGCCGGGGTGAGCGCCGGATGCAGCTTGATGATCTTGCGCAACTCCGGCACGCACGATCCGCAGTTGGTGCCGCACTTGAGCTGGCCTTGCAGTTGCGCCAGGCGGTCGTCAGGGCTGCCCGTGCAACTGCCCAGCACCTCGACGATGGCGGGCTCGGTCACGTTGAAGCAGGTGCACACCTGGCGGCCCTTGCTCTGCACAGCCACCGGTGGCGTGGCCCCGGGTGAGAGCAGGGCGCGGCCATAGGCGTCGGCGGTCAGCTCTTCCTGCAGCAGCGGACGTACCCAGGCCTCGGCGCTCACATCGCCCGCCAGAAGGAAGGCTTCGAGCTTGAGTCCTTCGTCCGAGCGGCGCAGGCGCATGGCACGGTGCTGCCCCTGGGCACGGTCGTGGTAGCGCAGCACGTCGGCGCCTTCGACGCCCAGCAAGGCCTCCAGCTCGCCCAGCACGGCGTCATCGATGGGCGAGGCTGCGGCGGCCCGGAACAGCACCCCCACCATGCCGCGCTCGTGCGGCTCGCGCCCGAAGGGCACGCAGCTGGCGAAGGCGAACTGGCCCATCAGCGGCTTGATCGCCTCGCGCACGGCCAGGGCACGGTCTTCCGACATCCAGGCCACGCCCAGCACGCGCCAAGGCAACTCGGCGGGCTCGATGCTGACGGCAGCGTTCTTGAGTTCGGGCTGCTTGGATGTCGGGCAGAACGCTGGCGAGGTCAGTGCATTCACGCCCGTGATGAGCTGGCCTTGCGCATCGCGGCCGCTCAGGAACTCCTCGCCCCAGTGCATGGCGATGAAGGACTGCATGGGCGCGATGGCGTCGCTCGGCTGTGCGGGCAGCACAGCGCTGCCCCGGCGGGAGGCCACGCGCACCAGATCGCCGGCCTGCAGGCCCAGACGCTGCATGTCGGCCGGGTTCAGATCGATGCCGGGCTCACTGACGTGGCCGAACAGGCGGCCCAGGGTGCCGGTGCGGCTCATGCCATGCCATTGGTCGCGCAGGCGGCCGGTGTTCAGCGCGAAGGGGTGCTCGGCATCGCAGGGCTCGGCCACGGGCTCGTACGGCACGGTGGCAAAACGCGCCTTGCCGTCGGCCGTGGGGAACACGCCATCCTCGTACAGGCGGGCGCGGCCCTGGCTGTTGCCCTCGGGCATGGGCCACTGTTGAGGGCCTTGGGTTTCCAGGATGTCGTAGCTTAGGCCGGTGATGTCCAGGTCACGCCCACGGGTGGATTCGCGGTGCTCGTTCCACACGGATTGCGGGGTGTCGTAGGGGAAGAGCGTGTCCATGCCGTCGCGCCAGCCGGCGGTGCGCTCGGGCAGGCGCTGCTCTAGCCGGCGCCCCAGGTCCGCGAAGATGGACCAGTCGTGCCGGGCCTGGCCGGTGGCCGGGATGGCGCCGCGCACGCGGGTGATGCGGCGCTCGCTGTTGGTCACGGTGCCGTCCTTCTCGCCCCAGGTGGTGGCGGGCAGCAGCAGGTCGGCGTAGGCGCAGGTGGCGGTGGTGGCAAAGGCCTCCTGCACCACGATGAGTTCGGCCGTTTCCAGCGCCTTGCGCACGGTGGCCTGGTCCGGCAGGGATTGCGCCGGGTTGGTGCAGGCGATCCACAGGGCCTTGATCTCACCTCGGGCAGCGGCCTCGAACATCTCGACGGCGGTCTTGCCGGGCTGGTCCGGCACATCGGGCACGCCCCACAGGCGGGCCACTTCGGCGCGGTGCTCGGCATTGCCCAGATCCCGGTGGGCGCTGAGCAGGTTGGCCATGCCGCCCACCTCGCGGCCGCCCATCGCATTGGGCTGGCCGGTGAGCGAGAAAGGCCCTGCGCCCGGCTTGCCGATCTGGCCCGTGGCCAGGTGCAGGTTGATCAGCGTGGCGTTCTTGTCAGTGCCGCGGCTGCTCTGGTTCAGGCCCTGGCAGTACAGCGACAGCGTGGGCGTGTGCCCACCGAACCAGCGCGCGGCCTGCACCACGTCATCGGCCGGCACCCCGCAGATCGCGGCCACGGCCTGAGGCGTGAATTCGGCCACCAGGGCTTGCAGGGCCTCGAAGCCCTGGGTGTGGCGCGCCACATAGCCTGTGTCCACCAGGCCTTCGGCCAGCATCACGTGCAGCAGGCCATGGAACAGGGCCACGTCGGTGCCCGGCCGGATCGGCAGGAACAGGTCGGCCATCTCGGCCGTTTCCGTCTTGCGCGGGTCGGCCACGATCAGCTTCATCGCCGGGTTGGCGCGGCGGGCATCCTCGATCCGGCGGAACAGGATGGGGTGCGCGTAGGCCGTGTTGGCGCCCACGATGAACAGTGTCTGCGCGTGCTTGAAATCGTCGTAGCAGGCAGGCGGCGCATCCGCCCCCAGGGTGACCTTGTAGCCGGCCACCGCGCTGCTCATGCACAGGCGCGAATTGGTGTCCAGGTTGTTGGTGCCCACCAGGCCCTTCACGAGCTTGTTGAGCACGTAATAGTCTTCGGTGAGCAACTGGCCCGAGCCGTAGAAGCCCACGGCATCCGGGCCATGGCGGCGGATGATGTCGGCCAGCTTGTCGGCGGCGCCGTTCAATGCTTCGTCCCAGTCGATGGGCTGAGGTTGTGCGCCGCGTGATGCCCGCTGCATCGGCTCCAGCAGGCGTGTCTGGGCCTGCACATTGGTGGCGGCTGTCAGGTGCAGCGTGCTGCCCTTGGTGCACAGGCGGCCGAAGTTGGCCGGGTGATCTGGGTCACCCTGTACGTTGGTGATGCGGCCGGCGGTGCTTTCGATCAGCACGCCGCAGCCGGTGCCACAGTAGGGGCAGGTGGCGCGCGTGGTCGTCGTGGCCGCCGTCACGATGGGGATGGTGATGCTCATGGTGGCTCCTTCAGGCGGTGACCGGAGCCAGGGTGTCGGCGCTTGAGGCCTCCTCGGGCGCGGGCTCTCCGAACATCAGGCGGTCACGTGATCGCTTGATGCAGGTGCCTTCTCTGATCAACCTGAAGTAGTAGCTGCCGTCCAGCGTGTCGCCATACAGGCAGGCGCCCACCAGCTTGTCGCCCTTGATCACCAGCTTCTTGTAGACGCCGCCGAAGGGGTCGGAGAGCACGATCTCCTCGGTGCCTTCGCCGCCCATGAAATCACCGGCGGAGAACAGGTCGATGCCGGTGACCTTGAGCTTGGTCGACACTTGCGAGCCCACATACCGGCCGATGCCGAACAGCGCCAGGTGGTTCGCGCACACTTTGCCTTGCTCGAACAGCGGGGCGACCAGGCCATAGGCGATGCCACGGTGCGAGGCGCATTCACCCACGGCGTACACGCGCGGGTCGGTCACGGTCTGCATCGTGTCGCTCACGACGATGCCGCGGTTGCAGTGCAGCCCGATCTGCTCGGCCAGGGCCGTGTTGGGACGCACACCGGCGGCCATCACCACCAGGTCGGCCGGTACCTCGGTGCCGTCCTTGAACCGCACGGCCTTGACGCGGCCTTGCTCGTCACCGACGAGCTCCTGCGTATGAGCACCGATACGGAACGCCAGCCCGCGCTCTTCCAGCGAGCGCTGCAGCAGCCGCGCCGAGATCTGGTCGAGCTGGCGGTCCAGCAGCCACGGTGCAATGTGCACCACGGTCACCTGCATACCGCGCTGCACCAGGCCGTTGGCCGCTTCCAGGCCCAGCAGGCCGCCGCCGATCACCACCGCGTGCTTGTGCGTCTTGGCCGTCTCGATCATGTAGTTGGTGTCGGCGATGTCGCGGTAGGCGATCACGCCATCCAGCGCATGGCCAGGCACCGGCAGCACGAAGGGGTTGGACCCCGTGGCCAGCAGCAGCCGGTCGTAGTGGGCCTCGGTGCCGTCTTCTGCCACCACCAGGCGCCGGGTGCGGTCGATGCGCACGACCTTCTTGTTCAGGTGCAGCGTGATGCCATGGTCGGCATACCACTGCACCGGATTGAGAATGATCTCGTCGATCGTCTGCTCGCCCGCCAGCACGGGCGAGAGCATGATCCGGTTGTAGTTGGGGTGCGGTTCGGCACCGAACACGGTGATCTCGTAGAGATCGGGCGCGACCTTCAACAGCTCTTCCAGTGTGCGGACACCGGCCATGCCGTTGCCCACCATCACCAGTTTCATCTTCTTCATGCCTTGAGGCTCCGTCAGCGGACTATAGGAATCGTTGTATCGCGCACGAAGCAATTTGAAGGCCAGCATTGCGGACACGCACCGCCTTGGGGCTGCCTGCCTGGATCTGCTGCGAATGGGGTTTTCGGGCAGATTTCTTGCGTAACCTCTGCACGTAGACATGAGATTTGCACCAATGTCGTGCATTTCCTCTCTGAGGGTTTCGACAACACATGAGTTTCGATCTGGACATCGGGCACGCCAGCGAGCGTGGCCCGCGCGAGCGCCTGGAAGATTTCGCCGCCGTGGTGCGCCCCGCGCCCCAACATGAGGCGCACGGGGTGGTCGCCGCGCTGGCCGACGGCGTGAGCGGCGGCGGCGGGGGACTGGAGGCCGCGCAGACGGCGGTGCTCACCATCACCGGGGATTACCACGCCACCCCGCCAACCTGGGACACCTCCGTCGCACTGGACCGCCTGATCGGCACCTGCAACGCCTGGCTGGCCGACCACAACCGCCGACGTCACCCTTTCAAGGACCAGCCTCTGGGCATGACCACCCTGACGGCCCTGGTGCTGCGCGGGCATGGCTACACCCTGGCCCATGTGGGCGACACCCGGGCCTGGCTGATCAGGGCAGGTGAATGCGCCTTGCTCACGCAGGACCACAGCATGGGCTCCGGCGCCTTCCAGAACGGCCTGACGCGGGCCGTGGGCATGGAAGACGCCGTCCGCGTCGACCACAGCGAAGGCGATGTGCAGATCGGCGACATCTTCGTGCTCACCAGCGATGGAGTGCACGGCGCACTCAAGCGCGCCCAGATCGCAGCCCTCGCGGCCCAGGGCACGGCGCAGGAGGCCAGCCAGGCCCTGGTGGACAAGGCCCTGGCTGCGGGCAGCCGCGACAACGCCACGGCCCTTGTGATCCGTGTCCAAGGCCTGGCGGCGGCCTTGCAGGATGATGCCCAGCGGCGGGGGCGCCAGTTGCCGGTGCCGCAACGCCTGAGCGAGGGTGATGTGCTCGACGACCTCGCCGTGATGGCGCAGGTGGCGAGCAACGGCGTGCACCGCCTCTACAAGGTGAGGGACCGGCGCAACGGCGCGCTGCTCGCGCTCAAGACGCTGCACGAAGCCCGCGCCAATGATCCGGAGGAGCGGGCCATGCTGGCCCATGAAGCCTGGCTGAGCGCCCGCGCCACCGAGCGGGGCGCCCGGGGGCTGGTGCGCTGCATCGAGCGCGACGAGCCCACCCACTTCTATGCGCTCTTCGAGTGGATCGAGGGCAAGGCCTTGCATGAACTGCTGCCGGAGCGCCGTTTTGCCGTGACCGAGATCGTTGAAGGCGCCAGCGCCATCTGCCGCGCCCTGGGGCGATTGCACCAGATCGGTGTGATTCACCGCGATGTCAAACCCGACAATGTCCATCTTGGTGCCGATGGTTTGTGGCGCCTGCTGGACCTGGGCGTGGCGCTCTCGGGGCAGGAGCCCAGATCGCTGCGCGCCCTGCATGCCGGCACCCCCAGCTACATCAACCCGGAGCAGTGGTCCGATGACCCGGAACTCTCGCAGGCCACACCGCAGAGTGACCTGTTCGCGCTGGGCGTGACGCTCTACCAGTGGCTCACCGGGCACCTGCCGTATGGCGAGATCGAGCCCTATCAGACAGCCCGATACCGCCGTGACCCCCAGGCCCCTTCGCGCAGGCGGCCCGACGTGCCGATCTGGCTGGACCACATCGTGCTCAAGGCCGTGGCGCGCGACCCGCGCCAGCGCTTCGAAACCGCCGAAGAGTTCCTGCTGGCCCTGGAGCGGGGCGCCTCCCGCCCCTTGCAGGCCCCTGGCGGTACATCCTTGATGACGCGTGATCCGCAGGCCATCTGGAAGGTGGCGCTGGCGATCTCCGTGCTGGTCAACCTGCTCTTGCTGTACTGGCTGATTTTCCTGCCCAGAGGCTGAGCAGATCTCAAAATCAGAGCTTGCCGCGCGTGGCCGGCGTGGCGGGGACCGAAGGCTGCCGAGCAGCCGCGCTTGTCGCGTGCTGAGCCATGACACGTGCACGCCCACCCTTTTCGGCCCAGGTGCGCGTCCAGCGGATCTGCATCACGCGCATCATCAGCAGCACCGCCACAGCCAGAACAGCGAACAGCAGGAAGCCATAGAAGTACGAGCCGAAGTACTGCTTGGACAAGCCCATGGCGTTGGGCACCAGGCCGCCGCCCAGCGCGCCGATCTCACCGATCATCGAGCCCGCCACCGCCGTGGAGGCCGGCCAGCGCAGCGGCACCAGCTGGAACAAGGCGCCATTGCCGGCCCCCAGCGCCGCGAAGCACACCATGAACAGCAGGGTCGTGGCCGCCAGGCTTTCGCTCACGCCACCGCAGGCCACCAGGGTCACCACCACGATGACCAGCACGCCCGTGAGCATGTTGATGCCGCCCCAGCGGTCGGACATCCACCCGCCGAAGATGCGCAGCGCCGCGCCCATGAAGGCGGCCAGCATGGTGAGTTGCCCCGCCTCGACTTTGCTCACGTGGAACTGGTCGTAGTAGTAGGTGGGCAAAAAGGTCGTCAACCCGATGAAGCCGCCGAAGGTGATGCCGTAAATCAGGCTGAACGCCCAGCCGTCCTTCTCGAACAGGCAGGCGATGTGCTCGCGGAAGCTGGCGTGCGAATCCACATCGGGCGGCTCTTTGGCGAATACGATCATCACGATCATGGGCAGGCAGATGGCCAGGGCGGCCAGGCCGTAGACCGTCTGCCAGCCGAAGGCCTGCGCCAGCGGTGGCGCGATCAGCACGGACACAGCCGTGCCCACATTGCCCGCGCCCACCAGCCCCATGGCCAGCCCCTTGTGCCGAGGCGGAAACCAGCCTGACCCCAGCGACAGCGCCACCCCGAAGCTGGCACCGGCAATGCCCAGCAGCACGCCCATGGCCAGCAGATCATTGAAGGACTTGACCGCGAAGTAGCCGTACAGCATGGCCACGGCGATCAGGGCCATCTCCACCAGCGTGGCCTTCTTGCGGCCGATGTACTGCGCCAGCAGGCCCAGCGGGAAGCGCATCAGCGCCCCGGCGAAGATGGGGATCGAGAGCATCAACCCCTTCTGCGCCGGCGTGAGATTGAACTCTTCCGTGATGAAGGGCGCCATGGCGCCGTTGAGCACCCAGATGCAGCAGGAAAAGGCGAAGTACAGGAAAGACGCGAACAGGGTCGGGCCGTGTCCTGACTTCAGGAACGTCTTGAACGAACTCATTGATTGAACCTCAGCGATCAGAACGGTCGCCCTGATGTTGGGCGCCGCATTTTTGTGCCGCCCCAGCATGCGAAAACCATGCCAATTCGGACGCCCCGCTTTGGGGACACCTCGCTGGAGGCAGCCTTGCCGAGGTCACTGAAGGGCGTACGCCAAGCACCGCCCGGGATCGGGGACAATAGCGGGCTGTTAAGGAGCACGCATGAGCATCAAGTCAGACCGCTGGATCCGCCGCATGGCCGAAGAGCACGGCATGATCGAACCTTTCGAGCCGGGCCAGGTCCGCCAGTCGGCCGATGGCCACAAGATCGTGAGCTACGGCACCAGCAGCTACGGTTATGACATCCGCTGCGCCGACGAATTCAAGATCTTCACCAACATCCATTCCACCGTGGTGGACCCGAAGAATTTCGACGAAAAGAGTTTTGTCGATTTCAAGGGCGATGTCTGCATCATTCCCCCCAACAGTTTCGCGCTGGCCCGAACCGTGGAGTATTTCCGCATTCCGCGCAGCGTGCTCACGATCTGTTTGGGCAAAAGTACCTACGCGCGCTGCGGCATCATCGTCAACGTGACGCCGTTCGAGCCTGAATGGGAAGGCTACGTGACGCTGGAGTTCAGCAACACCACGCCGCTGCCGGCCAAGATCTACGCCGGTGAAGGCTGTGCTCAGGTGCTGTTCTTCGAAAGCGATGAGGTCTGCGAGACCAGTTACCGTGACCGTGGCGGCAAATACCAGGGCCAACGTGGCGTTACCTTGCCCAAGACCTGAATGATCAAGCCCGATAAAGCAACAAAGGCACTCATTTCAAGGATGTGAAGCCCCCTTGGGTGAGGTAGGATTCAAGTTGGTGTTGAGTGCCGTATGGCACGCGAATGCTGGTTAATTGGCGCATTGCCGACAAATTTGTCGGCAGTTCAAGAACAAAAAGCCGATATCCAGATCACACGCTGTGTGACCACACGGAAGCGCGCCGACGGCGTCTTCAGGGAGGGGGTGGTCATGTATCAACGCTCTTGTAGTACCTTTTTGTTTGGGCCTATCCCCCATGCGCCGACCCCTGCAATCCCCTGCGCTGATCAACGCCTTCTACGACAGTGTCCGCCCTGAGCAACGCGAAACCGCTCAAGCGATCCAGAAGGCCATCCTTGCCACCGCCCCCCAACTGCGCCCCGAAGTGAAGTGGGGCAACCTGGTCTTCACCAACGATGGCGACAACCTGCTGGCCATCGTGATGTTCAAGGCCAATGCCCACCTCCAGGTCTTCAACGGCGTGCTGCTGCTGGGCGATTTCCCTGAACTGCAAGGCGCCGGCAAGGGCATGCGCCACGTGAAGTTCCGCTACCGCCAGCCCATCGACGACAAGCTCGTGTGCGAGCTCACCCAGGCCAGCATCGACGCCTGGGGCCGCTCCATGCGCTGAGGCAGCATTTGCTGAGGACTTGCCCGGCCCGGCCGTGAACCCGGGCCCGCATTTCCTACAATAGAAGCGCTGCGTCAACCTGCGGGGCCGTTTCCATGCTCAACGCCGATCTCCATTGCCACTCCAGTGTGTCTGACGGCACGCTGACGCCTGAGGCGGTGGCCGAGCGCGCGCGTCGCAATGGTGTCGACCTGTGGGCGCTGACCGACCACGATGAAGTGGGCGGGCAGGCGCGTGCACGTGCGGCTGCGGCGCAGCACGGCATGGGCTACCTCACGGGCTCCGAGATCTCGGTCACCTTCATCCACCAGACGGTGCACATCGTGGGCCTGGGTTTCGATGCTGATGACGCATCCTTGGTGCAGGGGCTGGCGCACACGCGCGGCGGCCGTGAACGGCGCGCCCGTGACATGGCGGCCGGGCTGGCGCGCGCCGGCATCCCTGGTGCCTACGAAGGCGCGCTGAAGTTCGTGGGCAACCCGGATCTGATCTCGCGCACCCACTTCGCGCGTTACCTGGTCGAGGCGGGCTTCTGCTCGGACACCCATGAGGTGTTTCGCCGCTATCTCACGGAAGGCAAGCCCGGCTATGTCGAGCACCGCTGGGCCACGCTCTCCGATGCCTTGAAATGGATCACGGGAGCCGGCGGCATCGCCGTGATCGCACATCCGGGCCGGTACGATTTCACACCGAACGAAGAGTTCGCCTTGTTCACCGAGTTCAAGGCGCTGGGCGGGCAGGGCGTCGAGGTGGTCACCGGCAGCCACACGCCGTCCGAGTACCTCAAGTACGCCGACATGGCCCAGGAGTTCGGCCTGCTGGCCTCACGTGGCTCCGACTTCCATGATCCGGCCGAGAGCCACACCGACCTGGGTACCTTGCCGCCCCTGCCCAAGCAGCTCAATCCTGTGTGGGAAGCGTTGGAACACCGCATCCACCGGCCTTGATCCTGCGGGCCTGATACCCTCGGGCGATGGCCCAGTATTTCGAAGTTCATCCCCAGCATCCCCAGCCTCGTCTGCTCAAGCAGGCGGTGGCGCTCCTGAGGCAAGGTGGGGTGGCCGCCGTGCCCACCGATTCCAGCTACGCCCTGGTCTGCCACCTCGATGACAAAACTGCGGTGGAGACGCTGCGCCGCATCCGCGCCGTCGATGAGCGGCACCACCTCACGCTGCTGTGCCGCGATCTGTCGGAGCTGGCCAGCTATGCGCGGGTCGACAACCAGCAGTACCGCCTGCTCAAGTCCGCGACGCCGGGTGCCTACACCTTCATCCTGGAGGCGACCAAGGAGGTGCCGCGGCGCGTGTCGCACCCATCACGTCGCACCATCGGCCTGCGTGTGCCGGATCACATCGTGACCCAGGCCCTGCTGGCTGAGATGGGCGAGCCTTTGTTGGCGACGACATTGATCATGCCCGGCGAGACGCAGGCGCTCAACGATGCCCATGAGATCCGTGAGCGGCTGCAAAAGCAGGTGCAGGCGGTGGTGGATGCCGGGGCCTGCCCCATGGAGCCCACGTCGGTGATCGACCTGAGCGATGGCGAGCCCCGCGTGATCAGGCAAGGGCGGGGCGATCTGGCCGCACTGGGCCTGGTTGTCGGCGGCGAAGAGGCCTGAGGCGCTTAACGCCTCAGTGCTTTCGGGGCACCGTGGTCAGCGCCACGGCCAGCTGGGCCGGGTCAAAGCCCAGTTGCCATTGGCCCCGCACATGCAGCAGGGGCACGCCGGGCGCCCCCCGGGCATCGAACACCTGCTTGCACATGGCGTTGCGCTCGATGTTGCACTCGCGCCAGGGCACCTCGTTTGCCTTGAACCAGGCACGGGCCTTGGCGCAGTAGGGGCAGTCATCGGTGGTGAACATCACGATATCCAGCGCGCCTGCCGTGGCGCGAACGGCATCGATGGCGCGGTGTTCCCGCCACTGGATCCAGGCCTGATGGGCACCCCAGACCACGCCCACGATCACTACCAGCGAGAGCCAGGATTTGGGCCGGCGCGGGGTGTCGTTCATGCGGCGGATGTCAGGCCGACGGCGGCGGCGCCGACTTCTGGCCGAGCTTGCTTTCCTGCCCGGCCAGCAGCTTGCGGATGTTGGCTTCGTGGCGCCAGATCAGCAGCAGGCTCATGGCCAGCACGCCCCAGGTCTGCGGCTGCAGGCCATGGAGCCACCACTGGATCAGCGGTGCGGCCACGGAGGCGCACAGGGCCGCCAGTGACGAATAACGGGTGATTGCCGCCACGGCGATCCACACCAGCAGCACCAGCCCGCCCATGGCGGGATCGAAGGCCAGCAGCGCGCCCGCGGCGGTGGCCACGCCCTTGCCGCCCTCGAACTTGAAAAACACGGGCCACAGGTGCCCCAGGAAGGCGCCTAGGCCCACCAAAGTGACGACCAGATCGCCCAGTCCCATCTGCCGGGCCGCCAGCACGGGCAGGTAGGCCTTCAGGGCGTCGAACACCAGGGTCAGGATGGCCGCGCCCTTGTTCCCGGAGCGCAACACGTTGGTGGCGCCGGGGTTGCCGGAGCCATAGCTGCGGGGATCGGCCAGCCCGAACAGGCGGCTCACGATCACGGCGAAGGACAGCGAGCCGATCAGGTAGCCCACCAGGGCACCAAGGGCGGCGGTCAGGGGTGATGCAGGGGCGAGCGATTCCATGGAACTGGCGAAGGGGCTTCAGCGAGAGGCGTGGGAGAGGCGCAAGTGTAGGGCACGCCATGGCAGGCGCTGCTGGGGCAACACCCCTGTCGAGGGGGGACGCGGGCGGAAGTTCCTCGGGTAATGCCCCAGCGCTGCGGCCAGCCGTGCCACTCACAATACGCGGCATTGCATTGTGAGAGGGCATCGATGATTTCGTACGACCGTTCGTCTGGTGTGCGCTGGGGCTGGATCGCAGGCGGAGTGGTGGTCCTGGGCTGTGCCACCGCTGGCTGGTGGTGGATGAGTTCGGGCAAATCCGCCGATCCGGTGGCGGCTTCGGCCGATGCCGGCACCCCCTCATCGACCTCGGGCCCCGTGGTTAATCTGAACGTGCAGCCGGCCGAGGGCTCTGACGGCCGCCCCACCGACTTCACCCCCGAAGAGTGGAGCTCGCTCAAGCAGGCTGTGGGCAACAAGCCCGATGGTGCCAAGGAGCTCAAGCGCATCAGCGCCTTTCTGCGCTACCAGCGTGGCTTTGAGCAATGGCAGGCTCTGCAGGACAGCCCGAACACCGCCCAGCGCCATGCCCTGGCGCAGCAGCTGCTGGACCAGCTGCCGGATCGCATCGCCAACATGGAGATGACCATGGGCGAATCGCTGCTGATCTGCAGCGTGCTGCTGACCGACCTGGAGCCGGACGAGAACCTGCGCACCCAGAAGATGGAGGGCTGCAAGACCAAGCTGGAGCAACTGGCGCCCAAGCTGGACAGCGACCAGGCCCTGCGTGATGCCGAGTGCCGCACCGAATTCCTGCGCCGCCAGGCCGCCATCGTGGCCGAATACCAGACCCAGCCCGAGGCGCAGCGCAACCAGGCCAAGTTCGAGCAGGACATCGAAGGCGCCCGCCGCGCGGTGTACGACAGCCCGACCTGTGGCCGTTGACGTGAACTGAAAACGGCAGGTGCACGGGGCTCGATAGAATCGCCCCATGGCACCTCCGACCCCCGTTCAGGCTTCATACCCCCCACCTTCGCCCTGGCCCCGCTGGGTCGGTTGGGTGGTGCTCGCGGTGGTCGCCGGGCTGCTGCTGTGGTGGCATGTCCTGGTGCTGGCGCCCT
>JBMOQM010000027.1:0-128700 GCA_049322875.1 Pseudomonadota bacterium
TGTGGCCAGGGGATGGCGAGCATGTTTGAGCCCGCAGGGCGAGTTGCGCAGCCACCTGCCCTGGACGAGCACCGGAGAGGAGTCCCGCTGAAAGCGGGACCGCCAACATTGAAGCCCACCCAGAGGCCCCCTCAACCCCCGTCCCGCGCTGCAGCGACAAAGCGCTCAACCCGTCGAACACCAGGATCCAGCAGATCCACAAGAAACAGCGAAAAGCGCCAGGCAAAAAAAGGGGCCGGCACACCCCGGAAATCCGTGCCAGCCCCAAACACACCGAAAGTCACGAAGAGAAAAGAACGAAATCAACCAGACCGGTTCCCGAAAGAAGGCGCCCGACGTCCCATGAACGCCGCCACACCCTCCGCAAAATCCGGATGGTCGATCAACTCGCGCTGCCGCTCAGCCTCATAGGCCAGCTGCGTCGCCAGGTCATTGCACCGCGCCGCCTCGAAGGCACGCCGCATCTCCAGCGCACCATGCGCCGGCAACTCCGCCAGACGCCGCGCCAGCGCACGCCCCTCATCGGGCAAAGCCTCGTCGTCCACCACGGACCACACCAGACCCCATTCCAAGGCCTGCGCCGACGACAGCTTGTCGCCCAGCAAGGTCAGGCCCAGTGCACGCGAACGCCCCAGCAGGTTCACCAGGAACCAGGTGCTGCCCAAGTCCGGCACGATGCCCAGCTTGGGCATGAAGGGACAGTAGAAGTACGACGAGCGCGCCGCCACCACCAGGTCGGCCGCCAGCGCCAGGCCCACGCCCGCGCCCGCCACCGCGCCATTGAGCGCACTGACCACCGGGAAGGGTGCCTCACGCAAGGCCACCACCAGCTTGTTGGACAGCACCGCCATCGCATCGGCCGTGCGTGTGCCCAGGCTGCGCGTGTCGCCCGGCTGGGACACCATCGAGCCCAGGTCCGCGCCCACACAGAAGCCCCGGCCCTCGCCGATGATCAGCAGCGCGCGCACCTGCGGGTCGCGCCCCGCCTGGTCCAGGATCTCCAGCAAGGCCTGCTGCATCACCTCCGTCAGAGGGTTCATCCGCGCCGCGTTGTCCAGGGTCACAACCCCGACAGCACCTTCCCGTTCGTAGCGAACACCAGAACTCATCACAGCCTTTCGACGATGGTCACGTTGGCCAGGCCACCGCCTTCGCACATGGTCTGCAGGCCGTAACGGGCCTGACGATGGATCAGCGCATGCACCAGCGTCGTCATCAGCTTGGTGCCCGAGCCGCCCAGCGGGTGGCCCAGCGCGATCGCGCCACCGTGCACGTTGAGCTTGGCGGGATCCGCCCCCACACCCTGCAGCCAGGCCAGCGGTACGGATGCGAAGGCCTCGTTCACTTCGTACAGGTCGATGTCGTTGATCGACAGGCCGGCCCTCTTGAGCGCCTGCTGCGTCGCCGGAATCGGCGCCTCCAGCATGATCACCGGGTCATGGCCGATCACGGTCATGTGGTGGATGCGGGCCAGGGGCTTCACACCCAATGTCTTCAGCCCGCGCTCATTGACGACCAGCACGCCGCTGGCGCCATCACAGATCTGGCTGGCGCTCGCGGCCGTCAGCAGGCCGCCTTCCTGGATCAGCTTGACGCCGGCGATGCCTTCCAGCGTCGCGTCGAAGCGGATGCCTTCGTCGACCAGGTGCGGCTCGCTCGGGGCCTCGCCATCGGCAGTCCGCACCTCCACCCGCACGATCTCTTCTTCGAAGCGACCCAGGCGCGTGGCCTCGGCGGCGCGCTGATGGCTCAGCAGCGCGAAGGCGTCGAGCTGGTCCTTGCTCAGGCCGTACTTGCGCGCAATGGTTTCGGCGCCACTGAACTGGCTGAACTCCACGCCGTCATAGCGCTGCTTCATCGCGGGGCTCACGTACATGCCCAGGCCGTTCTTGAGCGGCAGGGTGATGGGCGTGCCCATCGGCACGCGCGTCATGCTCTCGACACCGGCGGCGATCACGATGTCCTGCGTGCCCGACATCACGGCCTGGGCCGCGAAGTGCAGCGCCTGCTGCGAGGAGCCGCACTGGCGGTCCACCGAGGTGCCGGGCACCGATTCGGGCAGCGAGGACGACAGGATGGCGTTGCGCGCCACGTTGCAGGCCTGCTCCCCGACCTGACCGACGCATCCCATGATGACGTCGTCGATCGCGGCGGGATCGGCGCCGGTGCGCTGCACCAGGGCGTTCAGCACCTGGGCGGCGAGGTCGGCGGGGTGCCAGCCGGACAGGCGACCGCCGCGGCGGCCCCCGGCCGTGCGGGCGGCGGCAACGATGTAGGCTTCAGACATGACTCGGGTCCTTTGATCGGAAAGCGTTGGGCGTACGGGCAGGCCAGCGGGAACGTGGGGACGGACTGGGTGGCCTGTACGTGGAAGGTGGTGAGAAAGCGTCGAGAAAGCGGTGGACGCGATTCAGCGCGGCGCCATGCGGATCGCGCCGTCCAGGCGCACGCTCTCGCCGTTGAAGTAGCCATTGGTCAGCATCACTTCCACCAGCTGCGCGTATTCATCGGGCTCGCCCAGGCGCTTGGGGAAGGGCACGGATTCGGCCAGTGCGGCCTTGACGTGGTCCGGCGCGGCCTGCAGCAGCGGCGTGTTGAAGATGCCCGGCAGGATGGTGTTGATGCGGATGCCTTCGCTCATCAGGTCACGCGCGATGGGCAGGGTCATGCCCACGATGCCGGCCTTGGAGGCCGAGTAGGCCGCTTGGCCCATCTGGCCGTCCTCGGCCGCCACGGAGGCCGTGTTGACGATGGCGCCGCGCTCGCCGTCCTGCAGCGGAGGCAGGGTCAGCATGCCGGCCGCCGACTTGGCGATGCAGCGGAAGGTGGCCACCAGGTTGACCTGGATGATGCGGTCGAAACCTGCCAGCGGGAAGTGGCGGATCTCGCCGCTGGTCTTGTCGCGGCTGGCCGTCTTGGTGGCGTTGCCGATGCCGGCGCAGTTGACCAGGATGCGTTCCTGGCCGTGGCGGCTGCGGGCGCGCTGCAGCGCGGCGTCCACGTCGGTGTCCGAGGTCACGTCGACCTGGCAGAACACGCCGCCGAGGTCGCGCGCCAGGCTTTCGCCCAGGTCGGCGTTGAGATCGAAGATGGCGACCTTGACGCCCTGGGCCGCCAGGCGGCGGGCCGTGGCCGCGCCCAGGCCCGAGGCGCCACCGGTCACGACGGCGGCGATGCTGGAATCGAGTTTCATGGGGATGAGGAAGGGATGTTGTGAAAGAGGTCCGCTGCAGGCAGGTGCTCAGCGGTGAAAGCTCTCGCCCTGCGCGGCCATGGCGCGCATGCGGGCCGTGGCGTGGTACGCGGGGCCCAGCGAGGCATAGCGATCGCTCAGCGCCACCACCTGGGGCAGGCCCAGCCAGTCGGCGTACTTGAGCGCGCCGCCCAGGTAGGCGGGCAGGCCCAGGCCCATCATCAGGGCCATGTCCACTTCGGCCGGCGAGGCCACCACGCCGTCTTCCAGCGCGTGGGCCGATTCGATGATCATCGGCAGCATCATGCGTTCGACGATCTCCTCGCTGGTGAAGCGGTGCTGGCCTTCGGTCTGCAGGCTGCGCACCAGCTCGTGCGCCTCGGGCGACGAGGTCTTGCGCGGCTTGCCGCCGGCATCGGGGGCGTAGCGGTAGAAGCCTTCGCCCGTCTTCTGGCCATAGCGCTGGCGCGAGACCATCAGCTTGACCACGTTGCGCGCCACCGGCTTCATGCGCTCGGGGTAGCCCGCCGAGATCACGTCGCCCACGTGCGAGCCCACGTCCATGCCGACCACGTCCTGCAGGTAAGCCGGGCCCATGGGCCAGCCGAAGGCTTCCATCACGCGGTCGACCTCTTCGAAGTCGGCGCCATCGGCCACCAGCTGCAGGAAGGCGTTCACGTAGGGCGTGACAATGCGGTTGACCAGGAAGCCCGGGCAATCCTTGACCACGATGGGCGTCTTGCCCATGGCCAGGGCCTGCGACACCGCGGTGGCCACGGCCGCGTCGCTGGTCTTGACGCCACGGATCACCTCGACCAGCGGCATCACCGGCACGGGGTTGAAGAAGTGCATGCCCACGATGTTCTCGGGGCGCAGCAGCGGGCGCGCGATGTCGTCGATGCGCAGGCTGGAGGTGTTGGACGCGATGATCGCGTCATTGCGCACCGAGCCTTCGAGCACACCCAGCACCTGCTGCTTGATGTCCAGGCGCTCCACCACGGCCTCGATCACCAGATCGACGGCGTCGAAACCCCGGTCGTCGAGCTGCGGCTTGATCGATTGCAGGATGGCATCGGCCTTGTCCTGCGCCAGGCGACCGGACTTGACCTGGCGGGCCAGCAGCTTGCTGGCTTCACCCACGCCCAGGTCCAGCTGCTTGCTGGCGATGTCCTTGAGCAGCACGGGCGTGCCGCGCAGCGCGGCCGTGTAGGCGATGCCACCGCCCATGATGCCGGCGCCCAGCACGGCCAATTGCTTGACCTTGCCACCGCCCTGCCCCGTGTGCTTGCGCGAGACCTTCTTGATCAACTGGTCGTTGAGGAAGACCTGCACCAGCGCACCGGCCGCCTGGGTCTTGGCGACACGGCCGAAGGCGGCGGCTTCCAGGGCCAGCGCCTTGGCGCGGTCCACGGCGGCGGCCTCGGCCATCATCTCGGCGGCGATCAGCGCCGCAGGCTGGTGTGGCGGGCTGTCGGCCTTGATCTTCTCGACGGCCGTGGCGAACAGGGTCTGGCGCTCGGCATCGGACAGCGGCAGCGGGTTGCGCTTGCGAGCCTGCGCGGCCTGCCAGTTCACCTGGCCATCGGCCGCACCGCGCAGCAGGGCAAGGGCCTCGGCGCGCAGGGCGGCGGGCTCGGCCACTTCATCGACCACGCCGGCGGCCTTGGCGGCCGGGGCCTTGGCGGGCTTGCCGCTGGCGATCCAGTCCAGCGCGGCCTGCGCACCGGCCACCCGCGACAGGCGCACCGTGCCGCCGAATCCCGGGAACAGGCCCAGCTTCACTTCAGGCACACCCACCTGCGCGGCGGTGGACATCACACGGTGGCTGGCCGCCAGGGCCAGCTCCAGCCCGCCGCCCAGCGCGAAGCCATTGATGGCCACCACGCTCGGGAAGGGCAGGTCTTCAAACGCCACGAAGATCTGGTTCTTGACCAGCACGCCGCTGGCGATCTGCTCGGCGCTGTCCTTGAACATCTCGCCGAACTCCTTGATGTCGGCGCCGACGATGAACACATCCTTGGCACTGGTGACCAGCACGCCGCGCACATCACCGGCCTTGGCCAGCAGCTCGGTGGCCTGGCGGAACTCGTTCACCGTGCGGGCGTCGAGCTTGTTGATCGGTTCGTCCTTGGCGTCGAAACACAGTTCGACGAAGCCCTCGTCCAGCCTGGTCAGGCGGATGCTGTCACCTTGAAACACGTGCGCTCCTTGTTCGCCATGGCCTCATGCCATGCCTTTGCTTGCACTGTAGAAATCGGGCCCTGCGGGGTCCATCGTCCAAAGGGACGAATCACAGAGCGCCCAGGCCGTTCAAGCCACTCATGCCGCCCAGTTGCTCGCCACCTGCAGGCGCTCGCGGCACTGCCCCACCATGCGCTCGATCAGCTCGGCGCAGGTGGGCACGTCGTCGATCAGGCCGATGCACTGGCCGGCGCTCACGATGCCGCCATCGACCACGCCACTGGCCAGGGCCGCGCGGCCACGCTGGCCGGACACCAGCGGGCGGATCTCTTCGAAGGTGCAGCCACCATCGCGACGCTCCATCGACAGCACTTCATCCGCGATGGCGTTGCGGAACACACGCGCCGTGTTCTTGAGCGTGCGGAAGATCAGGGCCGTGTCGCGCTCGCTGCCGCGCACCAGGGCCTGCTTGATGTCGTCGTGGATGGGGGCCTCCTGCGTGACGCAGAAGCGTGTGCCCATGTTCACGCCTTCGGCGCCCAGGGCCAGGGCCGCGGCCATGCCACGCCCATCCGCAATGCCGCCAGAGGCGATCACGGGGATCTTGAGCTGGCGCGCGGCCGAAGGGATCAGCACCAGGCCGCCCACGTCGTCCTCGCCCGGGTGGCCCGCGCACTCCAGGCCGTCGATGGAGACCATGTCCACGCCATTGCGCTCGGCCGACAGGGCATGGCGCACAGTGGTGCACTTGTGCACGATGCTGACACCGGCCGCCTTGAAGCGCTCGATGAACTCCTTGGGGCTGTTGCCCGCCGTCTCGACGATCTTGACGCCGCTGTCGATGATGGCCGACACGTACTCGGCATAGGGCGGCGGCGTGACCGTGGGCAGGATGGTGAGGTTGACGCCGAAGGGCTTGCTCGTCATCGAGCGGCAGCGTTCGATCTCCTGGCGCAAGGCATCGGGCGTGGGCTGCGTGAGCGCCGTGATGATGCCCAGGCCGCCGGCGTTGGAGACGGCCGAGGCCAGTTCAGCCAGGCCCACCCACATCATGCCGCCCTGGATGATGGGATAGGCGATGCCCAGTCGTTCACTCACGCGTGTCTTCATGTCCGTTGTCCTGAGAAAGTGCGGGATGGGGATAGAGGCGATGCGGGGCCTGCGTGGCCCGCTCGCGCAGCCAGGGCGGCACGCAGAAGCGGTCGCCACTGGCGGATTCGGCGGCCAGGCGGTCGCACTGCGCGACGAAGGCCTGCACGCCCTGGGTGTCGATGAAGGAGATCGGGCCGCCCGTCCAGGCGGGGTAACCCAGTTCGCGCACGGCCACCACGTCGGCCTGGGCGGGGTCGTCGATCACGCCCTCATCCACGCAGCGGGCGGCTTCCAGCGCGGAGGCGCTCAGCCAGCGCCATGTCACCACGGCCACATCGGGTTGGTTGGGCGATGCGGGGTGATCCAGTTCATTGAGCTCGGCCGGTGGCTCGAAGCCAGCCTGGAGCGCCGCGTTGCGCATCAGCGCGGGGCTCACGCCATCGGCGGCCAATGCGCGCGCCTCGTCGGCATGGGCGCGCACCAGGCGGCCGGCACAGCGGTCTGCCGGGTAGCGGGTGGCCGCGGCCCATTGGCGCGTCAGGCGCGGGCCGTTGACATGCAAGGTGCGCAGGCGGTTGCGTGCCACCGGCCCTGCCAGCAGCAGGCTGAAGTGGCGGGCTTCCAGCGCCAGGGCCTGGTCGAAGGGCAGCTGCGTGCCTTCGTACAGACAGGTCAGGATGGCCATGGGCGCAGGCTCGCGGTCCTGCGTGTCGCGGCGCACGCGCGCCACGCCCAGGCCGAAGCTGCTGTTGGCATGCGAGGCCATCGCGCCCACGCCGCCCGGCACCTTGAAGCCTTTCACGTCCCAGGGCTGCACAGCCTCAGGGTGGGCCAACACCCAGCGGCGCGCCGCTGGGATCACGTCCCTGGCGCTCACCACCTGGTCGACCAGGCCCAGTTGCAGCGCCTCGGCCGGCGCCACCTGGCGCCCCGACAGCAGCAGCGGCAGCGCGGCCTGGATGCCGATCAGGCGCGGCAGGCGCTGGGTACCGCCGCCCCCGGGCAGCACACCGAAGCTCACTTCGGGCAGGCCGACCACGGCCCGGGGGCTGTCGGCCAGCACGCGGTGGTGACAGGCCAGCGCCAGTTCATAGCCACCGCCCAGGGCCGCGCCCTGGATGGCTGCGGCCACCGGCTTGCCGCAGCGCTCCAGCGCCCGGATGGCCTGCTGGGCCGGTGTCAGCACGCCCATGATCTGCACGGCGCTCAGACCCGCTTCGTGCACAGCCAGCAGATCCTCAGGCGCCGCACCGCTGCAAAAGCCCGTGACCTTGCCCGAGGTGATGACCAGGCCGCAGATCTCGCTGCTGTCCTTGACATGGGCCACGGCAGCGGCCAGGTCGGCCAGGAAGCCCGGCGTGAAGGCGTTGTCGGCACGCCCCTTCACATCCATCGTCAGCAGGGCCACGCCATTGGCATCGACCGACAGGCTGAGGTTCTCCCATTGATGTTCACGCATCGCGGTGTCCTCAGGTGCGTTCGATGATCAGCGCGGTGGCCTGGCCGGCCGCCGCGCACAGGGTGACGAGGCCCGTGGCCGCGTCACGCCGCTCCAGCTCGTCGAGCACGGTGCCCAGCAGGATGGCGCCCGTGGCGCCCAGCGGGTGGCCCAGCGCGATGGCGCCGCCGTTCACGTTCACGCGGTCCGGGGCGATGTCGAAGTGGCGCATGTAGGCCAGCGGCACCACGGCGAAGGCCTCGTTGACTTCGAAGAGATCGATGTCGCGCACGGTCATGCCGCAACGCGTCAGCACACGTTCGGTCACGGGCATCGGCCCGCCCAGGCTGATCAGCGGCTCGGACGCGCAGCTCGCACTGGCCAGGATGCGCGCACGGGGCTTGAGGCCCGCGCGCTGCCCGAAAGCCTGGCTGCCCAGCAACACCGCGCAGGCCCCATCGACGATACCGCTGGCATTGCCGCCGGTGTGCAGGTGCTCGATGGCCGACAGCTGCGGGTAGCGCTGCAGCACGATGGCATCGAAGCCCTCCTCCCCCAGGCCTGTGAACACCGGCTTGAGCTTGGCCAGATCAGCCATGGTGGTGCCGGGCCGCAGCGCTTCGTCACGTGCCAGCACCACCTGACCGAGTTCGTCAAGCACTGGCAGCAAGGTGCGGTCGAAGTAGCCGCCTGCCTGCGCGGCACCGGCGCGTCGCTGGCTCTCGCACGCATAGGCATCGAGGTCTTCACGCGAGAAGCCGCCCAGCGTGGCCATCAGGTCGGCGGCCACGCCGTTGGGGATGTAGGGGTGATGCCGCCCGATGGTCGGATCGGTGTAGGTGGCGCCGCCATCGCTGCCGATGGCCACGCGCGACATCGATTCGACGCCGCCGCCGATCACGGCCTCGGCCTGGCCGGCGGCGATCAGCGCGTGGCCCATCTTCAGGGTGTCCAGCGCCGAGGTGCAGAAGCGGTTGAGCTGGTAGCCCGTGACGCCATCGCCATAGCCGGCCGCCAGCAATGCGGCGCGTGTGATGTCGGCGCCCTGCTCGCCCACGGGCATGACCACGCCCAGGCCGACGTCATCGATCTCGTTTGGATCGAAGCCGTTGCGGACCTGCAGGCCTTGCAGCACACGGGCCGCCAAGCGCACTGGCGGGGTCGCATGCAGTGCGCCTTCCGGGCGGCCCTTGCCGCGCGGCGTGCGCACATGGTCGTAGACAAACACATCGTTCATGCGGGTCCCTGGGATGGAGTTGGCCGCCTGACTCTAGGGATACCCCCAGGCCCTGCCCATCGTCGGAACCGACGGAACACACCGCACTAAGCCCTAGGTTTTGCCCGTACAGACAAAGACATTAATGCAGCTTGACAATCCGCACTACCCCAGTGCACAGCCGCGCGCGATGGCGCGCTGCGCACCCACGAATCCCAGGACCTCACCAGACCACGGCCCGGCCGCACAACAGGTACGCCATGCCCATCGTCTCGCCACTACCTCTCTCAGCCGCGCCCCGCGCCAAGGACATGGACACGCCGCCGCCATCGCCGGGCCTGGCCGCCAAGCTCAACCCCATGGGCTCCAGCGCCCTGCAGGTGCTGCGCGCCGTGGCCTGCGACCGCATCGTGCAGGCCAGTGCCGCCAAGCTGGTGCTGGTACGCGCCCCCGCCGGCTTCGGCAAGACCACCGCCATGCTGCAGGCCCGAGCCGGCCTGGAAGAACAGGGCATCGCCACCGCCTGGCTCACGCTCGACCGCGCCGACAACGATGTCTCGCGCTTTCTGGCCGGGCTGAACGCCGCCGTCACGCGCCTGGCCATGGAACCCGCAGAAGGCACGGCCGTGGACGTGGTCGAATCGCTGGCCCGCCACAGCGCACCCTTCACGCTCTTCCTCGATGATTTCGAGCTGATCCAGGAGCCGGCCGTGCTGGGCCTGGTGCGCGAGATCATCGACCACCTGCCCCGCCGTGGCCAGTTGGTGATCGGCTCGCGCAGCCTGCCAGACCTGGGCCTGGGCCGCCTGCGCGCACGGGGCCAGTTGATCGAGGTGGACACCGAGCACCTGCGCTTCAGCCTGGAAGAGGCCTCCCACTTCTTCCAGCTGCGTGGCACGCCCGCCATGGATGCCGACGCCCTGGCCCAGCTGCACAGCAAGACCGAAGGCTGGGTGGCCGCCCTGTGGCTGGCCTCGATGGCGCTGGAACGCCGAGGCACGGGCAGCGATTTCATCGCACGCTTCTCGGGCTCGAACCGCGCCATCGCCGACTACCTCGCCGAAGACGTGCTGGCCCACCAGAGCACCGAGGTGCGCGATTTCCTGATGCGCACCAGCATCCTGCGCCAGCTCAATGTGTCGGTGTGCCAGGCCCTGAACCCGCGGCTCGATGCGGCGGCCATCCTCGAACAGCTCGACAGCGCCAACCTGTTCCTCACGCCCGTCACCGGTGTGGAGGGCCGAGGCCCGCTATGGCGTTACCACAGCCTGTTCGCCGATTTCCTGCGCAACCAGCTGGCGCGCGAACACCCGGAAGAGCTGCCGCGCCTGCATCTGGCCGCCTCGGCCTGGTACGAGGCGCAGGGCCAGGCCGTGCCCGCCGTGGAGCACGCCATCGAGGGCGGTGACCACCCGCACGCGCTGAACCTGCTCGCGCCCCATGCCGACGCGTTCCTGTTCAAGGGCCAGTTGCGGCTGCTGGCACGCTGGTTCAGCGTGATCCCGGACGACGCCCTGGCCGCCCACCCACCGCTGCAGGCCATCCGCGTGTGGGCCACCTGCTTCACGCAAGGACCCTGGCAGGCCATGGCGCAGCTGGAGCGCATCGGCCCGGACCAGTCCGATCCCGTCGTCACAGCCAATGTCAATGCACTGCGCCCCCTGCTGCTGGCCATGATGGACCGTTACGAGGACGCCTACCGCGTGGGCCATGAAAGCCTGGCCACGCTGCCCAGCTCCAGCCCCTTCGCCGACAGCGTGCTCACCAATGCGATGGCCAACGTGGTGTCCGTGATGGGCCACCACCACGAGGCCCACCGCCTGCTCGACGCGGCACGCGCCTGCCAGGGCTCCAGCCCCTTCGTGCGCATGTACACCGAATCGATGGAAGGCCTGCTCGATCTGCAGGAGGGGCGCCTGCGCCAGGCTTCCGCACGTTTCCGCATGGCCGTGACAGGCGGGCACAGCACCACCTACAACCACACCAATGGCCACGCCTGGGCCGGCATCTTCTATGCCTCAGCCATGTACGAGACCGACCAGCTCGACCAGGCCGAGCACCTGCTCAATGTGTACCTGCCGCTGGCGCGCGACGTGGGCCTGCCCGACCACATGATCCTCAGCCACGTGCTGCGCTCTCGCATCGCCTTCCAGCGCGGGGACATCGACGCGGCCTTTCACGTGCTGACCGAACTGGAGTACCTGGGCCACCACCGGCAACTGCCGCGCGTGGTGGCCAGCGCCAAGCTGGAGCGCTCGCGCATGATGCTGCTGCAGGGCCATGCCCAGGCCTCGCGCGACGAGCTGGCCCGCGCCAACGACCAGATCCTGTGGCAGCGTGTGGCCCGCCAGCGCCTGCCCGCCCATGAGCTGCACGACCTGCGCCTGGCGCGCCTGCGCTGGGAGATCTGCTTTGGCGATGCCCAGCAGGCCATGGCCCCGCTGCAGGAAGAGATCCTGGATGCGCAGGCCCGCACACGCCATGGCCGCGCCTTCAAGCTGCGCGTGCTGCAAGCTCTGGCCCAGCAGCGTACCGGCGACATCCTTGGCGGCACGGAAACGCTGCTCGGCGTGCTGCGCCAGACATGCCATGACGGCTTCATCCGTCTGATCCTGGACGAGGGCCCGGCCGTGGGGATGCTGTTGCACCGGTGCCAGGCGCACCTTCAAGCCCAGCAGGCCAACCCGCGCAGTGCTGCCAGCGAACCCGACGACCCGATCTTCACCGAGTACCTGCAGCGCCTGCTCAAGATCGCAGGTCCCGTGGTCATGGCCGATGCCGAATCCACCGGCGCACCGGCACAGCCCCTGGCCGAACCGCTCACGCGCAAGGAGATCCGCGTGCTGCAGCTGCTGGCCGAGGGTTACTCCAACGGCGCCATGGCCGAGAAGCTCTTCGTGTCGGACAGCACCGTGCGCACGCACCTGCGTAACATCAACCTCAAGCTGGGTACGCACAGCCGCACACAGGCCGTGGCCATCGCGCGCAAGCTGGCGGTGATCCGCTGACCCGTCGCGGGCCAGCGGTTCAGAGATGCGTGGAGCGCTTCACAGCGCCCGTGCGATCACCTCTTTCATGATCTCGTTGGTGCCGCCGTAGATGCGCTGCACCCGGGCATCCGCGTACATGCGGGCGATCATGTATTCGTTCATGTAGCCGTAGCCGCCGAAGAGCTGCAGGCATTCATCGACCACACGCCCCTGCGTCTCGGTGGCCCAGAGCTTGGCCATGGAGGCCGTGGCCGTGTCCAGCGTGCCCTCCACCAGGCGCTCGACGCACTGGTCGATGAAGGCGCGGCCCACCTTGATCTGCGTGGCCACCTCGGCCAGCTTGTAGCGCGTGTTCTGGAACTCGGCCACCGGCTTGCCGAAGGCGCGGCGCTCACGCGTGTAGGCCAGCGTGGCCTCGTAGGCACCTTCCATCGCGGCCAGTGCCGTCACGCCGATGATCAGGCGCTCGTAGGGCAGGTCGCTCATCAGCTGGAAGAAGCCCTTGCCTTCCTCGCCGCCCAGTACGGCATCCTCGGGCACCCACACCTCGTCGAAGAACAACTCTGAGGTGTCCTGCGCCTTCAGGCCGATCTTGTCGAGCACACGGCCCACGCTGTAGCCCTTGGCGCCCTCGGTCTCCACGATCAGGATGGAGGTACCGCGCGCGCCCTGGCTCGGGTCGGTCTTGGCCACCACCAGCACCAGGCCGGCCAGGTAGCCGTTGGTGATGAAGGTCTTGGTGCCGGAGATGGCGTAGCCGCCGTCACGCTTTTCCGCCTTGGCACGGATGGCCTGCAGATCAGAGCCGGTACCAGGCTCGGTCATCGCGATGGCGCCCACCAGCTCGCCACGCGCCATGCGCGGCAGGTAGCGTTGGCGCTGGGCCTCGGTGCCGTGGTTGAGGATGTAGTGCGCCACGATGGCGTGCACCGAGGTGCTGATGCCGGTGAGCGCACGGCGCGCCAGTTCCTCGTACACGGTGGCTTCGTGGCGGAAATCACCGCCGCCGCCCTCGTACTGCTCGGGGATGTCGGTGCACAGCAGGCCGTTGGCGCCGGCCTTGTGCCAGAGCGCGTGGCCCACGTTGCCGCGCTTGCGGGCCTCTTCATCGTGCGGCAGC
Organism: Pseudomonadota bacterium; assembly: GCA_049322875.1. GTDB lineage: Bacteria > Pseudomonadota > Gammaproteobacteria > Burkholderiales > Burkholderiaceae_C > Aquabacterium. Next base: position 13,231 of record JBMOQM010000027.1, read on the forward strand.
ACCTCGTTCTCGACGAAGCGCGCCACGTTGTCTCGGAACAGGTCCAGGTCGGGGTCGCTCCAGGTGCGACGGGTATCCAGCGTCATGACGCCTCTCAATAGGAAGAATGAAAAAGGGGATCAGTTGACCGAGCGCTTGCGGCCGGCCCAGAAGGGCTCGCGCAGGATGAACTTCTGCAGCTTGCCGGCGGGCGACAGCGGCAGCTCGGTGCGGAACTCGACGCTGCGCGGGCACTTGTAGCCGGCGATCAGCGTCTTGCAGTGGGCGATCAGGGTGGCCTCGTCCAGCGTGACACCTTCGCGCAGCACCACCACGGCGTGCACACGCTCGCCCCAGTGGTCATCGGGCACGCCGATCACGGCCGACATCGACACCTGCGGCAGCTGGGCGATGGCGTTCTCGACCTCGGCGGTGTAGACGTTCTCGCCGCCGGTCACGATCATGTCCTTGATGCGGTCGACGACGTAGAGGTAACCTTCTTCGTCCATGTAGCCGCCGTCGCCCGTGTGCATCCAGCCATCGCGCAGGGCGGAGGCGCTCTGCTCCGGCTTGTTCCAGTAGCCCTTCATCACCATGGGACCGCGCGCGACGATTTCGCCCACGGTGCCCGCGGGCACCTCCTGGCCGACAGGGTCGACGATGCGCACCTCGGCGATGGGCACGGGCTTGCCGGCCGAGCGCAGGCGCTTCTCCTGGTTCGGTCCCGGGCGGTGGTCGTGCGGCAGCAGCACCGAGATGGTGGGCGCCAGTTCGGTCATGCCGTAGGCCTGGCAGAACTCGGTGTGCGGCAGGGCCTTCATGGCCTGGTCCAGCAAGGCCGCATCGATAGGCGCGGCGCCGTAGAGCAGCATGCCCAGGCTGGACAAATCGAACTCCTTGAAGCGCGGGTGGTCGACCAGGCGCTTGATCATCGTGGGCACCAGGAAGCTCTCGGTCACCTTGCGCTTCTGGATGGTCTGCAGAATGTTGACCTCGTCGAACATCGGCACGACCACCTGCGTGGCCAGACGCTGAATCAGCTGCAGCGACAGGCCGCAACCGGCCACGTGGAAGAAGGGCGCGACCACCAGGCCCACCTTGTCGCCCGGGCGGGGCACGGCGGCAACGGCACTCAGCGCGTTGATGTAGAGGTTGGTGTGCGTGAGCGTGACGCCCTTGGGCTGGCCCGTGGTGCCGCCCGTGTACATCACGGCGGCCAGGTGCTCGCCCTGGTGGCGCACATCCTCGGCAGGCTGGGCCTCGGCCATCAGCTGCTCGTAGCTCAGCATGCCGGCGGGCGCCTCGCCGTCGTCGCAGTAGACCAGGGTCTTGAGGCTCTTGGAGGTCTCACGCAGCATCGCGGCCTGGGGCGCGAAGAACTTGTCGACCAGCAGGATGCGCGTGTCGCAGTCGTCCAGCGAGTAGCCCACCTCGGCCGGGCTCCAGCGCACATTGACCGGGTTGATCACGCCGCCGCCCCACCACACGCCGTACAGGTACTCGACGTAGCGGACCGAATTGAGCGCCATCATGCCGACGCGGTCACCGGGCTGCATGCCCAGCTTGCGCAGCACGGCGGCCAGGCGCGAGACGCGATCGGCCAATTGCTGGAAGCTGAGCTCCTGGTCGCCACAGGTCACGGCCAGGGCGTTGGGGCATTCGCGCACGGCCTTGTGCAGGGCTTGGGTGAGTTGCATGAGGGGGGTCTCCTTCCTTGTGTCCGAGGTCTACAGGCTCTCGGGGGGTACTGACGATTCTGTCGATGAGGGGCCGCCGCGCCACCGGGCAATCCCGGCTTCACTGAGTCCCCAATCGCGCAGCACGTGCTGCGGCTGGCGCGACACGCGGCGCCGCGGCGGGGCGGCCGGCGTGCGGCTGAAACGGGGCGCCGGCGCGGGCTGCACCACGCCGTCCACGGACACGAAGGTCTCGCGGGCACGGTTGTGCGGGTGGCGGGGCGCCTCGTCCCAATCGAGCACGGGCGAGAAACACGCATCGCTGCCTTCGAGGATGCGGCACCACTCGTCGCGCGTGCGGGTGCGGAACACATCGGCCATGCGCAGCTTGAGCAGAGGCCAGCGTGCGGCATCCATCTGCGCATCGAAGGCCTGGTCCTGCACGCCGCACAGCTCCAGCAGTTGGGCGTAGAAGGCCGGCTCGATCGCGCCGATCGCCACGTACTTGCCGTCGGCGCAGGCATAGGTGTCGTAGAAAGGCGCGCCGCCATCGAGCAGGTTGGCGCCGCGCTGGTTGCTCCAGCGGCCCGCGGCCTTGAAGCCATACAGCGCCGAAGACATCAGGGCCGCGCCATCCACGCAGGCCGCATCCACGACCTGGCCATGGCCGGATCGCTGCGACTCGTATAACGCAGACAAGACACCGAAGGTCAGCAGCATGCCGCCACCACCGGCATCGCCCAGGTAGTTCAGCGGCGGGGCCGGGGCATCGTGGTCGCGCCCGATGGCGTGCAGGGCCCCACTGATCGCGATGTGGTTGATGTCGTTGCCGGCGGTGTGGGCCAGAGGACCGTACTGACCCCAACCCGTCATGCGGGCATAGACCAGGCGCGGGTTGCGCGACAGGCAGACCTCGGGCGGCAGGCCCCAGCCTTCCATCACGCCGGGGCGATGGCCTTCGATCAGCACGTCGGCGGCTTCCACCAGGTGCAAGAAGGCCTCGATCGCTTCGTCGGCCGGCAGGGCCAGCGGCAGGGTCTGACGCCCCCGCGTGGTCACGTCCCGCGGGTCATCCCGCACAGCCACACCCGGCCCGGCAATGCGCAGCACGGCGGCACCCATGTCCGCCAGCATCATCGCGCCGAACGAGGTGGGGCCGGCGCCGGCCATCTCTATCACCTTCAGCCCTTTCAAAGGACCTGACATCGGAGCGCCTCCTGCGAGCCAGTACACCTGGCTGAGCCCGCATCCTCGGCGAGCCCCCACCGAAGGGCCATCGTCAGATCCGACGAAGTTGGACGCGCAGCAGCCCATGCGCACCGTGCGACGGCGATCGGAAAAATCGTCAGAACTGACGAGAGATGGCACGCCCCCCAAGCCCTACTGTTCGAGCCTGCCGTCGCCACCCTCGTCCGTCACCGGGTCGCAGCGGCGCCGAGCCCTCGCTGAGACAGCGATCCCCACAAGGCGATCAGGAGACCAACCGTGAAAACATCCCCCAGGCGGGCCGTCCAGCTCGCCGCCCTTCCCTTTTTGACCCTGGCCGGCCACGTGCTGGCCAGTGAACTGCCGCTGCTCGACCAGAAAGAGATCCGCGCCCCCTGGTCCGAGGCCTGCGCCGGCAAGCCGGATGCCACACCGCTGCCGCAAGACCCGCGCAAGCTGGTCGTGCCCGGCGTCAACAAGCCCGGTTCGGCCATCCAGTTCAACGCCTACTTCGTTGACCTGCACAACCCGCCTGAGCCCTACCTGAAGAAGTTGCCAGCGCTGCCCAAGAACTGCGGTGAGTTCCGCGCCGCCTCGGCGCGTGGCTTCAAGCTCATCACAGGCAAGCAGTACTTCCAGCCCTGGGGCATCTCGTCCGACTTTTCCAGGATCTGGAAGATCTGGGGCCTGAACGAACGCCCGGCGGACTTCGACGAGCAGGTCATCAAGCGCTACGGCGCCGCCAAGGCCGACTACCGCAACCCGTACCCGATGCCCGGCGAAGACCCGAACAAGACCAACGGCGGCAGCGGCCAACTGCCCCTGGGGTTCATGCAGGACAAGAATGCGAACGGCAAGTGGAACGGGCTGATCGGCTCCACCTGCTCGGCCTGCCATGACTCGCGCCTGGGCACCCCGGAAGAGCGCCCCTTCGCCTGGGGCCGTTCCAACGACGCCAACGACGCCGGTGTGACCCAGTCCGACATCTTCCGTGCCGGCGGGATCACGGCGGTGCTGCAGATCCTGCCGCTGCCCTGGAGCGTGGGCCGCGGCACGACCGATGCCATCGGCATCCTGGACATGCTGCCAGCGATCTGGGACATGGACTCCATCCTGCTGTCGCCCAGCCTGCTGGAATACTTCCCGTCGCACGCCGCGGGCATGTCCAAGGCGCCCAACTGGTGGCACCGCGCCTGGAAGACCCGCCAGTTCTGGGATGGCGCCCTCACCTCCGACAACGTGCGCTCGGAGATGGCCTTCGCCGTGGCCAACGTGATGCGCAGCGCCGCCGAGCGCCGCAACATCTACTACGAGTTCGAGGACATCAACGTCTGGCTGATGGCACTGTCGCCGCCGATGTACAAGAACGAGGGTGGCCCCATCGATGTGCCCCTTGCCGAAAAGGGCGCCGTGATCTTCCACGAGCGCGACCTGTGGGCCAACGGCGCCAATGGCGACATCCCCAGACAAGCAGGCAACGGCTCCTGTGCCAGCTGCCACGGGGTGTACTCGCCACGCCATGCTGCCAACCCGGCCTTCCTGCCCGATCCGCGCCTGAAGGGCGTGGCCGGCGTGATCACGCCGTCTGAGACCATCCAGACCGACGACAAGCGCGTGGGCCTGATGCAGGACGAGAAGAAGCGCCGCGCCTGGCAGACCTCCTGGTTCGCCTACAACGAGCTCAACCCCAAGTGGAAGGGCTGGAACGACAACCAGATCATCAGCCAGCTGCGCCGCATTCCCCGTGCCACCTACGACCGTGGCTTCGGCGCACCGCCCACTTACTCGCCCACCGGCCCCAACGAATGGCTCAAGCCTTTCGGCTATGTCGCCCCGCCGCTGTACGGCGCATGGCAGAGCGCACCGTTCTTCCACAACGGCAGCGTGCCCACGCTGTGGGATGTGCTCCAGCCCGCATCGGCCCGCCCCAAGATCTGGCAGCGCCAGTACACGGCGCCTGGCATCGGTGGCAAGAACCAGGGCTACGACTCGAGCCTGGCGTCCTATGACTTCCAGAAGCTGGGCTGGCGTGTGGCGGAACTGCCATGCAACAACAACCAGACGATCTCGGCGACCTACCTGCCCTGCTCGAACGACGGCATGACCACGGTGGACCAGTTCTTCGCCTCGCTGGCCAACGCGGTGGGCGCGAACTTCTCGCTGGCCTACCAGTCGCCGCCGCCGATCACGGACAAGCAGATCAAGTCGCGCATGGTGTTCAACAGCCACCTCTACGGGCAAGGCAACGGCGGACATGACTTCGTCAAGTCGCTGACCGACGAAGAACGCTGGGCCCTGCTGGAGTACCTCAAGACCCTGTGATCGCCACACCAACGGACTGAAGCCCTCGGCCGGGGACGGAGCTTGCGCTCTGTCCCCGGCCGCAGCCGCAACAGCGGCCCTGTCACATCCCACCCATCGTCCAGGAATCGACCATGACCTCATTGCCCAGCCCCTCTCCCTCAGGATCCCGCCCGTCCCTGCGACTGCTGGCGGGCATGATCACCTTCATCGCCGTGACCAGTGGCGCCGGCATTGCACTGCTGGGACACCCCACCGGCGCCGTGGCCGAAGTGGCCGGCCCTGACACTCCACCCGCTGCGCCCGTGGGCGCGCAGGCCAAGGTGGCCACCGAGGCCACCGAAGCCCCTGCGGCCAACACCAGCACAGTGGCGGCCGCAGCAGCCGACGCCGGCGCGCCGCCCGCCGAGGCGGACACGCACTCGCCTGCGGCCAACGTCAACCAGGAATCACCCACCGATCCCGCCGCCATGGTGGCCCAGTTGCAGGCCCGCATGGACAAGACCCCCGACGACGCTGAAGGCTGGCAGATGCTGGGGCGCTCCTACACCGTGATGGACCGCCCGGCCGACGCCGTCAAGGCCTACCGCCAGTTGCTGCGCCTCAGGCCCGATGACTCCCAGGCCATGTCGGACCTGGGCCGCGCCATCGGCTCTGCCAACGGTCGCAAGCTCAATGAGGAGGCTGAGTCCCTGCTCAACAAGGCCATCCAGAAGGACAAGACCAACGTGATGGCTCACGCGCTGCTGGGCAAGACCGAGATGGACCGAGGCCAGCCCGCCAAGGCCCGTGAGCACTGGGTGGCCGCGCTGGACCACCTGGACCCCAAGCACCCCTTCGCAGAGCAGTTGCGCAATGCCATCCAGATGACGGGGCAGCAGCCAGGCTCGCCCACGCCGCCTGCCGCCACAACATCGACCAACCCCGCCCCTTCCGCCACCGTCAAGCCGTAACGCAGCATGAGCCATACCGCCTACACCATGACCATCGACGGCAAGGCCGTCACCTCCGCCGCCACGATCAACGCCATCGATCCGGCCACCGAGCAGGTGATCGCGGCCGTGCCCGATGCCTCGCGCGAGCAGCTCGACCAGGCCGTGGCTTGCGCACGCCATGCCTTGAGCGCCTGGGCCGCCACGCCGCTCAATGAGCGCCGCGCAGTGCTGGGCCGCATCGCCGGCATCCTGGCCGCCAACGCGCCCACGCTGGGCGCCCTGCTCTCGCTGGAGCAAGGCAAACCACTGGCCAAGGCTCAGGAGGAGGTGTTCATCTCCGCCCACTGGTGCGCCGAAGTGGCCAAGCTCCCCCTGGAGCCTGACACCGTGACCGACACGCCCGAATCGCTGGTGCAGGTACACCGCGTGCCCGTGGGCGTGGTGGGCGCCATCGTGCCCTGGAACTTCCCGGTGGCACTGGCTTTCTTCAAGATCGCCCCGGCGCTGCTGGCGGGCAACACCATGGTGCTCAAGCCCTCGCCCATGACACCGCTGACGGCGCTCAAGTTCGGCGAGCTGCTGCGCGAAGCCCTGCCCCCGGGTGTCTTCAACGTGGTGAGCGGCGGTGATGCGTTGGGCCCCTGGATGACGGCCCACCCCGGCATCGACAAGATCAGCTTCACGGGCTCGACGGCCACCGGCCGCAAGGTGATGGAAAGCGGCGCAGCCACGCTCAAGCGCTTGACGCTGGAGCTGGGTGGCAACGACGCGGCCATCGTGCTGCCCGATGTCGATGTGGACGCCGTGGCCGCCACCATCTTCTGGGGTGCATTCGCCAACAGCGCGCAGTTCTGCCTGGCCATCAAGCGCCTGTACATCCACGATGCCGTCTACGACAAGCTGGCCCAGGCCCTGGCCAAGCTGGCCAACAGCGTGAAGCTGGGCGCCGGCACCGAGCCCGGCGTGGAGCTGGGCCCCGTGCAGAACAAGGCGCAGTTCGAGCGCTTGAAGGGCCTGCTGGCCGATTGCAAGGCGCAGGGCTACAAGATCCTGGCCGGCGGCGAGGTGGCCGACAAGCCGGGCTTCTTCTTCCCTGTCACCTTGATCGACAACCCGCCCGAGACCAGCCGCATCGTGCAGGAAGAACCCTTCGGCCCCATCCTGCCGCTGCTGCGCTTCACCGACATCGACGATGCCGTGGCGCGCGCCAACGCTTCGCCCTATGGCCTGGGCGGCTCGGTATGGACGGCCGACGAAGCGAAGGGCCTGGCCATTGGCCGGCGTCTGCAGGCCGGCACCGTGTGGGTCAACGAGATCCACACCATCGCGCCCAACAAGCCCATGGCCGGCCACAAGCAGTCCGGCCTGGGCGTTGAGCAAGGCGAGGATGGCCTGCTGGAGTACACGCTGCCGCAGACCGTGTCGCTCAAGCGCACGGCAGGAGCGGGTGCATGAGCGCGCCCGCCGCCACTGCATCGCCCGAGGCGCAGGGCCAGGCCGACGCGGCAGGCAAGACCACCTCGCTGCTGCGGGGCGGCTGCCTGTGCGGCCAGGTGCGCTACTCCGCCCAGGCCGAACGGGCCACGGCCATGGTGTGCCACTGCCGCGATTGCCAGAAGCAGTCGGGATCGGCCTTCTCGGTGCTGTTCGCGCTGCCTGCTGCCGACCTGGCCCTCGAAGGTGAGCTCAAGACCTTCGTGGGCACGGCCGACAGCGGCCGCACGGTGCACCGCCGCTTCTGCGGTGAGTGCGGCTCGCCGATGCTGACCGAACTGCCCGCCCGCCCTGGTCTGCTCGTGGTCAAGGCCGGCACGCTGGACGACCCGGCCTGGCTGCGCCCGCGCCTGCACCTGTGGTGCGACAGCGTGCAGCCCTGGGTGAGCCTGCCCAGCGACGTGCCCTGCCTGCCCAAGCAGCCGCCTGGCAGCTGAACCCTTCGCCAACGCAAAACGCTCTTGCCCGCCGTCCCCACCATGAGCCTGCAATCGCGACAACTGGCCCTCTCACGAGGAGGGCGCGTGCTGGTCGAGCACGTCGACATCGACGTGTCCCCCGGCCAGGCCCTGCATGTGCGCGGCCGCAACGGCTGCGGCAAGACCAGCCTGCTGCGCGCGCTGTGCGGCCTGGCCCCGATCCACGCGGGACAACTGCACTGGCAGGACCAGCCGTGTGCACAGCAGCGCGAAGCCTTGCGGCAGACGCTGCTCTACATCGGCCACGGACCAGGGCTGAAGGACGACCTCACGCTGGGCGAGAACCTGCGCACCGCAGCCGCCTTGTCAGGGCGTGCGTGCTCCGCGGCACAAGCCCGTGCTGCACTGGCACGGCTGGGCCTGGCCGACCGCGTGGATGCGCCCGTGCGCACGCTGTCGCAAGGCCAGCGGCGCCGCGGCGCCCTGGCACGCCTGGCCCTGTGGCCGGCCACACAACCTGATGCGCCTCGCCTGCTGGTGCTCGACGAGCCCTTCAACGCGCTGGATCGACAGTCTGCCGCCGTGCTGGGCACACTGCTTGACGAGCACCTGGCCGCCGGCGCTGTGCTGGTCTACACCACGCACCAGGAGGCACCCGCCCTGATCGCCACCACCCAGGTGCTTGATCTCGACCGCCACCGTGCGAGGCGCACGGCCATGCCCAACACCTCGCCCAGCCACCAGGAGCCCCACCGTGAGGCCGAGACCTGCTGATGGGGCGCACCTTCTGGACCGTGCTGCGACGCGACGTGCTGCTGGCCAGCCGCCGTCGGGCCGAAGCCTTCACGCCGTTGTTCTTCTTCGCGATGGCCTCTGCCCTGTTCCCGCTGGGCGTGGGCCCCGAGGGCGGCCTGCTGCGCACGATGGCGCCTGGCGTGCTATGGGTCACCGCGCTGCTGGCCAGCCTGCTGTCGCTGGGCCGACTGTTCGAGCAGGACTGGGCCGACGGCACGCTCGAGCAGATGCTGCTGTCGCCCGAGCCACTGGCGCTGATCGTGCTGGCCAAGGTGATCGCGCACTGGCTGCTGGCCGGGCTGCCCCTGGTGTTGCTCTCACCACTGCTGGCCCTGCAGTTCGGCCTGGCACCCGATGCCATGGGCGCGCTCACCTTGAGCCTGCTGCTGGGCACACCCGTGCTGAGCCTGCTGGGCGCCATCGGCGCGGCCCTGACGCTGGGTCTGCGCGGCGCGGGCGTGCTGGTCTCGCTGCTGGTGCTGCCGCTTTGCATGCCGGTGCTGATCTTCGGCGCCGGGGCAGCCGGGGCCTGGGCCGGCCCGCAAGGCCCCTCGGCCAACCTGCATCTGCTGGCGGGCCTGCTCGCCGGTGCGCTGGCCTTGTGCCCATGGGCCACGGCCGCGGCCCTGCGCCTGGCCCTGGAATAAACCACCCCAATAAGACAACAGCCCCGCTGAAGGAGACCCCATGAACACCGGCACCTTGCGATCGCCACCGTCACGCCGACCACGCCCCTGGCTGCTGCCAGTGCTGCAGTTCGCAGCCCCTCAACGCTTCTACCCCGTGGCCGGCAAGCTGGCCTCGGGCTTCATGCTGCTGGCCATCGCCTTCACCGCCCTCGGCCTGTGGGTGGGTCTGGGCCTGGCACCCACCGACCACCAGCAGGGCGAGGCCTACCGCATCATCTTCGTGCACGTGCCGGCGGCCTGGCTGTCGATGCTGATCTACCTGCTGATGGCCTTCTGGGCCGTGATCGGGTGGGTGTTCAACACGCGCCTGTCGTCGATGATGGCGCGCGCCCTGGCGCCCACCGGTGCGCTGTTCACCTTCCTGGCCCTGTGGACGGGCGCCCTGTGGGGCCAGCCCACCTGGGGCACCTGGTGGGTGTGGGATGCGCGACTCACGTCCGAGCTGATCCTGCTGTTCCTCTACATCGGCTTCATGGCCCTGCAGGCCGCCACCGATGACCCACAACGGGGCGACCGAGCCGGCGCGCTGCTGGCCCTGGTCGGTGTGGTCAACATCCCCATCATCTACTTCTCGGTGACCTGGTGGAACACGCTGCACCAGGGTGCCACCATCCGCATGACGGCCGCGCCCACCATCGCCGACACCATGCTGCTGGGCCTGGTGCTGTGCACCGCCGGACTGTGGGCTTACGCCATCGCCGCTACCTTGAAACGCCTGCGCTACCTGATCCTGGAGCGTGAGCAGGACACGCAGTGGGTGGCCCGCCTGCCGGAGATGACACGATGAGCGCGGTGTACTGGAGCAGTTGGCAAGCCTTCATCGAGATGGGCGGCTATGGCCTGTACGTGTGGGGATCGCTGGGCATGGTGCTGGTGGCGATCGCGCTGGAGCAGCTCCTGCTGGCGCAACGCCGCCAGGCGGCCATCCGCGCCATCAGCACCCGGCTGGACACGCCCGACAACGACGACCATGGCGGACAGAAGGAAGGCCTTGCATGAGCCCGGTGCGCCGCAAACGGCTGGCCCTGGTGGCCTTGAGCCTGGTGGCCCTGAGCGCCTCGGCCGCCCTGGTGCTCTCCGCGTTCGAGAAGAACCTGGTGTTCTTCTTCACGCCCACACAGATCAACTCAGGCGAGGCCCCGGCCGACCAGCGCCTGCGCGTGGGCGGCCTGGTGCAGATGGGCAGCATCAAGCGCCACGCCGATGGCCTGACCGTGAGCTTCATCGTGACCGACACGGTGCAGCATGTCCCCGTGCTCTACAAGGGCCTGCTGCCGGACCTGTTCAAGGAAGGCAAGGGCGTGGTCGCCCAGGGCCGACTGGGGCCCGACAAGGTCTTCAAGGCCGATGAAGTGCTGGCCAAGCACGACGAGAACTACATGCCGCCCGAAGCCAGCGCCGCGCTCAAGCAGGCGGCCAACGGCAAGGCAGCCGCAGAAGGAAAGAACCCATGAATGCACAGATCGGACACGGTGCACTGGTCCTGGCCCTGAGCCTGTCGTGCCTGCTGGGCCTGATGCCCCTGTGGGGCGCCGCGCGTGGCCTGACCAGCTGGATGGCGCTGGCCCGGCCGCTCGCCATCGGCGTGTGCCTGCTGGTGGGCCTGTCGTTCGGCTGCCTGGTCGCGGCCTTCGTCGACAAGGACTTCAGCCTAGCCTACGTGGCCCGCAACGCCAACTCCCTGCTGCCGCTGCAGTACCGCATCGCGGCCAGCTGGGGCGGCCATGAAGGCTCGCTGCTGCTGTGGCAGTTGATGCTCAACGCCTGGGCCATGGCCGTGGCCCTCTTCGGGCGTGACATGGATGCGCCGCTGCGCGCCCGCGTACTCGGCGTGCTGGGCCTGATCAGCGCGGGCTTCCTGAGCTTCATGCTGATCACCTCCAACCCCTTCCAGCCGATCTCGCCCGTGCCGGCCGACGGGGCCGACCTCAACCCCCTGCTGCAGGACGTGGGCATGATCTTCCACCCGCCCCTGCTCTACATGGGCTATGTGGGCTTCTCGGTGGCCTTTGCCTTCGCCATCGCCGCGCTGCTGAGCGGGCAGCCCGATCCCCTGTGGGCCCGCCGTGCACGGCCCTGGACGCTGGCGGCCTGGTCCTTCCTGACCCTGGGCATCCTGCTGGGCAGCTTCTGGGCCTACTACGAGCTGGGCTGGGGTGGCTGGTGGTTCTGGGATCCGGTCGAGAACGCGTCCTTCATGCCCTGGCTGGTGGGCACGGCGCTGCTGCACTCGCTGGTCGTCACGGAAAAGCGCCAGGGCTTTCGCAGCTGGACAGTGTTGCTGGCCATCCTGGCATTTTCGCTGGCACTGCTGGGCACCTTCCTGGTCCGCTCGGGCGTGCTGACCTCGGTGCATGCCTTCGCCTCGGATCCGGCGCGCGGCCGCTTCATCCTGGTGATGCTGTCGCTGGTGATCGGCGGCTCGCTGGCCCTGTACGCCTGGCGCGCGCCGAAGTGGGCCAGCGGCCCGGCCTTCGGGTGGTTGTCTCGTGAAGCATCGCTGATGCTCAACAACCTGTTCCTGGTGGTGGCCGCGGGCACCGTTCTGCTGGGCACGCTCTACCCGCTGGCAGTCGATGCGCTGGACCTGGGGCGCATCTCGGTCGGCCCGCCCTACTTCGAGTCGGTCTTCGTGCCGCTGATGATGCCGCTGCTGCTCGCGCTGCCCATCGGCCCCTGGCTGGCCTGGCGCCGGGCCGAACCCACGAAGGCCTGGCAGATGCTGCGCTGGAGCGCCCTGGCCGCGGTGCTGCTGGGCGCGGGCCTGTACCTCAGCCGCATCGGCTCGCCCATGATGGCGGCGGGCGTGGCGCTGGGTGCCTGGATCCTGCTGGCCACGCTGCGTCACGTCGTGTCGCGCGCCAAAGGCCCGCTGGGCTGGCTGGCCGGCCTGCGCCAGCAACCGCCGGCCTACTGGGGCATGGTGGTGGCGCATGCCGGCATTGGCGTTTTCGTGTTGGGCGTGACCCTGCTCAAGGGGTTGGAGCACTCGCAGGACCACAGCCTGCGGGTGGGCGAATCCGTCGAATTGGGCGGCTACCGCTTCGCCATGCAATCCGTGCAGGAGCTGGACGGCCCCAACTACATCGCGGCCCGCGCGCGCTTCGAGATCACACGCGATGCCCAGGTGGTGTCCGTGCTGCATCCCGAGCGGCGCATCTACACGGTGCAACGCATGCCGATGACGGAGGCCGCCATCGACCGCGGCGTGCTGCGCGACCTGTACGTGTCGCTGGGCGGCACCACCGATGAAGGCCGCTGGGGCGTGCGCGTGCAGGTCAAGCCCTTCATGGGCTGGGTGTGGGCTGGCTGCCTGTTGATGGCCGGTGGCGGCCTGATCGCCGCTTTCGACCGCCGACGCAAGACCGCCCGCGCCAAGGCCGGTGCGCCCGAAGGCCTCACGCCCGACGCCGCGCCCCTGCCTGCAGCCACCGCTTCGACAACCACACCCAAGCCGGCATCCGCCTGAGCCCCTTCGGAGCCTCACCACCATGCTTCGCTACTTCCTGCCACTGGGCATCTTCCTGGCCCTGGCCGCCATGCTGTGGCAACCGCTGGGACGTGCGCCCACCGCCCTGCCATCGCCCCTGGTGGACCACCCCGTGCCCCCCTTCAGCCTGGCGCCGCTGCCCACCGATCTGCCCAGTGCAAGCATGGGCACCGCCACGCCCACGCCATTCAATCCGGCCCAGATGCAAGGCCGTGTCTGGATGCTCAATGTGTGGGCCTCATGGTGCGCGGCCTGCCGCGAAGAGCACCCGCTTTTGGTGGACCTGTCGCGCACGCACAGCGTGCCCATCGTCGGCCTGAACTACCAGGACGATCCCGCCAAGGGCCGGGCCTGGCTGAACCACCATGGCGACCCCTACCTCACCACCGCGCAGGACGTGGATGGCCGTGTCGGCATGGACCTGGGCGTCTACGGCGTGCCCGAAACCTTCGTGATCGACAAGCAGGGCCGCATCCGCCTGCGCCACGCCGGCCCCATCACCCCGCAGGTGCTGCAGGACAGCCTGCTGCCCCTGATCGCCGAACTGGAGCGCGGCTGACATGAACACCCTGTCCCAGCGACTCACACAGGCCAGCCTGGCGGCTTTGCTGGCAGCCGCCCTGCCTGCCCACGCCCTGGTGCCGGACGGCCTGCCCCCCACCGGCGCCGGCCCCCTACCGGTGGGCACCCATGGCGATGCCCATCTCGAAGAGCGCGTGAACAGCCTGGCCTCCGAGCTGCGCTGCCTGGTCTGCCAGAACCAGACCGTGGCCGAATCCACCGCGCCGCTGGCACGCCAGCTCAAGGCCGAAGTGCGCACGCAACTGGCCGGTGGCGCCACCGAGCAGCAGGTGCGTGACTTCATGGCGCAGCGCTATGGTGATTTCGTGCTGTACCGCCCGCCCGTCACCCAGCTCACATGGCTGCTATGGGGAGGGCCGCTCGCCCTGCTAGGACTGGGCGCCCTGCTCATCGCCCAGCGGCGCACACGCCCTGGCACCGAGCCCAAGGGCGCCGCCACCGACCACAACGACGCGCCTGACAGCAACTGGTAAGCCCCTGCGCCGCACGGGCGCCCACCGCTGGTGTATCGTGCGCGCCGATGAGTGTTTCCGCGCCTGCCCTGCCTCCTACTGAACTGCGCCGACGCATCACCGCCATCGATGCCCTGCGGGGCCTGGTGATGCTGGTCATGCTGCTGGACCATGTCCGCGAAACCGTCTACCTGCACCTGCAGGTGCGTGACCCGATGGACGTGAGCAGCACGCCACCCGAACTCTTCTTCTCGCGCCTGGCCGCGCACTTCTGCGCGCCGATCTTCGTGTTCCTCACGGGCCTGTCAGCCTGGCTGTATGCCCACCCGGCCGCAGGCCCTGCCCGCTCTGCGCGCGGCTTCCTGTTCAAGCGCGGCCTGTTCATCCTGGTGCTGGAGCTGACCATCGTCAGCTACGCGTGGACAGCCAAGGTGCCCTGGGTGATCTACCTGCAGGTGATGTACGCCATCGGTGTGAGCATGATGGCGCTGTCGCTGCTGCACACCTGGCCGCCCCGCGTACTGGCGGGCATCGGCCTGTTGCTGGTGGCCGGGCACAACGCCCTGGACGGCACACAGGTGCCTGCCGACAGCGCCTGGCATCCCCTGTGGACACTGCTGCTGCAGCGCGGCCCGCTGATCGAACACGACGGTCTGGTGGTCAAGGTGAGCTACCCCGTGCTGCCCTGGATCGGTGTGATCCTGCTGGGCTATGTGGCCGGGCCGCTGTTCGCAGGCCGCGTGGATCCGGGCTGGCGACGGCGCACCCTGCTGTGGCTGGGCGTGGGCTGCTGGCTGGCTTCGGCCCCAATGTGGGCACGCGCTTCGGCTTCGCGGCCCTGTGGCAGGTGTGGCTACTGACCCTGGCGCTGATCCCCGTGCTCTATCTGCCCTGCAAGGCTTTTGCAAGCTTCAAGCGCCGTTCCACGCAGGCGTGGGTGCGCTACCTGTGAGAAGCCAGGGTGACCGCGGCACGACGCGTTCGGCGTGATCCTGCCTGGCTGCGGGTGAGCCGCGCTGTATGCTCTCCACGGCCTCACACTTTCACGCCCCACAACCCCACACCCGCCAACCTTGAGAACCGACAGCCGCCTCTCCCGCATGCTGCATGTGCTGCTGCACATGGCACGCGACGACCAGCCCTTCACCTCCGAGCGCATCGCCGAGATGCTGGGCACCAACGCCGCCGTGGTGCGCCGCACGAT
The DNA here is from genome assembly GCA_049322875.1 of Pseudomonadota bacterium. GTDB lineage: Bacteria > Pseudomonadota > Gammaproteobacteria > Burkholderiales > Burkholderiaceae_C > Aquabacterium. The sequence goes on from JBMOQM010000027.1 coordinate 28,453, forward strand.
GGCCGGGCTGCGCAAGGCAGGCATGGTGTCGTCCGAGCGTGGTCCCCAGGGCGGCTGGCGGCTGGCCAGCGACCTTCAGCAGGTGACGCTGCTGGACGTGCACCGCGCCGTGGGCGGCCCCAACCTGTTCGCCATCGGCCCAGACCGCCACAACCCCGACTGCGCCGTCGAGCATGTTGTCAACGCAGCTCTGGCCGATTCGCTGCAGCAGGCCGAGGCCCTGCTGCTCTCACGCCTGGGCGACGTCACGCTGGCCGACCTGGCCCGGCAGTTCGACGCGCAATGCCGCCAGCGCGGCACACGCCACCGCGATCCCCATAAGCCATCACACTGAAGGGGCATGCTCGCCCCCTTCTGCCGGAGCCTCAGGCAATATGTATCATCAAAAGATACGAATTAACTGGAGTTCTCATGAAGCACGACGTGATCATCATCGGCGGCAGCTATGCGGGCCTGTCGGCCGCCCTGCCGCTGGCACGCGCCCGCCGCACTGTGCTGGTGGTGGACGAAGGGTTGCGGCGCAACCGCTTTGCCGCGGCCTCCCACGGTTTTCTCACGCAGGATGGCGTCGCGCCTGAGGAGATCGTCGCCACGGCACGCACCCAGCTCATGGCCTACGGCACCGTGCAGTGGGCGCAGGCGCGGGCCGTGCAGCTCAGCGGCCAGGCCGATGACTTCAGCGTGACCCTGCAGGACGGCACACAGCACACGGCGCGGCGCTTGATCCTGGCCAGCGGCGTAAACGATGCACTGCCCAACCTGCCAGGGCTGGCCGAGCGCTGGGGCCGCCAGGTGTTCCACTGCCCCTACTGCCATGGCTACGAGCTGCAGCAGGGCGCCATCGGCGTGCTGGCCACGGCGGAGATGTCGAGCCACCAGGCCCTGATGCTGCCCGACTGGGGGCCGACCACCTTCTTCCTGCACGAGCAGCCCATGCCGGCGGCGGACACCCTGGCGCAGTTACAAGCAAGGAGCGTATCACTGGTGCAAGGCCAGGTGGCGCGGCTGGCGGGCGATGCCGATGCCTTGCAAGTGATCATGGCCGACAACCGCCACTTTGATCTGGCCGGCCTGTTCATCGCTTCACGCATCCAGCCCGGCCCGCTGGCCACGCAGTTGGGCTGCGCCATGGACGACAGCCCCATGGGCCCCTATGTGCGCACGGACGCGGTCAAGTCCACCACCGTGCAGGGCGTGTTCGCCTGCGGCGATCTGGCCAGAGCAGCCGGTTCCGTCCCTCTGGCTGTCGGTGATGGGGCCATGGCCGGCGTGGGGGCACACCGTTCGTTGATGTTCGGGCTTGGCTGAGCGGGTAGACACCACACCACTCACCATCGATTTCGAGGACCAGCCCGGCGTGGACTACATGCCCGGCACCCTGGTGACCCCAGCCAGCCGGCTGGCCGACCAGTACCTGGCCTCGCATGGCGTGAGCTTCTCGTCCGGTGCGGGGTTCGCAGCCTTGTTGAACCTGGGGGCCAATCATGCCCACAGCGGCCGCATTGGCGTGGTCGGCACGTCCAGCAATGGCCTGGTGAACTACGGCGTCGAGCTGCGCGTCAGCTTCTTCGATGTGCTCACCGGCTCGGCCGGCGTCACCGACTTCGTGAGCTGGACCACCGACCGGCTGGGCGACAACCGCGACGTCACCTTGAAGGCCTATGGCGTGGACGGCCAGTTCATCGCGCAGCAGACCTGGGCCGACAGCGGCTGGAAGCAGATCTCGTTGTCCGCCCAGGGCATCCACAGCGTGGTGTTCAGCGGCACGGGCTACGCCGCGCTGGACGACCTCAGCTTCAACCCGATCCGCAACCCCGCGTCGCCCGTGCCAGAGCCCAACTCCGGCGCGCTGGTGCTGGCGGGGATGGGCATCGTGTGGATGGACACGCTGCGCCGCCTGGGTCGTGAACGCCAGGCCTGACCGCCAGCCCGATCAGGCCCCGGTATCCGGCGCCCTGGCCGTGCAGCGTCCGGATGGCGCTGGGCCGCGCCGGGTCATGCTCGATCTTCTTGCGCAGAGGGGCGATGCAGGAGTCCACGGCGCGGTCGTAAGCATCCAGCGGCAAGGGCTGTAGTCCAGGCCCACCACCGTGCGCAGCGATGGGGCCACGGCCAGCGCGATGTTGCCCGCACCGCAGCCCACATCCAGCAAGGTCTCACAGCCGCTCAGGTCCATGCGCTGCACAAAGGCCTGGGTGTAAGGATCACTGGCGCTGGGTGGCTTGATCCCATCGGCGCGGGCATCCCAGACCGAGGGCGGCTTGGCCCCCCTACCACGGCCATGTGATCGCGGTAGAGCTGGTCGAAGTCGATGTCCTGGATGGAGGGATGGCGAGGTGTGGTCATGGAAGGCAGATTCTGTGCTGTGCCGATATTCGCTTGCCGTCATTGACGTCGGCCGCGGTCACGATGATCGACAACGGGACGCCACGCCCGTCCACCAGCAGGTGGCGCTTGCTCCCCCTTTTCCCCCGATCCGTCGGGTTGGGCCCAACGGCTTGCTGTGCCATCGGTGCCTTGAACATTGCTCCGTCGATGCGCTGCCATCGCCAGGCGATGCCATCCATCTGGTCGTACTCGGCCAGGCCAGCCTTCCACAGCGATTCGAAGAATCCCGCTTTCTCCCATTCCAGGAAACGTTTGTGCTCAGCGCTGGCGCTGCCAAAGCGCTCCTTGGGCAGCGCCTTCCATTGGCAACCAGTGCGCAGCACGTACACGACGGCCTCAAACACCTGCCGCGCTGGCTTGGCCGGCCTGCCAGCACCGGGTTTGCGCAGGTACGTCTTGCCACTCACGACCGAGGCGCGCGCCGGCACCAGAGGTTCCACGCGCGCCCAGAACTCGTCAGACACCACCCACGAATCGATCCGCTTGGTCGCCATCCTTGTGCTCCAACGCCGCGCTTACTGCGGCTCGGGTGGATGGTCTACTATTTGCGGATAAGTTCTCAGCGATCAGAAGCCCACGCTGGTGCGGCGCAGGTAGCCCGCCTCGCGTTTGGCCAGCAGGCTGGCACGCTCCGCAGCGCTTGTCCAGCGCGTGCTGGCTGGCAAGGTGGCGGGCAGATCCGTCAGCCGGACCACCTTGGCGGACACCTGCGGGCCGCTATCCACAGTCTGCGCCGGCAGATCCTGCCAGCGGACCATGATGGTGCCCTCGCCGCGGCCCTCCGTGTCCAGCCAGTTGTGCACGCCCGGGTCTTGCGCCGCCACGACGAAGGTGTAGCGGCCATCGGCCTCCGCCACGGCCTGCCTGTTGTTCAGGCTGGTCTGGCGACGGATCGGATCGCCCGACACCATCCACGGGTCGGTGACCGGCACCACGAAGTAGCCTGCTCCACCAGCGCGCAGCGTGATCACCAGGGCCTCATCCTTCGCCAGCTTGAAGTGGCCGAAGGCACTGGTCTGCGTGACCAGCGTGCCCAAGGTGCTGGACGTGCTGGGCGACGACAGCGTGTTGACCGGGTTCAGGTGCGTCTTGATGCCCAAGGCGCCCACCCCATAGGCAATGATGGATTCCTGCAGATTGGCCCAGGCTTCCAGGGCCACGGCCGCATCGCCACGCGGCGCCCGGGCCGGCGGCGGCCCCAGGCGTTCCACCGTCAACGCATCAGGCGTTTCGCTGCTCCAGTCTCCCAGGTTGTTGCGCACGAACAGTTGACGTGCTGCGCCAGTGGACTGGATGTGGTTGACGCGCCCATTGGCCGGATCGGCATCGACGGTGATCTCATAGCGCCCGTCCGCACCCACCACCAGATCCTTGCCCGTGAGGTAGGCGATGGTGTTCTGGGAGTTGACATTGCTGATCAGAGAGAAGGTCACATCCGTGGGCCCGGCATTGAAGCGGCGCCCCTTGAGCACGTAGCGCGAACCACCCTCAATGGGAATGGTGCGGTAGATGTTGTCGGGGTTGTCGTAGGAATAGCGCCCGCCCTGGACGGCCGCGCCAGGCCAGCGGTGCGGCGGTGCGTTGAGCCAGTACACCTTGGGGTACAGCGGATCGCCGTTCACGGCCTTCTGCACGGCACTGAAGGCCAGCTCGTCGATGGCCTGGTCCAGGCGGGCTTCGGCCTCGGCGCTCACCGGCAGGCCGTGGGCCAGGCGGTAGGCGGCCTTGGCCTGCAAACGCGCCACGGGAAAGGGGTGGGCCAGGTCCACACGGGTGGCACGCTGGTCCAGCGCCACCTGATCCGCCGTCGCCAGTGGCGACCACGGTGTCGCATGCGTCACGGCCGGCAGCATGAGGCCGCACAGGCCCATGGCCCCAAGCGACAGGATCAGGGCGGCAGGGCGTTTGACGCGTGTAAAAATATGGGTAGGCATGGGTCTCCTTCGGTGGTGTTCTGGGTCAACACAAGATCCTAGGCAGCGATGCAGGCGCGCCGCAAATGAGATTTCCGTGGATGCTCATGCGGTGAGGGTCCACGAGGCTGGACAATGGAACCTTCTGCGCCGGGCACGCACTCACCTTGTGCCCTTAGGAACACCATGAAGATCAAGCCCCTGCTCCTCGGCCTGTGCTGCTGCGCAGCCGCCCATGCCCACCAGGGCGCCCACGTGCATGGCCGTATCCAGCTCGGCGTGGCCCTGGACGGCCAGCAGCTCGTGATCGACATCGACACGCCGCTGGACAGCCTGCTGGGCTTCGAGCATGCCCCCCGCACCGCGCCGCAGAAGAAACTGGCGGCCGAATGGGCAGAACGGCTGCGCACCGCTGACAGCCTGCTCCGCCTGCCACCGGAGGCCCGCTGCACCCTGCAAGGCGCAGAACTCGATGCGCCCGTGCTCGGGCTCGGTGCCGACACGGCCAAGCCATCAGCGCATGCCGATCTGGAGGGGCAATGGTCCTACCAGTGCGAGCACCCCGAGGCCCTGCGCAGCATCGACCTGGGCTTCTTCGAGGCCAGCCGGCATGCCCGCACCATCGACGTCCAGTGGGTGAAGGACGGGCGGCAAGGCCAACAGACACTCCAACGCCCGCAGGCACGCATCAACCTGCCCGCGCCCCGGTAATGCCCCACCATGCAGGCCGCTTCGCCCCCCTGGGTGCTCCAGATCGATGCGTTGGCCCACGGCTGGTCTACCAACGATCCTCCCTTGTTCCAACTGCCAAGCCTGACGCTGCGCGCCGGTGAATCGCTGTTCATCCACGGCCCCAGCGGCTGCGGCAAGAGCACGTTGCTGTCGCTGCTGTGCGGCATCACGCTGGCGCGCAGCGGCCAGGTGTACGTGCAGGGCACCGACTGGCGTGCCATGCCCGCTCATCGGCGTGATGCCTGGCGGGCAGACCACATCGGCTACATCTTCCAGCAGTTCAACCTGCTGCCCTACCTGAGCCCGCTGGACAACGTGCTGCTGCCCTGCCGGTTCTCGGCGCGGCGCCGGCAAGGCAGCGCCAACCAGGGCGGGCCACAGGCCCAGGCCCGCACGCTGCTGGCCCGCATGCAGTTGCCCGAAGCCACCTGGCAAGCCCCCAGCGCGCAACTGTCGGTGGGGCAACAACAGCGCGTGGCCGCAGCACGCGCCCTGATCGGCCGCCCAGCCCTGGTCGTGGCCGATGAGCCCACCTCCGCGCTGGACGAGGCCACGCGGGATGCCTTCATGGACACTTTCCTTCAGGCCTGCGACGAGGCCCAGGCCGCCGTGGTCTTCGTCAGCCATGACCAGCGCCTGGCCCCGCATTTCCAGCGCAGCCTGGCATGGGCCGAACTGACAGGAGCGCAGCCATGAATGGCCTGTGGCACCTGGCCTGGGCCAGCGCCTGGCATCGGCGTTTCGTGCTGTCGATCACCCTGGCCTCTGTGGCCCTGTCGGCCTTGCTGCTGGCCAGCATCGAGCAGATCCGCGCGGATGTCCGCGAAGGCTTCTCGCAATCCGTGTCCGGCACCGACCTCATCGTGGGCCCCCGCACCGGCAGCACCCAGCTGCTGCTCTACAGCGTCTTTCGCATCGGCCAACCCACCAACAACATGCGCTGGGACAGCGTGGAGGCGCTGGCCGCTCACCGTGCCGTGCGCTGGGTGGTGCCGATCTCGCTGGGGGATTCCCACCGGGGCTTTCCGGTGGTGGGCACCAGCACGGCCTACTTCGATCACATGCACTATGGTGATGACCAGCCCCTTGTGCTCGCACAGGGCGGGCGTTTCGACAAGCTCTTCGATGCCGTGATCGGCTCGGAGGTGGCGCGCCAGCTGGGTTACCAAGTCGGCGCACCGATCGTGCTCTCGCACGGCGATGGCGCCTTCGACGCCAATGACCATGCAGACAAGCCGTTCAAGGTGGTCGGCATCCTGGCGCCCACCGGCACCCCGGTGGACCGCTCCGTGCACATCAGCCTGCAGGCCATGCAAGCCCTGCACGTGGATTGGGTGGGCGGCGCGCCCATGCCGGGCATCCATGTGGGTATTGATCAGCTCACGCCCGAGTTGCTGCGCCCCACCGAGGTCACCGCCGTGCTGGTGGGCCTCAAGAGCCGCACCGCCGTGTTCGCCGTGCAGCGCTGGCTGGCCGAGTACGACAAGGAGCCGCTGATGGCCATCCTGCCCGGCGTGGCCCTCGATGAGCTGTGGCAGGTGGTGGGCAGTGCCGAGAAGGCGCTACTGGCCATCACCGCGCTGGTGGCCGTGGTCAGCTTCTCGGGCTTGGTGGCCACGATGCTCGCGGGCCTGAGCGAACGCCGGCGCGAACTGGCCATCCTGCGGGCCGTGGGCGCCTCGCCCCGCACCGTGCTGGGCTTGCTGCTGCTGGAAGGCACCGCCTTGTCCGCCGTGGGCGTGCTGCTGGGCTGGCTGGCCTCATGGGCCACGCTGCTGGCCAGCCAGGATTGGGCCCAGGCACGCTGGGGCCTGCATGTGCAGGCGGGCGGGCCCACGCACAATCAGGTCTTGCTGATGCTGGGCCTGATGGCCGCCGGCCTGCTGGCCAGCGTGCTGCCAGCCTGGCGCGCCTACCGCCTCTCACTGGCCGATGGGCTCAGCCCGAAAGCCTGATCAAGATCATCGCCATGCACACACCTGCCTCCGCCCCGATCTCCCGACGTGCCTGCCTTGCGCTGTGCCTGCTGGTGGCCGGCGCATGGGCCACATCGCCTGCGCTGGCCAAAGGCCCCGCCAAGCCCGACGCCCTGCCCCACCTGAAATGGTCTGATTTGGTGCCGAAGGACTGGGACCCGGCCGAAGAGGTGCGCAAGCACATGAAGGTCGACAACTTCGACATCATCAGTGACAGCGATCCGCGCATGCTGCAAATGCTCAAGCAGATGCGCGAGGTGTGGGACAACGCCCCCGTGAACCCCGCCATGGATGGCGCGCGTGGCCGCATCCCGGGTTACGTGGTGCCGCTGGAGGAGACCAAGGCCGGCCTCAAGGAAATGCTGCTGGTGCCCTACTACGGCGCCTGCATCCACTCACCACCGCCCCCGGCCAACCAGATCATCCACGTGATCCTGAGCAAGCCGATCAAGGGCTACGCGGCCATGGACACCGTGTGGGTGTCGGGCACGCTCAAGGCCTTCCGAGGGGACTCATACATGGGCGCCAGTGGCTACAAGATCGAGGATGCCGCGCTGGCCCGCTACGACAAGAACAGGCCGCAGACAGCGCAGTAGCCTGCACGGCATCACCCCTCGGCCGCGTAAGCCTCCCGGATGGCCCCGATGGCCATGACCGCACTCGGCCAACCCGCATGGCGGGCCAGGCACATGACAACCTCGATCAGTTCGGCCTCCGAGATCCCTTGGTGGCGCGCGAACGCCAGTTGCGTCTTGAGCTGCGCGGGCTTTTGCATCGCCGTCAACGCACTCACGGCCACCAGGCACCGGTCCCTGCGCGACAGGCTGAGCTCCGACCAGACCTCACTGAACAGGGCGCCTTCGCCAGCCGAGGCCTCGTGGGTCACGCCAGGCTCTCGGCCTCGCCCTTGAGCGAAGCCATGTCGATGACGAAGCGGTACTTCACATCCGACTTCAGCATGCGCTCATAGGATTCGTTGATGTCCTGGATGCGGATGAGCTCGATGTCCGAATGGATGCCGTGTGCACCGCAGAAGTCCAGCATCTCCTGCGTCTCGGCGATGCCGCCGATCAACGAGCCGGCCAGGGCCTTGCGCGCGAACACCAGAGGGCCGGTGTCGAAGCCCTCCAGCGGCCCCAGGTAGCCCACCACCACGATGGTCCCGCCCGATGCCAGCGTGGGCACATACGGGTTGAGGTCGTGGAGATTGGGCACCGTGTCGATGATGAGGTCGAAGCGCCCCGCCACCTTGGCCATCTGGGCCGGATCGGTGGAGATGACGATGTGGTCAGCCCCCAGCCGGCGCGCATCGGCCTCCTTGCCGGGCGATCGGCTGAACAGCGTGACCTCCGCGCCCATGGCCCTGGCCAGCTTCAGCCCCATGTGCCCCAGCCCACCCAGGCCCACGATGGCCACCTTGCTGCCAGGGCCCACCTGCCAGTGCCGCAAAGGCGAGTAGGTGGTGATGCCCGCACACAGCAAGGGCGCCGCGGCCGCCAGGTCCAGCACATCGGGCATCTTCAGCACGAAGTGCTCGGCCACCACGACCTTCTCGCTGTAGCCGCCATAGGTGCGCGAGCCATCGATGCGGTCACGGTGGTTGTAGTGTAGGTGGCCCCGTTCTCGCAGTACTGCTCCCAGCCCCTGCCGCAAGACGCGCAATGCCGGCCGGCATCCACCATGCAGCCCACGCCCACGCAGTCATCCACCTTGAAGCGGGTCACCTCGGGGCCGACCTCCAGCACACGGCCCACGATTTCATGGCCCGGCACCATGGGGTATTTCGCCCCGCCCCAGTCGTTGCGCACGTTGTGCACATCCGAGTGGCAGACACCGCAGTACTGGATCTCGATGACGACATCGTCCGCACGCGGGCTGCGGCGGTCGAACTGGAACAGGCCCAGGCGCCCGGTGGGCGAATGGGCGGCGTAGCTCTTGACGGGATGGTCATGGTCGGGTTGCTTGCGGTATTCGGTCAATGTCAGCGGCCCGCGCGGGCCGCGAGGTGGGCAGGGTAGCGATCACCCTGCACGGGGATCCTGGCCAGCACCTCGGCCATGTGCGCCAGATCGGATTCACTCAGCGTGAGCTGGGTCGATGCCAGGTTCTCCTGCAGGCGGTGCAGCTTGGTCGTGCCGGGGATCGGCGCGATCCAGGGGCGCTGCGCCAGCAGCCAGGCCAGCGCCACCTGGGCCGAGGTGGCCTGCCTGGCCTGGGCGATGCCCGCGATGGCGTCCACCAGGGCCTGGTTCGCCTCACGCGCTTCCACGCTGAAGCGCGGCACGATGTTGCGGAAGTCGTCCTGGCTGAAGGTGGTGCTGGCCGAGATGGCGCCCGTCAGGAAGCCTTTGCCCAAGGGGCTGAACGGCACGAAGCCGATGCCGAGCTCTTCCAGCAAGGGCAGTATCTGCTGCTCCGGCTCACGCCACCACAGGGAGTACTCGCTCTGCAGCGCGGCCACCGGTTGCACGGCATGCGCACGGCGGATGGAGTCCGCCCCCGCCTCGGACATGCCGAAATGGCGGACCTTGCCTTCGGCGATCAGGTCCTTCACCGTGCCGGCCACATCCTCCACTAGCACTTGCGGATCGACCCGGTGCTGGTAGAGCAGGTCGATGCGGTCAGTGCGCAGGTGCCGCAGCGAGTTCTCCACCACGGTGCGGATGCGCTCGGGCCGGCTGTCCACACCCGCCGTGGCGTTGCCGTCCTTGAAGCCGAACTTGGTGGCGATGACCACCTGATCACGCACGGGTGCCAGGGCTTCGCCCACCATCTGCTCGTTGAGCGCGCCATACGCCTCGGCGGTATCGAAGAAGGTGACACCCCGCTCGAACGCCTCGCGGATCAGCTGCACACCGGCGGCCCGATCCAGCCCCGGGCCATAACCAAAACTCAGGCCCATGCAACCGAAGCCCAGGGCCGACACTTCCAGGCCGCTGCGGCCAAGTTGACGTTTGTTCATGTCCGCAACTTTAGAGACAAGCCTTTCAATCAACTAGACGATATTTCCTTGAACCATATTCAATAAAATATTTAAACTGAACACCTGATCAGCACAAGGGCACGCCATGGCCATCAATGAACTGCGCGCCATCGCCACCCTGGCCAAGGCGGTGGAGCTGGGCAGCATCCGCAAGGCGGCCATCGCCCAGGGCGTGACGGCCCAGGCGGCCAGCCAATCCCTGGCGCAGCTGGAAGAGCACCTCGGCGTGCGGCTGCTGAACCGCACCACGCGCAGCCTGTCCCTGACGGACGAAGGACAGCGCTTTCTGGAAACCACGCAGCCCGCCCTGGCCGCGCTGGACCGCGCCCTGATCCAGGCCCGATCCTCCAAGGACGACAGCGGCGGCACCTTGCGCATCGTGGGGCCCAAATCGTCCTTCGCGCCCCTGCTGATGCCGGTACTGAACGAGTTCTGCCGGCGCTATCCGGCCGTGCACCCCGAGATCCAGCTGGACGACGGCAAGAGCAACTGGGTGCTCGACCGGGTCGATGTGGGCTTTCGCATCGGAACGAGCACCGACGAGGGCGTCATCGCCCGCAGGCTTTTCCCGGTTCAACTCATCATCTGTGCGGCGCCAAGCTACCTGGAGCGCCATGGTGTTCCGCGCGCGCTGGCAGACCTGGCCGCGCACCGGTGCAGCGCCTTTCGCCACCCGGCCACCGGGCAGGTGCTGCCCTGGTACCTGCTCATCGACGGCGAACTGGTGCACCGGCATGTTTCGCCCACGCTGTCCACCAACGACACCGACCTGGAGATCCAGGCCGTACTGGCAGGCCAGGTGGTCGGGCAACTGGCCAATTTCTGCGTGGCCAGCCACATCCGCGAAGGGCGGCTGGTGCCCATCCTGCTGGAGCACATGACCGACCACATCGGCCTACACGTGTACTACGGCAGCCGCGAGGCCCAGCCCAAGCGCGTGCGCGCGTTCATCGACCTCGCGATCGAGATGCTGCTCGATCCCCAGCAGCATGTGCTGACGCGCAAGGAGCTGCAGGTGGCGGGTGCGGCCTGGGCACGGCGCAAGACCAGGCCATCGCCTGGCTGAAAAGCCAACGGCGCGAGCAGAACCGCGCCGCACGGCCTCGGTCAGAAGGGCAACTGCCGCTCGCCGAGCTGGATGGTGATCCACTTCAGCTCGGTCATGTCCGCCACGGAGTAGCGTCCGTTCTCCTTGCCATGCCCGCTGTCCTTGAACCCGCCGAACGGCGCGTTCGGGTCATCGTCGAAGCTGTTGTCGTTGATGTGCACGGCGCCCGCGTTCATGCGCAGCGCGAACTGGAAGGCGTTCTGCAGGTCATTGGTCACGATGCCCAATGACAGGCCGTAGGACGTGTCGTTGGCCAGGCGCACGGCGTCTTCAAAGTCATCGGCCCGGTAGATGGCCGCCAGCGGGCCAAAGCTTTCTTCCGCATAGCATTCCATGCCCGGCGCCACGTTGGCCAGCACCGCGGGGGCCATCACATTGCCATCGACTTGGCCTCCCACCAGCAGCTTGGCGCCCTTGCCCACGGCATCGGCGATGTGGCTCTGCACGAACTCGACCTGGCGCGCACTGATCAGCGGGCCGACGGCGGTCGTGGGGATGGAAGGGTCGCCATAAGGGATCTCGGCCACCTTGGCAGCAAAGCGCTTGCAGAACTCGTCATAGATCGGCGCCTCGACGATGATCCGGCTGTTGGCCATGCAGACCTGGCCCTGGTTGAAGTAGATGCCGAACGCGGCGGAGCGCACGGCGTAGTCCATGTCGGCATCCTTGAGGATCACGATGGGGCTCTTGCCGCCCAGCTCCAGCACCAGCTTCTTGCGATGACGCCCCGCCAGATCACTCAGCAGGAAGCCCACCTTGGCCGAGCCCGTGAAAGTGACCAGGGCGATGCGCGGATCGGAGAAGAGCTTCTCGCCCAGGGCTTCATCCGTTGTCGGCAGCACGGCCAGCACACCAGGGGGCAGGCCTGCTTCTTCCAGGATTTCGGCGAACAGCAGGGCCGTGAGCGGCGTATAGGGCGAGGGCTTGAGGATGAAGGCATTGCCCGCCGCCAGTGCCGGCGCCAGCTTCTTGCCATTGAGCAGCAGCGGCGCGTTGAACGGCCCGATACCGGCCACCACGCCCAGGGGCGAGCGGATGGTCATCGAGATCCGGTTCGGAGAATCGGATGGCATGGTCTCGCCACGCACATCGCGCACCTGGCCGGCGGCGATCCGGAAGGTGCTGATGATGTAGTCGCATTCGAACATGGCCTTGCCGAAAACATTGCCACCCTCCTGGATCAGCACCCTGGCGATCTCGTCGCAGCGGCGCTCGACGATGTCGGCGGCCTTGAGCAGCACCGCCTCACGCTGGGCAGGCAGCAGGGCCGCCCATTGCTTCTGCGCCGGCACGGCCAACTCGATGGCCTTGTCGATGTCGCTGGCAGTGGCCAGGCGCACGTTGGCCACGGGCCTCTTCGTGTACGGATCGACCACTGTGTACAGCGGCTGATCCGCTGACTCCCAGGGGCGGCCGTTGATGTAGGGGTGGTAGATCTTGAGGGAGGCGTCGTGTGTCATGGATGAATCCGCTGTGGTGTGGGTTGCGGATTCAGTCTGACCGTGGGGCGTGGTGCCGTCTTGCACCTCCGCGCAGGGGGCTTGTCGCTCCGTGCAAATCAACGCGACGCACGGTCCCTGGTGGCGGAGGGCGATTCGCCGAACAGCCTCTTGTACGTTCGGCTGAAGTGCGCAGCGTCGCTGAACCCCATGTGCAAGGCCAGGCTGGTGAGGTTGACAGGCTGCGTCATCAGGAGCTGGTTCGCATGGCGCAGCCGGACCTCCAGGATGGCACGCGCCGGCGCCTCGTTGGCCACAGCAAAAGCGGCGTACAGCGTGCGGCGCGACACGCACAAGGCACTGGCAATCATGGCCGGGCACAGCGTCGGATCATGCAGCATGCGCTCGATGTAGCGCCGAGCCTTGTCAAGCAGTTGCTGATGGTGATCCGTGGTGGGCACGCCCTCCATCACCAGCTCGCCACCGCCCAGGCATTGGCCAATCCCATGGGCCAATGCATTGACGGTGCGGCGCGACAGCGTCAGCTCGGAAGCCAGCGCCGCGCGCACGAACTGACGCGACAGCAGGGCCACATCGTCCATCACCTGCGGGCTGGGTTTGCCAGCGACCATGGGCCCCAGCAGCGCCCGGTCACACACCATGGTGATGAAGGATGTGCGCGTGGTCGACAGAAAGCGATAAGGCTGGTCGACGTCATAGACCGCCCATTGCCCGGGCCGCAAACGCCAGCTCCAGTCACCTTGCTCGAACTCGGCTTCGCCCTCGTCGATCCACAGCACCTTGCGCATGCCGCTTTGCATCGCGGCCTTGTTGCCACGGCTCACGGTGAGCCACATGCGGATCGATGGTCACCGCGCCGATGCTGAGCCCAGGCCCTCGCTTGAAGGCCAGGCTGGCGCGGAACCCGTCATGCTCTCGGGGCTCGATGCTGAAAGGAAAGAACTCCTGCCGCACGGACGACATCAGATCACCGACCTTCACGAGCGGTGCAGCAGGCTGGTGTTCATGCTTGACCATGGGGTGCTGGCGATCACAGTCCTTCGCGAGCATCGTGTCGTCAAACCATGTGGCTTGACTATCCGTTTCTCGCTGCATGTGAGCCCATCTGCTGGGCCTTTCTGCAGGGCCTGTCTGCACGGCCCACTTGACCGATAAGCAGGTCGATTGAATCGCTCTGGGGCACGCATCACCACCATGGTGCTGCTTCCCACAGCGCCTTCGGGAATCCGCTTCGATGTGCAAGGTCAGCAGGATCAGTTGACCGCAGCAAGGCACGCGCTCGCTGCCATCTGCATACAAGGCTGTCCGATCAGCCCACTGTCAAGCACGTCGTTGACCGATAAGCCAACACTTACTTGCTTCATTGCTCCGAGATGAACAATGCAAGACTGGAAACCGTGCATTTGGCACAGTCGTTGCTGTGGGTGCTGCCTTGCAAAGTTTTGTAAGCACAGCCTTCGAGAAGTCAAATGTCCTCAAGCAGTACCCACAAGCACCCCAAGCCACTTTCGAACCGTCTCTCATCGATCGCCTTGATCGCCGTCGCCACGGCCGCGCTCGTCGCCTGCGGCGGCGGTGGTGGCAGCAGCCCTGAGACCCCGACCACACCGGCCAATGCCATCGAGCTCAAGGCCAACCGTGCGGCGTTCCCCCTGGTGGAAGCAAGCGTCAGCGGCTTCCACACGGCCATGGCCAACGGCGATGTCTCCTGTCGGGACATTGTCCAAGGCTATCTGAAGCGCATCGAAGCCTATGACGCCGATGTCTCCACCGCTTACCCCGCGAGCCCGGCCCTTCACAGCGTCATCGCCGTGAACGCTGCAGCCGCACTGGCCAAGGCCGATGAACTCGATGCCACCTTCTTTCGCACAGGCAAGATGGTCGGCCCCATGCACTGCGTGCCGGTGCTGGCCAAGGACAACATCGACACGGCCGACATGAAGACCACGGCCGGCTCGCTTGCCATGGCCAACAACCAGCCGCCTGACGACGCCTACATCATTGCCAAGATCAGGGCCGCGGGCGGCATCATCATTGGCAAGGCCAACCTCGATGAGTTCGCGTTCGGTTTCACGGGCAGCTCGTCCATCGGCGGCAAGACCGCCAATGCCTACATCGCCACGAACAGTGCCGGCGGTTCTTCGTCTGGCACCGGCACCTCCATCGCGGCCAACCTCGCCATGGTCGGCCTGGGATCGGACACGGGCGGCTCGGTGCGTGTCCCGGCTGCCGTGTCGGGTCTGTACGGCCTGCGCCCCACGCTGCGCCTGGTCAGCCAGGATGGCATCGTCCCGCTGGCTCACGGCCAGGACACCGCTGGCGTGCTGTGCCGACAGGTGCAGGACTGCGCGCTGACGCTCGATGCCATGGCGGGCTTCGACTCATCTTCCGGCAGCGGCCAGCGCGTCGCCAAGGCCTACAACGCACCGCTGGTGGGCAACGCCAGTGCCTATGCCGCGATGACCTCGCAGCCGGCCACCTACGTGCCCGCCGCATCGGCAGCCACGGCCTTGCGCGGCGCACGCATCGGTGTCGTGCGCGCCATGTTCCCCACGGCCACGACGGCCAACCAGCCCTTCCTGGATGCCATCGAGGCAGCACTCACGCAAATGCGGGCTGCAGGGGCCATCGTGGAAGATGTCGTGCTGGCAGACAGGGCAACGATCCTCACCGGTTACGCCAGCCTGTCGTCCTACGAGTTCCGCGACAACCTCACCGAGTACCTGAGCTCCTGGAGCTCGCTGGGCGATGGCCACTGGCGTACGACAGAGGATGTGCGGACCGCCATGACCACGCTCGAGCCGACACGCGTGAACAACTTCAGCTCCTACATCACGACGGGCACCAACAAGGAGGCGAATACGACCTACCTGAACAACCTGACCCCGCGTGACGAGTACGTGATCCCGCGTGTGACGGCAGCGCTGAACAACATCGACTACACCAGTGGCTCGACGCTCGGCGTGGCCTACGATGTGCTGGTCTATCCCGTGCTGCAAGGCTTCAATGGCAACAGCGTCAACTCCGGCAGCAACAACCGCCTGAGCCCCTTCAGCGGCTTCCCGGCCATGGCCGTGCCGGTGGCTTTCGTGCCGGCGTCGTCCGCCACGACGGCTGTGCAGCCCGTGGCCATCGAAATGCTGGCCCGCCCGTTCGCCGAGACCACGCTGTTCCGCCTGGCCTACAGCTGGCAGAGCATCACCACACCCCGCGTGACCAGCCCTCTGGCACCGGAGCTTTGATCACTGTGGCGGTACATGTCTTGCTGCCGCCCTGTCGTACCCCTCTCTAGGATTCCATGATGAAAACTCTCAAATCCCTGCTTCTGAAGCTCGCTGTTTCCGTGTTGGCCGTTGGGGCTGCCACCGTGGCCCATGCCCAAGCCACCAAGCCCCCGATCGTTCAGGCCGCAGGCAATGGCCAGATGGCCACGGTCGTGGCCCTGCTGGACCAGGGCGTCAGCCCGGACACCCGTGACAGCGACGGCACCACCCCCTTGATGGCCGCCGCCACCAAAGGCCACTTCGAGATCGTTCGGACCTTGATGATCCGCGGCGCCCACAAGGAGCTGACGGATGCCAAAGGCCGCACCGCCTTTGACTACGCCTTTGAGAAGAATGCGATCGATATCATCGCCCTGCTGCGTGATGGTTCTTGACGGGCCACACAACGCCGATCGATGACCAGAAGAGGCCTTCGGGCCTTTTCTTCATCATGGACTGACAGTTCGACTCGCAGCAGTTCTGTCAATGAACCGCCGCATACATGATCCGCTCTTCTTGTGCCGCTTCGGGCGAGAACTCCTCCACCACCCTGCCCTGGCGCATCACCAGGATGCGGTCTGACAGCGCCAGGATCTCCGGCAGGTAGGACGAGATGACCATCACAGCCAGGCCCTCATCGGCCAGGCGATGGATCAGTTGGTGGATCTCGGCGATCGCACCGACGTCCACGCCACGTGTCGGCTCATCGAAGATGACCAATCGTGGCTTCTGCACCAACGACTTCGCGATCACCACCTTCTGCTGATTGCCCCCCGACAGCTCGATCACCTTGGCATCGCCGCTGATCGCGCGGATGTTCAGCGACTTGCGCCACTGCTCGGCCATGTCGGCCATCTCGCGGTAGCTCACGACCACATCACGGGCCTCGCTGGTGGCCAGACGACCCGCATAGATGTTCTCTGCGATGGACATCGTCTCGAAGAAGCCTTCGATCTTGCGGTCTTCGGTGACATACACGATGCCATCGGCCACCGCATGGCGCGGGGTCCGGTAGCGCACAGGCTGGTTGTCCAGGAAGATCTCTCCGCCGTGCAGGAAATCGCGCTTGACCACGCCGGCGATGATCTTCGCCGTCTCGGTACGCCCTGAACCGATCAGCCCGAAGAAACCGGTGATCTGTCCCGAGTACAGCGAGAACGCATTGTTCTTCACGATGGTGCCCATCGACAGGTTCTGCACGCTCAGCAGCTTCTCGCCGCGCGGCCGACGCGTGCGAGCCTGCCCGTCTTTCGCATAGATGCTGTCGGACAGGTCGCGCCCCACCATGGCCTTGACGATCTTGTCGCGGTCCAGCTTCGCGGTGTCCTCGGTCATCACATGCTCGCCATCGCGCAGCACGGTTACCCGGTCGGAGATGGCCAGGGCTTCTTCGAGGGCATGCGAAATGAAGACGATGGACACGCCTTCGTGCTTGAGACGGTCGATGAGCCCGAAGAAGTGGTGCTTCTCTTCTGGTGTCAGGGTGGCCGTGGGCTCGTCAAAGATGATCAGGCGCGCGTTGTGGTGCACGGCGCGCGCGATCTCCACCATCTGCCGCTGCGCCGCCCCCAGCTGTGACACCAGCTTGGTCGGATCGACATTGAAGTTCAGCTTCTGCAGGAACTGCTGGGCCGAGATGTACAGGCCCCGCAGCCGGTTGAAGAAATCCTCGTCGCCCAGGTAGAGGTTCTGGGCCACCGTGAGCGAAGGCACCAGGCTCGTCTCCTGGTAGACCATCGCGATGCCATTGCGCAGGGCCGCATTGGGTGTGTCGAACAGGGTCTCCTGCCCGTCGATCAGCATCTGGCCGCGCGAAGGCTTGACGGCGCCGGCGATCATCTTGGTCAGGGTCGACTTGCCGGCGCCGTTCTCGCCCAGCAGCGCGTGGATCTCTCCCTGGCGCAGGCTGAGGTTGATGTTCTTGACGGCGTACGCGCCCCAGTACTCCTTGGTGATGCCGCGGAGTTCAACTAATGTGCTCATGGGTGGGTCCTGCTTCGGTTCTCTCATCTCGACACGGCGACGATCTGGTCACCGCCACGGCTGGCGACATACAGCTCGCCACGCCATTCGAGGGCACTCGTGACGCCATGCCGGCGCCCGTCGGCCCGGCTGTGCATGCTATCGACGGGCAGGTAGCTGCGATCGAGCTTGACGACCAGGCCATACGAGCGTGTCGGCGCCCACGGCTTGAGAATGCCCATCGACTTGATGGCCCCGCCTTGCAGCGGCTCGCGGAAGTCACGGCCGGAGGCCAGCGAGGGCGCCACCCAGTAGCTCTCAGGCACCTCGCTCATCATGCGCGACAGGTACTTGGGCTCGCGCAGCACGAACTCGACCAGCTGGCTGCGCGGCGCGAACACGCACAGCCAGTAGCCGCCATCCCACGACGGACTCAACCGGCCGGGGTAGCCCGGCAGATCGGCCACCAGCACCGCGCTGGCGCCGCCATCGAACGGTACCCGAAGCAGGCGATGGCGCCAGCTTTCGCTGACGACCAGACCACCCGAAGGATGAAGCGACAGGCCCGATGGATAGGCCAGCGAGTGCGCCAGGCACTTGGCGCCCCCACCTTTGGGATCGAGCCGCCACACGGATCCGGAACGATCGCGTGACATGAGGCTGCGACGCCAGGCTCCCGGCCGATGATGGGCCGAACCTTCAGCCACGATGATCTGCCCGCCCCCGGCAGAGATGATGGCCGTGGGGCAGAAGGACCGGTAGTCGCCCAGCTGTGTCAAGGTCCGTCCGTCCTGATCCCCGCCCAAGAAGCTGATCTCGCCCGACTCGGTGCCCACCACCAGCGAGCCATCAGGGAGTGCGGCCACACAGGTGATCGCGGCCGGGAAGGTCTTGACCACCTCACACGGACTGGCGCCGCCATCCCAGCGATACAGCGCCTGCCCACTTGAGAGGAAGACAGCGTCGCCGGCGGCAGCCAGGTTGTCCGGCTGGTCGATGCTGAGCAGCCCACGGGCAGTTTCGAGGGCCTGGTTGGGCTGCAAGGCCCCGTCCATCGGTGGCACGGTCACGGCATGGTCGCCCCGCCCCAGCAAGGCATCGCCAATGGCCGTGATGGCCTGTAGAAAAAACGACGTCATGCGCGCGCTCCCCAATAGTTCTGCTCGGCGGTCCAGCCCGCATCGGCCCCATCGACACGGTACTTGCCGATGCGGTTGTTCAGGAGGCCCCCGAGGTACAGGTAGCCTCGATGCTCACGCATGGAAGTGATCATGGGATGGTTCTCTCCGCCCAGGTCCCACAGGGATTCGAGCACCTCGCCGTGGTCGTTGAACTTGAGCACACAGCCCGTGTTGATGTTCGGGAAGATCAGCTCCTGCGGCGACACGCGCCGCGCCATGCGCCGCCTGAAAGCAGGCATCCGCAGTGACAGGTCCATCGACGGCGTGCGCATGCCGACCAAGGCCACCCAGTAGCTGCCATCGGAGGCTCGGTTGATGTTGTCGGGATAGCCCGGCAGGTCAGCGATCACGCATTCCGTCGTGCCCGCCTTGGGGCCGCTGAACCAGTACCGGTTGATGCGGCAGGCCCAGGTTTCCGCGAAGAAGAACGACTCGCCGTCCTGCGCCATGCAGATGCCGTTCGGAAAGATCAGGTTGCGGATCACCGTCTTCGTGGACTGGTCACGCGGGTCGTAGCAGATGATCCGGCCGTTGCCGCGGCTCTCCAGCGCGTCGTAGGCCCAGTTGTGCATCTCGTAGCGCACCGTGGCCTCGCTGAAGAAGATGCGGCCGTCGGGTGCGATGTCGAGGTCATCGGCCAGCTTCAGGCGCGAATCGTCGATGACCGACCAGGGCGTGCGGTTGGTCTCGTCGGTCAGCTTGCGCACCTCGCGCTGCGGGCTGACGCTGTACAGGCCCATGCCCGCAATGCACACCACCAAGTTGCCATCACGGTCGAACGCCAACCCCAGCGGGTGTCCCCCCACATGGGCGAACCGCTCCATCACCAGGTGATCAGGCGCCAGGAAACGCATGATGTCGCCATGGCGCGTGCCGGTGTAGAGGTTGCCGTCCTTGTCGAAGATGACGTCTTCCGGTCCTTCGACCTGCCCCAGGCCGATCAGCTCTACAGCCTTCAGCTTGTCGTTCACGGCGTAGGGTGAACCACTGTCCTTGTCCGTGGCAGGTGCCGGTGGCAGATCCAGGTAGGCTGGCGACACATAGACTTTGGCCAGCAGCTTGTGGCGGTTCTTGAGCCAGCGCACATCCACGAAGATGGCGGCCAGCAGGATCAGGCCCAGCGCCATCGAGCCGGCGCCGCTCTGGAACCCGATCCGCACCAGGCCGTTGACGACGAGCAGCACGATCACGGCGCCCATGAGCGCCTTGGCCACCGAACCGCGACCACCGCCCAGGCTGTTGCCGCCGACCACGGCGGCCGTCAGCGCCATGATCTCCAGGCCCATGCCCGTGTCCGATCCGGCGCTGGACAGGCGAGACGCGTAGAGCAGGCCCGCCAGGCCGCACAGCGCGCCCGAGGCCACATAAGTCAGGCAGATGGAGCGCCGCACCGAGATACCAACGTTGTAGGCCGACTTGCGCGAACCGCCAATGGCCATGATGTGCCACCCCGGTCGCGTGCGGCTCAGGAAGATGTGCGCCACGACGGCGAACACGGCGAGCAGGCAGAAGCTCACCGGGAAGCCCAGCACCGAGCCCGCGCCCAGGTACTCCCAGGCAGTCGACTCCGGCAGGTTGCTGGCGATGTCGACGGCGTGCTTGAGCAGCATCATGTCGACCACGGCCCGCACGATGATCAAGGTGACCAACGTGGTCAGGAACGCACGCAAGCGAAGGTAGCCGATCAGCACCCCATTCACCAGGCCCACCAGGGCGCAGGAGATCAGCACGATGGGAGCCACAGCCCCCACGGGCCAGCCATGGACATTCATCAGCCACAGCGCCACGAAGTTGCCCAACGCGAAGTTGGAGCCGACGCTGAGGTCGATCCCGCCGGCCACCATGACCAGCATCATGGCGAACACCACGAACCCGAACTCACCGAGCTGGCGCGCGCTGTCCCCCATGTTGCCCAGGGAGAAGAAGTTGGGGATGAGGTTGCCGAACAGCACGAGCACGGCCAGCAACGACAGGAACGGAACGGTGTTGTCGATCCAGTTCTTCGACAGGATTTCCCCAAGCACGTGGTCAGGCACGTACTTGTAGCGCCAACGCGCCAGGGTGTTTTCAGTGGTCATTCGAAAATTCCGGTTCTCGGGCGTGGGCAGGCCAGCCGCCCACGCCTGCGACTTACTTGCGTGCGTCAGCCAGGTTCCAGCAGGAGTCGGGGCGCAGCGAGACCTTGTCGATCACAGTCACGGGCGTGACTTTGGTCACCATCGCCGAAGGCTTCGGCTTGGTCAGCAGGTCCTTGACGACCGTCACCAGCTCTTCGGATTGCTGCTTGACGTTGTAGGTCATGTAGGCGCTGAAGTTGCCGTTGGCCACGTTGTTGCAACCGGTCATGGCCGCGCCACCATTGGTGACCAGGAACACATCGCCCTGGCGCTTGGCCTCGCGGATGGCCGCAGCGGCGCCCGTGTCCTGTCCATCCCAGAAACCGATGACACCACACAGGTCGGGGTTCTGCTTCAAGGTCGTGTCCGTGATGGCACGGGCCTTGGAGGCATCCCAGTCAGCGGCCTGCTTGGAGACGACCTTGATCTCGGGCGACTTGGCCAGCACGCTCTCCACCCCCTTCATCTGGAAGGTGCTGGCGGCGGCCGTGAGCACGCCCTGCACGATGCTGACCTTGCCGGATTTGCCGCTGCCCTTGCCGCACTTGGCGACCACGGCCTTGGCCATGCTTTCGCCAATGCCCACCCAATCAGCGCCGACGAAGGCACTGGTGTTAGCGGCCGAGCGCATGTTCACCTGCACCACGCGGATGCCGGCATCCTCGGCGCGCTTGAGCAGACGCGCATACGACTGGATGTCGGGGTTCTGCACCAGAATCACATCGGGTTTCTCGGAGATCAGCGAGGTGATCGCCTGGGCGCCGGCATCGGTGCTCCAGTTCGGATCGCGCACGATCCACTTCACGCCCAGGGCCTGCAGCTGCTTGCCGACCATGGCGTTCCAGCCATCGGTCAGGTCATAGCCGAGCGAGGTCGGCACGAAGGCCACGGTCTTGCCCTTCAAGGAAGCATCCTGCGCGAAAGCAGCGCTGCCAGTTGCCGCCGACAAGACGGCTGCCGCGAAAACAGTGGGTTTGATCATTCTGGTCATTGGGGTCTCCTCTTGCACATCACGTACAAGACAACATGCGCTTGCCTCAGATGTCGCCCTGTTGGGCCGTCTGCTCATCGCGCGGGTTGAGCAGGCTGTCGAAAATCAAAGCGGCGAGAAGGATCGTGCTCTTGACGACGTTCTGCACCGTGTACTGGACGTCCATGATGGTCATGCCGTTGAGCAGAATGCCGATCAGCAGGGTGCCGACGATCACGTTGCGCACGCCGCCCTTGCCGCCGCTCAGGCCGATGCCCCCCAGCACCACCACCAGGATCACGTCGTAGATCAGGGTGGAATTGACGATGCGCGTGTTCATGCTGGCGACGGAGGCAGCCGTGATGACGCCCGCCAGGAAGCCGATCAGCGAGGCCGTGCCGTACTGCAGCACGATCATGGGCCGCACCGGAATGCCCGTGATGCGCGCAGCCTGGTAGTTGTCACCCATCGCGTACACGAAGCGGCCGGCCCGGGCATAGCGTAGGAAGGCGCCCACCACCACGGCCAGCACCACGAACAGCAGCACGGGCATCGGCACGCCCAGCACTTCGCCCTGGCCCAGTTGGGTGAACCAGGCCTGGTCTTCAGGTGCGGCCACCACGTCCGACGGGATCAGCTTCAGCCGGCCGAAGCCATAGATGAAAGTGCCCATCGACAGCGTCGAGAACAGAGCCGGGATTTCGGCGTAGGCGATGAGCACGCCGTTCACCAAGCCGATGACCACGGCGCAGCCCAGGCCGTACAACAGAGCTTGCTCCAGCGGCAGGCCACCGCCCGCCAGGGCCAGCGTCCAGGCCACCGAGATCGCCATCGTGGCCACCATCGACAGATCGATGCCCCGGCCGATCACCACCACGGCCATGGCCAGGCCCAGGATGCCAAGCACGGAGACACCCCGCACCAGCGACAGGATGTTCTCGTGCGTGGCGAAGCCCGGCAGCACGGCGCTGAACAACGCGAACAGGATGATGGCCAGGCAGAGCACGATGCGCTCCTGCGTAAACCAGCGTTTCAGCTTGCGCCAGGCATCGACATCGTGGCGCTTCTGTGGGGGAGGCGCCTTGGCGGCATCGGCCGTCGAAGGAATCGGTTGGGTGTGCATCGCGTGCTTGTTCATGATCGATAGTCAACTCGTTCACCGCGCGCAAAGGCCTGCAGCCCTCGCTTCGCATCGTCGCTCGTGAAGGCCTGCTGGCCCAGGACAGCTTCCCGGCGGAAGGCTTCGCCCAGCGGCAGCTCTCCAAGCTCACGGACTGCCTGCTTCGTGGTCGCGAGGGCCGAAGGGCTCAGGCGGGCCATCTGCTCTGCAAGCGCGAGCGCCCTGGGCAGCAACTGCGCGGGCTCCACAATATGGTTCAGGACACCCATGCGATGCAACTGCTCGCTGGTGAACCTGCCAGCGGTCAGCAGGAGCTCCATCGCGTGGGCATGACCGATTTGCCGACTCAAGCGCGCCAGCGTCCCACCTGCTGGAACGATGCCCAGCGACACCTCGGGCAGGCTGAACTGCGCGGTCGGCACCGCGAAGCGGATGTCGGTGGCCAGCATGATCTCGAAGCCACCGCCCATGCACAAGCCATTGATGGCCGCGATGATGGGCTTGTCGATGTTCACATGCTTGAGATGGGCGTCGTCCCAGGCAGAGATGTCGATCTCGTTGCGGGCCAGGGCCGGAATGGATTCCGTCAGATCCGCACCGACGCAGAACGACCGTTCGCCCGCCCCGGTCAGCACGATCGCGCGGACGGAGGCATCGCTGCCAGCGCGCTTGAACGCCTCGCCCAGATCCTGGTACATGGCCAGCGTCAGGGCATTCAACTTGTCCGGACGGTCGAAGCGGATCACGGCCGTTGAGCCGATCAGTTCGTAGGAAATGGACATGCTCAGATCACTCCGCTCGAACGCAGCGCCTCGAGCCGAGCCGCGTCGACCCCCAGCCATTGCGCATAGACCGTCTCGTTGTGCTCGCCGATCAGCGGCACCTTGGCCGATGGCGCCCGCTCAAGGCCAGACAGGTGAACAGCAGAAGAGAACACCCTGGCCTGCGCCGCGCCATATTGCACGTTCATCAACATGGATCGCGCGGCCAGATGGGGATCGGCCACCGCTTCGGCAATGGACTTGATCGGCGACAGCGGGAACTTGTCGGCCACCAGTGCTTCCAGCTCCTGCTTGGTTCTGGGCAGGCACCAGCCTTCCACGATCGGCCTGACGCGCCGCTCATAGACCTCCGGATCGAAGCGCTTGTCCATCGAATCGATTTCGGGATCCGTGGCGTGCTCGGGCGTGCCGAACACGCGGCAGGCTTCGCCCCAGAACTTGTCGGTGTAGGCGCCGAAGAACACGTGGCCATCGCGGCAAGGATAGCGGCCATAGGGCCGCACGAAGGGATGGTCATTGCCCAGGGGCTCGGCCACCTTGCCCGCCACCGTGTAGTTGACCACGGCGTTTTCGGTCAGCGTGAACACCGAATCCTGCTGCGAGATGTCGACCAGTTGGCCAATGCCCGTGGCCTCGGCTTGGCGCAGGGCGGCCAGCGTGCCGAACGATGCATAGAGCGAGGCCGCCAGATCCCCGATGATCGTGCCCACGCGTTGAGGCTCACCGGGCGCACCGTTCATGGACCAAAGGCCCCCTGCGGCCTGGGCGCTGTTGTCGAATGCGGGGCGCAACGAATGCGGGCCTGTTTGTCCGAATCCACTGATGGCCGTGAAGACCAGCTTCGGGTTGACGGCATGCAGCACGTCGAAATCCAGGCCCAGCTTCTTCATCGTGCCGGGCCTGAAGTTCTCGACCAGGATGTCCGCCTTGGCGATCATGGCCAGGAAGAGCTCTCGCCCTTCCATCGACTTCAGGTCCAGCGTCGCGCCGAGCTTGTGACGGTTGTACTGCGCGAAGAAGCCGCTGCGTTCTTCGCCTTCTGCGGACACCATGGGCGGAAAGCCCCGCACATAGTCGGGATCCGACGGGTTCTCCAGCTTGATGACGGTGGCACCGAGGTCGGCCAGCATCATCGTGCAGTACGGCCCCGCGACCACCCGCGTGAGGTCGATCACGACGATGCCGGACAAAGGGCCCTTGACGCCACTGGCAGGAAGCTCGAAGGGAGGAAGGCAATTCATGTGCTTGTTTGACGCAAGGTCCGTGGAGATCGTGTGCAGCGACTGTATTGAAACCGTCACCTCTAAAAAAGGTACAGTTCACTCAGACACGCGCACAACTGTCCTGGAACAGTTCACCGGGTGGTGCCCCCCTGGGGCACGTTCGTGTGCAGCCCCATCAGCAGCGGGAAAACACCAATGCCGTCCCAACCGTCGAAATCAGCCCAGGTGGCTGACAACCTTCGTCATCAGATCCTCGATGGCGTCTATGTGGTCGGGCAACGGCTGCCCTCCATCCGTGCGTTGGTCGAGCAGTACGGTCATTCAAAGAACTGCATCGTCGAAGCCTTCGATCGGCTGGTGGCCAGTGGTGAAGTCGAAGCCCGCAGAGGCTCTGGCTACTATGTGCGGCCAACGCCCACGTCGTCAGAAGCCGATGAACAGACCACCTCGCTCGACAGGGCCCTGGATGCCGTGTGGATGCTGAGAGAGCAGCTCAACAACGACCCGGAGCACCTGGCCATCGGGCATGGGATTCCACCCGGTGAATGGCTCGCAGACAACCACCTTGAAAGGGTTCAGCAACGGGTCTCACGGGTCGCGCTGGCCTCGATGTTCCAGTACGGCAACCCCTATGGCTACAGGCCACTCAGGGAGCTGCTGGAGGGCAAGCTGGCGGCCCTCAGCATCCAGGCCCGGCCCAACCAGATCGTGCTGACCAACGGCGCGAACGGCGCCATGGACATCATCGTCCGCGGCCTGATGCGGCCCGGCGATGTCGCGCTGGTGGACGAGCCCGGCTACTACCCCTTGTTCGGCAAGCTGCAGCTGCACGGCACGAAGGTGGTCGGCGTGCCGCGAGAAGCCGATGGGCCCAATGTGGCGGCCTTCGAGAAGCTGGTGGCCACGACCAAGGCCAAGGTGTTCTTCACGCAGTCCGTCGGGCAGAACCCGACGGGCTCGGACACCTCACCGGCCAAGGCCTTTCGCCTGCTGCAGATCGCGGAGAAGTACGACGTGACCATCGTGGAGAACGACGCGCTGGCCGACCTAAAGCCGCATGCCCTGGCCCGACTGTGCACGATGGACCAGCTGCGCCGCACGGTCTATGTGGGCAGCTTCACCAAGTCGGTGGCCGCCGCACTGCGTGTGGGGTTCATCGCGGCCGAGGCCGGACTTGCAGAGCGCCTGGCCAACGTGAAGATGCTGATGCACGTGAGCACCTCAGAGTACGCAGAGCGTACCGTCGACGCGGTGCTGCGCGCGCGTGAATACCCACGGCAACTGGCCCATCTGCAAGACCAGGTCGAGCGCTCCACCCGTCATGCCAAGAAGGTGCTCACGGGCCTGGGCGCAGAGCTCTTCTGCGCGCCGTCGCACACGCTGTACCTGTGGGCCCGGTTTCCATGGGCGCCAGACTCCCTGGCGCTGGCCAAGACACTGCTGGATGACCAGGTCGCGCTGGCCCCCGGTGCGTTCTTCGGCCTGGATGCCCGGCATGTGAGTGCCTGGAGCCGCTACAACGTCGGCTATGCCGTGGACCCGCGCTTTGCCCGGTCCATGCTGAAGTTCCGTCCGCGCAAGCCCGGCAGTTCATCCCAAGAGTAGCCCGACGCCCACGCAAGAAAAAGCGCCCGGTGAACATGCATCCACCGGGCGAAAGGTACCGCCTTCGGTACCGAGGAGAGAGACAATCGTTCTCGGTGCCGTCAGCCCAGTTCGAAGGCGAGCACCGCCCCCGTGCTGCGCTGCACTTCGTCCGCCGTGACACCGGGTGCCAGCTCGACGCACACGAAGCCCTCGTCGCGGATGTCGAGCACGCAGAGTTCCGTGATGATCCTGTCCACCACGCGGACACCCGTGAGCGGCAATGCGCATTGGCGAAGCAGCTTGTGCTCGCCACTCTTGGCGCAATGCTCCATCAGCACCACGACACGGGCCACGCCGGCCACCAGGTCCATGGCACCGCCCATGCCCTTGACCATCTTGCCGGGAATCATCCAGTTGGCCAGGTCACCCCGCTCGGACACCTGCATCGCCCCCAGGATGGACAGATTGACCTTGCCGCCGCGGATCATCGCGAAGCTGTCATGGCTGCCGAAGATCGACGAGCCCGGCAGCGTGGTCACGGTCTGCTTGCCGGCGTTGATCAGGTCGGCATCGACCTGGTCTTCGGTCGGGAACGGGCCGATGCCCAGCATGCCGTTCTCGCTCTGCAGCCACACGTCGATGTCGGGTCTGACATGGTTGGCCACCAGTGTGGGCAGACCGATGCCCAGGTTCACGTAGAAGCCGTCTTGCAGCTCGGATGCCGCCTTGGCGGCCATCTGGTCATGTGTCCACGGCATGCTCAGGCTCCTGCTTGTTCGGTGAGGGTGCGCTTCTCGATGCGCTTCTCGGGGTTCGCGTTCACGACGATGCGGTGCACGTAGATGCCCGGCAGATGCACGTCGTCCGGGTCGATCTCTCCGATCTCCAGCACTTGTTCCACCTCCGCGATGGTGACCTTGCCGGCCATGGCCGCCCCCGGGTTGAAGTTGCGCGCCGTGCGGCGGAAGATCAGGTTGCCGCTCTTGTCAGCCTTGTAGGCCTTGACCAGAGAGATGTCAGGCACCAGGGCCTCTTCCATCACGTAGGTCTCACCATTGAACTCACGCAGCTCCTTGCCCTCGGCCACCACGGTGCCCACGCCCGTCCTGGTGAAGAAGGCCGGGATGCCCGCGCCCCCGGCACGCAGCTTCTCGGCCAGCGTGCCTTGCGGGGTGAAGTCGAGCGCCAGTTCACCAGCCAGGTACTGCCGCTCGAACTCCTTGTTCTCACCCACATAGCTGGAGATCATCTTCTTGATCTGTCGCGTGTTGAGCAACTTGCCAAGACCGAAGCCATCCACGCCGGCATTGTTCGAGATCACGGTGAGATCCCTGACGCCGCTGGCCTGCAGCGCGTCGATCAGGGCCTCGGGGATGCCGCAGAGGCCGAAGCCGCCCACGGCCATGAGTTGTCCATCACGGACGATGTCCTTCAGCGCATCGAAGGCGCTGGGGTAGATCTTGTTCATCTTTCAAGCCCATCAGGAGAGCGGGTCTGGCCAGCACCGCGATGGACACTGGCCAGCTCGCGTCAGAACGAGTGCTGGATGCCGACGGCGTAGCCGTTGAGCGATTCGTCCAGGCGCTCGCGGTAGAGGTCGATGTAGACCTGGGTCCGCTTGCTGAAGAAGTGCTGCAGGCCGAAGCTGACCTTGTCTTCCTTCGTGGTGGTGTTGCGGCCATAGCCGGCGCGCAGCCCGTTGTTGCCAGGCAGGGGCGCGGTGACCGCCACCACGTACGACGATTGATTCGACGCATCGTCCTGCTCGCTACGGCCCACCGAGCCCATCAGCACGACGGGCCCGAAATCATAGGAGCCACCCAGGTACAAGGCGGTCATGTCCTCGGTGTTGCGCTCCCACGAGAACATGGCCTTGAACGGGCCGGCCGCGTAGTTGATCGAGGCGCCGGAGCCCTTGCGGGCGGCGCCCGGTTCCACCTCCACCTGGGTGGTCAGGTGCACGTCGAAGCCACCAAAGGTTGGCGAGTCATAGAAGACGGCGTTGTTCAGGCGGGCGAAGCCGGGGCACTCGGCGGCCGTCAGGCACGAGGTCGGGTTGGTGAAGAAGCGGCCCGTGGTCTGGTACTTGCCGAGCGAGCCGACGAACCAGCTGTCGCCCCAGGGCTCGAACTGGTACTTCAGGCCGAACAGCGGCGTGATCGCACGGCCAATCCTCAGATGGCCCAGGGAGGCACTTTTCAGGCCGACCGTGCTCTCACCATGCCAGAAGGTGCTGGATTCATTGGAGCCGGTGTCCGTGTTGAAGCGGGTCATCAGGTTGAAGGTCGCGGCCAGTCCACCGCCGAGGTCTTCGGTGCCGGTGACACCCAGCCAGTTGAGGTAGCCCCGGTCCACCGCCGTGGGCTTGTTGCTCTCCTTGACCACGGCCAGGTCGATGAACCCGTAGACGGTCACATTCGACTGGGCGAAGACAGGGCTGGCACCCAGGCAGATTGCGCCAGAAATGATTGCAGAACGGGCAGAACCGATTCGAGACTTCATGGTTTCTCCATCTTTCAGGCTAAGTTGATCCGCACGCATCACGGACGTGTGTGCGTGTCGGCAGGGGAAATGCAGCGGCCAGACCCCGGTCAAAGGGGGCCGGATTCAATGGCCCTTACGGGCGGTGAAAAGGCTCAGTGCTCAGGCACCGCAGGCCAGAGCCTTGCCCACACGGGACGCCGTCGGGCGCCCCAGTACGCGGCTGATGTGATCAGCGGCCTTGCCGAGCCGATCGAGGTCGATACCGGTGTCGAACCCCAGGCCCTGCATCAGGTAGACGACATCCTCCGTGGCAACGTTGCCCGTCGCGCCCTTGGCATAAGGGCATCCGCCCAGGCCCGCGACAGAGCTGTCGAAGACCCGGATGCCCATGTCGAGCGAGGCAGAGATGTTGGCGATGGCCATGCCGTAGGTGTCGTGGTAATGGCCCGCCAGTTGCTGCATCGGCACACGTGCAGCACACGCCTCGATCATGAGGCGTGTGCTGCGCGGCGTCCCCTTGCCGATCGTGTCGCCAAGGGAGATCTCGTAGCAGCCCATTTCACGCAGCATCTGCGCCACTTCGGCCACCTTGTCGGGCGCGATGGGGCCTTCGTAAGGGCAGCCCAGCACACACGACACGTAGCCCCGCACCAGCAGGCCGTTCTGAAGCGCGGACTCGACCACGGTGCGGTAGCGCTCGACGCTCTCCCGGATGCCGCAGTTGATGTTGCGCTGCGAGAAGGATTCGGAGGCCGCGGCAAACACGGCCACCTCCTTGCATCCCACCTTCAGCGCCTGCTCCAGGCCCATCATGTTGGGGACCAGCGCGCTGTAGTGCACGCCCTGCACCTTGGGCACACGCTGCATCACCTCGGTGCTGCCTGCCATCTGGGGCACCCACTTCGGTGACACGAACGACGCGGCCTCGATGTTCCGAACCCCGGCCTCGATCAGCAGTTCGATGAGCCGAACCTTGTCGCTGACCTCGATGGGCTGGGCTTCGTTCTGCAGGCCGTCACGCGGCCCGACTTCAACAATCTTGACAAGGTCGTTCATGGCTTTCTCACTGGCGCTTCAGATCGGCTCGCGGCGCTTACTTGTGCGAGAACAGGGTGACGCCCTTGGCGAATCCCTTGGCGCGGTAGATGTTGGCGCCCTGCCCGCGGTCGGCATCGTTGGTGACGATCAGCACCTCGTCCGAGCCAGGTACGAAGGCCAGGCTGGTGGAGCGCAGGTTGTGGCCCTTCTCGCGCCCGGGCAGCAGGATCTGGCCGATCGGCAGTCCGTTGTCGTTGAACACCAGGACACGGCCCTGCTGGTACATCGCCACGTACACATTGCCAGCGCTGTCCGTGCGCATCGAGTCAGGCGCATGGCCCTGGAACTGGTAGGTCACCGCAGTGCCGAAAGGCGCGATCGTGGTGGCATTGCTCAGCTCAACCCGGTGCAGGCGGCCATTGCTCAGCTCATCGGCCCACAGCACCTTGCCGTTGGGGCTCAGGGCCACGCCATTGGGCACCGCCATGTTGGGCATCACCGGGGTGATGGTCTTGAAATCAGGCGACACGTAGTACACGCCGCCCGTGGGCTTGGTCGAGGTGCCCTTGAAGTCCGTGAAGTAGAAGCCGCCGTCGGCATCGAACACCAGGTCATCGGGCAGGTAGCCGGCTGATTCCGGGATGACCGTCTGCAGGTTGCTGCCATCGGGGTTGAACACCATCACCACGCCGGTGTCCTTGAAATTGCCCAGGCCGGCCAGAAAGATGCGGCCATCCTTGTGGATCGCCAGGCCGGCGGATCCGTAGGCATTCTTCGGCACGATGGTGCTGAGCTTCTTGTCCTTGGTCAGCTTCATCACGCTGCCACCGAACACCTCGACGAAGTAGAGGTTGCCATCGCGGTCGAAGGCAGGCCCTTCCAGCTGAAGGAACTGGTCGGACACCTTGAAGTAGGGCTCAGCCACCACCGTCTGCAGTTGGCGCTCGCTGGCAGGGATGGGCACCACGCCCTGAGTTTCCGCCGTGTGGCGCAAAGCACTGCCCGCAGCCAATGCGGTGTGTGCCGAGCTCAGGCCGACCAGCAGCCCCATGGCCATCGAGAGCACCTTGGCGGCAGACTTCGGCATGGACCGGGTGTGGTGTTGAGCATCGCGCAGGGTCATATCGTCTCCTTTCAATGAGATCGGTAGGCAAGTGGGGCCTGGTCGCATCCATGCGCCAGCCCGATGGGAACGAATGTCTCGGATCGCTGGGCCGGCTCAGCCGGCCAGCTTCAGGATGGCGGGCACGGTCAGCACAGCCGTGTAGTAGCCCATGAACTGGACGCCGGAGTTGAAGCCGATGGCGCGTGACAACAAGCCACCCACCAGGCCCACCGTGAGGATCACCAGCAGGCCGAGCAGTTGCCCTTCCCAGATGCTGATCACGACGATCAGGCCTACGAAGGTGGCGATGATGGCCTCGTGGCTGATCTTGCGGGACACGAACAGGGCTGCGCGTCGGGCATAGGTCATGGCGAAGGGATAGGCCACGAGGGCCGCCATCAGCACTGCCAGCAGGCCATACCCCAGGAACTCCCAGTGGTTGAGCATGTTGTGCAGGTTGTTGACCGTGCCGGTGGCGCTGTCGACGGTGAAGCGGGGCGGCGCATTGAACAACGGTGCGGCAGGGCCCGCGGCCACGGGGCTCAGCGGCAAGCCAAAGGCGATCAGCGGGATCAGGGCCTCGGCGATGTAGGTGGCCTCGGTGACACCGTTCTTCGCCGCCAGCACGGTGGTCAGGCGGTGATACGCATGCTTGATCCGGGAGCCGACCAGTTCGCCCAGCACCACGGTCATCGCCACCGGGCTGAACACGAAGGTGGCGCTGGAGATGCCTGCCGTGGCCAGTGTCCACTTGACCTGCTGGCGATCAAGCACTTTCAACGGGTTGGGGAAATAGCCGGCCTCGGTGTTGGCATCGGGGGCCAGTTGGAAGGTTCGCACCTCATCGCGTTGCTGGCGCTTGCGCTCGTTGGGGGACAAGGACGACACCAGGTCCACGATCAGCGGACCGATGGCGATGCCCAGGAAGTAGCTCACCGTCAGCTTGACGTTGTGCGCGGCGGTCAGCGCCTGCAGGGCAATAATGAGCAGCACGAAAGGCACCAGGGCGGCCACGGCAGCCCAGCGGCCTGCCGAGAAGTAGGCGATCAGCACGGCAGCCACCACGAAGATCCAGGGGGCGGCCTTGACGATGGTCTGGCCGAACGGCGCGAGGATCACGGCGAACAGCACCGACAGCGGCACCGCGATGAAGGCGGCAATGACCGCGCCGGACACCATCTTGCGCAAGGCGATGTGAGGCACGCCCAGGTTGCGCATCAGGTTGGCCTCACGCATCAAGGGCGTCGCCATCGTGTCACCGGGGATGCCCAGCAGCGCCGTGGGGATCGCATGGGTCATGTGCTTGGCCACGGCCCCCGCCAGGAAGAAGGTGAAGACGCCCACGGGCGGTACACCCAGCAACACCACCAACAGGGTCAGCGGCGCCAGCGTGGTCGTCTCGTCCGTGCCAGAGATCAAGCCAATGGCCGCGAAGACAATGGCGCCCAGCAGGCCCATGCTTGCGCCCACCATCAGGTTGTTCAGCAGTGCTGCATCCATCACGCGCACTCCTTCGCATCGGCCTTGGTGGCCGAGCCGGCCTTGTAGCGTTCAAACAGGCCCAGCAGCTGGATGGCCTCCAGTTCACGGCGGGCATCCGCGGGCAGATCATTGATGGCGCCCAAGCCCTGGCCCTGGTCCAACTGCGCGATCAACTGCAGGCGTGTGTGCTCGTCGGCCAGGCGCTCTTCCACCACGTGCCGCTTGGGCGCAAAGGCGATGGCGCAGATCAGGCCCGAGGCCAGGCAGCACACCAGGCCCGCCAGCATGGCGTAGCTGCGCGCCAGATCGGGGTTGCTCACCAGCTTGCCCAGGATCACCTCCGCGACCAGGAATCCGGTCAGGCTGATGCTCACGCCGATGAGGGTAGCGTACGCCAGATGACGCTGGTCAACGGTGTCACCCCACACCTCTAGCAGGCGCCCCGGGGGCACCTTCGATTCTGCTGACATGGCAGTGTCTCCATCCTCAAGCGGGGCCGGCACTTCGGGCCGGCTTGTTCTTCTACGTGCAGGCGGAACGCCGGCCTCAGCGGCCGCGCAGTTCGGCGAGCAGGGCGACGGCGCGATCCGTGCGCACATCGTGCTCGCTCGCCATGCGCTTGGCAACGACGTCGATCTCTTCGCCCACGGCCCCCGCGACCAGGGCGATGTTGCGGGCATGCAGGGCCATGTGACCGCGCTGGATGCCTTCCGTGGCGAGGGCGCGGCAGGCCCCGAAGTTCTGGGCCAGGCCCACCGCGGCGATCACTTCACCCAGCTCCTGGGCCGACTTGACGTCCATGATCTTCAGCGACAGCTGGGCCAGTGGGTGCGTCTTGGTAGCGCCGCCGACCAGGCCGACCGGCATGGGCAGCTCGATCGTGCCGACCAGGGCGCCCGTCTTGTCCTTCTCCCACGTGGTGAGCGAGGTGTACAGGCCGCTGCGGCTGGCGTAGGCATGGGCACCCGCCTCGACCGCGCGCCAGTCATTACCGGTGGCCACGATGATGGGATCGATGCCGTTCATGATGCCCTTGTTGTGCGTGGCCGCGCGGTAGGGATCGATGGCCGCGAAGGTGTAGGCGTCGATGATGCCTTCGATGATCTCCTCGCCACTGCGCTCCTTGGTCTTGAGCACCTCGGGCGTCACACGCAGACGGGCACGGGCCAGGCGCAGGTCGGCCAGGTTCGACAGGATGCGCAGGCGCACCGTGCCGCCCGTGAGCTTCTCGACCAGCGGCGACACCGATTCGGCCATGGTGTTGACCGTGTTGGCACCCATCGCATCGCGCACGTCCACGATCAGATGCATCACGATCATCGGACCGCGAGGGGTGTCCGGGAACACGTGCACCTCGATGTCACGACAACCACCGCCCAGGCCGATCAGGACCTTGTCACGGGTGTTGGCCAGCTCGATGATCTCGTCGCGCTGCCTGAGCAGGGCCTGGCGGGCACCATAGGGATCGGAGATGCCGAGCACCTGCACCTGGGCTCGCATCAGCGGGCCTGTGCTGGAGGTTTCGAAGCCACCGCACTCGCGCACCAGCTTGGCCATGTACGAGGCCGCGGCCACCACCGAGGGCTCTTCCACCACCATGGGCACGAGCACGTCACGGTTGTTGACCTGGAAGTAGCCCGCCACAGCGAAGGGCAGCTCGAAAGTCCCGATCACGTTCTCGATCATGCCGTCGGCGCGCGGCGTGGTCAGCGCCCCCGGGGTGCTGATCAGCGCCTGCTCGGCATCGGACAGGCCCGCCTGGGCTGCGATGAATTCGAGACGCTGCGCCGGCGTCAGGGAGCGGAAGTTCGGAAGGCGAGAGTCGCGGGCCATCGTGGATCCAGGAGGGTTGTGTTCGGAGTGAGCGAACTGTATGGACTCTGTGTCAATCGCAAAAGGTACAGTTTGTCGGTACAGTTGCCACAAACACTTGCCCGTGTACCCATGCCCGTTGACGGCCACATGATGAAAAGCCAAATGCTCGATGCCCCACGCGGTGACCGCCCTTCCCTGGCGGTCTCTCTGGCCGATTCCATCGAGCGCCAGATCAAGGACGGCGCCTACAAGGCCGGCGACAGGCTGCCCTCGCTGCGCGAGCTCGCGGCCCTGCACAAGTACGCCAAGAACACGGTGGTGGCGGCCTTCGAGATCCTCGTGTCTCGCGAACTGATCGAGCCCAAGCGCGGCGCGGGCTACTTCGTGATGGAGCAGCAGCGCGCCAAGCGCCCCGATGAGGAGGCCGGCAAGCTCAACCGCGCGATGGATGCCGTCTGGCTGCTGCGGGAGCAGCTCAAGTCACACCCCGATGGACTGGCCGTGGGCGATGGCTTCCCGCCCGTCGAATGGCTGGCCGATGTGCGGCTGGACAAGTACCAGCAGAAGGTGGTGCGCACGGGCCTGGGTGCCTTGTTCCGGTATGGCAGCCGTTTCGGCTACGCACCGCTGCGTGATCAGTTGGTGCGCAAGCTGGCGGATTTCGGCATCGGTGCCGAGCCCAACCAGATCGTGTTAACGCATGGGGCCAACGAGGCGCTGGACATGGTGATCCGGTACTTCGTGCCACGCGGCGCGAAGGTGCTGGTGGACGAGCCCGGTTACTACCCGCTGTTCGGGAAGCTCAAGCTGGCCGATGCCAGCGTGGTGGGCGTGCCCCGGCAGCAGGATGGGCCAGACCTCGATGCCTTGGAGGAGGCCTTGCAGACGCATCGGCCCCGCCTGTTCTTCACCCAGTCGCTGGCCCACAACCCGACAGGCTCGGACCTGTCGCTGGCCAAGGCCTATCGCCTGCTGCAACTGGCCGAGAAGTACAACCTGCTGATCGTGGAGAACGACCCGCTGGCGGACTTCAAGCCGACCTCGGCACCACGCCTGTCCGCGCTGGACCAGCTGGAGCGGACCATCTACATCGGCAGCTTCTCGAAATCGTTCTCTGCCGCGCTGCGGGTGGGCTTCGTGGCCTGTGGCGCCGACCTGGCCAGTGACCTGGCCGACCTCAAGGCCATCATCCACGTCAGCAGCTCGGAGTACTGCGAGCGAACGGTGGAGGTGATGCTCAACGAGGGCCACTACCAGCGGCACATGCACAAGCTGCGCGGACGACTGGAAGCCGCCTGCGGCGCGGCGATCAAGCAGATGGAGTCGATCGGCGCCGAGATGTTTGTGAAGAACAACTCATCTCTTCACCTGTGGGCCAGGCTGCCGCGGGTGGACGATTCGCTGGAACTGGCGAAGGAACTGCTGAAGCAGAAGATCGTGATGGCGCCGGGGTGCATGTTCCATGTCGACGCCAAGGCGCCGTGCAGCTGGTCGCGCTTCAATGTGGGCGCGGTGGCTGATCCGCGATTCGGGCCGGCGTTTCGGGCTTTCCTGCGGCGCTCGCGTGATCAAGCCAGGTAAGGCAGGTCTCAGTGGCTTGTGCTCATCGGCAGGTTTGACGCAGCGCCATTGCGCAGGGAGACGAGGCACAGCCGCAAAATAGGCGCGCTGCGAGTGCCCGTACAAGCCGCAGAAGAAGACTGATTTGTCAGACTGCCAACCGTTTCCTTGCCTGGCCCATGCTCCACCGCCAAACGCTCCCCGTCACCGCCTTCGCCCAGAACTGCTCCCTGATCTGGTGCGACCAAACCAACGAAGCCGCCCTGATCGACCCGGGCGGTGACATCCCCGCACTGCTCAAGGCCATCGAGGAGCGCGGCCTCACGCTCAAGGCCCTGTGGCTCACGCACGCGCACATCGATCACGCCGGCGCCACCGGCACGCTGGCGCGCACGCATGGCGTGCCCATCATCGGCCCGCACCCGGGGGATCAGTTCTGGATCGATGCCCTGCCGCAGCAGAGCCAGATGTTCGGCTTTCCGCAGGCCGAGCCCTTCGCGCCTACGCAGTGGCTCAAGGATGGCGACACCGTCACCATCGGCCAGCACACACTGCAGGTGCTGCACTGCCCTGGGCACACACCGGGCCATGTGATCTTCTTCGATCCCGGCACACGCCATGCCTTCGTGGGTGACGTGCTGTTCGCCGGCAGCATCGGCCGCACGGATTTCCCAGGCGGCAACCATGCCGACCTGATCAACGCGATCACGGGCAAGCTGCTGCCGCTGGGCGATGACATCACCTTCACGCCCGGCCACGGGCCTGAGAGCACCTTCGGCGAAGAGCGCCGCTACAACCCTTACCTGGCCGCGGGCCGCTGAACAACGCCCCAAGGACGGGGTGTCGTCACAGCAGGCTCATCAATGGCTGTGGTTGTGCGCCGGCGTCACGCGCACCCAGCCGCCCGCATCCTTCGCAGAGGCGGAAGGCGTTGCAGAAGGGGTGGATTGGGCCGCAGGCTCCTGCGCCACCGTACCCTGTGCCACCACGGCCTGCGGCGCGCTGGCCACGCCCCAGTAGGCCAGGGCATCACGCCCATCGGCCTGGCCCGTCTTGCGCGGCGCATCGAAGCGCTGCGGCGGCTTGGCGGAACGCTGGTACAGCGGCAGCACCTTGGGCAGGTTGGCCTCGATGTCCTGGATGCGGGTGCCGCTGGAGGGGTGGGTGGACATGAACTGCGGTGGCGCGCCCTTGCTGGCAGCCGCCATCTTCTGCCACAGCGTCACGCCCGCGCGGGGGTCATAGCCCGAGCGTGCGGCCAGCTCCATGCCGATCAGGTCGGCTTCGGATTCGTCCT
Source organism: Pseudomonadota bacterium (assembly GCA_049322875.1). Classification (GTDB taxonomy): domain Bacteria; phylum Pseudomonadota; class Gammaproteobacteria; order Burkholderiales; family Burkholderiaceae_C; genus Aquabacterium. Next base: position 65,999 of record JBMOQM010000027.1, read on the forward strand.
CGCGGCTGAACTTCAGGGTCAGCAGCTGGCTGCCCATGTTGAGCAGCGCATCGCCCGTGTTGCCCAGGCCCAGCACGCTGGACAGCAGGCTGGCGCCGATGCGCGTGGCGGCCGACTTGCCCATGCGGGCGCGGGCATGCTCACGCAGCGCGTGCGCCATCTCGTGGCCCATGATCATGGCCACTTCATCGTCGTTGAGCTGCAGCTGCTCCAGGATGCCCGAGTAGAAGGCGATCTTGCCGCCGGGCATGCAGAAGGCGTTGATCTCCTTGGCCTTGAGCAAGTTGACCTCCCACGGCCAGCTGGACGCACGCTTGTTCCATTCCAGGCTGTAGGGGATCAGACGCTTGGCGATGGCGCGCAGGCGCACCACCTGAGGGTCGTTGTCGGCGCCCAGCGCATTCTTCTGCCGGGCCTCGGCCTTGAGCTGGTCGTACTGCTGCACGGCCGCCTGCTCCACCTGCTCGGCCGACACCAGCCGGCTAAAGCCCGACTGATTGCCCACATCCACCCCTTCGCGCGCCAGCGCAGGTGTACTTGCCAGGGCAGCGGCCAGGGCCAAGGCGGTGAACATGGGACGGGCCCACAGCGAGCTTGTTTTTTTCATGATCTGCAAAGTCCTTCCAGGGGCGGCCCGGGCACCTTGCCACAGGCTGTCACAGGGCTTAACGCACCTCGTCGCGGGAAAGCATACGACGAACCTGTGGCAGCAGCAGGTACGCGGGGAATGAAAGCCCGAAGGTCAGCAGGAAAAACATCGCGTAACCCATCTGCTCCACCCCCAGGCCGCCCGCCCAGCCGGCCACCGCGCGCGAGAACGCGAAGATGGACGACAGGATGGCGTACTCGGTGGTGGCGCGCTGCTTGTCGGTGATCGCCATCAGGAAGGCGAGGAAGGCGCCCGTGCCCAGCCCGCCGGTGAAGCTCTCCAGCGCGCTGGCGGCGTACACCGCGGCCTGGTACTGCAGATCCACCGGCGCGCCGGGCACGCCATGCGGCACCCACCAGGCCGCCAGCGCATAGCCCAGGTTGGACAGCGCCTGGGCCAGGCCCAGCACCCACAGACCCTTGAAGATGCCGGCACGGTCCACATACCAGCCCCCCACCAGCCCCCCAGCGATCGACAGGCCCAAGCCCACGTTCACCGACACCAGGCCGATCTGCGCCGGTGTGAAACCGGCGTCCACCCAGAAGGGCTTGACCATGAAGCCCATGGCCGCATCGCCCAGCTTGAACAGCAGGATGAAGACCAGCACCGGTACCATGCCCGAGCGGCCCAGCAGGCTCACCCAGCCGCCGAACACCGGGCCATCGGCCATGGCGGCGGCACGCGGATCGCGGGCGGCCACCACCATCAGGCTGCTGCCCAGCAGCATCAGGCCCACGGGCACCGCGCCCTTGAACCACCAGGTGCCGGCGTTCGCGGTGACCCAGGCCAGCAGCGGGTTCACGTGGGCCACAGCCGCCGCGTCATCGGGCTGCATGGCCTTGGCCAGCGGGCCCAGCACCGGCCACAGCAGGCCCGCGATCACCAGGCCCAGCGCCAGCAGCCACAGAGGCTGGGCGCGCAGGCGGCGCCATTCGGCCGCCCAGGCGGATTCGCCGGTCTCGGCAGCCTTAGCCACCACGGGGCGGGGCGCCGGCGCGGGCGCCAGCAGCGCCAGCGAACCGTTGACCAGCAGCAGCACGGCCGCCATCGCATAGGCCGCCTGCCAGTTGGGGGCGCCGGCCGTGCCCGTCCAGCCCGCCACCACCAGCATGCCGCCCGCCGTGAGCATGCCCACGCGGTAGAAGCCGATGCGGATGCCGTTGGCCACGCCGTACTGCCCGCGTGACAGTTGCTCGATGGTGTAGCCGTCGGTGGCGATGTCGTTGGTGGCCGACAGCACCGTGAACGCGGCCAGCAGCACCCAGGGCCAGCTCTCGCCGCCGCCCAGGGCCTCGGGCCGCATCGCCAGCGCCGACAGCACCGCCGCCATGCCCAGGTTGGCCGCGGCGATCCAAAAGCGGTGGCCGCGCAGCGCGTCCACCAGCGGGGCCCACAGGAACTTCACCGTCCAGGCCAGGCCCAGCAGGCTCAGCAGGCCGATCTCGGCCGGGCCCACGCCCGCCTGGCGCAAGTGCACCGGGAACAGGTCGTAGAACAGCCCCAGCGGCAGGCCTTCCGAGAAGTACAGCAGGGCCACCCAGAACATCAGGCGGGAGGTCGTCGGCGGCCGGGTGGTCGCGGCGGAAGGCGATTGCGTCATCCCCGCATTCTAAAAAGGCTGCGAGGGGTGCTTTTTGCGACTTATGTCCCTCAATTCAGCCAAGTTTCGGCCGAAAACCCGATGTCACTCTCCTGCCCCCGGCAGGGCCGGGTCCACGCACTGTGCTCCACAGGAGTCTTCGGGAATGAAGTTTCGAACAAGAATCTGGATGCTGCCCTTGAGCGCAGCAGCGGTTTTCATCGTCGGCATGATCGTGTCGTTCATGATCAACGAGCAGACCTCGGCGCGGTTCAACCAACTGTCCCAGGTCGATGCGCCCTACGCCGAACAGGTGGCCCGGGTCGAACGCGCCATTGAACAAGTGAGCATTCACTTGCAAGGCGCGGCCATCGAAGGCAGTGTGGACCGCCTGGCCGATGCCGAAACCGCCGTGGCCAACGGCCGCAAGGCGCTGGACGCGCTCAAGAAGCTCGACGGCAAGACCAAGGAAGCCACCGAACTGGCCAACGCCTTCGAGGCCTTCCAGTCCAAGGGCATCGCCGCCACGCGCGGCATGATCGAAAAGAGCGGCGGGGGCGATGAGGTGGGCCAGATGCAGGCCGCGCTGCAGAACCTCAACAACGTGCTCAAGGCCCAGCAGACGCAATCCGCAGCGGATCTGGAAGCTGCCGCCGCATCCGTGCACCAGGGCATGAACATCAGCCTGTGGGCCTCCGTGGTGACCGCACTGGTGGTGCTGGTGGTGCTGGGCCTGGCCTCGTGGGCCATCGTCACCTCGGTGTGGAAGGACCTGGGCGATGAGCCGGCCGAACTGCGCCAACTGGTGGGCCGCATCGCCGACGGCGACCTGGACATCGACATCCGCCGCGGCGCTGGTGACACCGGCTCGCTGCACGGCTCGCTGGCCGACATGATCACCCGCCTGCGCGACACCGTCAGCGTGATCCGCCTGGCCACCGATTCGATCTCCACGGCATCGACCGAGATCGCCACCGGCAACCAGGATCTGTCCAGCCGCACGGAAAACACCGCCTCCAACCTGCAGCAGGCCGCCAGCTCGATGGAGCAGTTGACCGGCACCGTGCGCCAGAGCGCCGATGCCGCCCGCCAGGCCAATCAGTTGGCCTCGGGCGCTGCCACGGCTGCGCAACGCGGCGGCGAGATCGTCTCGCAGGTGGTGGCCAACATGGCCGAGATCGATGGCGCCAGCCGCAAGATCAACGAGATCATCACCGTGATCGATGGCATCGCCTTCCAGACCAACATCCTCGCGCTGAACGCCGCCGTGGAAGCCGCCCGTGCGGGCGAGCAGGGCCGCGGCTTCGCGGTGGTGGCCGGTGAGGTGCGCTCGCTGGCGCAGCGCAGCGCCCAGGCCGCCAAGGAAATCAAGACACTGATCAGCGCCTCCAGCGAGAAGGTCGAATCCGGCTCGAAGCTGGTGCAGGACGCCGGCGTGTCGATGAACGAGATCATGAGCAGCGTGCAGCGCGTCTCGGACATCATCGGCGAGATCAGCGCCGCGTCGAGCGAGCAGAGCCAGGGCATCGGCCAGGTCAACAACTCGGTCAACGAGCTGGACCAGATGACGCAGCAGAACGCCGCGCTGGTGGAGGAATCCGCCGCCGCCGCCGAGAGCCTGCGCGAGCAGGCCGGCAAGCTGGCCAACGCCGTGGCCGCCTTCAAGCTGGGCCATGCACGCATGGTGGCGCAGGCCGAGGCCCGTGACCATGCCAACGACGTGATCGCCCGCGTCCAGGCCAGCAGCGCCCGCGCCCCGGCAGGGCCCACCTTGGCCGCCAAGCCCCTGACCACGCAGGCGCCCAAGGCCATCGCGCCGGTGGCCAAGCCTGCCTCGCCGCAACTGCCGCCAGCCGCCGCGCCCCGCAAGGCCCCGCCCGCCGCCTCGGCCCCGCCGAAGGACGACGACTGGGAGACCTTCTGAGCACCGCGAGCGCACCACGCAACTCCGGTTAGGCTTCGGGGCATCGGCTTCACCGCCATGCCCCGAAACTTTTTTGTGCGGCCGCGCCTTACGACACGGCCAAGCCCCATGCTGAACTTCGCCGCCAACCTGTCGTGGCTCTACACCGAGCTGCCCTTCCTGGACCGCTTCGAGGCCGCTGCGCGCGATGGCTTCACGGGCGTGGAGTGCCTGTTCCCGCATGAGCATCCCACCACCGAGATCCAGGCCCGCCTGCAGGGCCTGGGGCTGCAGCTGGTGCTGTTCAACGCCGCCCCCGGTGATTGGGCGGCAGGTGAGCGGGGCCTTGCCAGCCTGGAGGGGCGCGATGCGGAGTTTCAGCGCGGCATCGATTCAGCCCTGGCCCTCGCCACCGCCTTGAACTGCCCCCGTGTGCATGTGATGGCCGGCCTGCTGCCGTCAAACAGTACCGGTGACACCAGCCAGCGCGAGGCCGCCAGGTCACGCTATGAGCAGCGTCTGGCCTGGGCCGCCACGCAAGCCCAGGCCGCCGGCCTCACCCTGCTGATCGAGCCCATCAACACGCGCGACATGCCCGGCTACCTGCTGAGCGATCAGGCCAGCGCCCACGGCCTGGTCAAACGCATCGGCTCACCGCACCTGAAGGTGCAGATGGACCTCTACCACTGCCAGATCATGGAGGGCGACATCACCACGCGCCTGCGCCACTGGCTGCCCACCGGGCAGGTCGGCCACCTGCAGATCGCAGCCGTGCCCGACCGGGGCGAACCTGACCAGGGCGAACTGAACTATGCCCATCTGTTCAGCGAACTGCAGGCACTGAGCTGGCAAGGCTGGATCGGCTGTGAATACAAGCCCAGGCAGGCAGGCGCCGGCGGCACCAGTGCGGGCCTGGGCTGGCTGCGCGCGCAGCGCTGACACGCCGCCCCGCCGGTTTGCGGGATACTGCGGGCCGCGTCCCACGACAAACGCCTTCGCCATGACGACCAACGCACCGCACTCCCCTTCGCTGCCTGCCATCGCCACCACACGCGATGGCCTTGCCCTGGCCTTGACGCACTGGCCCCTGGCGGCAGGCGTTGCGCCCCTGGGTGTCGTCTGCCTGGTGCACGGCCTGGGCGAGCACGCCGGCCGCTACGCCCACGTGGCGCGCTTCCTGAACGAGGCCGGCTGGGCCGTGGTGGCCTATGACCACCGCGGCCATGGCCGATCTCCCGGCCCTCGCGGTGGCCTGACCCACGATGACGACCTGCTGCATGACCTGGCCGCCGTGATCGACACCCTGCGCATCACCTACCCCAGCCAGCGCCTGCTGGTGCTGGGCCACAGCATGGGCGGGCTCACCGTGGCGCGCTTCGTGGCCAGCTGGGCGCAGCCGGTGGAAGACGCGCCGTGGCGCCGTCCCGTGGACCTGTGCGTGCTGTCATCACCCGCGCTGGACATCGGCCTCAACGCCCTGCAAAAGGGCATGCTGGGCAGCCTGGGCCGCCTCACGCCCGATCTGGCCGTGGGCAACGGCCTCAAGCCCGAATGGGTGTGCTCCGACCCGGCCGTGGTCAAGCGCTATGTGGATGACCCGTTGGTGCACGACCGCATCACCGCCCGCCTGACACGCTTCCTGCTCGAAGGCGGCGAGGCCGTGCACGCACGCGCCGCCAGCTGGGCCGTGCCCACCCTGCTGATCTACGCAGGCGGCGACCGCTGTGTACGCCCCGCCGGCAGCGAGCGCTTCAGCGCCGCCGCATTGCGCAGCGTGGTCACCACCAAGGCCTACCCGCACATGGCCCATGAGATCCTCAACGAGCCCGACCAGGCCACCGTGCTGAAGGATCTGGGCGACTGGCTCGCAGCGCACTGAACCACGGCGCCCGCCGCATCACCTTTCTCACCGCATCCGGAAGTCACCCCACCATGGCGCTCAAAGCCACCATCTACAAGGCCCAGATCCAACTGGCAGACATGGACCGTCACGTCTACGCCGATCCGCAGATCACCATTGCCCGCCACCCGTCAGAGACCGACGAGCGCATGATGATCCGCGTGCTGGCCCTGGCCATGGGTTGGCCGGCCGACACCTCCGAAGGCACGCTGGAGCTGGCCAAGGACATGTGGGAGCCCGACGAGCCCGCGCTGTGGCACAAGAACTTCTCGGATGACATCCTGCACTGGGTAGAAGTGGGCCAGCCCGACGACAAGCGCCTGATGAAGGCCTGCGGCCGCGCCGACAAGGTCAGCCTGTGGGCTTTCCAGAGCAGCACCAACGTGTGGTGGAACAACATTGCCGGCAAGCTCACGCGCGCCGACAAGCTCACGGTATGGCAGGTGCCCACCGAGCAGAGCCAGGAGCTGGCCAAACTGGCGCAGCGCAGCATGGTGCTGCAGGTCACGGTGCAGGATGGCACCGTGTGGGTGGGCGATGGCGAGCGCTCCGTCGAGATCGTGCCTGAAAAGCTGATGGGCGCCTGAGGCGCCCATCTTTCAAGCCTGCGTCGGCTGATCAGCCGCGCAGTTCACGCCGCAGGATCTTGCCCACGGGCGTCTTGGGCAGCTCGGTGCGGAACTCGATCACGCGCGGGCGCTTGTAGCCCGTGAGGTGCTGCGCGCAGTAGTCACGCACCTGCTGCTCGGTCACGTTCTGATCGCTGCGCACCACCACCAGCTTGACGGCCTCGCCCGAGTGCTCGTCAGGCACGCCCACCACGCCGCATTCGAGGATGCCGGGCATCTGTGCCACGACCTCTTCGATCTCGGTGGGGTAGACGTTGAAGCCCGACACCAGCACCATGTCCTTCTTGCGGTCGACGATCTTGAACCAGCCACGCTCGTCCATGATGCCGATGTCACCCGTGCGGAAGAAGCCGTCGGCCGTCATGACCTTGGCGGTTTCATCCGGGCGGCGCCAGTAGCCGGCCATCACCTGCGGGCCGCGGATGGCGATCTCTCCGGCGACACCCACGGCCACCTCGTTGCCCGCCTCATCGAGCACACGCACCTCGGTAGACGGGATGGGCACGCCGATGGTGCCGGAGTAGGCCGTGCTGGTCACCGGGTTGCAGGTGGCCGAGGGCGAGGTCTCCGACAGGCCATAGCCCTCGGCGATCGGGCAGCCCGTCTTGTCCTTCCAGAGCTTGGCCGTGGCGCCCTGCACCGCCATGCCGCCACCGACGGACAGGCGCAGGTGGCTCCAGTCCACCTTGTTGAAATCGGGGTGGTGGGCCAGCGCGTTGAACAGCGTGTTCACGGCCGGGAAGCTGTGGAAGCGGTGCTTGGACAGCTCCTTGAGCGTGGCCGGCAGATCACGCGGGTTGGGGATCAGGATGTTGCACGAGCCCAGGCGCAGGCCCAGCATCATGTTCACCGTAAAACCGAAGATGTGGTACAGCGGCAGCGCGCACACCATGGTGGGTTGTTCACCCTCCGGCACCTGGGCCCACATGGGCTGGTTCCAGGCTTCTGACTGCAGCAGGTTGGCGATGATGTTGCGGTGGACCAGCGTAGCGCCCTTGCTCACGCCGGTGGTGCCGCCCGTGTACTGCAGCACGGCCACGTCTTCCGGGCCGGGCTGGGCCGGCGTGTAGCGGCTCTGCGTGCCGCGCGACAGCGCATCCTTGTAGCGCACGGCGTTGGGCAGGTTGAAGGCCGGCACCATCTTCTTGACCTTGCGCACCACGTGGTTGACGATAGCGCCCTTCAGGAAGCCCAGCGTGTCGCCCATGCTGGCCAGCACGATGTGCTGCACCGGCGTGGAGGCCAGCACCTGCTCGAGCACGTGCGCGAAGTTCTCCAGGATGATGATGGCGCGCGCACCCGAATCCGACAACTGGTGCTGCAGCTCGCGCGGCGTGTACAGCGGGTTCACGTTGACCACCACATAGCCCGCGCGCAGGATGGCCATCACCACCACCGGGTACTGCGGCACATTGGGCAGCATCACGGCCACGCGATCGCCCTTGGCCAGGCCCAGCGTCTGCAGGTAGGCCGCAAAAATCTTGGAGGCCTGGTCGATGTCACCAAAGCTGAAGTGCTTGCCCATGAAGGCATAGGCAGCCTTGTCGCGGTGCTTGGTCAGGCCTTCATCGATCAGATCGACCAGCGAGGGGTAGGTGCTGTGGTCGATCTCGGCGGGCACGCCCGGCGGGTAGCTCTGGAGCCAGGGATAGGGTTGGGTCATGGCGCTGCGCAATCCGTTGTGCTTGTTCGATCAAAGGTCGATCTTGAACCGAACTTGACGCCCCCTCAACTAAGGGGTTCCCTGATATGGCGCGCCCAAAATGCCCACGGGGCTACGTTTGAGCCCGGATCACCCCATCACCGCCCTATCGCCCGTTCAACGCAGCACAGCCGCGATGGCCTCGGCCACCTTGTCGACGTTGTTGGCATTGAGGCCCGCGGCGCACATGCGGCCCGAGCGCAGCACGTACACGCCGTGCTGTTCGCGCAGCGTGTCGGCTTGCGCAGCGCTCAGGCCGGTGTAGCTGAACATGCCGCGCTGGTCGATGAAGTAGCGCACATCACGGCCGGGCAGTTGCGCCACCACACCGTCGTACAGGCGCTGACGCATCAGCTTGATGCGCTGGCGCATGGCCCCCAGCTCGTCCGACCACGACTGGCGCAGCGCTTGTGTGCCCAGCACCTGCGCCACGATGCGTGCGCCATGCGTGGGCGGGCTGGAGTAGTTGCGGCGCACGCAGGCCATCAGCTGCCCCAGCACCAGGCCGGCTTCGAGCTTGTCGGGGCAGACCACGCTCAGTCCGCCCACGCGCTCGCCGTACAGCGAGAAGCTCTTGGAGAAGGAGTTGGCCACGAAGAAGCTCACGCCCGCATCGGCCAGCGTGCGCAGCGAGAAGGCGTCTTCATCGATGCCATCGCCGAAGCCCTGGTACGCGATGTCCAGGAAGGGCAGCAGGTCACGCGCCTTGAGCACGGCGGTGAGCGCCTTCCACTGGTCCTGGCTCAGGTCGACACCTGTAGGGTTGTGGCAGCAGGCGTGCAGCAGCACGATGCTCTTGGCCGGCAGCGCGTCGATGGCCGACAGCATCTCGTCGAACTTCAGGCCGCCCGTGGCCGCGTCGTAGTACGGGTAGGTGTTCACCGTGAAGCCGGCGCCTTCGAACATGGCGCGGTGGTTGTCCCAGGTGGGGTCGCTCACCCACACCTGCGAGTTCGGGAAGTAGCGCTTGAGGAAATCACCGCCCACCTTCAGCGCGCCAGAGCCGCCGATGGTCTGGATCGTGGCGATGCGGCCGGAGGTCACGGCCTCGTGCTGCGCACCGAACAGCAGCTGCTGGATGGCCTGGCGGTAGTCAGGGGCGCCGCTCATGGGCAGGTAGGGCTTGGGGCCGATGTGGCCCAGCAGCGCGGTCTCGGCCTGGCGCACGGCGTCCATCACCGGCAGGCGGCCTTCTTCGTCGAAATAGATGCCGATGCTCAGGTTGATCTTGCCCTGGCGCGGGTCCTTCTGGAAGTCTTCATTGAGGGTGAGGATGGGGTCACCGGCGTAGGCATCGACGTGCTTGAACATGGCTGAGAGCTCCTGGCTGAACCTCCCATTATCCCGGCTCCCTAGAACTGGGGCCCTCCACTGGGGGCCCTAGCTTGAGCTAGGGGAGGCCCTAATTCGCAGGATGTGGGGCAGGCGCGCGGTTTCTACAGTCCACCCCATCGACACCCGACCCCTGCTGAACACGGTGGCGATTGGAACGATCCCCTCAACATCGAAAGGACTCATCATGACCACCAAGACCGAACTGAAGACCGCCGGCCGCGCTGCGATGGCCGATCTGCAATCCCTGGCCGCCCAAGGCGTGGAGCGCGCCCAGGCCGCCCGCCGCATGACCGAGCTGAGCGCCGAGCAGGTGCAGGCCGTGAGCGGCGGCGCCAGCATCTATGCCCCCGTCGGCGGCCACATCATCAACGGCAAGATCAACCCGGAGATCATCCGCAACCTGCAGCTGTCGCAGCAGATCCCGCAGCTCAACACCGGCGCCCTGGGCGGCGTGGTGCTGCGCTGATCCAGCACGGCACGCCAGGACACCTCACGGCCACGACGAGGAGCATGCGATGAACCACCCCGCCATCCCCATGTGCCCCAGCGCCCAGCACCACCTGGACGGCGCCGAAGTCTTCGCCGTGATCGGCGGCAGTGCCGACCGGCCCGAGGTGTCCTACCTTGAACAGGCCCTGCCGGTCACGCCGGAGGTGGTCGCCATGACCGCCCCGGTGGGCCCGGCCGAGGTCTTTCGCATCGGCGCGCCCTGTGCCATGAGCACCGAGTGCTGGCACTTCGACGAAGACCGCCGCAAGTGCCGCCTGGCCATCCGCACGGTGCGCATCGCGCCCGTGGTGGTGAGCAAGCCGCCGCGCTGCGCGATCCGCACGCGCTGCATGTGGTGGGCCCAGGAAGGCGTGAGCGCCTGCCTGCGCTGCCCGCAGGTGGTCACCAACGACAGCGCGCCATCGGACAGCGTCGTGGAAACCGCCGACCCGATGAACCTGGCCGGCGCGGCAGAGGTACCGAGCCTGCCCCTGCAGGCTTGAACCAGGTTCAAGCGCCCAGGCTGATCAGCCCAGCGCTTTTTCGATGTCGGACACCAGCGCCTTGGGCGCATCGGTGGGCGCATAACGCCCGATGACCTGGCCATCGCGACCGATCAGGAACTTGGTGAAGTTCCACTTGATCGACTTGGTGCCCAGGATGCCCGGGGCTTCCTTGACCAGCCACTGGTACAGCGGGTGGGCGTTGCCGCCATTGACATCGATCTTGGCCATCATGGGGAAGCTCACCCCATAATTGAGCTGGCAGAACGAGGCAATTTCATCGTTCGCGCCCGGGTCCTGAGATCCAAACTGGTTGCATGGGAAACCCAGCACCACCAACCCCTTGTCCGAATAGCCCTTCCACAGCTTTTCCAGGCCTTCGAACTGCGGCGTGAAGCCACATTTGCTGGCCGTGTTGACGATCAACAGGACCTTGCCTTGGTATTCTGACAACGGTGCAGGCTGGCCGTTGATAGTCTGGGCCGTGAAATCGTAGACAGAGCTCATGAAGCAGCACCTCGGTGCAATGTTGAGTTACCCATTATCCAGCGTCGGCCCTTGCGGATCGCCTACGGGGTGGATATCCTTTTTCCATAACATCCGCACCCACACTGGCACCACAGGAGACTCGGGTCATGTCGGACTCCTCCACCATCCCACCTCAGGCACCGCTGGCCCCGCCAACGGGGTCCACACGTCCTGCGCACGCCACCAACCAGGAGCTGGCCCTCATGGCCGACCGCATCACCGATGCGGTCCTGGTGTGTGACGCGCAGCGTTGCATCCGCTGGGCCAACCCCGCCTTCACCCGCCTGACCGGCTACACCCTGGAAGACGCCTACGGCCGTCAGGTCGAGGAACTGCTCAGCGGCCCTCAGACCGATGCCGAGGCCGTGCGCCGCATCAACCAATGGATCTCGCAGGGCGAGGGTGTCGAGCGCGTGGCCATGTGCCAGCACCACAAGGATGGCGAAGCCTTCTGGGTGGAGCGCACCGTGCAGCCCCTGCCCGGCCCTGACGGCTCGGTCGACCGCTACATCGAGATCCTGACCGACCTGCGCGCCCAGCGCTGGGCGCAGACCGAGCACCACAGCCGCCTGGAGGCCGAGGTGGCCCTGGCACGTCGCACCACCTTCCTGGGCCAGTTGAGCCTGGGCATGCGCGGGCCGCTCAACACCATCGTGGGTTTCTCGCAACTGCTGGACATGGACATCCAGGCCGCGCCCGATGCGCGCCGCCAGGTGGCCAACATCCAGCAGGCCGCGCAGCAGTTGATCCACCTGCTGGACAAGGCCGTCAAGCTGGCCAATGCCGAAGACCGCTCCCTGCCCGTGCACGCCCAGCGCGTGAACCTGCTGGCCGTGAGCAAGGAAGCCAGCCACTCGCTGGAAGCCGCCGCCCGCGAACGCCGCGTCACCCTGGTGATCGAAAGCGATGCGCCCACCGCCTGGGCCGACCCGGTGCACGTGCGCGATGTGGTCACCCAGTTGCTGCGCTTCGCGATCTCGCACTGCCCGCCGGACAAGACGATATGGGTGGCCTGCCGCCATTCACCCGACCACGGCCGCGCCCTGATCGAGGTGAACCACCAGGGCGGTGATGGCCTGTTGCCCGGTGGCGATGCCAACCGCCTGTTCGAGCCCTTCACCGCCTCGGGCGGCCAGAAGGCGCCTGCCCGCCAATCACCCGGCCTGGACGAGCTGGACGACCACGGCATGGGCCTGGCCATCGCCCAGCGCCTGGCCGAACTGATGAACGGCAGCCTGGGCGTGACGACCGCCCTGGGCAAGGGCGTGATGTTCACGCTGAACCTGCCCCTGGCCGACAGGCTGGCCACCCCGGCCGCCACGCCCTCGCCCAACAGCCCGCCGGCCGGCATCGAGCTGCCGCCGCTGCGCATCATCCACGTCGAAGACAACGCGCTGAACCGCAGCTTGGTCGAGGCGCTGTTCGCGGCCTACCCGCAGGTGCAGCTGTCGTCCTTCCCGACGGCCTCGCAGGGGCTGGCCGCCATCCAGGGCGAGATGCCCGACGTGGCCCTGGTGGACATCAACCTGCCCGACGGCAGCGGCCTGGATCTGTGCCGTACCCTGCGCGCCAGCCCGCTCACGCGCCGCGTGCCGCTGATCGCGCTGAGCGGCGACGCCTTGCCCGACCACATCGCCCGGGCGCTGCAGGCCGGCTTCAACCACTACCTGGTCAAGCCGATCCAGCTGCAGCGCTTGCTGGGCATCCTGGCGGGCATCCCGGCCAACCCGCCGCGCTGATTTCGCCCGTTTTGGATGCATTTGGCGCGTTTTGAACGCGCCAGGCTGGCCCTGGGTCAAGCATAGGTACAAACCCGCAGGTATCATGCGGGTGTTGTACCTTGCCGCCCTTTGCCCATCATGGCCCGCCTTCAATTCGAGCTGCCCGAGCAGTTCCTCTTCACCACCGACGTCCCCATCTACATCAGCCATGTGAACCAGGGCGGTCACCTCGACAACGCCCTGCTGCTCACGCTGGTGTCGGAGGCGCGGGTGCGCTTCTTCCGCTGGCTGGGCTACCGCAGCGAGGGCGACATCGATGGGCAGTCCATCGTGGTGGGCGACATGATGGCGCAGTACAAGTCCGAGGCCTTCTACGGCGAGACCCTGCGCGTGGACATGGTGCCGGACGACTTCAACAAATACGGCTTCGACCTGGTCTTCCGCCTGCAGGACAAGGCCACGGGCCGTGAAGTGGCGCGCGGCAAGACCGGTGTGGTGTTCCTGTCGGCCGACAACTTCGGCCAGGGCCGCAAAACGGTGGCGCCGCCGCCGGCCAGCTTCGCCGAGCGGCTGGAGCGCGCCCGCGCGGGGCAGCTCAAGCCGCTGGCCTGAGGCCTGGGCCCTGGGCCTTTGACACGTGTTGTGAGGGGCCGCCTCTGCGCGGGCCCTCAGCCTCAATTCGCGCCCAGGCGCTCGCCCATCCAGCGCAGCAGGTCCAGCCACATCTGGCGCATCTCGGCATCCTGCGGGGTGCGGATGGCGCTGGGCAACTCGATCGTGACCACGGGCACGCGCTTGTGCACGCCGCCGAAGTTGCCCAGGCTGCCCGGGAAGATGCCAACCTGATCCAGGTACAGGCGCCCCAGGCGCTGCGGTGGTGAGGTGGGGCCGTCGAAATCGAGCACCCCGTAAGGCGCGTGCACCGACACGATCAGGTCGGGCTTCCAGCGCTCCATCTCATCGTGCACCCACTTGCTCTCGGGCTCCGACAGGGATTTGGGGCCCGGGTAGCGGCGCGGGTCGCTGCGGGTGCGGCCCTTCCAGTAGAAGGGTGCTTCCTTGTCCCAGTTGGGCGTCGGGAAGTTGCGGTTCAGGTCCACGCCGCGCGAATTGGTACGGCGCGGCACGTCGCGCAGCATGCCGTCGGGGTTGACCAGCGGCACGAAGCGCCAGTGCACATTGGCCGGCGTCTGCGTGGCGTGCTGGATCCAGTGCAGCACCAGCGAGGTGGACGAGAGCTCATCGCCATGGATGCCGCCGATCACCAGCACCTTGAGCTGCGGGTTGGGCGAGACCACATCGCGCTGGTAGAAAGGCTGGCCCTGCACGGAGCGCCCGCCGTTGTCGGTGAGCTGCGCGCCACGGCACAGCGCCATGCCGACGCTGGGCAGGCGCCTGACGCTCTGCTCGCAGAAGGCCTGGGTGGTGGGGATGGCCACGGTGCGCGACAGGGCCGGCGGCGTGGGCAGCAAGGCCTTGGCGCGCGCCGGGTCGTCGGCCGGCTTGCCCAGCACGGACGGCTTGTTGACCAGGGGGGCCACGGAGGGCCTGACCGTCATGTTGTTGGTCGGCGCCGCCGCCGGCTTGGCGGGTTTGGCCGCAGTAACAGACTGGGACGGGATCGGGGATGAAGCGGACGCTGCGGCCTGCGGCGCGGCGGCCGCCAGGCCAGGAACCGCTGCCCACATGAAGACCGGAATCAGCACCGCCGTGGCGGCGCGGGCCGCCTGCCGGGGTGAACGCACAAAGCACATAGCCCTCTATCATGCCCTGAATCCGTCAGGGCCCTGTGACATGGGCCAAGTGGGCTGGTGAGGAGGCGTATCAACACCGATCAGCGCGTCAGGGCACGCAGCGCCTGCTTGATGCCTTCGCTCACGCCCACATCGGGCGGCAGGGCCTTGAGCGCCGCGCGGGCCTCCTTGTCGGAGTAACCCAGCGCCATCAGCGCCTGCAGGATGTCGGCGTGCGATTCGCCACCGGAAGCCTCGGCCGCCGGCACGTTGAGCGCCGGTGCCAGCTTGCCCTTGAGTTCGAGCAGCAGGCGCTCGGCCGTTTTCTTGCCGATGCCAGGCACCTTGGTCAGGCGAGCCGTGTCCTGCGTGGCCACGGCCTGCGCCAGGTCATTGGAAGTCAGGCCCGAGAGCACGCTCAAGGCGATGCGCGGCCCCACGCCACTGATCTTGACCAGTTCACGGAAGGACTCGCGCTCGGCACTGGTGAGGAAACCGTACAGCAGTTGCGCGTCCTCACGGACGATGAACTGCGTGAGCAGAGTCACCTTGGCGCCAGTTTCCGGCAGGTTGTAGAAGGTGCTCATGGGCACCTGCACCTCGTAGCCGACGCCGTTCACGTCGACCAGCACGCTGGGCGGGGCCTTGTCGGCCAGCACGCCCGTCAACCGGGAGATCATCGGCGGAACAGCCCCAGTCGTTGCGCTTCCAGCGCGGCCTCGGCACGCGAAGACACGTTGAGCTTGCGGTAGATCTGCTTGACGTAATCCGCGATGGTGTGGCGCGACAGGTTGAGCTGCTGGCCGATCTCCGGCAGCGTGAAGCCCTTGGCCACGCGCAGCAGCACCTCGTTCTCGCGCTCGGTGAGTTGCACGTGCGGCGTCACGGAATCGGCATCGTTGCCCACGTGCTGCGGCTGCATGCGCGCCTGGGCCGTGAAGTACTGGATCACGCGTCGGGCGATCGAAGGCGACAGCGGCGGCTCGCCCTGGGCGATGCGCTGCAGTTGCTCGGCCAGTTGCTCGCGCGACTGCTCTTTGAGCAGGTAGCCGAAGGCGCCGGCCTGCAGCGCGGGGAACAGGTGTTCGTCGTCGTCGTGAATGGTGACGACCACGGACTGCACATCGGGCTGCTTGTCGCGCAGGGCCTGGACCACCTCGACGCCGGAGCCATCGGGCAAACCCAGGTCGCACAGGGCCACATCGAAGCGCATGGCGTTGACGAGCTGCAGCGCGTCGTGAATGCGGGCGCTCTCGTGGATCTGCGCGCCGGGGAACACCTGGAGGGCCAGTGTCTTGAGCCAGGCACGGATCTCGGGCAAGTCTTCGAGCAACAGGATTTGCTTCATGGCCAGGGCCTCATTCAATAAGCATTGGGGTTACCCCCAGGGGTCTGAACAGGGATGCTAGCAGCCGCAGCGCCTTTACGGGGGGTTGATGCCCCGTGAGATAGCGCGGATGCCACGGTTTCGATCTCCAGCGGCAGATTCAGTCGGATCACGGTTCCGAATCCCGGACCGGATTCGACCAGGCACTGCCCGTTGAGCTGCTTGGCGCGGTGCTTCATGCTGGCCATGCCATGGCCGCGGTCGAGCCGGCCATCGAGCTCCAGCGGGATGCCCTTGCCGTTGTCCTGGATGACGATCTGGAAATCGTGCGTGCCCACCTCGCAGTGGATCACCACGTGCGAGGCCTGGCTGTGCTTGATGACGTTGCTGACCGCCTCGCGGATGATGCGGGTGGTCTGCACATAGGTGCGGGCCGAGAGGGGCTCGTCCATCACGTCCATCGGGTGGCGCCACTCCACCTCGATGCCGGCCTGGCCCAGGCGCGACACCACCTCGGCGCGCCAGTCGGCCAGCGCGTCGGGCAGGCGCATCGGGCGGCCCGTAAGGCCCCGCACCGACAGACGCATTTCTTCGAGCGCCTCACGCGCGAGGGACGAGATGCGGTCGTTGTCGCTGGTGTGCACGATGGTCAGCAGCTTGGCGCCCAGGTCATCGTGCAGGTCGGCGGCGATGCGCTTGCGCTCCTTCTCGGCGATCTGCTCGACGCGCAGCTCGGCGATCTGCGTGAAGTTGCGCTCGATCTCGCTGGAGATCTCCTGGACGCGGCGCTCGAGCTGCTGGCGCGCGCCCTCGGCGGTCTGCAGGGCGCGGGCGTAGACCTGGATCAGCCGGAAGGACACCGCGGCGAACAGCATGGGCATCACGAAGTAGGTGGCGTTCCAGCCCCACATGTGGATCAGCCGGTGCTGGAAGAACAGCTCGATGCCGACCAGCGCCGAGGTCACGCCCAGCGTGCCGCTCATCAGCCAGAACTCGGCACGGCGCGAGCGGCCCGCGAACCACAGGAAGTACACGATGGCGGCGAACACCTCCAGCGCCAGCACCAGGTACCACAGCCGACTGACGATGAAGAGGTTGTCATGCCCCAGCCACAGCGTGATGGGCATCAGCACCACCTGTGCCCACAGGATGCGGTTGACCAGGCGTTCGCGGCCCGGCGCATTGGGGCCGTGCAGCCCATGCCCCGCATAGCCCAGCAGGAACTTCACGGCGAAGGCCGCCATCGGCGCGAACAGGCAGGCGATCACCACCTCCAGCACCGTGTTGGGCAGGGGCACGTCCGTCAGCCAGAAACGGCCGGTGAGCAGGGCCCAGCTGAGCGTGAGCATCGCGAAGTGGCCCAGGTAGGCCAGCCGGCGCACCCAGCCCAGCCCCAGCGCGAACACGCCCAGCACGGCCAGGATGCCGCCGATGATCTGCGAGACGGTGACGGACCAGAAGGTCTGCTCATCATGCAGATCGCTCAGATCGCCCCAGGTGCCGATGCGCACGGCGCCCAGGCCGCCGGCGCGCTGCCGTGCGGTGACCTTGTCCAGCGGATGGCCGGAGACCTTGACATCGAGGTGGTTCTCGCCAGCGCGCAGCAGGAAGCTGGGCAGCGGCACCACGTGCGACTGGTAGCACTGCGTCGCGATGGGCTGGCCCACCCGGCCGGCACGGTAGAGCAACTGGCCATTGAGTTGCACCTCCACGGCCGAGCAGGCACGCTCCACGTAGGCGGCCAGCAGCACCTCGGGCGAGATGCGCTGGGGCCGCTCGAACTGGAAGCGGTACCAGACGCTGCCATCGAAGCCCGGGCGCGTGCGCGCCCATTCATCCGGCAAGGTGGTGACCTGGCCCGCGGCCTGCGAGGGAAACACCCCGCCCGAGCCACGACCGGCCGTGACCGCCGTCCAGGCGCCGCGCAGCGCCACGCCGTGCAGGTGTTCAGGGTCGGCGCGGCCGTCTTCGGCGCCACCGGCGGTGCGGTTGAGCGCCACGACCGCCCAGGCCACGACCCAGGCCAGCAAGAGGCCCAGCATCATCGTGCCCAGCGCCAGCAGGCGCGAGGACGCGATCTCCTCAGCGGGCATGCCGCCCGGAGGTGTGGTGGAGGCCCATCGCCCGCTGGCCCTCGCCCACCATTGTTGCCACCGCTGTAGAACCATGTGCTCGACTGCTTCTCAAAAAGACGCCAGCCCGCTGAACCTGGGTGGCCGGGCATGTCTGCTGGATTCTGAGGCAGATGTCACACCAGGAAACCCAGGGCAAGCGACAATTTAGGGGCCATCTTGCACGATCCCCCCAGAACCATCGCCCACCCGATGCCCTTGCGCCACAGCTTCACCCCCCCGGACAACACCCGCCTGGCCCACCTGTGCGGCCCCATGGACGACCACCTCCACACCATCGAGGCGGCCTTCGACGTGAAGGTGGCACGCCGTGGCGAGGCCTTCCGCATCGACGGGCCCAAGGCCCAGGCGCAGCAGGTGCTGAACCTGCTGGAGGCGCTGTATGCCAAGGCAGGCCGCACGATCTCGGCCGAGACGGTGCAACTGGCCATTGCGCAGGCGCAGCAGTCGCGAGGTGGGCCAGGCAGCAACGGCGCGGCCCGGCGCGGCAGCTCATCCAAGGCCGCCGCAGGCACCACCGCCGACGATGCGACCGAAGGCCCCACCCTGCACACCCGCCGCGCCGACCTGCAGGGCCGCACACCCAACCAGGTGCAGTACCTCAAGAACATCATGGGCCACGACATGAGCTTCGGCATCGGTCCGGCCGGCACGGGCAAGACCTTCCTGGCGGTGGCCTGCGCGGTCGATGCGCTGGAGCGCAGCGCCGTGCAGCGCATCGTGCTCACGCGCCCGGCCGTGGAAGCCGGCGAGCGCCTGGGCTTCCTGCCCGGCGATCTGTCGCAGAAGGTCGACCCCTACCTGCGCCCGCTGTACGACGCGCTGTACGACCTGATGGGCTTCGACCGCGTCACCAAGGCCTTCGAGAAGGGCCTGATCGAGGTAGCCCCGCTGGCCTTCATGCGCGGACGCACGCTGAACCACTCCTTCGTCATCCTGGATGAGGCGCAGAACACCACACCCGAGCAGATGAAGATGTTCCTGACCCGCATCGGCTTCGGCACCAAGGCCGTGGTCACGGGCGATGTCAGCCAGATCGACCTGCCCAAGGGCACCAAGAGCGGCCTGATCGAGGCGCGCCAGGTGCTCAAGCGCGTCAAGGGCGTGGCCTTCACGCAGTTCGGCGCCTCGGATGTGGTGCGCCACCCGCTGGTGGCCCGCATCGTCGAGGCCTACGACCGTTTCCAGAACACCCCCGAGCCGGCGGCGCCTGATGCCGCCGGCCACCCCAAGCATCCCGCATAAGCCCCAGCATGACGAAGCCGTCCCTCTCGCTCAGCCTGCAGTTCGCCGACAAGCGCCACCGCGAGCACCTGCCCCGCCACAAGGTGGCCCGCTGGATCCGCGCCGCGCTGGAATCGGATGCCGAGATCGCCGTGCGCCTGGTGGACGCCGAGGAGGGCCAGGCCCTGAACCGCGACTACCGCCACAAGGACTACGCCACCAATGTGCTGACCTTCGACTACGCCACCGAGCCGGTGGTGATGGCCGACCTGATCATCTGCGCCCCCGTGATCGAGCGCGAAGCACAGGAGCAGCACAAGCCCCTGGAGGCGCACTACGCCCACATGCTGGTGCACGGCGCGCTGCACGCCCAGGGCTGGGACCATGAGGCCCCCGACGAGGCCGAGGCCATGGAAGCGCGGGAGCGCGAGATCCTGGCCGCGCTGGGTTTCGACGACCCCTACGCCCCGTGAATTCACCGTCCGGAGATCCCGGGCGGAAATAACACACGAACGGGCGTTTGAAAATACCGCGCAATTTTCGAAAAATAACGGAGCACATCAAACCGTGAATTGATCACGCGGTTTTACCCCCTTATTTGGGGGCCCTCAGGGAGCACCCTGTTACCAGCTTAACGGGGGATGAGAACAATCGAAGCCATCGACAACGCATTTCGATGCCAAGCCCGAGAGGTTTCGATGTCAGCTCTCCACAAATCAAAAATCTATACCCGCTACCACCGCCTGGACCATATTTCCGTGCAGGAGGTGCGCGAAATGTTCAAGGTGTTCTGCCGCTACTACGAGAACACCTCGCTGGAGCAGTTCGTGTCGGACCTGGGCCGCAAATCGGGCGCCTTCATCATCCGCCGCAAGATCGACGACGCCATCGTCGGGTTTTCCACCATGGGTATTTATCACATGGAGGTGGACGGCAAGAAAATCCGCGGGATTTTCAGTGGTGACACCATCCTGGAAAAGGAATATTGGGGCAACCGCGCCATGAATGCCGCCTTCGTGAAAAGGCTGGTGTGGGAAGCGCTGAAGGATCCTTTCACACCGCAGTACTGGTTCCTGATTTCCAAGGGATACAAGACATTTTTGCTGATGTCGCGCAATTTCCCGGATTACTACCCGCACCCGGAGCACGAAAACGCTCACATGAAGCACATCGTGGAGGCCTACTGCGACAAGCTCTTCCCGGGCAAGCTGGACCGCGACGCGATGGTGCTGGATTTTGGCGAGGGCTCCAACTGCCTCAAGAGCGATGTCACGCCGATCACGGCAGAGCAACGCCAGGAAACCGACATCGCCTTCTTCGAGCAGCGCAACCCGCAGTGGGCGCGTGGCACCGAGTTGCCTTGTGTAGGCCGGGCGGATCTGGTGACCTTCTTCCAGGTGATCGCGCCGCAGGTGTTCAAGCTGCTGTTCAAGCCTTCGCGCTCGGGGGCCGGCTGGCGCCGTCGTCTGGCCAACCAGTGGGCCGATTCGAGCTTTGGCAAGGCGGTGGCACGGCATCGGGCGACGATGGGGTGAGCTTTTGAATCGTTTTCTCTAGGGGTGAAGAGTTTGGGGGCCTTCAGGCCCCCCTTTTTTGGGGCTCACACACTCAAGCCAAACGCCCCCGCACAAACACCTCGAACTTATCAATGGGCAAAGGCCGGCTGAACAGATATCCCTGATAGGCATGACACCCGATCCCCGCCAGGAACGCCCGCTGTCCCTCCGTCTCGACCCCTTCCGCGATCACCGACAGCCCCAGCGTCTGCCCCAGGCTCACCACCGTCTGCGCAATCGCCGCATCATTCGGATCCGTCAGCACATCCCGCACGAAGGTCTGATCGATCTTGAGCTGGTCCAGCGGCAGCCGCTTCAGGTACGACAGCGACGAATACCCCGTGCCGAAGTCGTCCAGCGAGAACCCCACGCCCATCGCCTTCAGCGCCGTCATCTTCTCGATGGTGTCCTCCACATCGCTGACCAGCATGCTCTCCGTCAGCTCGATCTTCAGCCGGGTCGGATCGATGCCATGACGATCGAGCACCGCACGCATGCGCGCCACCATGTCCGGCAGGCGGAACTGCTGCGCGCTCACGTTCACCGCCAGCGTCAACGCAGCGGTGTGCGGGTCCTTCGACCAGCGCACCAGTTGCGCGCAGGCCTCGCGCATCACCCAGGCGCCCAGCGGCACGATCAGGCCGGTCTGCTCCGCCAGCGGGATGAACTCGCCAGGCGACACCATGCCACGCTGCGGGTGCTCCCAGCGCACCAGCGCCTCGGCACCCGTCACCTGGCCATCGGCCCCGATCTGCGGCTGGTAGTGCAGCACCAGCTGCTGCTCGTCCAGTGCGGTGCGCAGCTCATCTTCCATCTCGTTGCGCGCGGTCACGTCGGACTGCATCACGTGCAGCACCAGGTAGAGCGTGAGCACCGAGAAGATGTTGTTCACCCAGGTGCCCGACGCGCGCACCTCATCCGGCAGGGCATAGGGCGTGACGATGGCCGCGTCACAGCTGGCGAACACCACGAAGGCCGCCAGGAACAGCAGCGCCACCCCATGGCGCAGCAATGCCCGCTCACCGCGGAACAGCAGGTAGGCACAGGCGCCCAGCGACAGGTAGAAATGGTGCGTGGCACGCGGCACCTGGCCGCTGGGCACATCCAGGAAGACGCAGATGGCGCCTATCGCCACGAACAGACCGCCCAGCAGCAGCAAGGCCGCGTGGCGCAGGCTGTCCCGGCGGCTGAGCACCAGCGCAGCCGCACCGGTGGCCGCCATGGCCACGTCCAGCGCCACGATCAGCCACTGCCCCTTGAGGATGAAGAACACCGCCCAGCCAGCTGCGATCAGCATCAGCAGCAGGCTGCCCAGGGTGAGCATCAAGCGCATGCGGCGCCAGTGCTTGGCCGGGGCCCCGTGGGCATTGAGGAATGCGGACACCCCGGCGTTGTCCGGCCGCGCCTGCCCCGGCCGCTGGGCGGCGGGCAAAGCCAAGCTGGGACCGGCTTGCCACAAGGTGGTGGTCAAGCGGCGTAGGCCAGGGGGCACGGTACTTCCTTGGGTTCCTTGGGAACGGCACACCAGCCCCTTGCTGGCGCGACCGAGGGTTTCGCCGGATCTATCGGCTCACCCCGGGTCGGCTTGAGATGCCGCTCCAGCCCGACGCCATGACAGCGGGCCAGACCGTGCAACTGTCACAAGACTCAGGCGGCCAAGCCGCTCAGGAACCCGCGCACACCCTCGTCATGCAGGCAACGGGGCTTGTAGGCGCTCACGCGCTTGGCGATCTCGGCGATGTGCGCCGGCGTGGTGCCGCAGCAGCCTCCCGCGATGTTGAGGAAGCCCGCCTTGGCGAAGTCCTCCACCAGCGCGCCCGTCACGGGCGGCGTCTCGTCGAAGCCGGTGTCGCTCATGGGGTTGGGCAGACCGGCGTTGGGGTAGCAGCTGATGTAGGTGTCGCCCGCCACCTTGGCCAGCTCCTCGATGTAGGGCCGCATCAGGGCGGCGCCCAGGGCGCAGTTCAGGCCGATGGCGATCGGGTGGGCATGGCGCACCGAGTGCCAGAAGGCGCTCACCGTCTGGCCCGACAGGATGCGGCCGGAGGCGTCCGTGACCGTGCCGGAGATGATGATGGGCAGGCGCTCGCCGGTGTCCTCGAACAGCTGGTCGACCGCGAAGATGGCGGCCTTGGCATTGAGCGTATCGAAGATGGTCTCGATCAGGAAGACGTCGCTGCCGCCCTCCAGCAAGGCCTTGGCCTGCTCGTAGTAGGCCTGCTGCAGCGCGTCGAAATCGACGTTGCGCGCGCCCGGATCGTTCACGTCGGGGCTGATGCTGGCGGTCTTGGGCGTCGGGCCGATGGCGCCGGCCACGTAGCGGGGCTTGTCGGGGGTGCTGTACTTGAGCGCCACCTCCTTGGCCAGGCGGGCGCCTTCGACGTTCATTTCATAGGCCAGCTCGGGCAGGTCGTAGTCGTCCTGGGCCACGGTGGTGGCGCCGAAGGTGTTGGTCTCGATCAGGTCGGCGCCGGCCTTGAGATAGCCCTCGTGGATCTCGCGGATCACGTCCGGGCGCGTGAGCTGCAGCAGCTCGTTGTTGCCCTTGAGGTCCTTGTGGTGCTCGGTGAAGCGGCTGCCGCGGTAATCGGCCTCGCCCAGCTTGTACTGCTGGATCATGGTGCCCATGGCACCGTCGAGCACCACGATGCGCTGGCGCATGATCTCGGGCAGATCGGCGGCACGGGTGTAGGGGCGGCGCACCACCGGCGGCAGGGCCGGCGTGGCGGTCGAATCGGGCGTAGCGGGGGAACTCATGCCTCTATTGTAGAAAGGCCGTCAAGCCCGCGACGGCATCGCGGGCCGACATCCACAACGCCGTGATCAGACTTCGGGCTCGATCAGCGAGTCGCGGAAGCCCATCGGCGCCCCATGATCAGGGCCTTCCTCGCTGGCGGCCCAGATGGCCAGGCGCTTGGCCGGCATGGGCTTGGCGTAGCGGAAGCCTTGCAGCGCGTCGCAGCCGATCTCCATCAGGATGCGCTCCTGCTCGGCGGTCTCCACACCCTCGGCCACCACATGCAGGCCCAGCGCATGCGCCAGTTGCACCACGGCCAGCACGATGGCGTAGGCGTCGCCATCGGGCTTGAGGTCGTTGATGAAGCTGCGGTCGATCTTGAGCTGGCGCGCGGGCAGCTTGCGCAGGTAGCTCAGGCTGGAATAGCCCGTGCCGAAGTCGTCGATGGACAGCCGCACACCCAGCGCGGCCAACTGGTCGAACATGCGCAGCGAGGTCTGCGTGTCTTCCATCGCAGCCGATTCGGTCACCTCGAAGGTCACCAGATCGGGCTCGATCCTGTGTTCGCGCAAGGCCTTGGCGATGCGCTCGACCAGGTCGTTCTGGCGCAGCTGGTGCATGGACAGGTTCACGGCCACGCGCATGCGCAGGCCTTCCTTCTGCCATTGGCGCATCTGGCGGAACGCGTCGTTGATCACCCATTCGCCCAGGGCGCCGATCAGGCCGAAGCGCTCGGCCACGGGGATGAACTGCGCGGGGCT
Organism: Pseudomonadota bacterium; assembly: GCA_049322875.1. GTDB lineage: Bacteria > Pseudomonadota > Gammaproteobacteria > Burkholderiales > Burkholderiaceae_C > Aquabacterium. Next base: position 90,407 of record JBMOQM010000027.1, read on the forward strand.
CACGGTGCCGCGCGTGGGGTGGTGCCAGCGGATCAGGGCCTCGACGGCCGCGGTCTGGCGGCTCTGGGCGTGGATCTTGGGCTGGTAGTACAGCTCCAGGCCCTTGCCGCCCTGGTCCAGTGATTGGCGCAGATCACGCTGCAGGGCGATCTGCATCTCGGCGTCGGTGGCCATCTCGGCTTCGTAGAAGCAGTGCACGCTGCCGCCGGCCCGCTTGGCCGCGTACATGGCCGCATCGGCATTGCCGATCAGGCGCCCACGCGGCCCATGGTCGGGGTGCATCACGATGCCGATGGAGCATGACAGGTGCATGCCTCGCCCATCGACCTCGAACACCTGCGACAGGGCATCGCGCACGCGCATGGCGATCGCCGCTGCGGTGGCGCGGTCGGGGTGGTTCTCCAGCAGCATCAGGAACTCGTCGCCGCCCACGCGGGCCACCACATCACCCTGGCGGGCCACCTGCGACAGGCGCTGGCCTACCTGCTTGAGCACTTCATCGCCCACGGCATGGCCGAAGCTGTCGTTGATGGGCTTGAAGCCGTCCAGGTCGATGAAGAGGATGGCCAGGCGGCGGTTGTTCTCTTGTGCGCGCAGCACGGCACTGTCGAGCTGGTCTTCGAAGACCAGGCGGTTGGCCAGGCCCGTCAGCGGATCGCGGAAGGCGATGTGCTTGAGCTGCTGGTTGGCCACCTGCAGCGAGGCAGCCAGCTTGTTGGTGCGCGACTGCGTGCGCGCGTCCATGATCGAGGTCAGCAGGGTCATGGACAGCAGCAGCATCGCGGCAGCGCCCACCATCACGCCCAGGGTATCGCCACCCAGCTCGCTCGACGACATGCAGACCGAGCCCAGCGGGAACGAGGCGGCGGCCATCCCGGTGTAGTGCATGCCCGAGATCGCCACGCCCATGACCACGGCGGCCACGATCTGCCAGATCAGGGCCGGCAGGCCCTGCAGCTTGCGCAGCCAGAAGAAGATCAGCAAGGCCACGGCCGAGGCGCCCACGGCGATGCCGGCGGAAGCGCCCACCAGGCGCCAGTCCCAGACGATGCCGGGGTCCATCTCCATGGCGTGCATGCCCAGGTAGTGCATCACACAGATGCCCGCCCCCATGGCCATGGCCCCGCCCGTCAGCCGCAGGCAGGTGAGCTTGTGCCGGCTGGCCACCCACAGCGCCATGTAGGACACGCCCACAGCCGCCAGGGCCGATACCAGCGTGAACAGCACGTCGTAACCGACGGCCACCGGCAATCGGAAGGCCATCATGCCCACGAAGTGCATGGCCCAGATGCCCAGGCCCATGGTGACCGAACCACCGATCAGCCAAGCCCGCGCGATGGCGACATCCGCCGTGCGCACACGCTTGGCCAGATCCAAGGCCACGAAGGAGGCAAACATCGCCATCAGAACCGATGCTGCAACGGTTCCTGCTTCGTAGCTGGACGGCATGAAAATGACTTCACCGACCATTTACCCATTCCCAGAAGGCGCGCCGCTGCGCCATCACCCTGGCAGTTTCGGCTTTTTACAAGTCATCTTGAGCAGGAAACAGGCCGTAAAACCGCGCTGTTTGCCCAAGAATGCGGCGAAATTGGGAAGAACGGCCACCAAAGGGCGGTTTCACGCCATGGCCGCGCTCAGAGGATCGGAAGAAGGACAGGCGACGAACGCTCCCGCGTGTGCCTGGATGGCTGGCGCCTGGCAAGCGCCGGGGCATGGCGCAAAGCGCCCATGAGCCCGGAAACTCAGGCCGACAGCCGCCCCACCCGGCGGTGGGCAACGGCAGGCCGGCCCGTCAAATCAGTGCATCATCAGTGCATCACCACGGGCTGCTGCGCCATGCCGGCGTAGCGCTCGAGGTAGGCATCGAACTCTTCGATGCTGGGCGAGGATTCGATCAGGGCCTCCACGCCTTCCTTGAAGGATTCGGCCAGGGCACCTTCGATGAAGATCTCCTTGCGGGCGAACTTGTCGACGATCTCGTAACCACCGCGCGTGAGCGCCTGGGCCAGGTGCAGGCCAGCCTGTTCGGCGGCCATGTCGATCTGTACGACGGCGTAGTTGTCAGAGTTGTAGAGCATGTGCATGGACGGTACTCCAGATCCTGTCTTGGTCTGACAGGGAGGTGGGGCCTCATCGCCCGTTCTCAAGCCCATCATTGACTCCAGATTCGGCCCCGTCACTCCCCGACTTGAGGGCCGATCAGTGCGTGGTCCGGGGGGGTGTGGTGTATTGCACAACCACAGTGGCTGCCAGCGTGATCTCTGCCCGTTCAGCGCGGCACGGCCAGGCGCTGTTCGATCTCGCGGACCAGGTCGGCATCGTCCGGCGCGGTCATGCTGCTGTAGGCCGTGACGCTGCGGCCATCACGCGACACCACGTACTTGTAGAAGTTCCACTTCGGCGTGGTGCCGCTCTGGCGGATCAGCTCGGCATACAGTGGATTGGCGCCCTCGCCCTTGACGGTGCTCTTGGCGAACATCGGGAATTTCACGCCGAAGGTGTTCTCGCAGAACTCGGCGATCTGCTTGGCCGAGCCAGGCTCCTGGTTGCCGAAGTCGTTGGACGGGAAGCCCAGCACCACCAGACCCCGGTCCTTGTACTTGGCGTACAGCGCCTCCAGGCCCTTGTACTGCGAGGTGAAGCCGCAGTAGCTGGCGGTGTTGACCACCAGCAGCACCTTGCCGGCGTACTGGCAGAGGGACTGTGGCTTTTCGTCCTGCAGGCGCGGGAAGGTCTTGTCCAGCAGCGTGGGGCAGGCTGCGACCGCCTTGGCCGGGGCAGCCTCAAGCGCCTGGGCATTCGCAGGCAACACCCCACTAAGGCCAAGGATCAGGGCAGCGGCCAGGACAGGCAGAACGACACGTGTATGCATGCGTCGGATGATGGCACGCCCAGCCGCACAGACGTCCGATTTTCTTGGTCTGAAATTGTGTGTAGACCTGCCCCAACGGCCCCCTATTTCTAGGGGACAAGCCCCCCGAATCGGCGCCGCCCTTGCCTCGACAGCCAAGGTGGTGATATTTCACAATGTTTACAGAACATGATTCCCCAGGACCATTGATGACCCTCCGTTCTTCCACCCTTGCCGCCTTCCGTGCCCGCCCGCTTGTCATCGCGGCCGGCCTGACCGCCCTGTTCGCCAGCGCAGCCCCCGCCCTGGCCCAGACCCCATCCCCCGCAGACGAGCAGTACCGACAGGCCCTGTACCAGCGTGAAACCGGTGAGCCCTACACCGCCATCGAGACGCTGGAAAGCCTGCTGTCGGCCAACCCCACGCTCAACCGCGCCCGGATGGAACTGGCCGTGGCCTACTACCGCACGCTGGACTTCGCGCGCGCCAAGGCCGAGTCGCAGCGCGTGCTCGACGACCCGCAGACGCCCGAGAACGTCAAGCTGTCGGTGCTGTCTTTTCTCAAGCAACTGGAGCTTGAAGAAAAGGCCGCGTTCGAAAAGCCGCACAAGTTCGAGCCCAACGTGGCATTGGGCCTGCTGTACGACAGCAACGTGAACGCCGGGCCGGACAACGCCCTGATCGGCCCCGGCCTCCTGCTCACGCCCCGCAGCCTCAAGACCTCCGACTGGGGCTTGGTGGGCCAGGCCGGCCTGACGCACACCTGGCTCAGCCCCTCGCCCGTGCGCCTGGGCCAATCCACCGCGCGCTTCGGCTGGGTCAGCCAGGCAGGTCTGTACTACAAGGGCTACAACAACAAGCAGGACTACGATCTGGGCGTCGCGACCCTGTCCACCGGCCCCACCCTGATCGTGGGCAGCGCCTGGCGCGGCAACATCAACCTGCAGGTCGATCACCTCACCTTCGGTGGCGACACCCTGGGCGTGTACACCTCGCTGAGCCCCTCGGCCTCGGTGCGCGTGGGCATCAATGGCGAGATCACCGGCGATCTGCAGTGGGTCCGCCGCGACTTCAAGCGCGACATCGACCAGGGCCGCGACAGCAACTACCGCTCGTTCGGCCTGGCCTACGGCCACTTGTTCAACCGCGGCCAGCTGGCCGTCCAGGCTGGCGGCCGCTGGTTCGATGAATCGGCCGACACCGCGCGTTTCAGCAACGACGGCTACGAATACTTCGTCGGGGCACGCCTGCGCGCCTGGAACGGCGGCGACCTGTTCGCCCGCGCTGCCTGGCGCCGTGCCCGCTACGACGGCGTCGAGCCCCTCTTCAACGCAGCCCGCCGCGAAACCGAGCGCCGCGTCGAGCTGGGCGCCAGCCACACCTTCCAGACCGGCTGGCTGGAGAAATGGCAGCTCTCGGGCACCGTCACCAATGTCCACAACAAGGCCAACCTGAGCCTCTACGGCTATGACCGCGACACCGTGCAAATCACGCTGGGCCGCGGGTTCTGAGCACTCACACAGGAGCAGTCCCCATGAACACCACTTTCCGCCTTTCCACCGTGGCCCTGGCCGCCGCCCTGTGCTGGCAGACCTCGGCACACGCCACCGCCACGGAAGCCCAGCTGCGCAGCGTCACGCTGTACGGCAATGTCAGCATCCAGGAAGACTCCACCAGCAGTTGGGGCCCCTGGGCTGAGTTTGACCCCACCGCCGCGGGCGACACGCAGCCGGTGGCCGCACCGCGCGCTGCCACCGATCCGTACCGCCCGCTGGCGCAGACCACCAACACCACGCCGCCGGTACAGCCGCCCGTGGAAGGCTTCTGCGCCGGAGGCACCTTGTGCGGCTTCGGCAAGTTCCAGAATGTCGGTGATCCCAACACCGAAACGCCGGAAGACGTTCACCCCTTCCGCCTGAACGGCACGGTGGTGCAAGGCGCTGACGCAGACAGCAACGGCTTGCCACGGGTCATCCAGTTGAGCAGCACCCCCTTGTCTACTGGCGACTTCCAACTGGCCGATTCGGGCAACCTGGATCTCTACATCGGCGAAGGCCTGGGCTACTCGCGCGTTCTCCGCAACAACCAGGAACGGATTCAGGAGTCCTACGATCTGTGGCCTGATGGCGAGCGCATCTACTATGGCTACGATCCCGAGCAGACCCAGGTAGCCCACTTCAATCTGATGACGTACGTGCGAGGCCAGGCTGGCGTGAGAAGCACGCTGGAGCAAGAAGGCTGGGGCGTGATCGGCATCACCACCAGCACGGCTGACATGAGCAGCCTGCGCGCCAGCGGCGCGGTGGCCACCTACAGCGGCTTCGACCATGAGTACACGCCTGTGACCATGACGGTCAGGTTCGGCAATGGCACCTGGGATGGCTCCTGGAACAATGGCGCAGACGGCTCCGTGACCGCGCGGACCACATCCAGCCAAAGCACCCAGCTGACCGGCAACGTGGGTTTCAACGTCACCAACGGCACCATCACCGGTTCGACCTTCTCGGCCACGGCGTCCAACATCAGCGCCACGGATGGCACCATCCTGGCGGGCTCGGTGGTGCAAGGCGCCTTCTTCGGCCCCGTGGTCAGTGGGCAGGTGGGCTCCGCCACCAGCACCGGCCCGGCCGCGGCTGGTGGCGTGGTCGATATCCGCAAGACGGTCGCACCATCCCCGCAAGTGCAACAGCCCGCAGCCACGGGCCAGGGCTATACCAACGGCCGTTACGTCGCGCCATTCCTGACGATCAACGACGCCATCCGCCGCAACAACGACAAGTGATGCCTTGGCCCTGAGTGGAAGGCCTCTGCCTGAAGGCATGCCTCAACCGGACATCACAAATCAAAGAGGCCTCCGATGGAGGCCTCTTTTTTTGTCGTGGGCGGGTGTGCCGTGCACCACCCGGCTGCGGGTGATTCAGCGCAGCGACTGCCGCCGCTGCGCCGCCCACATCACTCCACCGCCTTGACCATCTCTTCGACCACCTTCTTGGCGTCGCCGAAGACCATCATGGTCTTGTCCATGTAGAACAGCTCGTTGTCCAGGCCGGCATAGCCGGAGGCCATGGAGCGCTTGTTCACGATCACCGTCTTGGCCTTGTAGGCCTCCAGGATGGGCATGCCGTAGATCGGGCTGCCCTTGACGTGGGCCGCCGGGTTCACCACGTCGTTGGCACCCAGGATGATGGCCACGTCGGCCTGGCCGAACTCGCCGTTGATGTCTTCCATCTCGAAGACCTGGTCGTAGGGCACTTCGGCCTCGGCCAGCAGCACGTTCATGTGGCCGGGCATGCGGCCCGCCACCGGGTGGATCGCGTACTTGACGGTCACGCCCTTCTCGGTGAGCTTGTGGGCCAGCTCCTTCACGGCGTGCTGCGCACGAGCCACGGCCAGGCCGTAGCCGGGCACGATGATCACGGTCTCGGCATTGCCCAGCACGAAGGCGGCGTCGTCGGCGCTGCCGCTCTTGACGTTGCGCTGCTGCTGCGCGCCACCCACGGCCGCGGCACCCGCGTCACCGCCAAAGCCGCCCAGGATCACGTTGAAGAACGAGCGGTTCATGGCCTTGCACATGATGTAGCTCAGGATCGCGCCCGAGCTGCCCACCAGTGAACCGGCAATGATCAGCATGCTGTTGTTGAGCGAGAAGCCGATGCCCGCCGCCGCCCAGCCGGAGTAGCTGTTGAGCATGGACACCACCACCGGCATGTCGGCGCCGCCGATCGGGATGATGATCAGCACGCCCAGGATGAAGCTCAGCGCCAGCATGGCGAAGAAGGCATCCCAGCGCTCGGTGGCCATGAAGACCAGGCCCAGGCCGATGGTGGCCAGCGCCAGCACCAGGTTCAGCATGTGCTGGCCCTTGAACTGCACGGGCGCGCCCTGGAACAGGCGGAACTTGTACTTGCCGCTGAGCTTGCCGAAGGCGATGACCGAGCCGCTGAAGGTGATCGCGCCGATGGCCGCGCCCAGGAACAGCTCCAGGCGGTTGCCGGCGGGGATCTGGCCCACGCCGGTGCTCACGACAGCGGCCTCCACGGCCACCGGCGAAGGCACCACAGCATCGAGCTGCAGCGTACCGATCTGGGCCGACACGGCCACCGGATCGCCCACGGCCACGACTTCCTTGACGATGGCGGGCACCAGGCCGAAGGCGGCCGGCTCGGCCACCACGGCCACGGCGATGAACACCGCGGCCAGGCCGATCATGCTGTGCATGAAGGCTACCAGCTCCGGCATCTTGGTCATCTCGACGCGCTTGGCCATGATGGCACCGGCGCCGCCACCGACGACCACAGCCGCCAGCACATAAGCCATGCCTTCGTTGAAGTTGACAGGCAGGTTGAAGGCGGTGCGCAGATGCTCCGCTTGTCCATGGATCAGGCCGATGGTGGTCAGCACGGCGATCGCCATGCCGGTCATGCCGAAGACGTTGCCGCGGATGGACGTGGTCGGGTGGCTCAGGCCCTTGAGCGCCTGGATGAAGAACACCGAGGCGACCAGGTACAGCAGAGTGATGAGGTTCATGCTCATGTCAGTGGTGCCCCTCGGTCGATGGGTACATCGCCCGATCCCCCGAGGGGATACGGGCCGGCTTGGGAGCGGCCCGGCGCTCGGCCCGCGCTACGTGCTCGATCCTCATTGCTTCTTCTCCTTCTTCTTGAACATCTCCAGCATGCGCCGGGTGACCAGGAAGCCGCCGAAGACGTTCACTGCCGCCAGCGCCACGGCCAGCACGCCCATGGTCTTGCCCAGGGGCGTGACGGTGAGCGCGGCGGCCAGCATGGCGCCCACGATGACGATGGCCGAGACCGCGTTGGTCACGGCCATCAGCGGGGTGTGCAGGGCGGGGGTCACCGTCCAGACCACGTGATAGCCCACATAGATGGCCAGCACGAAGATGGTGAGGTTGGTGACGACGTGGGAGATGGCTTCCATCGTTGTCTTCTCCAGATGTTTTGTGGAACTAAATCAGAACTTGCGGATCTCTTTGATGCGGTTCTCGGCGTCCAGCAGCACCACCTTGGGCTTGTAGCCGGAGGCATCCGCCTCGCCCATGGGGCCGTAGGTGCAGATGATCATCAAGTCACCCACGTGGGCCTTGCGGGCCGCCGCGCCGTTGAGCGAGATCACGCCCGAGCCGCGCGGCGCCTTGATGATGTAGGTCGAGAAGCGCTCGCCGTTGTTGATGTTGTAGAGCTCGATCTGCTCGAACTCCTTCATGTCAGCGGCTTCCAGCAGGTCCTCGTCGATCCCGCAGGAGCCTTCGTAGTGAAGGTCGGCCTCGGTCACGGTGGCGCGGTGCAGCTTGGCCCGCAACATCATGCGTTGCATATCAATCTCTCTCTCAATCCAGGATCAGGCGCGCAGCAGCTGACCGTCGCGACACATCAGGCAAGCCTTGACGATGTCGTCCTCCAGGTCCACGTGGAACTGGCCGTCCTTGTTGAAGACCAGCTTGAGGAAGTCCAGCACGTTGCGCGCGTACAGCGAGGACGAGTCCGCCGCCACGAGGGCAGGCAGGTTGGTTTCACCGACCAGGGTCACGCCGTGCTTGACGACGATCTTGCCGGGCTCGGTCAGCGGGCAGTTGCCGCCGGCCGGGGCCGCCAGGTCGACGACGACCGAGCCGGGCTTCATGGCCTTGACCATGTCTTCCGTGACGAGCACGGGCGCGGCGCGGCCGGGGATCAGGGCCGTGGTGATGACGATGTCGGCCTGGGCCACGCGCTTGGCGACCTCGACCTTCTGCCGGTCCAGCCAGCTTTGCGGCATCGGGCGGGCGTAACCGCCCACGCCTTCGGCGGCTTCCTTCTCTTCGGCCGTTTCATAGGGCACGTCGATGAACTTGGCGCCCAGCGATTCGACCTGCTCCTTCACGGAGGGGCGCACATCGGAGGCTTCGATCACCGCACCCAGGCGCTTGGCCGTGGCGATGGCCTGCAGACCGGCCACACCCACGCCCAGGATCACGACGCGCGCGGCCTTGATGGTGCCGGCGGCCGTCATCAGCATGGGGAACAGGCGCTGGTACTTGTCGGCGGCGATCATCACGGCCTTATAGCCGGCGATGTTGGCCTGCGAGGACAGCACGTCCATGCTCTGCGCACGGGTGGTGCGCGGGGCGGCTTCGAGCGCAAAGGCGGTGAGCCTGGCGTCGGTCAGGGCCTGCAGCCCTTCCTTGTCGAAGGGGTTGAGGATGCCGACCAGCGCGGTGCCCGGCTTCATCTGGGCGAGTTCGGCCGCTTGCGGCGAACGCACCTTGAGCACCAGGTCGGCACCCAGGGCGCCGGCGGCGTCGGTGATCTCGGCACCGGCGGCCACGTAGGCTTCATCGGTGGCGCTGGCGGCGATGCCGGCACCGGATTGAACACGGATGGTGTGGCCCTGGGCCTTGAGCTTCTTGACCGTCTCGGGCGTGAACGCCACACGGGTCTCGCCCGCGACAGTTTCCAGGGGTATGCCGATGAGCATACGTGGGTCTCCTAGGGGTGGATGCCCGCCCCGGCGCGGGGCTGGGGGCGAGAGTCTGTGTGTGTCAAAGTGGAACACGGCAGCATACACAGGTTTGCGGCGTGTTCCGTAGCTTGCGCATGCGAATGCGGTCTGTCCATCGTCATGGCAGACAAAACATGACAATCAATGTTGTCAGTTTGCAATCATAATTGAGTGCTGCATGGCAGCAGCTGCGGGCCCCTTTGCGACCGTCTTCGCGACAGATCCGGCCGGATCGCCGTGAGATCCCTGCCAGATCAGCACCTGAACGCAGCCCGTCAGCCATCAAACTGTCATGCACGTTTCCCGACAATCGCGGATAATGCCGGGTTCATGAAACCAGCCGACGCTGGCCTGGAAGCTGCCCCATCCGCTGATCCGAAGGGAAACGCACTGATGTCACCGGTGTCTGCCACCCCGTTGCAAGCCCCCAAAGCACGTTGGAAACCCAACGTGACGGTGGCTGCCGTGATCGAACGCAATGGCCGTTTCCTGCTGGTCGAGGAAGACACCTCCGACGGCCTGCTGCTGAACAACCCCGCCGGCCACCTGGACCCAGGCGAGACGCCCGAGCAGGCCGTGGTGCGCGAAACGCTGGAAGAAACCGCCTGCCGCTTCACGCCCGAGAGCTTCCTGGGCATGTTCATGTCGCGCTTTCGGCGCACGCGCACGGGTGAGGACACCACCTACCTGCGCCTGACCTACGTCGGCAGCGTGTCCGAGCCCGATCCGACGCTCACGCTCGATGAGGGCATCATCCGCACCGTGTGGCTCACGGCCGACGAGATCCGCGCCCAGCCCGAGCGCCTGCGCAGCCCGCTGGTGCTCGAGTGCATTGAGGCTTATTTGGCCGGGCACCGTTACCCGCTGGGCATCGTCAGCGCACATGACAGCCTGTTCTCGCCGCCGGTGTCGCCGGTGGCCGCGGCAACAGCCACGGCGCTGCCCCCCTCCTCCACGCCGCCAGCCCGCGTGGCCTGATCGTCCGGCGCAGTTCCCGGCACACTCTTTTCTCTCTTTCCTTGCATCATGAAGCGGTACCGCGTGGTGGTGGGCCTCAGTGGCGGCGTTGATTCCGCCGTCAGCGCCCACCTGCTCAAGCAACAAGGCCACGAGGTGGTCGGCATCTTCATGAAGAACTGGGAAGATGACGACGACAGCGAGTACTGCTCGTCGCGTCAGGACTTCCTGGACGCGGCCAGCGTGGCCGACGTGCTGGGCATCGAGATCGAGCACGTGAACTTCGCGGCCGACTACAAGGACCGCGTCTTCGCCGAGTTCCTGCGCGAGTACCAGGCCGGGCGCACGCCCAACCCCGATGTGCTCTGCAACGCCGAGATCAAGTTCAAGGCGTTTTTGGACCACGCGATGCGCCTGGGCGCCGAGAAGATCGCCACCGGCCACTACGCCCGGGTGCGCGAGGTGGCCCATGCCAGCATGGCCGGCGGCGCGCGCTTCGAGCTGCTCAAGGGGCTGGATCCGCTGAAGGATCAGAGCTACTTCCTGCACCGTCTGAACCAGGCGCAACTGGCCAAGACGCTGTTCCCCGTGGGCGAACTGCCCAAGACGGAAGTGCGCCGCATCGCCACCGAGATCGGCCTGCCCAATGCCAAGAAGAAGGATTCCACCGGGATCTGCTTCATCGGCGAGCGGCCCTTCCGCGAGTTCCTGAACCGCTACCTGTCCAACCAGCCCGGCCCCATCCTGGATGACAAGGGCCGCAAGCTGGGCGAACACGTGGGCCTGAGCTTCTACACGCTGGGCCAGCGCAAGGGCATCGGCATCGGCGGCGTGAAGGACAAGAAAGCCCCGCGCGGCGGCGGCGAGCACGAGCCCTGGTTCGTAGCCCGCAAGGACATGGCCAAGAACATCCTGTACGTGGTGCAGGGGCACGACCACCCCTGGCTGCAATCGCACACGCTGGGCGCCGATGACCTGAGCTGGGTGGCCGGCAAGCCACCCACCGACCACCTGCCCGCGCTGGCCGCCAAGACGCGCTACCGCCAGGAAGACGCCGCCTGCGAGGTGACGGGCGCCACGCCCGGCCACATCGAGCTGCGCTTCCCCGAGGCGCAATGGGCCGTCACGCCCGGCCAATCCGTGGTGATGTACGACGGCGATGTCTGCCTGGGCGGCGGCGTGATCACCGGTTCGGGCCAGCCGGCATGAGCCTGATCGACATGAGGCCGGCAGCCGGCGCCGCCTTGCCGGAAGCCGACTCGGCGCAGGCCTCAGCGCCCACCGGGCCCGCCATCGTCATCCTCGACACCAACGCCCTGCTCGACTGGCGTGTGTTCAAGGACCCGGCCGCGCACCCTTTGGCCGCCGCCCTGGCCGCCGGCACGATGCGCTGGATCGCCTGCCCATCCATGCAGACCGAATGGCACCACGTGTGGCCGCGTTCGGTGTTCGCACGCTGGCAGCCCGATCCATCGCTCACCACCACCGTGTTCGAGCACGCCCACATGGTGGACGAGCCCCCGCGCGGCCCGCTCAAATGCAAGGACCCTGACGACCAGGTCTTCATCGACCTGGCCCTGCACCTGAACGCACAATGGCTGTTCACCAAGGACGCCGCGCTGCTCAAGCTGGCCAAGCGCGCCCGGCTGCGCGGCACGCAGGTGTTGAGCCTGCAGCAGTGGGTGGCATCAGCAGCACAGGCACCCTCGCTACCATTGGCCTGACATCACCGATCACGCATCACGGCCCCGCCCCATCGGCCCGGGTCCAGACAAAGCACACACCATGTCGACAACGTTGTCCCGCCGCATGGCCGGCCGCCTCCTGCTCACCGGCGTGATCGCCACCTTGACCGCCTGCGCCAGCATGCGCACGGCCCTGGCGCCCAGCACGGTCGAAATCTCGCGCGACGAACTGCTCAAGAAGCTCGGCCAGCAGTTCCCGATGCGCAACCAGATCATGGACGTGTTCGACGTGACGGCCAACGCGCCGCGCCTGAACATGCAGCCTGATGCCAACCGCGTGCTGGCCGACATCGACCTGAGCGCCACCGACCGCTGGTTCAAGCGCCAGTACCAGGGCTCGCTGTGGCTGAGCTTCGGCCTGCGCTACGAGCCGCGCGACCAGACCATCCGCCTGGCCAACGTCACCATCGACAAGGTCAGCATCCAGGGCCTGCCCGACAGCTACCAGCGCCAGATGACCAAGCTCGGCTCGTGGCTGACCGAGGACCGCCTGCAGGACTACGTGGTGCACCGCTTCACGCCCGAAGAGCTCAAGCGCGCCGACGAGCACGGCCTGACGGTTGCCGACATCAAGATCACCCAACGCGGCCTGGCCATCAAGCTGGCCCCCAAGTCATGAGCCTGTTCAACGCCGACAACGTGCCCGCCTGGGCCAACGCCTTCCTGCAAGGCATCCCCTACGCCCGCGAATCCGGCATGACGGCCCGCGACGTGGGCGTGCAGAAGGGTCATGCCACCGTGGACATGCCCGCGCGCGACGCCTGGACGGGCGACTCGATCACGCAGCAACTGCACCCCGGCTGCGCCACCGTGCTGGCCGACACCGCCTGCGGCCTGGCCGTGGGCGCCGCGCTGGACACGCTGGTGCCCTTCGCCACGCTCGATCTGCGCATGGACTACCTGCGCCCGGCACGCGCCGGCATCGGCCTGAGCTGCCAGGCGCACTGCCACCGCGTGTCGCGCAATGTGGCCTTCGTGCGCGGCGAGATCTACCAGCCCGGCACTCATGAACCCGTGGCCATGGTGAGCGCCACCTTCATGCTGGGCACGGCCAACCAGCGGCGTTCGACACCCAAGGCTGCGGGCGACACGCCCTCGGCCGCGTCGTCCATCAGCGCCAGCACCGCTGCGCCCGGGGCCTCACACCAGCCCTCGGCCAACGCCCTGGCCGCAGCCACCACAGCCGCCGCCATCTCTGACGCCTGCGCCGCCCCCGGCCTGGTGCGCACGCCCGCATCCCCAGCGGGCCGCTCGCCCTATGCCGACTTCCTGGCGCTGGAGCGCTGCGCGCCGCCGGAAGACCCGGCCGCCGCCGTGTTCCGCATGCCCTTCAAGCCCGAGCTGATCGGCAACCCCGTGCTGCCCGCGCTGCATGGCGGCGTGGTCGCCGGCTTCGCGGAAACCGCCGCGCTGCTGCACGTGATCTACACCAGCGACCTGGCCCCGGAGGAAGCCCCCCGCGGTGTCGATTTCTCGCTGGATTACCTGCGCCCCGCCCGCCCCGTGGACACCTGGGCGCGCTGCACCACCGTGCGCCAGGGCGCACGCGTGGCGCTGGTGCACGTACAGGTCTGGCAGGAAGATCCCAGCCGCCCCATCGTCACGGCGCGCAGCCACTGCCTGCTGCCCGCGCGCGAGGGCTGAGCCCCCACGCGCACAAGCCTCAGCGGCCGCCCTGAGCGGCCATCCAGCGCGACACGGCCTCGCGCTGATCAGCGCTCAGGTGCAGGCCCAGCTTGGTGCGGCGCCACAGCACATCGTCGCCAGTGAAGGCCCACTCCTGGCGCCGCAGGTAGAACAGCTCGGCCTCGTGCACATCGGGCGCGATCTCCGCGCCCAGGTCGGCGCGCTGCTGCACGCCCTCCAGCAGGTGCAGCACCTGCGCGCCGTACTGGCGGCTCCAACGGCGCACCAGGCCCAGGTCCATCCAGGGGTGGCGCTGGCGCAGTCGGCGCTGGAACTCGGCCATGTCGGTCACCGGGTCCACCTCGGCCTCGATCAGGTCCAGCAGGCGCCCACCGGGCAGCACGGCCTCGCGCGTCCAGGCGGCGCGGCGGTCGTGCAGCAGCTCGCCGATCATGTCGCCGGCCTGTTCGGCCAGCTTGCGGAAGGTGGTGAGCTTGCCGCCCCATACCGTGAGCCACGGCGCCGCGCCGGCATGGCGCTGCAGGCGGTAGTCGCGCGTCACGGCCGAGGCCTTGCCCGAGCGCTCGCCATCCATCAACGGGCGCACCCCGGCGTAGGACCAGACCACGTCCAGCGGCCGCACGGGCTGGCGGAAGTAGCGGCTCACCGCATCGCACAGGTAAGCCACCTCGGCCTCGTCGATCGCAGCATGGCCTGGCTCGCCCAGGTGGTCCACATCGGTGGTGCCGATCAGGGTGAAGCGTTGTTCATAAGGGATCGCGAACACGATGCGCCGGTCGCGCCCCTGGAAGATGTAGGCGTGGTCGTGATCGAACAGGCGCGGCACCACGATATGGCTGCCCTTGACCAGCCGCAGGTGCTGGGCCGGTGGCCTCACCCCAGCGGGCTCGCCGGCCACCATCGCCTGGACCTGGTCGGCCCAGGGGCCTGCCGCATTGACGACCAGGCGGGCGCGCACGGCCACGTGGTGCGTGAGCCGGCCACTGTGGGGATCATGGTGCGCCAGCAGGGCCTCCCAGCCCTGGGCCAGCGGCCGCAGCTGGTGGCAGCGCGTGTGGGTGAGGATGGTGGCGCCGCGGTCGCGGGCATCCTGCGCGCACAGCACCACCAGGCGGGCATCGTCCACCCAGCCATCCGAATAGACGAAGGCCTGGCGCCAGGCGGCCTGCAGAGGGCGGCCCAGCGCGTGCCCCTCCAGAGCGATCTGGCCGCTGCCGGGCAGGAAATCGCGCCGCGCCAGGTGGTCGTACAGCCACAGGCCGGCGCGGATCATCCAGGCAGGGCGCATGTCGGCGTCATGCGGCAGCACGAAGCGCAGCGGCGCCATGATGTGCGGCGCGCCGCGCAGCAGGCCCTCGCGCTCCTGCAGGGCCTTGCGCACCAGGCCCAGTTGGCCGTGCTCCAGGTAGCGCAGGCCGCCATGGATCAGCTTGGTCGAGGCCGACGAGGTGTGCTGGGCCAGGTCGTGCTGCTCGCACAACACCACCGACCAGCCGCGCCCGGCCAGGTCCCGCGCGATGCCGGCCCCGTTGATGCCCCCGCCGACCACCAGCACGTCACAGGACACATCGGCGGAGGTGTCCTGCGGCTCCGGTTCAGCGGGCGTGGTGGCTTGGTCGGATGAACTCATGTGAACATGGTATCGGCTGACAGGCACGCCCGTTTTGCTTTAGGCTTGAGGAAAAGGCTTGGCCGGGATGCCATGCCACCACAACAACATCGCTAGGAGACCACCGATGCCGTCGCCCCGCAGCGAGGCCTGGGCCCCCAACCCACGCCAGCAGAACCTGCTCGATGAAGTCCGTGCCCGTGGCGCCGTGTCCGTCGAACGGCTGGCCCAGCGGCTGGACGTGACCATGCAGACGGTGCGCCGCGACATCCAGCGCCTGACCGAAGCCGGCCTGCTCGACCGCTTCAACGGCGGCGTGAGCCTGCCGCCACCGGCCAAACCTGGCGCCACGCCCGCCGTGGCCTGGCGCGAACGCCAGGCGCTCAAGGCCGACGCCAAGGCCCGCATCGCCCGCTCGGTAGCCGCCGCCGTACCGGATGGTGCCCGTTTGATGCTGGGCATCGGCACCACGGTCGAGGCCGTGGCCCAGGCCCTGAGCACCAAGAAGGGCCTTCACGTGATCACCCACAGCCTGCACGTGGCCCAGGCCCTGGCCAACCACCCCGACTGCACGGTCGAGGTGCCTACGGGCCGCATGCGCCCCCGCGACAGCGCCCTCGAAGGCCCCGACACCGTGGCCTGCCTCAAGGGCAAGAAGGCGGACATCGCCATCATCTCGTCGCTGGGCATCGACGCCGAAGGCCAGTTGCTGGACCGCGACGGCCGTGAGCTGGACGTGGTCAACGCCATCCTGGAACAGGTCATCGAACCCTGGCTGGTGGTCGATGCCAGCAAGTTCAGTGAGCAGCACCCCCTCCAATGGGGCCACCTGCGCCAGATGAAGCGCGTGTTCACCGAGGCGCTGCCCCCTTCGCCCATGCCGGCGCTGATGCACAAGCTGTCGGTGAGCCTGACGATCGCTTCCTGAACACGGCCTGAGACGGTTGCGCGGACAAGGCAAGCCCCTCGTCCATGGGATACGGCATTGACTCGAAATGGTGCAAAAATGCCAAATCCTGTCAAACAATGTTGCCGATTCCGTGATTTTGTGACGGCAACGCAAATTGGAGAGCCACCCCATGCGCCAACTGTCATCCTCTGAAATCTCTGCCGTCAGCGGCGGCACGTTCTTCAATCTGAAGAGCGCCTGTGCACCGATTCCTTATGTGATCGGCTTCATCGGCGGCGTGCTCAAGATTCTGGTGGGCAAGCCTTCGACCACCCCTCCTCCCAGCTGCAACTGCGGCAGCGGCCCCAACACCGGCCCGAACTGATCCGGGCGGATCGCCACTCCCTATGCGGCGGTGCCAACCGCCGTTCCCTCAAGGGCCGCGCAAGCGGCCTTTGTTTTGCGCTTTCCAACACCTGTGACCTGGTTCCGGCGCCCCGCCCTCTTACAGCCCCTGCCCGCCACGCGCGCGGGACGCCCCTCCCTCGCCCTGGGCGTCGGGGGCGTGATGCTGGCCGTGGCGGTGCAGGCCAGCCCAGCCAGCGCTGAGCAAGCAGAAGGCATCGCGCAGGCCACCGGCCCCTGGCGCTGGGCCACCACCTTGTCCGCCACACCCGCCACGCCCGCCTTGCGTGCCAACCCGCCCAGTGCCTGGCCTGATCTGCTCACCCTGGCCCAGCAGGCAGCCGGCAACCGCGCTGCCCAGGCCGGTGCCCAGGCCGCCCAGGCCCTGAGCGACCAGGCCCGCGCCACCGCCTGGATGCCCCGTGTGGACGCGTCCGCCTCCACGCTGCGCACCCACCAGAGCGTCAACGACGTGAACGTGAGCACCCCCACCCGCACGGCCACGCTCACGGCCACCCTGCCCCTGTGGCGCGCCGCCGACCGCGCCAGCGCCCGCGCCCAGGCCCAGCAGGCCGAACAGGCCCAGTGGCAGGCACGCCTGAGCCAGACCACGGTGGCCCAGGACCTGAGCCTGGCCTACCTCAACGCCGTCGAGGCCGCCGAGCAGCGCCGCCTCACCCAGGCACAGCAAAGCCTGCTGGAAGAACAGCTCGGCATCAACGAGCGGCGCCTGAACGCCGGCGCCGGCACCATCCTGGATGTGCTGGAAACGCGCACCCGCGTCGACCAGAGCCGAGCGCAGGTGCAAGGCTTGAGCACCCGGCTGGCTTCCCAGCGCCTGGTGATCGAGCGGCTGACGGGCCAGCCCGCCCTGCCGCCCACCGGCCTGCGCCCGCTGGGCACCGCGCTGCCCGAGGTGGTGCCGCCCCTGGCAGACGCCCTGACCCAGGCCGCCAGCCGCAACCCCCAGCGCCAGGAAAGCGACGCCCAGGCCCGCGCCGCCACCGACATCGCCCAGGCCCGCCAGGCCGAGCGCTGGCAACCCACCGTGGACGCCGTGGCCACCTTGCAGCACAACCGGCAGGTGCAGCAGTTCAACGGCCTGAGCGACGAGCAGAACGTGTCCTCGCGCACCGTGGGCCTGCAGCTGAACTGGCCGCTGTTCACCGGTGGCCAGCAGGGCGGGCGTGTGCGTGAAGCCGCCGCCCTGCTCACCCAGGCCCAGGCCCGCCAGGACGAGGCCCAGGCCCAGGTGGACGCCAGCCTGCGCGACGCCTACCAGACCCTGGCCCAGGCCCATGCCGTGATCGCCGTGCAGCAGGAGGTCGAACGCAGCGCCAGCGCCACCTTCGAGGCCGTGCGCAAGGCCTTCGTGGCGGGCATGCGCACCAACCTCGACCTGCTCAACGCCCAGCAGCAGATCTACACCGCGCGCCAGAGCCTGGTCACCGCGCGCATCAACGGTCTGGCCGCGCAGGTCAACATCCTGGCGCTGCTCGATCAGCTGGACGCGGCCCACGTGGCCCCCTTCGTCCCGTTGATGGACGACACGCCCTGAGCACCTTTTGAACACCTTCACCCCATGAGCACTGACGACCCCCAATCGCTGTTCCGCCAGGAGGTGCTGGCCGCGCGCTCGGACACGGCCTCGGGCGCCTCGGTCGACATCCGCCCCGTGGGCGCCGGCCGCCTGACCGCCTTCTTCGTGCTGCTGGCCGTGCTGGTGCTCGGCGTCCTGCTGTTCGGTTCGTACACCAAGAAGGAGCGCGTGCAGGGCGTGGTGCAGGCGCGCGAAGGCGTGGCCATGGTTGTGCCGCCCGAAGCCGGCACCATCAAACGCGTGCTGGTGGCCGAGGGCGACGCCGTCAAGGCAGGCGACGTGATCGCCGAGATCGGCAGCGAGCGCTACACCGATGCCGGCAGCACCCAGGCCCTGCTGGAAAAGAACCTGGACAGCCAACGCGAGCAGGTGGCGGCACAGACCGAGGCGCAGGCGCAGGCGCACACTGCGTCCCTCGCCTCGCTGGACCAGCGCATCGCCCAGGCCCGCCGCGACCTGATCACCAGCAGCGAGGAAATCCGACTGCAGGAGCAGCAGATCGCGTCATCGACCAAGCTGCTGGACCAGCTCAAGCCCCTGCTGGCCGACCGCATCATCTCCGAACTGCAGTACGAGCAGCAGCGCCAGACCCTGCTGGACCAGACCGGCCGCCTGCAGACGCTCAAGCGCCAGCGCAGCGCCACCGAGGCCGAGCTGGCCCAGGCGCAGGATGAGCGCAAGCGCATCGGCGCCCAGCACCGCCTGGACCGCGCCACGCTCGACCGTGACCTGCTCAACCTGCAGCAGGAGGCCGTGCAGCGGCGCGGCGCCCGCGTCACCCTGCTCAAGGCCCCGGTGGACGGCATCGTTTCGGGCCTGATGGCCACGCCCGGCCAGAGCGTGAACGCCGGCAGCATGCTGGCCTCGGTGGTGCCGGCCAGCACGCAGATGGAGGCCGTGCTCTACGTGCCCAGCACCGCCATGGGCTTCATCAAGACCGGCCAGGGCGTGCGCCTCAGCTACGACGCCTTCCCGTACCAGCGCTTCGGCCAGTACCGCGGCACCGTGCGCGCCATCTCGCAGACCGACGTGACCAATACCGTGCAGAGCAGCAGCGCCGGCACGCAGCAAGGTGGGCAAGACCGCCGCGCCGTCTTCATGGTGCGCGTGGCGCTGGAGCAGCCTAGCGTGCGCGCCTACGACACCGACATCGCGCTGCGCCCCGGCCACACGCTCACCGCCGACATCGAGCTCGACCGACGCCGCCTGATCCGCTGGATGCTGGATCCCCTGTTCGCCTTCAGCGGGAAACTCTGAGCATGGCCGTGACCTCCAACCTGCTGTCCCTGTGGCCCCGCAAGCGCGTACCGCTGATCCTGCAGTCCGAAGCGGCCGAGTGTGGCCTGGCCTGCCTGGCCATGATCGCCAGCGCGCATGGGCACGAGACGGATCTGCTGACCTTGCGGCGCCGCTTCGAGCTGTCATCACGCGGGGCCACGCTGGCGCGCCTGATGGAGATCGCCGAACAGCTGAGTTTTGCCAATCGCGCCGTGCGGCTGGAGCTTGAAGAGCTGCCGCAACTGCAGCTGCCCTGCCTCCTGCACTGGGACCTGAACCACTTCGTCGTGCTCGTGAAGGCCGATGCCCAGCGCATCACCATCCACGACCCGGCCCTGGGCGAGCGCACGCTGACGATGAAGGAGGTCAGCCCCCACTTCACCGGCGTGGCGCTGGAACTCAGCCCCGGCGCTGCCTTCCAGAAGAAGGAAGACAAGACGTCGTTCGACCTGCGCGTGCTCTTCACCGGCCAGCGCGGCCTGTGGCGAGCCTTCGGGCAGATGGCGCTGCTGTCCATCGTGCTGGAAATCTTCGCGATCCTGATGCCGATGCTCAGCCAGTGGATCATCGACGACGTGGTCGTGACGCGCGATGCGCCGCTGCTGGCCGTGCTGGCCCTGGCCACCTTCCTGCTGGCCGCCATGTCGCTGGGGACCAAGCTGCTGCGCACGTGGGTGGTGCTGGGCGCCAGCCTGTCGTGGCGCGTGTCGTCGAGCGCCAACGTGTTCCGCTACATGCTCAAGCTGCCGCTGTCCTACTTCGACAAGCGGCACACGGGCGATGTGCTCTCGCGCTTCGGCTCGGTGCACGAGATCCAGGACACCATCACCAACCACCTGATCGAGGCCATCCTCGACGGCGTGGTCAGCCTGGTCACGCTGGGGCTGATGTTCATGTACAGCCCCACGCTGGCTTGGGTGGTACTGGCGGTGGCCGTGATCCAGGCGGTGGTGCGCTTCGCGGTTTTCAAGCCCTACCGCCAGGCGGCGGAAGAAACCATCGTGCGCGAGGCCACCGCGCAGACCTTCCTGCTCGAAACCCTGCGCGGCGTGGCTGCCATCAAGTTCTTCGCGCGGCCCAACTGGCGCGTGGGGGGCTGGATGAACCAGCAGGTGGCGCTGGTCAACGCCACCGTCAAGCAGCAGCGCGTGAGCATGTTCTACCAGGGCGTCAACGGCGTGGTGGGCGCAGTGGAGCAGGCCCTGGTGCTGTACCTGGCGGCCAGCATGATCCTGGAGGGGCAGTTCTCCATCGGCATGATGGTGGCCTTCATTGCCTACAAGGGCCAGTTCCTGCAGCGCACGGGCGAACTGCTCGACCGCGTGATCAGCCTGCGCCTGCTCAAGCTGCAGGGCGAGCGCCTGGCCGACATCGTGCTCAGCGAGACGGAAACCAGCTCATCGGCCCAGGCCGCCGCGGGCCTCAAGGGCGATGGCCCCATGACCCTGGAGCTGCGCCACATCACCTTCCGTTATACCCGAGGCGAAGAGCCCGTGCTCGACGACGTGAGCCTGACCCTGCGCACCGGCCAGGCCGTGGCCGTGGTGGGGCCCTCGGGCTGCGGCAAATCCACGTTGCTGAAGGTGCTGTCCGGCCAGGTGCAGCCTGAATCGGGCGAAGTGCTGCTCAATGGCGTGCCCATGGCCCGCCTGGGCGCCGAGGCCTTTCGCTCCGTGCTGGGCACCGTCTTCCAGGATGATCAGCTGTTCTCATGCTCGATCTACGACAACATCGCGATGAACGACACCGAGGCCACGCCCGAGAAGGTGATGGAAGCCGCGCGCCTGGCCTGCGTTCACGATGACATCGCCCGCATGCCCATGGCCTACCAGACCCTGGTGGGCAGCATGGGCGCCACCTTGTCAGGCGGGCAGAAGCAGCGCGTGCTGCTGGCCCGTGCGCTGTACAAGAAGCCACGCTTTTTGCTGCTCGATGAATACACCAGCCACCTGGATTTCGACACTGAACACCATGTGCAGCAATCGATCAACGCGCTCGGCTGCGGCCGCTTCATCATCACCCACCGCCAGCACAGCCTGAGCCCGGGCGACGAGGTCTACATGCTGTGGGGCGGCAAGCTGATGAAGCCGGCCGAGTTCGAGCAACGCCTGGCGGCGTCCACCACCGCAGCCCCCCGTGCGTTGAAAGGAGAAGACCCACCCTTAACTCAGGCCTTGCAAGCGCCCCCCACCTGAACGAGACTTTTGACAGACTCTGCGCGTTTTCGTGCACGTGACGCCGGGAAACCCCGATAACCTGCGCGCGCCCAAGTTGAAGAGCATCCCCACCATGGATCCGTCACGGACCCCGATCGCCACCCCTGCCCCACCGGCCCAGCCCGATCCGGCGCCCGACGCGCCCGTCCGGCCGCGCACGCCATGGCAAGGCCTGGGTGATCTGATCCTGAGCACGGATCCGATGCAGCGGCTGCGCATCAGCCGCTCGCTGACCTCGATGCTGGTCTTCGCCGTGTGCATCGGCGCCACCGAATACGCCCAATCACGCGACCTGATCGAGACCGGCCCGGCACGCTGGCTGCAGACAACGCTGCTGGTGTGGATCGGCCTGGTCTACGCCGTGCTGCGCTCCGGCTGGAACCGCCGGCTCGACGACCCGGCCATGAGCCTGCCCCAGATCCTGGGCGCGCAGACCTGGGTGGCCGCCGCCTACCTGATCTGCCACCCCTTCCGGGGCGCGCTGATGATGCTGCTGGCCCTGGTGCTGGTCTTCGGCATCTTCAACCTCAGCGCGAGCGAGCGGCGCCTGAGCAACCTCTACACCCTGGTGCTGATGGGCGGCGCCATGATGCTGACGGTGGTGTGGCACCCTGAGAGCGCCCCGCTGGAGATCGTGCACTTCGTGCTGATGGCCACCATCCTGCCCGTGGTCACGGTGCTGGGCGCGCAACTGGCCACCACGCGGGCACACCTCAAATCTAAGAAGGACGCGCTGGAAGTGGCGCTGCAGCGCATCCAGGCCATGGCCATCCGCGACGAGCTCACGGGCCTCTTCAACCGCCGCCACATGATGGAAGTGCTGGAACAGCAAACCCGGCGCCAGGAGCGCACCGGCAAGCCTTTCACGCTGTGCCTGATCGACCTGGACCACTTCAAGCGCATCAACGACACCTACGGCCACGGCGCCGGCGACGAGGTGCTGCGCCACTTCGCCGAGATCGCGCTCTACACCCTGCGCGACACCGATGTGCTGGCCCGCTGGGGCGGCGAGGAGTTCCTGCTGATGCTGCCCGACACCCCGGCCGATGCCGGCTCGCTGAGCATCGAGCGCATCCGCAAATCGCTGATGCACGCTCCGCTGGTGCCCGAACTGGCCGAGTTGCACGTGACCTTCTCGGCCGGGCTGATGGAATTCAACCCCGGCGACGAGATGCGCACCGCCATCGAGCACGCCGACCGCGCGCTCTACCAGGCCAAAAGCGACGGGCGAGACTGCACCCGCGTCTACGCCTGAGCCTTGCGGCTCAGACGCTCACAGCATGGGGGGCGGGCGACGCAGGTGCTGCGCCGAGGTCACGCCCATCGACACGTAGATGCTGGTGACCGCGTCCATGCCGATGTCGGCCGGCGTCACCCAATCCTTGGGCACGTAGAGCAGCCCACCCCCCACGGGCACCGGGGCCGTGGGCACCAGCACACCGAAGTAGAGCTGCCCGCCCATGTCGATGGGTTCGGGCGTGGACAGCAGGCCCAGCACCTTCACGCCGTGCCCGCCGCCGAACGTGCACCAGACCGCGCTCATGGACTTGAGGCCGTCATCCTCGCGCTGGCTGAGCAAGTCCACGAACTTGCGGACCAGGTCGTATACGTTGCGCACCAGCGGGATCCGGCTGACCAGGGCATTGACGGCGGCCGCCAGCCCCCGCTGCAGTTCGGTCTGCACCAGCACGCCCAGGGCAAACACCGCCGCCATGAACAGCAGGATGCCCAGCAGGTAGCCCAGCATCTCCGAGCCACCCAGGCCCAGCCCCAGCCCGACGAAGAGTTGGCCGACAAAGCTGTACGGCCCCAGCCAGGAGTACAGCAGCCGCACCAGCCACACGAACACCCCCACCGTGGCCAGCAGGGGCAGGGCGGCCAGCAGGCCAGTCAGAAAAGTGCGGGCCAGCTGCCGCAGGGGACGGTTCAGGATCATGAGGCCATTATCCGAGGTATGGGGATAGAACCCATGCGGCAGAGGGGAACCCTTGCCTACACTGCCTCCATGCGTCACCTTGCACACCTCACCCCCGTCCTGGCCATTGCATTGGCCGCCTGCGCACAAACGCCATCGGCCACGCCCGACCGGGCTGCCGCCTACACCGGCCATTTCGAGTCGGGGTGCCAGCAACTGGGTGAAGCCTTCTACACGCGTGATGTGGTCGACCTGATCCCTGCCGAGGGCGGCAAGGTCAACGCCCGCTACGCCAAGGCCATCCACGATGCCGACGGCTGCGGGCCCGCCAGCCTGGTCGTGGTCTTTCACCTGCCCACGGTGCAATGGACCTTCGATGGCACCACCCAGTACCAGGGCCGCACGGTCGACCGCATCCAGACCCAGCCCACTGGCAACGGTCAGCTCACGGCCAGCAGCGCCCGCGCCGGCTGGCTGAGCGAAACGCCCACCCAGTTCATGCTGCACCACAACGGTGGCGCCAAGGGCCTGCCGGTGGACAAAGCCGTCGAGCAACTGCCCAGCAAGGAGTTGCGCTACCTGGATGGCGACCGCCTGTACACCAGCGCACTGGACAGCGACCCAAACACCTATCCCAGCGCACTGTCCCCCGACGACTACCTGGAACGCAAGCCCGCCCCCTGAGCGGCGGTATGCGGGCGATGGGGCCGGGCTTTCTATAATCGGCATCTTTCCTCGGAAATTCCCCCCGAATCTCCCCCGACTCCCCGAAATGGCCCACAGGCGCGTCCTGCCACATGGCAGCCGCGCCTGATCTTGTCTTTGTGGTGACCCCCATGAGCTCCGCGACCGAAAACACCTCCCAGACCTACGACCCGCGCGCCGTCGAAAGCCGCGCCCAGGCGCACTGGCAGGCCCGCGACGCCTACCGCGTCACCGAAGACAAGAGCAAGAAGCCCTTCTACGCCTGCTCCATGCTGCCCTACCCCAGCGGCAAGCTGCACATGGGCCACGTGCGCAACTACACGATCAACGACATGCTCACGCGCCATCTGCGCATGAACGGTCACAACGTGCTGATGCCCATGGGCTGGGACGCCTTCGGCCTGCCGGCCGAGAACGCCGCGCTCAAGAACAAGGTGCCGCCGGCCGCCTGGACCTACGACAACATCGCCTACATGAAGAAGCAGATGCAGGCGATGGGCTTGGCGATCGACTGGTCGCGCGAGGTCGCCACCTGCCAGCCCAGCTACTACAAGTGGAACCAGTGGCTGTTCCTGAAGATGCTGGAAGCCGGCATCGCCGAGCGCCGCACCCAGACCGTGAACTGGGACCCGGTCGACCAGACCGTGCTGGCCAACGAGCAGGTGATCGACGGGCGCGGCTGGCGCTCGGGCGCCCTGGTCGAGAAGCGCGAGATCCCCGGCTACTACCTGAACATCGTCAAGTACGCCGACGAGCTGCTGAGCGCCGTGGCCAACCCCGAGGACAAGAACTACCTCAGCGGCTGGCCCGAGCGCGTGCGCCTGATGCAGGAAAACTGGATCGGCAAGTCGCAAGGCGTGCGCTTCGCCTTCCCGCACGACATCAAGGATGCCAGCGGTGCGGCCATCAACAACGGCCAGCTGTGGGTGTTCACCACGCGCGCTGACACCATCATGGGCGTGACCTTCTGCGCCGTGGCCCCTGAGCACCCGCTGGCCACGCACGCCGCATCGATCAAGCCCGAACTGCAGGCCTTCATCGACGAATGCAAGCAAGGTGGCACCACCGAAGCCGAACTCGCCACGCAGGAGAAGAAGGGCGTGCCCACGGGCCTGTTCGTCACGCACCCGCTCACCGGCGCGCAGGTCGAGGTGTGGATCGGCAACTACGTGCTGATGTCCTATGGCGACGGCGCCGTGATGGGCGTGCCCGCGCACGACGAGCGTGATTTCGCGTTCGCCAAGAAGTACGGCATCGCCATCCAGCAGGTGATCGCCGTCGAAGGCGAGGCCTTCGACACCGCCGCCTGGAAAGAAAGCTACGGCGACAAGCAAAAGGGCGTGTGCATCAACTCCGGCGCGCTCGACGGCCTGAACCACAAGGACGCCGTCAACAAGGTGGCCGAGCTGCTGGCCGCCAAGGGCATCGGCGAGAAAAAGACCACCTGGCGCCTGCGCGACTGGGGCATCAGCCGCCAGCGCTACTGGGGCACCCCCATCCCCATCATCCACTGCGGTGACTGCGGCCCCGTGCCCGTGCCCGAGAAGAACCTGCCCGTCGTGCTGCCCGAGGATGTCGTGCCCGATGGCAGCGGCAACCCGCTCAAGACCCGCCTCGACTTCCTGAACGTCGGCTGCCCGAAGTGCGGCAAGCCCGCCCAGCGCGAAACCGACACGATGGACACCTTCGTGGATTCGAGCTGGTACTTCCTGCGCTACACCTGCGCCGACAACGCGCAGGCCATGGTCGACGAGCGCACCGACTACTGGATGGGCGGTGCCAACGCCCCCGGCGACCGCGGCATGGACCAGTACATCGGCGGCATCGAGCACGCCATCCTGCACCTGCTGTATGCACGCTTTTGGACCAAGGTGATGCGTGACCTGGGCCTGACCAAGGTGGACGAACCTTTCAAGAAGCTGCTCACCCAGGGCATGGTGCTCAACCACATCTACAGCCGACGCACCGCCAAGGGCGGCAAGGAATACTTCTGGCCGCACGATGTCGAGCACGTGCAGGACGAGGCCGGCAAGGTCACCGGCGCGCGCCTGGTCAACGAGGTCGACAGCGCCGACGGCAAGCTCAGCGTGGGCACCGCCATCGACTACGAGGGCGTGGGCACCATGTCCAAGTCCAAGAACAACGGCATCGACCCGCAGCAGCTGATCGAGAAGTACGGCGCCGACACCGCGCGCCTGTACACCATGTTCACGGCCCCGCCCGAGCTCACGCTGGAGTGGAACGACGCCGCCGTGGAAGGCAGCTTCCGCTTCCTGCGCCGCGTGTGGAACTTCGGCATCAAGCTGCAGGGCCTGGCCGATGCGGGCACCGTGGCCGCCGCGCAAGGCGCCACCTCGCTGGCCGATGTGGCCTTCGGCAAGGAGGCCAAGGCCCTGCGCCTGGAGATCCACACCGTGCTCAAGCAAGTGGACTACGACTACCAGCGCATGCAGTACAACACCGTGGTCTCCGGCGCCATGAAGATGCTCAATGCGCTCGAAGGCTTCAAGGCCACCGACACGGCCGATGGCCAGATCGCGCTGATGGAAGGTTTCAGCATCCTGCTGCGCGCGCTCTACCCCGCCACGCCCCACCTCACGCACACGCTGTGGAGCGATCTGGGCTACGCCGGCACACTGGGCGATCTGCTCGATGCCCAATGGCCGCAGGTCGATGCCTCGGCCCTGGTGCAGGACGAGATCGAGCTGATGCTGCAGGTCAACGGCAAGCTGCGCGGCTCGGTCAAGGTCAGCCCCAACGCCGACAAGGCCACCATCGAGGCTGCGGCCCTCGCTCATGAAGAGTTCATCCGCTTCAGCGAAGGCAAGGCCCCCAAGAAGATCGTGGTGGTGCCGGGCCGCCTGGTCAACGTGGTGGTGTAAGGTGCCGGGCATGAACCGTCGCGCTCTGCTCTCCTCCAGCACCGTACTGGCCGCATCCGCCGCCTTGGCGGCCTGCGGCTTCCAGCTGCGCCAGCCACCCAAGATGGCCTTCAGCACCGTCTCGCTGTCGGGCTTCGCGGGCAATTCGCCCATGGCCACCGAGCTGGCGCGCGCCCTGGAAGACAGTGGCGTCTCCGTCATCGACGCGGCCCTGCCCGCTGCGGCCGCGGCCTCGGCCGCCTCTGGCGCCGCCCAGGGCTGGCTCGGCTCGCACATCACGCTGCAGGCCCTGAACGACAAGAGCAACCAAGTCGCCGTGTCCACCACCGCCTACAGCCAGGTGCGTGACCTCAGCATCCGCACCTTCTTCAAGTTCCAGGTGCTGCGTGGCGACGGCAGTGTGCTGATCCCGCCCACCGAGCTGAACCTGGCGCGCGACATCGCCTACAACGAGAAAGACGCGCTGGCCAAGCAGCAGGAAGCCGCCAGCCTGCACCGCGCCATGCAGACCGACATCGTCGCGCAGATCCTGCGTCGCCTGTCCACGATCCGGGCCGGGCAGTTGTCCGCACCTGTGTCCGCACCGGCGGGCATGCGGCCCTGAGGCACGGCCAAGCGCCAGTTCCTCAGCACACCGCCCTTCGCACGCCGCACGGAACCCGACTGCCATGCAACTGCGCCACGACCAGTTGGCCGAGCACCTGCGCAAGGCAGGCAGCGCTGGCCTCAAGCCGGTCTACACCCTGCATGGCGACGAGGCCCTGCTGGCCCAGGAAGCGGCGGACACCATCCGCGCCACCGCCCGCCAGGCCGGCTTCACCGAACGCCGGGTCTTCACCGTGGCCGGCGCCCACTACGACTGGGGTGGCCTGCTCGCGGCAGGCAGCGCCATGTCGCTGTTCGGCGACCGTCAGTTGATCGAGATCCGCATCCCCTCCGGCAAGCCCGGCAAGGACGGCTCGCAGATCCTGCAGAGCTACTGCGAACAGGCCACCGGCAACGACGGCCTGCTCACCATCGTCACCCTGCCCCGCCTGGACAAGACCCAGCAGGGCAGCGCCTGGTTCACCGCGCTCGATGGCGCCGGAGTCAATGTGCGCTGCGACCCGGTCGAGCGCCAGGCCCTGCCACTGTGGATCGCGCAGCGCCTGTCCGCGCAGGGCCAGCAGGTCGAGCCCGGCGAGGCCGGCCAGCGCACCCTGGCCTTCTTTGCTGACCGTGTCGAAGGCAACCTGCTGGCCGCGCACCAGGAGGTGCTCAAGCTCGGCCTGTTGTACCCAGCGGGCACGCTCACCTTCGACCAGATCGATGCGGCCGTGGTCGATGTGGCGCGCTTCAACGTCTTCAAGCTCAGCGAGGCCGTGCTGGGTGGCCACACCACCCGCGCGCTGCGCATGATCGAAGGCCTGCAGGCCGAAGGCGAAGCCGCCGTGCTGGTGCACTGGTCGCTCAGCGACGACATCCTGGGCCTGCACCGCGCCCGCCAGGGCCTGGACGCCGGCAAGCCCCTGCCCATGGTGCTGCGCGAGCAGCGCGTGTGGGGCCCGCGCGAACGCCTGTTCGAGCGCGTGCTGCCGCAGCTGCGCGGCGCCACCACGGCCCGCCTGGTGCACGCTGCCAGCATCGTCGATGGCATCGTCAAGGGCCTGCGCCACCCGCAATGGCCCGATGACCCGTGGCAAGCGCTCAGCCGGCTGGCCCTGATGCTGTGCCGCGCGGCCACGCCCGCCCCCGCACGCGAGGGGAGGCGCGGGGAAACCTGAGCCCGGCGCCGCCAGGCGCCCCCCTATAGTCAGGCTGCATCCACCCTTTGCAGCCCATGCCGTCTCGCCGCCCCCTGCCCCCGTCCAGCGCCCCGGTTGTCACGCTCAACCGCTCCGAGTGGCTGTACGCGGCCTGCGAGGGCCCGATGGGGCAGCTCAACCAGCCCTACATCCTGCGCTTCGACGACCCGGTCACGGAGGGCGAAGTGCGCGCGGCCTGCCGGCGCATGATGTCGCTGTTCCCGCGGCTGCGTGGCGTGCTCGAACCCACCGCGCGGCGCTTCCAGCTGCGCATCCTCGATGAAGACGATCAGTTCGAGACCCTGTTCGACCTGGCCTTCCGCACCGAGCACATCGAGCTGGACGACCCCGCCGCCCAGCGTCGCTGGCACGAGCGGGCCCTGAACGATCCCGTCGCGCTGCAGCGCGGCCTGGGCGTGCGCATGCAGTTCGTGGCGCACCCCACCCGCCCGGCCATGATCTGGAGCGCCCACCACCTGCTGATCGATGGCCGCTCCATCGTGATGTGCCTGGAAGCCCTGGTCAAGCTGCTCAACGGCCTGCCCGTCGATGCCCTGCCGCTGGACAGCCCCAGCATGCTGCCCGCCGTACTCCCCGCCCGCTGGTGGCAGATCCCCGGCCGGCTGCTGGCCGCCCACCGCGCCCAGAAGGCCGAGCAGCGTGAGCGCGCCCGCTACGAGATCGTGCGCCTGCCCACCAAGCGCTCGGCCCGCTACCTGAGCACCGGCGTGCAGCACCATGAGTTCGGCTGCCTCTCCAAAGATTTGTCCACAGCCGCCAAGGCCCGCGGCGGCTCGGGCAACTCCATGCTGATGGCCACCATGGGCACGGCCATGCTGGAGCTGGCGGGCAACCGCCCGGGCACGGCCGCGCTGATCCGCGTGTCGGTCGACCTGCGCCGCTACTTCCCCGAAGGCACGGCACCCACCATGGGCAACTACGTGGCCACGCTGGACATCCTGCTGCCCCAGGAGGTGCCCGATGCCGAGCGCGTGCGCTGGATCGATGCCCGCATGCGTGCCGGCATGGAGCGCTTCACCCAGCGCACCATGATCCTGCCGCTGCTGCCCTACGAATGGCTGGGCGGCATCCGCACCCACGACTACAGCCGCCTGATCATGCGCGCCAAGCGCCTGGACAGCCTGCCCCACCTGAGCTGCCACACCACCAACATCGGCTCGGCCGATGCCTTCAACCCGCCGGGCGCGCGCGTGCGCCTGTCCGAAATCTACCCAACGGTGTCCGGTGTCGCCCCCCTGATGGTGTTCGTCAGCGTGAACGGCCGCCAGGTGATGGTGTGCAGCCACCAGCGCGACGAGTACGAAGACCGCGACATGCAGGCCCTGATCGAACGCGCCCAATCAGTCCTCAACCGCTGGCTGCTGCCCCAGCCTGCCCTGCAGCCCAGCCCGCAACCCGCGTGACCAGTGTCACGAAATGCCCGACTGCTGTTGCGCTGTTCGGGTCATCGCGCCCTTGAGCCCTGCGGCACTCTTGCCGATAAGACGAAGGATCCTTGTTTTCCACGGAGACTTCGTTCATGACCCCCTCGCTGGAGTCCCCCAGCTCCCTGCATGCAGATGCCGACACTGGCCAGGAAATTGCGGTTTCCTCGCCAAAGAAGGGCATCCTGATGCACACTGATACCCAACACTCCACGACCGGCTGGCTGCAGGATGCCTGGCGGCTGTGGGCGCGCCCGACCGAGCACCCCGACACCCCTCGCTGAACTGGCCCCTGCCCACTGTCCACCGCTGACCTGTCATGCTGCCGACCGTGATCAACCCCAAAAAGCTGCAGGCCCGCATCGTCGCGGTCTACCTGGGCTTGCTGGTGATCATCCAAGCAGCCAGCTACTGGTTCATCCAGGACAGCGTGGACCGCAACGCCCGCGCCTCCATCCGCACCGAGCTGGACACCGGCGAGCGCGTCTTCCTGCGGCTGCTGCAGCAAAACACCTACAACCTCGAGCAGGCCACCCGCGTGCTCTCGGCCGATTACGGTTTCCGGTCAGCCGTGGGCAGCGACGACGCAGAAACGCTGCAATCGGCCCTGGAGAACCACGGCAACCGCATCAACGCCGGCGTGGCCGTGTTCACCGATGCGCAGTTCCAGCTCAAGGCCAGCACCGTGCCCACGGCCGGGCACTTCGTGGCCGCCGTGCAGCGCTACGCCCGCCAGAGCATGACCGGCGGCGCCCAGCCCAACCAGGTCGAGGTGGTCGATGGCCAGCCTTATCAAATCGTGGCCGTCCCCGTGCGCGCGCCCACCATCATTGGCTGGGTGGGCATGGGCTTTCCCATCGGCGAGGCCCTGCTCAAGGACATGAAGGCCCTGTCGGGCCTGGATGTGGTGCTGATGCTGCGCACCCCGCAGGGTGATTGGCACGTCAACCAGGGCACCCTCGCCAAGGCCCAGTGGCAGCCTGTGGCCGCCGCCTGGCAAAGCCCCATCTCCGCCAACAGCGACGGCACCGACCTGGCCTTGCTGGTGCAGGGCGACGAATACGCCGGCCACCAGGTCGTGCTGCCCGGCACCCCGGGCCAGCCGCCCGTTACCGCCCTGCTGCTGCGCTCGGTCGACCAGGCCCTGGCGCCCTACGGCCAACTCAAGCTGACCCTGCTGCTGCTGTCGGCGATCGGTGTCGCCGCCTTCGGCGTGGGTGGCTACTTCACGGCCCGCCGCATCACCACGCCGCTGCGCGTGCTGGCCGGCTCCGCACGGCGCCTGGAACGCGGGGACTACGGCGCCGCAGTGCGCGTTCACTCACAAGACGAGATCGGCGATCTGGCCCAGTCCTTCGAGACCATGCGCCTGGCCATCCAGGCCCGCGAAAGCGAGATCCGCCGCCTGGCCTATCAGGATGCCCTGACCGACCTGCCCAATCGCGAGCAGTTCCGCCATGACCTGCGCCAGGCCATCCTGCGCACCAAGGAAGACGGCAGCCCCTGCACCATCATGCTGCTGGACATGGACCGCTTCAAGCACGTCAACGACGTGCTGGGCCACCGCTTCGGCGACCGCCTGCTGCGCGCCGTGGCCGAGCGGCTGCGCGGCGAGGCCCTGAGCCCCAACGACGTGCTGGCGCGCCTGGGCGGCGACGAGTTCGCCATCCTGCTGCCCCGCACCGATGCGCAGGCGGCCAAGTCCGTGGCCGAGCGCGTGCAGCAGGCCTTCGAGCGCCCCATCACCCTGGACGACCACACCGTGGACCTGGGCGCCGGCATCGGCATCGCCAGTTGCCCGGACCACGGCGAAGAAGCCGACCCGCTGCTCAGCCGCGCCGAGGTGGCCATGTACGCCGCCAAGCAGCACCAGGCCGGCACCGTGGCCTACCACCCGGGGCTGGACTCCAGCAGCCAGGAATCGCTCACCCTGATGAGCGAGCTGCGCTACGCCGTCGACCACGACCAGCTGCGCCTGTTCCTGCAGCCCAAGATCAACCTGCGCACCGGCACCGTCATCGGCGCCGAGGCCCTGGTGCGCTGGGAGCACCCCGAACGCGGCCTCGTGCCGCCGATGCGCTTCATCCCCTTCGCGGAACAGACCGGCTTCATCCGCGTGCTGACCACCTGGATGATCGAGCAATCGGCCATCATGAGCGCCCAGTTGTCGGCCGAAGGCCAGGCCATGAAGCTCTCGGTCAACCTGTCCACCCGCGACCTGATGGACCAGGACCTGCCCGTCAAGCTCGAACGCCTGCTGGGCCAGTACACGGTCAACCCCAACAACCTGATCCTGGAGATCACCGAAAGCGCCATCATGGACGACCCCCAGCGCGCCCTGCAGACGCTGGGCCGCCTGCACGCCATGGGCCTGAAGCTCTCCATCGACGACTTCGGCACGGGCTACTCATCGCTGGCCTACCTGAAGCGCCTGCCGGTGGACGAGCTCAAGATCGACAAGTCCTTCGTGATGAACATGGAGAGCGATCTGCAGGACGCCAAGATCGTGCGCTCCACCGTGGACCTGGCCCACAACCTGGGCCTGAGCGTGGTGGCCGAAGGCGTGGAGAACGCCAAATCCTGGAAGCTGCTGGCGGGCCTGACCTGCGACGAAGCACAGGGCTACTTCATTGCCCGCCCGATGCCGGCGGCGCAGTTCCCGCACTGGGCGCGCAGCTGGGTGCCGCCCGACACCACACACGAGTGGCTGAGCACCGAGTTCGCGGCGATGATCTGATCCACGCCGCCGCGCCCTGCCTGCCATGCCCCTCAAGCGCCTCATCTACGTCAGCCGGGTGACCATGCCCGCAACGCCGCACGACCTGCAGCGGCTGCATGCCCTGAGCGAGCGCAGCAACCGCCAGCTCGACATCACCGGCGCCCTGGGCTTCACGGGCCGCTACTTCATCCAGTGCATCGAGGGCCGCACCGACGCCATCAACGCGCTGATGGCGCGCATCCACGCCGATCCGCGCCACGCGGGTGTGGTGGAGCTGTGTACGATCACGACGGAACAGCGGCATTTCGGCCAATGGTCCATGCGCTACTTCGACAGCCACGCGCTGGACCATGACGCTCACCAAATCCATTAGGCCGGGCAGCGAGATTCAGAGCGCGCGCTATGGCTGATCGACCGCATGACCAAGAGCCTGCAGCCCGGGCACAGCCTGCACCGGCTCTGACAACCATGGCGCCGCTCAGGACGGCAGCTTGCGTGCCAGCTCGGTGAACGCCAGCACCTGATCGGCCGACAGGCCTGCGGCCGCCAGATCTGGCGGCTGGCTGCCCTTTGCCACCTGCGCTGAATGCACCTCAACCAGGCGCTGCGCATCACCCTGGCGTGGCAGCACCGGCCCGGCGAACAGCACCTGCCCCCCGTGGGCCAACATCAGCGTGGGAAAGGTTTCCACGTCGACATCGCCTGCCAGCTCAGCCTCATCCTCGATGTCGATCCAGCGGTAACGGTGCTGCGGGTGCGCCTGCTGGAGTGCATCGAACACGGCTTCGTACTCACGGCAGGTACCGCACCAATCGGCACACAGACAGATGACGTCGAGCGACACGGGAGCGGAGAAGGCCATGATGGATTGTGGCAGAGCCCGTTACCCATGGCCCACACGACGGCGGATCAAGCCAGCGCATCAAGCGGGCTGCGAACACCGCCGCCGCCCACCTTGAGCACGTGGGTGTAAATCATGGTGGTGCTGACATCGGCATGGCCCAGCAACTCCTGGACGGTGCGGATGTCGTAGTGGGCCTGCAGCAAGTGGGTGGCGAAAGAGTGCCGCAAGGTGTGCGGTGTGGCCGGCTTGCTCACCCTGGACAAGGCCAATGCCTTCTTGAAAGCGCGCTGGAAAGTCTTGTCGATCACGTGATGACGCCGCTCAAGGCCTGTGCGCGGACACACGCACGGCTCCTCCGAAGGAAACACCCATTGCCATGCCCAGGTCTGCCCCTGGCGGGGATACTTGGCCTCAAGGGCCCCGGGCATCCATACCCCGGGCCGACCGGCTTCGCGATCACGCGCCCACAGCTGGCGGACACGTTCCAGGTGCGAGCGCAAAGGCGTGACCAGGCGCGCCGGCAGCATCACCGTACGGTCCTTGCCACCCTTGCCGTCGCGCACCACGATGGCATGGTGGCCGAAGTCGATGTCCTTCACGCGCACACGCAGCCCTTCGAGCAGGCGCATGCCGGTGCCGTACAGCAATTGCCCGATCAACTGGTATTTGGGATCGAGCGCATTCAGGATGCCCGACACCTCATCGTGTGACAGCACCACAGGAATCTTGCGCTGGGATTTGGGGCGGCCAATGTCACCCAGCCATGGGATTTCGACACCCAGCACCTTTTCGTACAGGAATATCAATGCAGACAGCGCCTGCTTGTGGGTGGACGCCGCCACCAACCTGTCGGTGGCCAGGTGGGACAAGTACTTCTCGACCTCTGCGATGCCCATTTCACGAGGGTGCCGATGCGTGCCATGGAAGCGGATGAAGCCCCGGATCCAGTACACATAGGCATCCTCGGTACGTATGCTGTAATGAAGATAACGAACGCGCTCGCGCACCTGATCGAGCAGCTTGACGGCGGTCAGCGGAGGCAATGCCACCGCGTCGGCGAACCTCTGTCGCATAACCTTGGGGATCCCTGTGATTTTTTACAGCATTCTGGCAGCGAACTCAGGAGGCCGCCACCCGCATTGGAGGGGGTCTCGCCTAACCTCGGTAACCGATGTTATGGAACCATTGAGTGCTGCGAACGTTGGTGGTTATGCGACGTTTTTGTCGTCTACATTGCGTTAGGCCACTCCAATGAAGCGCTCAACAATCATCGCTGCCGCAATCGCCGCACACCTCATCCCAGTGGCCGCCTGGGCCATGGTTAAGCCTCTGCGCGTTATTGCGCCGCAGCTGGCCGGACTGTCATGCACTTCAGATGAAATATGCACAGACGACTTGTCTCGCATAGCTGAAGCGCGGGAACTCCTGGCTGAAGCCGAAGCGTTCGTCACCATTGAGCTTGGCCCGCTCAAAAAGCGCCGAACTGCGGTCTTCTGCAGCACCGCAACGTGCGCCTCGAAGTTCGGCCTGGGGCGTTCTGTCGCCTTCAGTGTCGGCACTTTTGGCATCATCATCTCTGATCGGGCATGGCGCCCCCACTTCGTACGCCATGAGCTCATTCATCAACTTCAGAACGAGCGCCTTGGCGTTTTGAATGCATGGCTCTTCAAACCATCGTGGCTCATCGAGGGGATGGCGTATTCACGCAGCCAAGATCCTCGCCGTCCTCTTCCTGAACCTTTGGAGTCGTGGCGGACACGGTATGACGCTTGGGAACGAACTGCCGCCACGCAAGACCTATGGAGCGCCGCAGAACATGCGCATTGAATCGCCTCATCAACCTGTCCGTGGCCTAACTTGGTGTTCAACAGGACGTCTACCAGCTGCGCTGGCAGCCGCCTGTTAACTATGTAGTTAGGCGTCATCAAATGACCTACTCCACATACCGACCAACATTTGAAGACGTGACCGAATTACTGCATCCGACTAAGTCCTATCAAGAGGGAGACCCCCGCACGCAGTACTGGCTCAAAGATGGTGTCGTGCACTTTCACGATCGCGCAGTCGAAGGAGCAGCCTCAACTAGCTTCCGATTCTTTCTCTCGGGCGTTGCTGCGGATAGTAAGCACTGCTACTTCAATGCAAGATTGATGCGATCACTGGATTCGGCGTCACTCAGGGAACACAGTTTCGCCTACCACGGTGACAAGAATGGGATCCGGACCTTGACCGCCGAGTTAAAAGGCGCAGACGTGGCGACGTTCGCAGCCCTCGACAGCGGAATCCGAACGATTCCAGGTGGAGTCTTTCCGTACATTCTTATCGCGTCAGGGTACGCAAAGGACAAGAACAGGGCCTACTTTTGCGACGGCGGAAACGCAATGCCTGTCGTTAAAGCGGACCCAGCGTCATTTGAGGCAATTGCTGACTCCTTTGCGGCAGATGACCGATTCGTTTTTTGGGGAAGAGCGTCTCTTCCAAAGGTCAAGCGCCACAGTTGGCGGCGTTTGGCAGGCGCCTTCAGCACTGATGGCGTCCTTGTTTACAGTTGCAACCGCATCATCGACGGGGCCGACCCTGAGACCTTTACCGTCTACCCCGACAAGCTAGACATGTTCTGCTATGCACGAGACAAGCATTCCTACTACGGGGGGAGTGAAAGGGTGTCTCGGGCAGAGGTCGAGAGGCGCGTAGGTGACGCCTAACCCTTCCATCGAGAGGGACGTCCAAGGGCTGTCGCCCTTGGCCGCCCCTCATGTCAAACGTTAGGCTTTTCTGCACTTCACCAAGATCTCGTAAATGCTGCTTGATCATCGCCTCCTATGGAACACGAGCCACGTTCGGAACCAGTTGGTGGCCGATGCCATCTCGGAACGAGCGACGTTCTGCTACTTTTTAGCAATCATGGCTTTTGACTGGCTTCAGTTCACTCAAATCGCAACCACTCCAACTTCAAACATAAGCGCTTGGTCCCTTTTCCACTCTTGGGCAACCTTCGCAATTACTGTGCTCGGTCTCGTGTACCTCTTCCATAAGAATGGTGGCTCTGGCGGTCGTAACTTTTTACTTCGTTACTTCCCACTTTCCATCACAGTGGGTTGGAAGTTCTTTGTTTTCTCATACGCGTCCATGTGGCTTGCGCAAATGATCTTTGCTCAGTACGGTCGCGTGGCTCTAGGCTGGTCTTCCGCGGCAACACTTGCTGCGATCAACTGCGCCATGTTCTGGCGCATTGGTTTTCACCTTCAGGCAATCGTCAAAGCAACCTCGCCAAAGCACCAGTAATCAGTAAAAAACAAAGGGAGCCCCAGCATGCCAAGGTCAAACATCCATCAGCAAGGCAAGGCCTGCTTGCTATCAGCAGGTAGGCTCTGCGCTAATGCCCAGTGTTCATCGGCCTTGTGGGGCATTCGCCGGAACACATCGAGGCTTGCGGTCCGTGTGCTGGCACCTGTGCTGCGCAGGTTGCAAGTCGGGTAAATTGAGGCCTTCGTCAGCGCATGGCTGACGCCATACGCAAAGGGAGGCGTGATGGCACGGTTCATATCGGAAGCTGCCGCTACGGCTCATCGCGCACACCAGGCCGGCGCCTCGTGTTCGGGCTCGCTGGCCGCGCAAGCGCCCTGCTACTTGCACCGGCCTAACTGGGCGTTGCAGGGGACGCCTCCACCAGCGCACGCTTCGGCCACGCCAAGCGGGCGCCCCTGAACTTGGGCGTTAGGCGTCACGTTCACCCTGAGCACATCAACTAACCATCGGAGGTTCCATGTCTGCCTTTGTCATCTTCGACGTCGATATCCGCAATCCTGAGCGGTACCAAGATTTCATCCGCGAGGTCAAGCCTGCGATTGAGTCCGCAGGTGCCCGCTACCTCGCCCGCGGCGGTCCGCACAAGGTCCACGAAGGTGATTGGTCTCCACGCCGTATCGTGCTGATCGAGTTCCCGTCTGTTCAAGCATGGGAGTCCTTCTACAACGGTCCTGTGTACCAAGGGCTCAAAGCGGTGCGTGACGAATGCAGCTCTGCCCGCCTCGTGTGTGTCGAGGGTCTGGCCCAGTGATGGCGCCTAACTGGTCGGTCAAGCGGACGCCAACAAGGCCCATGGCTTCGCCATTTTTATGGGCCTTGTCGGTGCCCTCCACTCGCTGCGCTCCTTCCGGCGCCGCTTACCTTGGGCGTTAGGCCTCTCATCATGAGCATGCGATCACTCGACAAGCTGTACGCTTTTGCGAAAGAGGGTACGCCAACAGAACTATTGCGTCACCTTCAAGAGCTTGAGTTCGTCTATCCCGAGGACCCAGA
>JBMOQM010000028.1:0-123728 GCA_049322875.1 Pseudomonadota bacterium
CATGTCCATGGTGATCACCCTCTTCAGTCCCTTGCTGCAAAAAGCAGCAGGGTAGGTAAAACACCTGGCTCAATTTTGGGTCGGCATCAACCAAAAAAGTGGCTCAGTTTTCGGTCGGCGTCAACAGCAAGATCTCCTCTTTGAATCGGATGCCAAGCTCACCACTGAAAGGCTCCACATTTTTAAGGACCTCCTCGTCGAGATCAACGGAGATGATGTCTCCGGTCACATCATGACGCCCATAGGAGAGTTCCCCCGTGTCAGGGACAACGCAACCGAGCCAAGCCTTAGCCAGAACGAACACACCGTATCGACCGGAGGAAAGAAAGCGTTGAAAGAGGTCGAGCGCAGTGAGCCCGAACTTGGCTGCTGCTTCATCGAGAGTGAGATGGCCGTCGCCTATGAGGTCGAGCGAGCCAGCTTGAATCTTGCTGAGGTCCATTGACTTAAGCGCCGAGACGCTGTGGTGCCAATGGCGTACCAGCTCTGCTGCCACGATCTTAGCCAGGCGCTGATCACGACACCCAGTAGACCGATGAACCTCACGCTTGCCTGCGGCAACCTGAAGGTGGCGCGGCACGTAGAGCCGAACCCAGTAGATGCCGCTGTCTCGGCGGTACAAATTTAAAAAGCCTGACACGTCGTAACCCGCTTTCGTAGCAGGTCTGCGTGCCAGGCTCATCCTGGGGTGCTGATCATAGTGCAATCAAGCACTTAGGAAACTATGGAGCGGGCGATGGGAATCGAACCCACGTCTTGAGCTTGGGAAGCTCAGGTCCTGCCATTGAACGACGCCCGCCGAAGCGGAGTCATTGTATCGGCAAAACGATCACGCCCTTTTGCGATCAGGCAGCGCGCTTGCTGCGCCGCAGGACCGCGATGCCCGCCAGGCCCATGGCCATCATCACATAGGTCGATGTTTCAGGCACCATGGACGCGGCTGTCAGCGGGTTGTCCGAGATGGGCTTGCGCAATGCCGTCTTGATGTCGATGGTGATCGTGCCGAAGTTGAGCCCCGACATGACGCCCTTGAAAACGTCATCGACCCCCAGAACGGATGCAAAGGTATCAACCGCTTGCCCCGTCAGCTTGAGGTTGCCCAGCGTCTGGTTCATGGTCAGGGCCAGGCCATTCAACCCGATCTTCAGGTCCGTTTGCTCCGTGAACGAGTAGACCGCCATGTTGGTGCTCTTCCCATTCCACATCACATCGGCATAGACCTTGTCCGTGGTGTAGTCGATGGCAAAGTTGGCCAGCCCCAACTGCGCATAGCCACGCGTGAGCAACAAGCCAGACCCGATGGCTTCACCCGAGTTGGGAGAAATCTTCAGATTCCAGCCAATGGACACATCGGCATTGGTCACGGGCAGGACGAACGTAGGAACACTGGTGTTCCCCGTGGTCACACTGCCGCTCTGATAGGCGTTGCCCATCGTGCTGAAGGATATGTCCAGCAGGTTCGTCGCGTTGTAGGCAGACGCCGAAAACTGCAAGGTCGAATTGGCCTGGAGGTAAGTCGTGTCCAGCGAAAGCGCCGAAGCGCTGGTGCTCACACCAAACCCC
This sequence comes from Pseudomonadota bacterium, assembly GCA_049322875.1. Taxonomy (GTDB): domain Bacteria; phylum Pseudomonadota; class Gammaproteobacteria; order Burkholderiales; family Burkholderiaceae_C; genus Aquabacterium. Next base: position 1,564 of record JBMOQM010000028.1, read on the forward strand.
AAGGCGGCGACAAGGGCCAGCCCCCCACGGTTGAACAACTGCATGTGCATCACCATTTCCCGCTAAATGATTGGATGGATGAATGATGCCTGCGATGGTCATACTTTTGGTTACTCATAGGGGCCGTGCCATGCTCCCAGAGGCGCTTATCGGGAAAACTGCGCACACTTTTCCGCGCTGATTCTTGAATGCCCTCTCTGTCAAAAGAGGCCAGAAAACAAAAAACCCGCCGGCTTTTCGCCGGCGGGTCCACTTTCAGGAATTACCTTACAGCGCGCGTGAATCAGGGAGCGGGGCTGGCAGGGATGTCAGCAGCCGTGAACGGCGTGGCATTGGCCTTGGGCGAACGCTTGTAAGAGGTCACCAGGACGCTGATCGTGCCGAAGTCCAGAGCGGCCAGTTGAGGACGCAGAATGTCTTCGATGTACAGGCCGTCGCCCAGCAGATCTTGTGCTTCCTGCGTGAGCTTGAGCTTGCCGATCTTCACGCTCTGGTTCAGCACCAGGTTCTTGAAGCTGATCTTTTGCGGCTCGACCACATCGAAGTCATAGATGGTGGCCTTGGTCTTGGTCAGCTTGCCGTCGGTGAACACGTCGGCGTACACGATTTCCTTGTCGAAATCGATGGAGAAGTTGGCCAGCACCACGTTGACATAGCCACGCTTGAGTTGCAGGGCAGAACGCGACGATTGACCGCTGTTGGCCGTGATCTTCAGATCCCAGCCAATGGAGATGGCGGCCTTGGTCACAGGCATGTTGTAGCGCGGAACCGGCACGTTCTTTTGCAGCGTTTCGCTCCACTCCTGGCCGTCGGCCAGCTTGGTCGTGTTGGCCAGTGCGCCGAATTCGATGTAGGCAGCCGAGGACACGTTGTAGGCAATGTTGCCCAGTTGCAGCACGGCATCGGCCTTCAGAGGAGAGGTGTCCAGGGTGATGGCCGAAGCGGCACCACTGAACGCCAGACCAGTTGCCAGAACCGAACCAACCACAGCGCTCTTGAAAGAAGAAATCATGGTGTTACTCCGTTGAAGAAAATCTTGAATGGGTGTTATCTAACGACGCCCTCATCATGCCTGCCCGATCTGTCTCGCCGCATTAGGCGTTTGCCCGTAACCCATTGAACGGGGGGGCGGTTCGTGACTTTTGTCGCCCCCGCGAATGAGGGGGCAATATCAGGCGCAACCCTAGGCCATGGTTTTTCGTCCAGATTGGATGACAATCCGCCACCATGCCGCTGATTGCCCGGATGGTCAGCCACACGCCCTCGAAGTTCCCACCATGCAAGAAAATCCCCCGGACACATCGGAAGACCCGGCAAGCCCTGCCCACCCGCGCACCATCCGCAGCTATGTGATGCGTGCCGGCCGCACCACCGAAGGCCAGAACCACGCCCTGGCGGATCTGGGGCCTCGCTTCTTGCTGCCCTACACAAAGGCGGCCATGGATTTCCCCGCCACGTTCGGACGCACCGCGCCCGTCGTGCTGGAAATCGGGTTCGGCATGGGAGAGGCCTCGGCACAGATCGCCGCGACGCTGCCTGACACCGACTTCATCGGCTGCGAAGTGCATGAGCCAGGTGTGGGGGCCTACCTCAAGCGCATCGGCGAGCAGGGGCTCAGCAATGTGCGGATCGTTCGCCACGACGCGGTCGAAGTGCTGGAAAACATGATCCAGCCTGCCACGCTGTCGGGCGTGCACATCTTCTTCCCGGATCCCTGGCACAAGAAGCGCCATCACAAGCGTCGCCTCGTTCAACCCCCCCTCATCGCCCTGCTGGCATCACGCCTGGCGCCCGGCGGCTACCTGCATTGCGCGACCGACTGGGAACCCTACGCCCAGCAGATGCTGGAGGTTCTGTCAGCAGAGCCGCAATTGAGCAACACGGCCGACACCTACGCGGAAAAGCCCAGCTACCGCCCACTCACCAAGTTCGAGAACCGCGGCCTGCGCCTGGGCCACGGCGTGTGGGATCTGGTGTTCCGCAAGCGCTGACACCGCGCGCCTGACATCCATCGGTTTTGCCGGACATCCGTCATGGACGTCCGGCACGGATCCCGCTACGCTCACGGCATCCCTTGCATGATCTGCATGACCTTGCGTGAGGAGGCTGTCACCCGTGAGCTCAGTGCCACCCGGCGAACGCCTGCCACCGCCCTGGCGCGATGAAGCCCAGGCGGTAGCAAGCCTGACCGACCGTCTGTCAGACCTTCTGGACTGGAGCGCCGTGCGGGCCTGTTGCGAGCCCTGGGCACAGGCCGCGCGCAAGCACCCTGGACCGCCCTGGGCGCTCGAATCTCTGCTCCATGAGTTTCCGCTGAGCAGCCAGGAAGGGCTGGGCCTGATGCGCCTGGCTGAAGCCCTGTTGCGGGTGCCCGATGCGGACACTGCCCTGGCGCTCACGTCCGACCAACTCAAAGGGCGGGCCGACTGGACTCGCAACGACCTCCGCGGCGCGAACGACCACAGTTTGGCTGGCGCCCTCACCCACCGTGTGCTGGCTCTGGGCCAGGCCCTGCTCCCACCAGTGGACCAAGGCCCTCGCGGATGGTTGCAACGCTTGGGGGCCCCCACGGTCGTCGCGGCCACAGCCCGGGCCGTGCAGCTGCTGGGCCAGCAGTTCGTGCTCGGCCAGGACATCGAAGAAGCCATGGCTCGCGCACAGCATCAACGGCCCTCTTCCGATCCGTCCCGCCGCCTGCGCTTCAGCTTCGACATGCTGGGCGAAGGCGCACGCACATGGGAGGATGCCGAGCGCTATTTCAAGGCCTATCAAGGTGCGCTGTCGCAACTCGCGGTCACTGGTTCTCCGCGTTCAGGCACGCCAGGCATCGATGCGCCGCGACCCGATGGCTTGTCCATCAAGCTATCCGCGCTACACCCACGGTTTGATGTGCTGCACACGCAGTCGGTGCTGACAGAGTTGCAGCCCCGCCTGACCGTACTGGCCACACAGGCCGCACAGGCAGGGCTGCAGTTGACACTGGATGCAGAAGAATCCTGGCGGCTTGAGTTGCAGCTGGATGTACTGGAAGCACTGCTGGAGAGGCTGAAAAATGTTGCCCATATCGGTGACTGGCATGGCCTGGGCCTGGCCGTACAGGCCTACCAGCACCGTGCCCTGCACGTCATCGACGAGGTGGCCCGCTTGGCCCGCCAGCATGACCGCCCCCTGACCATCAGGCTGGTCAAGGGCGCCTACTGGGATGCCGAGCTCAAACGTGCGCAGGAGCTCGGCCTGCCGGGCTTTCCTGTCTACACACACAAGGCGCACACGGACCTCAGCTACCTGGCCTGCGCCCATCAACTGCTGACCCATCACCCACACGTGCGGCCCCAGTTCGCCACCCACAATGCCGCCACGGTGGCCGCTGTGATGCAGTTGGCCCAGCGTTTGAACGTGCAGGCGCATGCATTGCAGTGGCAACGGCTGCAAGGCATGGGAGAAGCCACCTGGCGCGAAATCATGGCCAGCCAGCCCTCGATGGACCTGTGCATCTATGCCCCCGTGGGCTCGCACCGCGAACTGCTGGCCTACCTGGTGAGGCGCTTGCTGGAAAATGGCGCGAACACCTCCTTCGTGCACCAGTTGGCGGACCATGACGTGCCCATGACCGAGTTGCTGGCATCGCCCCTCGCACAGGCCGCTATGGGGCCGATGGCTGAAGGGCACCAACCTGCCGTAGCCCTGCCGCACCGGCTTTTCGGCGCGACACGGGCCAACAGCAAGGGGCTAGACGTGCACCATGCACCGCATCGCGCCACCTTGAACAGTGCCTTGCCCGCCGCGCTTACCCGCTTTGCCAGCCCCCCTGTCGAATCAACGCCCGAAGAAGCCGAACAGACCATGTCGCGCCTGCATGCCGGCGTGCCTGAATGGGAGCAGTTGGGCACCGCCCGATGCGACATCCTTGAGCGCACAGCCAACTCACTGGAGCATGACTTCGACAGCTGGGCAGCCGACCTGGTCGCCGAAGGCGGCAAGACATGGGCAGACGCCATCGCAGAGGTGCGCGAGACCATCGACTTCGCGCGCTATTACGCCCAGCAAGCACGCGAATGGCTGCAGCCACGTGACCTGCCAGGCCCGACGGGCGAGCACAACCAATGGCGACTGCGCCCCCGCGGCGTCTGGGTCTGCATTGCGCCATGGAACTTCCCGCTGGCGATCTTTGCCGGCCAGGTGATGGCCGCCCTGGTGATGGGCAACGCCGTGGCGGCCAAGCCGGCCGAGCAGACGCCTCGCATTGCCCGCCGCTTCACCGACCTGTTGCTGCAGGAGGGCGTGCCCTGCACGGTGCTGGCCTGCCTGTGCGGCAGCGGTGCCAGCGTGGGCGAGGCATTGCTCAAGCATCCAGCCTGCGCCGGCGTGGCCTTCACGGGGTCTGTACGCACGGGTCTGCGGCTGCAGCAGATCCTCAGCCACCGCTCCATGGAACGTGCTCAACCCATCGTGCCGCTCATCGCCGAAACCGGTGGACTCAATGCCCTGATCGCGGACAGCACCGCCTTGCCCGAGCAATTGCTCGACACGGTTCTGGGCAGCGCCTTCGCCAGCGCAGGACAACGGTGTTCCGCCCTTCGACTGCTCTGCGTGCACACGGCCCTGGCCGATGCATTCGAGGCCATGCTGGAGGGTGCGCTTCGCACACTGGTGGTCGGTGCGCCCCCCGACTGGGCCACGGATGTGGGGCCTGTGATCGACGAGCGCGCCCGACAACTGTTGGAGGCCCACACCGCCCACCTGGCTTCGCTGGCCAGCCAGCGCGACAGCAGCGTGCGGCTAATCGGCCAGTCGGCATCACCCGATGCGACCCAAGACGTGACTCAGCCTTTTGTCGTGCCCTCGGCATGGTCCATTCCACGCGTAGACATGCTGACCGACGAGCACTTCGGGCCCATCCTGCACGTGGTGCGCTGGGGCCCTGGCTGCGAGGCCGATTCGCTCGATGCGCTGATCGACCGCATCAACGCCACGGGCTTCGGCCTGACATTGGGCGTGCACACGCGCATCGATGCCCGCGTCGAGCATGTGGCCCGCCGCGTGCGCGTTGGCAATGTCTATGTGAACCGCGGCATGACGGGCGCGGTGGTGGGCTCTCAGCCCTTTGGTGGGCAGGGCCTGAGCGGCACAGGCCCCAAGGCGGGCGGGCCGCTGTACCTGCCCCGTTTTGCCACGGAGCAGGTGGTGTGCATCAACACGGCGGCAGCCGGAGGCAACGCCGCGTTGATGACGAATCCGACGACGCGCTGAGCGATTACTCGCTGAACTTGTAGTCGGTCTTGGCCTTGTCCTTGAGCTCTTCGCGGTACTTGGCGATCTTGGCCTGGGAGTCACGCTGGATGATCTGCGCTTTCACTTCGTCGAAAGACGGGAACTGCGTGGCACGCTGGTCTTCCAGCTTGATGATGTGGAAGCCGAACTGCGACTTCACGGGCGTCTGCGTGTACTGGCCCTTCTGCAGCTTGGTCATGGCATCGGAGAACTCGGGCACGTAGTTGCCCGGGGCGGCCCAATCCAGGTCACCACCGTTCTCGGCCGAGCCAGGATCCTTGGAGTTCTTCTTGGCCAGGTCTTCGAAGCTGGCGCCCTTCTTGAGCTGTTCGATCAGGGCCTTGGCCTGGTCTTCCGTCTCGACCAGGATGTGGCGGGCGCGGTATTCCTTGTCGCCGTTGGCGGCCTTGATCTTGTCGTACTCGGCACGGGCTTCGGCCTCGGTCGAGGGGTTCTTCTTCTCGTAGTTCGAGAACAGCGTCTGGATCAGCACCGACTGGCGGGCAAACTCCATTTGCTCGCGGTATTCCTTGGTGGCGGCGATACCTTGCTTCTCGGCTTCCTGCGCGTAGATCTCGCGCAGCACGAGCTGATCCTTGACCTTCTGCTCGACCTCGGGCGACGGCGCCTGGCCTTGCTTGGCCAGCTGGACCATCATGGCGTCCAGACGGGCCTTGGGCACGGGCTTGCCATTGACGATGGCGATGTTCTGGGCCAGCACCGCGGGCGCGGCCACAACCAGAGCGGCAGCAGCCGCAATCTTGGCGATACGGGAGGAGTTCATCAGCACAGGGCTTCCTTTGGGTCGCGACACCATGTCGCAGTGTTTGTTCTGGGGCGGCTTACAAGGCCTCGGCCTTGATCGCCAGGGCGTGAATCCCCTGGGGGATCACATTGCGCAGGGCATCATACACAAGGCGGTGACGCTGAACGTGTGTCAATCCGTTGAAGCAGCGGCCGCGCAGATGCACCGAAAAATGGCGTCCTTCGCGGGCGCCGGCATGGCCGGCGTGCAGGTGGCTGTCGTCGGTGACCTCGATGGATTCGAGCGCCAAGGCCTCACGCAGGGTGGATTCGACCAGGGCGGCCGTCACGCCACCCGAGGTTGCCCCACCCTCTGTTGCGCCGCTCACTGCGACACCCCGGCGTCCGCCTTGCTGTCCTTCTGAGCCGGCGGCATGTGGCGGGCGAGGTACACGCCTTGCGCCAGCGTGAACACCAGCATCAGGCCGATGCCGCCCCACATCTTGAAGTTCACCCAGGTACTCTCGGAGAAGTTGTAGGCCACGTACAGGTTCAGCACGCCCATGCCCACGAAGAACAGCACCCAGGCCCAACTCAGGTTGCGCCAAATGGCCTCGGGCAATTCGAGATCAGAGGCGCTCATCATCTTGCGCAGCACATAGCGCTTCATGATGATGTCGCTGACCAGCAGGCCGCCGCCCATCGCCCAGTAGATCACCGTGGGCTTCCACATGATGAAGGTCGGGCTGTGGAAGTAGATGGTGAGCGCCCCCAGGCCCAGCACGGTGACCAGGCTGACCCACAGCATCGTGTCGATCTTCTTGCGCAGCAGCTTCATGATCACGATCTGCAGCACGGAGATGGCGGCCACGGCCACGGTGGCCAGCAGCATGGGCGCCTCCTTGGCGCCAACGACGCCCCCCGCCACCATGAAGCCCAGGTGCTGGGTCAGCCACTGGCCGGCCAGTTCCTTGTTCCCGTCGCCCCACTTGAAGACGGCGAAGAACAGGATGATGGGAAGGAAATCCAGCAGCAGTTTCATGGTGTCGGGCGTGGCACGCGGCGCGTGGAAGGAATCAGCGAGGCTTGAAGTCTATCGCGGCGGAGTTGATGCAGAAGCGCTCGCCCGTGGGCTCGGGCCCATCCGGGAAGACGTGGCCCAGGTGCGCACCGCAATCCTGGCAGCGCACTTCCACACGGATCATGCCGTGGCTGCGGTCCTCCACGCGTTCGATGATCTCACCACGGATGGGTTCGAAATAGCTGGGCCAGCCGCAGCCGGAATCGAACTTCGTGCCCGAGTCGAACAGCGGCGCGCCGCAGCAGACGCAGCGGTAGATGCCGTCGGCGTCGTGGTCCCAGTACTTGCCGGTGAAGGCATGCTCGGTGGCCGCGTGCCGCGTGACCTGGTACTGCATGGGGTCCAGCTGCTCGCGCCACTGGGCGTCGGTCTTCTTGACCTTGTAGTCGTTGCTCATGATGAACAGGAAACCTCGATGGCGTTGGCCCATTCGGGCGGGAAATCGGCATCCCGATGGTGCTCGGGCTGCTCGGTGAAGGGGTTCAGCAGCACGCGGTGCAGGCGGCGCACCTCGCTGAAGTCGCCGGCCTGCGCGGCTTGGATGGCGCCCTCGGCCAGATGGTTCCGCAGCACCACCCAGGGGTTGACGGCGTCCATGCGGGCGCAGCGGGCGGCGCGTATCTCCGGGCTGGCCTGCGCGCCATCGGTGGCCAGACGTTCGTTGTAGCGCCCCGCCCAGGCGTCGAAGGCAGCGCGGTCCAGGAACAGGTCGCGCACCGGGGCATTCTCGGGCGCATCGATTGGCAGGTCGGCGCGCCAGGCGCCCAGGCGGCGGAAGGTGATGCTGAAATCCACGCGCTGGCGGGCCATCAGCGACAGCCAGTCCTGGATCAGCGAGATGTCTTGGGATTGAGCCCCCAGCAGGCCCAGCTTGGCACGCCAGCGGGCGGTCATCTGCTCGGCGTAGCGCGCTTCATAGGCCTTGAGCGCATCCAGGATACGCTCCTGCCCGTCGCTGCCCTGCTCCGCCGCATCCGGCACCAGGGCAGCCAGGGCCTGGGCCAGGGCACCCACGTTCCAGAAGCCCACATCGGGCTGCTGGCGCCAGCGGTAGCGCCCGGAATGGTCCGAGTGGTTGCAGATGTGGTCCGGATCGAAGCCGTCGAGGAAGCCGTAGGGGCCGTAATCGATCGTCAGCCCCAGGATGGACATGTTGTCGGTGTTCATCACGCCATGGCAGAAGCCCACGGCCTGCCACTGCGCCATCAGGTCCGCAGTGGTGAGGGCCGCGTGGCGCAGCAAGGCGACAGCACGTTCGGCCGGCTGCTCGCTGGCGCGCGGCAGGTGAGCCAGATCCGGCAGGTGGTGATCGATGACGAAATCGACCAGTTCGGCCAGGGCCTGCACATGGCCTGGCTGCCCGCTGTGGGCGAAGTGCTCGAAATGCCCGAAGCGGATGAAGCTGGGCGCAACGCGCGTGACCACGGCGGCCGTCTCGGGCGTTTCGCGGTAGACGGGATGCGGTGAGGCGGTCAGGCACAAGGCCCGGCTGCTGGGAATGCCCAGCGCGTGCATGGCCTCGCTGCACAAAAACTCGCGGATCGATGAACGCAGCACGGCACGGCCATCGCCCCGGCGCGAGTACGGCGTCATGCCAGCGCCCTTGAGCTGGAGCTCGCGCGGGCCCGCGGGCGTGTCGATCTCGCCCAGGAGCAAGGCGCGGCCATCACCCAACTGGCCGGCCCACACACCGAACTGGTGCCCGCTGTAGACGGTGGACATGGGGCGCATGCCCGACCACACGGCGTTGCCCGTGAACACTTCGAGCGCCTGGGGCCAGGTCTGCCACCAGTCTTCGGGCCAGCCCAACTCCCGCGCGGCACTGTCGCTGGTGTCCACCCATTGCGGATCAGGCAGGGGCTGTCCCTGCTGCTCGGTACCCAGAGGCACACGCAGATCGGAATCGGACAGGCGCTGGCTCAGCACCGCATAACGGTTGAGCCACGCATCAAGGGGGGGTAGAGACATGGGTATCCAGGGAACCAGACTGTGAAACCGGCGTCAGAGCGCGGGCAGGCGAGATCGCACCCAGCATGCTGACACAGCCCGGACCGCCCTGCGGCGCCCGAGGCCTTGCCCCCGCGTTCCGGCGGGCGGAGGTGTCAGAACCCATGGGTAAGATGCTCGCATTCCCCCATATGACGCCAGACTGGACAAATACAACGTGGATACCGTGCTGTTGATCAAGGCCGCCCTGATGGGCATCGTGGAGGGCCTGACCGAATTCCTTCCCATCTCAAGCACCGGGCACCTGATCCTCGCCGGCACCTTGATGGGCTTCGGGCAGGACGTGGGCACCGACAAGGCCAAGGTCTTCGACATCGCGATCCAGACCGGCGCCATCTTCGCGGTGGTGCTGGTGTATTGGCAGCGCCTGGTGGACACGGCCCGGGGCATCGGCAGCGAGCCGCGCGCGCAACGCTTCGCGCTCAACGTGGCCGTGGGCTTCCTGCCGGCGGTGGTGATGGGCCTGCTGCTGGGCAAGGCCATCAAGGAGAACCTGTTCACGCCGCAGGTGGTGGCCACCACCTTCATCATCGGTGGCTTCATCATCCTGTGGGCCGAGCGCCGCCCCGCTGCGCGCGCCACCCCGCGCGTGGCCACGGTGGACGACATGAGCGTGCGCGATGCGCTGATGGTGGGCCTGCTGCAGTGCCTGGCGCTGGTACCGGGCACCAGCCGCTCTGGCGCCAGCATCATCGGCGGCATGGTGTGGGGCCTGTCGCGCAAGGCAGCCACGGATTTCAGCTTCTTCCTGGGCATCCCGACGCTGATGGGCGCCGGCGCCTACAGCCTCTACAAGGAGCGGCATCTGCTGTCCATGGCCGATCTGCCGCTGTTCCTGGTGGGCCTGATCTTCGCGTTCCTGTCGGCCTGGGTGTGTGTGCGCTGGCTGCTGCGCTATGTGTCCAGCCATGATTTCGTGCCCTTCGCCTGGTACCGCATCGTGTTCGGTGTGATCGTGCTGCTGACTTGGCACTTCGGTTGGGTGAATTGGTCGGAGTGAGCGCGACAATGGCGGAATGACCGCCCCATGGAATGACCGCTTGAGCCCTGCCGACACGGCTGCGCCTGCCTTGTCACTGCGGCAGCAGGCGCTTGATGCGCTGCTGCAGCCCGAGCCTGCCGCCAAGGCCGATGCCGCACGGGCGCTGCAGGCCCAGGCGCTGGCCTCCCCAGCCTGGGCGGCCGAAGGCGGCAGCGAAGGATGCCTACCGCTCAGCGAATCGCAGCGGGCTGCCCTGCCCGGCCGTCCGTTGAAGCCATCCCTCGTGCCCGCCAAGGACGTGCCCACGCGCTCACCCTTCACGCTTGAAGGCCGCGCGGCCTTGCTGCACGCGATCTGCCACATCGAGTTCAATGCCATCAACCTGGCACTGGATGCCGTGTGGCGCTTCGAGGGCATGCCACCCGACTTCTACACGGACTGGCTGAAAGTGGCGGCCGAGGAAGCCCTGCACTTCACCCTGCTGCGTGAACACCTGCAAGGTCTTGGGCACGACTACGGTGATTTCGATGCGCACAACGGCCTGTGGGCCATGTGCGAACGCACCGCCCACGACATCCTGGCGCGCATGGCGCTGGTGCCGCGAACCCTGGAAGCGCGCGGGCTGGACGCCACACCGCCTATCCAGGCCAAGCTGCGCAAGGCCGGCGACGAAGCCGCCGTCGGCATTCTGGACATCATCCTGCGCGACGAGGTCGGCCACGTGGCCATCGGCAACCGGTGGTTCCACCATCTGTGTCGGCAGCGCGGGCTGGATCCGGTGCTTGTCTACCCTGAACTGGTGACCCGCTATGAGGCGCCACGACTCAAGCCCCCTTACAACATGGAGGCCCGGCTGAAAGCCGGCTTCACCGACGCTGAAATGCGTTTTCTTCTTGGCGAAGACCACTGACGGAACGTGGCCCGCCAGATGGCTCAGCCACCGCGTGGGTGGTGCGCCTGATGCAATTGCTTGAGCCGTTCACGCGCCACGTGCGTGTAGATCTGCGTGGTGGAAATGTCCGCATGGCCCAGCAGCATCTGCACCACGCGCAGGTCCGCCCCATGATTGAGCAAATGGGTCGCGAAAGCATGGCGCAGCGTGTGCGGTGACAGGTGCTGCGTGATGCCGGCCACGATGCTGTACTTGCGGATCAGCTTCCAGAACATCTGGCGTGTCATGGAACCACCGCGTGCGGTCACGAACAGCGCATCGCTGACCTGTCCGCCAAGGATGGCGGCGCGCGCCTCTTCGGCATAGCGCTGAAGCCAGTCGCCGGCCTCCTGGCCAAACGGCACCAGGCGCTCTTTACTGCCTTTGCCGGTCACGCGCACCACGCCATCGTTCAGCGACACATGCACGGCCTTGAGATCAACCAGTTCGCTCACACGCAGGCCGCTGGCGTACATCAGCTCCAGCATCGCGCGGTCACGCAGGCCCAGGGGCTCGTCCACGGCGGGCGCCTTCAACAAGCCATCCACCTGGGATTCCGTCAGCGTGGCCGGTGTGCGCAGGCGCTGGCGCGGCGGATCGAGCTTGAGCGTCGGGTCGGTCGAGGCCAGATGCTCGCGCAGGGCCCAGCGGTAGAAGCGCCGGAACACGCTCAGGCGCCGGCCAGCCGAGCTGGGCTTGGAGCCCGCATGCCGGGCCGTCACATAGCCCATCAGATCAGGTTCACGCGCCTGCACCAGGGTGCGCCCGTCAGCATGCCGCACCATCCAGTCAGCCAGGGCCTGCAGATCACGTCGATAGGCGGCCAGCGTGTTGGCGCTCAGGCCGTCTTCCAGCCAGAGTGCATCCATGAAACGGTCAAGGTGCGGATCGACCACGCAGCATGCCTTCCTTGAGCCGTTGGTCCACCGGCCTGTCGCCAATGAAGATTTTCAGGATGGCGCGGAAGAAGTCCTCACCTTCCACGGGTGCCCCCACCGGCTTGCCGTTGCGCAGCAACTGGGCGCCCACGCCGGGCACGAAATCCAGGTCCAGCGCATCGCCCTGTTTCAAGGTGCCCAGCCCATCGACCAGGCCCACGAACAGGGCCATGCGCTCGCTCAGTTGCGATTGCACTGCGGGCGATTCATTGCGCCGCACGCCCTTGGAGATGGCCTTGGAGAGCTCCTTGCTGGGCGCCTCCAGCATCAGCTTCAGGCGCAGGCGCTTGGGGCCCTGCATGGCCATCAGTTGCCCCGGATCACGGGACGGCGCGGCCACATACAGACCGGCCACGAAGGCCTTGATCCAGGCCACGCCACGCAGCCCCAGCCCGTTGAGTTGCAGGGTGCGGTCGCCCACGACCACGGTGTCCTCGAAATGCTGCCCTTCCAGGCGGGCAGCCTGCGCTTGACCAGCACCAGGCGCCTCGCAGACACCCACCATGCCGGACACCAGCGCCATCAACGCCGCCACACACCAGGGCCTGCCGGCGGTCAGCCCCCTCATCACGATCCGCGTCGTGTTCCACACAAGGCATCACCTTTCAAAATCGGACAAACGCCCACGCGGCCGGTATTCGCCTCGGCCGCAGCGCGATTTTCCAACGGTTGGGGCAACTTCGCCACCAACAAGCCAGGGTTTGCCCGCAGCAAGCGCCTCAGGGGCGGTTAGGCTTGCGCCCCATGCTGGACCCGATTCTGTTGCTGCCCGATTTCATCCTGATCATGACGGGCTTCATCCTGTGCCGCTATACGGCCTTCAAGCGCCCCATCTGGGATGCGGTGGAGCGCCTGGTGTACTGGATGCTGTTCCCGACCTTGCTGTTCTCGTCGATCGTGCGCAGCCCGCTGCACCCGGCCGATGCGGCCTCGCTGGCCGGTGGTGGGCTGATCATCTGCCTGGCCGGCATTGCGATGGCCACGGCCTTGCGCGCCTGGCCCGGCGTGAACCCCCTCCTGCACGCCAGTGGCGCCCAGGTGGCTTTTCGCTTCAACAGCTACATCGCCCTGGCGCTGGCCGAGCGCCTGGCGGGGACGCCCGGCGTGGCCTGGACAGCCGTGCTGATCGCCCTGTGCGTGCCGCTGTGCAATGTGGGCGCGGTGTGGTCGCTGGCACGCCATGGCGGCCACAGCCTGTGGAGGGAGTTGATCAGCAACCCGCTGATCATCGGCACCTTGGCGGGTCTGACCGTGAAGCTGATCGGCCTGCCGCTGCCCTGGTGGTTCCAGGAAAGCGTGCACCGCATCGGGCAGGCCGCGCTGCCCTTGGGCCTGCTGGCCGTGGGCGCCGGGCTGCGCCTGACCGGGCTGACCGCGGCCCCCGGCCTGGCCGCCGCCCTGCTGGTGATCCGCCATGCGGCCCTGCCTGCACTGGCCTTGCCCTTGGGCACCTGGCTGGGCCTGTCCCTGCCTGAACACACGCTGCTGGTGGCGTTCGCCGCCTTGCCCACAGCCTCCAGCGGCTATGTGCTGGCGGTGCGCATGGGCGGCAACGGGCCCTTCGTGGCCGGGCTGATCACCGTGTCGACCTTGCTGGGCATGGCCAGCGTGCCGCTGTGGGTGGCAGCGCTGGGCTGGTTCCGCTGAGCCTGAGCCTGCTGCCGCGCAACCTCCTGCGCAGCGTCAGATCGTTGCCAGCGCCTGTGCCAGATCGGCCTGCAGATCGGCCACATCCTCGATGCCGACGGACAGGCGGATCAGGCCATCGGCGATGCCCATGGCCGCGCGGCGCTCTGCCCCCGCCTCCCAGAAGATGGTCTGCGCCACAGGGATGGCCAGGGTGCGGTTGTCGGCCAGGTGGCTGGACAGGATCACCAGCCGCAGCGCGTCCAGGAAGGTGAACACATCCGCACCAGGCCGCAGCTCGAAGCTCATCAACGGGCCATAGCCCCCGGTGAACAGGGCGGCCGCGCGCTCATGCTGCGCGTGGGTCGGCAGACCGGGGTAGTAGACCTGCGCCACCTGCGGCTGGTTTGAGAGCCACTGCGCCAGCGCCAGCGCATTGGCACTGGCCTGCTTCACGCGCAGGGCCATGGTCTCGGCACCGATGGCGATGCGGTGGGCATCCTCCGCACGCAGGGTGAAACCCATGTCGCGCAGGCCCTTCTTGCGGATCTGCTGCAGGCCCCAGTTGGCCGGGTCGCCCTTGCGGTAGGGCTCGGCGATGTTGGGGTAGCGTGACCAGTCGAACAGCCCGGTGTCGGTGACCGAGCCGCCCAGCGCATGGCCATGCCCGCCAATGCCCTTGCTGAGCGAGTGCACCACCAGCGAAGCACCCACCTCACGCGCGCGCAGCAGCACCGGCGTGCTCATGGTGCTGTCGACCACATAGACCAGGCCCTTTTGCGCACACAACTCACCGATGCCGGCCAGATCCGCCACCTGGGTGCGCGGGTTGGCAATGGTCTCCACGAACACCATGCGTGTTTCGGGCCGCAACGCGGCCTCCACCGCCGAAGCCTGCGTGGCATCGACGAAGCTGACCGATACCCCCAGCCCCTGCAGCGTCTGCAGCAGGCTGCTGGTGTTGCCGAACAGGAACTGGCTGCTGACGATGTGGTCGCCCGCGCGCAGCAAGGTCAGCAAGGTGGCCGAAATGGCCGACATGCCTGTGGTGAAGCAGGCGGTGCCCTTGCCGCCTTCCAGCGCAGTCAGGCGTGCTTCGAGCGCCCCGGTTGTGGGGTTGCCCTGGCGGGCGTAGACAAAGCCCGGTTGCGCGCCCTGGAACACGGCCACCAGATCCTGCGCGCTCTTGAACGCGAAAGTCGCGGAAGGGTGCAACGGCTTGTGCACGGAGGCATGTTCATTGCCGGCGCGGCGCTCGGCGTGGAGCCAGGTGCTCAGGCTCGATTCAGCGTGATCGGGATCGTGGGGGCTGCTCATGGTGTGACGGTGCGAATACTTCAGGCCGTGGCCTGCGGGGTTCGATGGGCCGGGTCCCTGCCTGGCCACTCGGTCTTTGTCATTGCACCACAATGCCCTGCGCCGCCCAAGCCTTCACCCAGAACACCCACGCGCCGACATGTCCCAGCCCAGCAAGCCCTCGCCCTCCCGCCACTATGCGCAAGCCGCAGAGCCTGGCGCTCTCGAGCCTATCCATACCTCTGCTGACGGCTTGCTCGCCGGGCTGATCGAGATCCCGGTACAAGGTGGCGTGATGCCCGCCTACCGCGCCGCGCCCGCCACGCCGGGGCGCCACCCGCTGGTCATCGTCGTGCAGGAGATCTTCGGCGTCCATGAACACATCGCGGACGTGGTGCGCCGCTTCGCGCAACTGGGCTACCTGGCGATTGCGCCCGCGCTGTACTTCCGCCTGGGCGACACCATCCAAGCCGGCAGCATCGATGAGCTGATGCAGAATTTCGTCTACAAGACGCCGGACACCCAGGTGCTGGCCGACCTGGACGCCACCCTGGCCTGGGCGGACGAGCACCATCCGGCCAGCAACGCTCGGCCCATCGGCATCACCGGCTTCTGCTGGGGCGGGCGCATCACCTGGCTGTACACCGCCCACCAGCCTCGCGTGCGCGCCGGTGTCGCTTGGTATGGCCGACTGGAGGGCAAGACCTCGGAAATCACGCCTCGCCAGCCCGCCGACGTGGCCACCGAACTCAAGGCCCCGGTGCTGGGCCTGTACGGCGGCCAGGACACCGGCATCCCGCTGGACACGGTCGAGCGCATGCAGACCGCCCTGGCCAGTGCCGACCAGGGCTCGGAGATCCACCTCTATCCCGACGCACCCCATGCCTTCTTCGCGGACTACCGCCCCAGCTACCGCCCTGTCGAGGCCCAAGACGGCTGGAACAGGCTTTTGACATGGTTCCAACGCCATGGCGTGAAACCCTGAAAGCGGGCAGACCTGATCCGGATCAACTTATGCGGTTTCCTCATTGAAACCTGAGGTTTCAGCGCTTTTGCGAACAACGCATCGCCTCTAAGCTGGTCGCCCAACCCGCTACACCCAACGAAGAGAGGCGCTCCATGAGCAAACCCGACTGGAAGTTCGAGACCCTGTCCGTGCACGCCGGCTACTCGCCGGAACCGACCACCCGCGCCGTGGCCGTGCCCATCTACCAGACGGCGGCCTACGCCTTCGACAGCGCGCAGCATGGCGCCGACCTCTTCGACCTCAAGGTGCCGGGCAACATCTACACCCGCATCATGAACCCCACGCAAGACGTGCTGGAGCAGCGCATCGCCGCGCTCGAAGGCGGCGTGGGCGCATTGGCCCTGGCCTCGGGCCAGGCCGCAGTCACCTACTCGATCCTGACGATTGCCGAGGCGGGCGACAACATCGTGTCGTCGACCGCGCTCTACGGCGGCACCTACAACCTGTTCGCGCACACGCTGCCGCAGTTCGGCATCACCACGCGCTTCGCCGACCACCGCAACCCCGACAGCTTCGAGCCGCTGATCAACGAGCGCACCAAGGCCATCTTCGTCGAATCGCTGGGCAACCCCTCGGGCAACATCACCGACATCGCCAAGATCGCCGAGATCGCCCACCGCAACGGCATCCCGCTGATCGTCGACAACACCGTTCCCTCGCCCTACCTCAGCCGGCCGATCGAACACGGCGCCGACATCGTCGTGCACTCGCTGACCAAGTACCTGGGCGGCCACGGCACCAGCATCGGCGGCGCCATCGTCGATTCGGGCAAGTTCCCGTGGGCGCAGCACAAGCAGCGCTTCAAGCGCTTGAACGAGCCCGATGTCAGCTACCACGGCGTGGTCTACACCGAGGCCCTGGGTCCGGCCGCCTACATCGGGCGCGCCCGTGTGGTCCCCTTGCGCAACACCGGGGCGGCCATCTCGCCCTTCAATTCGTTCCTGATCCTGCAGGGCGTGGAGACGCTGGCCCTGCGCATGGACCGCATCAGCGACAACACCCTGAAGATCGCGCAGACGCTCAAGCAGCACCCCAAGGTGAAGTGGGTCAACTACGCCGGGCTGGAGGATCACCCGGAGAACCCGCTGGTGCGCAAGTACCTGTCGGGCAAGGCCTCGGGCATCCTGACCTTCGGGGTTCCGGGTGGCCGCGAAGGCGGCGCGCGCTTCCTGGATGCGCTGCAGCTCTTCACCCGCCTGGTCAACATCGGCGACGTGCGCTCGCTGGCCACGCACCCGGCCTCCACCACGCACCGCCAGCTCTCACCCGAAGAGCTGGCCAAGACGGGTGTGACGGAAGACACCGTGCGCCTGTCGGTCGGCATCGAGCACATTGACGACCTGCTGGCCGATCTGGACCAGGCCCTGGCGCAAGCCGCCTGACCAGCCCTTTCCGGGCACTCGAAAAGCGCTCTGAGGAGCGCTTTTTTCTTTATGCGGACATCACACTGGATTCAGTCTGCTTCATGCGCAAACCGATGACCCGCATGCGCAAACGTCGCTTCACGCCAAGGCCCGGGGTGCCTATCGTGAGCCCATGGACCAAGGCATCAATCTCTTCTCGCTGGGCCGCCGCTACGACGGTGCCCCGGTGCGCATCCTGATCATCCCCGGCCTGAACGACAGCGGCCCAGGGCACTGGCAGACCTGGCTGCAGACACAGTACCGGGGCGCCGTGCGGGTGCGCCAGCAGCGTTTCGACCAGCCCGACCTGGACATCTGGGCCCGGCGCATCACCGAGGTGGTCAACAGCGCCTCCGAGCAGACCACCTGGATCGCCGTGGCGCACAGCTTCGGCACGCTGGCCCTGGCCCACCACCTGAGCACCCGCTCGCCGCAGGACCGAGGCCCCCGCATCCGTTCGGCCTTGCTGGTGGCGCCCGCCGACCCGATCAAGTTCGGCGTGGACGAGCGCCTGCCCCTGCATGGCCTGGGCATTCCCAGCACGCTGGTGGGCAGCGAGAACGACCCGTGGATGCCACTGGAGCGCGCGCAACTATGGGCCGAGCGCTGGGGCGCACGCTTTCACAACCTGGGTCAGGCCGGCCACATCAACGTCGAATCCGGCCACGGCCCCTGGCCCTGGGCCCGCTTCAAGGTGGACCAACTGGTGCGCGACCAGCAGCGCCAACGCCGCTTGGAGCGCGCCCACCCGCTCGAACTCAATTACGCCATCTAACGCGCCATCCGACACGCCATCTGAAAGGACAACACACCATGGCCAGCCTGCGCCTGGGCGACACCGCCCCCGATTTCGAACAGGACTCTTCCGAGGGCCGCATCCACTTCCACCAGTGGCTGGGCGACAGCTGGGGCATCCTCTTCTCGCACCCCGCTGATTTCACGCCCGTGTGCACCACCGAACTGGGCCTCACGGCCAAGCTGAAGGACGAGTTCGCCAAGCGCAACGTCAAGGTCATTGCCCTGTCGGTGGACACGGTCGATTCGCACAGCCGCTGGATCCCGGACATCAACACGACCCAGGGCACCACGGTGAACTTCCCGATCATCGCGGACGCCGACCGCAAGGTGTCGGAGCTCTACGACCTGATCCACCCGAACGCCAGCGCCACGGCCACCGTGCGCTCGCTGTTCGTGATCGACCCGGCCAAGAAGGTGCGCCTGGTGATCACCTACCCTGCCAGCACCGGCCGCAACTTCGACGAGATCCTGCGCGTGGTCGACTCGTTGCAGCTGACCGAGTACCACAGCGTGGCCACGCCCGGCAACTGGAAGGATGGCGATGACGTGGTGATCGTGCCCTCGCTGCAGGATCCGGAAGTGATCAAGCAGAAGTTCCCCAAGGGCTACACGGCCGTGACGCCCTACCTGCGCCTGACGCCCCAACCCAATCGCTGAGGCGCCTCTCTGGCACAAGCTTGGGATCAGGCCCCGGCCTGGCGCGCGACCACCACCACCTCGATGCGCCAGCGCGGGTCGGCCAGGGCCGCCTGCACCGTCGCGCGCGGTGGTGTATGGCCCGGTGCCACCCAGGCATCCCACACTGCGTTCATGCGGCCGATCTCGCTGATGTCCTTCAGGTAGATCTGCACGCTCAACAGGTGCTGCTTGCTGCTGCCGGCCTCACCCAGCAGCCGGTCGATGTGGCCGAGCACCTCGCGGGTCTGGCCTTCTATGTCGGCGTCGGGCTCGTTCTCGGGCACCTGGCCGGCCAGGTAGACCGTGCCGCCAGCGATGGCGGCCTCGCTCAAGCGCTTGCCCACGTGCAGGCGCTGCACCCCGTGATCGATGCCACCGCTCATCAGCCCTGCCCCTTCAGACGCGGGTTGAGCGTGTAGGTGCCGGTGATCTGGTCGCTGGCCAGCACGTGGCCTTCCAGCGCCGCACGCACGGCCGCACCGGTGATCACGCCGCCCACGTCCAGGCGTTCCACATCCAGCGCATACACCGTGAACACATAGCGGTGCACGATGCTGTCGTTCCATGGCGGGCACGGGCCGTCATAGCCGTAGTAGTCGCCCTCCATGTCGTGGTCACCCGCGAACCAGCCGGTGTAGTCGTTGATGCCATGGCGCCAGGGCTTGCCGCCGGGCGCCTGCGGGCCGGCCTTGCCCTTGGGCGTCACGTTGTGCGAATGGCTGCCCACGGCGATCTCGCGCGTGTCGGCCGGCAGGTCGATCACCACCCAATGGAAGAAGTCCACACGCGGCAGGCTGGAAGGCACTTCGCGCCCTTCCTGGTTCACGTCGTCACCCTTGCTGGGCACATCCGGATCGTGCGCGATCACAGCGAAGGACTTCGTGCCCTCGGGCACCTCCGCCCACGCCAGGTGCGGGTTGCGGTTGGACGACAGGCTCACGTGCGATTTCGGATCGATCACGGCAAAGGCGAACTCGCCCGGGATCACGCCGCCATCGGCAAAACTCTGGCTCGACAGTTTCATCGGTGGTCTCCAAATACATGGGGTTCAGTTCATGCCTGAACCCAAACAAACGCGGCACGGGAACATCTCGTGAAGCCCCCGCGATCAAGGGTTGACCCCAAAGTATCCCCCCTCTAGGCTGCTCGCGCACGGATACACAAGAAACAAACGCATACAAGGGGATTCAGTGAGCCTGCATACCACAACACGCTCGGCCGTCATCGGCCTGGGCCTGGCGTCAGCCATGGCGCTGTCCACGCTCTCCAGCGCGCAAGCCGCGCCCTGGGATGCCTTCACCAAGGGCGCGATGGGGCCGGTGGTGAACTGGCCGCTCATCCCCATCCACGTGGTGCTGCTGCCCGATGGCCGGCTGCTCAGCTACGGCACCGATGCCAAGGGCAACCAGACCGGCCAGTTCATCTACGACGTCTGGGATCCCAAACTCGGCACGGGCAGCAACGCCCACCTGGTGCTGCCCAACACCACCGGCACCGACACCTTCTGCAGCGCCCAGGTCATCGTGCCGTCCAGCGGCGCGGTGCTGCTCACCGGCGGCGACAAGACGGTCAACGGCGTGCGGAACTACTCCGTCAACGACGTCAACCTGTTCGACTACCGCAGCTCGGCCCTGTACCAGGCACCGCAGCCCATGCGTGATCTGCGCTGGTACCCCACCGTGGTCACCCTGTCCAGCGGCCAGATCCTGGTGCTGGGCGGGCGCGCGTCCATCAACGAGCTGTCGGTGCCCACGCCCGAGCTCTACACCGAAGGCCAGGGCTGGCGCAGCCTGGAAGGCGCCACCAGCGACGATGCCTACGGCAGCCGCAACTGGAGCTACCCGCTGGCCTGGCAGGCGCCCAACAGCCGTGTCTTCGTGACCACGATCTGGGGCGGCACCTACTACATGGATCCCACCGGCAACGGGTCGATCGCCAAGACACCACTCAACCTGCCGGCGGGTGATTACTACCTGCCCAGCGTGATGTTCGCGCCCGGCAAGATCCTGACCCTACGCAAGTACAACAGCGCCCAGGTGATCGACCTCAACGGCAGCCAGCCCACCGCCAAGGCCACCGCTGGTGTCGGCCAAGACCGTTTCCACGCCTCGGCCACCGTGCTGCCGGATGGCAAGGTCTACGTCAACGGCGGCTCAATCTGGTCCAACGTGGTTTTCGGCGTGGCCTATGCCGGCAAGATCTGGGATCCGGCCACCGGCAAGTGGACACCCACCGCCACCGCCAAGCGCATGCGCCTGTACCACTCGGTGTCGCTGCTGCTGCCCGATGCGACCGTGCTCACGGCCGGCGGCGGTGCGCCCGGCCCCGTCACCAACCTCAACGCAGAGATCTACACCCCGCCCTACCTCTACAAAAAGGACTGGAGCGGCACGCTGGCCCCACGCCCGTCCATCACGGATGCGCCCACCGCCATGACCTGGAAGCAGAACTTCAAGGTCGAAGTGAGTGCCGCCAACGTCAGCCGCGTCACGCTGGTCAAAACGGGCTCGGCCACGCACACGGTGGATTTCGACCAGCGCTTCCTGCCTTTGAGCTTCAGCACCAGCGGCAAGACCCTGACCGTGACCGCCCCCGCCACACCGGAAACCGCCCCGCCGGGCTACTACATGCTGTTCGTGTTCGACAGCGCGGGCGTGCCTTCGGTGGCGCGCATCCTGCGCCTGGGGTGAGCGCTGCTTGCATTTTTTCGCCCGATTCCCACGGGATGAAATCGATTTCTCACTTTTTTAACAACGCTTCAGAACCCCTTAATGTCTGACGCCGCGGGCCTCCTACGATGGGAGCCATCGGAAGGAAGCCCAAGCAATGCAGTACACCGTCTACATCGATGACGACACCAGCCGCGATCTGAGCGCGGCCGCATTGAAGCTGGGCGCCAACCGCAATGCCATCATCCTGCAGGCCTTGCAGGAGTGGCTGGCCGCGCAACGGGCGGCCGAGGCCCTGAACCAGGAAGCTGCGCGTACCGACAGCCCGCAAGGTGATGCCGGCCAAGGCCAGGACACGCTGCCCACCCTGCCTGAAAGCGCTGCCACGCACTGTTGAGCGCCCACAGGGCCGGGCTACGCCTAGCCTCGCCCCCGAGGGGGGCCAGAAGCTTGGGGCGGCCCAGCATTTCCTTGAGCGCACCACAGCTCACAGGCCGCTATGCTTGGGCTTTGCCCTTCCTGGGCGCCCCAGCCCCGCAGCCGCCCATGAGCCGTCTCCATCTCCAAAAGCAACGCCTTTACGCTACAGACGCTCAACCGAGCGCGACACACGGTGTTCGTGCCATGGTCATGGGGCTGAGCCGGCCGGCTGACTGGTCTACGGTAGCCAGGCTGTGGCAAGGCGTCCAGGAAGATCTGGGCCTGCCTGCGCCCGGTATCGCCATCAATGGCATGGACGGCTATCAACTGTGGTTCTCTGTCGCGGAGCCTATTCCCGTAGCCCAAGCCACGGCCTTTGCAGAGGCACTGCGCGCCCGCTACTGGGCCGACATTCCGCCCGCACGGATCCGCACCACCATCGGGGCCGATGAATCAGGCGCCGTTCCGCCTTTCGCCGCCGGGGAAGGACAGTGGTCAGCCTTCGTGGCACGGGACTTGGCCCCGGTGTTCTCGGACACGCCCTGGCTGGACATCGATCCCAATCCAGATGGGCAGGCAGACCTGCTCACGGCGTTGCGCAGTTGCGATGCAGCGATCGTCCTGGCCGTGGCACAGCAGGCGGCTTCGGGTCATGCAGCCACGCCTGCGGAGGTTGATCGCCCAGTTCGGGACACGACACTCCCACCGCAGTTCGTGCAGGAAAACGATCCGCGTCAGTTCCTGTTGCGTGTCATGAACGATGCGCAGATCGATCTGGCGCTACGGATCGAGGCCGCCAAGGCATTGCTGCCTCACAGCAGCTCCCGCTGAGGTTCCAGAACCTGGACTTGACAAGCTGGCGCGCAGCCGGCTCAGCCCGCCTGGCGAAGCGCCCACACGCTGTCAGCGCGCCCTTCACGGCCCCTCACGCGGCTGCGCCAGGCCAAACCGCCGGCTCCAAGCGCCAGGCCGCCCAGCACCAGGTTGACCACCAGCCCGGAAGGGCCCGAGGCATCGGCCAGCAGCAGTTGGCTGAACATGGCCAGCGCCGACAGCAAAGCTGTCCACCACAGCAGGTGCTCTGCCGCCCGCACCGGCGACAGGACAAGGGCCAGCACCACGGACACGGCCCAGGCCAGGAAGCAGATCGCCCGTTCCCAGAAGGCCACGTCCACGGCTGACCCAGCATGGCTCGCCTGTGACAGCCAGGGCGTGGCCAGGAAGGCCGCCGCCATGCCCACGCAGGCCCCCAGGCAGACACCCACGGTGGCCCGGGCCATGCCTCGGGCCAGCGGCGTCTGGTGCACGCTGCCATGCTTGCGCCGCGCCTCGATGAACAGCAGGTTGCCGCTGTAGAACAGGAAGGCGCCCGCCATGCCCATCAACGCATACAGCCAGGTCAGCAAGGGGCCGCCAAAGTGACCGAAGTGCAGGTCGTAGAACACCTGGAGCGTGCCATGGTTGGCGTCGCGCGCGCCGCTGACCTGCACATCGATCACCTGCCCGCTCACCGCGCTGATCGCCACCGCGCCGGAACCACCCAGGGCACCGGGCACCTGGCCGCGCACCTCCGCGATGGCATCGGCCTTGCCCGGGTGCTGGATGCGCACGCGCACAGGCTCGAACAACCCCTCACCCGCCGCCGGTCCGAGCTTGTCGGCTACTGCTGTGCGGCTTTTGGTCAGCAGCGCTTCGAGTGGCAGCAGGCGAGCCTGCTCGACTTGCGTCTGCGCGGACGGAGGCATCACACCGAGCATGCGCGGCAGCTCAGGCATGAGCCGCCCCTGGAAGCCGAGGGCATCCACCGCCAGCAGCACCACCAGGCCCAGGCCCAGCACCGCCCCCGTCCATGCGAAAACAATGTGGAATGGCAGGCTGACCACGCCGACCAGGTTGTGAGCGTCCTGCCAGAAGAGCTTGAGGTTGCCACCCACCCTCAGGGCCAGCACGTCGCGGCTCAGGCGCGGCAGGTGGATCAGCACGCCCGACACCAGGGCCAGGCCGTAGATCAGGCTGATCACGCCCATCAGGTAGCCACCGACCAGGGGGATCCCCAGGGCGTAGTGCAGCTCGTTGATGAACTCGGCCAGTTCCGAATGCGGTGTGTGCGGCGGCAGGCCATCAGGCCCGGCCTGCTTCAATTCGTCGAGCGTGGCGTGCTGGAAGCCAGCCTGGGTGTTGAAGTAGGCTTCGGCCAGCGGGGCGTGTTCAGAAGGCAGGTTCACCGTCACCGTGCCATCGGCCAGTTCGGGGTGACGGCTGAGCACCAGGTCCAGCAAGGTCTGGGCATCGGCCAGCGACTGCTGCGGTGCTTCGGGCTCGAAGGAGCGCTGCCAGCGTTCGATGTCGCCATGGAACATCGTCAGAGCACCGGCGTAGAAGGCGACGAACAGCGCGAAGCCGGCGATCAGGCCGGTCCACTTGTGCAGCACGTAGAAGATACGGACGGTGCGGGCGTTCATGGGGGAAGAATCACATCGGTGACAAGGAAACAGGCCTCATGACCACCAGCCGGCGCGCTGGAGCGCACCCAGTGCCAGCAGGCCGGCGATGGCCGGCAGCGTGGTCCAACCCCAGGCCCGCAGCGCCGTGCGCGCCACCATGCAGAGGCTGAGGATGCCGATCCACAGCGGGAACAGCAGCAGCATGGTCGGCACAAAGGCGGAGCGCCAGTCGCCTGGCCAGGCCCAGCACAGGGCGCTGCTCAGGCACACGGCCAGGAAGAAGCCGGGCAGCAGGCCGGCCAGCAGGCGGGAGATCAACGCGCCCTCCGTCGTGCGCCGAGGACCGTGCCCGGCACCAGGGACTGGCACAGGACCACCAGCACCGGCACCGCCATCTGCACGGTCATGAAGGCGCACAGCGCAACCAGCGTCCCCACCACTGCGCCCAGTACCGCCCCCAGGGCAGCACAACTGCCCAGCAATGCCGAGAGCCCGGCCCAGGTCAACCGCCGTTTCGCGGGGCCAGTCAGGGCCATGTCGGACCAGTGCTGGCGGGGCGAAAGGCGGTAGAAGCAGGCCGATGCCAGCGTCGCCGCAAGCACCCCCGCAATAAGGGCCAGGGCATGGAGCCAGGGCGAATCCAGTGTCATGAAGTCTCCGAGAAGCGGACCTGGCTCAGGGCCAAGGCCAGTTCCGATTCGTCCAGGTCGAAATCCTGGCCGCTGGCCTGCTGATGCGCCAACTCGCCCTGCAGGTGCCCCAGCACCTCGAGCCAATGGGCCACCCAATCGTCCATCCAGGACGCGATGGTAGCCGCTCGATGATGGCGCTCACTGAAGGTCCATCGCAGGATCCATCGGCCGTCACGCTGGCAGGTGTCGACCTCGATCAGGTGGGCGCGGCGCTGGGCCGGGTCACGGGTGCGCCCGGGTACCGGCACACGCCGCCAGCCATCGCCGAGATCGTCTGGCGGCAGTTGCCCCAGGTGGTTGAACGAGATGGCGGCGGGGGCCGGTGCGCGCGGCGACGGCACTGCTCCGCCCGCCAGCTCCATGCCCCAGGCCTGCCCCTGCGCCAGAGGCGCTTTCCAGGCCGAGGCGAGCCCGGCCAGATCGGACGAGGGCGGGATGGCGAAGGCGCCCAATGCCTTGAGCGGTAAATGCGCAGGGCACAGCGCGGTGTACCAGCCCACCCCGTGCCAGTTGTCGTCCGTCTCACCTGTATCAGCGGCAGAAACTTCGGTACCCGAGGCTTCGGCGGGCAGCCAGCGACCATGGGATTCCAGGGTCAGGCTCAAGGCATCGGCCTGCGGGATCCTGGCCGACAGGGTGCGCGCCAGCGCGATCAGCAAGGTGTCCTGCATGGACAGGGCCTGGGGCAGGCGCGGATCGTCGCTCAGGCCGACATCCGGCAGGCACAACTCGCGCTCCAGCACCTGCGCCTCGCCCACTTGAGTGGGCTGATCCAGCGCATGCTCGGTGTCCACAGGCAGCGAGCCTGCAACCTCCTCGGTCAACGCAAGGCGGTTGTTGCATGCGGCGCCAGCCGCATCGCCTGAAGGGATGCCGCCCACCTCTGCCTGCCGAGCCTGCAGGCTCAGTGCCCAGCGCGTCAGGCCACGAGGGCGCGGCCCCAGGCTCAGGGGCTGGCCGGCCTGAGCCTGTCGCCAGGCCAGGCGCCATTCGTCGAGCAGCACGCGCCAGGACACGGCATCGATGACAAAGTGGTGCACCGTCAGCAGCAGGCGAAGGCCCTTGCCCGGCCCCAGGTCCCAGCCCACGGCGCGCCAAACCGGGCCCTGCACCAAGTCAACGGCTGCATGGGCCGCATCGGCCTGTGCGTCGATGCGCTGCGCCTGCTCGGCATCACTCAACGCCCTCAGCTCATGCCATGCAATGGGCGGGCGCACGGTGGGCTCGCTTGAGTGCAGCAACCGCCCTTGCCAGCCGGCCCGCGGATCATCGATGCGCAGGCGCCAGCGGAACGCATCGTGGCGCGCCACCACGGCATGCAGTGTGGTCTGCAGCAAGGCACGATCAGTACCCTCGGGCAGGGACAGGCACACAGCCTGGTTGTGGTGTGTCGGCAGGCGATCCGCATCGAAGCCCTGCTGGTCCAACCACCAGCGCTGCACGGGCGTCAGCGGCAGGCGTTCCGGGTCGTACGGATGGCGTGTCAGCCACAGGGCATCGTCCTCATCCGACGGAGCCGCGCCGCAGACCTCGGCCAGTGCCACCACCGTCTGGTGCTGCAGCACCTGGGCCGGTGTGAAGCTCAGGCCCGCTGCTCGCGCACGGCTGACCAGTTGCATCGCCACGATGGAGTCGCCACCGAGGTCGAAGAAATTGTCATGCAAGCCGATGCGCCGCCCCGGCAGCAGTTCGCGCCACAGGGCCAGCAGGCGCCGGGCCGTTGGCGAGGCGCCATCCGCCTCATCGTGCTCGGGCGCCTGCGTGGCGTCGGCGGGCTCATCGGACCAGGACGGCATCGGCAAGGCACGCACATCGAGCTTGCCGTTGGCGTTCAGGGGCAGTTCGGCGACAGGGATGCAGCTTGAGGGCAGCAGGTGCGGTGGCAAGCGATCAGCCAGCCACGCACGCAGCACGGCCCATGCGGGCGGCTCGCCGGCATGGGCGTGCCACACCGGATAGGCCACCAAGTGCACATGGCCCGACGGATCGCTGCGCGGCACCACGGCCACGCGGCGCACCTGAGGGTGCTGGCCCAGGGCCGCTTCCACTTCGCCCGGCTCGACGCGGAATCCGCGGATCTTGAGCTGGCGGTCACAGCGACCGAGGAACACGAGGCTGCCATCGTCGCGCCAGGCGACAAGATCACCCGTGCGGTAGACACTCCAGACATGGGCGCCTTCGTCGAAATCGTCCAGATCAGGCTGCGGGTCGGGCACGAAGGACGAGGCAGTGGCCACGGGGTTGTCCAGGTAGCCACGGGCCAGGCCGGCGCCGCCGATGTGCAGCTCGCCGGGCACGCCCACGGGCTGCGGCTGGCCATGGGCGTCCAGCACGCGTACCGAGGTGCCAACGATGGGGCGCCCGATGGGGATAGGCCCGCTGTCGAGATCGGCCGTTTCGATCGGATGGCAGCACGCGAAGGTGGTGGTCTCGGTCGGGCCGTAGCCATTGACCATGCGGATGCCAGGCCAACGTGCCATCAGGCGGCGTACATGCGGCACGGACAGCACGTCGCCCCCGGCCACGAGCTGGCGCACGCAGGCCAGATCATCCAACCGTTCGTCCACCAGCAGCTTGAACAGGCCGGCGGTGAGCCACAGCGAGGACACCTCCTCACGGCGGATCAAGGCGCCCAGCGCGTCGATTTCCAGCGCCTGCGGCGCCACGACCAGACGCGCGCCATGCAGCCAAGCACCCCAGATTTCCAGCGTGGACGCGTCGAAGGCCAGTGGCGCGGCCTGTAGCCAGACCTCGTCGGCACCGTAGTGGAGCGCGGGCTGAGGCTGCACCAATCGCAGGATCGCGTGGTGGGTGACGCACACGCCCTTGGGCTCACCGGTGGATCCGGAGGTGTGCATCACGCAGGCCAGCCGGTCGCGGGCGTAGTGTGTGGCCTCCAAGATCAATTGCTGATCGAGCCAGGCGTCGATCGCGGCGGCATCGTGCGCAGGATCACGCGCAAGGTCCGTAGAGAGATCGACGATCTGCAGTGCGAATGAATCGAGCGAGAACACGGCGTCAGCCTGCGCCATCGCGCGGGCATGCGGCACGAGCAGCATGGGCGCCTGGCAGCGACGGACGATGTCCCTCTGCCGCGCCTCGGGGGCCTGGGGATCCAGCGGCACATGGCAGCCACCGGCCAGCACCACGGCCAGCAGGCCGATCAGGGTCTCGGCCGAGCGCTCGGCCCACAGGGCCACCATGGGCGCCTTCGGGGATGGAGCCTGAGCCCAGGCTGCGGAGGCCTCCCAGCCCATGGCCAGCGAGGCGGCCTGCTGCAGCAGGGCCGCATAGGTCCACGACCTGGCGCCATCGCGCAAGGCCACAGCCTGCGGTGTGCGGCGGGCCTGCTGCACGAAGGCTGTCAGCAGGCTGCCCTGGCTGGTGTCAGGCCCCCCAGGGAAAGCCTGTGGGCCTTTCGACCACTCACGCAAAGCCGCGTCCTCATCGGGTGTCAGCAGAGGCAAGGCGGCCAGCGGACAGGCTGGATCGTGCGCCAGGGCATCGAGCATCGTTTCGTAGTGGCTCGCCATCCGCGCCAGCGCCGGCATGTCCAGGCAACTGGCGCGGGCTTCCCAGCAGGCAGTCAGCCCCTGGCCGTCCGGGGTAGGCTGCAGCATCAGGGACAGGTCGGCCTTGGCCTGGCCCGTGCCGGTGGACAAGGGCGCCCAATGCAGACCGCCAGCCTCCGGCTGAGGCAATTGCCCGTGCGCGTTCTGCAGGCTGAACAGCACCGGGCAGGCGGTGCCTTCCACCGCTTGCGGCATCTGCGCCAGGATGTCCTCGAAAGGCAAAGCCTGGTGCTCGAATGCGGCCAGCGTGACGGCACGCACCTGGTCCAGCCATTGGCCCACATCCTGATGGCCCGTGGCCTTGAGCCTGAGCGGCACGGTGTTGACGAACATGCCAACCAGGGTCTGCCACTCGGGCCGGATGCGGCCTGCCACGGGGGTGGCCAGCAGCAGATCCTCCGTGCTGGCGTGGCGCCGCATCAGGGCCCCGAAGCCGGCAAGCAGCACCATGTAGAGCGTCAGCCCACGCTCGCCGACCATGGTGCGCAGGCGCGCCAGCGTGGCGGCAGACACGGTGCGCGAGAGGCGGTGCGCACGGCGGGAAAGCGGCAATGTCGCTGACGGTGATGTTGTCGTTTCGACCTGATGGACCTGGTGCAGCGCCAAGGGAACCAAGGGTGCGGACAGCACCTGCTGCCAGTGGCACCGCGCACGTTCGAGCGCCATGTCATCGTCTGACGAAGCCGCCGCCTGCATGGCCTCGGCCAGGTCCGCGCGAGGCGTCTGCCACGAGCGGCACACGCTGTCCCAGGCCGGCCCGCCCTGCACGGCGCAGGCATGCAGTTGGTGCCACTCACGCGCGATGATCCCCAACGATGCATCGTCCAGCAGGATGTGGTGCACGGTCAGCACCAGCCAGTGTGCCTGCGGCGACAAGCGCAGCAGGCGCAGGCGCCACAGCGGGGCTTGACGTAGATCGAAAGGCTCGGCCACCCAGGCACGGACCTGTGCCTCGGCCAGAGCCTGCAGGGCCTCGGCGCCCACATCACCGCCAGGGTTCAGGTCGACGGCCCATTGCGCGGGGTCAACCGGCAGGCAGCCTGCCGCCTGCAGCACGGCCTGCGCCTCTTGGAGGTAGCCCTGGCTGGGTGCGCCGGGATCCACGCCCGGCACGAAGGCCATGCGCAGCGCATCGTGCCGCTGAACGATCATGGCCCAGGTGCTCAGCAAGGTCTGCGGGTCCAGCGGCCCCTGCAGAGACAGGAACAGAGGGATGGTGTAGGCCGCGCTGGCGGGATCCTGCTGTGCCATCAGGCACTGCCGCCGTTGCGACGGCAACAAGGGCAAGGGGCCGCGCCGTTGCGCCTCCGGCAGCCGATACAGTCCGGCTGGTACGGCGTCTTGGGGCAGTGTCACAGCAGCATCGGCCGCACCACGCCTTGCGCGCACGGCCCCGATGAAATCAGGCAGTGCCGGGTGATCGAACAGCAACTGCAGCGGCAGGTCGACACCCAGGGTCTGCCGCAGTCTGGCCATGACCTGCGTGACATGCAGTGAATGGCCGCCCATATCGAAGAAGCGGGCATCTGCAGGCAGGCTTGCCAAACCCAGCACACGCTGCCAGGTGGACGCCACCAGGGCTGCCATCGGGTCATCGCCCTGCACAACCTGAGGAGAAACGGCGGCCATGTCGTCCTCACCCTGGCTGTCCGCAGGGGTCGGCAGACCTTGCAGCGCACGCCGGTCCACCTTGTTGTTCGGCGTCTGCGGCAAGGCGGGCAGGCACACGAACCGTGTCGGCACCATGTAGGCGGGCAGCCGCTGGCGAAGGGCCGTCTGCAGCGCCGTGGCCGAGGGCATGGGCTGGACGGCATCGCCCTGTGCCACTAGGAAGGCAACCAGATCGGCCGACGTTGACGATGCCTCGCCTGCAGGG
Organism: Pseudomonadota bacterium; assembly: GCA_049322875.1. Classification (GTDB taxonomy): domain Bacteria; phylum Pseudomonadota; class Gammaproteobacteria; order Burkholderiales; family Burkholderiaceae_C; genus Aquabacterium. Next base: position 32,019 of record JBMOQM010000028.1, read on the forward strand.
CCGCGCAGGAGCACGGCCGCCTGCGCCACGCCGGGCTGGGCCAGCAGTGCGGCCTCGATTTCACCAGCCTCGATGCGGTGGCCACGCCACTTCATCTGCTGGTCGATGCGCCCCAGGAAGTTCAGCAGCCCATCGTCGCGCCAGGACACCAGGTCACCGGTGCGGTAGAGCAGCGCGCCGGGCGCGTCCGGATCAGGCACGTAGGCCGCTGCCGTCAGTTCGGGCCGGTCCAGGTAGCCCTGGGCCAGGCCCAGGCCGCCGATGCACAGCTCGCCGGGCACACCGGCCGGCACGGGGCGACGGTCCGCATCCCGCACGACGAAGCGGGTGCCAGAGATCGGGCGCCCCACAGGGATGCCACCGTCGGCAGTTGAAGGCGGCAGGTGGGCCGCTGTCAGGCGCAAGGCCGATGACCAGATGGTGGTTTCAGTGGGCCCGTAGAGGTTCCAGACTTCCGCTGCCCCTTCCAGCAGCCAGGTGGCCAGATCGAGTGGCAAGGCCTCGCCCCCGACCAGGGCCCTCAAGGTTCGAGCGGGCGGCAGGCCCATGGTGTCGCGCAGCAGACGCCAGGTGGTGGGCGTAGCCTGCAGCGTGTCGATCCCATGCGCCAACAGGCAGGCGCTCAACCGCTCAGGGTCGCGGGCCAGGCCCTCCGGGGCGATGAACAGGGTGGCGCCGCACAGCAGCGGCAGGAACAGTTCAAGCCCCGCGATGTCGAAGGCCACCGTCGTCGTGGCCAGCAGGCGGTTGGCCGGGCCCAGACCAGGTGCACGGGCCATCGCGCGCAGGAAGGTATCAAGGGCGCCGTGGCCCACCACCACGCCCTTGGGTCGCCCCGTGCTGCCGCTGGTGAAGAGCACGTAGGCCGCATCATCGGGTCGCAGGCTTGGTGCTTCATGGGCCTGCATCGGCTGGGCGTGCTGCCATTCCTCTGAGGAGAGGTCGACCAAACGCAACCCGTCTGGCATCTGTGGCCCGGGCGACAGACCCAGCAAGCCACCAGGCCGCGAGGTCGATATCAGGTGGGACAGGCCGGCATCGGCCAGCACCATCGCCAGGCGCTCTGGTGGATGGCTGGCATCCAGCGGCACATAGGCCGCGCCAGCGCGGTGCACCGCCAGCCAGCAGGCCAGCAAGTCGGCATCGCGCGGCAGGCACACGCCGACGCGATCGCCATGGCGCACGCCGAGTTCGCGCAGGTGGCCTGCAAGGCGAGCCACGCGATTCTCGAAGGCTGCCCAGCGCCAGGTGCGCTGCAAGTTCTCAGCCTCCAGGGCGTCATGCGCATGATCGTGGTCGACCACAATGACCTGATCACCATGGCGCGTCGCCTGGCGCGCAACCACAGCGTGCACAGGGGTGAATGGCTGCCCTGGATCGTCGATACCCGTCAGGCCCGAAGGCGCAGGCACCAGCGCTTCCGCATCCCGCAACCAGACCTTCTCGGAGGGCGGCAGCACGTCAATGCTGCCCAGGCACGCAACCTGGGGATCGATGAGCGACAGCAGTGTCTGCTGCAGGCGTTCCAGCCAGCGGTGTGCCACGCTGTCGGACAAGCGTTGGCGGTCATGGCGCAGCTCGAAGCTCAACTGTGTGCCGGGCAGCACCATCAGCGCAACGGGATAGTGCGTCTGCTCATGGCCCCCCAGATCCTGCAAGGTCAGGCCGCTTGGCAGCGCGGATGTCCCCTGCTGCCCCTCCGGCTGGCCCAGCGCGGATTGGCTGGACAGAGGGTAGTTCTCGTAGACCAGGATGTGCTCGAACAGCGGCACACCCGGCGCCAGGCCCGATGCACGCTGTATCCGCGCCAGGCCCAGGTGCCCATGCGCCTCGAGGCGAGCCTGCTTGTCCTGCAACTCACGCAGCCACACCTGCACCGGGGCCGCGTCGTCCAACTCGACGCACACCGGCAGTGTCTGGATGAACATGCCGATCATCTGCGCGGCATCAGGCAAGGCCGCAGGCCGGCCGGACGAGACGGCGCCGAAACAGACCTGGGCCGGCGCACCCGCCTCATGGTTGAGACGGCCTGTCTGCCGGGCCAGCAGCACGGCCCAGGCGCCCTGCACCACCGTGTTCATCGTGACCCGCCAGGCGCGGGCGGCCTCCTGGATCGCCTGTGTCTGGACCGGGCTCAGCGACAGCGTGGTGCGCGACCAGTCCGGACCTGCATGGGCAGCATCGGCATGGCTCGCCGACCCGCTCCTGGCCGGGCGGGCCGCACGCAGTTCAGGCAAGGGCGTGGGCTCACTCAGGCCGGCCAAAGCCTCGCGCCAGCAGGCCTGGGCTGCTTCGTCATCCTGGCGGGCCAGCCAATCCAGGTAGCGGTGAAAGCCTGGCACTTCTCCGGGGCCGGACCTGGCTGTCGCCGGCGCGCTCACGCCAGCACGGCGCGCGTGTTCGTAGCGCTGCAGTACCTCTCGCAGCAGCAGGCCGTTGGACCAGCCGTCCATCAGAAGGTGGTGGTAAGTCCACACGAAGAGGTGTTCGTCCGCGGCAATGCGCCACAGCGTGCAGCGCATCAGGGGCGCACGGTCCAGCGCAAAGCCCTCGGCCCTGTCCAATGGCAGCCACGCCTGCAGCGAGGCCCCATCCACGACCTGCCGGCTGTCGGGCTCACGCCAATCCAGCTGCGCTTCGTCGTCGACCCACTGCATCGGCGACTGCCCATCGCGCCAATGGAAGGCCGTGCGCAACACGCCGTGGGCCTGCCAGACGCCCTCCCACGCGGCCCGGAAGGCACGCATGTCCAGTTCGCCGCGCAGCGTGCACCAGCGCTGCTCCATGTAGAGCGCCTGCGCCGGGTCCAGCAAGGCATGAAAGAGCATGCCCTCCTGGCTGGGGGTCAACGGACGGGCATGAACGGCATCGAAAGACATGGATCAGGCAGAAGCAGACTGGAGGGACAGCAAGGTCCGCAGGTTGGCCACGCAGCGGCGCGCCAGTTGGTCGATGAGCGCGGCGCGGTGCTGGCCCGCGTCGTGGCGCCAGACCATGCGCAGCCGGTCGCCGTCGATCAGGGTGACGAGCTGCAGGGCATGGTCTCGCACGCCCTGGGGACAGCGCTGTGCCACCACGGGTTCGGGCGCCAGGCCACGCAGCACGCCCATGGCAGGAAACTCGACGCGGCCCAGGTGGTTAAAGCCGCAATCGGCAACGGGCAGCGACAGCCCGCCCTGCATCTGGAGCCGGTCCAGGGCCTGGACATGGGCGGGGCGCGTGCGCCAGCGCCCCTGCACCGCCTGCAACTGGCGCAGGGGCGCGGCATTGGGCATGGCTACGCTCAGGGGCAGTTCGGTGGTGAACCAGCCCACCATGCCTGCCACCTCCGGCTGAGCATCGATGGCAGACGATGCCGACGGGCGGCCATGCCCCTCGACAGCCACAGTGACCGGCCCATGCCGCAGCCACGCGGACAGAGTCTGGGCCAGGGCCGTGAGCAGCAGTTCCTCCGGCGTGGCCTTGAGCGCACCCTGCGCAGCCTCCAGCAGGCGCCGGGTGGTATCGGCATCGAGTTCCTGCACGGTCTCGCGCACATCGGCCTCCAGTGCGGGGGCCGGCGCAGTGGCCGGACGGGCGGCCACGCCATCGGCGGCCAGCCATGCCTGCCACCGTTCGGCAGCCAGCGCATCGGGCTGCCGGCCGGCCTGTGCCTGGTGGCGCGCCCAGGTGGCGAAAGCTGGTGCCTGATGGACATCACCTGAGCCAGGTGAGGCCAAGGCGGCCAGCAGATCGGCCAGCAGCAGGCGCCACGAAACGCCATCGACCACGAGGTGGTGCGCCGCCAGCAGCAGGCGCAGGCCCTGGCCGCTGCCCGGCTGATCACCCAGGCGGATCAGATGAGCCGCCAGCAAGGGGCCCTTGGCCAGGTTCAGGGTGCGCTGAGCCTGGCCGACCAGCGTGTCCAGCGCCGCCTGACGTTCGCTGACCGGGTGATCAGACAGGTCGTGCAGACTCAGGGGCACCTCGGCGATGTCCACGTGGCTCACATGCCAGACCTCAGGGCCTGTCTGTACATCGACATGGTCACGCGTGAAGCGCAGGCGCAAGGCTGCATGGCGGGCCGGCAAGGTCTGCAGGGCCTCGCGCAGACGGTCAGGATCGATGGCCGAATCAACATCCAGCAGCAGGCTCTGGTTGAAGTGGTCCGGCTCGGGCCACTGCCCCTCCTCGACACGGCGAAGGAAGCGCCAGGCCGCCGGTGTCAGCGGTACCGGCTCGCCCGGGCGCGTGTCGGCCTGCACGGTGCTGTCCGAGGCAACCAGGGGCTGGGCAGCCCGAGCCTGGGCCAGCAGGGTCTGGTGCTCGAACAGGCTGGCCGGGGCGATGCGCCATCCGGCGCGCTGGGCCTGGGCCACGATCTGCATGGCCGAGATGGAATCCCCGCCCAGGTCGAAGAAATTGTCGCCCGGGCGCACCTCGGCACGCCCCAGCACCTCGCGCCAGATGCGGCTGAAATCGACCAGCGCAGGCGGCCCGTTCTGCGTGCTGCTGTCGCTCTCCTGGCCGTTCGCCCCGGGCATGATCTCGGACGTGCCCTCATCACCTTCGACACGCGAGGCCTGGATCTCAGGCAGTGGCAAGGCACCACGGTCGACCTTGCCGTTGGTGGTCAGGGGCAGGCTGTCCATGGGCACGATGTGGGACGGCACCATGTAGGCGGGTAGCCAGCGGGCCAGATGCCCGCGCACCAGTTCGAGCGGCGGCAGGTCGGTGGCATGGTCGGAGCGGACCCAGGCCACCAGGGCCTGGCCCAGACCCACCTGGCGTATGCCCACCACGGCCTCGGCGATGCCGTCGATGCGCGTCAGCGCGGATTCAACCTCACCGGCCTCGATGCGATGCCCGCGCAGCTTGAGTTGCTGGTCGATGCGGCCCAGGTACTCCATGACGCCATCGTCGCGCCAGCGTGCCAGATCACCCGTGCGGTACATGACGGCGCCCTGCCCTCGCGGCCAGAAGGGATCGGGCAGGAAGCGGGAAGCACTGAGCCCCGGGCGCCCCAGGTAGCCACGGGCCATGCCGGGGCCACCGATGAAGATCTCACCCACCGAGCCCAGCGGCACGCGGTTGAAATCGTCGTCCAGGATGTACATGGCCGCGCCCTGGATGGGGCGGCCGATGGGCAGGTTGCCTTGATCATCCGGGCCGACCTCGTGCACGCAGCAACCCACCACGGTTTCCGTCGGCCCGTACTCGTTGAGCAAGGCGATCGACGGATAGTGACGTTGCCAGAACCCCGTATGCGATTCGGTCAAGGCCTCGCCGCCGATGACGAAGGCGCGGGGCAGTTGCTCGACCGGAACCGCCGGCCGGCTGGACATCAGCGGTGCCAAGGCCTGCATGTGGGCCGGCGTGATCTTGACCAGGCCATGCCCCGCGGACATCGCGTCGGCCAGCAGGCTCAAGGGATCGCGCTCGGGCAGCAGGCTGACGCGACCGCCCGCCAGCAGGGGGCCGAACAAGCCGGTGATGGTGGCATCGAAGCCGATGGACGAGTTGACGGGCGCGCCCTGCCCGTCACGCAGAGGGTAGCGGGCCAGGCACCAGTCGAGGTAGTGCATGAGCCCGCCGTGCGTGAGCAGCGTGCCCTTGGGCGCGCCGGTGGAGCCGGAGGTGTAGAGCACGTAGGCCAACTGGTCCGGCACGATGAGATCCCGGACCAGCAGCGATGCATCGACGTCACGGCTATCGGCCGAAGCCGGCAAACCGGTGCGGACATCGTCCAGGCAGAGCAAGGGCACATCCGGGGCTTGCAAGCGCGACGAGACCTCGGCACTCGTCAGCAGCATCGCGGCGCGGGAGTCGGCCAGCATGTAGCGCAGGCGCTCGTCGGGCAGCACGGGATCGAGCGCCAGGTAGGCCGCACCGGCCTTGAGCACGCCCAGCAAGGCCACCATCAGGCTGGGATGGCGGGGCAGGCACACGCCCACCAGCGATTCACGGCCGATGCCCTGGGCGCGAAGTCGCTGGGCCAGATGGGAACCATGGACATCGAGTTCGCGGTAGCTCAGACACACGCCATCCGGCGTGTCCACCGCCACCTTGTCGGGCGTGGCGGCAACCTGAGCTTCGAATCGATCAATGAAGGATGACCAGGAAGCCTTGCCGCCAGCGGACGACGGACCCTGTTCGAAAGCCGCCAGGCGCACTGCATCCTGCCCCAAAACCACGGGCAAGGCGCCGACGGGCAGGCGGGGCGTCTCCAGCACGGCCTGCAGAGTGTGTTCGAACAGGTCGAGCAAGGCGTGGATGCGGGCCTCGTCGAACAGCGCGGTGCGGTACTCGAGCGCCAGCCACAGGCCCTGCTCGCGCGCCAGCGCATGGCAGGTCAGGTCGAACTTGGTGTGCGGCAGGCCGATGGCTGATTGTTCGATGGGCAGGCCGCCAAAGCGGGGCGCCTGGGCGTTCTGGGCGCCATAGCCCGCGTCCTGGTACTGGAACATCACGTCGAACAGTGGGTTGCGCGAGGGCTCGCGCGGGGGCTGCACGACATCGATCACGTGCGACAACGGGACCTGCGCATGTTCCAGCGCATCGGCCACGGCATGCTTGAGCTGGTCCACCCAGGCCGAGAAGCGGGCGGATTCAGGTACCCGGGTGCGCACGACCACGGTGTTGACGAAGAAACCGATCAGCGCGGCGGCGTGCTCGTCGTGACGACCGGCCACAGGCACGCCGATGGCCAGATCGCGCTGGCCGCTCAGCCTGTGCAGCACGGCCGCGAACACGGTGAGCAAGAACATGAAAGACGTGGCGCCACAGCGCGCGGCGGCCTTTTGCAGTGCGGAGCCCAGATCGGGCAACAGGCGCTCGACGGTACGGGCTTGCCAGTGGCTGTCGCGTTCGCGGGGGCGGTCCAGCGGCAGGCTCAAGGGGGGCAGATCCCGCAACTGCGTGGCCCACCAGGCAGTCTGGCGCGCACAGTCCTCCTCGGCCAGCCAGCGGGCCTGGTCCTGCACCCAGCGCGACCAGCTCGTCGGCAAGGCGGGCAAGGCGCTGGCGCGCCCCGCGCGGGCCGCATCGTAGGCCTGGCCCAGCTCCCGCAGCATCACGCCGCGCGACCAGCCGTCGGCCACCAGGTGGTGCCAGACCCAGACCAGATCATGGCGGCCCTGCGGGAACTGCAGCACGTGCAGGCGCAGCAAGGGTGGGCGGGCCAGGTCGAAGGCCTGGCGTGCGCAGCGGGCGGCGAGGTCTTCGGCCTGGGCCTCGTCGGCCACGGGGCACAGATCGAGCGCGACGGTGGCCGTGCCCAGCACGCGCTGTACCGGCAGACCAGAGGCCTCGTCGCGCAGGAAGGCAGTGCGCAGCGATTCGTGGCGCTGCACCACTTCGGACAAGGCGGCGCTCAGGGCCGAGAGGTCGAGCGCGCCATCCACCCGCCAGCGGAAGGCGATGTGGTAGGCCGCGTTGTCGGGCATCAGTTGCTGCACCACCCACAGCTGCTGCTGCGCCGGCGTGAGGGGCAAGTCCGCGCCAGGGCCTTCGCCGGGCGCTTCACCCTCCTGGTAGGTCCAGGGCAGGCCGTTGGCTTCAAAGCGCTGGCGCAGCGCATCACGCTGCACCGGGCTCAGGGCGCGGATGCGGGCATGCAGATCAGCGGGCAGGTCAGCCGACATCGCGTGGTCCTCGTGCCTCGTCTCAGATGTCGGACGCCAAGGTCCGCAGCCGCGCAACGTGCTGCAGGGAGCCCATCACAGCATCGTGGTCCTGGATGAAATCGATCAGGCAGCAGACCTCGTCGACACCGGCCTTGCGCAGATCGGCCACGAAGGGCAGGCAGCTCTCGGGTGTGCCGATGAGCGACCGGCCCTGCATGAAACCATCGACGCCGTACTGCAACAGGCTGTCCAGATCGTCCTTGGAGAAATCCTTCAGGCTGACGTTCAGGCCCATGCTCTTGGCCAGCGAATCGAGCAGCCCGTAGTGAGTGCGCAGGTAGTTGCCGAAGGGCACGCGCACGTCGTCACGCACGCGCTCGAGGTCATCGCCCATGAAGGTGTGGACCATGATGGCCACCTGGCGGCTGGCCGGGTCATGGCCGTGCCGGGCCAGCGAAGCGCGATAGCGCGACACCTTGTCGGCCACCTGCTCCACTGTTTCACCGAGCAGCGAGGTCAGCGCATTGAGCCCGCGGCGGCCCGCCTCGACGAAGGTTTCGGCCGATGAGCAGGCCACCCACACGGGCAGCTCGGGCTGCAGCGGGCGCGGCAGCGTGCGGACGTCGACGGTGCGACCATCGGCGTCCTCGAAGGACACGGTCTCGCCGCGCCACAGGCGCTGCACGGCCTCCAGGCTGCGCCACATCACGCCACGGCGCGCACCGTGGGGTTCGCGGGCCAGCACGAACTCGTCCATGGTCCAGCCCGAGGCCACGCCCATGCCGACGCGGCCGCCGGAAAGGCGGTCCACCATGGCCCAGTCTTCCGCCACGCGCACGGCATGGTGCAGCGGCAGCACGACGCTGCCCGAGCGGATCTGGATGCGATGCGTGCTCATGGCCAGGGCCGTGGCCGTCACGGCGGGGTTGGGATAGAGACCACCGAAAGCATGGAAGTGGCGCTCCGGCGTCCACAGCGCCTCGAAGCCCTGCTCGTCGGCGAAGCGGGCGCTGTCGAGCAGCAGCCGGTAGGGCTGGGCATCGGCACTGGTGCCGTCACCGTCGAAGTAGAACAGGCTGAACTTCATGGTCTGTCAGGGGTGGTGTCGTTGTTCGATGTCGGCCAGCAGGTCGGCCATCAGGGCGTGGCGGGCGGTTTCATCGGCCAGTGCCTGCACGGCTTGATAGGCCGTCGGTTCGGGCGCTTGCTGGCCAGTGGCGGCACGCTGTGTATCGATCAGGCGGGCGATGCCTTCGGCGGTTCGGGCTTCGAAGAGCAACGCGCGCATGGGCAGCTCGACGCCGTGCTCCTTGCGCAGCCGGCTGACGGCCTGGATGGCCAGCAGGGACTGGCCTCCCAGCTCGAAGAAGTCGTCGTGCACGCCGACCTCGGCCAGGCCGAGCAGTTCGGCCAGGGCCTGGGCGACGACACGCTCCGTGGCCGAGCGTGGGGCCACGTAGGCGGTGCCCAGCGCGGGACGGGGCTGCAGCACCTGCGGGCCGGCACGCAGCGGTGAGGCCACATCGGTACCAGTGGCTGTCGTGCCTGTACCGGCCACGCCCTGGGCCGACGCAGGCAAGGCAGGCTCGAAGGCCTGGCGTTCGGCCTCGTCCATCACGCGTCGGCTGGCCACCCAGGTAGCACTGCGGCCCTGGGCCAGGGCCAGCGTGATGGCCTGCGACACCAGCGCCCCGACCTCGTCGGCACGCAGGGCCTGCGCCATCAGGCGCGAGGCAGACAAGCCATCCACGGCGCCCTCATCCACATGGCAGGCATCCCAGTCCAGGCTGATCCAGGACGTGGCACCCTCACGGGCCTGCACCCAGGCATCCAGCCAGGCGCTGGCGGCTGCGTAAGTGGCGAAACCAGCACCGCCCAGCACGGCAGACAAGGACGACTGGTGCACCACGAAGGCCGGCGGCTGCGGCAAGGCCTGCACCGCATCGAGCAGGGCCCGGGCTTCGCGTTGCCGCGCCTGCAGCAGGCGTTCGACATCAGCAGGCGCCAGTGAGGCAAGCGCGGCGCTGGCCTCGTCGCCCATCGCGCCCACATGGAAGATGCCATGCAGGGCACCGAAGCCCGCGCGGGCAGTGCCCAGGGCATCAACCAGCCAACCCGCGTCGTCGAGCGGCCCGCTCAGCAGGCGCAGCTGGACACCGCTGTCACGCAAGCCTTGCAGTTGCTGGATCAACTGGCTGATGGGGTGCAGGGGGGCATGCGTTGCCAGCCAGTGCGCCCAGCCTTCCGGTTGCGGCACCCCGGCGCGGGTGACGAGCACCACCCGGGCACCGCGCCGTCCCAGCCAGCGCGCATGGAGCAGGCCCAGCCCTTCGGCCAGGTCACCGACCACCGCGTGCACGGTGCCGGCTTCCAGCATCGCGCTCGCTGCGGCGCCAGCCTCGGGCGCGGGCAAGGCATGCCAGCGCGGCGTCCAGCGCTCACCGGCACGCCAGGCCTGGCGACGAGCGCTAGCCTGCGGCCAATGGCGCACACTGGTCAGGAAGGCCGCATCGCCCGTTGCCGTCATGGCCGCCGGCATATCGATCTGCCGGACGCGTAACCAACCCAGCTCCTGCCCCGCGACCTGCAAAGCCGCCCAGCACGCAGACATCCCGGCGTCGGCAGGTGCATCGGCGGCGATGCGGCAGCCTCCGCGCGTAAGCAGCGTGCAGGCGGCGCGCCAGTTGCTTGGTGCCGACAGGAGTGCCCAATCGGCCAGGGCCAGCAAGAGCGCGGCCGCATCGCAGGCCGAGGCGTCGATCACCAGATGGATCGCGGCAACACCATCATGGGCGGGCGCCTCGGCCCAGGCCTGGGCATGGGCACGCAGGCGCGTGGTCAGGCTGCTCAGGTCGGCCACGCGTTCGAAAGTCGTCGATGGATGCTGTTGATCGCTAAGCGCCTGGCCCAGCGCATCATCCACCAGTGCCAGACCAGCCAGGGCCTGACCCGATGCCGGTACCGACGACAGCGCGTGCTCCAACGCCCCTTCCGCCCCTTCCTCCACCCAGCGCAGGCGATGCAGCCGAGCCTCAGCCAATCCGCCTGCTGTGGCAGTGCTCTGGCATGCGGGCGTTGTAGCCACATGCGCGCTAACAGGCACCACCGCCTGGCCAGGCTGGGCCCCTACCCTCAGGCGCTGATGCTCGAAGGGATAGGTGGGCAGGTGCATGCGGCGTGCGCCCTGCCCCTGCTGCACCGCCACCCAGTCGATGGTCACGCCCTGTGTCCACAAGCGCGCCAGGGCCTGGGCTGTGCCACGGTCGGCCTGGCGGGGCTGCTCCATCACCGCGACGGTCAGCGGCCGCTGGCTGGCCGGTCGCTGGCGCAGCAACTGGCTCAATGCCGTGCCTGGGCCCATCTCGACCAGCACCGCTTGCGCGCCCCCCGCTGGCAGAGAAGCCATCAAGGCGTCGATGCCCTGCGAGAAGCGCACGGTCTCGCGCAGTTGCCGGCGCCAGTAGGCCGGCGAGACTGCTTCATCATTCCCCAACAGGCGCCCGGTCAGGTTGGAGGCCAGCGGGATGCTCGGCGCCTGACGAGGCGCGGCCGTAACGGCTTGCTCGAAACGGTCGAGCACGGCATCCATCGCCGCGCTGTGGAAGGCATGCGAGGTGGGCAGGCGATGACACACCTCGCCACTGTTTTCCAAGGCCGACTGGCAGGCCGCGATGGCCGCCAGCGGGCCGGCCAGCACGCACTGGCGCGGTCCATTCACGGCGGCCACTTCGATGCCCGCCACGCCCTCGGGCCCAGCAGTCTCCGCCAACCAGTCAGCCAGGCGGGCGCGCAACGATGCCTCGTCAAGCATGACGGCCAGCATGCCGCCCGGTTCGCACGACTGCATCAGCTCGCCCCGCAGGGCCACCAGGTCCAACGCCGTCTCCAGGCTGAACACGCCGGCCACGCAGGCCGCACTCCATTCACCCAGGCTGTGCCCGATCAGCGCCTCGGGCGCCAGGCCCCACGCCATCCACAGCCTGGACAGCGCCACTTCCACGGCCAGCAGCGCGGGCTGCACCTGGGCGGTGTCGCGCCAGTCGGGGGCCGCACCTTCGGCATAGAGCCAATCCAGCAAGGGACGCTCAGGCCCCAGGTGACGGGCACAGGCATCGATCACGTCGCGGAACACCGGCTCCTGCTCGTACAGGGCCCGGGCCATGCCACGCTGCTGGGCGCCCTGCCCCGGGAACAGGAAGGCCACCGGCCGGCCGGGCGTCACACCGCTGGCCAGCAGGCGCTGAGGCCCGTCCACGCCGCTTCGGCACAGATCGATGGCCGCATGGAGCCCATCGGCCACGATGGCCAGGCGCTCGCCCATCTCGCGGCGTCCGCATTGCAGCGTCAGCGCGGCATCGGCGAGCAAGGCATCTGCGGGCTGACGATCACCGGCCGCGGACAGGGCATCGGCCAGGCGCTGTGATTGCAGTTGCAGTGCCGAGGGCGTGCGCGCCGACACTGGCAGCACCTGCCAGCGGCGCGGCACCAGGCCGCCCGTGCGCGGCGGGCGAGCCGGCGCGATAGGCGCCTCGGCCAGCACCACATGGGCGTTGGTCCCCCCCATGCCGAAGGAGCTCACGCCAGCCAGACGCGGGCGCTCGGGCCGCCGTGGCCAGGCACTCAAGGTCGTGTTGACACGAAGCGGGCCGTCCGGGAACGGGATGCCCGGATGCGGCGTGTCGTGGTCGATGCTGGGCGGGATGGCCTCGTGTTCCAGCGCGAGCACCATCTTCATCAGGCCCGCCATGCCGGCGGCTGCATCCAGATGGCCCAGGTTGGACTTGACCGTGCCCAGCGCGATGCGGCCCGAGGCCGCGCCACGCAAGGCCTGGTGCAGGGCCGACACCTCGATGGGATCGCCCATCTCCGTGGCCGTTCCATGGGCCTCGATGGCGTCGATGTCCTTTGGCCGCGCGCCGGCACGGCCCAGCGCTTCGCGGATGACCTCGGCCTGCCCGTTGACGCTGGGGGCGATCAGGCCGACCTTGAGGGCGCCATCGTTGTTGACCGCGGTGCCCTTGATCAGGGCACGGATGGGATCGCCATCGGCCAGCGCCGCCGACAGGCGCTTGAGCACGACGACGCCCACACCGCTGCCGAACACGGTACCGGCGCCCCGCGCATCGAAAGCACGGCAATGGCCGTCGGGCGATGCGATGCCGCCCGGCTGGTGGATGTAGCCACGCGGATCGATGTCGGCGATGGTGACGGCGCCGGCCAGGGCCACCTCGCACTCTCCAGCCTGCAGTGCGCGGCAAGCCTGGTGCACGGCCACCAGCGAGGTCGAACAACCCGTCTGTACGCCGACGCTGGGCCCGCGCAGATCCAGGTGATAGGACACGCGGGTGGGCAGCAGGCCCAGCACATTGCCCACCACGACCTGGATGCGGTCATCGCCCTCGCGCAGGGCCGCATCCTCCTGCAGGCGCAGCAGGTAGGCATTGAGCGCCGCGCCCGCGTAGACACCCGTGCGCGCCTTCAGCCGGGAGGGATCCAGCCCGGCATCCTCCAGCGCGGCCCAGGCGGTTTCCAGGAAGACACGGTGCTGTGGATCGAGCACGGCCGCCTCACGGGGGGCATAGCCGAAGAAAGCCGCGTCGAAGCCGTCCGGCGCCTCCAGGCCGGCCCAGGCCCGCACGTAATCCGGCCGCTGCCAGCGCGAGGGCGGCTCGCCGCTGGCTTGCAAGGCGGCATCGTCCAGATCCTGGATGCCTCGGCGGCCCTCGCTCAGCAAAGACCAGAAGGCATCGATGTCCTGCGCGCCAGGAAAGCGCCCGGCCATGCCGACGATGGCGATGGGCTCGTGGCGGTCGGCTTCGAGCTGCTCAATGCGTTCGCGGGCATCGCGCAGGGCTTGCAGCAGGCGGGCCGGTGACAGGGTATCGTTCATGGAAAGTCGGGGCGGCAGATCAGGGTTTGTTCAGAAGGGCGTCCAGCGCGGCAAGCTCGCGGGCCAGGGCCTCGTCAAGCGCGGGATCGGACTCGCCTGCGTCGGTGGCCTTAGCGGAATCGATGGACGCGACAGGCTCGGCCGGCCTCTCTGACACGGCGGGTGCGGGCGCATCGCTTGAAGAGACGACCGACATGGCCTCGTCTGCCGGCGGCGAAGGGCACAACTGCGTCAGCAGATGCCCGGCCAGGGCGTCGATGGTGGGGAACTCGAACACACCGGAAGTGGGCAAGGTGATGCCCAGCCGCCGCGCCACACGTGTGCGCAACTCCACGGCCATCAGCGAGTCCATGCCCATTTCGAAGAAGCCCAGGTGCGCATCGGGCCGAGCAGTACCGCCCTGCCCCAGCACCACCGCAACTTCATCCTGCAGCGCGCGCACCAGCCATGGCCGGCGGCGCGCGTCGGGCAAGGCCATCAAGGCCTGCTGCGCCGAGGCTCGGGCCTGATCGGTGCTCGCGCCTGCGCCGACATCGCCGGCAACTGAAGACGCCGGTACTGCCAGATCGGAGGTCTGCGGTCTGCGGGCCTCCTGTGGCGATGAAGATTCGGCCATGCGCCCCTTCAGCCGGGCCAGCATGGGATCCGCCGCCAGCGGCGTGCGCCCCAGAGCAGACCACCGCACCGACAAGGCTCCCACGCACGCGGGCACCTCGGGCGATGCGCCCGCATCGAGCAAAGCCGACAGCAAGGCGATGCCCGTCGCTGGCGACAGGCCATCCACCCCACGCGCGCGCAGGTCGGACAAGGTCTGCGCATCCGAGGCCGCACCGACGTCGGTCCATGGCCCCCACTGGATGCTCAGGCCCGGCAGGCCCAGGGCCCGGCGGTGCTGGGCCAGCGCATCCATGCCGGCATTGGCGGCCACATGGGCGCCCTGCCCTGGCGAGCCCAGCAGGGCCGAGGCCGACGAATACAGCACGAAGGCCTCGAGCGGCAGATGCCGGGTGGCTTCGTGCAGGTGCCAGGCGGCTCGCACCTTGGGGGCCAGCGCGGTGTCCAGACGTTCTGCGGACAAGGCATCCAGGCGGCTGTCCTCCAGCACACCGGCAGCATGGAACACGCCGCGCAAGGGCGGGCCGGCCTCGCCCAGCTGGGCGATCAGGGACTGCACCTGCGTGGCATCGGCCACATCGACGGCCTTGCACTGCACATCGGCACCCAGGCGCGCGGCCAGATCCGCCAGTTCCGGCGAGAGCGCATCGGTATGGGCATGGCGCCCCACCAGCACCAGGTGCCGGGCGCCCTGTTCGAGCAGCCAGCGCGCGGTGCACTGGCCCAGCCCACCCAGGCCACCGGTGACGAGGTAACGCGCCTCGGCACGAACACGCCATGCAGGTGCCTGCAGTTCCAGCACCACCTTGCCCACATGGGCAGCACGCTGCATCAGACGCACCGCATCGACCGTCCGCGACACGGGCAGCACGCGGCGTGGCAGTGGCGGCAAGCTGCCATCGGCCCAGCGCGGCAGCAAGGCATCGAACAGGCTGGCGATGCGCGCGGGCGCCTGCCAGGCCAGGGTCATCAGGTCCACGCAGTGGTAGACCACGTCGGGCCGCAGGCGCCGTACCTGTTCGGCACGATCAGCCTCGCGCTTGCCCAGTTCGACGAAACGGCCACCCGGCCTGAGGCAGGCCAGGCTCGCGGGCACATGCTCACCCGTCAAGGCGTTGAGCACCACGTCCACACCGGGCACGGCGTCGCCGGCCGCCTGCGTGAACGCCGGGATGGCCTGGGCATAGGCTGTGTCGCGCGAGTTCAGGCATTGGGCCAGGCCTAGAGGCTCGACCGCCGCCCACTTGCCGGCACTGGCCGTGCCGTGCACCAGGGCGCCAAGGTGCCGTGCCACCTGCGCGGCGGCCCAGCCCGTGCCACCGGACACGGCATGCACCAGTACACGCTCACCCGCGCACAGCCCAGCCACATCGTGCAGGGCATGCCAGGCCGTGAGGTAACAGGCCGGCAAAGTGGCGGCCTCCAGCGGATGCAGGATTGACGGGCACAGGGCCACCCATTCGGTGCGCACGGTCACGTGGCTGGCCCATGCACCCGGCGCCAGCGCCAGGACCAGGTCGCCCTCGCGCAGATGGGTCACGCCCTGGCCAATGGCCACCACCTCGCCCACGCACTCCACGCCCAGCCAGCCGCGCTCGAAAGGCAGGCTGCCGAGCACGTCCAATACGTCGATCATGTTCAGGCCGGCGGCCCGCACGCGCAGCGTCACCTCGCCCTCGGACGGCGCGGGCACGTTGGTCGGCACCTGGGCCAGCGCCTCGGGCAGGCCGCGGGTGTGCTGGTGCAGGCGCCAGGCCGGTGCCGCGTTCGAGGATTCGGCGGCAGCCGTGCCAGGCAACACAACGGCGTCCAGGCGTGCCACCATGCGCTGCGTGCCGTGCCAGCTCACGCTGTGCTCGGCATCCGGCAGAGCCAGCTCCTGCAGCAGGCAGGCCGCCTGCTCGCCTGGTGAGGCCAGCGGGTCCAGGTCGATGCGGCGGCAGGCCCAGCGCGGGTGCTCCAGCGCCACCACCCTGGCCATGCCCCAGGCGGCGGACTGTTGCGGGGCGGCCAGGCCCGTGGGCCGTTCGAGCGCCCCGCGGGTGACCACGCTCAGTTGCGGCGAAGGCACGCCTGGTGGCATGGAAGCCAGACGCTGCACCAGGCGGCGCAGCCCCTGCACATCGTGGTCGATGGCCTGAACGTCCATGTCTTCAGCCACGCTCACCCAGACCACCTGCGGCCGCTCGGCAGCCAGTACGTCAGAGGCATTGAGACTCAGGGTTTCGGGCGTATCCAGGCACACACGAAGACCCTGTTCACGCCAGCCGCGCAGCCATGCTTCGGGCACGCCCGACAGGTCGTGGCTGACCAGGTGGATGGGCAGTGCGCGATCAGTGGTCGACGGTTCGCCGGCCCGGGCGATGAACACGTGCTGCGAGACTGCCGTGTCCGCACCATCGTGGCCATGATCAGGCGCATGACCGATGCAGACCGCCTGCGTCCAGTCTTGCGAGCGGAGCAGCGACAGCCAGGCCTGGGGCGACAGTAGCGCATGGTCGGGCCGCAGATCGGTGTCCGCGCTGCGCCACCAGCCCTCGGTCAGGCCAAAGACCAGGTCCAGCCAGGCCAGCGGGCGAGTCACCTCCAGCAGCAGCAGGTGACCGCCAGGTGCCAGCAGTTGTCGTGCATGCTGCAGGGTGTTCCGCAGGTCGGCTGTGGCATGCAGCACATTGGCAGCCACCACCAGATCCCAGCCGCCCGACTCGAAGCCCTGGACCTGCGGATCCTGCTCGATGTCCAGCCGCTGGCAGCGCACGGACTCGAAGCGCGTGAGGGCCTGCTCCAGCAGGGTGGGCGACAGGTCGGTGAAGTGGTATTCGATGCGGTCCGCGAAGGCCTCGCCAGCCACGCGTTGCAGGGCAGGCAGCAAGCTGGCGGTGGTGCCACCGGTGCCGGCGCCGATCTCCAGCACGCGCCAGGGGCGACCTGCCGTGGCGGGGCCGATGCCCGCCAGCGCCTCGGCCAGCCGGGCCGCCGTGTCGTTGCACAGGGTGGCACCGGGCGAATCACGGTACAGGCGCACCAGGGCTTCGGGATCGCTGCCACCGAACAACACGGCCATCGGGTCCATGCGGCCACGCAGTACGTCAGCCAGGTGTTCGCCGCAGCGTTGCAGGAGGTCGATTTCCGTGGCGGCTTCGGGCCAGGCTTGCCGCAGCGCGGCATGGCGCAGTGTCAGGTCATCATCGGCGATAGCAGCAGGCAGGATGTCGGCGGCCTGCCACTGCTGCAGGCGGCCATACAGGGCCTGCTGACGGGCCGGAACCTCGTCCGCCCGGACCTGCTCAAGAGCGGTGCGTGCATACAGCCGCGCCAGGTCATCGAGCTGGGGCAGCAGGCTGAGGTAGGCCTGTCGCTCCGGCGTGGCCAATTGATCCTGCCAGTGCGAGGTGGCCGGCTCGCACAGCACGGCCAGGTCGGGCGGCGCTTCGCGGCGAGGCTGCTGCGGTGCGGGCTGTGCCTGCCACTGCAGCGAGAACAAGGCGTCGGACAGCCTGGCCACATTCGGCACCTCGGCCGACACCGCGCCAAGCCGGCCCGCCGAGGCCGGCATCAGGCTCAGCCCCTCGATCTCGGCCAGGGCACACCCCTGCTCATCGACCAGGAGGAAGCCAGCCAGCAGGCCGCCAGGTACACGGCGTACCTTGGCCCGGCACCACAGGCTGCGCGTGTGGGCGCCACCATGCCAGTGCAAACGGTCCAGCGCCGCGGGCAGGTGCGGAGGCACATCGCCCAGGCCCTTCTCCAGGAACAGCGCTGCCAGACTCTGGAAGGCCCCGTCCAGCAAAATGGGATGCAGCAAGGTGGCCGATGCGGATACACCGGCCGGCAGGACCAGGTGGCTCAGAACCTCATCATCACCCGTCCACAAGCCATCGATCGCGCGGAAGGCCGGGCCATAGGCCACGCCCTGCGCGGCCAGCCGATGCCAGCAGGCTTCAGGGTCCACCGGGCGGAGGCAGTCTCGTCGCCATTGATGCAGGTCAATGCGCTCACTGGTCTCCATGCCGCCCGATTGAAGGCTGCCCTCGGCATGCAATGTCCATGCGGCCTGCGGCGCCTCCGGGCTGCTGAACACGCGCCAGCGCATCTCGCCCTGGGGCGATGCATCGCTTGGCACCAGGCGGCTCTGCACGCGCCGTGGTGCCTGCAGCAACAGCGCTTGGCGGAACAGCACGCCCGAGATGCGCCAGCCGCGCCCCCCCTGCTCCTGAGCATCCTGAGCGGCAAGCGATTCACCCATGGCCAGGGCCATCTCCAGGTAACCGGCAGCCGGCATGACGATGTGGTCGAACACCGTGTGATCGACCAGCCACCCAGCTTGGTCGCTGGGGGCCACATCTTCACCAACCGGCGCCAGCCTGGCCTCATGGCGCTGGCCTGGCTCGTCGGCCAGTTGCAGCAGCCTTCCCAGCAGGGGATGCGACGCCTTGTCGGCCTGGGAATCCCTATGGCTCACGCCAGCCATGACCGCACTCTCCACCCAGTGCCGCGTGCGCTGCATCGGATGGTGAGGCAGATCAATGCGACGGCCTTGATCGCCCGGCCATTGAATGTTGAACCCTGCGGTATGCAAGGCGGCCAGAGCCTCGGCCAGTGGCTGACGCGCATCCGGACCCGGGCGCATGCTCGGCAGCCAGTGACGGCCGTCCTGGCCATGGCCTCTCGCGCCCAGCGCGCACAGGTGCGGCTGCGGGCCAATCTCGATGAAATGGGTGCAGCCCCTCTCCACCGCACGGGCCAGCGCGTCGTGGAAGCGCACGGGCGACACCAGTTGCTCACCCCAGTAGCCGGCGGGCAACTGTCCCAAGACCTGTCCGGTCACCGTGGACACCAGTGCACATTGGGCCTGCGATGCGGCGCCATCGCCCTGCCCCTGGGCCAGCAAGGCATCGGCCTGGCGGTCCAGAGCCTCGCGCACCGGCGCCATCAAGGGCGAGTGGAAGGCATGCGACACAGCCAGGCGCACGGCACGCCATCCTTGGGCTTGCGCATGCGCCAGGGTGCGCTCGACGGCGGCCAGTGGGCCCGCCAGCACGGTGCGGTCCGGTGCGTTGAGCCCGGCGATCACCAGAGAAGGCTCTTTCGCCAACCAGTCACCCAGCGCATCGGCAGACACCGGCAAGGCCACCATCGCGCCTTCGCCCGGCGCCGACTGCATCAGTTGCCCGCGCGCCAGCACCAGGGACACGGCCTGATCCAGGCTCAGCAACCCCGCGCAGACGCACGCCGCCAGTTCACCCACGCTGTGGCCGATAACCACGTCTGGCTGCACGCCCGCCGCCTGCCACCACCGGGTGAGCGCGCAGGCGATGGCCAGCAGCGCCGGCTGCGCGAACTCGGTGCGGTCCAGCCGGGCCTGCAAGGCAGCCTGTGCATCCGGATCCTCACTGTTGGCCGCAGCGCGATCACCCCACAGCAACGCACGCAGATCCAGGCCGTGCGCCTTAAAGCGATCGGCCACCTCATCGAAGGTCAGGCGAAACACTGGCTCCCGCTCGTACAGCTGACGCCCCATGCCGGCCCATTGGGCGCCCTGCCCGGTGAACAGGAAGGCGATGCGGGGGCGTGCCTGCGCCATGGGCTGGCCAGCAGATGCGCCCTGAGCCCGCAACCAGGCCTGGAGCCTGCCACCCGCCGATGCCGCATCCGCAGCCACGACAGCATGGCGCACGGGGAATCGGCTGCGCAGATGGCGCGCGCTCCAGCACAGGTCGGCCCAGCGGGCGCCCTGCACCAGCAAGGTGTGGCAGTCCTGCGCGACGGTGCGCAGCGAAGCCTCGTCACGCGCGGACAGCATCAGCACATCAGCGCCCTGGTCATCGGGGGGCTGCGTGTCGGCATCAGCCTGTGAAACAGGCCGGCCCGCCAGCACCACGTGCGCATTGGTGCCGCTGAAACCGAAGGAACTTACCCCCGCCACCGGCACCCGGCCAGTGTGCTTGGGCCATGCCCTGGCCTCGCGCACGATCTCGACAGGCAGCGAAGACCAGTCGATATGGGGGCTGAGTTCAGCCGCGTGCAGCTGGGCAGGCAAATGCCCCTGGTCCAGTGACAGAGCCACCTTGATCAGGCCGCAAATGCCGGCCGCGGCCTCCAGATGCCCCACGTTCGTCTTGACAGACCCGACCAGCAGCGGGCGCGACTTGCCATGGCTGGCCGCGAACACTTCGCCCAAGGCACCCGCCTCAATAGGATCCCCCAGTGCCGTGCCAGTGCCATGGGCCTCGATGTAGTCGACATCGCCGGCGCCCAAGCCCGCCTGCGCGAGCGCCTTGCGGATGACCGCCTGCTGCGCGGGGCCGTTAGGCACGGTCAGCCCGCCGCTGCGGCCATCCTGGTTCACGGCCGAGCCGCGGATCACGGCCAGGATGCGATCGCCCGCGGCCTGCGCATCACGCAGGCGCTTGAGCACGATCACACCGGCGCCCTCGCCACGCCCGAACCCGTCGGCCTGCGCCGAGAAGGCCTTGCAGCGGCCATCGGGCGACAGCATCCGTGCCCGTGAGAAGTTGATGCTGAAGGCCGGCGACAGGATGCGGTTGACGCCGGCGGCCAGCGCCGCGTCGCACTCGCCCGCACGCAGGCTCTGGCAGGCCTGGTGCACCGCCACCAGTGAGGACGAACACGCCGTGTCCACCACGATGCTGGGCCCGGTGAAGCCCCAGGTATAGGACAGGCGCCCCGCCGCCACGCTGTGGGCATTGCCCGTCGCGAGGTAGGCATCGATCTGCTCCGCCGGTTGCATCAGCAGGCGGTGCGAGTAGTCATGGCTGCTGATGCCCACGAACACACCCACCTGGCGCCCCTGCCAGTCGGCCGGCACGAAACCCGCGTGCTCCATGCCCTGCCAGGCAGTCTCCAGCAGCAGGCGCTGCTGGGGGTCCAGCGTGGCGGCCTCCTTGGGCGAGATACCGAAGAAGGCCGCGTCGAAGTACTGCGGATCAGGCACGAAGCCGCCTTCGCGGCTCACGATGCGCCCCGGCGTGGCCGGATCGGAATCGTGCAGGGCCTGGGCATCCCATCGGTCGGCCGGCACGGGGCCGATGGCATCGTGGCCCGCAGCCAGCAGCGACCAGAAGGAGGCGGCATCGTCGGCCCCACCGGGGAAGCGGCAGCCCACGCCCACGATGGCGATGGGTTCGCGCGCCGCCGATTCCACAGCCTGCAGGCGCGACTGCAGGCGCTCGATGGCCTGCAGGGCGCGCGCCATGCGTTGTTCGTTGGGGTCGAGGGGCGAGGTCATGGACAACAGGATTCGGTCGGGCCGGTCAGGCGGGCGGATCGGACAACAAGGCGTCCAGGGCATCCAGGCGCGCGTCGAGCTGGGCAGCGATGTCGGCTGCGTCGGGCGCTGGCGTGGGCTGGTCGGCCAAGGCGTCGAGCATCGGCATGGCCGGCGGTGTAGGTCTGGAGGCTGATGCGGCCGACTGCGGCACAGCCGACGTCGATGGCACGCCAGCCTGCACCGACGGTGCTGCCGCCATGCGCTGGGACAGGTGGGCCACCAGTGCGGAGGGTGTCGGGTGGTCGAAGGCCAGGGTGCCGGGCAGGTTCAGGCCCAACGTGGCCTGCAGGCGATTCTTGATTTCCAGTGCGGACAGGGAATCCAGGCCCAGATCGAAGAAGCCGGCGTGCCGGTCCACCTCGTCCTGCCGCAGGCCGAGGGTTTCGGCCACCAGGCCGGCCACCAATTCATCGAGCAGACGGACCTTGGTGGCGGCGTCGGCCTCTTGCACCCGGCGCCGGAAAACCTGGGCAGCCACGCCGGCCGAGGCTGAGGTGGACGCTGGCCGCGGCGCATGGCTTGCGTCTTGGGCATGGCCTGCCGGGCCCTCGGCCAGCACAGCGTGTTGCGCCCGCAGGCTGTCCAGCAAGGCACTGCGACGCGTCCAGGGATGGGCCAGGAACCTGGGCCAATCCACCGCCAACGCAGTGAACTGAGGCCGGGCATCTTGCAATACGCGCTCCAGCACCGCCAGTCCATCGTCGGGTGCGATGAAGCCCACGCCCGCCATGCCACTGACCTGGCCGTCACGTGCATACCGCAGGGCCGAGCCGACACCGGCCCAGGCACCCCAGGCCACGCTGTGCGCGGGCAGGCCCTGGGCTCGCCGCCAGCGTGCGAAGCCATCGAGCCAGGCATTGGCTGCCGCGTGGTTGAACTGGCCGGGCGCCCCCAGCATACCGGCAGCCGAAGCAAAGAGCACGAAAGCGTCGAGCGCATGCCCCTGCGTCAGACAGTGCAGGTTCCAGGCACCTGTTGTCTTGGGCATCAGCACACGGGCCAGGCGGGCGGCATCCTGCTTGGCCAAGGGCGCATCGTCCAGCACCCCAGCAGCGTGGAAGACGCCCCGCAGAGGATGCCTCAAGCCCGGAAGCGCTCCCCGAGCCTGCGTGGCCAGCAAGGCGGCCAGAGCCGCTTCGTCGGCGACGTCCAGGGCCGTCGCATGCACGCGCGTGCCGCTGGCCTGGATCTCGGTGAGCGCCGCCTGCCAGGCGTGCGCGCGCTCATCCGTACTGTCCGTCGGCAGGGTACGACCCAGCAGCAGCAACTCACCCGCGCCCTGCTGCGCCAGCCACCGGGCCGTGAGCAGGCCCAGGCCCCCCAGCCCTCCCGTGACCAGATAACAGCCATCCTCTCGCGGCTTGAAGGTGGCCACATCGTTGGCCGACACATCGGCCGCAGGCGCACCCGGCTGCACGCCATCGGCCAGCAGTACCAGCTTGCCTACCTGGCGGCCTTGCTGCAATGCACGCAGGGCCTGCACCGCATCGCCCATGGGCCAGGTCTGTCGAGGCAAAGGCGTGAAACTGCCGTCATGCCAGGCACGATCCAGCGCCTGCCACCAGGCCTTGGCGCGCTGCGGATGGTGGCGCGTCAGTTGGGCCAGGTCCACACGGTGCAGACGCACTCCCGGTGCGGCTTGCGCGAACCCGGCGTCATCCAAGCCCTCGCCCTTGCCAATCTCGATGAAGCGCCCATGCGGCTGCAAAGCCCCGAGGCTTTCGCGCTGCAAGGCACCCGGCAAGGCGTTGAGCACCACGTCCACGCCGCGCCCGCCCGTGCGCTCGCGCACCAGGGCCGCGAAGCCGGCACGGCGCGAATCCATGGGTTGTGCAATGCCTAGATCGCGCAGGGCCGGCCACTTGGCCTGGCTGGACGTGCCGAAGACTTCAGCGCCCAGCGCACGGGCGATCTGCACCGCCGCCTGCCCCACGCCACCAGCGGCGGAATGGATCAGTACGCACTCACCGGCGCGCAGCCCGGCGCATTCCACCAGTGCATGCCAGGCCGTGGCGAAGGCCACGGGCATCGTGGCGGCCTCGTCCCATGCGAGGGCTCTGCGTCCGTCGTGGCGCGGCTTGGGCACAGGAGCAACCAGCGCAGCGGGCACATCCACCTGCTGCCCGAAGGTACCGGTGGCCAAGGCCATCACCGCCTGGCCGGGTCGCAGCCCCACCACGCTGGCGCCCACCGCCTCGACCACGCCCACGCATTCCGCGCCCAGCGGGTCGGGTTGTGCGGGATCGGGGTGCGGGTACTCGCCCATGGCGATCAGCACGTCGCGGAAGTTCAAGCCGGCGGCCTTGACACGGATGCGCACGGCATCGTCAGCCAGCGGCAACACCGGCAAGGCGCGCTCGTGCAGCCCCGACAGCGACAAAGCATCACCGGCCCATCGCCGTGCCATCGGTGCATCGGTGGCTTCCAGACGTGGCACCAGCCAGGTCGCTTCGCCCGCACCGCCTGCCAGGCCGGCCGAAGCCTGGCGCAGCGCGGTGTCAGGTGCGGCATCGTTCAGCAATGCAGCCAGGGGCAGCGCGGCGCCATGGCTCTGGACCAGATGGACGACCAGGGTCGGGCACTCGGCCCGGATGCTCTGCACCGCCCCCCACAGGCCATCGACCAGCAGGGCGGAGGTACTTTGCGGCTCCGCTGATGCAGCGTCCAAAGCGCTCCATACCACCAGGCGTGGCGGGTGCGCCAGCGTGATCAAGTGCCGAGCCAGCGCCGCCAGACGCGAGCAGACATCGAGGAAGCTGGCCGCGGGATCCTTGGCCTCCGCCAGCGCAGCCGAGGGCGTCCACAGCAGCGCCTCGACATGTTCAAGCGGCGCCAGCGCGGCGCGGCCTTCGGCATCGGTGCCAGGTGCTGCATCAACGCCAGCATCGGTACCTGCGGGAAGGTCTGCCTCAAAGGGCAGTGCCAACCCCCCCGCCTGCGACAGCGCGGCGGCCAGTTGCCGGGAGTGTGCCTGGTCACCCTCGCAACGCACGGCCCAGCGGCACAGCGCCGCGGGCCCACGGCGTGCGACCAGCACGGTCTGGGGCAAGGCCTGCGGTGGCTGCAGGGCCATCACCGCATCGAACCCTGCCTCACGCAAGGCGGCCGTCCAGGCCTCGGCCGACAGCAGCGGATGCGCAGGCCTGCGGGCTTCGTCCTGGAAGGCCCACCAGCCAGCCGTCGTGCCAAAGACCAGGTCCAGCCATGGCAGGGCTTCGGTGGCTTCGAGCAGGATCAGGATGCCCGAAGGCGCCAGCAGGCGCCGCACGTGATCGAGCGTGCGGTCGACGCGCGTGGTGGCGTGCAGCACGTTGGCCGCCACGACCACGTCGGCGTGCAGGCGACCCTGGACATGCGGATCCTGCTCGATGTCGAGCAGTTCGCAGCGCAGCCAGGGATAGCCTGAGAAGCGCTCTCGGGCCGCATGCAGGAAGTGCGTCGACACGTCCGTGAAGGTGTAGACCACGGGCACGCCGGCCTCGGCCAGCATGGGCAGCAGGTGCGCTGTGGTCCCGCCCGTGCCTGCGCCGATTTCGACGATGCGCAGGGGCTGGTCGCCACGGCCTGCACGCCAGGCCTCGACACAGGCGTGCAGGGCTTCGCGCACCTGCGTGTTCATCACGCGGGCGCCCGGGGCCTGTTCGTAAAGGGCGGTCAGCAGGCTCAGGTCACCATCAGGGAACAGCAGGCCCAGGGGATCGAGTTCACCCCGCACGATGGCGGGCAGTTGCGCGCCGCAGGCATCGAGCACCTGCTGTTCGCGGGAGATGGGCTGACCTGCCGATGCAGTCTCCGGTGGATCGGCCGTCAGGCCTTGCGCTCGGGCATGGTCGGCCAGCACGATCAGGCGCCGCGACAGGGCCGCCTGGGCCGGGACCACGCCCCAGGCCTGCAGGCGCGCAGTTGCATCCGACTCGCCGGACGGCACCAGGTGCTGTCGGTCCAGTTGCGTGACAGCGCACAAGGCCCATGCCAGCGCACGCCGAGTGAGCAAGGGTTGCAGGGCCAGCGCCGATTGGCAATCGTCGCCATGCCAGACATCCTTCAAACGCTTGCCTGCCTGCATAACCACGGCGTCCGGATCGATCCATGGCTTGAGCGTGCTGGCTACGGCGTGATCCCGGGGCTGCCAGCGCAACTCGCACAGGCTGGCGGGCCAGGTCTGCACCTGGGGGCTGCTGGCGGTGGCCACGGGCACCTGCCCCAGGCGCACGGGCATCAGGCGCCAGCCCTGCGTCCAGGCCAGCAGGCGGCCCTGCCCGTCGTGCCATGACAGATCCAGTTGCCAGCGTTCGCCCTCGCCGCGGCGGGTGGCCTGCACCCATGCGGCGCGGCCCAGGCCGTCATGCAAGGTGTCTTCGCCCAGCCCGGCCTCGTCCATCGCAACGGGCAGGCTGATCTGCCCGCCCTGGCCCTGCTCGCGCGCCAACCAGAGGCCGGCAAGCTGCAGGCCGGCATCGAGCACGGCCACGGTGTGCCCGCCGCCTCGCAACCGCGCCAGGGCGCGCGTGCCATCGAAGCCCACCGTGTCGATCAGCGCGAAATCGGGGCCGTACACCAGGCCCTGCTGCGCAAAGCGCTGGTACAGGGCCTGGCCGTCCAAGTGCTCAGGCCAGGTGTTCGCGGCAAGGTCGATCGGGCGCGTCCACTCCGGTGGCGTGATGTCACCCGCCATCGGGATGTCCAGTTCGGCCTGCACGTGGGTTCGCCAGGTCGATGTGTCGACTGTGTCCGCACCGGCTTGCAGCAAAGGCGGCTGGATCGCGCCCTGGCTGGCCACACGGAGCTGCCATCGCGCCTGATCTTGCTCATCTGGGAACTGGCGGGCCAGCGTCTGCACCTGCACGGGCGCGCGTGGGACGCCATCGGCCCGGGGCAACCACAGCCCCTGCATCAGGCTGAGCGAACGCACCCGCGCGCCCTGCCAGCCAGCGTCACGCGCCAGGGCCCACAAGGCCGACAGGTGTGCTGCCGCCGGCCACAGTGCCTGTGAAAGCACCTGGTGGTGCGACCAGCGCGGAGACCGGCCCGCGGCAGGCTCACACTCGCCAGCCGCCGTGTCCGGCCCCTGGTCTGGATGAACCGTGATGGTGCGCATCCGGAGCCCGTCATCGGCCAAGTCGGTGTTCACGCCTGCGACCCAAGCGTCCAGGCCGTCCAGCCCGGGCTGGACGGCAGCCAGGACATCCGGTGGGATCCAGCAGCGGCGGCGCACGAAGCCCGTGGACGGCAGATCCGCATGCGTGACGACGAAGCCAGAATCAACGGCTCGCCAGTCAATGTCGAAACCGGCCTCATGCAGGCGAGCCAGCACCGTCAACCAGGGACCCGACGCAGCATCGTTTTCAAGGAAGGGCGCGGCCAAGTCCAGCACCATGGCATCGCCGACATCGGCATGAGATGCCGGCACATGCGCTTCGTCGCCAGACAGGGCGATGCCAGCATCCAGCGCCTGCTGGAACACTGTCTCGGCATCGGCACGGCCTTCACACACCGGCCGCACCCACTGCGCCAGGCCCGAAGCGCGGACTGCGTCCGGCCTCAGCCCCGCCGCCCGCCACACCAGCGCCAGTCCCAGCAAGACCGCCAGTTGCAAAGCCTGAGATGGCAAGGGGCCTGCATTCCACAGGCTGCTGCCATGACGGTCTTGGTACAAGGCCTCGCAACGCGCCAGCCAATGCTGGCCTGCCGGCAGCGCATGGGAAAGACGCGTCAGCAGGGCCTGCGGCTGGTCCACCCTGGCAGGCAGTTGCCACACGAGGCCAGGACGAATCGCCCGCCGTGGGACCATCTGCTCGGCTACAGGCGCGCTGCCTTCAACAGAGACACCCGCGATGTCGCCAGCCAGTTGACGGCGCAGATCATCCAGATCACGAACCACCCAGGCGCAACGCCAGGGCCCATGGCTGCGCGTGCGGTTGGCCTGATGGCAGATGGCCGCCAGGGCGCTTGCGCCATCACCGGACGCCGCCTGCCCGGCCAGGATTTCGGGCAAGGGCTGGCCAGGCGCGCCCAGCCAGTCGCGCCATTGCCGGATGCGGGCCTGCAGCCCGGCCTGGTGCCGCGCACCGAAGGCCAGCACGTGCAGGCCACGGCTCGCCAGCGGGGGCAGCCCTTGAGCGTTGCCGGATCGTGCATCGCCAGCCACTGTGTCGGGCGCCTGCTCCAGCACCACGTGAACATTGGTGCCACTCATGCCAAAGCCGCTGATGCCCGCACGCCGAGGGCCTTCGCTGGCCGGCCATGCCTGGCCATGCGCAGGGACCGTCAGCCCCATGCGCGCCCAGGGCACGCGCGGCGTGGGCTGCTCGAAATGCAGGTGCGGCGGGATGTGCCCGTGTTGGAGAGACAGCACCGCCTTGATCAGGCCGGCCGCGCCCGCGGCGGATTCCAGATGCCCGATGTGGGTCTTGACGGAACCCACAACCAGCGGCTCGACGCGGACCTGCCCTTCAGGGGTCTGGCCATAGGCCTCGTTCAGTGCCATCAGTTCGATGGGATCACCCAGAGGCGTGGCTGTGCCATGGGCTTCCACGTGCTGCACCTGCGTCGGCGTCAACCCGGCGCGGCGCAAGGCTTCGCGGATCACGGCCACCTGCGCCGGACCACTCGGTGCTGTCAGGCCGTTGCTGGCGCCATCGTGGTTGACGGCCGAGCCGCGCCACACGGCCAGGATGCGGTCACCATCGGCCCGCGCCTTGGACAAGCGCTTGAGCACGACCAGACCACCGCCCTCACCCCGTGCGTAGCCCGATGCACCGGCATCAAAAGCACGGCAACGCCCATCGGTTGACAGCGCACCCAGGCGGCAAAAGCCCACCGTGGCTTCAGCCGACAGCATGAGGTTGACCCCGCCAGCGAGGGCCAGTTCGGCCTCTCCCAGCCGCAGGCTCTGACAAGCCAGGTGCATGGCCAGCAGCGACGACGAGCAGGTGGTGTCCAGTTGCAGCACCGGCCCCTGCAGGCCGAAGGTGTAGGCCACGCGACCGGCCGCCACGGCGCGGTTGTTGCCCAGCGCCGAGGCCGCATCGATGCGACGCAGATCGCCCGAACGCACCAGACGCTGCGCGTGGTCGTCGAAGCAGATGCCCACATACACGCCCGTGGCACTGCCCTTGAGGCCGAAAGGCGGCAGGCCGGCATCTTCCAGGGCTTCATGGGCCAGTTCGAGCAGCAGGCGTTGCTGCGGGTCCATGCGTTCGGCGTCGCGCGGTGCGATGCCGAACCACAGGGGGTCGAAGCCTTGCACATCGGCCAGGAAGCCTGCCTCGCGCGTGTAGAGCCGCCCCGGCGTCGCGGGATCGGCATCGAACAGGGCGGCGTTGTCCCAGCGGTCGGCCGGCACGGGCCCCATGGCGTCACGGCCGGCCACCAGGTTCTGCCAGAAGGTTTCAGGCGAGTCGGCCTCTCCAGGGAAGCGGCAGGCCATGCCGACGATGGCGATGGGCTCGTCGGCTTGGGGCGTGGTGAGCTCGGCCACGCGTTGACGCAGGCGGCGGATCTCCAGCGTGGCGTCCACCAGCAGGTCGCGCGTGCTGCGTTGCCGTTCAGACATGGCGCGCGCCTCCCAGGCCGGGCTGCCCGCCTTGTTGTCCGTCACGCTCATGGCGGGACTGGGCCAGTTCCTCGGACAGCAGTGCGGCCAGGTCGTCGTCGGACAAGGAGGTCAAGCCTTCATCCTTATCGGATGGTTTGATGCCGTAAGCTGCGTTGTGGGTTTGAGGCGGGGCAGCGGATGCAGCCATCGGCGCCATGTTCAGATCCCCCGCTTGGGCGCCCAGGCGCGAGGCGATCATTTCGGCCAGCGCCTGCACCGTGGGATGGTTCCAGGCCAGTGTGACGTCCAGCTCACCCAGCGCCGGGAAGCGCTCTTCGATCGCATGCACAAGCTCCACGCCGAGCACGGAGTCCACGCCCTGGTCCACCAGCGCGGCTTGCGCATCCAGAGTGCCTGAGGAAACGCCCAGGCGGCCTGCCAGCCAGCTCATCAGCCAGGAACTGATGCCGGTGATGGACGGCTGGGCCGCATCAGCAAGAGCCGGGTGAGCAAGGCGCTGCGTCGGCACCGGCGTGGCGTATCCAGGTGCTGGTGCCAGCGCCTCAGGGTGACCCGTACGGCCAAACTCTTTCTGCACGTCCGCGCCACGCCGGGACAGCCAAGCATCCGGAGCATGGTCTTCCCCGCCCAAAGTCTGCTCGACATCGCCGATGTCCCGGGCATAGCCTGCGACCCGCTCGCACAGGTCGGACAGGCCTTGCGCCTGGACATCCGCAGCACGCCCGCCGATCAGCTCGGCGGCACGCGCCAGGCGGTCCAGCGCATGGCGCGTGCGCGCATCGATCCAGCCCCGTGCCGGCACCGCGGCCGGCGCCAGCACGGCGCCCACCAGCAAATGGGCCACGGCCTCGCCTGCCTCGACCATGAGCGATGCGCCCAACGGTCGGCCCTGTACGCCCTGGCGGCGAACGATCTGCAGCACCTCGTCCAGCAGGGCCACACCAGTCGCAGCTGTGGGCAACCCCTCGACCAACCCCTTCAACCTGTCGCCCTGGTGCAGAGCCAGGCCACCCAGGTAGGCCGCCATGGTTTCCGTCGGCCCCTCGAAGATGCGCAGCACGCGGGCATCGCGCATCATCTGCGGGACCAGGTTGGATTCGATGTAGCCACGTCCGCCCAGCGCCTGCATCAGGTGGTCCACCGCCTGCCAGTACCACTCGGGCGCCAGCACCTTGCAGGCCACGAAGAAGGCCTCGTGGACCGGCCTGTCGGCATCCAGGTCGGCGGCCATGCGGCCCACCAAAGCATGCAGCACGTCGACGCCCGCAGCGATGTCGGCCAGGCGGGCCTGGATCACGGGCTGATCCAGCAGTCGGCCCGAGGCAACCTGGCGACGCTCGGCGTAGCGCAGCATCAGTTGCGCGCAGCGCTTCATGCCGCCGGCACAGGCTGCCGCGATGGTAAGGCGGCCGAGCATCATGGCCTGCTGGGCCACGGCCATGCCTTCGCCCTGCCGGCCCAGGCGCTCGGCCTCGCTCACGGCGACATCGCGCAGGTGCACGCTGTTCTGCACCATGGCTCGCATGCCCATGGTCATGGCCTCTTCACCCTGGCGCAGGCCGGCGGCACCACGGCGCACCATGAAGGCGCCGATACCGGTCATGCGGCCCTGAGCGTCCACCTCGCGGGTGAACACGTGGGTCACACCCGCCCAGGCGGCCGCGCCGCTCCAGACCTTGTCACCCGACAGCCGCCACAAGCCAGCGCCTTGCGACCGTGCCACGGCCTGCATGGCCATGGGGTTGGATCCCGCGCCCGACTCGCTGAGCGCGAAGGCGGCCAGCTCACGTCCGCTGGCCAGCCGGGGCAGCCATTCATCACGCACCTCGGGCCGCGCATGGTGCAGCACCGGGCCCACGCCCAGCACATTGCCCAGGCCCACGAACAGGCCCAGCGTGGCATCGATGGCGGCCAACTGCCCGATCACGCGCAGGAAGCCGGCGTGCCCCAGACCCAGGCCCCGCCAGCGCGGCGGCACCAGCATGCCCATCAGGCCCTGGTTGCCGAAATCCAGCACCACTGAGGGCGTGAGGGCCCTGCGCTCGTCCATCAGGCGCGAGCGGATGGCGTGGCCGGCGTAGTCTCTCAGCCAATGGCACAGGGCATCGGCACGATCCTCCGGCGCACCGCCCTGCCCTTGCGCATGAGCTTGCTCGCTGTGCGACGAAGACGTGGCCACCAGCGCAACAGGTGTGGCCGGCGGCAGTCGCCACTGGGCCACGACTGGCAGGCTGCCCTTGCGCCACAGGTCTGCGCAACGGGCGCGCTGCAGCTTGCCGCTGGAGGTGCGAGGCAGTGCCAGCGGCGCCACCAGGGCCAAGGCGTCGGCCTGTACCTGATGCAGGCGGGACAGGGCGGCACGCATGGCGGCCAGCACCTCGTCGTGGTCTACGCCCTGGCGCCCCTGGCGGCGCAGTTCCGCCACCAGCACCAGGCGATCACGGGCACCAGAGGCCCGCACGCCATCATCCGCTTCGACCATGAAGGCAGCCACCGCATCGGCGGCGATCGCCTCGTGCGCCTCGCAGGCCGCTGCTTCCAGGTCCTGCGGCGCCAGGTTGCGACCCCGCACGATCAGCAGATCCTTGAGGCGGCCGGTCACAAACAGCTCGCCCTCGTGCAGGAAGCCCAGATCGCCAGTGCGCAGCCAGGGCGTCTGCCCGGCCTCCATGCCGCGCTCCACGTCGTGCAATTGCGCTCTGAAAGAAGATGAGGCCTTGTCGACCTGCGCCTCGCCCTCTTGCCAATAGCCGGGCGCCACGCTGGGGCCCGACAGCCAGACCTCTCCGACACGGTCCGCACCAACAGGATGGCCGCTTTCCGGATCGACGATGCGCAAGGCACAGCCCGGCTCGGGGCGACCGCAGGACACCAGGGATGCCCAGTCATCAGCCCCCTCCCCGAGCACTGCTCGCGCCTGGGCAGAGTCATCCATGGCATCACTTCGTGCCTGCACCTCCTGACGCTCCAGCGCCGCCCGCGCAACCTGCAGCGTGCGCGGCGCACCGTGGCGCCCGCTCACCATCAAGGTGGATTCGGCCAGCCCGTAGCAGGGCAAAAAGGCCTGAGGCTGGAAACCTGCCGGCGCCAGCGCCTCGGCCCAGCGCGCCAGGGTGCCAGCCTTGACGGGTTCGGCGCCGGTGAAGGCCACACGCCAGCACCCCAGGTCCAGCCCCCGCAGATCGGCAGGCTGCAACCGCGACAGCACATGCTCGTAGGCAAAGTTGGGGCCGCCACTTGTCGTGGCCTGCTCATGCGTGATGGCGCGCAACCAGCGCAGCGGGTGCTGGGTGAAGGCGACCGGCGACATCAGGGTCACCGGGAACCCGCTGAACAAGGGCTGCAGCAGGCCACCGATCAAGCCCATGTCGTGATGCGGGGGCAGCCAGATCAGGCCCCGGCTGTGCGCATCATGGCCAAACAGCCGTTCGATGGCCGCCAGGTTTGCTGCCAGGTTGCCCTGCGTGACACGCACACCACGCGGTGCACGCGTGGAACCGGACGTGAACTGCAGGAAGGCCGGGTCCGCGGCCGAGCTCATGAACGAGCGCTCCAGCGCCGCCGAGCTGTCCAAACAAGAAGCCAGCCGATCGGCCTCAATCACGACGGGCGATCTGGCATCGTCGGGCCACAAGGTGCGGGCCACATCCACCAGATCCGACGTGGTGAGCAAAGCCTCTGGGCGTGCCACCCGGACCACCGACGCCCAGCGCTCCTCATCGCCCCGGCGGCGCGGCGTGGGCATGGGAACCGGCAAGACACCTTCGTGCACGCAGGCCAGGAAGGCAGCCAGGAAATCCAGGCCCGGGCCAAAAGCCAGCACCACCCGCGGCGGATGCTCCGCTGTAACGGAGGCATGGCGCGACAGACCTGCAGCACGCAAGGCCTGGGCGACCGAACGCGTGCGCGCCCACCAGTCACCATAGGTCCAGGATATTGCAGGGCATTGACCAGGCTCGCCCAACGCCACATCCATGAAGCGGGCCGCCAGACGGTCACCTTGAGTCTGTGCGCGCCAGGCCAGCAATGCGGCCAGGTCATCACGGGCACAAGGCTGCGCCCGGACGACATCAGTGGGCTCAGCGACCCGCACGGCAGACCCACTCGACACGCACTACTCCCGCAATTCAAGGTGAAATCAGGCCATCATCATACTGCGAATCATTATCATTTGCGATATAATTCCTGAAAAATCAACCCGGATGTCTCGGGCGCCGTGGTAAAGCAAACCGGATCGAGGCATGCCCGTGTTCTAGAGATGGAACCACCTTGCAAACCGCGCCGCATGCCCCTTCCGAACTGCTCGACGAACTGAGCGCACACGGCATCAAGCTCTGGCTGGACGCCGGAAAGCTCCGTTGCGCCGGACCGGACGCAGTCCTCACGCCAGAGGTGCAGGCGCGCATCGCGGCCCAGCGCGATGGCCTGGTTGCGTTGCTATCGACAGTTGCTGCCGCACCTGCATTGGCCCAGAGCGACACCCTGCTCCTGTCGCATGCGCAACAACGCCTGTGGTTCATGGAGCAACTGCCCGGCTCGGCGGGCCTGCACAACGTGCCACATGCCGTGCGCATCGACGGTTTTCTCGATGGGGGCGCATTGGGTCAGGCACTGAGCGTTGTCATTGAACGTCATGAAGTGCTGCGCACGAGGTACGTTGCCACCGAACATGACACGGTGTCCGTGCTCGTCGATCCGCCCGCACCGCTGGCCATGCAGCAGGTGGACCTGCGCCACGCCCAGGGCAATGAACAACAGGTGGCGCAATTGCTGCGCGAACAGGTCGAGCAGACCGCATCGGCCACCTTCGACCTGACCCGCGACTGGCCCATCCGCGCCCAGCTGATCCGCCTTGGCACCGATGCCCATGTGCTGTGCCTGACGTTGCACCACATCGCCTGCGATGCCTGGTCGCTCGAACTGTTGATGGCCGAACTGGGCCAGGCCTACCAGGCTGCATTGACGGGGGCCCCCGCCGCGCTGCCGGCCCTGCCCATGCAGTACACCGGCTTTGCGGCCTGGCAGCGCCAGCGGCTGCGCGGCGACACCCTGGCCTCGCAACTGGTCTACTGGCGCACGCAACTAGGCGGTGAACTGCCCGCCCTGGACCTGCCCACCGACCGCCCCCGCGCGCGCATGCAATCCAGCCAGGGCGCGGTGGCGCACTTCCGCATCGAGGCAGACCTGGCCCACGCGCTGCGAGCCTTGTCGCGCCAGCAGGGCGCCACGCTGTTCATGACCCTGCTGGCTGCCTACCAGTTGCTGTTGTCCCGCTGCACAGGCCAGCGGGACGTGCTGGTCGGCGTGCCCGTGGCCAACCGCCAGCTACGCGAGGTCGAGCCCCTGATCGGGCTCTTTGTCAACACCCTGGTGATGCGCGCGCGCATCGACCCGACGCAGGATTTCACGGCCTTGCTGGCCCAGGTCCGGCAAACCACCCTGCAAGCACTGGCCCACCAGGATCTGCCCTTCGAGCAACTGATCGAGGCCCTGCAGCCCGAACGCGACCTCAGCCGCCATGCGCTGTTCCAGGCCAAATTCCGGCTGGAGAACGCGCCGCCGCCTGCCAGCACGTTGCCCGGCCTGAACCTGAGTCGCCTGTCCCTGGGCACGGTGCGCGCCAAGCTCGACCTCAGCGCCGATCTGTACGACACGGGCGAAGCCATCGTCGGCGGCTTCGAGTACAACAGCGACCTGTTCGATGCGGACACCATGGCCCGCCTGACCGGGCTGTACCTCACGCTGCTGCGCGGCCTGGTGACGCAACCCGGGTGCGATGTGGCCAGCCTGCCCCTGCTCGGTGCGGACGAGGCACGCCAGCAGCGCGACTGGAACACCACGGCCCAGGCCTTCAGGCCAGAACGCGCCTTCCACCACGCCTTCGAGGAACAGGCCCGTCTGCGGCCCGACGCCCCTGCCCTGGTATTCGATGGCGGACGCGGCAACGACGACGTCCACACGCTGAGCTACGCAGCGCTCAATGCCCGCGCCAACCGCCTGGCCCACCACCTGCGCGCGCAGGGCACCGGTCCCGAGCAGATCATTGCGATCTGCCTGCCCCGCGGCCTGGACATGGTCATCGCAATGCTGGGCGTGCTCAAGGCCGGCGCCGCCTACCTGCCCATCGACCCTGCCTATCCGGCTGAGCGCATGGCCTACATGCTGGCCGACAGCGGTGCGCGCCTGGTGCTGACCCATCAGGGGCATGCCCTGCCCGATCTCGATACACAGATCACGGCGCGCCTGGACCTCGATGCCACCACGGCCTTCACGCACGAGCCCTCCGGCCACATCGCCCTCGACCCCGCCCCCCTGACCCGCCCGGAACACCTGGCCTACGTCATCTACACCTCCGGCACCACCGGCCGGCCCAAGGGCGTGATGATCGAGCACGGCGGCCTGGTCAACCTTGTCGACGACAAGATCCGCATGTGTGATGTGCGGGCTGGCGACCGCGTGCTGCAGTTCTTCTCCTTCGGCTTCGACGCCGCCGTGCCCGAGATCGTCATGGCCCTGGCCAGCGGCGCAAGCCTGCTGCTGGCACCAGCCGAGCGCCTGCTGCCCGGCCCCGGACTGGGCGAGCTGATCCAGCGCCACCACGTCACGCACCTGACGATGACGCCCTCCGCGCTGGCAGGCCTGCCGCGCGACGACTACCCTGATCTGCGCATGGTGCTGGTCGGCGGCGAAGCGCCCGCGCCCGAACTGATCACGCACTGGTCACGCGGGCGCCGCTTCATCAACGCCTACGGCCCCACCGAGACCACGGTCAACGCCAGCATGGTGCCGTGCGGTAATGGCCAGCCACTGGACGCCACGCTCTGGCCCGCGGCCAACAAGCAGCTGCACGTGGTCGATGAACACCTGCAGCGCCTGCCTGTGGGTCTGGCCGGCGAGCTGTGCATCGGCGGCGTCGGCCTGGCACGGGGCTACCTGAACCGCGCGGCACTCACCACCGAGCAGTTCATCCCCAACCCCTGGCACGACACCGCCGACCCGACCTCCAGCGAACGCCTGTACCGCACCGGCGACCTCGCCTGCCGCCTGCCCGACGGCCGCATCCGTCTGCTCGGCCGCATCGACCACCAGGTCAAGGTGCGCGGCTTCCGGGTAGAGCCAGCCGAGATCGAACAGGTGCTGGCACGCCATCCGGCCGTCAGCGTGCCCTCGGTGATCGCCGTGCATGATCCGCATGGGGGCGGCAAGCGTCTCCTGGCCTTTGCCGTGCCCACCGGCAACGCCAGTGACATCACCCCGGCAGAGATCCGGCAGCACCTGGCCGAGCACCTGCCCGCCTACATGGTGCCCGCCACCTTCCGCTGGATCGAGGCGTTGCCACTGACACCACACGGCAAGATCGACACGGCGCGCCTGCAGGACCTCGCCGATGCGCCCACCGCCGCCTCGTCGGCGCCGCTGCACAGCGAGACCGAACAGGCCCTGGCCGCCGTCTTCGCCGAGATCCTGTCCGTGCCCGTGCCTCAGGCCGATGCGGACTTCTTCGAGCTGGGCGGGCACTCCCTGCTGGCCACACGCCTGGTCTCGCGGATGCGGCAATCGCACGGCATCGAGTTGACCGTGATCGACCTGTTTGAGGCGCCCACGCTCTCGGCCCTGGCCCGGCGCATCGACCATCGCCACAAGCTGGCCCGCCTGGCCAGGCAACACGCACCAACCGGGGCCACGCAGGCCCAGGCCGGCCATGGCCAGCCCCCGGGCGATGACGTCGAGGAATTCGAGCTGTGAACCGCCCACTGTCCACCACAGATCGCGGCTGGCTGCGCCACGACGTGATCACCGAGCCCCTGATCCACCAGTGGTACGCCTGGAGCTACCTGCTGCCTCCGGCCACCGCCGCGCGCTACCTGACGCATGCGCAATTGCCGGTGATCCGCTCCTTCATCGAATCGCCCGAGGCCCATGCCGAGGCCTTGCGTGACCCGGCCATGGTGGGCGGCCCCTTCATCCAGCACCCGCCCGCCCGCGTGTCCGATCTGGCGCGCCTGCTGGACGACACCGTGACGAGCCGGGCTCCGCTGCTGGCCCTGAGCGCAGCCATCGACGAGGCCGAAGCCCTGCTGGCCGCGCACCCCAAGGGCCAGAGCATGGACGGGCTCTACGCTCGCCTGCCCGAGATGCTGCGTGGCTTCGTCGAACTGGTGTGCGACGGGCGCCACCAGCCCGCCCTGCGCTGGCACGAGGGCCTGCTCTACCGCAGCAGCCTGAACGACACGCAGGGCCAGTCCATCGCCCTGCGCAGCCTGCCCGACACCGACCGGCGCGCCTTCGTGATGAGCACGCCCCGCCTGGACGACGACATGGTGCTGGCCCTGAAGCAGCCCTTCGCCGCCCCTGTGCTGGACCAGTTGTTCGCCGCCCGCCACACCGCCACGCCCGTGGGCGAACTGGCCGAAGCCCTGGGCCTGGACACCACGCAGTCCCGCTTGCTGTCCAGCCTGTTCACCGATGCTGCCCCGCCCGAGGCCACGCGCTTCAAAGAAGTCGGCGTGCGCGTGCGCTACATGGGCCACGCCTGCGTGCTGGTCGAGACCGCCCAGGTGGCCATCCTGGTCGACCCGCTGGTCAGCTACGCGCATCGCACAGGCATGCCCCGCTTCAGCCTGGAAGACCTGCCGCCCTTCATCGACTACGCGCTGATCACGCACAACCACCAGGACCACGTGATGCTGGAGACGCTGCTGCAGCTGCGCCACCGCATCGGCGAGGTCGTGGTGCCGGGCGGCCACCGGGGCAGCCTGCTCGACCCCTCGCTGCGCCTGGCCCTGCGCGAGATCGGCTTCGAGCACGTGCGCGAACTCGACCGGCTGGACGAGTTGCCCATCCCGGGCGGCCGCATCGTCAGCCTGCCTGTGCTGGGCGAACACGGCGACCTCGACATCGCCAGCAAGACCGCCTGGTGGATCGAGGCCGAAGGCCGCAGCGTGCTGTGCGCCGCCGACTCCAACAACCTGGACACCGCCCTGTACCGCCACCTGGCCCAACTGATGGGCCCGCTGGACCTGCTCTTCATCGGCATGGAGTGCGAGGGCGCCCCCTACACCTGGGCCTACGGCCCGCTGCTGCCCCAGGCCGTGCCACACAGCCATGCACAGGCACGCCGCCTCAACGGTTCGGACGCCGACCGTGGCATGGGCCTGATCGACAGCCTGCGCCCCGCGCAGGTCTTCGTCTACGCGATGGGCCAGGAGCCCTGGCTGAACTACATCACCTCCATCCACTACACGCCGGATTCGCTGGCCATCATCGAATCCGACAAGCTGGTCGCGCGCTGCCGCGAACGGGGCATCGATGCAAGGCGCCTGCTGGGCTGCGCAGCCTTCCATCTGGCTGCCGCCAACACACAGCGCCCGCCTGTAGCCCGACGTCCCCGGGTGGAGATCGCCTTGCCGGCAGTTGGCGTGAATTCACCCACCGCTGCCTCGCTTGCCACCCATCCCGCCGCTGCTCAGCAACCTTCGCCCACGACCTCAGGCACGACAGTCGTCTCGCCATCGGCCAGATCCGACGACGACCTGGGCCGCCTGCTCGACCAGCTCATCGCGCTGGGCGTGCAACTGTCCGAGCGTGAGGGCAAGCTGCTGGTGCAGGCCCCCAAGGGTGCCCTCGGCCCTGAGTTGGCCGCCCAGCTGAAAACCCACAAGGACGGCATCCTGAGGTTGATCTCCCGCCGGGGTGCGGTCCCTGTCACGGCAGAAGCCCAGACTGCGACACCGCTGCCAACGGACGCCCTGCTGCCACCTGCCATCCGCCCCGAAGGCACCGTGGCCCCCGCCGTACCTCTTTCACGCGCGCGCCACATCCTGCTCACTGGCGCGACCGGCTTCGTCGGCGCCTTCGTGCTGCGCGAACTGCTGCAGCAGACCGACGCGACCATCCACTGCCTGGTCCGCCCCGATCCCGCCGCCTCATCCGCCGAAGCCTCAGACAACACCACCGCGCAGGGACTGGCACGCATCGAAGCCGCGCTGCACCGCTACGGCCTGTGGGACGCCAGCATGGCCAGCCGCCTGCGCGCCGTGCCTGGCGACCTGGCTCGTCCCGAACTAGGCCTGGACAAGGGCCTGTGGCAGAGCCTGAGCGAAACGATCGACGCCATCGTGCACAACGGCGCTCACGTCCACCACATGCTGCCCTACGAGC
Organism: Pseudomonadota bacterium; assembly: GCA_049322875.1. GTDB lineage: Bacteria > Pseudomonadota > Gammaproteobacteria > Burkholderiales > Burkholderiaceae_C > Aquabacterium. The sequence goes on from JBMOQM010000028.1 coordinate 71,138, forward strand.
GGCTGCGCGCCGCCAACGTGCAGGGCACGCTGGATGTGATCCGCCTGGCTATGCACCACCGGCTCAAGCCGCTGCACCACGTGTCCAGCCTGAGCGTGCTGCCCCCCATCACGCAGGCCGGTGGCGCGCGCTTCGAGGAAGACGCGCCCCTGCCGCCCACCCCCGTGCCCACCGGGGGCTACAACCGCAGCAAGTGGATGGCCGAGCACCTGGTGCGCCAGGCGGCCGAGCGCGGCCTGCCAGTCGCCATCTACCGCCCCGGCCCCGCCTCAGGCGACAGCCACAGCGGCGCCTTCAACGAGAACGATTTTCTCTACCGCCTGATGCAAGGCTACATCCAGAGCGGCCTGGCCCCCGAAGGCGAGTTGCCACTGGACATCCTGCCGGTGGACCATCTGGCGCGCAGCATCGTCTGGCTGGCCCGGCAGGACGATGCCGCCGGGGCCTGCCACCACCTGCTGCACCCGCAGCCCGTGAGCTCCGACGTGCTCTTCGCCGGCTGCGAAGCCGCCGGCCACCGCATCCGACGAGTGCCTTACGCACAGTGGTTCCAGACCCTGCAGCAGATCGCCGCGAACGAGCCCGAACACGCGCTCTACCCGCTGGCCGCTCTGTTCGCCTCGCGCGCCCCCTCGCCGGCCATCGCTGACAGCGAAGTCGCACGCCCGGCCGAACGCCCCCACGGCACGCCCTACGACACCCACCGGTCACAGGCCCGCCTGCAAGCTGCGCCCTTCCAGTCCCCGGTGCTGGACGCCGCGCTGATCACCACCTACCTGCGCGCAATGGCCGCCGCCGGTGTACTGCCAGACCCCATCCACGCGAGGCCGGCATGACCCACACCGCTGCCCTGGCCCCCGACACCAACGAAGCCCTGGAGCGTTACGACGACTGGGCCTGGCTGTACGACCAGACGGTCGGCCCCGAGTACTGCGATCCGCAATGGCGTTTCCTGCAGCGCACCGTGCTGCCACGCGTGCCAGCCCAGGCCGACCTGCTGGACCTGTGCTGCGGCACCGGCCAGTTGATGGTGCCCCTGGCCAAGCAGGGCCATCGACTGTGCGGCATCGACAGCTCACCGGCCATGCTGACCTGCGCTCGCCGGCACGTGCCGCAAGCCGAACTGCTGCAGGCCGATGCCCGCGCCTTCGAGCTGCCTGCCCGCTTCGACGGCGTGTTCTCCACCAGCGCCTCGCTCAACCACATCGCCTCGCTGGACGACCTGGGCCGCGTGTTCGCCTGCGTGTTCCAGGCCTTGCGCCCCGGTGGCGTGTTCGCCTTCGACCTCAACCACCCCGAGCAGTTGGCGCGGTGGTGGCAAGGCCAACCGCTGGAGGGCGACATCGCCGATCGCTTCGCTTGGCTGATCACGCCCCGCTATGACGCGGCCACACGCCAGGGTACCTTCACCGTGACGATGCACCGCCCCGCCGAAAGCTGGCGGCCCGGCCTGACCGCCTTGGCCCGTCGCGCGCTATACCGCCTGCTGCACCGCCCGCGCTTCATCGGCCTGCGCCTGCGCGCCCTGCAACGCTTCGAGCAACTGGAGCCCGGCTGGCTGCGCACCCAGGGCGACTACCCCGTCTGGGGCCACCCCATCGACGACGTGCGCCGCCTGCTGCAGGCCGCAGGCTTTCAGGGCATCCGCGTCGGCACGGTCGATGGCGACACCCCGCCCGACGACCGCCACTCGGCCCACTTCATCGCCATCAAGGAGCAAGCGCCTTGAACGCCCCCCTGCGTACGAACCGGCCCAGCCACCTCGCGGATCTGAGCGAGCGCTTCAACCGCATGACGCCCTTGTCCAAGGCACGGGCCGAACGCGACCGCCCGGTGTTCGCCGACAAGAGCTCCATCGGGCTACGCTTTGCCGCCGAGACCAAGCAGATGTGCTACCCCGTGGTGGTCGATCACGCCGAGGGCGCCTGGCTGCGCGACATTGATGGCAACCGCTACCTCGACATCCTGCAGGGCCTGGGCATCAACCTGTTTGGCCACAACCCCGCCTGCGTGCGCGAGGCGCTGGCACGACAGATCGAACAAGGCTTTCCCATTGGGCCGCAAAGCCCGCTGGTGGGCGAGGTCGCACGCCTTGTCACTGAAATCACTGGCGTCGAGCGCCTGTGCTTCAGCAACACCGGCACCGAGGCCGTGATGACCGCCATCCGCGTGGCGCGCGCCGCCACCGGGCGTCCCTGCGTGGCCATCTTCACCAACTCGTACCACGGCCACCATGACGTCGGACTGATGCGCGCACCGCTGCGCCAGTACGCCCGAAAGCGCGTGATCGAACGCGCCGCGCACACACCCTGGCTGCGCCCGCTGGCGCGCCTGCTCGACAAGGGCATGAGCGTGGGCGCCGTGCCGGCCTTTGCGGGCGTATCAGGTGGCGCCGCGCGCGACGTCATCGTGCTGGAGTACGGCCACCCGGCCTCGCTGGACGTGCTGCGCCGCCGTGCGCGCGACATCGCCGCCGTGCTGGTCGAGCCCGTGCAGAGCCGCTGCACCGAACTGCAGCCAGCCGATTTTCTGCGCGAGTTGCGCACCCTGACCCAGGCCACCGCCACAGTGCTGGTATTCGACGAGATGGTCACGGGCTTTCGCGTGGCGGCCGGCGGCGCACAGGCCCACTTCGGCATCCAGGCCGACCTGGTCACCTACAGCAAGATCGTCGGGGGCGGCCTGCCGCTTTCGGTGCTGGGCGGCAAAGCCGAGCTGATGGCGCGCATCGACGGCGGCACCTGGCGCTTCGACGACGACTCGGCCCCCACCACGCCGACCACCTTCTTTGCCGGCACCTTCACCAAGCACCCGCTGTCGCTGGCCGCGGCGCACGCGGTGCTCACGCGCATCCGCGACGAAGGGCCGGCGCTGTATGACCGGCTCAACACCGCCACGGCCACCCTGGTCACACGCCTGAACGGCTGGTGCAACAGCCAAGCCGTGCCGCTGCAGTTCACGCATTTCGGCTCCTTCTTCACGCTGGCCAACAGCCGCAGCCGCCTGCCAGACGATGTGCGCCCGCTGCTGTCCTACCACCTGCTGCTGCGCGGCGTGCACCTGCGCATCGGCGATGTCGGCGGCTTCCTGTGCACCGAGCACACCGACGCCGACATCGACCACATCGTCAATGCCTTCACCGACAGCCTGGGCGCGCTGCGCGCCGACGGGCTGATCTGAACGAATCATCAAGACACCACGCGGAGATCCTCCATGAGCAACACCACCCAGCAGACCTCCCCGGCCGACAACGATGAACCGGGCCACCTCGTCGTCATCAGCGACGAAGGCCGCTATTCGATCTGGCCCGACTACAAGGAAATCCCCTGGGGCTGGCGCGCCGAAGGCTTCACCGGCCCTCGCCAGGCCTGCCTGGACCACATCGAGAAGGTGTGGACCGACATGCGCCCCCTGAGCCTGCGCCGCGCCATGGGCGAGGCCGTGTGATGAGCCAGCCGGCGTCGATCCTGGAACTGCTGGAGCCCTGGTCGCTGCGGGCCGACATGCCGCTGGGCATGGGCCCGCGCGAGGCCGTGCGCACCGCCCTGCTGAACCTTCAGGCGGCCCTGTCGTGCACGCCAGCCGAGGCTGCCCCCCTGATCGATGCTGCCCTGGCCCAGTTGCCCGACGACATGCCCCGCGCGCTCACGCCCCGGGACACCGGCACGCCGCTGGCGCAGCACCAGGTCGATGACTACAACGCCTACTTCGGCGTGCGCCACGTGGACAGCGAACTGCCCGGCGTGACGCTGGTGCGCTCAATGCTGAACATGGTCCGGCACCTGATGGACCTGCAGGCACAGCCTTGCGCGCTGGACCAGGACGCCCTGGCACAACAGCTCGACGGGCTGCGGGCCCAGGCACTGCTGCTGATGCGCGCGCTCAAGCTGGACGGAGTCTGACGGCATGACCACCAACCCCTCGGCCATGGCCCCTGCGCCCCGCACGATCTGGAAGGGCTTTCACTGGGCCTTCTTCGTGAACGTCCAGGGGCTGATCCTGTCTCTGCTGCGGCTGGAACAGGCCCTGATGGCCGAGCGGCAGGAGGACGCCGACATCGAACTGCGCTGCGCCGCGGCGCTGATGCGCGCATCGGGCGCGGCCATGAAGCTGGCCGGCGGCTTCTCGCCCGAAGCCTACCTGGCAGACGTGCGGGCCTCAATGATGGCGCCGCACGTGCAGTCGGACGACTTCAGCGGCCTGATGTCCTGGGATCATGCCCGCCTGATCCGCCTGTGGCAGAAGCTGGGGCCCCGCCTGGGCGAGCTGTCTGGCGAACTGTCCGAAGCGCATGGCGATTTCCTCGATGCCTTCGTCGAGATGATCGGTTCGCACCGGGCCGTCTGCCAGCGCTTCGTGGGCGAGGAACGCAGCAGCCTGCGCTCGTGCGAAAGCGCGGTGGTGGTGCTGGAGAAGGTGCTGGCCAACCGCTTGCGCATCATCGATCCCAAGGGCACACGGGCCGCGCGCTGTCCCTTCTCCGGACACCATGGCGGCCCCGGAGCGCCAGCCACCAAACCAGCCTCGGGCGATCCGGGGCAGCCGGAAGGCGAGGCGCCATGAACGCACAGCTGGACAGCACGCCCCTGGCCTTGGCCGCCACACCGACACCGCACACCTCGGATACCCCGAATGCGCCCCAGGACGTCTACCCCCTGACGCCGACGCAGCAGGGCATGCTCTTTCATGCGCTGCAATCGCCCGGCCAGGGCGTGTACGTGATCCAGACGCGTTTCGACCTCAAAGGGCCTTTCGACCAACACGCGTTCGAAGCCGCCTGGCAGGCCGTGGGTCTGCGCCACGATGTGCTGCGCACCGCCTTCGCCTGGGATGGCCTGGCCAGGCCGCTGCAGATCGTGGGGCCCCGCGCGGCCATCCCAGTCGCCTTCCACGAGGCGGCTACGGCGCAGGAAATCAGCGCCACGCTCGAGCAGGACCGCCGGCAAGGCTTCGACCTCCGGCAGGCGCCTCTGCTCAGGGTGCAGGTGTGGCGCCAGTCCGCCGAACACCACCACGTGCTGCTCACGCACCATCACATCTTGCTCGACGGCTGGTCCATGCCCCTGCTGTTGGCCGACTGGCGCCTTGCCTACCAGGCACTGGCCCAGGGCCTTCAGCCTGCCTGGCCACAGCCCGCGCCGCGCTTCCGCGCCCATCTGCTGTGGTTGCGGCAGCAGTCCGCCGAGGCCGCCCGCGCTTTCTGGCAAGCGGAACTCGCCGGGCTGTCGGCCACGAGCACGCCGGCATGGGTGCGCCCTGCGCGCGTCGACGAACACCACCAGAAGGATCCGAGCACAGACCAACGCGTGGACACGAAGGCGCACACGCCTCATGTGCTGGAAGCGGTGATCCCGCCAGGCACGCTGCAGTCCATCGAGGCCGCGGCACGGGGCCTGCGCGTCACGCTGTCCACCGCGGTGCTGGGCGCCTGGATGCTGCTGATGTCGCGCCACAGCGGTGCGCGCGACGTGGTTGCTGGCCTCACGCGCTCGGGCCGCCCGATGTCGCAGCCCGAGGCCGCCCGCACTCTGGGCATGTACATCACGACCCTGCCGGTGCGCAGCCCCATCCGGGCCGCACAGTCTCTGGGCGCATGGCTGCAATCCCTGCAGGCCCGGCAGGCAGCGCAAGGCCCGCACGAGCACCTGCCCCTGACCGACGTGCGGCGCTGCGCTGAGGCCATGCCCGCCTTGCTGCCCTTGCACGACAGCATCGTCGTGTTCGAAAACTACCCAATGCCCCCCACAGGTGCCCAGGCTAAAGCCCCCGGCATGGCACCGCACGCCAGCCTGCGTGTCGAGCAGGCACAGGTGGTGGAGCAGACACACTATGCCCTGAGCCTGTATGCCTTGCCCTGCACCGAAGGCCTGCATCTGAAGCTGCTGGCCGATCCACAGCGCGTGGCCATGACGGACGCTGGCGCCCTCATGGATCAGCTCGCCCACTTGCTCAGCGGCCTGCCCACCCAACTGAACACCCCGCTGGGCAGCCTGCACACGCTGACAGACACGCAGTGGCGCAAGATGATGGACGCTGGCGCCGCCCCCACGCCGCACCACGCCCCCTGGCCACTACCGCCCCAACGCATCGCGGCCTCGCTCGCGCAACGCGCTGGCCAAGTCGTGATGCAGGACGCGACCGGCCAGCTCAGTGGCGATGCCCTGGCACAACGCGTCCAGCACATCGCCCTTTTGCTGCAGGAGCACGGCGTCAGGCACGGTGACCATGTCGGCATCGGCCTGGCCCGCCACCGTGACCTGGTGGCCGCCACGCTGGCCTGCTGGCACCTGGGCGCCGCCTACGTGCCGATGGACCCGGGCTTTCCAGCGGACCGCCTGCGCCTGATCGCAAGCGACGCCGCTGTGCGCGCCGTGCTGGTGGAAAACAAGACACGAGCCGTGTTCGATCAAGGATTCGAGCACGTGCTGGACATCGGCCTGGCAGATGCCTGGACAAACGAACAACTGAATCGCCTGGCACCCGCCCACGCCACCCACCCCGACGACACGGCTTACCTGCTTCACACCAGCGGCAGCACCGGGCGACCCAAGGGCGTGCCGGTTCGGCACCGCAGCCTGGGCAACCTGCTGCAGTCCATGGCCGAGCGCATCGGCCCGGCCGCACCGGATCCCTGGCTGGCCGTTACCACCCTGTCCTTCGACATCGCCGGGCTGGAGCTTTTCCTGCCGCTGAGCATGGGCAGCGTCCTGCTGCTGGCCGACGAGGCCCAGGCGCGCGACCCCGAACAGCTGATACCGATGCTGGTCGCGCAACCCCGCTGCGTGATGCAGGCTACGCCCGCCACCTGGCGCCTGCTGGTGCACGCGGGCTGGCCTGGCCACTCTGGCCTGACCGTGCTGTGCGGCGGCGAGGCCTTGGAGCGCCCGCTGGCCGAAGCCCTGCTGCCACGCTGCGCTGCCCTGTGGAACGTCTACGGCCCGACCGAGACCACCATCTGGTCGGCTGCGCTGCGCATCGACCAGGCCTTGCTCGCACGCCACCCCGACGCCGCCGCCATGCCCGTGGGCCAGGCCCTGCTGTACACCACCCTGCGCGTGCTTGACGACGCCGGCCTGCCCGTACCGCACGGCGTGCCGGGCGAGCTGTGCATCGGTGGCACCGGGCTGAGCCAGGGCTACCACCGCCAGCCCCGACTGAGCGCCGAACGCTTCGTGCCCGATCCCTTTGCGCAAGACCAGGCCGGTGCCCTGTACCGCACCGGTGACAGCGCCTGCTGGCAGCACGACGGCACCCTGGCCTTTCTGGGCCGCCTGGACCACCAGGTCAAGCTGCGTGGCCACCGCATCGAGCTGGGCGAGATCGAGGCTGCGCTGCTGGCGCAGCCCGAAGTCGCGCAGGCCATCGCCGTGGTCCATGGCGATGGCGCGCAAGCCCGCCTGCTGGCTTTCGTGGCCTGGCGTGATGCCGGTGACAACAGGCATGGCCAGCCATCGGCCACCACAGACGCTGCCGCGGTGCTGATGCCACGGCTCGCCGAACGCCTGCCCGCCTACATGATGCCGGCCGCCATCCACGTGCCCACGCACTGGCCGCTGACACCGAACGGCAAGATTGATCGCCGCGCACTGCGTCCGCCATCGCCCACCGAAGACGATGGTGCACAGGCCACGCAATCAGCACTGGACATCGCCGCCGAGATGGCCGCGCAGACACCGCTGGTGCACACGCTGCTGCAACTGTGGCGCGAACTGCTGCAGCGCACGGACATCGGGCTGGACGACCACTTCTTCGAGGTCGGCGGCCACTCCCTGCTGCTCGTCACCCTGCAGGGCCAGATCAAGAAGCGGCTGGGCCGCGAACTGGCACTGACCGAACTCTTCCAGCACCCCACCGTACGCCGCCTTGCAGCCCATCTTGATCGAGCACAGGCGCCCATGCCCGCGCTCAGCGGCGAAGCAGCCACCAAGGCGCAAGACACCGCCGCCCACGGCCGCTCACGCCTGCAGGCAAGACAGGCTCGCCTGCGCCAGGGCACCGCCGGCACCTGAGCCCGAACGCGCCGTCGCTCCACCCTGATCACCCCAGCATCCCTTCAGCCCCTCCGCCATGCAAGACGCGCCGTCTCACGACCACACCGACAGCCCCACCGGCAACGGGCTCGACATCGCCATCGTCGGCATGTCCGGCCGCTTCCCGGGGGCGCCGGACCTGGCCGCCTACTGGCGCAACCTCATCACCGGCCACGAGGCTGTGGGCCCGCTCGACGACGCCTGGCTGCGGGCCCAGGGTGCCGACGAGGCCCTGCTGAACGACCCGGCCCACGTGCGCGTGGGCGCCCCCCTGGCCGATGCCGACCGTTTCGACGCTGCCTTCTTCGGCTTCAGCCCGCGCGAGGCCGAACTGCTCGACCCGCAGCACCGCGTCTTCCTGGAAGTGGCCTGGCAAGCCCTTGAACAGGCAGGCCACGATCCTGCCCGCCACACGGGCCAGGGCATCGGCCTGTTCGCAGGCGCGGGCATGAACGGCTACCTCTTCAACCTGATGAGCGACGCCGCGACGCGCGCCAGCGTCAGCCCCTACGAACTCTTCGTCGCCAACGACAAGGATTTCCTGACCACGCGCGTGTCGCACAAGCTGGGCCTGAATGGCCCGAGCGTGGCCGTGCAGACCGCCTGCTCGACCTCGCTGGTGGCCGTTCACCTGGCGTGCCAGAGCCTGCTGGCCGGCGAATGCGACATGGCCATGGCCGGTGGCGTGGCGCTGTCGCGCCAGTGGGGCTACCGCGCCGAGGAAGGCGGCATCCATGCCCCCGACGGCCACTGCCGCGCTTTCGATGCGCAGGCACAGGGCACCGTGCCGGGCAATGGCTGCGGCGTGGTCGTGCTGCGGCGGCTGGACGACGCCCTGGCCGAGGGCGACCACATCCTGGCCGTCATCAAGGGTTCGGCCATCAACAACGATGGCTCGGACAAGGTCAGCTTCACCGCGCCCAGCGTGAACCGCCAGGCCGCCGTGATCGAGGCCGCCTTGCTGGCCGCCGACGTGGGATCGGACACCATCGACCTGGTCGAGGCGCACGGCACCGGCACCCGCCTGGGCGATCCGATCGAGGTGGCCGCCCTGAACCAGGCCTACGCCCGCACACGACGCGAGCCCCGTACACAACCCTGCCTGCTGGGCTCGGTCAAATCCGGCATCGGGCACCTGGATGCGGCCGCCGGCATCGCCGGGCTGATCAAGACGGTGCTGGCCCTGCAGCACGGGCGCATCCCGCCCACACTGCATTGCCAGCAGCCCAACCCCGCGCTGGACCTGCACAGCGAGCCCTTCGCACTGGCCCGCGAAGCTGCCGACTGGCCACGCCATGAGCACCGGCCACGCCGTGCCGCGGTGAGCTCCTTCGGCATCGGTGGCACCAACGCGCACGTGGTGCTGGAAGAAGCGCCCGTGCGTGACAAGCGCACCGAGACCGCCTCCGCCAACAGCACCGCGCGCCCCTTGCTCATCCCGGTATCGGCGCGCTCGGCCGAGGCACTGCAGCAGCAGGCCAGCCTGCTGGCGGCGCACTTCGATCAGATCGCCGCACAAGAAGCCACACTGAGCAGCGACTGGCCCGCCGCCGTGCACACGCTGCGCGAAGGGCGGCAGGCCTTTGCCTACCGCGCCACGGTGCAGGCAGGCACCGCGCCCGAAGCCGCGCAGGCCTTGCATGCGCTGGCCGAGCGCAATGATGCCGCTTCGCTGCCCGCCATGCAGGCCCCCAGCCTGGTATGGCTCTTTCCCGGCCAGGGCAGCCAGCAGGTGGCCATGGCGCGCGGCCTGATCGGCCGCCATGAGGTGATCGACGCCGCGCTGCAAGACTGCGCCCGCGTGCTGGACACCGACCTGCCCGCGCCCCTGCACACCCTGCTGACCGCGACCGAAGCCGGTGACTGGCTGGACGACACCGCCGTGACACAGCCCGTGGTGTTCGCGCTGTCCTACAGCCTGGCCTGCTGGTGGCGCCACCTGGGCGTGCGCCCCCAGGCCCTGCTGGGCCACAGCCTGGGCGAATGGGTGGCCGCCTGCGTCGCAGGTGTCTTCGAACTGGACGATGCCCTGGCACTGGTGCGCCTGCGCGCCCAGGCCATGCAGGCCATGCAGCCCGGTCGCATGCTGGCCGTGCTCGCACCCGTGGCTGCGGTGCAGCCCCTGCTTGATGCCGGCGATTCAACGCAAGGCCCCTGGCTCAGCGCCGTCAATGGACCCGAAAGCTGCGTGCTGGCCGGTACCTCCGCAGCACTCGAAACGACGACGGCTGCACTGGAAGCCCAGGGCCTGCCCTGCCAGTGGCTCAAGACATCGCACGCCTTCCACACACCGATGATGGCCGCCGCCGCCGAGCGCCTGCAGGCCAGCTTCGCCGAGCACTTCGTGCAGCGCCCGCCCAAGGCGCCCAGGCTGCCGATCGTGTCCAGTGTCACGGGGCGCTGGCTCAGCGCCGCCGAGGCCACCAGCCCGGCCTACTGGGCCCGGCAGGTGCTGCAGCCAGTGCGTTTCGACCTGGCGCTTCGCTGCCTGGACGAACTGCCCGAAACCCTGGCCCTGGAGGTCGGCCCTGGCCACACCCTGATCGGCCTGCAGGCCCAGCACCTTCGCCACGCGGCGGGCCCCGCCATCGTGGACAGTGCCCTGCGCCGCGCCATCGCCAGCCTGCCGCCGCGCCGCGATGCGGGCCATGCAGGTCATGCAAGTCATGCGGTCGATTCGGCCGATGCAGCCCTGCAGCAGGCCACCGCCCAGCTGTGGTGCGCCGGCATCGACATCGACTGGTCAGCCCTGAACGATGCCGCGCATCCCGATCGCCTGGTCCAGCGCCGCGTACCGCTGCCTGGCCACCCCCTGACCCGCCAGCGTTTCTGGATCGGTGCGGGCACGCAGGCCATGGCCATGGGCACTGCCGGTGCTTCAGGCACCGAACTGCCGCCATCGCACACCGCATCCGACCAAGCCCCGATGGCCGACCAGGATCCCGGCCGCTGGGTGCATGTCCCCACTTGGCAACGATCGCCCGTGCTCGGCGTGGGCACGCCCCCCGGTCACATCCGCACCTGGCTGATCGTCTGCGGCCACGGCCCCGTGCCGGCCCTGGCTGCCCAGTTGCTCAAGCGCATCGATGCGGCGGGCGAGAACGCCTTCACCCTTCAGCCCGGCGATCGCTTCGACGAGCCGGCCTACCGCACGCTGACGCTGAACCTGCACGACAGCGGCGACTGGCTGACACTGCGCACCTCGTTGGCCGAACGGGATGTGCGCCCGACCCACCTGCTGGACCTGCGCGCCTGCTGGCCCCGTGGCGATGAACCATCACCCACACCCGACACCGCCGGCCAGCACCTGCACGCCCTGCTGACCCTGTCGCAGGCCTGGTCCGACACCGAACAGCCGGTGCAGTGCATCTGCGTCACGCAACTCGCCTGCGAAGCCACCGGCGGCGAACTGCAACACCCCGAGCAGGCCAGCGTGCATGGCCTGGCCCTGGTCATCGGGCAGGAGCAACCGCTGCTGGGATGCCGTGTCATCGACATCGATGCCGCGCTGGACGACAAGCACCAGGCCCCCGCCCTGGCCGCCCGCCTGTGGGAAGACCTGCGCGCCGAGCATCCGCCCGCGCTGAGCGCCTGGCGTGGCCCCTGGCGCTGGGTGATGTCGCACCAACTGCTTCCGCTGCCCTCACCCACCGCCGCAGGGAACAAAACCACCGCATCCCCGTTGCGCCGACAGGCCCACCACCTCATCGTGGGCGATCTGCACGACGGCCTGGGCCCGATCTGGGCCCGCACGCTGGCGGCACGCGGTCTTCGCCAACTGACGCTGCTGAGCGTGGCGCCGGCTGCCCCCGTACCCCAGGCCCTGATCGACCAATGCCAGGCTCAGGGCGTGCGCGTGGTCAGCGCCCACATCGGGCAGCACGACGATCTGCCGGCAACCCTGTCCGACGCCTTCGCCCGCGCCTGCGAGCAGGATGGCCCGCTCGATGGCGTCTTCGCCAGCGTGCCCACCACCAACCGCCACAGCGCCGCCCCGCTGAGCCTGCTCACCACCGCGCACTGGGCCTACAACCGCGACACCCGGCTGAGCCTGCTCGCGCCGCTGCAGGATCTGGTCGCACGCCACGCACCCGCCTTCTGCTGCGTCCAGTCGTCCATGGCAGCGGTGCTGGGCGGCGTGGGCCTGGGGGCGTATGCGGCCGCCAACCGCATCACCGACGCCTGGGTCACACGGACCGCAGCCCTCACCCAGGCCAGCCAGGGCCGCACACGCTGGATCGCCATCGACTGGGATCCCACCCGCTCCGGCCACGAGGCTACCGCCGATGCCACGACCGCTCCGTCCAGCACGGCCGCCATCGGCGCCGGCCTGCAGGCCCATGCGTTGGATGACGACGAGGTGCTGGACCAGACCGAACGCGTGCTCGCCGCGGGTCTGCAAGGCAGCGCGGCCGTCTCGCGCCAGGCGCTCGGGCCGCGTCTGCAGGCCTGGCTGCGCGTGCAGCCGCGCACCAGCGAGGCCACCGGCCCCGCCGAGCGCGCGGCCCACGAGCGCCCGGCACTGGCCACGCCCTTCATGGCACCTCGCAACGACATCGAGCAGACCCTGGCCGACATCTGGCGCGAACTGCTGCGCGTGGACCGCGTGGGCGTGGACGACAGCTTCTTCGACCTGGGCGGCCACTCCCTCCTCGCCATCCAGGTGATCGGCCGCGTGCGCAAGGCCTTCCCTGTGCAGCTCGACCTGCGCGACCTGCTCGACGGCGTGCCCACCATCGCGGCCATCGCTTCGCGCATCGAACCGCAACTGCCACGTGATGACGACCTTGCCGCCATGCAGGCCCTGCTGGCCGAGGTGCAGGCCCTGTCGCCCGACCAGGTGCAGGTCGAGCTGGCCCGATCGTCCAACCCTCCCCTCACGCCCGCCGCCTGAGGCGTCCCAGCCACGTTCACCGCACCATGTCCGGCTTCTACGACCAACTCGCCCGCCTGTCGCCCGAGCAGCGCGCTCTGCTCAGCCGCCGCCTCGCCGAGGCCGGGCTGCAGCAGCCCTCGGCCACGGCACGCGTCCTGGCCAAGCGCACCGGCACGGATCCCGCGCCCCTGTCCTTCGCACAGCAGCGCCTGTGGTTCCTGCAAAAGCTCGATGCCGGACAGACGGCCTACAACGTCACCAGCCTGCTGCGCCTGGACGGTGCCCTGGACACCCCGGCCCTGCAGCGCGCCCTGGATGCGCTGCTGGCGCGCCACGACATCCTGCGCACACGCTACCCGGCCGGTGCGGGCAGCCTGCCCGTGCAGGTGGTCGAGCCGGCGCAGTCCGGCCAGGTGACATTCATCGACTGCAGCCCTCAGGCAGACCCGGTGGCCGCCGTCCAAATCCATCGCGATGAGGCCGCCGCGCGCCCCTTCGATCTGGCTGAAGTGCCCGTGCACATCGCGCTGATCCGCGAATCGGCCACCCGCCACCACTTGCTGCTGGCCACTCACCACATCGTCTGCGACCGCTGGTCGGTGGGGGTCTTCCTGCGCGAACTGGGGCAGCTCTACGCTGCCGCCCGCCGCCAGCCCGATGCCGTGTCCAGCGAGGCCCTGGCCCAGGCGGCCGGCTTCTCGCCGCTGCCCATCCAGTACGGCGACTGGGCAGCCTGGCAACAGACCCACCTGCAGGGCGAGACACTCGACCGGCTGAGCCGTCACTGGCAGGATCGACTGGGGGGCGAGCTGCCGTTGCTGGACCTGCCGCTTGACCACGCCCGCCCGCCGGTCGCCACCGACCTGGGCGCGATTCATCCCGTCCAGCTCGATGCCGATCTCAGCCAGCGCCTGCGCACCCTGGCACAGCAGGAGCAGGTCACCCTGTTCGCGGTGCTGCTCAGCCTGTTCAAGGTGCTGCTGCACCGCTACAGCGGCGGTGCGGACATCGTGGTCGGCTCCGAGGTGGCCAACCGCGACCACACCGACACCGAAGGCCTTATCGGCCTGCTGGTCAACACCCTGGTGCTGCGCACCGACCTGAGCGGCAATCCCCGCTGGCGCACCGCGCTGCAACGCGTGCGTACCACGGTGCTCGACGCACTCGCGCACCAGGAACTGCCTTTCGAGAAGCTGGTCGAGCTGCTCAACCCCGAGCGCCACCTCGACCAGATGATGCCGCTGTTCCAGGCGAAGTTCGACCTGCAGCCTGCCACCGCCGACCAACTCCGTCTGGACGGCCTGACCTTGAGCCGTGAGGTGGTCGATGCCGGCCGCACCAAGTACGAACTGCGCCTGAACCTGATCGATGCCCCCGAAGGCATCCGTGGCCAGATCGAGTACCGCAGCGACCTGTTCGAACCCGAGACCATGGCCCGCCTGGCCCGGCACTTCGATGTGCTGGCCCGCGCCGTGGTGGCCAGCCCCGATGCCCGCATCGGTCAATTGCCCCTGATGACGGCCGACGAGCGCCAACAGGTGCTGGCGCGTGGCGAAACACCCGCCATCGCCCCCGCCCGTCCGCACGATGGCGACACGCTGCCGGCGCGAATCGCTGCGCAGGCCCGCCGCACACCGCAGGCCCTGGCCGTGAACGACGGCCGGCTCTCGCTAACCCACGCCCAGCTCGACGCCGCCGTGCAGCGCCTGGCCCAGCGCCTGCGCCGCGTGGGCGTGCTGGCCGGTGACCGCATCGGCATCTGCCTGACACGCACCACCCTGTTGCCAGTGGCCCTGCTGGCGGTGATGCGCACGGGCGCCGCCTATGTGCCGCTGGACCCGGACTACCCTGCCGCGCGCCTGGCCCAGATCGCCGAGGACGCCGGCCTGCGCCTGATGCTGGTCGAAGCCGGTGGGCCGCAAGGGCCTGCCGATGCCGGCGTCGGCTTGTTCCGCCTTGACCCCGAAGATCTCCTGCAGGCGGCTCGGCTCGGCAGCCATGAGGCGCCCGACCAGGCCCCCGTGGCCGGGGTACATCCCGACGCGCTGGCCTACGTCATCTACACCTCCGGCTCGACCGGCCGGCCCAAGGGCGTGGCCATTGCCCACCGCAGCGCCGTCGCCCTGCTTGACTGGGCCGAAGCCGAGTTCGGAGCAACCGCCTTCGAGCGCACCCTGGCCAGCACGTCCATCTGCTTCGACCTGTCCGTGTTCGAGCTCTTCGCGCCCCTGGCCTGTGGCGGCAGCGTGCACCTGGTGCCCAACCTGCCTGAATGGCCCCGCCAGCCAGGCATCGACGGCATCACCCTGGTCAACACCGTGCCCAGCCTTCTGCAGCAATTGCTGGAAGGCAGCGGTCTGCCCCTCAGCGTGCGGCACGTGGCCCTGGCAGGCGAGCCTTTGCCGCCCCCCCTGGTCAACCGGCTGCGTCAGCTGCCCCAACTGCAGTCCATCCACAACCTGTACGGCCCGTCGGAGGACACCACCTACTCCACCGAGGCGCGCTTCGATGGCCCGGCGAGCCCGGGCTTCGACGGCCACACCGTGCGCCGCGTGCCCATCGGCCGCGCGCTGCCCGGCACGCAGGCCCATGTACTTGATATCTACGGCGAACCCGTGCCCGAGGGCGTGGCCGGAGAACTCTGCCTGGGGGGCGTGGGCCTGGCCCACGGCTACCTGGGCCGCCCTGGCCTGAGCGCCGCCGCCTTCGTGCCTAACCCCTTGCGCGCCGATGCCTCGGGCAGCGACCGCCTCTACCGCACCGGCGACCGCGTGCGCCGTGACCGCGACGGGCAACTGCACTACCTGGGGCGCATGGACCACCAGGTCAAGATCCGTGGCCTGCGCATCGAGGTCGGCGAGATCGAGCACGCCCTGCGCGACCACCCTGATGTGCAGGATGCCGTCGTGATGGCCATGGCCTTGAGCACCGATGCAAACACGCAGCCGAGCCCTGCCGACCTCACGCTCGTCGCCCATGTCGAAGCCAACGGCATCGACGCCGACGCATTGCGTGACTTCCTGGCCGATCGCCTGCCGCGCCACATGGTGCCCCAGCGCCTTCAGGTGCTGACGGCCCTGCCCCGCCTGCCCAACGGCAAGATCGACCGTGCCGCCCTGAAGGCCCTGGCCCCCACCGCGCGCCAGACCACATGGACCGCGCCGCGCACGCCCACCGAGGCCACGCTGGCAATCACCTGGTCCGAGGCCCTGGGCCAGCGGGGCCTGCTGCCCGCCGAGGCCCGTGAGCGTGGTCTGAGCGTGCATGACAGCTTCTTCGAACTGGGCGGCCACTCGCTGCTGGCCATCGACCTGGTCGCCCGCATGGAAACGGCCCTGGGCCGGCCGGTGCCCCTGCGCGCGCTGTTCCGCCACCCCACCATCGAGGCGCTGGCCCGTCACCTTGACGAGACCGTCGCGGGTGCGGATACCGCCGCGGATCACGTGGTCACGCCATCCCTGGCACAGGCCACCTGGGCGCCGATCATCCCCGACACCACGGCCCGTTTCGAACCCTTCCCCCTCACCGACATCCAGCAGGCCTACCTGATGGGCCGGCAGTCGGCGTTCGAGCTGGGCGAGGTCAGCACCCACGGTTACCGCGAGATCGACGCGCGGCTCGATCCCCAGGCGGTCGAGGCAGCCCTGCAGCAACTGGTGCAACGCCACGACATGCTGCGTGCCATCGTCACACCAGACGGCCAGCAACGCGTGCTGCCCGAGGTGCCCGCGCCGCAAGTGGCGGTGCAGGATCTGCGGAGTCTGGGCGATACCGCACGCCACGCCGCCCTGCAGACCGTGCGCGGCCGCCTGTCGCACCAGCGATTCGATCCGCAGCAGTGGCCGCTGTTCCAGGTGGAGGCCAGCCGCCTGCCCGATGGACGGACACGCTTTCACCTGAGCTTCGACGTGCTCATCGGCGATGCCTTCAGCTTCCAGTTGCTGGGCCGCGAGATGGCCATGCTGCTGCAGGGCGCCACGCTGCCCCCGCTGGGTCTGGCCTTCCGCGATTGCGTGCTGGCCGAACACGCCGATCAGGTCGGCCCAGCCTGGCAGGCCGCCCGTGAGCACTGGCTGCAACGCCTCGACACCTTACCCCCTGCCCCTGAGCTGCCACTGCTGCGGCAGGCAGGCCGCGAGGCCTCCCGCCACTTCGTGCGCCGCAGCACCCACCTGGCCCCGGCGGACTGGCAGCGCCTGCAACGTCACGCCGCGGCCTGCGGGCTGACGCCGTCGGCAGCGGTGCTGGCCGCATTCGCGCATGCCCTGTCGGCCTGCTCACGTCGCGCTGATTTCACGCTCAACCTCACGCTGTTCAACCGCCCGCCGCGTCACCCCGAGATCGACCGCGTGGTGGGTGATTTCACCTCGTCCCTGCTGCTGGCTGTCTGCCCCCGCGAAGGCGAAGGCATCGCCGGCCTGGGGCAACGACTGCAAGACCGTCTGTGGGACGACATGGCCCACCGCGCGTTCAGCGGCGTGCGCGTGCAGCGCGAACTGGCCCGCCGCCAGCAGCGTGCCGGCGGCGCACTCATGCCGGTGGTCTTCACCAGCACGCTGGGGCAGAGCGCCACGCGCTCGGCCCCGCCCGACTGGGAAGCCGAGGTGCACTGGAGTGTCAGCCAGACCTCTCAGGTGGTGCTGGACCACCAGGTCTCCGAGGTCGATGGTGGGCTGCAAGTCAACTGCGATGCGCTGGACGCGCTGTTCCCCACCGGGCTGCTCGACGATCTGCATGATCGGCATGCCCGCCTGCTCAAGGCCCTGGCCGACGATCCCGAAGCCTGGCAGCGCTGGGAGCCGATCCCACGCGAGCGCCAGCATCTCGCGGCCCTGGACAGCCCCGCCAGCGATTTCATCGGCGACTGGCTGGCCAAGACCGTGCCCCCCACCCACGCTAACGCGCTGGCACACCCGCGCCTGGAACAGTTGTTCCTGTCCACCGCACACCGGCACCCGGACGCCCCCGCCGTGCTGAGCAGCGGCCGTACCCTGCATTACGGCGAACTGGCCCTGGCTGCACGCCGCATCGCAGTGCACCTGCGTGAACAGGGCGTGCGTCGTGGCGACCACGTGGCCATCACCTGCGCCAAGGGCTGGGCACAAGTTCCCGCCGCACTGGGCATCCTGATCGCCGGCGCGGCCTACGTGCCCATCGACCCGGCCTGGCCGGAGGCACGCCAGCACACCGTGCTGCGCGATGCCCACATCCGCTGCGTGCTGGGCGACACGCATGGCCATCGCCCCGATGGGTGTTTGTTCATGGCCATCGATGAAGGCCTGCTGGCGCCACCGGCAACGGACGAAAACGTCCGCCTCGATGCCATGCTGGCCACCATCGACGCCGAGCGCTGCGACGACCACGACCTGGCCTACCTGATCTACACATCCGGCTCCACCGGCACGCCCAAGGGCGTGATGATCGACCACCGCGGCGCCGTCAACACCGTGCTCGATGTCAACCAGCGCCATGGCCTGCAGCCAAGCGACCGCGTGTTCGGTGTCTCATCGCTGAGCTTTGACCTGTCGGTGTGGGATCTCTTCGGCCCGCTGGCCTGCGGCGCTGCGCTGTGCCTGCCCGATGCAGACGAGGTGCGCCAGCCAGCCGGCTGGGCCGCACTGATCGCGCGCCATGGCGTGACCGTGTGGAACAGCGTGCCTGCCCTGCTGCAACTGCTGCTCGACAGCACGCCCATCCCAGACGACCTGCAGCCCGACACGTTGGCCTCGCTACGCGTGGCCCTGCTCAGCGGCGACTGGATCCCGCTGGGCCTGCCCACGCGTGCCTGGGTACGCCTGCCGGCGTTGCGCGTGGTCAGCATGGGAGGCGCCACCGAGGCCTCCATCTGGTCGATCGATCACCCCGTCACCCACGTGGATCCCGCCTGGCAGGCCATTCCCTATGGCCGCGCCATGACCCATCAGCACTGGCACGTGCTCGATGCACAGCTGCGGCCTTGCCCACCCGGCGTGCCAGGCGAGCTCTTCATCAGCGGCATCGGCGTTGCGCAGGGCTACTGGGGCCGCGCCGCGCTCAGCGCCGAGCGCTTCGTGCCCAACCCCTTCGTGCGCCCCGGCGATGCCCAGGACACCGTGCTCTACCGTACCGGCGATCTGGGACTGATCGATCCGCAGGATGGATGGATCGTCTTCCTCGGCCGCCAGGACCAGCAGGTCAAGGTCCATGGACACCGCATCGAGCTGGGCGAGATCGAGGCCACCCTGCAGCGCCACCCCCTGCTGTCGGCCAGCGCCGCCGCCGTGCACGCCGCCGACGGCACCCCGCCCGTGCTGTGCGCCTATGTCGTACCCGCCCAGCAAGCCATCCAGGCCCAGGGCGCCGAACGCCTGGCCCTGATCGAGACACGTCAGCGCCCGGCTGGCTGGCCCGATGACAGCGCGCAACCTCCAGCCACCGCCAGTGTGGTCGACCTAGCGCCCGTGACGAGCGCCCCCGCCCCATGGACCAGGCAAAGCCATCGCCGCTTCCTGACCGCGCCGCTGCCCCTGGCCCACCTGGCTGATCTGCTGGCCGCGCTGCGCGCCCAGCCCGCATCAGACACCCCGCTGATGCGGCATGCCTACCCCTCGGCCGGCCACGTCTACCCGATTCAGACCTGGCTGCACGTGCGCGAAGGCCGCGTCGATGGCTTGGCCGGCGGCTGGTGGCGCTACCACCCTGGTGAACACCGCCTGCTGCCCGCCGGCCCCTTGCCGCCAGCCCATGAGCTGGCCAGGCAACAGGCCCTACTGTACGCCGACAACCAGGATCTGGCAGCCGGCAGCGCCTTCTCGATCTTCCTGGTCGCGCGCGTGCCGGCCCTGGCCAGCCGCTATGGCGACCGGGCCCGTGACTTTGCGCTGCTGGAGGCCGGTCACGCCGCCCAGTTGCTGATGAGCACGGCGCCAGCATCGAACCTGGGCCTGTGCCCGCTGGGCGGCATCCGGCCCCAGGCACTGCGCCAGTTGCTGCAACTGCCCGAAGGGGATGAGCCGCTCTACGCCCTGATGGGCGGCCCGATCAACACCGCGGACACCACTGAGCAAGCCTGGCCTTCGCGCCCCGCCGCCACCTGCGCCCAGCCTGCGTTCCCGGACAGCGGCGCCACGCCGCTGGAAGCCACGCTGCGCCACTGGCTGGCCGATCATCTGCCCGCCTACATGGTGCCCAGCCGCATCATGGTGCTGCCGTCGCTGCCGCTGTCGGCCAACGGCAAGGTCGACCGGCAGGCCCTGCCCGCGCCCGAAGCACGGCAAGCCGAACACGCTCCGGCACAGACACCCACCCAGGCCCTGGTGGTCCAGGCCTGGGCCGAGGTGATCGGGCTGGTGCAGGTGGGCATCCACGACCACTTCTTCGCCGTGGGCGGCCACTCGCTCGCCGCGCTGCAACTGTTGACCAGGCTGCAACAGGCCACCGGCCTGAACCTCAGCCTGGCCGACTTGCTCGGTGCACTCACCCCGGCCGAGCAGGCCGCCGTGATCGACACGAAGCGCCTGCAGCAGACCGCCCCGCTGCCAGCCACAAACACCCCCATCGCCGACAAGCCTGTCGATGTCGACACCCTCAGTGATGACGAGGTGGACCGCCTGCTGGCAGAACTCGCGCACAACCCGGACACCCCCACATGAGCCCCGGCGCCCCGCACCGCGTGCCTGCAGATCCCGCCGCAGAGACCACCACGCTGGATGCCGCCGCCAAGCGCCGCCTGCTGGCCCGGCTGTTGCAAGAGCGCGAGAGCCAGCGGCGCCACCGCCTGAGCCCAGCGCAGCAACGCCTGTGGTTCATGGCCCAGTTGCAAGACGCCAGCGAGCCAGGTTCGACACCGCACACACACACCGCCTGGCACCTGCCCGCCGCCCTGCACATCGAGGGCCCGCTGGACGCGGAGCGCCTGGCACAGGCTTTCACACAGGTGCTCCAGCGGCACGACGTGCTGCGCGCCATCTTCGAGAGCGAGGACGGCGAGCCGCGCCAGCGCATCATGCCGATGGAGGCGTTCGATCTGCCAGTCGATGTGCTCGACTCACACGCCGGCACGACTGACCGAGCCCATCCCCTGGCCGATCCAGATGCGCTCATCCGCCCTGCACTGGCCGCCTTCGCCAGGCAGCCCTTCGACCTGGCCCGCGGCCCCCTGCTGCGCGCACGCCTGCTGCGCCTGCCGGACAGCACCCATGCCCTGCTGCTGTGCGTCCATCACATCGTGGCCGACCACGGCTCGCTGCGCATCCTGATGCGCGAGCTGATGATGGGCTACGCCGGCCTGACGCTGCCCACGCTGCCAGCCCGCTATGTCGACCTGGTCGCGCACGGCACCACCGCGTCGGCAGACACCACCGATGCCCAGGCCGCGCAACAGGCCAGCACCCGCCATTGGCAGACCGCACTGGCCGACCCGCCCGCCGACCGGGGCCTGCCCACCGATCACCCACGCCCGCCCATGCAGGCTGGCCGGGGCGGGCACCTCGGCTTCACACTGACACCAGCGCTCAGCGCCGCATGGCGCGATCTGGCGCGCCGCCACCAGGTGAGCCTCTTCACCGCGCTGCTGGCGGCCGTCCAGGTGCTGATCGCCCGCAGCAGCGGCCAGCACGACGTGTGGGTCGGCTCCACCGTGACCAATCGCGACCGCCCCGAAACCCGCGACCTGATCGGGCTGTTCGTCAACAACCTGGTGCTGCGCAACCGCATCGATCCGGCGCGCGCTTTCGCCGACATCCTCGCTCAGGTGGGCGACACCGTGCTGAGCGCCTTCGCCCACCAGGCCCTGCCCTTCGAGCAGGTGGTCGACGCCTGCCAGGAACCGCGTCGCCTGGACCGCCACCCACTGTTCCAGATCGCCTTCGTGCTGCACCACGCCGCGGCCACTGATGCGATGGCCCTGCCCGGCCTGCGCGTGCGGCCCCTCGACAGCGGCCCGGCTGGCGCGCGTTTCGATCTGGCATTGGACATGGTCGATGCGCCCTCAGGTCTGTCCGGCCGCCTCGAATACGACCGCGACCTGTTCGAGCCTGCCACCATCGCACGGCTTGCCGAGCGCTTTGTCACCCTGCTGCAGGCCATCGCCGATGGACCGGCAACCGCCGTGGGCGATCTGCCCTTGATGGGCCCTGCCGAAACGACCGAACTGGCGAAGAGCCATGCGCCCATCCACCGCTGGCCAGAAGCACATACCGACGTCGCCGCTCTGTTCGAGGCCCAGGCAGCCCAGCACCCCGATGCGCAGGCCATCGCGGTCCCCGGTGATCAGCACGCCCCCGCAACCACGTGGACCTATGCCCGACTGCAAGCCCGCGTGCAGGCCATCGCCGATCATCTGATCGCCCAGGGGGCGCAGAGCAGCAGCGGCCGGCCGATCGGTCTGTGCCTGCACCGTGGCCAAGATCTGCCGGCCGCCATGCTGGCCTGCCTGTCACTGGGGCTTCCCTATGTCCCGCTGGACATCCACCAGCCCAGGGAGCGCGTTCGCGCCCTGCTTGAGCAGGCCCATGCGGCCTTCGTGCTCATCGATGGCGAAGAGGGGCAAGCCATCACCGAGCCTGCCCTGCCGGACCTGACATGCGTGAACCTGCGTGATGTACCCGCCGATCTGGACGGCTCCGCAGAAACGCCTGCAGCACGCACACCCCTGCCCGGCCACACCCTGGCCTACATCATCTTCACCAGCGGCACCACGGGCCGCCCCAAGGGCGTGCCCATCACGCACGCGGCCCTGCACAACCTGCTGCGTAGCATGGGCGAACGGCTGTCCACGCGGCCTGGGCACCGCTGGCTGGCCACCACCACCATCGGCTTCGACATCGCGGGGCTGGAGATGCTGCTGCCGCTGGCGCACGGCGCGCAACTCGTCATGGGTGATGCGGAACTGAGCCGTGATGGCCCGCGCCTGACCGACACCCTGCGCCAGGAAGGCATTACTCACCTGCAGGCCACGCCCTCCGGCTGGCAGCTCCTGGTCGACAGCGGCTGGACGAGCCAGGCGGGCCTGACCCTGCTGTGCGGCGGCGAGGCCCTGCGCCCCAGCCTGGCCAAGGCATTGCTGAAACGCGGCGATGCCCTGTGGAACCTCTACGGCCCTACGGAAACCACGATCTGGTCCACCGCGCTGCGCGTGCTGCCTTCGCACGTGCATGACACCGATGCCAGCCTGCCCATTGGCCAGGCCCTGCACAACACCACGCTGCACGTGCTGGACGAGGCCGGCCGGCCCTTGCCCACCGGCGCCATCGGCGAGCTGGGCATCGGCGGTATGGGTCTGAGCCCCGGCTACCTCGATCAGCCTGAACTGAGCGCCGGGCGTTTCATCGCCGGCAGCAACGAAGGCGATAGCGAGCGTATCTATCGCACTGGCGATCTGGTCCGCCGACGTGCCGACGGCCTGTTCGACTTCCTGGGCCGGGCAGACCACCAGATCAAGCTGCGCGGTCACCGCATCGAGCCCGCCGAGATCGAGCACGTGCTGCGCGGTCATGACGCCGTCGCGCAGGCCCTGGTGATCCTGCGCGACGCGGCACAAGCCGCCGATGCACAACTGGTGACCTACCTGGTGCCAGCCCATGGCACGCCGCCCGATGCGGACGAGACGTCAAGACTGCAGGCCGAACTGCGTGGCCGCCTGGAAGCCCAGTTGCCTGTCTACATGCACCCTGCCGCGATGGTGTGGCTGCCTACGATGCCGCTCTCAGCCAACGGCAAGGTGGACCGCCGCGCGCTGCCCGCACCGGAGGCCCACCAACGCCTGCAGGGCACCGACACCAAGGCCGCACTGGCCGAAGCGCCAGCGACCGACACCGAGCGCGCCCTGGCCGCACTGTGGGCCGACCTGCTGGGCCAGCCTGTCCATCACCGCCATGCCAGCTTCTTCGAGCTGGGTGGCCATTCGCTGCTCGCCGCACGCCTGATGGCGCGCCTGCCCGCCACCTTCGGCCTGATGCAGCCCCTGCCGCTACGCCGCCTGTTCGAAGCCCCCGCGCTGAGCGGCCTGGCCAGTCTGATCGATGCGGCGCGCAACGATGCCACCGAGAAGGCAGCAACGCATCTCGATGCTGCGAATGCGCAGACCATCGCGCCACATCAACCCGACGGCACACCCCGCATCCCCCCCCGCCGCACTGATGAGCCCTTGGTGCTGTCGGCCGCTCAGCGCCGCATGTGGACGCTCGCGCAACTCGAGCCGGACAGCCCCTTCTACAACATCGCCGCCGCCATCACCTGGCAGGGTGTGCTGGACACCGCGCGCCTGCGCGACAGCCTGGCCGCCGTCTGCGCACGCCACGACAACCTGCGCAGCCGCGTTCAAAGCCGGGATGGCCGCCCCCTGCTGTGCATCGAACCCGTCGAAGCTTTGGCCCCGTTGCTGCACGTCGACACACTCGATGCGGCACTCAACGATAGCCCCGAGACCCTGCGGCAGCGCCTGGCCACCGAAGCCGCCCGCCCCTTCCAGCTCGACCACGCGCCCCTGCTTCGCCTGGTTCATGCCGGGCCCGGTCCAGGACAAGCCGGCGAACACGTGGTCATGGTCGTCATGCACCACATCCTGGCCGATGCCTGGTCCCTGCGCCAGCTGATGCAGGAACTGGTTCAGGGCTACCTGGCCGGTGCCTCACCCGCGCAACCGCTGCACCCGCCCCTGGCCCTGCAGTACGCCGACCACAGCGCCTGGCAGGCACGCCCCGAACAAGCCCAGGCCCTGCAAGCCGAACGAGCCTACTGGCAGGAGCGCCTGGCCCATGTGCCGCCCCTGCTGGACCTGCCCACAGATCTTCCCCGGCCGACCGCGCAGTCCTTCGTTGGGGCCAGCGCGCCGCTGGCGATCACGGGGGCCCAGCGCGACGCGCTCCACGCCCTGTGCTATCAACACGGCACCACCCCCTTCATGGCCCTGCTGGCCATCTTCCAGTGGCTGCTCTCGCGCTACAGCGGCAACAACGACATCGTGGTGGGCACCCCCATCGGCCACCGCCCGGATCCTGCACTCGACCCCGTCATCGGCCTGTTCGCCAACACCCTGGCCCTGCGCACGCGCCTGGACACCCTGCCGCCGAACGCCAGCTTCCTGCACCTGCTGGACCAGGTGCGCCATGGTGTGCTCGACGACTTCGCCCACCAGAACCTGCCCTTCGATCAGGTCATCGATGCGCTGAACGTCGAGCGCCACTGGCGGCACACACCCTTGGTGCAGGTGATGCTGCTCTGGCAGCCACTGGAAAGCACCCAGCCGCCCCCGGGCCAGGGTGCATGGCAACCCTTGCCGCTGAACCTGCACACCACCAAGTTCGACCTGACGCTCAACCTGGCCGAGAGCCCACAGGGCATCGAGGGACGTCTGGAATACCGGCGCGATCTCTTCGCCCAGGACAGCATGCACTGGATGGCCCAGGCCTTCGAGGCCGCTGTGCAGGCCGTGCTGGCCATGCCTTCGCGCCCGCTTGCGCGCACGCCCATCCTGCCGCCGCCCCAGGCCGAGGTGCTGGCCCGCTGGAACGACACCGCCCGCCCGCACGACCGCGAACCCCTGCTGCATGAGCTGGCCGCGCACACAGCCAGGCTGCAGCCCCAGGCGGCCGCGCTGCACTGCGGCGCGCTCACGCTCAGCCATGCCGAACTGGAGGCACGCGCCACCGCGCTGGCCGCAGCCTTGCAGGCCCAGGGCATACACCCTGGCAACCGCGTGGGCGTGTGCCTGCCCCGCGATGCCGACCTGCTCGTCGCCCTGCTCGCCGTGCTCAAGACAGGCGCGGCCTACGTACCTCTGGACCCGGCCTACCCGCCCCACCGCCTGGGCCAGATCGCCGAGGATGCCGGGCTCGATGCCCTGCTGACACGCGTGGATACTCAGGGCCGTCCGCAGGTCGACATCGAAGGCCTGCCCGACGGTTTGCCTGTGCTGGACCCAGCCCAAGCCAACGCCTCCGGGCACGCCTTCATCGCGCCCCGATTGCAGCCGCAGGACCTGGCCTACCTGATCTACACCTCCGGCTCCACCGGCCGTCCCAAGGGAGTGGCCATCGAACACCGCCAGGCCGTGGCCATGGTGCACTGGGCGCAGGAAACATTCCCCGCGGAAGACTTGCGCTGCGTGCTGGCCGGCACGTCCATCTGCTTCGACCTGTCGGTCTACGAACTCTTCGTGCCGCTGGCCTCGGGCGGCAGCGTGCTGCTGTGCGACGACGTGCTCGCCCTGGCTGACGCCGATCGCCGCCCGCTTCATGCCCCCAGCCTGATCAACACCGTGCCCACAGCCGCCACCGAACTGGTTCGCCTGGGCGCCGTGCCCGCCTCCGTGCGCACCATCAACCTGGCGGGCGAACCCATTCCGCCCTCCCTCGTGCGCGACCTGCAGGCGCTGCCCAGCGCTCCCCGGGTATGCAATCTGTATGGCCCGTCGGAGGACACCACCTACTCCACCGGGCTGGAATTGCCATCCATGAACACGGCGGCCGCCGGCCCGAACGACATCACCGTGTCCATCGGCCGCCCCATCCACAACACCCGCATGCACGTGCTCGACGACGGCGGCCTGCCCGTGCCCATCGGCATGCCGGGCGAACTGCACCTCAGCGGAGAAGGCGTGGCCCGCGGCTACTGGCAACGGCCAGGCCTCACAGCCGAGCGCTTCGTGCCCAATCCATACGCAAACGGTGATGCAGCCCACGCCACGCTCTACCGCACCGGGGACCGCGTGCGCCTGCGCCCCGATGGCACTCTGAGCTTCCTGGGCCGCATCGACCAGCAGGTGAAGGTTCGAGGCTTTCGCATCGAACTGGGCGAGGTCGAAGACGCATTGCGCGCGCATCCGGGCGTGGCCCAGGCCGTGGCCCGGGCATGGCGCGATCCGCAAGGGCATCTGCGCCTGGTCGCCAACATCGTGCCCCGTAGCGAGCTCTCACCCGCGCAGGATCTGGCCACCGAGTGCACCGAGCTCCTGGGGGCACGACTGCCCTCCTTCATGGTGCCGGCACACATCGGTGTGATCGAGCGGCTGCCCCTGCTGCCCAACGGCAAACTCGACCGGGGCGCCCTGCCAACGCCATCGATTCATGGCCACGCCACCGATGCCAGCGACGCGAATGGCCAGGCAAACTCCGACGGCATCGATGATTTCAACCACCCGCTGGAACGCGAGTTGGCCACGCAATGGCAAGGCGTGCTGGGCCGCCCCGTTACCCGGCGCCAGTCGCACTTCTTCGAGCAGGGGGGAGATTCAATCCTCGCCATCCAGGTCGTGGCCCGGCTGCGCGAGGCGGGCTGGCAGGTGCAGCCCCGCGACCTTTTCCTGCATCCGCGCCTGGCCGACTTGGCTGCCGAGCTGCAACGCCGTGGGCAAGGTCCGGCCAGGGCTGAGCGCGAACCGCTGCAGGGGCTGCAGCCACTCACCCCGGCCCAGCGCGGCTTCTTCGAGCTGGGCCTGCAACACCCGTCCCACTGGAACCAGTCCATCCTGCTGAAGGCCCGCGAACCCCTTGCGGCCACGCAACTGCGCGCAGTGGCCAGTGCCCTGATGGCACACCACGACCTGCTGCGCGCCCGCTGCGTGCCGGTACCACGCCCCGACCAAGAGCACGAATGGCATCTCGACATCGGCCAGGCCGACGCCCTCGATCACAGCGATCCGCCCGTGCTGATCGAACAAACCGAATTGCGCGATGAAGCCGGCCTGAGCACCTGGATCGAATCCCGCTGCGATGCGGCCCAGGCCAGCCTGGACCTGCAGCACGGCCCTTTGTGGCGCATCGTGCAGCTGCAGGCAGACATCGCCGACGGCCGCATGCCGGCACAGACCCGCCTGCTGATCGTCGCCCACCATTTGCTGGTCGATGGCGTGTCCTGGCGCATCCTGCTGTCCGACCTGCAGACCCTGGTCACGCAGGCGCTCTCAGGCCGTACGCTGCATCTCCCACCTCGCAGCGATTCGGCCACACGACACATAGAGGATCTGCTGGCGCACGCGCCTGCCTTCGAGGCGGAACTGCCCTGGTGGCAATCGCAATGCGCGTCACCAGAGGCGGCCCAGGGCATGCCATCGTCCCTGCCACGCGACGCCGACACGCCTGGCCCGCACCACGGCACCGCCTCACGCCTGATGCGCGACAGGCTGCACGTGCAGACCTCGCTGGACGAAGTTCTCACCCGGCAGTTGCTGGAAGACGTGCCGGCGGCCTACCCGGTACGTCCCGACGAACTCATGCTCGCGGCCCTGATGCGCACCTTGCGCGAGTGGACGGGGCAGGCACGCCAACGCCTGATGCTGGAAGGCCACGGCCGCGTCGATCTGCCTGCGCCTCCCCGCCTGCCGCCGTGCGAACTCGACCGCACCGTCGGCTGGTTCACCGCCCTGCATCCGCTGCTGCTCGACCTGGGGCCAGACCTGGGCGATCTCGATGCGGAACTGCAGTCCCTGCGCCAGACCCTGCGCGCCGTGCCACAAGGTGGCGTGGGCTGGGGTGTGCTGCGCCACCTGATGCGGGCGCCGGGCCTGTCGTGCGAACCCGAGCTGCGCTTCAACTACCTGGGCCAGACCGACGCCCTGCTGCAATCGGGCTCGCACACGCCCGCCTTGTTCAGCCCGGCTGATGAGCCCAGCGGCAAGGCTCGCCATCCGGACGACCCGCGCGAGGTGCTCCTCGACCTCAACGCCCTGGTCAGCCGCCGCTGCCTGCACCTGCACTGGACAGGCAGCAAGGCCACCCACCATGAAGCCACCCTGCAGCACCTGGCCGACCGCTGCCTGCGCCACCTCCAGCAGCTCATCGAGCACGTGCTCTCCGGCAGTGCCCAGGCCCGCCACGTGCCGGCCGACTTCCCCCTGATGCAGTTGTCCGGCGACGAGCTCGACGACCTGCTGCAATCCCTCTGACCACGAGCTTCCATGCGAACCGACGCCCAGCGCATCGACAACATCTACCCCCTCGTGCCCATGCAGGAGGGGCTGCTCTTTCACAGCCTGCTCTCGCCGCGCGGTGGCGGCTACCTGCCCCAGGTCGTGCTCACGCTGGAAGGCCCGCTCGATGCCGAGCGCCTGAAGGCGGCCTGGCAGGCCACGATGGACCGGCACCCCGCACTGCGCACCAGCTTCCACTGGAAGCAGCGTGACCGGCCGTTCCAGGTCGTGCATCGGGAGCTGACGCTGCCCTGGGTGGTGCAGGACTGGCAATCGCTCGACGAAGGCACCCAGCAGGCTCGCCTGCGCGCCCTGCTCGATGCACAACGCGCACAGCCCTTCGATCTGGAGCGTGCGCCGCTGATGCGCCTCGTGCTGGCCCAGCTCGCCGCGCAGCGCCACCTGCTGGTCTGGAGCCACCATCACCTGCTGCTGGACGGCTGGTCGGCCAGCCTGGTGCTGCGCGAGGTGTTCATGCGCGCGGCCGAGCTGCCGCCCCCGCCCGCCCCCCGGCCCTATGCCGATTTCGTCGCCTGGCACCAGGCCCGCAGCAAAGCCCAGGCCGATGCCCCCCACCGCAGCCTGGACTGGTGGCGCCAGCGCCTGGCGCACACACCACCACAGGCCCTGATACCGGGCCTGCGCCAGCAAGCGTCACGTGGCAACGCCTTGCAGCCCCGCCCCGAGCACCGCAGCCTGGTGCTCGGCCCCGATCTCAGCCGCGCCATCCGGGCGCTCGCCGCCAGCCACGGCCTCACCCTGTCCACCCTGATGCAGGCCGCTCTGGGCCTGCTGCTTCGCCGCCATGGCCTGGGCGATGACATCGTCTTCGGCACCACGCTGGCGGGCCGGCCGCCCGAGCTGCCCGGCTCGCTCGACATGGTCGGCCTCTTCATCCAGACCGTGCCTGTGCGGCTGCGCATTGCGGCCCACCGCCCGCTCATCGAGTGGCTTCACCAGGTCCAGTCCGACGCTGCCCAGGCGGCCGAGCACGCCCACGTTTCACTGCGGGAACTCCAGGCCGCCTTGCAAGGCCCCGATGCGCCGGCCGGTGGACGCGCGTTGTTCGACTGCCTGCTGGTCATCGAGAGCTACCCCACCGGCGGCAACCTGGTCGAGCCGGGCACCAGCGCCCCCACCTCATCGGGTCAGCCATTGCGGCTGGCCGCCGTGGATGTCGATGAATCGACCCACTTCGGCCTGACCCTGCAAGTCAGCGATGGTGGCGACATCCGCCTGACCGCACGCTTCGATGCCCACCGGGTACAGCCCATGGACGACGCACCCGAGGCCACCCACCCCATGCAGTCGCTGCTCGCACAGATGGGCGAACTGCTGGCCGCCATGGCAAGAGGCAGCCAGCGCCGCATCGGTGAGCTGCTGGCCGCTGGCGGCATCACATCGGCATCCCAGGATGCGCCCCGCTCCGAAGGTGCGCAACAAGACCAGCCCCCAGCCTTGATGGACAGTATCGAGGCCGTACGCACCAGGCTCCCTCAGGCCCTGGCCCTTGTGGTGCCCGCGCACACCGATGCACAAGGCCGCCCCCAGCCACGCATCGAATGGGACATCGCCACCCTGCACCGCCACGCGGACACACTGGCCAGGCAGCTCCAGCAACTGGGCGCCGCACCGGAACGCACCGTGGCCCTGCACCTGCCGCGCGGCGCGCAGTTGCTCACGGCCGTGCTCGCCACGCTGAAAACCGGCGCGGCCTTCCTGCCGCTCGATACCGACCAGCCCTCCGCCCGCCTGGCCCGCATGCTCAGCGATGCGCGGCCCATTGCCCTGCTGACCCTGGGCCTGCCCACGGACGATGCCCTCGTCAACGCCTGTCAGGACACCGACACTCCCATCCTGCCCGCTACAGACTGGGCACAAGCGCCGACCAGCGGAGAACCCACCACGGCGGCGACACCAGAAGCCTGGCCCCCGCCCCCCCCGACCCAGGCCGCCTACCTGCTCTACACCTCCGGCTCCACCGGCCGGCCCAAGGGCGTGGTCAACCACCACGCGGGCATCGGCAACCGCATCGCGTGGATGCAGGCCTGGTTCAAGCTGCAGCCCGGCCAGCGCGTGCTGCACAAGACCCCGGTCGGCTTCGACGTGTCCGTCTGGGAGTTGCTGTGGCCCCTGGCCTGCGGCGCCACCCTGGTGATGGCGCCACCGGGCATGCACCGTGACCCCGCCGCCCTGGCGCAGTTGTTGCACGACGAAGCCATAGACCTGCTGCACTTCGTGCCCACCATGCTTGCTGACTTCCTGCAGCACGCCGGCCAGGTCCTGGACGAAGGCTTGCCGGCCCTGCGCCACATCGTCTGCAGCGGCGAAGTCCTGTCCGGCCCGCTGATGGCCAAGGTGCACGCGCGCCTGCCCAGTGTGCAACTGCACAACCTCTACGGCCCCACCGAAGCGGCCATCGACGTCACCGCTCACACCTGCGGCGCACAGGATGCGACGGACCAGCCCGTGGCCATCGGCCGCGCCATCGAGGGCATCGCCATCCACGTGCTCGATCCGGACGGCCACCCCTGCCCGCCCGGCATGACAGGCCGCCTGCACATCGGCGGCATCGGCTTGGCGCGTGGCTACCTGGGCCTGCCGGGTCTGAGCGCCGAGCGCTTCATTCCAGCGCCAGCGGGCATGGCCCGCCCCGGGCTGGCCACGCTCTACGACAGCGGTGACCTTGCTCGCACCGACCACAGCGGCAAGCTGCACTACCTCGGACGCGCCGATGACCAGGTCAAGCTGCGTGGCGTGCGCATCGAGCTCGGCGAGATCGAAGCCGCGCTGCTGCAGCAGGCCGGTACGGCCCAGGCCGTGTGCCGTTTATGGCCCGATGACACGGGCACCTCGCCAAGGCTGTGCGCCTACCTGGTCGCAGAGCCAGGCCAGCCGCGAGCACCAGACACCACCGTGCTGCAGGCCCTTCGCCAGAACCTGCCCGATGCGATGCTGCCCTCGCACATCGTCTGGCTGGACACACTGCCCCTGGGCGCCAGCGGCAAGCCCGACCGCGCCGCCCTGCCCAGGCCAGTGACGCAGTCCACCCAACACGAACCCGCTGCCACGGCCACCGAACAGGCGCTTGCCGCCATCTGGCAGGACACCTTGCGCCTGCCCGCGCTACCGGGCCGGCAGGACAGCTTCTTCGCCCTGGGCGGGCACTCGCTCGTGGCCATGCGCATCGTCACGCGCGTGCAGAAGCAATGGCAGGTGGCCCTGCCGCTGACCGACGTCTTCGAGCACCCAACGTTGCAAGCCCTGGCCACACGCATCGATGCCCTCATCGCGCCCCCGCCGCCGGCCGCCGCCCCCGGCTGGCGCGAACTGGAGTTCTGAGCATGCCCCCGACGACCACCGCGCTGGCGGACTCGCCCCCTCTGCAAGCCACGGCGCCTGCGGCATCGGCCCCCCCCCATGCGCAACCACGCCACCGCTTCTTCGCCGCTCTGATGGCCGTCACCCTGCTGCCGCTGCTGGGCCTGCCACTGATGGCGCAGCTCGACCTGCCCCTGCGCGGCTCCCTGCTCATCGGCCTGGTGATCTTCGTGGGCGGGGTGTGCCATGTGGCCAGCACGCTGTTCTTCTACAGCGATGCCCAGGCACGCCCCATCCTGCGCGACAACCGCGTTCGCTTCGGCGTGCTGCCGGCCTCAGCTCTGCTGATCACGCTGGCCGTGTGGGCCTGGGGTCAGGGCTGGCAATTGCCGCTTCAGGCCGTGATGGCCGTGTTCGGTATCCACCTGGTCTGGCTCTACTACCACTACCAGAAGCAGAACTACGGCCTGCTGTCCTTCGCAGCCGCGGGCAGCGGCGTGCGCCTGCCGGCCGATGCTGTGCGACGGCTGATGATGCTGCCCCCGATCGCGGGTGGCCTGGCCACCATCCCTCGGCTGCTGGCCGACGGCCTGCAGGCCCCGCTACCGCTGGCCGGTCAGCAGGCCATGCTGCATGCACTCGCCTGGCTGGTCTACGCGGCTGGCCTCATCGGCATCGCCGCGCTGGCCTGGCAACACCGCGCGGCCTTCGCTCGTCCGTGGGTGCTGGCCTTCACCCTCAGCGGCTTCGGCTTCTACCTGCCGGCCCTGCTGGTGTCCGACATCGACCACGCCTTCTGGAGCTATGCCCTGGCACACGGCTTCCAGTACCTCTTGATGACCGGGATCGTCGCCACGCGCAACGCACGGCCATGGCTCGGATTGCTGGTGATGGTGCTCAGTGCCATCGTCGGCGGCTTCTTCCTGCACCGCATGGGCGGGCAGCACGCGCTGTTCCTGTGCGGCATCTTGCTGACCTGGGTGCACTTCGTGCTCGATGCGAAACTTTGGCGCATGAGCGAGCCCGTGCCACGCCAGTACCTGCGTGGACGCTTCGCCTTCCTGTTTGATCGTTGACCCCTTCGCTCACGCCCGTTCCCATGCATCCCCAAGCACCATCGCCCACAGGCCTGCCCGCGTCCGTTCCCATCCGCCGGGCTGGCCGCCCCAGCGGACAAGGCCGCACGCGCCTGTTCTGCCTGCCACCGGCCGGCGCGGGCGCCAGCATCTTCTACCCCTGGCTGGATGCTGCCCCACCCTGGCTGGAGATCTGCCCGGTGGCCGTGCCGGGTCGGGAGGACCAGTTTCGCCAACCTTTGCCCGCGAGCATCCACGCACTGGCCGATGCCTTGAGCGATGCGCTGGCACCAGCGCTCGACCGGCCCTATGCCGTGCTGGGCTACAGCATGGGTGCCTTCGTGGGCTATGAGTTGGTACAGCGCTGGTCGCGTCGCGGATGGCGCACGCCGGATGCCTTCTTCGCACTGGCGGCGCGCTCACCCACCGCGCCGTTTGATCGCGAGGAACCTCTGCACCTGCTCAATGCAGCGCGCTTTCGCGAAGCACTGATCGACATGGGCGGTACACCGCGGGAGATTCTGGACAACGCAGAAGCGATGGCCCTGTTCGAACCCATCCTGCGCAATGACCTGCGCATCGCCGAGACATACCGCCCCACAGGCCCCGACACTGCCAAGCTGGCTTGCACAGTGCACGCCATCTACAGCCATGAAGATGCACTGGTGGAACCACACCATGCGAAGGCTTGGGCTGAATGTTCGACGCAGCCCCTCACGGAGCATGTGATCACCGGGCCGCACATGCCCAGCAAGACAGCGCTGCTGGCCTTGCTGCCTGAATTGACGCGGGCCTTGAAACCCGACACGTCTCGATGAGCCCTTGATTTCAGGCATGCCAGAGCGCATGCCTGACGCAGGCGTTACCACAAGAACGCCAACGCCCTCGCGCGAAGCACACCGTTGCGCTCGCGCCAAAAAAGTTCCCATTCATACAGCGTCACCCCCCCTCATACAGGGGGTTTTCCCGCGCAATCATTCACGAAATCAGGAGAAATCCTTGACCAAGCCCGACAAGCAAATAGTATAGCGAATGCGAATTATTCGCATTATTATTTTCTCGGATCGCCGAGGTTATCAACTTTCCAGGAGTAAAGCGTGACCCGCTTCAGCCAAATCACTCTCGCCGCAGCCCTCGCAGCTGCCAGCTTCGCCGCCAACGCCAGCACACTGGTGATGGAGTTCGGTGGCTCCACCACCTATAACTTCGACAACACCCACTCGGCTTCGTACAAGGCTGACCTGGAGGCCATCGCCACGTCTGAAGCGCGCTTCGGCACCTTCGAAGGCTACCTGGTCATCAACAACTACGAGAACTACCTGACCGGCACCCACACGCTGACCTTTGGCGGCAACGTGGCCAGCAACGATGTCCAGTTCTCGCTGTTCAGCGGTCTGGTGTACAGCGTTGAAGGCACCAACGCCAACCCCACAAAGCCCAACCCCAATTACCAGCCTGGCGTGCAAAACTGCACCACCAGTGGCGGTTGCGATTTCGACAACGACGGCGTCAAAGAAACCCCCCGCAACAACAACCCCACCACCGTGAGCGGTGGCTACAGCGTTTTGCCTAACAACAAGACCTGGGGTAACGGCACCGTGACCCTGGTCAACGGCAAAGTCTTCAGCCTCGAGTACGACAGCGTTGCAACTGCTGGCTCACTGGCCGTCTACAACAGCGCCAACTGGTCTCCTTCCTCGACCAACGCAGCCGACACGATCAACCGTGCCGTGCTGGCCAGCAGGGGCTGGGACACCCGTGTCGCTAGCATCGACGTGGTGCTGAACAACACCAGCGCGGCCCGCCTGGTGGGCGGCAGTGCCGCACTGGGCACGGCTGTGTATGTGGCCAATGGCCTGGATGGTCAGGCTGTTGTCAACATGACACAAGCCGTGGCTGCCGTGCCTGAGCCCGAAACCTACGCCATGCTGCTGGCCGGCTTGGGCGTGGTGGGCTTCTCGCTGCGTCGTCGCATGAACAAGTCCGCCTGAACTGCGGCTTGACACCTGTCGTGCACCTGGCGCAGCCGGGTGCACGGTGTGATGCGGGGCTTCGGCCCCGCTTCTCATTGGAAAACTCAGAAGCGCGTGGTCACCGTGAACTGCACGCGGCGGGCATCGCCCACATAGGCCCCGTTGCGGAAATCGCGGCCCGTCAGGTAGGCACGGTCGAATAGGTTGTCCACGTACAGCTTGGCATCCCAGTGCTCGGCTTCGTAGCCCAGCGTCATACCGGCAATCGCGTAGCCTGGCGTGCGGTTCTCATCGTTGTTGTAAATGTCCGAGGTGGCAAATGCCGAGCTGCGGCCATCGACCTTGCCTGCCACCATCCAGCCACCACCGAAACGGGCCTGCAGCCAGACGGCTCCCGACATCCTGGGTGCCTCAGGAAACTCGTTGCCACGCAGATTGATGCCGCCGTAGGGAAAGTCGATGAAGCGGGTCTTGAGCAGCCCCAGGGAGCCGCCCCATGTGATGCTGCGGGCCAGCCGCCATGCCCATTCCAGTTCGCCCCCTGTCATTTCCGAGCGTCCGGCATTGAGTGTCGTGGTCAACAGCGAGCCCGAACCTGATGACCCGGACGAGCCCGACTGCAATGACGCCAGATTGACGCTGACCTGCTGGTCACGCCAACGGTTGTGGAACACATTGGCACCCAGCGTCAGCTTGCCATCCAGCCACTTGGAGCGGTAGGCCAGGTCATAGCTGGTCAGGAACTCTGGGGCGACGTCCTTGCCATCGTTGAACGACTCCACCTCGCGAAAGCCCCCACGGTAGCCCGTCGACACACTGAAGGCCAGCGTGTCCTTGTTGTCGAACTCACGGATCAGCGCCACCTTGGGCGACGTGGCATGCCCCTTGTAGGAGGCCGAATCCCGCTCGCCATCGCTGATGTAGTCAGCCTGCTGCCGGCTGCGTTCCTCTTCGTAGCGGACACCGGCTACCGCACGCCATCCCGGATGGAAGCGCCAACGCGCCTCAGCAAAGACAGCCGCGCTCTCGTCACGCCGCTCACTGGTGAGGTTCTGCTGAATCAGCGGGCCACCTTTGACCAGGGAGTCACGGTCGTTGTCGAAGCGCCCCAGGAACACACCGGCCTCGCCCGACCATCTGGCGCCATCCTCGTCATGGACGAAGCGCACCAGTTGCGAAATATCGCGATCACTTCGCACCTCATCTCGGAAGTAGGCCATATTAGGCCCACCGAAACTGCCCGTGCCCGCGATTCGCGCGTCGGTCTCGACACGCGCAGTGACGCTCTCCCAGCGCACGCCCGGTGACACCTGGTACTGCACATCGAGCACGGTGTTGCGCACCTGGTTACGACGGCGCTCGGCGGCCGTCTCGGAGACACAGAAATAGCGGTCCGAGATCGACAGCGTCTCGGGGCAACCATCGTTGCGCGCCACCGCAGCCGCATTGCGCACCGTGATGGCCGTCACCGACGGATCGTCCATGGTGTAGGACATGCTCAGCTTGAACGACCACCCAGGCAGGGCCAGGGGCTTGTAGCGCAGCTTGATGCGGGCACTGCGATAGCTGTCATCGTCCAGGTGCGATGCGCTTGGCGCGCTGTAGCGGATGTCCTTGTTGCCCGTCGCGGTCTCAGCCGCAAAGCGGAAGGCCCACTCTTCGCTCAGCGGGCCGGACAGCATCACCGCAGGCCCTACGACGGACTGCTCACCCACCGTCAGGCGGGCGGCCCCCTCCCAGGTGTCAGTGGGATCGGCCGTCTTGATCGAGATCGAACCGGCCAGCGTGTTACGCCCCTGCAACGTGCTCTGCGGACCACGAAGCACCTCGATGCCGTCGATGTCCCATGCGCCCCGCTGCCCGCGCCGGACGCCCTCGATCGACTGAGGTGCGCCATCGATCACCAAGGTCGTGAGCGGCCGGCTGTTGGCGCCGGGCTCACCGACCCCTTCAGAGTTGATGCCCCGAATCGTGATGCCCGTGTTGCCGTTGTTCGTGGCCGCAGACATCACGTTGGCCTGCGTGCGCAGCGCCTCGCGCAGATCCCTCAACCCGAGATCTTCTGCCTGGGCACCCGTCACGCGTCCGGTACTGGACAGGGTTGACTGCGTGCTGGCCGCCGGGCCGCGCCGACCGGTCACCGTCACATCGGGCAAGGCGCCTGATGGGGCACTGCCCTGCGCGCTCGTGTCCTGAGGGGGTTGCTCCTGGGCCCAGGCCGGAAACCCCAGCACGGGAAACGCCATGAGCAGGCAAACGTTCAAACGGTTCAGGCGCATCATGATCATTCACTCACCTGTTCATGGCGTGGTGATTTCGGTAAAGGACATCGTCCCCGTGTACTCCCAGCGAGCCTGGAAGCAATTGCCTGTGCCCGCACAGGACGTCGCCAGCGGCACGCCCACCCCGAGCGACATGGCACCGTCGCGTTCGATCAACAGGTCGCCCGTGAACGTCAACGAACCGCCGGGCACCGGCACGCTCGAAAAGAGCGTCGACACCCGCGCATTGATCTCGACCGCGATGACCTCGTCATTGCGCAGGATGACCTTGCCATAAGTGCCTGCGCTCGAAGGCGCCAGCGAGGTCGCGTAGGCCGCATTGAGCACGAACGCGCGTCTGTCCACATAGCTCTTCAGATCCAGGGCCGTCAGCGCCACGATGTCGGCCTCATAGTCGCCCGAGCCGCTATACCCCGACACATCGAACCGAACATTGACAAAGTTGCTCCAGTTCAGGCCGGCACGGTGGATGAAGTCACCGGTACCCGGCGACAGTGCGTACACGCCGCTGCTGCGCCAGACGCTCGCCGAGAAGAAGCCGTCCAGGGTCGGATCGCCATTGCGGGCCGCCCCGATCTCGGCGAATGCGTTGGAGAAGTAGTCATAGACACGCCCACCAGGATTGACCTGGGCATCCATTCGAAGTTGTCTCTGACCGCTGGCCAGGATCTGACAGGTCGCACCGGCCTCCTGCACCCAGCGCCCGGCCTCACAGCGGAAGTAGGCGTCTCCATAAGTGCCCTGCCCATCGCTGGCCTGCAGCCGCGTCAGCGGTTTCGACTGCGGCAGGGATTGCCCACCGAGGCAGACCGCCGCCCCTACCTGCCAGGACACTGCCTGAGCCGGGCACGCCGTCGTCAACTCACGTTCACTGCTGCCCCCACCGCCCCCACAGGCGGCCACCAGCGACAGCACCCCGATCGCCAGCATCAGCCGCCACGATCTCGCGCCCAGATTCGATTGTTCATTCATGACGCAACTCCAGGGCGGGCACGGCAGGCTTGTCATCCGCCTGCACCATCCATCGCCAAATCATCACCAAGGTCTTGCAGGCCTCTTCCAGCAGGAAGGCATACCAAAGGCCCACCACGCCCATCTCCAGGCGCACGCTCAACCACCACGCCAGCGGCGCGGCCATCCCCCACATCACGACCTGGCTGCACAGCACCGGCACCATCACATCCCCCTTGACGCGCAGGGAGTGGAACAACACGGTGTTCAAGCCCGTCAGGGGCTGGATGAACACGGTCAGCAGCATCAGGTGCTGCACCGTGGCCACGACCGCCTCGTCGGCCTTTGCCAGCGCCAGCACGGCCGGTGTGGCCATCCAGAGCAAGCCGCCACATACCGTGGCCAGGGCAACCGACCAGCCCCCTGAGCGCCAGACCTGCCGATTCACATCGGCATTGCGGCCCTGCCCCGAGAGGTGACCGATGATCACCTCGTTGGACTGGCTGACCGCCACCACGATCACCGCCAGGAAGGCACCCAGCGTGAGTGCATAGAAGCGGCTGACCACGGCCGACACGCCCAACCCTGCGACAAAGCCCAGCAGCAGCAGCTGATAGAAGCCATAGGACACGTTGTCGAGCACGCTGGGCGATGCGATGCGGACCATGCGCAGTACGTGTTCGCGCGCCTTCACGAGGCCCTGCAGCCCAGGCCAGCGAAGCCCTGGCTTGCGCGGCAGTACCAGGAACAGAAGGACCACCGCCAGCACCCGGATCAGCACCGTGGCCAGGGCCGAGCCCTCCACCCCCATGGATGGAATGGGACCGGCACCGAGCACCAGGATCACGCTCAACAGGGCGTAGCCCGGGAAAGCCAGCAGCCCCAGATACATCACCATGCGCCCCAGGGCGAAGGCGCGCAGACAAGCCATCGCGGCGAGCAGACATGCATTGAACGGCATGGCCCACGCAATGAGCCGTATGTAGTGCGCCGTGTCGGCCTGAAGCGCCGCGGGCGTACCGACCATCTGGACCAGGAACGGTGCCAGACACCACAGCACGCCCCCCACCAGCACGCCGAACAGCGTGTTGGCCAGGATGGCCACGCTGCTGAGATGCCGCGCCTTGGCAGGATCGGACTGCCCCAGGGCCTTGGCCACCAGGACCACGGCCCCTACCCCAACGATCAGGGACAGGTCATAGACCGGCGTGAGGATCTGGTTCGCGATGCTGACCGACGCGGCAGCCTCCGGAGAATGCCAACTCAGCACCAGCGCATCGAACAGCGTGGTGAACAGCCCCAGCACTGCATTGAACAGCAGGGGCAGGCCCAGCCGCCAGAGGCTGGGAATTTGAACGGCGACAGCACCCATGTACAAAAACGCAGTCACCGGCCCGATGCCGGTGACTGCGTCCCGAACGCTTCAGTCTGGAAGGATGATCAGGCTTGGTCGCGGCGTTGACGGCGCATCATCACGCCCACCGCCAGCAGACCGGCGCCGAGCATGGCGTAGGTCGAGGGCTCCGGCACGGCGGACACCGCCGAGATGCCGCCCGCGCGGTTGATCACGAAACGGAAGTCTTGCAGAGGCTCACCACCCAGCGTGTACTGCACGGGCGAACTGGCATCGATGTCCGCGTCCAGCGCGAAGGCATAGCTGGCACCACTGATCGACAGGCTGCCCGAGAACACGGCCGCATCGAACGAACCAGCTTCCGAAATGGCGTAGAAGTCGTAATCGGCCATCTGCACCGACACGCCGAAGCCGGCATTGACATTGATGGACGTCAGCACGCCATTGGTGAAGGTCAGGCCGGTACCGGTGAGGGTGCCGACAGAGAACTTGTAGTTGAAGGGGAAGTCACCGACGCTGCCGCTGTCCGGATCCGGGTTGTTGTAGGCCGAGTGATAGGGCGAGAGGCCCTGTTCGTTGATGGCCAGCGTCAGGGCACCGACGGAAATGGTTTCCACACCGACACCAGTGATGGCGGACTCGTCGTAGCTGATGGTGCCTGCGCTGAACGTGGCGTAGTCAGGCGCGGTAATGCCCTGGTTGACCACCGTGGCGCCCGTGGGCAGGTAGGGGGTGTAGTCGCTGGCCGCCGACAGCGGCGCCGCCACGATGCTCTGGTACAGGCTGCCGTTCTTGTAGTAAGGGAAGTTCCAGGTGGCCGCGGTGGCCGCATCCACGGTGGCCTTCAGGCCGATCATGGCGGAAAAACCGCTGGCGTTGCTGCCGGCCAGGTCGATCGTCGCTGCTTGGGCGCTCAGAGCACCCACGGCAAGCGCGACCGCCGAGAAACCTTTGATCAGGGATTGCATGGTCGAAGTCCTCTCTTCGTTGATGGAATCAGCGGGCGCCGCGGCGGCGAGCCATCACGCCGACGGCAGCCAGGCCAGCCAGCATCAGGGCATAGGTCGAGGGCTCGGGCACCGCGGGTGCCAGGCCTTGCGTGGTGCCAGTGACATCCCAGGCGTAACGCGCGCTGCCCACGCCGGTCACGGTGGCGGTCTGGTCCACGTCGAGCGCGAAAGCGCCATTCACGAAGTTCAGCGTGCCGACGAAGTTCGCGCCACGGGTGGCGGTGCCCATGCGGAACGTGATCGTGGACGTCAGGTTGATGTTGGACACCTGCCCGTTCACCAGATCGACCGTGCCCAGGACATTGGACAGTGTGGTCGTGTAGCCAGCGCCCAGCACCACATAGGCCTGCGCATCGTCACCGGCGATGAAGTTGTCGAAATCCAGGGTCAGGCCCGTGATGGCACCGGTGGCGTCGTTATAGGACAGCGAGCCGATGTTGGCGAAGTCTGCACCCTTGTTGAACACGACCACGCCGCTGCCCACCTGGCCACCCACGCCCAGGGCCGCGCAGTTCGTGCCGACCGCCGTGATGCAGTAGAAGCCATCGGACTTCTTGCCGTCGTCGATGCTGTTCTCGTTGTCGATGACCTTCCCATTGGATCCGAGTTCGGCGTACACATTGTTGCGGTACTCGTACCAGCGGCTGCCGGCATCGGCCGTCAGGCTCAGGTTGAACGTGCCGGCGGAAGCCGCCTGCGCACCCAGTGCAGCCGCAACAGCCACCAGCTTGATCATGTGTTTCATGCTTGAAAACTCTCCAATACCGAACGTTTCTGATGTCTGACCCACGTGATGCTTACCAGCGCGCCAGCCCTTACCGTGACAACAAGTGAGAATCATACTCATTTGGATTAGCAATCACACCCTTGAATAGGGGGAAGACCCGAAGTCTGGGGGAACTTGTCGATCCGAGGCAACGATCACCCCTTCGCCCGTGACGGCGATGCGGCCCCCTCGACCTTGCGCAAGGGGCAGCGCATCGCAGAGCGGTCCGCCACCGGAAAGACCACATCCGGATCCAGGACCACGGCCACGGCGCTCACCGGCGCCTGCAGCACCCACGCTCCCGAATGGCTTGATGGCAGGTTCTGACGCAGCAGTTCATGCCCCTTGTCATCGACCAGCGCCACGGGCAGCGTCCAGTTCAGCGGCCTGGATTGGTGAGCAGCCAGGCCCTGCCCCAAGCGACGCTCCGCCTCGATCCGCACACTGACCATGGCCGTACCGGCCCCTGTGGCCGCGCCTGCCCGCGCCTCACGCCCCCGTTGTATCTGCCCATCGCGGCAGGCCAGACCGAAGGTCACAACCTCATCGAACAGTTCGCGCACACCGGCCCTGTCTGCGGCCTCGGCCTCGGTCGCCACGGCATCGCGCAGCGCCACAATGCCAGGATAGGGTGCCCCCTGTCCTCGATGGGCGTCCAAGTAGGTGCGCAGGGCCCGCTTCACCCTGTCCTCGCCCAAACGGGATGACAGGAACTCCAGCACCATCGCGCCCTTGAACCTGGCCACCAGCACCTCGTTGTAGACATCCGCCAGGGGCGGCTCCGCGTAATCCACCTTGCCCACGGACCTGAAGTAGCTGCGCATCTGCTGCTGCCGCAGGGTGCGCATCTTCTCGGAGGGGTAGATCTGACGTCTGTAGAGGTTCGACGCATAGCCGCTCACGGCCTCGCGCACCGCCATGCTGCCAGCGACGTCGGCCACGATGAGCTGATCCTCCCACCAGGCATGGGCCAGCAGATAGCTCAACCAGCCCACCAGCGCATCCTGGCCCTCAGGGTCGCCTGGCTCGACCTTCCAGGCCAGCACCTCGGGCAGCCCGATCACCCCACCATCGGAAAACACCATGCCCGGGTAATAGGCGAACTCCACCAGCCTCAGTTGCTTGAAGGGATAGGGGCCGAACAGATCCTCGTACAGGCGGAAGGCTCCCTCGAGATGCCCCACCATCGCCAGTTCATTGGCCCCATGCGATGGATGCCGATGCACCTCGA
Organism: Pseudomonadota bacterium; assembly: GCA_049322875.1. Taxonomy (GTDB): domain Bacteria; phylum Pseudomonadota; class Gammaproteobacteria; order Burkholderiales; family Burkholderiaceae_C; genus Aquabacterium. The sequence continues at coordinate 113,894 of JBMOQM010000028.1, forward strand.
TGGGTACCCGGGCCCCTTCATGGCGGCTGTGATCGAAGCGGGCCGAGTACAAGGTGAACTTGCCGCGATCGGACACCTGCGAGCGGTAGTGCACGAGGTTGCGCCCTCCTTCGTGCCAACGCCTGACTTCTTCCCCACTGGAGACCACCTGCTGGTCAGCGGCCGTGCTGGCCACCACCTCGGTCTCGCCCCAGCCCAGGTGCGCGAGTTGCATGGCCCTGGAGCGGCCCACGGCGTCGTCATGCGCCAACATGCGCTGCGCCAGTGGCGGCAAGCCATGCTTCGCTCGCAGCCAGGCCTCCTTGTGCTCCACCATCTTGGTGTAGCCGATGAAGGGCAGGATGAAAGGCGAGTACAGGCTGGTGCCGTTGTGCAGCACCTCATTGGGCGCGATCATGTAGACGTCGTCGCTATCCACATGGTTCTGGAATCCGCGCGGCGCCTTGTTGCGCGTGGCAAACGCCAACGTGCGCTGCTCGCCTGCCTGCATGGGCCGGTCCAGACGGTAGACGTGATAGCCCCACTGCGGCCAGGATCGCTCCAGGCGCGCCCCGGGCAGGCGCACATCCGTCAACTCGAGGTTGATGAAGGTGCTCAGGTGGATCTGCTCGATCGGCCGACCGGTGCGGTTCTCCAGCAGGTACTGCCCCTGCGCGACAAAAGACCGGCGCTCAGGGTGCATGTCCACGCGCACCCTGGTCGAGCGCACCACCGGCATGGGCAGGTGCTCATACTGCTTGAACAGGCGCTCGTGATTGACGGCCAGCAGGTCCTTGCCCGGCGGCTGATAGGGGTTGAGTACCGTGGTGTTGTAGATGATCCATCCCGCCACGCCCACCACGGCCGCCACGCTTGCCAGCATCACCCACGAGACCTCCTTGTCCGAGCCCAGCCGTGCACGCAGGCGGCGGCCAACATGCCGAATGCGATCAAAGCCCGACAGCGGCTCGCCGCCCCTGGGCCATGACAGGCTGGCGAGACACAGGAGCACGATGCTGATGGCCGACCAGTACAGGACGAACCACACGTGCCCCTCCAGCAGCCCCCCGAAACCATTCATCGGGGAGTAGCCGATGTCGTTGGTGGCGCCGAAGCGGTAGAGGTTGTGGTAAAGCCCCAGGGCATCCAGCGGCACGATCGACATCAGCACCAACAGCGTCAGCCCCATGGCGCCGTACCGGTTGCGGCTCCACGCCTGTGCGAACAGCGCCAGGGCCGCCACGAAGGCATAGCGAGGCCCCTGGATGCCCAGCAACATCGTCGCCGAAAGCCCCAGTTCAAGCTCGGTGTACCCACGAAACAGTTGGTACGCGGCCAGTACCACCATGCACATCAGCAGATTGCAGCCGATGACCAACAGCAAGGTGAGGTAGCCGCTCGCCACACGCAGCCAGTCCGGCAATGGGGTCGCGTCCAGCACGCCCTGCAGATGCGCATCCCGGCTGCGCCAGCAGAGCTCGGCCGCATAGAACACCACGATCGCCGTCAGCACATAACGGAAGTACTCACTGGCGGCATGGATCAGGATGTCCGTGCTGGGATTGCTGTGCTCGAACGACTTGCTGCCGGAAGCGGCCAGCAGCAGGGTCACCGCCCCCACCAGCAGCAGCACACGGAACGAGGTGCTTCGCCAGACAGCGAGCCATTCGGCTTTCACAAGCCCAGGCAAGGCCCACCAGTCAGGCGGCGTGATGCGCACCTTGCGCAATCGCCCATCGGCCCGCCCCCCGGCCAAGAGATCCACGGGCAGAGGAACGGCCTGGCGCTGCGCCAGGCGAAGCCATGAACGACGCGCCGACGCACCCTCCCCTGTCGGACGCATGTCGAATCGCCAGCAGGCCAGCGCCCCGGCACAGGCGGCAGCAGCCACCCATGCCAGCCGGTTCCATGACACATCGCCCGCCAATGGCGGCATGCGCGCATTGTGGTCGTTCACACTCCATGAGAGGGTCTGGGCCTCGAGTGCAAAGCGGCCGAATGGATCCAGCCAAGACCACACCTGCAGCCAAACCATGTCAAGGCTGTCCAGCCCCACCATGATCATGGCCCCCACATAGAGCATGACCAGCACCACCGCCCCGACATAGGCCACGATCAGGCTGCGCCAACGCGCGGTCAGCACGAGGGCGAATACCGAAACGATGAAGAGATTGGGCAGGACGAACACGCCCCAGGCCGTGGCGTACCCCGCCCACTGCATGGGGCCGATGGCGAAGGCGCTCAGGCCAGGCCATAGCGTGGCCAGCCACATCGCCGGCACACACGCAGAGAACGCCAGCGTGGCCATGCACCACGCCACCAGGAAACGCACGCCCACGTAGGCGAAACGGCTGACCGGCGTTGCCAGCGCCAAGGGCTCGAACCGGTAGCGTGCATCACGGACGAAGGCCTCGCCCACGAAAGCCGTCGCGGGCACCACGCTGAACAGGGTGTACCAGACCACCGTCTGCATCACCTGGGATGGGCTGTTGATGTAGAAGAAAGCCCGCCCCTGGCCCGCGTTGGACAGCACGTCGATCCCGCCCAACAGTGCAAACAGCAGTGCAACCATCCAGAAGGCGGGCCGCCGCAGGTGGTAACGGCATTCGAATGCGGCAACGGCCCTGAGATCGATCACGGAGCCGTGACCCAGCACTGCCACCGTCATGCAGCCACCTGGACTGCCGAGACACTTGAGTCCGCGACCCCGGCCAACGCACTGAAGTACACGTCCTGCAGATCGGGTTCGGCCAGTTCGAAGCCCAGCCCAGGGCAGTCGGGTGCATGCACGCGCAATTGGCGCACGCCCAGAGACCACACCTCGGAAAGCAGCACAGACCAGGCCGGAATGTCTTGCGGCACGGCAACATCGCTGACCCAGATGCGCCCCGTCAAGGTCTTCAGCGCATCCCGCAGGCTGCCCTGCATCACCACCCTGCCGGCGCTCATCACGGCGATGTCCCGGCACAAGGCCAGCACGTCTTCCACAATGTGTGTGGACAGGATGACCACACGGTCACGCCCAAGCTCGGCCAACAGGCCTTGCAGCCGCACCCGCTCCGCCGGATCCAGCCCTGCGGTGGGCTCGTCCACCACCAGCAGCCTCGGGTTGCCGATGAGGGCCTGCGCGATACCGAACCGCTGGCGCATACCACCAGAGAATCCACCGAGGCGTTGTCCCGCATGCTTCGCAAGGTTCACACGCGTTAGCAGTTCATCGACCAGTTGCGCCCGCTCGCCACGATGGCGTATGCCCTTGTAGACAGCCAGTTGGTCCAGCAACTCTCGCGCCGTGAGTTGCGGGTAGACGCCGAACTCCTGGGGCAGGTAGCCGACCGCGGCTCGGCACGCCTGAGGGTCGGCCAGCAAATCCATGCCATCCAGGTGAATGGCACCGGCATCCGGCGATTGCAGCGCCACCAACGTGCGCATCAAGGTCGACTTGCCTGCGCCATTGGGGCCCAGCAGCCCGAAGATCCCTGTGCCGACCTCCAAATCGATGCAATTGAGCGCCGCAACACCGTTCGGGTAGGTCTTGCTCAAACCTGTGATCCGCAACATGGCCATGTCCTGCCCAAAAAGAAAATGCGGGGCTAAGCCCCGCATCGCACAGGAAGGGCGCCGTCAGGCACCGATCCCGCGGTACATGCCTCGATCAGGCACCCTTGTTCAGGCGACGACGCAGCGAGAAGCCCACCACGCCCAGGCCAGCCAGCAGCATGGCGTAGGTTTCGGGCTCGGGCACGGCCGCCATCACCACGGTACCGGTGCCACGGACGCTCTGGCCGAACAGCACATCGCCGCCGCCCAGCGAGGTCAGCGGAGAAATGCCGGTCGTGACATTGACCTCGATCGACTCGATCTTCACGGGGAAGGAACCCAGCGTACGGTCATTGAAGGTCTTCAGGGCCGCGCTGTTCTGGCCAATGGCAGACCAGGTAAAGCCGGTCACGGCGCCGTTGACGATGGTCAGCGAACCGGACGTGCCCACTTGCGAGTTGTCAGGCAGGAACGTGCCGGAAGCGCGCTGGCGCGTGCCTTCAATGCCGGCCAGCAGGCCGCTGACCAGGCTCAGGCTCAGCGGGCTGTTGCTGGCAGCGATGTTCAGCACATGGGTGCCGACGGCGTACTGCTCGAAGTTCTCGACAATGATGGTGCCGTAGAAATTGTTGAAATCGGCATCTTCATTCCAGATGTCGTACAGGTCAGCGTACTGGCTGGGAATGGTGAGGTTATTGACTTCACCCGAGTAGTTGAAGATCAGGGTGCTGGCGTTGGCAGCGGAGAAGCTGGCGGCTGCGACGACAGCAAGGGCGACTTTGTTGAAGCGGTTCACGCGATTCACTCCTAGATGGACGGTTGCGAAGGCCCCAACGCCTTCCTTTATTGCGAAGGCCCCAACGCCTTCCTTTATTTACTAACGAGAATAATTCTCACAAGCAATCGTATTTGCATTTTCAAACACGTCAAGGATTTACCCTCATTCCAGACGCCAAAACGCCTTGATCCCCCGTATTCAAGGGGGGAGCCGCCAGGATGAAGCGAGATTCAGCGACTCATGCAACACCATCCGCCGACGACGGGGCCCCCACCCCTGGCGCGAGACGATAAGCCCCAGGCCGCTCGTCACACCCCTGCACCAGGCCGTGCTCGGCCAGCACCTTCAGGGAGGCGTACACCGAGGACAGTGCCATCGGCGTGTGCGCACAGACCAGTTCACGGTGCAATTCGGAGGCAGTCAGCGTGCGATCGACTGGCGCATCGATCAGTTTGGCCATCACCCGCAGCCGTGCAAAGTAAGGCCGCACCCTGGCGGCCTGCAGCGCCTGCAATGCCCGCCTATTGGCCTCTCCCACCCCGATTTCGCGCCACTTCGTCATCAAGACCTTCCCTGTTGTTACGCGTTGATACGTGACGGCATGTGACATCGCTGTCAAACTTCACCCCCCGAAACGGTGGGATGTTCACATCATGCTACCAAATACGAATCATTATCGTTAGTATCATGATCGCACGTAAAAAGTCACAGGTTTGCCATGCCCAATAGCCCCAATGGAGCGTCTGTCGATCTGCAGGCCACCGGTCTCAAGGCCACCGGCCCACGGATCAAGATCCTTCAGATCCTGCGCGATTCCCCCAATCGCCACCTCACCGCGGAAGATATCTACCGCCATCTCGCGCTGGACGGTGCGGAAATCGGGCTGGCCACGGTGTACCGCGTACTTGGGCAGTTCGAACAGGCAGGCCTGCTGGTGCGCAACCACTTCGAAGGTGGCAAGGCCGTCTACGAGATCAACGAAGGCTCGCACCACGACCACCTGGTCTGCCTGGCCTGCGGGCGCGTGGAAGAGTTCCACGACAGCGTGATCGAGAAGCTGCAACAGCAGATCGCCGCATCCCGCGGCTATTCACTGCAAGACCACTCCCTGGCCTTGTACGGTCTGTGCGGCAAGCCCGATTGCCCGGGCAGTGACAAGTCGGCTGAGCCGGCCAGTGCCAAGGACAAAGGCACGGACGCAAACGGCGTCCGCGCCCGCTCAACGCAAAACTGAGTCAACCAAAGCCGGAGGCCGTGGCAACACGACGGCCGGCCCAGCCTCTTTGGGGCAGATGTTCAGGCGGGCAGCCAGCGCAGCCAATGCGCCCGCCACGTGAGCGTCAAGGTGATCAGCAAGGCCGCTGCGGCCACCAGCATCACCCACACCAGCACGGCCATCGAGGCATGGTCCACCTTCAGGCACAGGCCCAGCGAGACCAGCAAGGCCACGCTGCCCAGCAGGCGCAGGCGCCAACGCACCGCCTCAGATGGCGCAGGGGCAGCAACCCCTCTCACCTGCTCCCAGTGCGCTTCCAGCAACAGCGCCAGCCATCCCATGCCGGCCACCGTGACCACAAAGGCCGCCAGCAGCAACACACCAGCCATCGGTCCCTCAGACATGGGCGGCCTCCACCGTGGTGACAGGCACAACGCTGCTCTGCTTGCGATTCAGGCGACGCGCCGCCAACAGGGCCAGCAGCCCACTGACCAGCATGAACAGGTCTACCCCGGCCACAGGCCAGTAGCCCGCACCCAGTGTCTTGAGCAGGTGATCGCCCGTGGTCAGCCAATTCAGCACCACGGCCAGCACGGCCATGCCCGCCACCGCCAGACACTGCTCACGCCAGGCCGGGTTGAGCAGGCCCTTGGCCACCGGCGCACTGCGCACGAAGGCGTGCACCATCGCCAGGGCCCAGCAGGCCCAGAACACATAGCGCTCCAGATCCCCCCTGCCCGGCCAGCCTGAAGGCAGGGCTTCCGGCAGCAGGCGGTTGGCGATCAGGATGCCCAAGGTGGCGATCAGCATGCCGGTGACGGTGGTCACGGCCATCGCATCCACCACGCGGCTGCCCTGGCTGCCTTGCCGGGCGTGCTGCTTCTTGCGCTTTTCCACAAAGAAGATGAAACCGGTGGCGATGCACACGCAGCCCATCAGCCCGCCGAACACATAAAGCCAGCGCAGCAACCAGTGGCGGAAGTGCTGCAGGTGCAGGCCCGTGAGGAACGTGTTGATGCTGTCGACCGTGGTGCGCGGCGGATCCTCGCGGAGCAGCTCGCCGGTGCTGGCCTTGAAGTGGATACCCTCACCCACCAGCGCGATGCGGTCGGTGCCTGCACGGTAGATGCTGACGTAGCCGTTGGCATCGTTCACGTGCCGCAGTGCCAGGAAGCCCACCTCGCCAGCCATGCCCTTGGCGGCCCACCGGCGCTGGGCCTCGGCCACCATCGCATCGACCGAGGCGATGGGTGCGGCCACACCGACGCGGTCATGCGGCAGGCCGGTCTCCTGCGCCTCGACCTTTTCATGCAACTCGTGCAGCGGCTCCAACTGGGTATGTGTGATCGGGAAATAGATGCCCGCGAAAATCACCAGGCCGGTGAAGGCAAAGAAGAAGTGGAAGGGCAGTGCCAGCACGCCCGTCAGGTTGTGCAGGTCGAGCACACTGCGCTGCGTGGCCTTCTTGGGGCGGAAGGTGAACAGCTCGCGGAAGATCTTGCGGTGCATGACCACGCCGCTGACCAGCGCCGCCAGCATGATCAGCGCGGCGAAGCCCACGATCCAGTAGCCCAGATCCTTCCAGTGCAAGGTCAGGCTGTAGTGCAGAGGGTAAAAGAACTGGTTGCCGATCTTCAGCTGATCATCGGACAGCGATGCGCCGCTGCGCGGGTCGATGGTGCGGTTGGCCCAGATGGTCGTTTCGGGCAACTTGGCGTTGGGCACCTCGTAACCCGCGAAAAGGCCCAGCACCGGATCCCGGTGCGTGGTGTACGCGCCCCAGGTACTGGGGGTGTCGAAGCGCTCCGGCATGGGGCCGTTGACCTGGTCGCGCATCGCCTGGATGCTGTCGGCCGACGGCTGCATGCCCTCGAAGACCGGCTTGAGCATCTTGTCGAACGAGGGCATGGGTTGCGGCTCGAAACGCGTGGCCGGGTTGGCCCAACGGTCGATCTCGCGGTCGAACACCGACAGCGCGCCGAAAAAGAAGGCGACCATCAGCACAAAGCCCAGCACCAGGCCGAACCAGGTGTGCAGCCAGGCCATGCTCAGGCGGAAATTGGCAAACATGGGTATCTCCTGATCCTGATGGTTTACAACAAGGCCCGCTGAACGAGCGATGCGCCACCGGCCATGAACAGGCCGCCACCGGCCAGCACCGCCCAGATGCGCCACAGGCTGCGTGCCGAGAAGGCCCACAGGAACAGTCCCAGGAACACCAGGAAGCCGATGATGGCGCTCAGGTGCTCCGCGTCATGGAACTCCATGCCGGCCGCGAACAGCAGCGTGATGCCCAGGGCCATGAAGCCCCAGGTGAAGGCATAGCTGCCCAGGATGGCAGCGCAGATGCGCGAAAACAGATGCCAGCGGTAGGCCGCAGCCGGGGAACTCATGGGGAGGTCAGCTCAGGAAAACGGGAAGGAGGCAGTGCCTGCGTGTTCAGCGTGCGGCTGCACGCCCTGCATGACACTGGGAATCATTCTCATTATCCCAGAAGACCGCCTCGGACAGAAGGCCCCGGATCAAGCCCCCTGGGCCTGATGGCGCATCACCCCTGCGGCATCGCGCGTTCGATCAGGGTATCCAGCGGAGCACCGGCGGGCAGCGTGCCGTAGGCCAGCCCAGGCTCGTCGCCCAGACGGGCCTGGCAGAACGCCTCGGCCACCCTGCTCTGCCCCGCACTGAAAAGCGCGCACGCCTGCAGCGCCAGCGCCGCGCGCTCGACCACCATGCGGCTGCGGAGTTCGAGCGTGCCCAGGTCATCGAAGGACGACAGCAGCCATTGGGCCTGTCTGTCCAGCCAGGGGCTCTGGCCACGGCAGGCCGCGAGTTCGGCGAACAGCGCGTCGCGCACCTCCGGGTCCTTCTGCAGGGCGCGCAGCACATCCAGGCACTGCACATTGCCGCTGCCCTCCCAGATGGAGTTAAGCGGAGCCTGGCGGTACAGGCGCGGCAGGATGTTCTCTTCCACGTAGCCGATGCCGCCCAGGCATTCCTGCGCTTCGTTGATGAAGGCGGGCGCACGCTTGCAGATCCAGTATTTGCCGATGGCGGTGGCGATGCGGGCAAAGGCCGCTTCTCGTGCATCACGCGGTGCGGCATCCACCGCCCGAGCCACGCGCATGGTCAGCGCCACCGAGGCTTCGCTTTCCAGTGCCAGATCGCCCAGCACATTGCGCATCAGCGGCTGGTCCAGCAGCAGGCGCCCGAAGGCCTTGCGCTGGCTGGTGTGGTGCATGGCCTGCACCAGCGCCTGGCGCATCTGCGAGCTGGAGCCCACCATGCAATCAAGCCGTGTCAGCTTGACCATTTCGATGATGGTCGGCACGCCCCGCCCTTCCGCCCCCACCAGGTAGGCCGTGGCGCCCTGGAACTCCACCTCGGACGAGGCATTGCTCCAGTCACCCAGCTTGTCCTTCAGGCGCTGGATGCGCACGGCGTTGAGCGAGCCATCCGGCAGCACGCGCGGCATCAGGAAGCAGCTCAAGCCCGCCTCGGCCTGCGCCAGCACCAGGTGCGCATCGCACATGGGCGCGGAGAAGAAGAACTTGTGCCCGACGATCTCGTAGCTGCCATCAGCCTGGCGCAGTGCGCGCGACTCGTTGCTGCGCACATCGGAGCCGCCCTGCTTTTCCGTCATGCCCATGCCCATGGTGCAGGCCGTTTTCTGCGACGCCGGCAGTGTGCGCGGGTCATAGGCAGTCGCCGTCAGCAGCGGGATCCACAGGCGGGCCAGCTCGGGTGAATGGCGCAACGAGGGAATCGCCGCGTGCGTCATCGTCAAGGGGCAGCCCGTGCCGGCATCCGGCTGGCTGTTGAGGTACATCAGCGCGGCACGCACCACGTGCGCGCCGGGGTGCTCCTCATGGCGCCACGAAAAGCTGTGCACCTCGGCCTGCGTGGCCTGGCGCATCAGCTCATGATACGAAGGGTGGAAATCCACCTCGTCGACACGGCGCCCGTGGCGGTCGAAACCGCGGAACTGCGGCCGATGGCGGTTGGCCAGCTCGCCGTGCTCCACCAGCTCACCACCGGCCAAGGCACCGTGGCGAGACAGCTGATCCTGCGCCCAATCCCCGCCATTGAAGGCCACCGCATCACGCAAGGGCTGGTCGCTCAGCCAGAGGTTGAGGCTAGGCAGGGGCTGCGGCTGATTCTTCACCTCATGGGTGACGAAATGGGATTTGAGCGACATGGCTGTTGGCGCCGATTCAAAATTGAGCCACCGTGCCGATTGAATTTTGAGCCAGGGCTGCTGGCCAACCTGTGAAGGCTGGCTGTGGATAAGTGTAGTGCCTGAGGCTTGTTTTTCGTCCTTGGGG
>JBMOQM010000029.1:0-123437 GCA_049322875.1 Pseudomonadota bacterium
AGACCGGACTTCAATGTCCTGCCACAGGTGCCAGCTACGCCAGCGTTTACCCCCTGACCCCGATCAACTCAGGTGGGGGAGTTTGAGGTGGCCATAAGTGGGGGAGTTTGGGTGGCCGCCGGGGGCTCAGGCTCGCGGAGTGGTGGGCCGGCCCACGAAAACTGATTGAGGTACAGGGGGACGTGCCACCTGATCAGTTGCCAGCAAGAGATTTGGTGTTGCTGCGTGAGGGCGGCGAGGCATGGTCGATCATGATGCGCTGCCCTTGCGGGTGTGGCCAACCAGTGGAGCTTCCGCTGATTCGTGAGGCCCGTCCTCGCTGGTCGCTTCAGGTGGATCAGGATGGGCACCCCACGCTGGCGCCCTCTATCTGGCGACGCGAGGGGTGCCGTGCACACTACTTTGTGAGGCGTGGCAAGGTGGTGTGGGTCTGACAAGCTCACTCGGTACAGGGCGATGGATAGACCCAGTGCGAACCTGCGCCGACTCAGCCATAGTTACGGACTCTATTCCGGGGCGATGTCGGTCGAGTCGTCCATTTTTACGGACTCTATTCCATGGTTACTGACTCTATTCCGTTGAACCACTTGCAGGAAGCGAAGAGGCTAAATCCAATCGCGCTTATGGCAATAGCGAAGACCAAAAACGTTACGACTATGGATGAGTCGAGCGAGAACGTAGGCTGAGCTTTGGGGCGCTGTAAAGGCGCAAGCTTTCGCGCGCGAAAGTAGCGCGAGCTAGTCCATCAGCCCTTTCTGTCCATCTTCAAACCAAGAGGTGTCAAAACCGGAGCTTAGTAGAACAGCTTGAGTAGGTTTGAAGACGCCCGAGTGGATTCGTTGCAGGTACTTGGCCAGCGTGTTCTCATCTTCAGTCAGGACGTGGGTGATTCCTTCTGCGTCGCATTGGGCGATGAGCTTCAGGTCATCCTTGAAAACTGCGCGGTTGTCTCCGGTATCGCGAGATGTCGTAGAAAACAGCGAGCCACACTGAACTGCGTGCTCAATGTTGAATGGCAACACAATGAAGTTACGCAGCGGCAGGTCAGTGATGCGCTGCTTCACCTCAAATTCAGAGATCGCGATTGTCGAAAGATACATGCGCACACGTCGTGCGACGCATTCCCTGAAGTACTTGTGAGCCGTGTCGTGGAAGGGACGATTCGGATCTGCAAACGTGATCAGAAAGCTGGTGTCCAAAAGGACGCTGTTCAATGGCGCTCCCCTCGTAGTTCATCTACCCAATCTGAAGCATTGTCGACATCCTTCCAGGCAGACGCACCACGACTTTTCATGCGTTCTAGTTCCCCTTCATTGATGTCTGTTGAGTATTCGACAAACTCTAGCAAGCGGGCATTTCGTAGCTCGCGGGTTTGCAAGTTGTACTCAGCCTTTATGCGAAGCATCGCCGTTTTGTAGAGGCGATTAAATTTGTCGTCTCGCAAGAACTCTTTGTCCGTCACAACTTTGAGAGTCTTCCCTCCAGGAAGTTTGACGTGTGCATTGGGGCGTGTTGCTCCCCCCAGATCCTGAATCTCGCCGGTAACGTATCGCTCTACGATGACCCAGTTATCGGAGTCATCCGCGTGATAGTCCGAGGTAACGCTAACGACAACCGGGTGGGACAAAAAGGGCGCAGCTATTTTGTAGACGAGTCCGCCAGCAGCGCGCGCAGCTTTTTGCCACTTTTCGATAACCGCCTGACGTTTCTGATCGACTTGATCAAGTACATCACCTTGCTGGAGTGCAGCCAGATCCGAAAACAATTTCGGGGCATACGGGATGGGCTCTGTACGAAGGGCGAACGATCCCTCAACTACAGCTACCTCGATGTTCTGAGCATCAACCTCTTTGCCGTCACCTTGAAGAAAGGTCTTCACGTCATCGGCAAAGCGAGTCAAGTCGCCCAGGCGAACGCGCTGAGGACTCATGTGTAAGTCCTCTGACTGATCGTCTAGAGAGATCGTGATGCGCTGAGCGTCCATGGTGCGACCATTCTATGGTGATGGAGGCGTGGAGTGTTGCGTCGCACAAGTGGCCGTACACCGGCTTTACCCGTGGATTGCCGGTTGACACTTGGTTGACACCGTCAAAGAAAAAGCCCGCACTTGGCGGGCTTTTCGGTTGCCTAAGTGATTGATTCACAAGGCTAAATTTTGGTGGCGCTTCAGGGACTCGAACCCCGGACCTGTGGATTATGATTCCATCGCTCTAACCAACTGAGCTAAAGCGCCATCGAGCCTCAGATTGTATGCCAGGTTTTGCGCAAGAGGCAAGTGCCGCGCAATTTTTTGCGCAAGAAACCGCACAGCTTGCGCAAGCCCTTGAAATCCGCCGGGCCGGACCTACCTGTCCGCCCGCAACCTCTTTCGCAACCCTTCACCGATTGCCCACAGAGCAAACGCCATGGACAACAAACAGACGCATTCCTTCCAGGCCGAGGTCAAGCAGCTGCTGCACCTGGTCACGCACTCGCTGTACTCCAACAAGGAGATCTTCCTGCGCGAGCTGATCTCCAACGCCTCGGACGCCTGCGACAAGCTGCGCTTCGAAGCCCTGGACAACAGCGCCCTGTACGAAGACGCGCCCAACCTGGAAGTGCGCATCCTGATCGACAAGGCCGCACGCACGCTCACCATCCGCGACAACGGCATCGGCATGAACGCGCAGGAGGCCATCGACCACCTGGGCACCATCGCCAAGAGCGGCACCAAGGAGTTCATGGGCCGCCTGTCGGGTGACCAGCAAAAGGATGCCCAGCTCATCGGCCAGTTCGGCGTGGGCTTCTACAGCGGCTACATCGTGGCCGACCGCATCACCGTTGAATCGCGCCGCGCGGGCGACACCCCTGCGCAAGGCGTGCGCTGGACCAGCGAAGGCACTGGCGACTTCGAGGTCGAGGCCATCGACAAGGCTGCCCGCGGCACCGACGTCATCCTGCACCTGCGTGAAGGCGAAGACGAGTTCCTGTCTGCCTGGAAGCTGCGCGGCATCATCGGCAAATACTCCGACCACATCTCCCTGCCCATCCTGATGCAGAAGGAAGAGTGGGACGCCGAGAAGCAGGAGCAAGTTGTCAAGGACGAGTGGGAGACCGTCAACAAGGCCGCCGCCCTGTGGACGCGCTCCAAGAGCGACATCACCCCAGAGCAGTACGAAGATTTCTACAAGCAGATCAGCCACGACAGCCAGGCACCGCTGGCCTACACGCACAACCGCGTCGAAGGCCGCAGCGAATACACCCAGCTGCTGTACGTGCCGGCCAAGGCGCCGTACGACCTGTGGAACCGCGACAAGCGCGGCGGCCTCAAGCTTTACGTCAAGCGCATCTTCATCATGGACGATGCCGAGGCCTTGCTGCCCAGCTACCTGCGCTTCGTCAAGGGCGTGGTCGACAGCGCTGATCTGCCGCTGAACGTGAGCCGTGAGATCCTGCAGGAAAGCCGCGATGTGAAGGCCATTCGCGAGGGCTGCACCAAGCGTGTGCTGTCCATGCTCGAGGATCTGGCCAACAATGAAGGCGCCGCCAAGCGCGAGCAGTACGCCGCCTTCTGGACCGAGTTCGGCTCGGTGCTCAAGGAAGGCGTGGGCGAGGACTTCGCCAACCGCGAGCGTCTGGCCAAGCTGCTGCGTTTCGCGTCCACGAACAACGATGACGGCGCCCAATCGGTCGGACTGGCCGACTACGTGGCCCGCATGAAGGAAGGCCAGGAGGCGATCTACGTGATCACCGCCGACACGCTGGCTGCTGCCAAGAACAGCCCGCAGCTCGAGATCTTCAAGAAGAAGGGCATCGAGGTGCTGCTGCTGACCGACCGCGTGGACGAATGGCTGCTTTCGCACCTGCACGATTTCGACGGTAAGCCGGTGCAGAGCGTGGCCAAGGGCACGGTCGACCTGGGCTCGCTGCAGGACGAGGAAGAGAAGAAGAGGGCTGAAGAAGCCGCCGAAACCTTCAAGCCCCTGCTGGAGCGCATCAAGGCCTCGCTCAGCGACAAGGCCGGCGATGTGCGCGTCACCACGCGCCTGGTCGATTCTCCGGCGTGCCTGGTCTCGGAAGAGGGCGATGTCAGCGGCCACTTGGCGCGCTTGCTCAAGCAGGCCGGCCAGGAAGCCCCCGTGACCAAGCCTACGCTGGAGATCAACCCCGAGCACGCCTTGGTGAAGAAGCTGGACGCCAGCGAGCACTTCGATGATCTGGCGAACATCATCTTCGATCAGGCCCTGCTGGCTGAGGGGGGGCACCTCGATGACCCTGCAGCCTACGTGCGCCGCGTGAACGAGCTGCTACTGGCTCGCTGATAACCGCTGATTACGGTCAGTCACTGGAAAGCACAAGGCCCGCATCGCGCGGGCCTTTTTCATGGCGGGGCAAAAGGCCGTTCAGCGAGGGTGGCCGAGGGTGCCGGTGTGGTTCGTGCCGTGCGTGGCGGCATCCTCATGCGGCCGAGTGTCCAGGAAGGGCGCGGGGCTGGAGTTGGCCGCGGCGTCGTCGAACCGGCTGTCTAGCGCGAAGAACGAGTCTGATGCAAAGCCCGAATCCTGGAAGCGCGACGCCCGTTCGGCACGGCGCTGGTGGAGCTTTTGCGCCAACTCGGCCCGCGCAGCCACCAGGGGCGAGACATCTGCGGCAGATGTGCCCGTTGACGCTGTGCTTGTTCTGCTAGCGGCCATGGATGAGGATGCCGCGAGCGGGCCACCCAGTGCCCATTGGGCCAGCAGGGCAGGGCGAGGCCAGTGGCCTGCCTGGCAGCGGATGTAACGGATGCGGCAGGATTCCAGCACGGCTTCCTTGAGGCGCTGGCCGCGCTCGGTGCCGCGGCGCTGCGTGCTGTCCAGGTCGATCACGGAGATCACGGCGCCGTTGGGCGTGCAGATGGCGAAGGTGACAGTCAGGGCGTGCAGACGGTCGAACCACCAGCGGGCCTGGTGCTCGTTGGCACTCTGGCAAAAGCGCAGCAGGTTGAGCTTGGCCAGCACCACGTGCTGGGGCAGGGCGGCTTTCAGCTCACGGAACAGCAGGCGCTCCTCAGTGGTGAACACGGGGCGGGCGTTGAGCTTGAAATCGCGCGGCCAGTCCTTGAACTGGCGCTGACGGCTGCCGCGCCAGCCCATCCCGCCCGCGACCCCCAGGGCCAGAGCCAGCAGCAGGAGGATAGGTTGCCAAAAGTCGCTGAACATCATTGCGCCCCGGTTGTTTGTCGCCGGCGGGCAGCGATTCCGTCCGGCAGTGCTCCGATGGTAGAGCGGGGGCGATCTTAATGGTATCCCCCCTAGGGGTGAACCCTAGGCATTAGGGGGCAGCGCTTACAGCGAGCCGCGCAAGGACGTCAGCCAGTCCTTGATGCGCAGGTAGTTGCGCTTGAAGCCGAAGGCCAAGTCGGCCGACACGGCCAGCAGCGAGCCTTCCAGGTGCGAGCCCAGGGTGTCGGGGGGCAGGTTCAGCCAGGCTTCGGCGTCGGCGCCGTCGGTTTCCAGCTGGGCGCCAGCACGCAGGGCGATGCGCAGCATCGGGCGGTTTTCTGTCAGCGCGTGGATCACCAGGGCGCGGGCGCCGTGGTTGCGCGCATGCATGATGGCGTGCTCGAACAGGCGCTGGCCCAGGCCACGGCCACGGCCGCTGGGCAACACGGACACACCGAACTCCATGGCCGGCGGGCGCTTGCTGTTCGGGCCGGTGCCGCCGGGCAGGGCAGCCAGGTGGGCCACGGCGACCAGGCGCAGGCGGCGGTCGAACACACCGAAGACCTCGTCGCGCTTGAAATCGATCGAGGCGGTGTAGCGGCTCATCTGCTCCAGCGGCGCGGGGCTGCCGAAGCGAAGGTAACGGTCGTGCTCGTCCAGCTGGACCAGATGGTCCAGAATGCGGCGGCGATGACGCGCCTTGAGTGTGCGAATGGGCACCCAGCGGGGGATGGGGCGGCGCTGCTTCTGCTCAGCCGCCTCGGTCCCACCTTTCAGGGCTTGCATGCCGAACCGTTCCATCTCGGACATCGGTTTGACAGTAAACATGTTTGGTCCTTGAGGGCCTAGGGTAAACACTAGGGTGTGCGTACTTTAACGGCTCGCCCCCAGGCACGCAAGCGCAAAAGGCACGGACCTGCAGGGAATCAAGCATGCATCGACGCCTTGTGACAACGCGTTGATTTGTGCTACATTGTTGGATTCCCGTTTTGGCTGCCGGGAAATTACCTTTGGCATGGCTACGCTTTTTGAGCGCCATGTCGCCATCGCCTGTCGCGAGGCCACCATCCAGTTCTCCAAGAAGTGGTACCAAGGCAGGCAGTCAGCCGATTTTTATCTCACAAGGAACTCTCATGAAGACCTTCAGCGCCAAGCCGGCCGAAGTTACGCACGAGTGGTTTGTGATCGATGCCACCGACAAGGTGCTCGGACGAGTGGCCAGCGAAGTCGCTCTCCGCCTGCGTGGCAAGCACAAGCCCATCTACACCCCCCACGTCGACACCGGTGATTTCATCATCATCGTGAACGCCGACAAGATCCGTGTGACCGGTACCAAGGCCACGGACAAGGTGTACTACCGTCACTCGGGCTTCCCTGGCGGCATCTACGCCACGAAGTTCAAGGACATGCAAGCCAAGCACCCTGGTCGCGCCATCGAGAAGGCTGTCAAGGGCATGCTGCCCAAGGGCCCCCTGGGTTACGCGATGATCAAGAAGCTGAAGGTCTACGGCGGTGGCGAACACCCCCACACCGCTCAGCAACCCAAGCCGCTGGAAATCTAAGGAGCCACGATGCCTATCGGTAACTGGAACTACGGCACGGGTCGTCGCAAGTCGTCCGTCGCTCGCGTCTTCATCAAGAAGGGCACCGGCCAGATCCTGGTCAACGGTCGCCCGGTCGAGCAATACTTCGGTCGTCAGACCTCGATCATGGTCGTCAAGCAGCCTCTGGTGCTGACGAACAATGCCGAGGCCTTCGACATCAAGGTGAACGTCCACGGTGGTGGCGAGTCCGGCCAAGCTGGTGCTGTGCGCCACGGCGTGACCCGCGCCCTGATCGATTTCGACGCTGCGCTCAAGCCTGAGCTGAGCCGCGCCGGCTTCGTGACCCGCGACGCTCGCGAAGTCGAACGTAAGAAGGTCGGTCTGCACGGTGCTCGTCGCCGGAAGCAGTTCAGCAAGCGCTGATCGACTGCCTCGCGCAACAAAAACCCGCCCAGGGCAACCTTGGCGGGTTTTTTGTTGCCTGTGTCGGGCGTGTAGTGCGGCGGAGTTGTCAGAACGCACGCTGGTAGCGCACGCCCACCGCCATCTGGCTGGCGGCGGTGGCGTCGTGGTCGGGGTTCTGCTTGTAGGCAGCTGCGGCGCTCACAGCACTGTCGGCTGACAGGCGTGCGGTGTAGCGGGTTTCGAGCGTCCATTCCCGGGCGTCGGGTTGCAGGCCAGTGCCGGTGATGTCCTGGGTGCCCGGTTGTCCGTCAAGGGAGAGGCTGCCGGCGCGCGTGCTCAGGGGGGCCTGCAGCACCAGGCTCAGGCGGTCACCAGGACGCCAGCTGTCGGTCTTGAGCAGGCCCAGGCCGTAGGCATTGGCCACCAGGTGGCCGCTCACGCTGCCCGGCAGGCGGGCGGTGGTGCGTGCGGCCTACCAGGCGGCGGCCACCAGCCATTCTTCGCTGACGGCCCAGGCGGCGCTGAGGGTCAGGCCGGTGGTACGGGTCTGCGGGCTGAGGGTGCGGCTGCCGGCTGCATCGGCCTGTTCGGTCAGACCGCCATCTTCACGCAGGCTGGCCAGGGACAGGTTCACGGCGTGGTGCCGCCCCTGGTGGCTCAGTTCCACCACTCCGGCGCCAGCGCAGGCAGGCGCGCAGCCCTGGCCCTGGACCCAGGCCACGCGGCCTGTCCAGGCGCCACCCAGATGGGTAGCAGTGCTGGCGAAGCGGTGGTCGGGCACCAGGGCCACCAAAGGGTTGGCCACGACCGATTCCAGGCCTGACAGCCGGGCGGACAGGCGCGTGTCGGCCAGCCCCAGGTTGCGGGCGGCCAGGCCGCCGCGGCCCACGCTCCAGGTGGTGCCGGAACTCATGCGCAGTTGCAGCATGGTGGCCGATGCCTGTTGCGAGATGGCCGTGGGCACGCGGGGATACAGCGTGCCCAAGGGGCGGATCACGGCGCTGTCGGCCTGCCGGATGCGGGTGCGGATGAACTGCATGCCGCCCGGCAGCGTGGTTTCAGTGGTTTCCAGCGTGCGGTCTGCGCGGCCGAGTACCTGGTCCAGGCTCATCACGGTGCCTGGCGTCCAGCCGGCGGTGGCGCGGCCTGTATCCGTGGTGGCCAGCGTGCTGGGCCAGGTGCTGGGGGCGCTGATCCGGGCCAGCACGCCGCCCACGGGCAGCAGCCTGCCGGCGGCGATGTCGGTGCCGCCCAGCGGGGGGGAGCGGCGCTGGGAGGCGGTGCGGCGCAGCTTGAGTGCGGAGGTCGGCTTGGTGATGCTGGCCCCGTGCGCGGCACTCATGGCATCGCCAGGCGCGAGGTACTGGGGCTGTGCGCCTGGGGTGCTGCCGCCGGGCAGGGCGGGCGTCGTGCGCAGCGTGGTGTCCAGCGCCAGAAGGGCGGCGCCGGCAGGCGTCTGGGCGGCGGCACCTCCGCAGAGCGCGGCCAGGAGCGTGACGTGGGGCAGGGCGAAGCGGGATGCGGCAGACATGGTGGATCGATCGCCCCAGGCAAGAAATCAAGGATGACTGGTTGTCGGTGGGTTGTCAGCGTCCTGAAACCCGGGGCCGTGATCAATGTCTCGACCAGCAGGGGCATCGCGTAACGGAGTGCAACGTCACTGCAAGTCCCTACAATCGCGGGTTCCGGCAAGGGGCGGCGTCCTTCCGGTGTTGTCGTCAAAGCCGCGGTCAACTTCTTCAGCAAGGACTGGACATGATCAATGTAGGCATCGTGGGTGGCACCGGCTACACCGGCGTGGAACTGTTGCGCCTGTTGTCGCAGCACCCGCAGGTGCGCCTGAAGGCCATCACCTCCCGCAAGGAGGCCGGCATGCCCGTGGCTGACATGTATCCCAGCCTGCGTGGCCATGTGGACCTGGCCTTCGTCACGCCTGACGATGCCGGCCTGGCCGAGTGCGACGTGGTGTTCTTCGCCACCCCGCACGGCGTGGCCATGGCCCAGGCGCGTGAGCTCCTGGCTGCCGGCGTCAAGGTGATCGACCTGGCGGCGGATTTCCGCCTGCAGGACGTGGCCGAGTTCGAGCGCTGGTACGGCATGCCGCACAGCTGCCCCGACTTGCTGGCCGAGGCCGTCTACGGATTGCCCGAGCTGAACCGCGAGGCCATCAAGAAGGCCCGCATCATCGGCAACCCGGGCTGCTACCCCACCTCGGTGCAACTGGGCTATGCGCCGCTGCTCAAGGCCGGCCTGATCGAGCCCACGGGCCTGATCGCCAACTGCGCCTCGGGCGTGTCCGGCGCTGGCCGCAAGGCCGAGGTGCACACGCTGATGGCCGAGGCCAGCGACAACTTCAAGGCCTACGGCGTTAAGGGCCACCGCCACGGCCCCGAAATCAACCAGCAACTGCGCGTGATTGCGGGCAATGCGCAAGTGAACGCCCTGTTCGTGCCGCACCTGCTGCCGCTGATCCGCGGCATCCACTCCACCCTGTACGCGCGCCTGAACAGCGCAGGCCAGGCGGCTGATCTGCAGGCCACCTTCGAAGCCTTCTACCAGGGCGAGCGCTTTGTCGATGTGCTGCCGGCCGGCAGCGCGCCCGAGACGCGCAGCGTCCGCGCCAGCAACACCGTGCGCATCGCCGTGCACAAGCCGTTGCCTGACACCGTGATGGTGCTGGTGGTGGAGGACAACCTCACCAAAGGCGCCTCCGGCCAGGCGGTGCAGTGCATGAACCTGATGTGCGGTATCGAGGAGCACGTGGGCCTGACCCAGGTGCCGGTGCTGCCCTGATGCGCTGGCGGCTGCTTCGTCGCCGTCTGTCGATCAGCGCACCGCGCATGACGGTGCGCAGCCACATGGCGTGGCCTTTGCGCTGGGCGGTGTGGGCCGTGTCGCTGGGGTTTTCCGGCGCGCTGGCGCTGTGGGCCTTCGAGTTCGGCAAGGGCATCGCCGGCCTGGACCGCGAGAGCCGGGTGTCGGCGCAGGCCCTGGCCGAGGTGCGCCAGCAGCTCGAGGCGGTGCGGCTGGACCGTGAACGCGCCCAGTCCATCGCCAATACGGCCGACAGCCTGCTCAAGGCCGAGCGCGCCACCCAGGCCCGCCTGGCCGAAGAGGTCAAGGCCCTGGAGATGCAGAACCAGGCCCTCAAGGACGACCTGGGCTTCTTCGAGCGCTTGCTGCCGGCCTCGGGTGATGGCTTGTCGGTGCGCGGCCTGCAGGCCGACCAGCCGGCCGCTGGCCAGTTGCGCTTCCAGCTGTTGGTGATGCAGCAGGGCGGTCGCGCCTTGCCTGATTTCAAGGGGCGCTACGAGGTGCTGCTCAGCGGCACGCAGGATGGGCGCGCCTGGAGCATGCCGGTGCCTGCTGTGACACGGCCCCTGCAGTTCAAGCAGTACCAGCGCATCGACGGCCTGGCGGAGTACCCGGCTGGGGCTGCGGTCAAGCAGGTGCAGGTGCGGGTGCTGGACGAGGCCGGCCAGTTGCGGGCCACGCAGAGCCTCAAATTGTGACTTTCTGCGCGGTTTTGCCCCAGCATCTGTCATGTGCCGCGTATTCCCCATGGACCGGCGAGCCGGGCATTGACGCGATCGGCGTTTGGTGTAACCCTTGCGCCCTTCATGATATTTGCGACGTTCGCACTTTCGGATAACGTGGTCCAATCTCCAGGAGCGCACAACCATGTTCGGTAAGAAAACCCCAGCCATCCGCACCCTGATCGGCGAGGGCACCGTGATCAATGGCGAGATCAAGTTTGCCGACGGCCTGCGCATCGATGGCGAGGTGGTGGGCAACATCACCGCCACGGGTGATCGCCGCACCATGCTGGTGATCAGCGAAAAGGCCAAAGTGAGTGGCCGCGTGCGCGCCGGCCATGTCATCATCAATGGCCTTGTCACCGGCCCGGTTGAATCCGAAGACCTGT
This sequence comes from Pseudomonadota bacterium, assembly GCA_049322875.1. GTDB lineage: Bacteria > Pseudomonadota > Gammaproteobacteria > Burkholderiales > Burkholderiaceae_C > Aquabacterium. The sequence continues at coordinate 11,058 of JBMOQM010000029.1, forward strand.
TGGAACTGCAGCCCAAAGCCCGTATCGTGGGCGATGTGCGCTACGAAGCCCTTGAAATGCACCAAGGTGCCACCATCGATGGAGAATTGCACCCATTGAAGGCCGAGGACAAGCCCTCGCTCAAGCTGGCCGCCAACAACAGCTGATCCCTTTCCTCCCCTTTTCCGCTTCCCCTGCACGATTTCCCCGGAGTATTTGACATGAGCACCGCAGCCGCCGAACTGGCCCCCACCGCCGACGTGACGGACATCCCTGGCGCCCCCATCCTGTTCACCGACAGCGCTGCCGCCAAGGTGGCCGAGCTGGTGGCCGAAGAGGGCAATCCTGATCTGAAGCTGCGCGTGTTCGTGCAGGGCGGTGGCTGCTCCGGCTTCCAGTACGGCTTCACCTTCGATGAGATCGTGAACGAGGACGACACGCCCATGACCAAGAACGGCGTGACCCTGCTGATCGACGCGATGAGCCTGCAGTACCTGATGGGCGCCGAGATCGACTACAAGGACGACCTCGAAGGCGCCCAGTTCGTGATCCGCAACCCGAACGCCACGACCACCTGCGGCTGCGGCTCCAGCTTCTCGGTCTGAGGCCTTCCGGCTTCGCCAGCAGATCCCGGCCTTGCGCCGGGATTTTCTTTTGGGCGAACCGGGCGATCCGATGTGTGGGACGACGCGGTGCGCGTCGATGCCCTCAGGCGGGGTAGATGGCGCCCAGGATGCGGGGGCCTGCTGCCCCGGTGACCGCTGGATCGTTGCCAGGGCACCGGTTCACGGCGGCCCATGCCAGCCAGGCGAAGGCCGCGGCCTCGACCTGCTCGGGCGGCAGGCCTCGGGTGGCTGAACTGGCCACGGCCACGCCGGGCAGTAAGGCCTGCAGGCGGCGCATCAACTGGCCATTGAAGGCCCCCCCGCCGCACACGATCAGCTCAGATGCCTGAGGCGCCTGGCCGCGGACGGCATCGGCGCTGCTGCGCGCGGTCAGCTCGCACAGGGTGGCCTGCACATCGGCCAGGGCCGTGGGCGAGGCGGTATCGCCGCCTGTCAGTGCCTGGCAGCGCTGGAGCCAGCCCTCCAGCCACTGGGCGTGGAACAGGTCGCGGCCGGTGCTCTTGGGCGGTGGCAGCGCGAAATAGGGATCGGCCAGTGCCAGGGCAAGCCAGTCTTCGTGGATGCGGCCACTCGCGGCCCACTGGCCATCCTTGTCGTAAGGCTGGCCCGCATGCCGCTGGCACCACAGGTCCATCAGCACATTGCCGGGGCCGCAATCGAAGCCACGGGGCGGCTGGCCGGGGTTGAGCACGCTCACATTGGCGATGCCGCCGATGTTGAGCGCTGCCACGGCGCGGTCCGGATGGCCGAAGACAGCCTGGTGGAACACGGGCACCAGCGGGGCCCCCTGGCCACCGGCGGCCAGATCGCGGCTGCGCAGGTCGGCCACTACGTCCACAGTGGTCAGTTCGGCCAGCAGGGCCGGGGCCAGCAGTTGCACGGTGTAGCCCAGTTCTGGGCGGTGTCGCACCGTCTGGCCATGGGCGCCCAGGGCGCGGATAGGCTGATCAGGGGCGGCTTGCCGCAGGCGGGCCACCACCCGGGCATAGGCGCGCGAGACGCCCTGGGCGGCCAGGGCGGCGCGGTGAAGCTCATCAGGGCCGCTGCGGTTGAGCGCGAGCAGTTCCTCGCGCAGGGCCGCGTCAAAGGGCTCGTGTGCATGGGCGCGCACGCCCTGCCAGGTGCCGTCGGTGGCGATGTCGGCCACCACGCCGTCCACCCCGTCGAGCGAGGTGCCGGACATCAAGCCCACGAAGGCTTGCGTGTCCTCGGCCTTGTCCACGGCGGGCTTATTCGAAGCGCGGGCCGGTGCTGGCGCCGGCGGTCTGCATCTGGCCAGCCATGTCCAGGCGCTGGGCCACGGTGGTGGCCTTGTGGCGGTACTGGGCCAGGGCGTTCGGCGAGAGCTGCACGCTCTCGGAGGCGCGGGCGATGATCATCGGGTCCTTGTGCTCACCGCGCACCTTGAATTCGAAGTGCAGGTGAGGGCCGGTGGCCCAGCCGGTGGCGCCCACGGCACCGAGCTTGTCGCCCTGCGACACGCGCTGGCCCTTGCGGACGTCGATGCGGCTCATGTGGGCGTACACGGTGGTGCGGTCACCGGAGTGCAGCACCTGGACCACTTTGCCGTAGCCGTTCTGCCAGCCGGCGAAGCTGACGACGCCGTCACCCACCACGCGGATCTGCGTGCCGGTCGGGGCGCCGTAGTCCACGCCCAGGTGCGCCTTCCAGCGCTTCTGGATCGGGTGGAAGCGCATCGCGAAGCCGGATGTGACGCGCGAGAACGCCAGTGGCGAGGCCAGGAAGGACTTGGTCTTGCTGCGGCCCGTCAGGTCGTAGTAGGTGCCCTTGCGGCCCGGCTCTTCGTACCAGACGGCGTCGTGCACGGTGCCCTTATTGATGAAGCGGGCGGCCAGCACACGGCCAGCCGAACTGCCCCAGGTGATGGGCTCGCCATCGGCGGTGTGGGCTTCGTAGACCACGCTGAAGGCATCGCCCTTGCGCAGTTCACGGCGGAAATCAATGTCGGTGCCGAAGATTTCGGCCATCTGGTTGGTGATGGCGTCGGGGATGCGGGCGTCGTCGGCGGCGGCGTACAGCGAGGAACTGATCGTGCCGGAGGAGACCTGTTCACGCACCTGCAGAGGCACCTGTTCCGTGCGGGCGCTCAGGCCTTCGGCATTGCGCTGTACGCTCAGGCGCGTGAAGTGCGAATCGAGTTGCTCTGAGGATTCGGCGGGGCCGCGGGCGACCAGTTCGACCAGGCGGCCGTTCTCGGTCATCACCTTGATCATCTTGCCGGAGCGGCCAGCCATCAGGCGCGAGGCGACGGCGTCGGAGCGCAGGAAGCGGGCGGCTTCGGCGTCGTCCACGCCCATGCGCTGCAGCAGGGTGTCGACCGTGTCGGAACTGCGGGTGACGTCGCTGCGGTACAGCGGCAGGGTCTGGTGGTCCAGAGCGTCGAGCTGTGCGGCCAGTTGAGGCAGCGGCAGCGCCTCATGGATGGAGATGATCGCGGGCTGGGCCTGGTTGATTTCCAGGGCGGTCAGCGGCGCCACGCCAAAGGCGGTGACGGCGGAGCCGGTGAGCAGGGCGGCGACAACAGCGGTGACCCTGCGAGGGTGGCGGTGCGTGATCGATTGAAACGTTCGCAGTGGGGCCAGCCATCGGCCCAAATCCACAGATCCCAAAGTCTGTCCCCTAGAATCGCCCGTCGCCCATCCAGCAGAAGCTGGTGCGAGCGGCGAGGTACCCGTCAAAAGTGCCAAAGTATAGTGGTGTCACATGGCGTAATTCGCCAAAAGCACCGTCTTTACACGTGTAGTTTTCCCCATGTGCCCCGTCTGGGGCTGCCTTCATGTCCAACGCTCATCAAGCTCCTTCCGAAAAACCGGTTCATCCCATCACCGACCGTGTGCGCGAGGCCCTGGCCGTCACCCAGCGTGGCTGTGACGAACTGCTGCCGGAAGGGGACTGGATCAAGAAGCTCGCGCGCTCGGAGGCCACCGGCCAGCCGCTGCGCATCAAGCTGGGGCTGGACCCCACCGCGCCGGACATTCACCTCGGCCACACCGTGGTGCTCAACAAGATGCGGCAGTTGCAGGATCTGGGCCATAGCGTCATCTTCCTGATCGGTGACTTCACCTCGCTGATCGGTGATCCGTCCGGCCGCAATGCCACCCGCCCGCCCCTCACGGCCGAGCAGGTCAAGCTCAATGCCGAGACCTATTACAAGCAGGCCAGCCTGGTGCTGGACCCGGCGCGCACCGAGATCCGCTACAACAGCGAGTGGTGCGACGCCCTGGGCGCGCGCGGCATGATTCAGTTGGCCTCGCGTTATACGGTTGCCAGAATGATGGAGCGTGACGATTTCACGAAACGCTACAAGGCCAATACGCCCATCAGCGTCCATGAATTCTTGTACCCCCTCATGCAGGGGTATGACTCGGTGGCTTTGAAATCCGATCTGGAATTGGGCGGTACCGATCAGAAATTCAATTTGCTGATGGGGCGCCATCTTCAAACCGAATATGAACAGGAGCCGCAGTGCATCCTGACCATGCCATTGCTCGAGGGTTTGGACGGCGTCGAGAAAATGTCCAAATCCAAGAACAACTATGTCGGGATTTCGGAGGCGCCCAACAGCATGTTCGGCAAGCTGATGAGCATCAGCGACGAGTTGATGTGGAAATATTTCACGCTGCTGAGCTTCCAGCCGCTCAGCGCCATCGAGCAACTCAAGGCTGAGTGCGCTGCGGGGCGCAACCCGCGCGATGCCAAAGTGCAGCTGGCCCAGGAGATCGTAGCGCGCTTCCATGGGGCGCAGGCGGCGGAGAGTGCCTTGGCGGATTTTGTCAATCGCTCCAAGGGCGGTGTGCCTGACGAGATCCCTGAGGTGAGCTTGGGGTTGCCGGACGGCGCTCAGGCGTTGGCCATCGGCGCCCTGCTCAAGCAGAGCAACCTGGTGCCTTCCTCCAGTGAGGGCCTGCGCATGGTGGAGCAGGGCGGTGTGCGCGTGGATGGCACCGTGGTCAGCGACAAGGGCCTGAAATTGCCCGCCGGTACTTACGTGGTGCAGGTCGGCAAAAGAAAGTTCGCTCGGGTTTCCCTGGGGATTTAGTGGTTACCCTGGCCCGTGAATGAGGGGTTTAAGGCGCTGCTTGGTGTTTTCCTGAGGCGTATTGCGCGCTGATTCCTTCCGTGGACCGTTGTGCGAAAGACCATGGCAGCTTATCCTTTAGCCATATCAGATGAAGAGTCTGAGCTCGCCGGAGGAAGACGCGGATGCCCCCGGATCGAGCAGGCAAATGACCCAAAGGGCCGCTTGTAGTGGAGATAAACATGAACTTTGCATTGAAGAGCCTTGTTGCTGCTGCCGCGATCGCGTCCATCGGCGTGGCCAGCGCTGCCACCACCCCGGTGGGCGGTTCGGTGGTGCTGAACGGCAACAGCTACACCCTGGCCGGCGGCACGGGCACCCTGTCGTTCTCGTCCAGCCTGATCACCGCCCTGAACGTGGGCAAGGTGGCCGTGACGGGCGTTGAGCCCGCCACGGTGACCGAAGTCCTGACGCCGCGTCCTCCCTTCGGCAGCACCCGCACCGGTGTGTCCGCCGCTGCTCCGATCACGTCCGTGACGACCACCGCCACTGGTGCCGTGACGACCGTGGCCACGGCTGGCGGTGCCACCATGACGGCTAACGTGCTGGAAGGCGTGTCGCTGGGTGGCTCGCTGTCGGTGACCAACCTGTCGGTGGACCTGACCAACCAGCGCATCTACGCTTCGATCACTGGTGACTTCCGCGGTGCCGCCGCTGGTGAAGCTGCTCCCTACGGCAGCAGCGTCATCACCACGAAGGACAACTTCTACCTGTGGAACTTCGCCAGCATCACTGGCCCCACCACGCTGACGGGTGCCGGCTCCTATGCCAACAGCATCAGCGGCCTGACCATCACGCAAGACGGTTTCAACCACTTCGTGAGCGCCCTGCGTCTGGTGGACCTGGGTGTGTCGACCCTGCGTAACGTGACGGACTACGGCACGATCGCTTCGACCATCAACGTCACTGGTGGCACCCCCGCCGTGCCGGAACCCTCGACCTACGCTCTGATGGGCCTGGGCCTGGCCGGCATCGCTGTGGCCGCCCGTCGTCGCGCCAAGTAATCGGCGTTGCGTTGCCAAGAGAGGATTTCCCGCTCTTGGCTGCAAGCCGCCCTTGCTACATGCTGGGCGGCTTTTTCATTTTTTTGTGTAAACCAATTAGATTAGGAAGAGACAAGCATGAATCGTTCTGTTTGGCTTCGTGCGGGCGCCACGATGGCATTGCCCTTGACCGTGCTGCTGGCTGTGGCCCCGGCTCAGGCCGAGAAGCTCGACGATGATGCTTCTTTCTCCCTGAAGCTTTCCAACGCTTTGCGTGAGCGTTCGTTCATGCGGGCTGGGGTGATCTATGTCGATGTGAAGACCAAGTCCGGTGAAGCCTATGACGTGACCGGCCCGGTGATCAGGCCGGGGGACATTCGCGCCGCATCCGATCAGAACGATCCCCTCTACGTGGATGTCATTGACCATCAAAACCTTGCGGGCGACACCCTGGATGCTCAGATGGCCATCGCAGGCCTGAGTGGGCTTGGCACGCCACCGGGTGTAAAGGCCCGTGCAGGCAATCTGGGCACCGCGGCCATCAGCATCGGCCACTACCTCACCGATGATTTCACCTGGATGGTGGAGGCCTACGTGCTGGCCCTGCCGCTCAAGGCCAATATCTACGGAGATGGTCTGAACGGCACCGGCAAGCCCAATGGCATCAATGGCAAGCACATCCTGTCGACCAAGCTGCTGCCGCCTACCGTTGCCCTGGGCCGGTATTGGGGCCACAAGGATGCGAAGTTCCGGCCATATACCGGTGTGATGGGCATGTATGCCATCTTCTTCGACACCAAGCCCACGGCCACCCTGAATGACTACATGGGGGGCACTTCGGCGAAGGACACAACGGTGTCTCTGAAGAACGCTTTCGGCATCGGCCCGTCGCTGGGCTTCAAGTACCAGTTCAACGATGACTGGCATGTCAGCTTCAACATCGGTTCGGTCAAGCTCAAGACGGAAGCGACGCTCACCACGCGCAACACCCAGTTCACCAGCAACTCGGCTGTGCTCAATGACTACCCTCAGCCCATTCTGACCGCGATCAAGTTCACCCGCGACAATTTCGACAGCGATCCGCTTTACGCGCCGTATTACGCCAGCCCCGAAGTCGGTGGTGCCGTCACTTTGTTCCTCAGGAATGTGGCGACCGAGCGTGGTGGCAACCTTGGTACGTTTGTCCGCAAGCAGCAAACCACGCTGAACAACACGGTGATGATGTTCAGCGTGGGCCGCTCCTTCTGAGGGAACTGCCCGGTGCACGATGGGCGGGGTGCGCTCATCGTGCATGCTGTGTAGAGAGGCCGCGTGTGACGCGGCCTTTTTCTTTGCTTGTCTGGCTACGGTGTGCGAGGTGGCGCCGTGTGCAAGCGCACGCGCCCCACGCCCCAGACCAGGGCCACCGTGGTGGCCAGGGCGAGCCAGCCGGTGCGCTCGTAGCCCACCACGCGGCCATCCGGCGCGCGCGAGATCAGCTCGCCACCAATCCACGCGGCCAGGCCCATGGCGGCTGACTGCAGTGCACTGTTGACGCTCATGAAGCCGCCGCGCAGGGCGGGTGCCGGGGCGGCGGTGAGCAAGGCCATGCCCGGCACCATCCGGCCCGACACGAACACGAAGAAGCCGGTGCTGACCAGCAGGATCAGCCACAGCGAGGGGCTGTCCAGGTGTGTGAGGCCCAGCATGGGCAGCACGGCCACCACGCACAGCGCCCGGAAGGTGTTGACCTTGCCCCAGCGGTCCGACAGGTGGCCCCACAGGCGCGCGGTGAAGAAGGTGGCGACGCCGCCGACCAGGTAGATCAAGGGTATCTGCTCCTGCGTGAGGCCCAGGTTGGTGGTGGTGTAGATGGTGATGTAGGGGATGATGGAGAAGCTGCCCATCACCATCAGGGCAGACAGCCCGAAGGCGCGCCAGTGGTTGAGATCACCGATCACGGCGTGCAGGCGCTGCCAGGCGTTCTGGCCGGCGTTCACCACGTGCCCAGGCAGGCCGGGCACGGTGCGCCATACCATCAGCCACACCACGGCGGAGGCCAGCGCGATCACGATGAAGGGCGCATGCCAGCCCCAATGGGCGGCCACCCACAGCGAGGCGGGCACGCCGGCTACCGTCGACAGCGAAAACGCCGACATGATGATGCCCATGGCCGCGCCGCGGCGCTCGAAGGGGATGGCATCGCCGACGATGGTCTGTACCAGGGCGCCCAGCACACCACCGAAGATGCCGGCGGCCACGCGGGCCAGCATCAGGCTGAGGTAGGTGGGGGCCAGCCCGCAGGCCAGCGTGGCCAGGGTGAAGCCGGCGTACAGCACCAGCAGTGCGCGCAGGCGGTCGAAGCGGTCGATGAAGAGTGATGCCAGCAGGCCAGAGGCCCCGGCAGCCAGAGAGTAGGCTGACACCAGCACGCCGAATTGTGCGTCTGTCAGTGAGAACAGGCGGGTCAGTTGGGGGCCCAGCGGCATCATCACCATGAAATCGACGATGTGGGTGAACTGGATGGCGGCCAGGCTCCACAGCAGCAGGCGTTCTTGTGATGGGGTGAGCGAGGAGGTCGGGGCCATGGGCGCAATCGGTTCGGTGTCAGGCGGGCCCGCGCAGTATGCCCCTTCGATCAGGATTTGGCGGGGGCGCGTGGCGCCGCGCCGCGGACCTCGAAGCGGATGCGGTCGATCACGGTGCGGCCTTCGCGCAGCTCCAGCGTGTGGCGCCCTGGCCATGGCAGCCAGCGGGGCGCTTGGCCGCCATGGGTCGGGCCCAGATGCTTGCCGTCCAGCCACCAACTGCGTCGTGTGTTGCCGGCACCTGTTTCGAAGGTGAGCCGTTGCACCTGCGGGGGGATGTCCGGGTCGAGGGCGTAGATGGCGCCATCTTGCGGGTTGAGGATGGCACGCCGCGCGGGTGGAGGCTGCACGCGCCACACGGCCTGCTCGGTGCCTTGGATGAACCACTCCTGGCGGGCGGGTTCGGCCTGTGTCCAGCCTGTGAACTGCACGGGCTGTTCGATCAAACCAGCGGGTGCAGCCGGTGCGCGCGAGGGGCGTCCTCGGTGCAGCTCGGCCATCAGGCGTGACCACACGGGGGCGGCGCCGGTGGTGCCGCTCACGGCTTGCATGGGCGCGCCGCTGGCATTGCCCACCCACACGCCCACGGTGTAGCGCTCGCTGTAGCCCAGGCACCAGTTGTCGCGCATGTCCTTGCTGGTGCCGGTCTTGACGGCGGTGAAGCCGCGGGTGGCCAGTTGGCTGTCCAGACCGAAAGTGGTGGCGCGCGCGCTGTTGTCGGCCAGGATGTGGGTGACCTGGTAGACCGCCGTGGCCTGCATGACGCGGCGTGTGGTCTGCGGGTGCGATGTATTGCCAGGGGGGGAAGGCAGCCAGCGCACGGGTGACCACTGTCCCTGCTGTGCTAGGGCGCGGTAGGCATTGGCCAGATCGCGCAGGGTGACCTCGGCGCTGCCCAGTGCCAGGCCCGGGCCATAGAAGCCACCGGGCTCACGCAAGGCCAGCCCCAGGGCATTGAGGCGCTGGGCCAGGGCCTGCTCGCCGAGCATGGCGCCGGTGCGCACGGCGGGGATGTTCAGGCTGCTGCCCAGGGCCTGGCGCACGCTGACCCAGCCCTTGAAGCTGCGGTCATAGTTCTGCGGCGTGTACAGGCCATTGGTGGTGGGCAGTTGCACGGGGGAGTCGTCGAGCAGGCTGGCGGGCGTCAGCAGGCGGCGCTCGAACGCCAGCCCGTACACGAAGGGCTTGAGGGTGGAGCCGGGCTGGCGCCGGGCGATGACGCCATCGACCTCGCGGGCCGAGGCCAGGCTGCCGGCCGAGCCCACCCAGGCCAGCACCTCGCCGGTGGCGTTGTCCAGCACGATGACGGCGCCATCTTCGACATCGCGACGGCCGAGTTCGGCCAGTTGCTGCTTGAGCAGTTGCGTGGCCAGGCGCTGAACGCCGGCATCGAGTGTGGTGCGCAGCGTGGCTGGCCAGGGGCGTTGCGCGCTCTGGCCCATACCCGCATCGCGCGCGGCCTGCAGGATCTGGCGTGCGGCGTGTGGTGCGGCCTGCTCGCCCATGGGCATGCCGCCCTTGCGGCGCAGGGTGCTCTGGACGAACAGCGAGAGGCCGGCGCAGGCATGGCCCGGCTGCATTTGGCGCAACACCTGGCAGGCCCGCTGGCTGACGACGGCCGGTGCGGCGTTGGGTCCGCGCACCAGCGCCGCAGCGATGGCGGATTCCTGCGCGTCCAGGCCCGAGGGGTGTTTGTCGAACAAGGTGAGTGACAAGGCATGCAGGCCGACCAGCTCACCGCGGAAAGGCACGAGGTTGAGGTAGGCCTCGAGGATGTCGCTCTTGCGCCAGCGGCGTTCCAGTTCGGTGGCGCCCACGGCTTGGCGTACCTTGCCCGTGAGGCTGCGGCCATCAGCCGGACGGGCTTGGGCTTCGTCGAGCAGCCCGGCGAGTTGCATGGTGACGGTGGAGGCGCCGCGCGTGCGCTGGTTCCAGGCGTTGGCCCAGGCACTGGCGGCCACGGCGCGCCAGTCCACGCCGCTGTGGGCCCAGAAGCGTTGATCCTCTGACAGGACGATGGCGGTGCGCAGGGCTGGTGAGATGTCCTGCAGCCCGACCCAGCTCAGGCGGCGGGCCTGGTGGTCGATGCGGAGGGTCTGGATCGGCTGGCCGTGGCGGTCCAGCAAGGTGAGGTCGCTGGGAGCGTAGGTCTGGCGGATCTGCTGGTAGGTGGGCAGGGCATGGCTGGCCGAGGTGGTCAGGCTCAGGGCCAAGCCGATGAGCGGTGCGGCCAGCCAGCGCCGTGTCACGGGCGTACCTCCACCGCCGCGTTGGGCGATTCGCCGAAGCTCTCCGGCGCGTACAACGCCTCGATGCGCGTGGGCGGCAACAGGAAGCGACCCGGGTTGTTCAGGCGCACGGTGTAGTCGATCTGATGGCGGCCCTTGGGCATCCACTCGTAGTAGGCGCGGTAGGCGTCGAAGCGGCGCTCGATGTAGGCGGGCCAGATGCCGTCCTGCGTTTCACCGCGTGTGGCCAGGGCCGAGTCACGACCCAGGCCGCTGCCCATCACCGTGGCGCCTGCGGGGATCGGATCGTTCAGGGCCACCCAGGTCATGTCGCTCTGGGCATCGACCACCAGGCGCACACGCAGCAGGGTACCCCGGGGCAGCGGGCCGGTAGGCACGGGCTTGAGGTCGTCGCCATCGACGATGCTCACTTCGCGCTGCACGCGGTAGCCGGCGCTCAGCGGTGCCTTGAGCGGGATGGCGGCCAGCGTCTGCACGGTGAGCCAGGGCTTGCCGCTGCCTTGCTGCTGCGCCGTGAGCGGCGTGATGGGTGCGCGCTGGTTGGTCGGTGCCGTGGGCCAGGGCAGCAACTGGCCGCCACCTTGCGCTTGCGCGGACCAGTCGTGGCGCAGGCTGGCGCTGCCCAGTTGCGCCACCGTGCTGCCAGTGACGGGCACGTTCTCGAAGCGCTGCGAGAACTTGTCGAGCGCGAGCGAGCCCCACAGGTTGGCCGTGGTGGTGAGCCACGCGCCCTGGCGCTGGCGGCCCAGGCTGCCGGTGACCAGGCGCGGCAGTTCGTCCTTCCAGCCCGGGCGGTCGATCACGGCCAGGATCAGGCGCGCGGCGTTGGCATCGGCGCTGTCCATCAGCCACCACCAGAAGTCGTCGGTCTCGGTGGAGAACTTCAGCGTGGTGCCGGCATAGGTCAGGCGGGCGCGCAGGGTGTTTTCCGCTTCGGCCAGGCGCTGGTCACGCGAGGGGATGCCTTCGACGCGCTGCAGGATGTTGAGCCAGTCGATCAGGGCGGCGGTGGGCCAGATCTGGGGCTCAAGGGTGATGCTGTCGAGCATGCGCGCCTCGGCGCGGCCATGGCGGCTCAGGGCCTCGATGGCGGCCAACTTGCGCACGGCCAGGTTCAGGGTCTGCGGGCGGCCGGGCGGGCTCCAGGATGTCCGCATCACGCGGCCCTGCACGAAGGCGGTCAGGCCTTCGAGCATCTGCTCGCGGGGCTTGTCGGGCAGGCTGAAGCCGGCTTCGTGCGTGGCGGCCAGGATGTAGGCCGTGAGCCGGTCGCTACCGCGGGGCGCGTCGCCGGCCGAGGGCGGGAAGTACAGCGCCAGGCCGTCGCTGTCCAGGTAGGTGGGCAGGCGCTTGGCCACGCCGTCCCACATGGCCTGGTCCTTGAGGCCGACGGCCTTGGAGGTCTGCTGCTCCAGGCAGACGTAGGGGTAGGTCTCGAAGAAGCGGCGCAGGCCGGGCAGGGCGCCGGTCAGCTTGGGCTGCACTTCCACCCGCACACCGCCTCGGGCGCGGTTGCCGTCGGGCGTGGTGAGCGTGAGGCCATCGGCCGGCGGCTGCACCGGCAGACTCAAGGGCGCATCGAGCTGGCGCAGCGTGGCCTGCAGCACGCGCTCGGGCACGGCGGGCTGCACCTGCTGCTTGACGGTGAGGCGGTCGGCGATGTCCGCGCGCGCCGTGGTGGCCGAGGCCTGCCAGTTCAACGCGGAGAGGCCGACGGGCACGGTCAGCGTCCAGCGCACTTCCTTGGCGCCTTGTGCGGGCACGTCCACATCCTGCGCGGCGGGCACAGGCGTGGTGTTGCCTTCGGCGGGCTTGAGCTCGGCGCGCACCTTCATCGGCTGGCCGGTGGTATTGCGCAGGGTGAAGAGCGCGTCGAAGCGATCACCCTCGCGCACCAGCGGCGGCAGGCCCGAGAGCATCTGCAGATCCTGGCTGACCTGCACGCTGGCGCTGCCGGTGCCGAAGGCTTCCTGCGGGGGCGTGGTCTTCAGGCGCGCGGGCCCCTGGGCGATGGCAACCAGGCGGAAGCTGGTGAGCGAATCGTTGAGCGGCACCTCGATCACGGCCTCGCCGTTGGCGTCGAGCGCGACATCGCCGCGCCACAGCAGCAGGGTGTCGAACAGCTCGCGGCTGGCGCTGTGGCCGCCGCCGCCGCCCGGGGCGATGGCCTTGCGGCCGTAGTGGCGCCGGCCGATGATCTCGTTCTGCGCGGTGCTGGTCTCCACGCCCCAGGGGCGGTCCTGCAGCAGGCCGTCGAGCAGCTTCCATGAGGGGTTGTCGGCCAGGGCCAGCAGGGCCTCGTCGACCGCGGCGAAGGCCACCTCGCCCTGCACGGGCTGGCCGCCTTGCGTCACGCGCACCTTGGTGCGCACGGTCTGGCGGATGCTGTAGCGCTGCTTGTCCGGCGTGACCGCGACATCGAGCTCATGCGGCGCGCGGCCGATGTGCAGCTGTGCCACGCCCAGCTTGAAGGAGGGGCGCGACAGGTCGACCATGGCCGTGGGCGCCTGGTACTCGCGGCCTTCGTTCCAGAAGGCGTGCCACCAGGCCAGCGGCTTGCGCCAGCCCCAGGTGAAGAAGGAGTACCACGGTACTTCGTGCACGCGGCCGCGCAGCGCCATCACGCTGACGAACACGTTGGGTGCCCAGCTCGTGATCTTGGGTATGGGCAGTTCGATGGTCGGGTCATCGCCCTTGAGGGTGACGACGCGGCTGTCGATCACGCCTTCGCGCTCGACCGTGACCAGCACCGTGGCTTCGCGGTAGGGCATGCGCACTTGCAGGCGGGCGGTCTCGCCGGGTTCGTAGCGCTTCTTCTCGGGCAGCACGTCCATGCGGTCGTCGTTGTCCTGCGAGAACCAGAGTTCGCCATGGCGCGTGACCCACACGGTGGTGGCGGCCTCGGTGGCGTTCCCTCTGCTGTCCTTGGCCTGAGCGACCAGTTCGACCTCGCCGGCGCTGTCCAGCTCGGCCTCGCACAGCAGCAGGCCGCGCGCGTCGGTCTGTCCGCTGCAGACGGTGCCCAGATCCTTCACCTCGGTGCGGTTGTCGTAGCTGTAGAAGCCGCCCACGATGCGCTTGCGCGTGCTCAGGTGCTGGCTGACGCGGGCGATCACCTTCACGTCCTGCTTGGCGATGGGCTTGCCGGTGGTGTCCAGCGCCAGGGCCTGGAACTTCATCTGGCCGCGCGTGCTGGCCCAACTGCCGGTCTTCAGGCCCAGCACCACCTGGCTGGGCCACAGCGGCACCTCGGTGGACACGGTCTGCACCTCGCCGTTCGGGTCGTTGAAGCTGAGCTCGGCCTGCACGGCCATGGGGCGGCGCGTGGGCGGCAGCTTGGGCAGCACCAGGCGGGCGTTGCCTTCGCGGTCGGTCACCAGGGGCAGCTTGTCGGCGATCAGGCGGCCACCGGCGACCAAGCCCGGATCGCCTTCGTCGCCGCTCTCATCGTCGTTGCCGGCCTGGGCGTTGTCGCGTGGCGCGCGGGGCGGCTCGAAGTTGAACTCGTCGTACTGGGCGAAGTTCACGCTGCGCTCGCGCAGCAGGGCGCTGACGCGGCCGGGGGCACCGCCGAAGCCGCCGCCCGACAGGAAACTCATCTGCACCGACAAGGGCAGTTCGGTGGGCGAGACCTGCAGCTCCTTGGGGCCGGCCACACGGGCCTGGATCAGGGGCAGCCGGAATTCTTCGACGCGGAACTGGCCGGCCTGCAGGCGCCGCTCGCCTTCGGGGCCTTGCGTGCTCAGGTAGACCTCGTAGACACCCAGCTTGGCCTCCTGCGGGATGGCCCAGGTGGACAGGGCCGTGCCATTGGCTCGCCATGACAGCGGCTGCGTGATCTCGTCGCCGCTGCCGCTGTGGATGATGCGCAGCGTGCTCGGCCAGCGGTCACGCGGCACGGCGGCCAGGCCCTGGCGTGTCTCCAGCCGTGCGAAGTGCTTCATCGACACCGTTTCGCCGGCGCGCAGCAGGGCGCGGTCGGTCACGGTGTGCACGCGCATCTCGGGCGCGTTGTCACCGTATTGCGGTGATTGCGTGGGCACGTTGAAGCGCCAGGGCTCCACGCCCTTGTTCCAGTCCGAGAAGGCGAAGGCCAGGTCGGTCTTGCCCTTGTGCGGGCCTTGGTCGATGGCCTTGCGTGCCGACACGAACAGGCCGTTGTCGACGAGGCAGCCCTGGTAGCGTGGCACGGCCAGGGGCTTGTTGACCACGGCGCGGCCTTGCGCATCGGTGCGGCCGGTCCACAGGGATTCGCCGCGGCAGTTGAGGATGGCCACGTCGGCGCCGGCCACGGGGCGGGCCTTGTCCAGCGTAGTGACCCACACCAGGCTGTTCTCGCGGCCCAGCTTGAGGTGCACGCCCAGGTTGCTCACCAGCACGCCGGTGCGTACGTACATCGGCGCGGGCTGGGCCAGTAGCGAGGCGCCCAGTTTGGGCGAGGCCACTTCGATCACGTGGTAGCCGGGGCCGGGCAGGGGGATGCCGACGACCTCGAAGGGGCGGGTGTCCTTGGCGTCGGTGGGGGGCAGCTTCAGGCGCTGTGTCTGCTTTTCCGCGTTGAGCAGAGACAGCTCGCGCGAGCCGATGCGGCGATCGGCCTGGTAGCGGATTTCGCGGCCATCGCCGTCGTGGTCGGTGCGCCACTCCTTCCACTGCGAGGCGGGATAGCCCAGCTCCTTGGCGGTGAAGGAAGTCTCATGGTGTTTCTGCACCTTGGCGATCCAGCGCAGGATGTCGATGTCCTGCGTCAAGGTCTTGCTGCGGCCCCCCAGGCTGGCTTTGGCCGCGTCGAGGGATTTGATACCCAGGTCGGCTTCGACATGGCGCACCGTGATCGGCAGCAGCGGTGGCTGGCCGGGCTCACTCTCCAGTTCGACCACGCCGAAGGGCGCGGTGGCGAACTTGGCCAGGGGCGGCATGCCGCCGGTGCGCACGGCCATCGGGAAGGCATGCGCATTGGCCACGGTCCGGTCCGCCGTGTCCTTGAGCTTGGCCGGCAGCACCACCGCCAGATTGGCGTTTTCGGGCAGCGGGGCCTTGAAGGTGAGCTGCTCGACCGTTTCGGCCTTGTCGTCCTTGTCGAACCAGGGCTTGAGCGCATCGCTGCCTTCGCGCTCCACGCGGACCTGCTCGGCCAGCGCGCGTGGCACGGGTGACGAGAAGCGCACGGTGAGCGGCCGCAAGGGCAGGCAGGGGGCCTGGGCCTTCTCGCGCTCGCAGCTGAACTCGACCTCGAAGGGCGGGCGCACCGTGAAGTTGAACTGTTGGGCCTGACGCGTGACGGCCTGCGGCAGCGATTGCGCGGCAATGCCGGCGCCCCACACCAGGCGCACGGCGGCCTGGTTGGGCAGGGGCCGCTGGCAATGCACCAGCAACTGGCGGGTGTCATCGGGCTTGAGGCGGCGGCTCTTGAGCACGGCTTCGCGGGGGGCACCGGTGACCGCGACCAGCGGCACGCGCTCGCCCACGCCTTCGATCTCGCACCAGGCATTGCCTTGCAGGCTGGCGGGCAGGGCAGGGCCGTTGAGCGTCAGCAGCCAGTGCTGCTGTTCCTCGATCTCCCCACCGGAGGGTGACACGCGCAGCACCGCGGGGCCGCCTGTCTGGAAAGAAAAAGCCTTGGGTTGTGTCCAGGCGCCGGCGGCGGCCACAGCCGGGCGCCAGCCATTGCGGGGTTGCCCTTGGCAACGCACGCCCGGGCCCAGATCCTGTTCGAAGTCATACACCCATTGCCGGTCATTGACCCAGCGGCCTTCGCCCTTGGGAGCAGCGCCCTGGCAGGCCAGGCTGTAGGGGGCCTCCTGGCGCAGATCGCCAAGCGGCACCACGGCCTGGTCGAAACGCACGACGACCTGACGCACCTGCCGGACCTCGCCCTGCGGCGTGCTCTGCACCACCGTGGCGGCCTGGGCGCCGAGCGCCATCCACATCGTGGTGCCCAGACAGAGGGCTTGCAGATGCCGCCTCGTGAAGGCGATGTTGGAACCCGGCTTCATGCGTGTTGTCTCCCCAGCGTGACTCAGACCACCGCCCTGTGGATGGGCGGGCCTCAGTGTAGGAGCAAACGCAAAGGCGCCGGTCAGCGAAGGTCAGGCGGCCTGGGCCTTCGGGGTATGCGGCACAGTGGTGGGCGCGACCAGTCCGCCGGTGACGAAATCGCAGAAGTGGTCCAGCAGCACCAGGGGGTGTTCGCGGAACATGTCGGCCAGGCCGAAGGAGGTCTGGCGGCTGAGCAGGCTCATGTCGGCCAGGCCATGCAGCACGGTGCAGCCGACCAGCACGCCACGGTGCATCAGCACATCGATGGATTGCTCGGGCGTGAGTGCATGCAGCACCACGACCACATCGCGCCAGTAGCTCCAGGCCTTGTCGAACAGGCGGCTCTGGCCTGCCACGTCGCGCTGCCAGGTCAGGCGCGAGAGGAAGCGGATCGCCATGCGGCCGTCGTAGGACGAGCCATACAGCGTGACGAAGGGCATGATGGCCGTCTGGACCAGCTCACGCGGGGTCAGGGTGCCCTTGGCCTGGGCTTCGAACAGGGCCGCCATGGCCTGTTGCTGCAGGGGCTGCAGCTGCTCGGCGACATGGTCGACCACGGCGCTGAGCAGGCCTTCCTTGCTCTGGAAGTGGTAGTGCACGGCCGAGGGGTTGGACTGGCCGGCTGCTGCCACGATCTGGCGCAGCGACACGCCGTCGATGCCGTGCTTGGCAAAAAGGGTCAGTGCCGCGCGGATGATGTTGTCGCGCGTGGCGCGTTCACCGGCGCCACCGCGGCCGGATTTCGGGCGGAGGGCAGGTTGTGTGGGCGTGGCAGTCGTCATACAAATCATTCTGTCGTGAACTGTGACAGCTTCGTTCATGTCTCAGGGACAGTCCCGCCCCTTGAACTCGGGGGAAATGGCGTCTTCGGCATGGTGGTGCCGGTAAGGCGCCTGGGATCAACCCGAGGACAGCCCCTGGCTTGCGGCGACAATGCGCGCCATGACCGCCAACCAGTTGTCTTCTTCCGCCCTGGCCATGCCCGGCGTCCGCCTGCTGGGCCTGCCGCTGGCCCTGCTGGCCTTGCTGTTGCCCACCCTGCTGGCCGAGAGCGATCCACCGTCCATCACGTTCTACAACCAGGCGCTGGGTGTCTTTGGCTGGGGGCTGTGGATGATGGCCCTGGCCTGGTGGATCGGGCGCGGAGATGAATCGAACATGAAGGCCGATGGGCCGATGGTCGGCCTGTCGCTGGTGCTGTGGCTGTGCGCGGGATCGGCGCTGGGCTCGGTGTGGGCCACGGGCCTGCCGGTGGGCATGGGGCTGATGGCCTCGGGGCTGGCCTTGTCGGCCTGGATCGTGTTGTGGACGGCCTGGCGCGCGGCGCACCGCATCGAGGTGGCCGAGCTGATGGACCTGTTCTGCGCCGGGCTGGCCTGGGCCGGCGTGGCCGGGATCGTGCTGGCCGTGGTCCAGGTGTTCATCCCCCAACTGGCCGATGGCACGCTGATCGCCGAATCCACCACGCCCGGCCGGGCGGTGGGCAATCTGCGCCAGCCCAATCACTTCAGCACCTTGCTGTTCTGGTCCGCGTGTGCCGCGGTGTGGCTGGGGCGGCGTGGCCGCTGGCCCTTGCATGGGGCGCAACTGCTGCTGGTGCTGTGCGTGGGCGCCATCGTCTGGACGGCCTCGCGCACCGGCATGCTGGCCATGGTGCTGCTGCTGCTGTGGGGCTGGC
Source organism: Pseudomonadota bacterium (assembly GCA_049322875.1). GTDB lineage: Bacteria > Pseudomonadota > Gammaproteobacteria > Burkholderiales > Burkholderiaceae_C > Aquabacterium. The sequence goes on from JBMOQM010000029.1 coordinate 29,278, forward strand.
GTGACCGCGGCCTGCCGCGCACCCTGCGCTGGCTGCTGATCGCCGCGCCGCTGGTCTATGGCGCCTGGTGGCTGGGCATGTCGTGGTGGTCGCATGTGGGCGAGGGCCATGCCTTCGCGGGCGAGGCGCGCCTGCACGATGGCAGCGACATCTCCAGTTCGCGCTTCAAGATCTGGGCCGACACCTTGGCCCTGATCCGCCAGAACCCGTGGACAGGTGTGGGCTGGGGTGAGTTCAACCTGGCCTGGACACTGTCCGAGTTCCCGAGCCGGCCCGTGGCCTTCTTCGATCACACCCACAACGTGCTGCTGCAGTGGGCGGTGGAACTGGGCGTGCCGATGGCGCTGCTGCTGGCCGCCCTGTGCACCTGGGGCGTGTGGGTGCTGTGGTGGCCCGGGCGTGAGGACACGGACGCGGTGGTGCCGGCAGCGGCCACCATGGTCAGCATGGCGGGCCTGCACAGCCTGCTGGAGTACCCGCTGTGGTACAGCTATTTCCTGCTCCCCTGCGCCTTCGTGTGGGGCCTGGGCCTGGCGGCACGGGCACGCGTGAAGGCCGTGTCCGTGGTGCCGGCCTCCGCGCGGCGGGATGAATCCCCGCCCACGGGCTGGGTGCATCTGGTGCTGTGCGGGGCCATGGTGCTGGGTGCGTTGTGGGCAGCGATTGATTACCAATGGGCCGCCAATATCTATGCACCGCGCGCGGGCGCTGGTCCGCTGGACGAGCGCATCCAGCACGGACAGAAGCGCCTGTGGTTCGGCTACCAGGCCGATTACGCCGACGTGACCGGTCCCGATGCCGACGAGCCTTCTCGCCCGCCACAGGCGTTTCGGCGCACCTTGCACAACCTGGTCGATGCGCGGCTGATGATCGCGTACGCGCGCTCGCTGGCCGAACATGGCCAGGTGGACCAGGCCCGCTACGTGGTGCAGCGCCTCAAGGAATTCCGCAATCCGATGGGCCAGCAGTTCCTGGCGGTGTGCGGCAAGCCCGACGTGATCAAGGGCGTGACCCCGCGGCCCTTCCAGTGCGATCCGCCCAAGGGCCGCTACACCTGGCGCCAGGTGCTGCCCCGTTGAGTCTCAAATGCCTCAGGCTTGCGTGCCTGAGGTCGGCTCGGTGCCGTTGCCGTCGCGCTGCCAATGGCCGCTTCGGCCGCCGCGCTTTTCCAGCAGGGCCACATCGGTGATCGTCATGCCCCGGTCCATGGCCTTGCACATGTCGTAGATCGTCAGCAGGCCCACCTGCACGGCGGTCAGGGCTTCCATCTCGACCCCGGTGGGGCCCACGGTCTGCGCCGTGACGCGGCAGACCACGCCAGGCAGGGCTTCCTGGCACTCCAGCTCTACGGCCACCTTGCTGAGCGGCAGCGGGTGGCACAGCGGGATCAGGTCGGCGGTGCGCTTGGCGCCCTGGATGGCCGCGATGCGCGCAATGCCCAGCACATCCCCCTTGCCGGCGCCGCCCTGCATGATCGTGCGCAGCGTATTGGGTGCCATGCGGATGCAGCCCTGGGCCACGGCCACGCGCAAGGTGGCCGGCTTGGCCGACACGTCCACCATGTGGGCCTGGCCCTGGTCGTCGAAATGGGTGAGGGAGCTCATGCAGTCGTCGTGCTTTGGAGGTAACGGGGCCGGGGCGCATCCTTGAAGGGATGTAAAACCTGCCGAACCCGTGCCCATTGTGGAACCAAACCGCGGGCGACGGGTCGCAGTCAGCGCATACTTGGGTGGCTTACGACACCCTGGCCCGATGAGTATCACGAACCGACCGCGTCCTGCTTCTCCTGTTGTCCGCCGCGCGCCGCATCGCCTGGCGCGCATCCTGGGCATGAGCCTGCTGACGATGCCCATGGCGCTGCCTTTGCCGCTGATGGCGCACACGGCGCCAGCCGCGCGTGCCGCAGCCGCGCCCAATGTGGATGGCAACCTGCTGCCGGCGCTGGGGGATGTCAGTTCGCAATCGCTCAGCCCGGCGGCCGAGCGGCGCCTGGGGGACCGCATCATGCGGTCCATCCTGCGCGATCCGGACATCATCGACGACCCCCTGGTGCTGGAGTACATCGGCTCGATCTGGACGACCCTGCAAGGCGCCGCCCGTCGGCGCGGCGAGATCGGCCCGGATCTGGAAGGCGTCTACGCCTGGCGGCCCTTCCTGGTGCGCGAGCGCAGCGTGAACGCGTTCGCGCTGCCCGGCGGCTACATCGGCGTGCACCTGGGCCTGCTGGCCATGACACGCACACCGGACGAGCTGGCCTCGGTGCTGGCGCACGAAATGTCCCACGTCACGCAGCGGCACATCGCGCGCATGATCGACCAGTCCAAGCAGACCTCCTGGGTGGGGCTGGCCAGCATGATCCTGGGCGTGCTGGCGGCCAGCCGGGCGCCACAGGCGGCCCAGGCCATGATCATGGGCGGGCAGGGCATGGCCATCCAGGGCCAGCTCAACTTCTCGCGCGACATGGAGCGCGAGGCCGACCGCGTCGGCTTCGGCGTGCTCACGGACGCGGGCTACGCCCCCGCAGGCATGGCGCAGATGTTCGAGCAGCTCCAGCAGGCTTCCCGCCTGAACGATGACGGCAGCTATCCCTACCTGCGCAGCCACCCCCTGACCACCGAGCGCATCGGCGAGGCGCGTGCGCGCATGGGCTCGCAGGCCTGGAGTGCGGCCATTGCGCCCCAGGCCGATGACGCCCAGACACTGCTGCAGGTCCGCCATGCGCTGATGTCGGCGCGGGCCAAGGTGCTCATGGACACCCGAAGCGTGTCGCTGATGTCGCTGGTACGGCCTGGTTTGCTGCCTGTCGACGCTACCCCGGTGGACAAGTTGGCGCGGCAGTACACCGCGCTGGTGGCGGCCACCCGGCTGCGCGACCGCATGGAGGCCGAACGTGCCCTGGCCCAGGCCCGGCGCGAGGCCGAGGCCCTGCCGGCCTCGGTGCAGCCCGAGGTGCGGCGCGTGCTCACACTGGCCGAGGTGGATGCCGGCGTGGAAACCGGCCGTGCCGTGCTGGCCCAGACCACGCTGCAGCAGGCCCTGGCCCAGCCAGCCGCCTCTGGCCTGCAGCCCAGGTCCCGCCCCGAGATCATGATGCTGGCGCGTACCACGCTGAACCTGCCCGATTCACGCGAAGAGACCGCTGCATTGCAGGAAGTGGTCAACCTGCTGCAGCCGCACCTCAGCAACCGCCCCGAGGATGCCGTTGGATGGACCTACCTCAGCGGGGCCTGGCAGCGCCTGAACCAACCCCTGCGTGCTGTGCGTGCGGAGGCCGAAGCCGCCGCAGCCACCGGTGATCTGCAGGGTGCCATCGACCGCGTCGATGGGGTGCGCCGACGCATCACCCAACCGACCTCCGCCGAGCTGATCGAGCTGTCCGTGCTCGATGCACGCGTGGCGCGCTGGCGCCAGACCATGCGCGACGACAGCCGCGACGAACTTTGAGCCAGCTGTCCTGATTTCCTCCAAGACGCCTTCGTGAGAGGGGTTTTGATGTGAATGCGAATTATTCGCATTATCATGGGTGTGTTCATCACCACGCCATGCATCAACGGCTGTGCCGTTCAGAGGAAATCATTGTGGAAAACCGATCCGTCCCGGTCCTGAAATCGCAGCTGCTCAGTCTGCTCGACGACGTTCTGGCCCATGACGGCTTCGGCACCATCCGCATCGACGTCCGCCTGCTCAAACGAGGGCAGAAGGAGGTCATCCTCGACTGCGGCAAGCAGTACCGCTTCGTGGTGGATTTCCCCGCTCCGGAGTCGGCCGCCGACACGGGGCATCGCCTGACCCTGCCGGCCCGGGAGGCCTGACCGATGTCCGCACCTCAACACACGGCGCAGTCGCACCTGCGTCAGCAATTCGCCGCGCTGCGGCAGCAGGGCCTGCGGGCCCGGGATGCCGCGCGCAAGCTGGCCGTGAGCGAGGGCGAGGCGCTTGTCGCGCACACCGTCAGCCACATGTGCCCGGCCGAAGACGCCAGCAGCCTGTACAGCGTCACCGTGCTCGATGGCGACTGGATCGCGCAGTTGCAGGGCCTTGAGTCCGTGGGGCCGGTGATGGCGCTGACGCGCAACGAGAGCGTGGTGCATGAAAAGATCGGTGTGTACCGCAACGTGAGCGCCCAGGGCGCCGTGGGCCTGGCGCTGGGCGCCGAGATCGATCTGCGCCTGTTCCTGATGCACTGGCATGTGGGCATGCATGTGGTCGAGCGCACGGCCAAGGGCGAGCAGCACAGCCTGCAGTTCTTCGACGTGCATGGCCAGGCCGTGCACAAGGTGCATGCGCGGGCGCAGTCCGACCTGCAGGCGCTGGAGCAACTGGTGCAGCGCCATGCGCGCCCCGAGGCCCGCCCCCTGTTCACGCCGGGCAGCGCGCAGGTACCGGCTGACAGGCCCGATGCCGAGGTGGATGTCGCCTCGCTGGGACAGGCCTGGTCGGCCATGAAGGACACGCATGAATTTTTCGGCCTGCTCAAGACCCACCAGGTGGGCCGGATGCAGAGCTTTCGCCTGATGGAGGGGCGTCACACGCGCCGCACGCCGCTGCTGGCCGTGGAATGGCTGCTGCAGCGCGCTGCAAGTGCTGGCCTGCCCATCATGGTGTTCGCGGGCAATGCGGCCTGCCTGCAGATCCACACCGGCGCGGTACACCGCATCGAAACGGTCGGCCCCTGGCTCAATGTGCTGGACGACAACTTCAACCTGCACCTGCGCGCCGACCAGGTCGCCGAAAGCTGGCTGGTCAGCAAGCCCACGGCCGATGGGGTGGTGACCTCGCTGGAGATCTTCGATGCCCAGGGGCAGCTGATCGCCATGTTCTTCGGTGAGCGCAAGCCCGGCAAGCCGGAACTGCCCGCCTGGCGCGCATTGGCCCAGGGCCTGATGCAGCCGCAAGCCCATGCGCTGGAGGTGGCCGCATGACGCGTCGCCTGTGGTTGCAAGGGGCCGCCGCATCGGTGGCGATGGCGCAGATCCCGCTGCTGCGTGCCCAGGAGGCCCCGCCGCGCCTGGTGAGCCTGAGCGGCGGCATGACCGAGGTGGTCTACCGCCTGGGTGTCGAGAACTTGCTGGTGGGCACCGACACCACCAGCACCTACCCGGCGGCCGCGCTGCGCACGCCCAAGGTGGGCTACATGCGCCAGCTGTCCGCCGAAGGCGTGCTGGCCTTGCGTCCCACCGCGCTGCTGGGCACGAACGAGGCCGGGCCCGCGCGGGTGCTTGACCAGCTCAAGAGCGCCGGTCTGGCCCTGCATCTGGTGCAGGCCGATCACAGCTTCGAAGAGTTGCGTGCCAAGGTGCGTGCGGTGGCGCAGGCCACGGGCCGCATCGACGCGGGCAAGGCGCTCGACGCTGAACTGCAGCAACGCTGGCAGGCCAGCCTGCAGCGGGTGTCGCAGGCCGCGCAGCAGCGCCGCACACAGAACCGGCCCGAGCCCAAGGTACTGTTCGTGATGGTGCACGGCAGCCGGCCGCAAGGGGCGGGCACGGACACCGCCGCGCATGCCATGCTGAGCTTTGCCGGCGTGCGCAATGTGCTGGCGGGTGGCCGTGGCTACCAGGCCCTCACGGCCGAGGCTGTGGCACAGGCCGCGCCGGACATCATCCTCACCACGCAGGACTCGGTGCAGGCCAGTGGCGGCGTGGAGCGCTTCTGGCAACACCCGGGTCTGGCCTTCACGCCCGCAGCGCGCCAGCAGCGCCTGATCGTCATGGATGCGATGGCCTTGCTGGGCTTTGGCCCCAGGTTGCCCGAGACCCTGGACGAACTGCGGCAAGCCTTGGCATGAGCGTTCGCCCATGAGCACGCGCACGCTCGACGCCCCTGCTGCGGTGCCGTCATCCAACCCTTGGCGATCGCCCGAGGGCCGCTGGTCGGCGCTGGCGCTGACCGTGGGTTCCGCGGTGGCCTTGCTGCTGGCGCTGGTGATCGGTGCCACGCAAGGTGCCTACGCCGTCGCGCTCAAGGACCTGTGGCCCGACGCCGGGCAGACCTCGGCCGCGGCCGAGGTGTTCTGGCACATCCGCGCGCCCCGCCTGGTGATGGCCGTGCTGGCAGGCGCGGCCCTGGGCGTGTCCGGTGCGCTGGTGCAGGGGCTGTTCCGTAACCCGCTGGCCGACCCGGCGCTGCTCGGTGTGAGCAGTGGCGCGGCGCTGGGCGCGGGCATCGCCATCGTGTTCGGGCCGATGTGGCCGCTGGCCCTGCAAGAAGGCCTGGGTGTGTGGCCCCTGCTGGTGTGCGCCTTCCTGGGCGGGTTGCTGGTCACGGCGCTGGTGTGGCAGCTCTCGCGTGCACAGGGGCAGGTGCACACGCCCTTGCTGCTGCTGGTGGGCGTGGCCATCAATGCCCTGGCCAGCGCGGGCCTGGGCCTGCTGTCTCACCTGGCCAGCGACATCCAGTTGCGCACGCTCACGTTCTGGCTGCTGGGCAGCCTGGGCGGCAGCCAGTGGCACAGCACCCTGGCGTGTGCATTGGTGGTCGTGGTGGTGCTGTGCCTGGCCCCGTCGCAGGCCCGTGCGCTCAATGCGCTGGCGCTGGGCGAGGCGCAGGCGCGCCTGATGGGCGTGCCGGTCGAACGGGTGCAGCGCCTGTGCGTGCTGTGGGTGGCCTTGTCCGTGGGCGCCGTCACGGCCCTGACTGGGATCATCGGCTTCATCGGCCTGCTGGCACCGCATGCGGTGCGCCTGCTGGCCGGCCCCGACCACCGCGTCGTGCTGCCCGCCTCGGCCGCGGTGGGCGCCGTGCTGGTAGTGCTGGCAGACACGATCGCCCGCACCGCCTTTGCGCCCGCGGATCTGCCGCTGGGCGTGCTCACGGGCTTGATCGGCGCGCCTGCCTTCCTGTGGATGCTGCGCCGCCGCTTCGCACCTGCCTGACAACTGACCTGACCACCCGCACGGAGACACCATGAGCCTCACCGCCCATCACCTGCTGCTCAACAAGGCTGGCCGTTGTCTGCTGGATGTGCCTCAACTGCACCTGCCCGCCGGCCAGGTGCACGCGCTGCTGGGCCCCAATGGCGCCGGCAAATCGACCCTGCTGGCTTCGCTGGCCGGCCTGGAGCGCGCCACGGCCAGCCAGGTGCAACTGCTGGGCCGCCCGCTGGCGGAGTGGGACACCCTGGCGCTGGCCCGCCAGCGCGCGCTGCTGCCGCAGGACAACGCCGTGCCTTTCGATTTCGATGTGCATGACATCGTGCGCATGGGCCGCTACCCGCACGCCGCTAACCCGCACCCGCAGGAGTCGGCCATGCTGGACTGGTGCCTCGACCAGGCCGGCGCCCTGCACCTGGCCAGTCGCCGCTACGAGCAGCTCTCTGGTGGCGAGAAGGCACGCGTGCAACTGGCCCGCGTGCTGGCGCAGGTGCGCGCCCACCCGGATGACGAGCGCCCCCGCTGGCTGCTGCTCGACGAGCCGACCGCCGCGCTGGATCTGGCCCACCAGCACAGCGTGATGCGCCTGCTGCGCCAACTGGCGGCCGAAGGGCTGGGTGTGGTCGTGGTGCTGCATGACATCAACCTGGCCGGTGCCTACGCCGACCAGGTGCTGGTGATGAACGATGGCCGCATCGAGACCTCGGGCGATTGCGAAGAGGTGCTGCAGCCCCAGCTTGTGCAGCGCATCTGGGGCGTGGTCTGCCAGCGCCTGACCGTGCCCGATGCGCACCGGAGCTGGCTGGCCTTTTCCTGAACGCCTGCCCTGAACGTTTTCGTGTTGGCGGGAATCCTGGGGGACCCCCGCCTTTCTCCCCGCCGGAGTTCTTCACGGATTCCGGCGGTTTTTTTATGCGTCCGCAAAGCCCGGAATGTGAACCCGGCCTGAATTCAGGGCACAATCACGCCTGTCCGAAAGGGGAGTAGCGCGCAGCCGCCCTGGCTGCGGTGACATCCCGTCAGCACGGTCCTGCCTTCACAGGCATGGCCCGGGGTCCACAGAGAAACCTCCCGCAAGACCTTTCGACGCACAGTGGTGCATGCTTCGTCCTTGAAGCAGGCCGTGTTTGATCGTTCGTCTTTTTTCGGAGAACCCTCATGAACACACTGGCGCCGGAATGGCTCTGGTTCGTCTTCGTCATTTTTGTCTTGCTCGCGCTCTTCGTGGACTTCGTCGTCCTCAAGAAGCAGGGGGCGCATGAAGTCTCGGTGCCCGAGGCCATCCGCTGGTCCATTGTCTGGGTGGCGCTCAGCCTGGCCTTCAACGGCCTGCTGTGGTGGGCCTTCATGCAGGATCAGGGCGTCGCGGTGGCCAACACCAAGGCGCTGGAGTTCCTCACCGGCTACCTGATCGAGAAATCACTCGCGGTCGACAACATCTTCGTCTTCCTGCTGATCTTCAGCTACTTCGCGGTGCCGTCGGCCTACCAGAAGCGCGTGCTGATGATCGGCATCATCCTGGCGATGGTGCTGCGCACGGTGATGATCCTGATCGGCGGCTGGCTGATCGCCGAGTTCCACTGGATCCTGTACGTGTTCGGCGCCTTCCTGCTGTTCACCGGCATCAAGATGTGGTGGGCGGCTGACCAGGAATCCGACCTGGAAGACAACCCCGCGCTCAAGCTGCTGCGCCGCGTGATGCACGTGTCCACCAACTTCGATGGCGAGAAGTTCTTCACCATCCAGAACGGCGTGAAGATCGCGACGCCGCTGCTGCTGGTGGTGGCGCTGGTGGGCTTCACCGACGTGATCTTCGCGGTGGACTCCATCCCGGCCATCTATGCGGTGACCAGTGATCCGTTCATCGTGCTGACGTCCAACATCTTCGCCATCCTGGGCCTGCGCGCCATGTACTTCCTGCTCGCGGCCATGGCCAGCAAGTTCCACCTGTTGAGCTACGGCCTGGCGGTGATCCTGGTGTTCATCGGCACCAAGATGCTGATCGTGGACTTCTACAAGATCCCGGTGCTGGTGTCGCTGGGCGTGGTGGTGGGTATCTTGGCCATCACCATGATCTGGAGCGTGAAGACCGCGCCCAAGGTGCTCAGCGAACGCTGATCAAGGCCTGAGCCCCTGCCCAGTACCCTCGCCGAGTGCGGGGGTATTTTCATTAATGAGAATTATTCGCATTAATATGGGCATGCGTTTTGCGCAGCCGGTCCATGCCACCGGCGGGCCAGGGCGGACCCAGTCCGCCGAGTCAACCCGCCGGCACAGGTCAGCTTCGGGGCAAGTGGGGCAATGAAGCCAGTGCCTGGTCGGGGCCGGTTCGCAAAACGCATTTCTGCATTCCTGTTTCGGGCCTCATGGCCCGCTTCGTTGCGAACCTTCCCAGCCATGACCTCGCCAACGCACTTTGCTCAAGCAAGCCTGCATGACTTGCCCGATGGCACCCTGCAGCAGGTGCTCACGCACTGGCGCAGCACCATCCAGCAGGGCAACGAGCACTACCGGCTCATGGCGCCAGGTTCGCTGACGCAGGCCCTGTCGCTGTTCCAGGATGCCTTGCTGATGGCCGACGTGCTCCTGGAGCAGTGGCCCGATGCCGACGTGGCCATGGCGGCCTACGTGGTGTCCCACCACAACCTGGCCGACACCTTGCTGCGCATGGACGAGGCCGATGAAGCCGCCACCCACCTGTGCGTGGCGCACGAACGGCTCGAGCGGTTGCGCGATGATTTCTCGCAGCCCGTCGCGCGCCGCCATGCCGCCGAACGCCACCTGGCGCGCACGCTGGCCGAACTGGAGCGCTTCGCGCACCACCACGGCGGCTTGCTGCTGGCACGTCGCATGAGCGAGCACCTGCTGGCGCAGCAGATGCCGCGCGGCGTGCTGCATTGAGAGTACGCGCGTCCGCTGCAAAGGGCGGCTAGACTCTCTCCGTTGCAGACAATGATGACGGGGCTGCCGTACCGTTGGCCATGCCCCCAGGGAAGAAACATGAGAAGTACATGGGGGGCCACTGTGCGTGGCTGGCAGGCGGCTTGTGGCGCTGCGATGGTGTTGGTTTTGTCGGGAATGCACGCCCATGGGGCTGAGGTCGCACCAGCGCCATCCTCTGCATCCGCGGCGATAGCGGATCCTCCGCCCGTAGAGGCTTATGCGCGTGTTGCGGAGGTCACGAACCTGTCCTTGTCTCCGGATGGACAACGGATCGCGGCCTTGGTCCATGTCGGTGATGCCACCTACCTGGCCACCCGCCATGTCCAGGACCCGGCCTTCACCAAGATCATCGAGACCGACAACAAGCTTTTCCGCATCGGCTGGGCAGCCTGGGTGGGCAATGAGCGCCTGGTGCTCAGCACCAACTATCCGTCTCGGCGCGGTTACACGGAATCCATCGAAACGAGGTTGCTGTCGTTGCCGTGGACAGGGGGCAAGGCCATCAATCTTGTCCGTCAATCACCGTTCGAGTCAAATCGATGGCCCGCGCAAGTGCAGGACCAGGTGGTCGACTGGTTGCCAGGCGACGGGCGCCATATCCTGCTTCAGATGGCCGCTGACGGCGGCACCTTGCCGGCGGTGTACAAGGTGGACGTCTTCACAGGGGAGCGCAAGATGGTCCATGCGCCCAAGCGTGGCGTCTACACCTGGGTCACCGATGCGTCCCACCGCGTGCGCCTTGGCATTCGCCATGACGAGCAGTACCGGGACATCCTGGTGTGCGACCCGGATGGCCAGAACTGGCGCACCGTTTGGCGTTTCAAGGCCCTGTCGGAAGAGGCTGTCTACCCCATGGGGTTCGGCAAGAGCCCTGACCAGTTGTACATCAAGGCCAACCACGAAGGGCGTCTGGCGGTCTTCACCGTGGACCTGTCCACACCTGAGCTCAAGCGGTCGCTGAAGTTGGCGCACCCCGTGCTGGACATTGCCGGTGGGCTGATGCGCAATGTGGCCACGGGCGACGTGGTCGGCGTGACCATGGATACCGCGGACGATGAGCAGCGCTCAGAGATCTGGGACGACAAGCTGCGGCTGCTGGCGCGTGCCGTCGACAAGGCCTTGCCCCATCGGGACAACCGTCTGTTCGATTTCAGCCATGATGGCACCCGCTATCTGCTGTACTCCACCGGCAATGGCATCCCCCCTCAGTATTACCTTGGCAACCGTACCACCGGTGACCTGGAGTTGGTGGCCGAACCCTACCCACTGCTGTCAGCAGACCGCTCGTCTGGCAAGCGAGAGGTGACGATAGCCGCCCGCGATGGCCTGTCTCTGCGTGCCTACTTGACAGTGCCCAAGCCGCAGGCGGCCGCCTCCGAGCCAAAGGCGCTGCCCATGGTCTTGATACCGTACGGTGTGGCCGTGAGTGGGCTGAACTTCGATCGGCGTGCGGAGTTCCTTGCGTCCAGAGGCTATGCCGTGCTGCAGGTCAATTACCGCGGCTCTGCTGGTTATGGGCAGACATTCTTCGAAGCCGGTCTGCAGCGCTGGGGGCTGGAGATGCAGGACGATCTGGCCGACGCGGCCCGTTGGGCGGTCGAGAACAAGGTGGCGGATCCCGGCCGCATCTGCATTGTCGGCGGTGGGCTTTACGCGGGGTATGCAGCCCTGATGGGCGTGGTCAAGACACCGGATCTGTACCAGTGTGCCGTGAGCTTCGCTGGCGCGACCGATTTGTTGGATTACATGGCCTACCGGGCTGATTTTGTCGGTGGGCGGGCGGCCATGGAGCAGCGGCTGGGCAAGGCCTGGAGTGACCGCGATCGCCTGAAAGCCACATCACCGGCTTTGCAGGCGGATCGGATCAAGGCCCCGGTGCTGCTCGTCCACGGCAAGGAAGACCGCTGGGTGCCCTATGAGCAGAGTGAAACCATGGCCAAGGCCTTGCGCAAGGCTGGAAAGGCGCATCAATTGGTGACGCTGGAGGGCGGGTACTCTTTCGAGAATTCGCACAGCCTGACCTACTACAAGGCGTTGGAGGCCTTTTTGGCCGAGAACATCGGGGCTGGTGCCGAGCAAAAGAAATCGGCGCAACAAGCGCGTGCGGGCAGTGCGCCCTGAGTGCGACTGCCTCAGCGCGCATTGCCTCTGATCAGCCCAGCGCGGCCTTGTGGCGCCGCGCCACCTCGTTCCAGTCCACCACGTTGTAGAAGGCCGAGATGTACTCCGGCCGGCGGTTCTGGTAGCGCAGGTAGTAGGCGTGCTCCCACACGTCCAGGCCCAGGATCGGCGTGCGGCCTTCCATCAGCGGGCTGTCCTGGTTGGCGCTGCTTTCCACCACCACCTTGCCGTCGGGCGTCACGGCCAGCCAGGCCCAGCCACTGCCGAAGCGCGTGAGTGCGGCCTTGGTGAACGCATCCTTGAAGGCGTCCAGCCCGCCGATGTCCTGGTCGATGGCCTTGCGCAGATCGCCGGTGGGCTCGCCACCGCCGCTGGGGCTCATCACTGTCCAGAACAGGCTGTGGTTGGCATGGCCGCCGCCGTTGTTGCGCACCACGCCACGGATGTTCTCGGGCAGGGCCGCCAGATCCCTGATCAGTTCTTCGGCAGGCGTGTCGGCCCAGACAGTGTCCTTCACCGCGCCGTTGAGGTTGTTGATGTAGGTCTGGTGGTGCTTGGTGTAGTGGATCTCCATGGTCTGGGCATCGATGTGAGGCTCCAGCGCGTCATAGGCATAGGGCAGTGCAGGCAAGGTGTGCATGGCGAAGCGGCCCGCGGCAGAGGCGGGCTGTCAAAAGGTTGGGTTGAGCAGTGGCTTGAAGGCGGGGCAGGCGCCTCAGTTGCGAAACGGTGGCAGGCGTGGCGTCGCGCCCGGCCCTTCCGCGGCCAGTTCGGTCGGTAGATCGCTTGCCAGCGCAGGCCAACCCTCATGGCCCTCGTCGCCGGGGAAGCCCGGATGCCGCAGCCCGAACTGCAGCAGGGCAGCGCGGGTGCGGTGTGCGTGGTGCAGGGCCTGCGACACGGGGCCGCTCTCAGAACCCTGCGCCAGCAGTTTCATGACACCTTCATGCGCCTGGCACAGGTGTTCGTGGGCGTGCTGCACGTCGTCCAGCACATCCAGCAGATCGGCCATGTTGTGGTGCGACACCACCCAGGCGGCAAGCAGCGCATCCCAGCCCGGCGCGGGTGGCGCATCGTGCTGCACGGCCTTGTCCATCAGGCGCTCGGCCTCCCACAGGGCCTCGCGGTAGAGCTGCCGGGCGGCAGCGTATTGGCGCAGGGCCATGCACCGGTTTGCGCGGCGAGTCAGCTGCTGCCAGGGCAGCACCTCGGTGTCGTCGGTGCGCGTCTGCATGCTCAGAGCCCGCCTTGGGTCAGCTTGGCCGGGTCCAGCAGCTTGAGCAGCTCGTCGCGCGAGAGCTCGGTGTTCTCGGCGGCCACGTCCACGATGGGGCGCCCTTCCTTGTAGGCCTTCTTGGCGATCTCGGCGGCCTTGGCGTAGCCGATGATCGGGTTGAGCGCCGTGACCAGGATGGGGTTGCGCGACAGCGCATGCGCCAGGCCCGCCTCGTTCACCTTGAAGCTGGCAATCGCCTTGTCGGCCAGCAGGCGGCTGCTGGTGGACAGCAGCTCCAGGCTGGCCAGCAGGTTGTGCGCCACCACCGGCAGCATCACGTTCAGTTCGAAGTTGCCCGATTGCCCGGCGATGGTGATGGCCGCGTCGTGCCCGATCACCTGGGCGGCCACCATGGCCACGGATTCGGGGATCACGGGGTTGACCTTGCCCGGCATGATCGACGAGCCGGGCTGCAGCGCTTCCAGCTCGATCTCGGCCAGGCCGGCCAGTGGGCCGGAGTTCATCCAGCGCAGGTCGTTGGCGATCTTGAGCAGGCTCACGGCCACGGCCTTGAGCGCGCCGGAGAGCGCCACGGCGGTGTCCTGCGAGCCCATGGCCGCAAAGAAGTCGGGTGCGGGCTGGAAGCTCTGGCCGGTCAGCGCGCTCAGTTCGCTGGCAAAGCGGGTGGCAAAGCCCGGGTGCGCATTGATGCCCGTGCCCACGGCGGTGCCGCCCTGGGCCAGTTGCTGCACGCGTGGCAGCAGGTCCTTGAGTTGCGCGGTCTGCGCTTCCACCTGCGCGGCCCAGCCACCCAGCACCTGGCCCAGGGTCACGGGCATGGCGTCCATCAGGTGGGTGCGGCCGGTCTTGACGTGGTGGCCCACGGCCTGTGCCTTCACGCGCGCGGCGTTGGCCAGGTGCTCCAGGGCCGGGATCAACTGCTCCGCCAGCAGCAGTGCCGCGCTCACGTGCAGCGCCGTCGGGATGGCGTCATTGCTGCTCTGGCCGTGGTTGACATCGTCGTTGGCACTCACGGCGCGGCCCAGGCGGCTCGATGCCAGCGTGGCCAGCACTTCGTTGGCGTTCATGTTGGTGCTGGTGCCCGAGCCGGTCTGGAACACGTCCAGTGGGAAGTTCACCATGTAGTCGGTGGCCAGCAGTTCCGTCACGGCATTGGCGATGGCCTCGCCCTTGTCGGCAGGCAACTGCTCCAGCGACACATTGGCGCGTGCGGCCGCGCTCTTGACCAGCAGCAGCGCATGGATGAAGGCCTTGGGCATGCGCCAGCCGCTCACCGGAAAGTTCAGCACGGCGCGTTGCGTCTGTGCGCCGAACAGGGCCTCGGCGGGCACGGTCATCTCGCCCATGCTGTCGCGTTCGATACGGGTGGCGGTCATGTCAATCGTCCTTGTCTGTGAAGCGGTCAGGCGTGACCAGCGGAAGAAGGGGCTTGCGAACACCTTAGTGAGTTGGCAAAGACCCTGTCGTGGTCGATGAGGGATCAGCCCAGTGCCGTGTCCAGCACCATCATCAGCACAAAGCCGACGATCAGGCCGCTGGTGGCGAAGCGCTCATGCCCCTTGCGATGGGATTCGGGGATGATCTCGTGGCTGATGACGAACAGCATGGCGCCGGCCGCAAACGCGAGGCCCCAGGGCAGCAGGGCTGTCGACACGGTCACCACCGAAGCGCCGATCACCGCGCCCAGCGGCTCGACCAGCCCTGATGCCGCGCCCAATGCCACGGCCGTGATGCGGCTGTAGCCGATGCCCAGCAGGGCAAGCGCCACCACCAGCCCCTCGGGCACATCCTGGATGGAGATGCCCGTTGCCAGCGCGCCGGCACCCACGGTGCTCTGGTTGCCGAAGGCCACGCCGATGGCCAGGCCTTCCGGCACGTTGTGCAGGGCGATGGCGAAGACGAACAACCAGGTACGCTTGATGGCTTCAGTGTTGGGGCCGCCCTCGACGCCCTTGATGAAGTGTTCGTGCGGCAGCCAGTGCTCCAGCGCCATCATCACAGCGGCACCCAGCGCGATGCCGGCACCGATCGTGAGGGCCGAGCCCCAGGCGCCGGCCCCTTGCGACCGGGCGGATTCCAGCCCCGGCACGATCAGCGAGAAGGAGCAGGCGGCCAGCATCATCCCTGCGCCGAAACCCAGCAGGCTGTCGTGCACCCGCGCCGGGATCGTTCGCGACACCAGCACGGGCACGGTGCCAAGCGCCGTGGCCAGTGCCGCCATGCCGCCGCCCAGCAGGGCGTTCATGACGCGTGGATCGGCCTGATCGGCCCAGCCGCGCCAGGCTTCATTGAGCAGCACGGCCATGCCGCCGGTGACGATGAGCCAGCCCAGCAGGCGCTGCATGAGGTGTCGCTGCTTCACCATGATTCGCGGTGGATTTCGAGGCGCGACAGGCGCTGCACCAGTGCCTGCGTGATGCGCCGGTATTCAGAGCTCAGGTGTGGCGGGGCATCGCTCATGCGGCCGATGTGCTGCATCACGCCCAGGGGGCGCGCCACGTGGTCGAGGCATTGGCAACGCCACTGCCAAGGCAGGGCGGTGTCCTCGGCCGTGTCCATCAGCAGCATGGCTGTCTTTCGGGCCACGTCCCAGGCGCAGGCATCGCCCTGTTCATGCAGGTAGCCACCCATCGTGAACAGCTGATCGATGGCGCGAGGGTCATCGGCGTAGAGCGCGCAGCGCACCCGCATGGCCAGAAAATCCCAGCGCTCCATGGGAGGCATGCGACAAAAAAGATGTTTGCACATGAGCAGCGGTGCGGCCTGAGGCTCGAAGATTTATATCCATGAGAATGATTCTCATTTGATACAATGGTAGGGCGCGATGCCTTTCAAGTCACCTGTGTGGTTCTGATACCCACTTTTACAACTCAGGTTATTGCAAATGGGAGTGATTCGCATTACTATCTGTTTGCGTTTGCGTTTGCGTTGAACACCTTCCAGGAAGTGGAAAACGGGCAAGGGCTGAGCTGTGGGGACGGCGAGGCATGGCTGGTGTTTGACGCAAACGCATCTTTATTTCCAGCGGCGCTTTTGCAGATGCATGCAGCGCAGCGTCAGGCGATCACGCCAAGCGAACACGGCCCTCAAGGGGCCGTGTCTGCTTTCAGGGATGCTTTTGCTTGAAGCAGCTTTAGCTGGCGCGCAGCCTTGTCGGGCGCTTCTTCTTGCGGCCCAGGCCGGCCTGTTGGCCAATGAACTTCAGGAACACCCACAGCGGTGATTCCCCGGGCTTGGGGGCCTCGCCCTGGCCGATGCGCTTGAGCTGGCCCGTGTACCAGGTGATCTCCATCAGGCCCATCTTGTCGATGTAGCCGATGCCGGTGCGGATGGGCTTGATGGTGTGCACAGGCTCCTCGCCGGCCAGGAGGCGGCGAGGCAGATCGGGTTCGAGCGCCAGCGAGCGCGCAACGCCCACAAAATCGACCGCGCCGGAAGTGATGGCCTCGGCCATGCCTGCCGCAGAACGGAATCCACCGGTCACCACCAGCGGCACTTTCACCGCCTGGCGCGCCTTCTCGGCAAAGGCCAAAAAATAAGCTTCGCGCTGGCGGGTGCTGTCCTTGATGGGCTCGGACTTCTTGTCCTTCACGCCGGTCATGGCGGGGGCCTCGTAGGTGCCGCCGGAGATCTCGACCAGGTCGATGCCTTCGGCTTCCAAGGCGCGGATCACGTCCAGTGATTCTTCTTCGGTGAAGCCGCCACGCTGGAAGTCGGCCGAGTTGAGCTTGATGCCGATCGGGAACTGTGGTCCTACTGCAGCCCGCATCGCACGCAGCACTTCGATCACGAAGCGGCGGCGGTTCTCGGCGCTGCCGCCCCACTGGTCGGTGCGGCGGTTGTGGTGCGGCGACAGGAACTGGCTGACCAGGTAGCCGTGCGCGCCATGGATCTGCACACCACTGAAGCCGGCCTGTTTGACGATGCCGGCGGCGCGGCCATAGCGCGCGATCAGGCCCTGGATCTCGGCCTCGGTCAGTTCACGCGGCGTGGCGAAGAAGGCTGCCATCTCCGGCCGGAACGGCACGGCCGATGGCGACACCGTCTCCTTGTTGAGGCCTTTGGGCGCCTGCTTGCCCGGGTGGTTGAGCTGAACCCAGCATTGCGTGCCATGGCGCGTGCCGGCTTCGGCCCAGGCCTTGAGCGCGGGCAGGTCGCGGTCGTCCTCTATCACGACATTGCCGGGCTCGCCCAGCGCGCGCCGGTCGATCATCACGTTGCCGGTGATGCACAGCCCGATGCCGCCTTCGGCCCAGGCGCCGTACAGCCGGGTCAGCTCGGGCGTGGGCGCGCGTTCACGCGTACCCAGAGCTTCGCTCATGGCCGACTTGACGAGCCGGTTCTTGATCTGCGCGCCGTTGGGCAGCGTGAAGCCTTGCGACAAGAGGGCCTGCGGTGTCATGGTCGTGCGTCTCCATGGCGGTCATGAGAAGGAGCCGTCATTGGACATCAAAAGCACGGGGTATCCCTCTCATGGGTGCCCCGGCTCGGTGCAAACGCGGTGTCTGGCATGTCCTTTGGCGAAAATCTTTGATGTCCCTGGGCTACAAACCTGTTCGATGGCTGGTTTTCAGAGGGAAGTGGCATTACCATCGTGGGCGCTGGCCCTGTGAGGAACGTTTGCGCATGCAGCAAGCGCCCGCGGACGGCTGTTCAGATCTGACGACTTCGATGGAGTGAATTCACATGGCAACTGCGAAGAAGGCCCCGGCCAAAAAGGCTGCGGCGAAAAAGGCTCCCGCCACCACCAAGGTTGCTGCCAAGAAGGCAGCGCCGGCCAAGAAGGCCGCCGTGAAGAAGGTCGCTGCCAAGCGCACCCCGAACGCGGCCTTCATGAAGGCCCTGACCCCCAGCCCGGCACTGGCCGCCGTCATCGGCGCCGCTCCACTGCCGCGCACCGAGGTCACCAAGAAGGTGTGGGAATACATCAAGAAGCACAACCTGCAAGATGCCGCCAACAAGCGCAACATCAATGCAGACGACAAGCTGAAGGCGATCTTCAAGAAGCCTCAAGTGTCGATGTTCGAGATGACCAAGCTCATCAGCGACCAGCTCAGCTGATCGTTGGGCATGGCCCTTGCGAACAAAACCCGGCCTCGGCCGGGTTTTTTTCTGGCTGCTGCAAGTTGGGCACCACAAGCAAGGCAAGCACTCAATTGCGTCGCATATTGAGCACAGCTTGCCAAGCAAAGCCGCCGCGACGCTGCTACGCTGTCCTCCAGAAGTCTGTTTTTCCGCACCCGAGTCCGACGCATGAACAACCCCAAGGAACTGCTGGCCCGCAACTTTCCCACCGCCGTGCAGGACGCGCGCCTGGCGGCCAAGCCCTCGCTGTACGACGGCCCCGACAGCAGCTACGACCTGGCCTTCGCCGACCCGGATTTCCTGCTGCACCCCGAGCTGCGGCCCGTGCGCATGCAGCTTGAGCTGCTCAAGCCCGAGCTGGTGCAGCGCGAAGAGAACATCCAGTCCACCATCGTGATGTTCGGCAGTGCCCGCATCCTGTCGGCCGAAGACGCGCAGGCCAGACTCGATGCCAGCCAGGAGCTGCCCGCCGGCGAGGCCCGGGACCTGGCCGTGCGCCGCGCACAGCGCCAGATCGACATGTCGCGCTACTACGAAGAGGCGCGGGCCTTTGCCAGCATGGTGACCAACCATTCGGCGCAGCTGGAAACCCCGATCTACGTGGTCACCGGCGGCGGCCCCGGCATCATGGAGGCGGGCAACCGCGGTGCCTTCGAGGTCGGCGGCAAGAGCATCGGCCTGAACATCGTGCTGCCGCACGAGCAGGAGCCCAACCCCTACATCACGCCGCGCCTGTGCTTTCAGTTCCACTACTTCGCGCTGCGCAAGATGCACTTCCTGATGCGCTCGGTGGCGCTGGTGTGCTTCCCCGGTGGTTTCGGCACGCTCGATGAGTTGTTCGAGGCGCTCACCTTGATGCAGACCGGCAAGTGCCGCAAGCGCCCGGTGCTGCTGTTCGGGCGCGATTTCTGGACCAAGCTGATCGACATCGACCACCTGGTCGACACCGGCATGATCAGCCCTGACGACATTCACCTGTTCCGCTACGTCGAGACCGCCCAAGAGGCCTGGGACACCCTGCGCAACGAGTACGGCCTGGCCCAACCTCCGCAGGATTCGGCCTGCGGCTGGTAAACGGGGAAAGCCCCATGAGCAACCGCATCCGCATCATCGGCGTGCCCACCGACGTGGGGGCCAGCATGCTGGGTGCGGTGATGGGGCCTGAGGCCTTGCGCGTGGCGGGGCTGCCCGCCGCGTTGGCGCGTCAAGGCCTCACTGTGCTGGACGATGGCAACCTGGCCGGTCCGCCCAACCAGCAGCAGGATCCGGTGCAAGGCTACCGCCATCTGCCTGAGGTCGTCACCTGGAACCAGGTGGTGCACGGGGCCGTGAGCCAGGCCTTGGTCAAGGGCGAGATCCCGATGATGCTGGGCGGTGATCACTGCCTGGCCATCGGCTCCATCGGTGCGGTGGCCCAGCATTGCAAGCGCGTGGGCAAGCACCTGCGCGTGCTGTGGTTCGATGCGCATGCGGACTTCAACACCCCTGAGATCACGCCCAGTGGCAACCTGCACGGCATGCCGGTGGCGGTGCTGTGTGGCTACGGGCCCGCATCGCTGATCGACATCGCCTCGGTCGATGGCCAGCCCGCGCTCACGCCCGAGGCCCTGCGCATGATCGGCATCCGCAGCGTTGACCCGGGCGAGCGCGCCTTCGTGCACTCGCAGCAGATCGAGGTTTACGACATGCGCTTTGTCGATGAGCACGGCATGCGCGCCGTGATGCAGCAGGCCCTGATGGGCGTGGAGCCCGACACCCACCACCTGCACCTGAGCTTCGATGTCGATGGGCTGGATCCGGACATCGCCCCCGGTGTGGGCACGCCCGTGCGCGGTGGCCCCACCTACCGCGAAGCCCAGCTGTGCATGGAAATGATCGCCGACACCGGCGCGCTCGGCTCGCTGGACGTGGTCGAACTGAACCCCGCGCGTGACATCCAGAACCGCACGGCCGAGCTGGTGGTGGACCTGGTCGAGAGCCTGTTCGGCAAGTCCACCCTGATGCGGCAGGGGGCCTGAATCGGCCTTGGGGTACGCGATGCCCCCAAAACCGTGCTCAAGCCCGTGCTCAACTTCATGTAATACCCGCCGATAAACAACCATGAGCCTGCCAGGAAAGAATGCCCTCATCCTGACCGGCGGCGGTGCCCGGGCCGCCTACCAGGTCGGCGTGCTGCAAGCACTGATGCTGATCCGCCGCGACAGTGGCGAGACGCAGCGGGGCAACCCTTTCCGAATCATGTGCGGTACCTCGGCCGGTGCGCTCAACAGCGCGGCCCTGGCCTCACGCGCTGATCACTTCGAAGTGGCGGTGCGCCACATGGCCGAACTCTGGCGCGAAATGCGCAGCGAGCAGGTCTACCGTGCCGATTCGCTGGGCGTGATCCGCAGCGGCGCGCAATGGATCACCCTGTTCTCGCTGGGCTGGGCCCTGGCGCGCTGGCGCCGTGCGCGCCCCCGCTCGCTGCTGGACAACGAGCCGCTGCGCGAGCTGCTGGGTGATTCCTTCAAGATGAGCCGCATGCGCAAGCTGATGGAAGACGGCGTGCTCGATGCCGTGGCGGTGTCCGCCTCCAGCTACACCACTGGCGAGCACGTCACCTTCTACGACGCTTTTCCGCCGATCGATCCGTGGTCGCGCTCGCAGCGCAGCGCGGTGCGCGCCGACCTGACGATGGACCACCTGATGGCCTCCAGCGCCATCCCCTTCGTGTTCCCGGCCGTGAAGCTCGAGGCCGGTGGGCGCCCGCATTACTTCGGCGACGGCACCATGCGCCAGGCCGCGCCCATCTCGCCGGCCATCCACCTGGGGGCTGACCGCATCCTGGTAGTGGGCGCCGGCCGCCTGCAGGAGCCCGTCCAGCCGCGCGACACCATCGTCGAGTACCCCAACCTGGCGCAGATCGCCGGCCACGCCATGTCCAGCATCTTCCTGGACGCGCTGGCCGTGGACATCGAACGCCTGCAGCGCATCAACCGCACCATTGATCTGCTGCCGCCCGAGGCCCGTGCCCACACGCCGCTGCGCAAGGTCGACATCCTGGTGATCGCGCCCTCGCAGCGCATCGACGACATCGCCGCCCGCCACCTGTGGGCCTTGCCGCCCGCCGTGCGCGCCATGCTGCGCGCTTTGGGTGTGTACGGGCGCGGCAAGACGGCGCGCGGCACGGCGCTGGCCAGCTACCTGCTGTTCGAATCCTCGTTCACGCGAGAGTTGATCCACCTGGGCTTCAACGATGCGCTGGCCAAGCGCGAGGAGGTCTGCGCCTTCTTCGGCTGGGGCCCCCAGACGGGCGCGGGCCCGGACGATGGGCGCCAGATCCGCCTGCCATACAAGATTGACCAAGCGGGGCAGGGCCCTGTCGATCAGGCTGGGGCGCCATCGCTGCCCGCGCAGCCGGTGGACGACCCGGTGGCGGCCACCGAGTGAGCCGCTGCCCGCGTTGATGCGGGTCAAGCCGGGTGGCCACCGCGACCCCACTAGGCAAATTCAGCCACCCGTGGTAGAGTGGAGAGCTTCGCACCTTGATGGCGCCAGATTTTTCGTCAAATGAAAATTTGATGCGGAGTCTGTTGAAACACGTCGAGTGCGGGGTTTCCTTTTCCATTTCGACTGAAAGGTCTCAACATGTACGCGGTCATAAAAACCGGCGGCAAACAATACAAAGTTGCTGCAGGCGAAAAGATCAAAGTAGAACAGATTACTGCGGACGTTGGCCAAGAGATCGTGATCGACCAGGTTCTGGCTGTCGGCAACGGCGCGGAACTGAAGATCGGCACGCCTTTGGTGGCTGGCGCTACGGTGAAAGCAACTGTTCTGTCGCAAGGTCGGCACGACAAGGTGCGCATCTTCAAGATGCGTCGTCGCAAGCACTACCAGAAGCGCCAGGGTCATCGTCAGAACTACACCGAGCTGCAAATCAGCTCTGTGAACGGCTGATCGACCCCCACAACCTCTAGCCAGTCCCAAGGAGCAGATCCATGGCACAGAAAAAAGGCGGCGGTTCCACACGGAACGGCCGCGATTCCCAACCGAAGATGCTCGGCGTGAAGGTGTTCGGCGGCCAAGTCGTGCCCGCCGGCTCCATCATCGTGCGCCAACGCGGCACCCGCTTCCATGCTGGCGCCAACGTCGGCACCGGCCGCGATCACAGCCTGTTCGCGCTGGTCGATGGCACCGTGTCCTTCACCGTGAAGGGCGCGCTGAACCGCAAGACCGTGGTCGTGACCCCGGTCTGAGCTGTTCACAGCCACCAGCCGTGCCGCCCTCCGGGGCGGTGTGAGGCTTGAAGCCCCGGCTTGCCGGGGCTTTTGCATTTATGCTTTTCAATGGCCTTCGGGCCGATCCCGCGACGGACACACAAGGACACCAGCCCCATGAAATTTGTCGATGAAGCCACCATTGACGTGGCCGCAGGCAATGGCGGCAGCGGCTGCATCAGCTTCCGTCGCGAGAAGTTCATCCCCTTCGGCGGCCCCAACGGGGGCGACGGCGGGCGTGGCGGCCATGTCTACGTCGTGGCCGACCGCAACATCAACACCCTGATCGATTACCGCTATGCCCGCCGCCACGAGGCGCGCAACGGCGAGCAGGGCCGTGGCTCCGACCAGTTCGGTGCGGCGGGTGAAGACATCATCCTGCGCATGCCCGTGGGCACCATCATCCGCAACACCGAGACGGACGAGGTGATGATGGAACTGCTGGAGCATGGCGAGAAGCGCCTGCTGGCCAAGGGTGGCGACGGCGGCTTCGGCAACCTGCACTACAAGACGGCCACCAACCGCGCGCCCCGCAAGAAGACGCCCGGCTGGCCCGGCGAGATCTACAAGCTCAAGCTGGAGCTGCGCGTGCTGGCCGATGTCGGCCTGCTGGGCATGCCCAATGCCGGCAAGTCCACCCTGATCGCGGCCATCTCCAATGCGCGACCCAAGATCGCCGACTACCCCTTCACGACGCTGCATCCCAACCTGGGCGTGGTGCGCGTGGGCCCGGAAAAGAGCTTCGTGGTCGCCGACATCCCTGGCCTGATCGAAGGTGCCTCCGAAGGCGCCGGCCTGGGCCATCTGTTCCTGCGCCACCTGCAGCGCACCCGCGTGCTGCTGCACGTGGTGGATCTGGCGCCCTTCGATGAGGGCGTCGATCCGGTCAAGCAGGCCAAGGCCATCGTCAACGAACTCAAGATCTACGATGAGGCGCTGTACGAGAAGCCGCGCTGGCTGGTGCTCAACAAGCTGGACATGGTGCCTGCCGAGCAGCGCGTGGCCAAGGTGGTGAACTTCGTCAAGCGCTATGGCTGGAAGGGCCCCGTGTTCCAGATCTCGGCGCTCACGCGCGAAGGCTGCGAGCACCTTGTGCAGTCCATCTACCAGCACGTGGCTTCCATGCAGGAGCACTACGAGGAAGTCGACGTGCGCTTCGACGCCGAAGGTGAACTGGCTGATGGCGAAGACGCCTCGCCCTCCTTGGTCATGCGCAAGGCGGCGATCGAGGCCAAGGCTTTTGAAGCCCTCGTGCCTGTGAAGCTGGACGAGTCTGAAGAAGGCGCTGAACCTGCCACGCGCCGCAAGGCGGCCGCCAAATCGGCCGCGGGCAAGAGGCCGGCCGCGAAGAAAGCCGTGGCCAAGGCACCTGCAGCCAAGAAGGCCACCAAGGCTGCTGCAGGATCTGGCGCCAAGGCGGCATCGACCAAGGCGGCTGGCTCGGGCAAAGCTGCTGGCAAAGGCAAGAAGGGCGAGTTCGAAGCCGAGGCCTATGTGCCACAGGTGGACGATCCGCGCTTTCGCTGAGCCTGCGCTCGCCCCCGACCTCATCGCCGCCTGATCGATCATTCCCGATCCCACCCGCCAGATTCCACCCGCCACGCCATGAACGAAGTGTTGAAGAACGCCCGCCGCATCGTCGTCAAGGTGGGCTCCAGCCTGGTCACCAACGAAGGCAAGGGCGTCGATGCCGAGGCCATCGGGAACTGGTGCCGCCAGATGGCCACGCTGGCGCACGACGGGCGCGAGGTGATCATGGTCTCCAGCGGCGCCATCGCCGAAGGCATGAAGCGTCTGGGCTGGAGCGCCCGCCCCAAGGAGATCCATGACCTGCAGGCGGCCGCCGCCGTGGGGCAGATGGGCCTGGCGCAGATGTACGAGAGCAAGCTGAGCGAGCACGGCATGGGCAGCGCCCAGGTGCTGCTCACGCACGCCGACCTGGCCGACCGCGAGCGCTATCTCAATGCGCGTTCCACCTTGCTGGCGCTGCTCTCGCACAAGGTCGTGCCCGTGATCAACGAGAACGACACCGTGGTCACCGACGAGATCAAGTTCGGCGACAACGACACCCTGGGCGCGCTGGTGGCCAATCTGGTCGAAGCCGATGCCCTGGTGATCCTGACCGACCAGAAGGGCCTGTACAGCGCCGATCCGCGCAAGGATCCGGAGGCTCGCTTCATCGATGTCTGCGAGGCGGGTGATCCGGCTCTGGAGCAGATGGCCGGTGGTGCGGGCTCACGCGTGGGCACGGGCGGCATGATCACCAAGGTGCTGGCGGCCAAGCGTGCCGCGCGCAGCGGTGCGAGCACCGTGATCGCCTGGGGCCGCGAGCCCGACGTGCTGGTGCGCCTGTCGCAGGGCGAGCCCATCGGTTCGCTGTTCGTGGCCGGTACGGCCAAGTTCACCGCGCGCAAGCAGTGGATGGCCGATCACCTGCAACTGCGTGGCGTGCTTGTCATCGACGACGGTGCCGTGGCCAAGCTGCGCGACGAAGGCAAGAGCCTGCTGCCCATCGGCGTGGTCGAGGTGCAGGGCGAGTTCCATCGCGGCGATGTGGTCGCGGTGCGTAGTTTGACGGGCCATGACGTGGCCCGTGGCCTGACCAGCTACGCCAGCAGCGAGGCGCGCCTGATCGCGCGCAAGCCTTCCAGCGAGATCGAGGGCATCCTGGGCTTCATCATCGAGCCGGCGCTGATCCATCGGGACAACCTGGTGTTGATGGACTGACCGGTGCCGCTCAGGGCAGGATGGGCTCTCCCCTCAACCTGCCCGGCTTGACAATGAGCCGGTCATCCAGTTCGTGCCTGCGGCACCGCTCGACGAAGGCCAGCGCGGCCTGCGCATCGTCGCTGAAGCGCTGGTAGGTCTCTGCATCGATTTCGTAGTACTCCTCGTAGTCCACCATCCCGTTGGAAACCGGAATGGACACGTAGTACCGGCCGGACGTCTGCTCGATGCCGATCGAGAACATGTGCGCACGGCTCACGAAGGTGTCGGTGAATGTTGGGCTGCTCATGTCTGCGGGGCCAGGTGTTGCCATTTGCATGCTTTGTAGGCCTGCATGGTGTACCAACGCTCGCAGGGCTTTCAACTGCTCGGTCAGGGCGATGGTACAGGCCCATGGCGCGTGAGCTTTTGCCGCTCATTTCAATTCGGCCGAACTCTTGCCCAGCAGGCGTCGCGCGATGATCAAGAGCTGGATCTGCTGTGTGCCTTCGAAGATGTCCAGGATCTTCGCGTCGCGTGACCACTTCTCCAGCAGCGCGTTCTCGGTGTAGCCGATGCTGCCGGCCAGCTCCACGCACTTCAAGGCCACGTCCACGCAGGTACGGCCGGCCTTGGCCTTGGCCAGCGAGGCCTGCAGCGAGTTGGGCTGGGCATTGTCGGCCATCCAGGCGGCCTGCATGGTCAACAGGCGCGCGGCTTCGTAGTCGGCCTGCATGCGCACGAACTCCGAGGCGGCGGCGCTCTGGCGGTGCAGCGGGCGGTTGTAGTCGGGCGCGAGGCCTGCTTCTTTGAGGATGCGGCCCGTCTCCTCGATGCAGGCGCGCGTCAGGCCCACGGCCATGGCGGCGACCAGCGGGCGCGTGTTGTCAAAGGTCTGCATCACCCCTGCGAAGCTCTTTTCGGGGTTGATGTCCGGGTCGCCTAGCAGGTTGGCCTTGGGCACGCGGCAGTCGGTCAGCACGAAGGCGGCGGTGTCCGAGGCGCGGATGCCCAGCTTGTGCTCCAGCCGCACCAGAGCGAAGCCGGGCGTGCCCTTCTCGACCACGAAGGACTTGATCGCGGCGCGGCCCAGACTCTTGTCCAGCGTGGCCCACACGACGACCAGGTCGGCACGGTCACCCGACGTCACGAAGATCTTCTCGCCATTGAGCACGTAGTGATCGCCGTCCAGGCGGGCCGTGGTGCGGATGGCGGCGGAATCCGAGCCGCAGCCGGGTTCGGTGATGGCCATGGCGGCCCAGCGGCCTTTGAAGCGCGCGAGCTGTTCTTCGTTGGCCACCGATGCGATGGCCGAGTTGCCCAGGCCCTGGCGAGGCATGGACAGCAGCATGCCGACATCGCCCCAGCACAGCTCCATGATGGACAGTGCCGTGGACAGGTTGGTGCCATTGCGGTTGACGCCATCGGCGCCGGCATTGGCATCGCGGCGCACACCGGTGGCACCTGTGCCGCCGACTTCGCTGTTGCCTTCGTTCATGCCGTCGATCACGGCGGCCAGCATGTCCAGCTCCACGGGGCGTGCGTGCTCGGCACGGTCGTATTTGCGCGAGATGGGGCGCAGCACCTCACCGGCCACTTCCTGGGCCTGGCGCACCAGTGCGTTGAACTTGCGGGGAATCTCAAGATTGATCATGGTGTATCTCTCGTACTCGTCTCAGTAAGCCGGCCTGAACCGATCAAGCGAACACCAAGGATCCGGGTTTGCCGGTCCGATGGTGTTGCCCCCTTGAGGGGGCGCGCGAAGCGCGTAGGGGGGGGCTACAGCAGCAGCGCTCCCTCCATCACGCCGACGGCCCGCAGATCACGGTACCAACGCTCCACCGGGTGGTCCTTCACGAAACCATGGCCACCCAGCAACTGCACGGCATCGCTGCCGATCTGCGCGGCCTTGTCGGCGCACAGGCGGCGGGCCAGGGCCGCAGCTTCGGCAAAGGGCTTGTCGGCATCGGCCAGACTGGCGGCGCGCCAGGTCAGCAGGCGCATGCCATCCAGCTCGATGGCGATGTTCGAGATGGCAAACGCAACCGATTGACGGTGGCTGATCGGCTCGCCGAAAGCCTGGCGGTCGTTCGCATAGGGGATCAGGTAATCCAGCGCGGCCTGGGCGCAGCCCGTGGCCAGGGCACACCATGCCAGGCGCGAGAGCTGGATGCACTCGGCATAGACCTCGGCGCGGCCTTCGCCCAGCAGGGCGGTGGCGGGCACGCTGGCGCGGTCCAGGATCAGGCGGGCGCAGGCGGCGGCGCGCAGGCCCATGGACACGTCTTCCTCGATGGCCAGGCCGGCGGTGGACGACTCCACCAGCAGCAGGCCGGGGCCATGACCTTCAATGTCGGCGGCCACGATGAACAGTTCTGCCGAGGCCGCCAGCGGCACCATGGACTTGGTGCCGGTGATCTCGTAGCGGCCATTGACCAGGCGGGCGCGCGTCTGCAGGCTGAACGGGTCGAACAGGGGCGTGGGCTCCTGCACGGCCAGCGCGGCAGGCGGCGGCGTTTCAGCCGCGAAGGCGCCCAGGTAGGTGGCCTGCTGCTCGGCCGTGCCCCACAGCACCAGGGCCGTGCTCACGGCGGAAGGCGCCAGGCAGGCCACGGCCAGCCCCATGTCACCCTGGGCCAGGGCTTCGGCGATCAGGGCGTTGGTCACGGCGGAGCGCTCGGTGCCTACGCCGCCCAGGGTTTCGGGGATGCCCATGCTGGTGATGCCCAACTCGGCGCATTGGGCCAGCAGGGGGGGGGCGGCGCCGTAGGCCGTGTCCGCAGCCATGGCGGCAGGGCGCAGCTGCTCCTTGGCGAACACATGGATCGCTTCCAGGATCATGGCCTGGTCGTCGGTGGGCGCGAGGTCGAACAGCTCGCCGCCGCCGCGCTTGGGCAGGCGCTCGGGCTGGCCCAGGTTCTTGATCGCCTTGAAGGCGCGGTTCACGGCGGTCACGGTGCGAAAGCCGGCCTTGGTGCCGTGGTAAAGCACCTTTTCCGTGGGC
Organism: Pseudomonadota bacterium; assembly: GCA_049322875.1. Classification (GTDB taxonomy): domain Bacteria; phylum Pseudomonadota; class Gammaproteobacteria; order Burkholderiales; family Burkholderiaceae_C; genus Aquabacterium. The sequence continues at coordinate 57,505 of JBMOQM010000029.1, forward strand.
TTGCGCAGTTTCAGGCGGTCCAGGCTGGGCGAGCCAGCCATCTGGCTGAGCGTGCGAAGGCCCAGGCGGGTGAGGGAGGTGGCCATGGATGTCTCTTCTGTGGTTCGTCTTGTCTCGTGAAGGGCAGGGTGATCAGCGGCGGGGGCGTGTCTTGAGCATGGCCCACACGGCCGTGTGAGTGGCCAGGCCGATGCCCCAGCCCCAGGCGACCCACTTGATCCACTGGACATCGGGCGTCGCGTCCTGGTTCAGGGCCCACAGGCCGCCGACCACCAGCACGTACACCACCGCGTGGATCACCACGCTCATCTGCAAACCGGCCATCACATCGAACTCCTGGTTGTGTCCGGGTACAGGCAGACCCGGGGCGGGGCGGATTTCACACCGGAGGGCCCACGCTGTCACCGCTTGCGCGGCATTCGTGGCGATTTGCCGCACGACAACCGGACGCTCGCGATCAAATCCCCCCTGTCTTGGGGCACAGTCACGGCCATGGATTCCTTGAGCGAAGTGCTGGCCGATGTGCGCATCCGTGATGCGCTGTTCGTGCGCACGCAGTTGGCGGGGCAGGGCGCCTTGCGGGTGGGGCAGGCCGGGCAGCCATGCTTCCACCTGGTGACGGCGGGGCAGGTCTGGCTGTACCCGGCGCCAGGTGAATCGCCCATTGCCCTGCAGGCCGGCGATGTGGCCTTCCTGCCGCAGGGCGGGCCCCATGTGCTGAGTGCGCAGCCTGCGCTGGCAGGCGCCCAGGGAGAGGCTGTCGATCTGCTGCGCCACTGGCGCGAGGCGGACGAGTCCGGCGCGGTCACGGTGTCGTCCGGCAGTTCGGTGGGCGGTGTGTGGTCGGGCCGCACGATCAGTGGCTGCATGCACATCGAGGGTGTGACCGAAGCCTGGCTGTGCGGCGGCTTGCCGCCCTGGTTGACCCTGCAGTGGGGCGAGCGTGGTCTGCCGGGCTGGCTCGTGATCGGCCTGGCCTATCTGGAGCAGGAGCTGGGCCGCCAGGGGCTGGCCCGACAGGCCGTGATCGACCGTCTGGGCGACATCCTGTTCATCCAGAGCCTGCGCACCTACCTGCACGGGCCGATCTCGGCGCCGCCGGGCTGGCTGATGGGCCTGAAGGACGGCATGGTGTCCCGCGTGCTGGGGGCTATGCACCGCGAGCCTGCCCACGATTGGCAACTGGTGGAACTGGCCAAGGTGGGGTGTGTATCGCGCTCGGTGCTGGCCGAACGCTTCACGCAACTGCTGGGCATGCCGCCGCTGGCCTACCTGACACGCCATCGCATGCAATTGGCCGCGCGCCGACTGCAGCGCTCGGGTGGCTCGGTGGCGGAGGTGGCCCTGTCGGTGGGTTACCAGTCGTCAGCGGCTTTTGCCCAGGCGTTCAAGCGGGAGTTTGCCTGCTCGCCGCGCGAATGGCGGGTGGGGCGGGCGGGGCAGGCGCAGCCGATGACCTGATCGGCGTGGCGCGCGATCAAGCTCCTGCCTGAGCAGCGCTCAGCTCAGCCCGCCCTGGGTGGCCGCGGGCTCAGGCCCCCAGATGTCGACCTCCAGCAACTCCACCGTGGTCGTGCTGGTGATGACGCGGGCCTGGGTGGCCTCGCGCGTGGAGGTCTCAGTGGGCGGGGCATCCGCCTCGCGGCCGGTGCGCCCACGCATGTTGCCGCGCAGGTAGCGGTTCTGGCCTTTGGGCGGTGGCAGGAAGCGCGCGAGTTCGGTCAGCGCTGTCTGGTAGACATCGCGCTTGAACTCGATCACGGCTTCCAGGGGCACCCAGTACTCGTTCCAGCGCCAGGCGTCGAACTCGGGGTGGCTGGTGGCGCGCAGGTTCATGTCGCAGTCACGGCCGGTGAGCTGCAGCAGGAACCAGATCTGTTTCTGCCCACGGTAGTGGCCCCGGGCATCGCGCCGGATGAAGTGCTGCGGCACCTCGTAGCGGAGCCAGTCACGGGTGCGGGCGACGATGCGCACGTGATCAGGCCGAAGACCGACCTCTTCGTGCAACTCGCGGAACATCGCCTGCTCGGGCGACTCGCCATGCTTGATCCCGCCTTGCGGGAACTGCCAGGAGTGGGTGCGGATGCGCTTGCCCCAGAACACCTGGTTGCGTTGATTGAGCAGGATGATGCCGACGTTGGGGCGGAAGCCTTCACGGTCGAGCATGATCAACTCCGAATGCTTTGAACTGGGTTCATTATTGCACCTGACTGGTGTCCCGCCTAGGGGCGTGGGCAGGCAAATTGGCGCCGGAGCCCAGGGTTTGCCCCCTATAAACCAGCCTGAGGGCGAGGGCACTCTGGGATAATGGCCGGCTCAGGGCGTGCAGGGCGCGCCCGGCCAGCCATTCGCCATCCCATGAAAGCCTCCCAGTTCTTCATCTCGACCCTGAAAGAAGCGCCCGCCGACGCCGAGATCGTCAGCCACAAGCTCATGATGCGCGCCGGCTTCATCAAGAAGCTGGGCGCCGGCCTGTACAACTACATGCCGATGGGCCTGCGCACGATCCGCAAGGTCGAGGCCATCATCCGCGATGAGCTGAACAAGGCCGGTGCGATCGAGCTGGTGATGCCCGTGGTGCAGCCCGCCGAGCTGTGGCAGGAGACCGGCCGCTTCGACAAGATGGGCGACGAACTGCTGCGCTTCAAGGACCGCCACGAGCGCGACTTCGTGATGCAGCCCACCGCCGAAGAGGTGGTGACCGACATCGCCAGGCAAGAGCTGCGCAGTTACCGCCAGCTGCCCAAGAACTTCTACCAGATCCAGACCAAGTTCCGCGACGAGCGCCGTCCCCGCTTCGGCGTGATGCGCGGCCGCGAGTTCACGATGAAGGACGCCTACTCCTTCGACCGTGATGTCGAATCCGCCGGCAAGACCTACGACGCGATGTACGCGGCCTACACGCGCATCTTCCAGCGCCTGGGCCTGCAGTTCCGCGCCGTGGCGGCCGACACCGGCGCCATCGGCGGTGACCGCTCGCACGAGTTCCAGGTGATCGCCGATACCGGCGAAGACGCCATCGTCTACTGCCCCACCAGTGATTACGCCGCCAATATCGAGCTGGCCGAGGCGTTGCCGCTGATCGCCCAGCGCGGTGCTGCCACCGAGGCGCTTGAAAAGGTGGCCACGCCCGGCAAGAGCACCTGTGCCGACGTGGCCGAGCTGCTGGGCCTGCCCCTGAGCCGCACCGTCAAATCCCTGGTGCTGGCCACCGACGAGACCAACGACAAGGGCGAGATCGTCAAGAGCGCCGTGTGGCTGCTGCTGGTGCGCGGCGACCATGACTTGAACGAAGTCAAGGCCGGCAAGATCGAAGGCCTGAAGGCGGGCTTCCGCTTCGCCACCGAGAAGGAGATCATCGAGCATTTCGGCACCAAGCCTGGCTACCTGGGCCCGGTCAAGCTGCTCAAGCCCGTGAAGGTGGTGGCCGACCGCACGGTGGCCCACATGGCCGACTTCATCGTCGGCGCCAACGACGAAGGCTTCCACATCAAGGGCGTGAACTGGGGCCGTGACCTGCCCGAGCCCGATGTGGTCGCCGACATCCGCAACGTGGTCGAGGGCGACCCCAGCCCCGACGGCCAGGGCGTGCTCGCCATCCAGCGTGGCATCGAGGTGGGCCACGTGTTCTACCTGGGCACCAAGTACTCCAAGGCCATGAACGCCACCTTCCTGGACGTGGACGGCAAGCCCAAGCACTTCGAGATGGGTTGCTACGGCATCGGCGTGACCCGCATCCTGGGCGCCGCCATCGAGCAGAAATACGACGAGCGCGGCATCATCTGGCCTGCCGCCATCGCCCCCTTCGAGGTGGTGATCTGCCCCGTGGGCTATGACCGCTCGGAAGACGTGAAGGCCGCCGCCGACAAGCTCTACGCCGAGCTGAGCGCGCAGGGCGTGGACGTGATCCTGGACGACCGCGGTGAGCGCCCCGGCGCCATGTTCGCCGACTGGGAGCTGATCGGTGCGCCGCACCGCGTGGTGCTGGGCGACAAGGGCCTCAAGGAGGGCCTGGCCGAGTACCAGGGTCGCCAGGACAAGGAAGCCGCCAAGATCGCCGTGGGCGAGGTGGGCGCCCACGTGCTGGCCCAGCTCAAGGGCTGAAACCGGTGACACAGGCTGTGCGGTACCACCTGAGCTGCGCCGGGCTGGCGCTGGCCACGGCCCTGGGGGCCGGCACAGCCTTGCCTGTACACGCCGGTGCCCAGCGCGAGGAGCCCCTGGCCAACTCGGTGCGCACGGCCCTGTCGGCCGCCATTGCCAAGTCGGTGCCGCCCGTTCCCGTGTTCGTGGATGACCGCCGCAAGGAAAGCTACGAGCGCTGGAAGCGCGGTGCCGGCGAGCGCCTGAAGAAGCGCAAGCCGGATGACCTGGTGCGCGAGGAGTTCCTGCGCACCGTCTGGTACGAGGCCACCCGTGCCGGGCTGGACCCGACCCTGGTGCTGGGCCTGATCGAGGTGGAAAGCGGTTTCCGCAAGTACGCCATCAGCGTGGCCGGCGCGCGCGGCTACATGCAGGTGATGCCGTTCTGGTCGCGCACCATCGGCGATGGCGACGCAGCGAGGCTGTTCCACATGCAGAGCAATCTGCGCTTCGGTTGCGTGATCCTGCGCCATTACCTGGACATCGAAAAGGGTGACCTGTTCCTGGCCCTGGGCCGCTACAACGGCAGCCGTGGCCGGGCGGAGTACCCCAATGCGGTGCTGGGCGCACGCAAGCGCTGGGAGGCCGCCGTGGCCGAAGCCGGGCCCCAGGTGGTGGCCGGTGTCAGCGCAGGGTCGCCAGGTAGGCAATGATGTCGGCGCGCTCCTGCGCGTCCTCCACCTGGTAGTCCATCTGCTGGTTCTGCACGAAGGCGTCCGGATCGCGCAGCCAGCGGTCCAGGTTGTCGGGTGTCCAGCGCAGGCCTGACTTCTTCAAACCGGTCGAATAGTCATACCCGGGCGCGGAGCCCGCCAGGCGCCCCACCACGCCCCGGTGCAGGGGGCCGATGCGGTGGTGGTCCAATGCATGGCACTGGAGGCACTGGGCGTCGTACAGACGCTGGCCGACATCGGCGCGCCCGACCAGGGGCGCTGGTGGGGGCGCAGGGGCCGAAGGTGGCTGCGAGACGGGCATGCCGCAGCCCGTGGTGACAAGCACTGCGGCCCCGCAGATCCAGGGCAGGGGCCGGGCACGTCGGGCAAAGGTGCGAAAGGACATGGCACTGTCTACGCAGAAGGGCGGGGCCCCGGATGCTGCAGCAGGGCACTGGCGCATGGTGGGCGGACAGCCTGGCCTGCCTGATCCGCCCATTGCGTCACAGAAATATCGGCATCCGTGTGTGGAACTGCAGCCTCAAACCGATGAACGGTCGCTGTTGCCCGCCCAGGCGCTGCGCCTTACAGGCCGTTCCAGGCGCGCGGCTGGGCCTCGTCCAGGCCCAGCAGGGCCAGGGCACGTTCGACGGTGTCGTCGATGATGTCGTCCAGGGTCTCGGGCCGGTGGTAGAAGGCCGGCAGCGGCGGGAAAATGATGCCGCCCATTTCCGTGACCGAGGTCATGTTGCGCAGGTGGGCCAGGTTGAAGGGCGTCTCGCGCACCATCAGCAGCAGGCGGCGGCGCTCTTTCAGCGTGACGTCGGCGGCGCGGGTGAGCAGGTTGTCGCCCAGGCCGTGGGCTACCGCAGCCAGTGTCTTCATCGAGCAAGGCGCGATCACCATCGCATCGGTGGCGAAGCTGCCGCTGGCGATGCAGGCACCCACATCACCCGGTGCGTGGGCCTGGCTGGCCAGCGCTTCGAGTTCGCGCCGATCCAGGCCGAGCTCGTGGTGCACGTTGAGGATGCCGGCGGGCGTGGCCACCAGATGGGTTTCCACGCCCAGGGCGCGGGCGCGCTGAAGCAGCCGCACGCCATAGACGGCGCCGCTGGCGCCTGTCAGCCCGACGATCAGCCGGCGGGGCCGGGCCGACCGAGGGGCCTGCGAAGGCTCACTGGCCACCGGCCAGGACCTGCTGCAGCTCGCCGGCCTGGTACATCTCCATCATGATGTCCGAGCCGCCGATGAACTCGCCGTTCACGTAGAGCTGGGGAATGGTGGGCCAGTTGGCGTATTCCTTGATGCCCTGGCGGATGCCTTCGTCTTCCAGCACGTTGACCGTGGTGATGTCGGAGGCGTTGCAGGCCTTGAGGATCTGGATGGCGCGGCCGGAGAACCCGCATTGCGGGAACTGGGCGGTGCCCTTCATGAAAAGGACAACCTTGTGGCCCTTGACCAGGCTGTCGATGCGTTGCTGTACGTCGCTCATGGTGCGATCACCGTTGGGGGAAATGGAAACAGGCCTGTTATAGCAGGCCTGTGCGATGCCGTCCGGCACTCGGATTTGCGAGAGGGCCGGCTGGGGCCCGAGCGTATCAGAAAGCGTAGTTCACGCTGACCTTGACCACCGGACGCAGCCGCAGCTCGCGGATGATGGTCTCGACCCCTGCGTCACCCTGCAGGGCGCGGCTGATGCGGTCGATGTTGTTGGAGTTGATGGTGATCAGCCCCAGGTCGGCATTGAAGCGCCAGGCGCTGTCGGCACGCAGGCCGCTCAGACGCGTGCTGTAGCCGGCGCCCAGGTAGGGCGATGTGCGGGTGTGGTCGTCGGAGGCGGCGCTGTCATAGCCTGGGGGGCTGAGCACATCCAGCCGTTGCATGCTCAGGTTCAGGCCGGTGGCGCCTTGATGCTCGCTGGGCCACCAGGGCAGGTTGCTGGAGCCGCGCACCAGGCCCGCAGTCGCACGGAAGCCCCCGGCGAAGTAGTAATCCGACAGCAGGTGCATGCTGTACACCTTGAGCCCGTTGTAGGCCGGCTGGGCCAGCACGAAGGAGTTGCTCATGGGGTCGGCCGGGCGGTCGAGCACCACGCCGATGCGGCCTTCCCAGTGGGGCCAGAGGTTGGTGCTGGGCGGCTCTTTCAGGGCCAGGCCATCGCCACTGGTGGCAGCCTGGCGGGGCACATGCAGGCCGATGGAGGCGGTGGCCAGATCGCCGGTGAGCGTGCTGGTGCTGGAGCGCACCACGGCGTGGCCGGTGACGATGTTGGTGGGCATGGGCACCATCTGCGCGTGTGCAAGTGACCCGAGCACCCCCATGCCGCTCAGCACGGTGCCGAACAGGGTGGCGATCAAAGGGCGGTATGCGCACTGCATGGTGGTTCTCCGGCTGCCAACCCAAGACCGCAAGGGCGGCAGGGTTCATGGATCCCATGCTAGGGCGCCGTCTGTTTCTTGTGGCGCGGATTTGTGACGGTTGGTGTCCCCTTTTCAACGAATCCCAACCCTTTACATTGCCCGATCAGGGGGAACCCGGGTGACTCACGCCGCAGGGTGACATGTACATCGGCGGCGCTGCGCGAGCGGGCACTCACATCCGAGGGCTCCAGGCCCCAGCGCCATCAGGGAATGTCAGGGGTGTGAAAAGGTCACACCGCCCACTGGCCGCCGGTGCAGCGAGGCTGGCCGGCCAGGTCGTGGCGGGTGGACACGGTGCTGAAACCGGCGTTGCGCAGCAGAGCCTGCACGGCATCGGCCTGGTCATAGCCATGTTCCAGCAGCAGCCAGCCACCAGGTTCCAGGTGCTTGCGGGCCTGAGTCACGATCAGGCGCAGGTCGTCCAGCCCGTCGCGGCCGGCGGTCAGGGCCTGGATGGGCTCGAAGCGCAGGGCGGGCAGGTGCGGGTCGCCCTCGGCGATGTAGGGCGGGTTACTCACGATCAGGTCGAAGCGCCGGGTGCCCAGGGGCTCGAACCAGGAGCCGGCCAGCAGTTCCAGCGGCAGGTGCAGGCGCCGGGCGTTGTCGGCGGCGATGGCCAGGGCCTCGGGGCTGGCGTCCACGGCGGTGACGCTGGCATGGGGCCGGCGCGAGCGGATGGCCAGGGCGATGGCGCCGCTGCCCGTGCCCAGGTCCAGCGCGCGGGTGGGGCGATCCGGCGCCGTTTGGGCTGGCAGCACGTCCAGGGCCCAATCGACCAGGGTTTCGGTGTCGGCGCGGGGCACCAGCACGCCGGGGGCCACGCGCAGGCTCAGGCCGTAGAACTCCTTGTCGCCCAGCAGGTAGGCCAGCGGCTCGCCTTGAGCCCGCCGTGCGCTCAGCTCGGCGAAGCGGGCGGCAGCCTCCAGCGGCAGCGGGTCGGTGTCGTGGGCCAGCAGCCAGCTGCGGGGCTTGTCCAGCACGGCGCACAGCAGCAACTGGGTGTCCAGCCGCTCGACGCCTTGCGCCCGGGCCGAGTGCATGGCCTCGGCCACGGTGGCCGGTGCGGTCAGGCTGATGCCGGCGGCAAGCTGCCCGGGCGAGCCGGTCTCGGGCTCAGACACCGGTGGCGGCTTCCAGTTCGGCCAACTGGTCGGCGGCCTGGGCCGACACCAGGGCCGCGATCACGTCATCCAGATCGCCTTCCATGATGGTCAGCAGCTTGTACAGCGTGAGGTTGATGCGGTGATCGGTCAGCCGGCCCTGTGGGAAGTTGTAGGTGCGGATGCGGTCGGATCTGTCGCCGGTGCCGACCAGGCTCTTGCGCGTGGCGGCCTCGCGGGCCTGGCGCTCGATGCGGTCCTTGTCACGCAGGCGGGCGGCCAGCACGGCCAGGGCCTTGGCCTTGTTGCGGTGCTGGCTGCGGTCGTCCTGGCATTCGGCGACGATGCCGGTGGGGATGTGCGTCACGCGCACGGCCGAATCCGTCTTGTTGATATGCTGGCCGCCAGCGCCGCTGGCGCGGTAGGTGTCGATGCGCAGATCGGCCGGATTGATCTGCACTTCTTCGGCTTCGTCGGGCTCGGGCAGCACGGCCACGGTGCAGGCGCTGGTGTGGATGCGACCTTGTGTTTCGGTGGCGGGCACGCGCTGCACGCGGTGGCCGCCGGATTCGAACTTGAGCTGTCCGTAGACCCCCGCGCCCTCGATGCGGAAGACGATTTCCTTGTAGCCGCCCAGATCGGATTCGTTGGCCGACATGATCTCGCAGCGCCAGCCTTGCCGTTCTGCGAAGCGGGTGTACAGGCGGGCCAGGTCACCGGCAAACAGGGCGGATTCATCACCGCCGGTGCCGGCGCGGATTTCCAGGAAGGCGCTGCGGGCGTCGTCCGGGTCCTTGGGCAGCAGCGCGGTCTGCAGTTCGGTTTCCAGCTTGAGCAGGTCGGCTTCTGCCTGGGTGGCTTCGTCCTGCGCCATGGCCTTCATGTCGGGGTCGTCGCCCAGATCCTGCAGCATCTGCCTGGCGGTGGCCAGATCGTCCGTGCGCTGGGCATGGCGGCGTGCCAGGTCGCACACGCTGCTCACCTCGGCATGCTCGCGGGACAGATCCCGGTAGCGCTTGGGATCGGCCGCGACGGTGCCGTCGGACAGGGCCGCATCCAGCTCGCGCAGACGGTGGGACAGGCGTTCCAGAGAGGCCGCCAGGGAGGGGGCGAGGCCGCTCATGCGGGATCGCTTTCCGAGGGGGCGCTGGGGGCGATGGACGCCGGCAGGTTGGCAGGCACATCACCACGCAGGAACATGCGGGCCACGGTGGAGGCCACCTGTGGCCGGTGCTGCGGCGCGGCGCTGTGCAGTTCGGCCAGGGCGCCGTGCAGCATCTTCTGGGTCAGCCCGCGGGACAGCGCCTCCAGCACGGCCTCGACATCCTCGCCCCGCGCCAGTTGCTTGCGGGCGCGGGCGATCTCGTTGGCGCGCCAGGCGTCGGTCTGGGATTGCAGGGCCTGGATCAGCGGCACGGTGGCGCGCTGGTCCAGCCAGTGCACGAAACCCTGCACGCCGGATTCGATGATGGCCTCGGCCTGGGCCACGGCGGCCTGGCGGCGCGCGCCGGCGGTCTGCACCAGCTCGCTCAGGTCATCCACCGTGTAGAGGTAGACGTCGGGCATCTGGCCGACTTCGGGCTCGATGTCGCGCGGCACGGCCAGGTCCACCATGAAGATGGGGCGGTGCTTGCGGGCCTTGATGGCGCGTTCCATGGCACCCAGACCGATGATGGGCAGGGTGCTGGCCGTGCAGGAGACGACGATGTCGAACTCGTGCAGGCGCTGGGGCAGGTCGGCCAGGCGCATGGCCTCGGCGCCCAGGTGGGTGGCGAGCTTTTCGCCACGCTCCAGCGTGCGGTTGGCCACGGCCATGCTGCGCGGCGCGCGTGCGGCGAAGTGCGTGGCCGTGAGCTCGATCATCTCGCCGGCGCCCACGAACAGCACCTTGGTTTTGGACAGGTTCTCGAACAGTTGGCCGGCCAGGCGCACGGCGGCGGCGGCCATGCTGATGGAGTGTTCGCCGATCTCGGTGGAGGTGCGTACCTCCTTGGCCACGGCGAAGGAGCGTTGGAACAATTGGTGCAGGGTGGTGCCCAGGGTGCCGGCGGCATCGGCCTCGCGCACGGCCTGCTTCATCTGGCCCAGGATCTGGGGCTCGCCCAGCACCATGGAGTCGAGCCCGCTGGCCACGCGGAAGGCATGGCGCGCGGCGGCGCCACCTTCGAGCATGTAGGTGTGGCGCATCAGGTCGTCAGGGGAGACGCCGCCCACATGGGCCAGCCAGCTTACCGCTTCGCGCTGCAGCACCAGGGGGGAGCCGCTCAGGGCGGGGGCCGCGCAGTACAGCTCGGTGCGGTTGCAGGTGGAGAGCAGGGCGGCTTCGGGGGCGGTCTGGGGGCTGGCCTGCCCCCCCGCCAGGCGGGTGTGCAGGGTGCGCAGCGCAGGGTTCAACTGGTCCACGGCGAACGCGAACCGACCCCGCAGATCAACCGCGGCCGTCGTGTGGTTGAGACCCAGGGCCAAGACACTCATGTGAGAAATTATAAAATCGAGGGTTTTGGCGTGGGCGGGTCAGGCCATTGAGGCTTTCAAAGACCTTCATTGTCGAGCCCGCATTGTCGATGATTAGCACCACTTTGTGGTCGGCCGAACTGACGAGATTGGTCGACATTTGAGGTGGCTCAGGTGCTACATGCGTCAGATGCAGATGCTTATGACTCGTGTTTGATCTGTGCGCTTGCGATGCCACGCCGTTTGTGATGTTCAGCCACGCCTTCGCCGGCCCCGTAGTCCATGGGTTTTCTTGACGCCCTGATCCACCTGTTCAATTTCCTGCTGCCCGCCCTGGGTGTGGCCGTGCTGTTGCCGGCCTTGGCGCGCCTGTTCTGGTGGCGCACACTCAAAGGCATGGGGTGGGTGCTGGCCAGCCGCGTGGCCATGGCGGGTGTCATCGTGCTGGTGGCCGGCCTGTTGATTTCAGGGCGCGATGGGGCCATGAGCACCTACGCCGCATTGGTGATCTCGGCCGCGCTGGTGGTGTGGTGGACCGGCTTCAAGGGGCGTGCATGACCTACAGCGTCAAGGAAATCTTCTACACCCTGCAAGGCGAGGGCACCCATGCGGGCCGCCCCGCGGTGTTCTGTCGTTTCGCAGGGTGCAATTTGTGGACGGGCCGCGAGGAAGACCGCCCCAAGGCCATCTGCCAGTTCTGCGACACGGATTTCGTGGGCACCGATGGGCTGGGCGGTGGCAAGTTCCCCACCGCGCTGGACCTGGCTGCCCGTATCGCTTCCTTCTGGCCGGACACTGAGCAGGGCCGCAAGGGCCGCTGCTTCGTGGTGCTGACTGGGGGCGAACCCTTGCTCCAGGTCGACCCGGCCTTGATCGATGCGTTGCATGATCAGGGCTTCGAGATCGCGGTGGAGACCAACGGCACCGTGGCCGCGCCGCCCGGGCTGGACTGGATCTGCGTGAGCCCCAAGGCCGGCTCGACCCTGGTACAGACCTCGGGCCACGAGCTCAAGGTGGTCGTGCCCCAGGTCGGCTTCGATGCGACCAAGCTGGCCGAGTTCGACGCCATGGATTTCGTGCAGCGCCGTGTGCAGCCGATGGACAGCGCCTCCCCCGAGGCACGCCTGGCCGCCACAGAATGGGCCGTGCAATGGTGCCTGGACCACCCGCGCTGGCTCTTGAGCGTCCAGACCCACAAAACATTGGGCATCCGCTGAGGCCCGCCACACAAACAACATGTTCGAACTGAGCCAGACCTTTTCCTTCGATGCCGCCCACACGCTCAAACGCCAGGTGGGCGCCGAGGAGGCCGCCGGCAGCCGCCGCATCCACGGCCACACCTACACGGCCGAGGTGATGGTGCGCGGCGAACGCCAGCCCGAATCCGGCATGGTGGTGGACCTGGCCCATCTGCGCGCCGTGATCGCCAGCGTGCGCGAGCAGCTTGATCACCACTTCCTGGATGAAGTGGCCGGCCTGGGCGCCCCCACGCTGGAGAACCTGTGCGTGTTCATCTATGCGCAGGTGCACCTGCAACTGCCCCAGGTGGCGGCGGTGAGCGTGTCCCGCGCGGCGGGGGATCGTTGCGTCTACCGTCCAACGGCCTGATTGGTGGAGGCGCATCCCATGCAGGACAAGTCGTGGGCGGATCGCAGCCGCCAGGCCGTTTGGCACCCGTGCACGCAGATGAAGGTGCACGACACCCATCCGCCGCGCGCCATCGTGTCGGCGCAGGGCCCCTGGCTGATCGATGACCGTGGCCACCGCATCCTGGATGCCGTGAGCTCCTGGTGGGTGAACCTGTTCGGGCACGGCTTTGCTCCGATCCGCGAGGCCATCGCCGACCAGTTGCAGAAGGTCGATCACATCATGCTGGCCGGCCTCACGCACCCGCCGGTGGTGGAGTTGTCCGAGCGCCTGGGCCAGCTCACCGGCCTGGGCCATGCCTTCTACGCCAGCGACGGGGCCAGTGCCACCGAGATCGCGCTGAAGATGAGCGCGCACAGCTGGCGCAATCGGGGCCGCGAGGGCAAGCACCGCTTCATCGGCCTGCAGGGTGGCTACCACGGTGAAACCGCCGGGGCCCTGTCGGTGACGGACATCCCGCTGTTCCGCGAATCGTACGCCCCTCTGCTGCGCCTGAGCGCCACCTTGCCATCGCCCGACACGCGTCATGCCGCGCCCGGCGTGAGCCCGGCCCAGCACACGCAGCACTGCATCGACGCGCTGGCCTCCTATCTTGAAGAGCACCACGCGCAGACCGCCGCCATCATCCTGGAGCCCTTGATCCAGGGCGCCGCCGGCATGGGCATGTACCTGCCCGATTACCTCAGCGCCGTGCGTCGCCTGTGCGACAAGTACCAGGTGCACTGGATCGCCGACGAGATCGCCGTGGGCTTCGGCCGCACGGGCACGATGTTCGCGCACCAGCAGGCGCTGGGAGATGATGGCGCGCCGATCAAGCCCGATTTCATCTGCCTGAGCAAGGGCCTGACCGGTGGCGTGCTGCCGCTGTCGGCCGTGCTGACGACAGACGAGGTCTACCAGGCCTTCTGGGACGACCGCACCACGCATGGCTTTTTGCACTCGCACTCGTACACCGGCAACCCGCTGGCCTGCCGCGCTGCGCTGGCCGTGCTGGACACCTTTGCCGACAGCGACGTGCTGGGCGACAACCGCCGCGCCGCCGAGCGCCTGGACGAGCTGGTGCAGCCCATCACCGATCACCCGCGCGTGAAAGCCTCGCGCCGCCTGGGCATGGTCTGGGCTTGGGATATCGACGTGGCCGATCCCACCTTCGCCTCGCGCTACCACCGCGCCGCGCTCGACGAAGGCCTGCTGCTGCGCCCCATCGGCCCCACGCTGTACTTCATGCCACCCTACGTGCTGGGCGAGGCCGAGCAGCGCCACCTGGCCGAAGGCGCCTTGCGCGTGCTCGACCGCGTGCTGGCCGAGGAGGGGTCCGCCAGCGCTCAAGCCTCCGAGGTACCCGTGCCATGACCGCCTATTTCGTCACCGGCACCGACACCGGCGTCGGCAAGACCCGCACCAGCTGCGCCCTGATCCACGCGCTGCGCCGCGATCACCAGCGTGTGGTCGGCATGAAGCCCGTGGCCGCCGGCTGCGACTGGATCGATGGCGTGGACGGCCACCCAGGGCAGTGGCTCAATGAGGATGTGGCCGCCCTGCGCGCCGCCTCCAGCCTGAAGGTGCCGCCGGCTTTCGACAACCCGTATGCCTTGCCCGATGCCATCTCGCCGCACATCGCTGCGCGCAATGCCGGCGCGGTGATCGACATCGGCCACATCGAGGCGAGTTTCCATGCACTCAGCCAGCACGCCGATGCGGTGGTGGTGGAGGGTGCGGGCGGCTTCATCGTGCCGCTGCACGAGGGGCCGGGCGAGTTCGCCTCCAGTGCCGACCTGGCGCAGCGCCTGCGCCTGCCGGTGATCATGGTGGTGGGCCTGCGCCTGGGCTGCCTGAACCATGCGCTGCTCACGCAAGAGAGCATCGTGTCGCGCGGCCTGACGCTGGCCGGCTGGGTGGCCAATGTGGTGGATGCTGCCATGCCGGAGCAGGAGGCCAACCTGCGCACCCTGCGGGATCACCTTCAGGCGCCGATGCTGGCCCACTGGGGCTGGGATCCCGCGGCCGATCCGGCGCAATTGGCGCAGTCGCTGACCTTGCCCTGAGCCTGCCGATGCCCGCGGCCGACGCCCTCATCCAGGAGATCGATGGCCTGCTCGATGCGCCGCGTGCGGAAGGCATCGCCGCCGCCTTGAGCGTATGGACGCCGCAAGGCGGCGGCACGCGTTGGACGACGCCCGAGCCCGCAGCGCAGGAGCCGGCCTTCCTGATCTACAGCATCACCAAGACCTTCATCGCCTGCCTGCTGCTGCAATTGGCCGATGCGGGCAAGCTGGACCTGGATGCGCCCGTCCGTAGCCTCTGGCGAGGCCCGGAACTGCCCCAATCCTTCAACGATGCGGTCACGCCGCGCCGCCTGTTGAGCCACACGGCCGGGCTGCCGGATTACGGCGCGTTGCCTGACTACCAAGCCCAGGTTCGCCAGCACCCTGACCAGCCCTGGTCCATCGAGCACTTCACCCAGGCCACGCTGGCGCGCGACTGGACGGTGCCCGAACCAGCCCGCTTCGCCTACAGCAACCCAGGCTACATGGTGCTGCGCCAGTTGCTGGAGATGGTGGGCGAAAGCCCTTGGGAGCAGCAACTCGCAGAGCGTGTGTGCGGGCCGCTTGGCCTGTCACGCACCACCGTGGCGGCGACGCTCGATGATCTGCACCCGCTGGCACCGGGTCTGTCGCGCCAGGTCGCCGAAGGGAATGCCTGGGTGGATGTGCGGGGGCGTTATCACCCGGGCTGGGTCTCGCATGGCGTCATCGCTTCGACCGTGTCCGAGGTGAGCGCTTTCCTGCACGCCTTGTTCTCTGGCCGCTTGCTTCAGCCGGCCAGTTTGGCCGCCATGTTCAATGCCATGCCGGTAGGGCAGGTGGGCGGGCGCTGGCAGCAGCCTGGCTACGGTCTGGGCCTGATGATCGATCCGGCGATGCCGATAGGCCTCGTGCGTGGTCACAACGGTGGGGGCCCCGGGTACAGCGCGAGCGCGTTCGGGCTGTGGCAGGAGGGCGCGCTGCAGGCCATCTGCACCACCCTCGTTGGGGGCGGGCAGGGGGATGCCGAGGTGTTGACCTTCCAGGCCTTGGCTTCGGCAGCGGGCGCCTGACAGGGCAAAGCCGCTGGGCCATCCCGGTTTAGCGCCATTGCCTAAGATGGCATCGCTTACCGGGAGCCCATCATGGATCATCAAATCATCCACAGCGGCGATCACGAAGAAGCCATCGGTGCCCATGCCGGATTCCGCATCCGCGTGGTCACCGCATGGGATGCTGGTGCACGCCAGTTCATGGCCACCGCCTACGTGCGGGGCTCCGAAACCGAGGAAGAGGTGGCACTGACGCCCCAGGGCAAGCGCTTTGCCCTGATGCAGGATGCGCAGGACCACGGTTTTGACGTTGCCACGCAATGGATCGACCGCCAGGCGGGCGGCTGAGGTGGGTTAGAACACGCCCAGCACCAGCCCCGCCGCCAGCGATTCACCCAGCGCCCGACAGCGCTCCAGATCATCCTCGCCGATCTGCTTGGGGGCCAGGATGGCGTCGGGTGTCTGCGCGTGCGTGCAGACGATCAAGGGCTCGGCCACGGGCTTGAGCCGCCAGCCGGTGGCGATGCGCTCGATCTGGCGCGCGGCGTTGTGTCCGTCGCTGCCCGCACAGATCAGCGCGGCATAGGGGCGGCCGTTGATGCGGTCCAGCACCGCGTAGTAGCTGCGGTCGAAGAAATCCTTGAGCTGCCCGCTGATGGCGGCTAGGTTCTCGGGGGTGGCGAACACCAGCCCGTCGGCAGCCAGCACGTCGTCGGCCTGTGCCTCGGCGGCGTGCAGCAGGCGCACCGACACGCCTTCCTCGGCCAGCGCGCCGTCCCGCGCGGCCAGTGCCATCTGGTGGGTGCCGCCGGTCTGGGAGTGGTAGACGATCAGCAGGGTTTTGGGCGTGCTCATGGGTGTGAAGCATAGGCGAGCGGCATCCTGTTTTCCGCCATGCCCTGCACCATCAAAGTGCCGGAAAAAGCTTCAGGCTCGCGACATGCCGTTGACTGAATATTCGGGCAACCCGTCCAGGTATTGCCGTTCAACGGTATTCGGTCGTCCCCATCATTTATTGGAATCGGCCTGGCGTGTCGCTGGTCAATATCTCAACCAGTAACTGGGAATCCCTCAAGCAGGGGGGTGAAAGACCTTTCCGGAAATACGCATATCGTTATGACAAAGGATATGGCGTGGTGAGATGCGCTATCGGGCAGATGACTGAAAATATGAAGGTCGCTCCATTTAGTCGTTTTTGAATGTAACAAACTATGGCGTCCGGGGCTATTGCGTGATTCGCGTGACGAGTCGTGATCCGGCGGATATTCTGAATATGCGATCTGGTCCCTTGACCGGCAAGCCTCTGAAAGGTCCACCACGCGCTGCACACGCGCCAGCAGGAATTAAATCAATATGTCCAGTCCCACCGCGTTGTCCTCCCGTCATTCCCAATGGCTGGCGTCTTCTGATTTACCCACCGAGCATGGCCTGTTCTCCATGCACGTGTTTCGCACCACCGGCCGTGACGGCACGGAAGGTTTTCGCGAGCACGTGGCGTTGGTGCACGGGGATGTGATCGGCCAGACCGGTCTGCCGGTGCGGGTGCATTCCGAGTGCATCACCGGCGAGGTGTTCCGCTCGCTCAAGTGCGATTGTGGTGACCAGCTCGACAAGGCCATGGCCGAGATCGTGCGCATGGGCGCCGGCATCATCCTCTACCTGCGCCAGGAAGGCCGCGGCATCGGCCTGACCAACAAGATCCGCGCCTACCACCTGCAATCACGCGGCTACGACACCGTGGACGCCAACCGCATGCTGGGCTTGCCGGATGACGCCCGCTCCTACGAGGTCGTGCCGGAGATGCTGGCCCATTTCGGCGTGCCCAGCATCAGCCTGATGACCAACAACCCCGACAAGGTGGCCAAGCTGGCAGCCCTGGGCGTGAAGGTCGACAAGCGCCGGCCCGTCATCACCGTGCCCAACCAGCACTCGGTGGGCTACTTCGAAGCCAAGCGCACCCGCATGGGCCACGCCTTGCCCCAATCCATGGCCATCAGCGAGTAAGGGCAGTCCGGCATGCTGAGCGCGTTTCAACACATGGCGGCCTCGGTGGCTGCCCAAGCCACCTTGCGCCGTCGTCGCCTGGTGTTCCTCACCCTGGTCATCACCACCTCGCTGGCGTTGCTGGCGCTGATGGGCGGGGCCTTGTTCGATGGTGGCGTCGATGCCCTGGGCATCGGCATCATGCTGCTGTTTGCCATCACGCTGCCATGGACCACCATCGGCTTCTGGAATGCCGTGATCGGCTTCTGGCTGATGCATTTCTCGCGGGATGCCGCCGCCGAGGTGGCGCCGCACCTGCGCAGCATCACCGGCAGCGAGCCGATCACGCAGTCCACCGCGCTGCTGGTGTGCATCCGCCATGAAGACACCGAGCGCCTGGAGCGCAACCTGGGCTTCATGCTCGAAGGACTGCAGCGCTCCGGCCACGCACCGTGGTTCCACCTGTACATGCTGAGCGACAGCGATGACACCGAGATCATCCACGGCGAGCGGCTGGTGGCCGCCCGGCTCACGGATCGCTTCGGCAGCCAACTGAAGATCACCTACCGTCGGCGCGAAACGCACGAAGGCTACAAGGCCGGCAACATCCGTGATTTCTGCGATCGCTGGGGCAGCCAGCACCGCTTTGCCATCGTGCTCGATGCCGACAGCGTGATGACATCGGCTGCCATGTTGCGCCTGGTGCGCATCATGCAGGCACAGCCGCAGATCGGCATCCTGCAGACCCTGGTGACGGGCCTGCCCAGCACCAGCCCCTTCGCGCGCATCTTCCAGTTCGGCATGCGCCTGGGCATGCGCTCATACACCCTGGGCGCGGCCAGCTGGCAGGGCGATTGCGGTCCCTACTGGGGGCACAACGCCATCATCCGCCTGGCGCCTTTCATCGAGCATTGCCACCTGCCGCTGTTGCCGGGCAAGGGCCCCTTGAGCGGCCACGTGCTCAGCCATGATCAGCTTGAAGCCGTGCTGATGCGCCGCGCCGGCTACGAAGTGCGTGTGCTGCCCGAAGAAGACGGCAGCTGGGAAGAGAACCCGCCCACCATGCCCGAGTTCATCCGCCGTGATCTGCGCTGGTGCCAGGGCAACCTGCAGTACCTCAAGCTGCTGCGCATGCCCGGCCTGTTGCCCGTGAGCCGCGCGCAGCTGTGGCTGGCCATCGCGATGTACGTGGGCGCACCGGCCTGGCTGGGCATGATCGCCCTGGGCCTGCTGCGTGATCTGCCGGTGGACATCACCCTGTTCAAGACGCTCTTCGCGATCACGATGACCATGTGCTTCGCACCCAAGATCGCCACCCTGGGCGATGTGCTGCTGCGCCCCGAGTTGCGTGGTGAGTACGGCGGCACCGGGCGCGTGCTGATCAGCGCCCTGATGGAGCTGGTGTTCTCCGTGCTGATGGCGCCCATCGTGGCCGTGTCCATCACCTTGTTCATGCTGGGCCTGCCCTTCGGTCGGCAGATCGGTTGGGCGGCGCAGCAGCGTGATGCGGTCGGCCTGTCATGGGCGGATGCATCGCGCCGGCTGTGGCTGCACACCACGCTGGGCGTTGTGCTGGGCCTGGCCTTCTGGCAGGTGTTTCCGGCCACGTTCTGGCTGTGGCTGCCCTTCGTGATGGGTTTGAGCGCCTCGATCCCGCTGGCGGTGGTCACTGCAGATCCGCGCCTGGGCCGCTGGCTGGCGGAAAGCCGCCTGTGTCGCATCCCTGAAGAGGCTCGACTGCCGCACAAGCCGGAGTACGCCGTGCTGTTCACCCCCTTCGGCCAGAGCGAACTCACAGCACCTGCCGTCGCGGCTGGCGCTGCAGTAGTGGCCGGAGGCCGCGCAGAATGACGGCCGCCACCGAGCTGCTGAGCCCACCGGCCACGGTCGCGCTGCATGGCGAAGATCCGGCGTGGCAGGCCTTGCTGCGCCAGGGCGGGCCGGGTGAGGGCGTGCCCTTCCTGGATGGCGAATCGTTGCTGCATGCCTTGTACGGCCCCCTGTGTGCCATGCGCCGGCGCGGCAGCACCTACGTGGTGGGCCATCTGGCGCAGAGCCTGGACGGGCGCATCGCCACCACCTGCGGCGTGTCGCGCTGGCTGAGCGGTGACGAAGACCTGCTGCACACCCACCGCATGCGCGCCATCGCTGATGCCGTGCTGGTGGGCGCCAGCACCGTGCAGCATGACGATCCGCAACTCACCGTGCGCCTGTGCGCGGGTGAGCACCCCACCCGGGTGATCCTGGATCCGGAGCGTCGGCTCGATGGCAGCCAGAAGGTGTTCAACGACGGCAAGGCGCCCACGCTGCTGCTGGTCGCGGCAGACCGCATGGGCCGTGAGCCGCGGTGCGGTCAGGCCGAGGTGATTCCCATCTCGCGCGGTGAGCATGGCCTGGATCCGTTCGAGATCCGGCGTGTCCTGGCGCTGCGGGGCCTGCACTGGCTGTTCGTGGAAGGCGGCGGCATCACCGTGTCGCGCTTCCTGGCGGCCGGTGCGCTCGATCGCCTGCAGATCACGGTGGCCCCGGTGATCATTGGCTCCGGCCGGCCCAGCTTGGTGCTGCCGGAGATCCATGATCTGGCCCACAGCCTGCGCCCACGCACGCGCCGCTTTTTGCTGGGCGATGACACCATGATCGAGTGTGCTTTCCATGAGTGAGCCGCATCGTTCCAATGCTCGATGGGACGGACAGGCATTCTGGGTGGTGTCCCCCGGCCATGGTGAGATCCGCAGCACGACACTGCGTGAGCCCGCGCCTGGCGAGGTGCTGATCAAGGCCTTGCGCAGCGGCATCAGCCGCGGCACGGAAAGCCTGGTGTTTCGCGGTGGGGTGCCAGCCAGCCAGTGGCAGGCCATGCGCTGCCCCTTCCAGGAAGGCGATTTTCCCGGCCCGGTGAAGTACGGCTATGCCTCTGTCGGCCGTGTGGAGGCGGGCCCGGCCCATCTGCTGGGCCAGCGCGTGTTCTGCCTGCATCCGCACCAGGACCGCTACATCGTGCCGGTAGACGCTGTCACGCCAGTGCCGGATGCCGTGCCCGACGCACGCGCCGTGCTGGCCGCCAACATGGAAACCGCCGTCAATGGTCTGTGGGATGCCGCGCCACGCCTGGGCGATCGCATCGCCGTGGTCGGGGCTGGCGTGGTCGGTGGCCTGGTGGCCACGCTGGCGGCCCGCGTGCCTGGCGTATCGGTCGAGCTGATCGATACGCACCCTGCGCGCGCTGACCTGGCCGCGCGACTGGGATGCTGCTTTGCGCTGCCTGCTGAGGCCACGCCAGAGGCTGACCTGGTCATCCATGCGAGCGGCCACCCCGAGGGCTTGGCCACCGCCTTGCGCATCGCCGGTTTCGAAGCCACGGTGCTGGAGATGAGCTGGTACGGTGATCGCCCTGTCAGCGTGCCCCTGGGTGAAGCCTTCCACGCCAAGCGGCTGAACTTGCGTTCCTCGCAGGTCGGCGCGGTCGCCACGGCGCAGCGCGCACGCTGGACCTATCAACGCCGCCTGGCCCTGGCCCTGGATCTGCTGACCGATCCCGTGTTCGACCACTTCCTCACGGGCGAGAGCCGCTTCGAGCATCTGCCCCACACCTTGCCGCGCCTGGTGGACTCTCCCGGCGCCGAGCTTTGCCACGTCATTGACTACAACTGAGAAGAACCCACCCATGTACAGCCTTGCCGTTTCGGACCACTTCATGATCGCCCACAGCTTCCGCGGAGAGGTCTTCGGGCCCGCCCAGAAGGTGCATGGCGCCACCTATGGTGTGGAGATCGAGTTCCGCCGGCCTCAGCTCGATGACAACGCCCTGGTGTGCGACATCGGCCTGGCATTGACGCTGCTGCGCGATGTGCTGGCCGAGTTCAACTACCAGAACCTCGACGAACTGCCCGTGTTCAAGGGCCGCAATACCACCACCGAGTTCCTGGCCGGAGAGATCTTCCAGCGCATCAAGGTGCGCGTGGCCGAAGGGGCCGTGGGCGCGGGCACGGCAGGCCAACTGGCCTCGCTGCGCGTGGTGCTGCGGGAATCGCCCGTGGCCTGGGCGGCCTTCGAAGGGCCCTTGAACTGATGACGCTGGGTTTCGTGGTGCCGGGCCGGCTGGATCAGTTGACCGGCGGCTATCTCTACGACCGGCATGTGGTGGACGGATTGCGGGCCCGGGGCATGGCCGTGGACGTGGTCGAGTTGCCCGGTGCTTATCCGGATGCCGATGAGGCCACACGGCGTGCAGCCGCCGAGGCCCTGGCGAGGCAGCCCGATGGGCGCACGGTGGTGATTGACGGGCTGGCCTTGCCTGGCCTGGTCGACAGCCTCTCGGCACACGCCGCCCGCCTGCGCCTGGTGGGTTTCATCCACCATCCCTTGTCGCTCGAAACGGGCCTGAGCCCATCGCAGGTGGACCATTACGCCGCGCTGGAGGCTGATCTGTGGCCACAACTGAAGGGCGTCATCTGCCCCAGTGAACACACCGCACGGGCGGTGCGGGCCGGTGGCCTGCCAGCCGGGCGGGTGGCGGTGGTGGCGCCAGGCACCCACAAGCCGGCAGGTTTGCGCAAGCGCGGACCGGCTGATGATGGGCCGCTGCAATTGCTGTCGGTGGGCACCATCACGCCGCGCAAGGGCCATGTGTTGCTGGTCGATGCGCTGGCTGGCTTGCGTGATCTGCCGTGGCAGTTGATCTGCATCGGCAGCCTGGAGCGTGATCCCGCCGCTGCGGCGCAATTGCGCGATCGCATCGCCGACCATGGCTTGCAGGATCGGATCACGCTGCTCGGCGAGCAGCCACCAGAGCGCCTGGCGCAGGCCTACCAGCAGGCGCAAGTGTTCGTGCTGCCCTCGTACCACGAGGGCTATGGCATGGTTTTCGCCGAGGCGCTGGCGCACGGGCTGCCTGTGGTCTCGACCACGGCGGGTGCGATCGTGGACACCGTACCGGCTGCTGCATCGCTGCTGGTGCCGCCGGGTGAGGTGGCCGCCCTGCGCGAGGCCTTGCGCCAGGTGATCACGGATGCACCGCTGCGCACCGGCCTGACACAGGCGGCACAGACGGTGGCGGGCACTTTGCCCGATTGGACCGAAGCCGTGGCCCGTTGGGCCGCGGCACTGGATCAGGTGAGCCGATGACCGAACCAAAGAACACTGAACAGGCCCAAGTGGACGGATTTTCTGCCGACTGGCTGAGGCTGCGCGAGCCCCTGGACCTGGCCGCACGCAGCGACAACCTGGCGCAGGGCTTCAAGTCCGCCTTGAAGCATCGAGAGGGGCAGGCCTTGCGGCTGATCGATCTGGCGGCTGGTGCGGGCGCGAACTTCAGGGCGCTGGCACCGTTGCTGCAGGTTGATCAGGAATGGCGCCTGGTCGACCATGATCCCCTGTTGCTGCAGGCCCAGCGTGCAGAGATCTCGACCTGGGCGCGTCAGCGCGGATGGCTCTGTGTGGATGAAGGCGGAGCACTGCACATCGAGGCCGGCAATGCACGCTGGCTGGTGCGCGGGCAGCAACTGGATCTGGCGCGTGACCTGGAGCGCATCGACCTGCCGTGGTGCGATGGTCTGGTGACCACGGCTTTCCTGGACCTGGTGTCTTCCGCATGGCTGGACAGATTGTGTGCACTGCTGGCGGCCGTGCCGCGTCCCCTGCTGGCGACCTTGTCGGTGGATGGCCGGCGCACGTGGCACCCCGCTTTGGCGGCCGATGGATTCATCGGGGAAGCCTTTGTGGCGCACCAGGCGGGCGACAAAGGCTTTGGCGAATCGCTGGGTGGTCAGGCAGCTGCCAGTCTGGCTGAAAAGCTCGGGGCTCATGCCTATCGTGTCAGCGTGCAGCCGAGTGATTGGCGCATTGGTGCCGCACACGGCGAGATGTTGCTGACCATGGCCAGGGAAGCCGCAGCAGTGGCCTTGGCGGTGGAGCCTTCACGCGAGGCCTTCGTATCGGCCTGGCAGGCGGAGCGGTCTGCCCAGGCTGCACGAGGCGATCTAAGCTTGGTGGTGGGGCACCTGGACCTTCTGGGCGTGCCCGCCTGAGTCACGCGCCAAGGCCAGGTACACCAGCAGCGACGCATGTGCGTCGTTGGCCGCGTACTGAAGCTGTTGCGGGCTGAGTGTCGGGTTCGCCCAGTTGGAGGTGGTGGCCTTCTTCGATTTCTGCAGACGCTGCTGGAGCACCACTGCCACCGCGGTCTTGAGGCCCACGGCGTCCTTGAAGCCCAGCCGCTTCACCATGTGCGACACATCGATCGACTGGCCCAGTTGCGCGCCCAGCTTGCGGTAAAGCTGAGGCCGGTCCGAGGCCAGGCCGAACCCCACCTTCACGACCTCGTTCGATTCGATCATGGCGCGCAGAAAGCCCTGGGCCTCGGGCAGCGCGGTCTGGACGATGAAGGCATGCCCGGCAGTGGCGAACTGCACGATGTCCGGCCCGGTGTGGGGTACACCTGCCACGAAGACGGGCTTGCTCTCGGTGTCGAAGCCGACATGGACGGCGCGGCGCAACTCACGCTCGGCGAACTCGAACTGCTCGGCGCTGCGCAGCACGTGGATGTGGCTGAGCGGCAGCGCAGGGTAGGGCGGCAGGGCTGCAATCTGTTCAGGC
Source organism: Pseudomonadota bacterium (assembly GCA_049322875.1). Lineage (GTDB taxonomy): Bacteria > Pseudomonadota > Gammaproteobacteria > Burkholderiales > Burkholderiaceae_C > Aquabacterium. The sequence continues at coordinate 81,575 of JBMOQM010000029.1, forward strand.
GTGGGGCGTTCCAGCCGTGGCGGTCGGTTCATCCATGCAGTATCGCGCAGCACGGGTGATACATTGCGGCGCCATTGCGCTGCATTTCACGCTTGCCGATCCATACACCATGCAAACCCGCCTGACCCGCCTTCTGGGCATTGCCCACCCTATCGTCCTGCCTGGCATGACGTACGTTGCCGTGCCTTCGCTGGTGGCGGCGGTCAGCGAGGCTGGCGGCCTGGGCATCCTGGCCTCGGGCGGCATGTCCGCCGATGAGTGCCGCGCGGCCATCCGCCAGGTGCGTGCGTTCACCAGCCAGCCTTTCGGCGTCGGCTGCAGCCTGATGCTGCCGGGCGCGGCGGCTTGCGCCGAGGTGGCCGTGCAGGAGCAGGTGCCTGTGCTCAATGTGTCCATGGGCAAGGCCGACCAACTGGTGCAGCGGGTGCACGCCTATGGCGGCCATGTGATCGCCACCGTGTCCAGCGAAAAGCATGCGCGCTCGGCCCTTGATTCAGGCGTGGACGGCCTGATCGTGACCGGCCACGAGGCCGCGGCCCACGGTGGCGCGGTGACCTCGCTGGTGCTGATCCCCGCCGTGCGCGACATGACGGACCTGCCCATCATCGCGGCCGGCGGCTTTGCCGATGGGCGCGGGCTGGTTGCGGCCATGGCCCTGGGCGCAGATGCCGTGGCCATGGGCACACGCTTGGCGGCGTCCAAGGAAAGCCCGCTGCACGAGGTCACCAAACAGATGGTGGTCAACAAGGCGGCCGAGGACACCATCTACTCGTCGAACTTCGACACCTTCCCGTGCCGTGTGATGCGCACGCCCGGTGGCGAGAAGTACACGGCACGGCGCTTGAGCCCGCCTCGCGTCGTGGCACGCTCACTGAGGGCTGCCAGCGAGATGAACACGCCGATGGGCCAGCTGGCGCGCGACGCCCTGCGCGAAGGGCCCTTGCAGGCCGTGAAGATCGCCTACTTCGGCGCGGCCACCCTGGCCATGCGCAAGGCCATGCACCAGGGCGACCATGCGGAGGGCGTGCAGTTGATCGGCCAGTCGCAAGGGCTGGTGCACGATGTCCCGGCGGTGGCCGAGATCATCGCGCGCACGCTGGCACAGGCGCGCGATGTGCAGCGCGTCTGGGCATCTCCGGATTGAACGCGTGCTGGCATAGTCGTCCTGCGAACCGCCTGCACGCCACTTGATCAGGGGTTTGCTCGGCCGCAGGCACACCAATTGCCGGAGCGTGGCAAGCTGAGGGTGCAGCCTGGAGCCAAGCAATGGCTTGCAGCCTCACACAAGATCATTGAGGAGATGACGATGCCCCACGCCCTTTCGCGCTGGCTCCGCTGGCTGGTTGCTGGCCTGGTGGTGGCTTTGGCCGCCTGCAGTGTGCTCAAGCTGGCCTATGACCAGGCCCCCACCTTGGTGTCCTGGCGCGTCAACAAGGCGCTGGACCTGGAAGGCGCCCAGCGCGACACCGCCCGTGCTGCGGTGCGCGAGTGGTTCGCCTGGCAGCGCAAGGCGCAGTTGCCGGCCATTGCCGCGTTCATGGAGCGCTCGCAGCGCGAGGCCACGGGCACGATCACACCGGCACTGGCCTGCGAGCGTCGCCAGGAGATAGAAGGCTGGCTGCGTGTCGGGGCCGACAGGGCAGCCCCTTTGTTCGCCCGGGTGGCGGTTCAACTCACGCCCGCGCACATCGACCACCTGCAGAAACACTTCAAAGACAAGGACGAAGACTTCGCCGACGATTTCCTGGACGACGATGCCAAGGAGCGCCAGGAAGCCGCCGAGAAGTACGTCGAGAAGTGGATGGAGCGCTTCTATGGCCGCATGGACAAGGACCAGCGCCGGCAGATTGCCAGCGAGGTGGAGCGCCTGCCCTTCGATGCCGCCGCGATCAACCAGCAACGCCAGCGTGTGCAAAACAACCTGATCGTGTTGCTGCGCAAGCTGCATGACCAGAAGGCTACAGCGGAGCAGGCACAAGGCCCCATCCGTGCCTTGCTGCAGGACGCCATCATGCCGACCGATCCGCGCCAGAAGGCCGACATGGAGCGCTGGATCAGCGCAGGCTGCCAGATGGCCGCCTCGCTGCACAACCACACCTCGGCCGATCAGCGCCGCACGGTGGTCGACAGGCTCAAGGGCTGGACGGCCGACCTCAACGCGCTGTCGAAGGCTTCGCCGCAGTAAGGCGTGCGGCCTCCGCCTGCAGCGTCTTCCAGAAGCGGGCGTCCTGTGAGCTGGCGTAGTTGATGCGCATCAGCGTGCTGGGCTGGCGTTGCGCATGGAACAAGGCGCCAGGCGCGATCAGCCAGCCCGCTTCCAGCAGCGGGATCACCAGCCGCTCGGTGTCCACGCCCACGTCCACCCAGCCGAACAGGCCTTGGGGTGCCGTCACCAACTGAAAGCCTGCCTGGCGGATCAACTGCATGCAGCGCGTGCGCGCGGCGTCGAGTTGCGTGGCCACGCGTTCACAGTGGCGGCGCATCTGCCCTTGTTCGAGACACCAGGCCAGGGCCTGCTCCAGCAAGGGGGCCGTGGTCAGGGTCGTCAGCAGCTTGGTGTTGACGATGCGGTCCACCAGAGGCTGCGGCGCGGCGATATAGCCCACGCGCCAGCTGGGTGACAGCGCCTTGGAGAAACTGCCGATGAGGACCACGCGGCGCAGCTCATCGAGCACCGCCATGCGCGTGGCGTGTTGGGGCCCCAGGAAGCCGTACACATCGTCTTCGAGGATGTGAAAGTCATGCGCCTCGGCCAGCTTGAGCACCTGGTGCGCGTGGCCGGGGGAGAGCATCGCGCTGGTGGGGTTGTGCAGCACGGACACCGTCACGTACAGCTTGGGGGCGTGTGTCTGGGCCAGGCGAGCCAACACGTCCAGGTCAGGCCCGTCCTGACCGCGTGGCACCGGCAGGATGCGCATGCCCAGTTGCGCCAGGCGTGCGAACTCCACGGCCCAGCCGGGTTCGTCCACCAGCACGGCATCGCCGGGCCTCAGCAGGGTGCGCGACACCAGGTCCAGCGCCTGCGTGGCGCCCACGGTGGTGATGAACTGGCCGGGTTCTGCGCGCAGGCCCATCTCGGCCATGCGGTGCGACAACGCTTCGCGCAGGCGCTGGTCGCCTTGCGGCTCGCCATAGTGCAGGCTGAGCGCTTCCATGCGCTCGCCCTGGGTGACCTTGCGCAAGGCTGCGCCCAGCATGCCCGCATCCAGCCAGGCCGGGGGCAAGGTGCCCAGGCCCGGCATGGGGCGCGTGCCGGGCTCGTGGAACATGCCCCGGATCAACGTGGTGGCATCGATCGGGGTGCTGGGCTGGAAGGGATGGGGCGCGGGCGCCGTGGGGCGCGCAGGGCTGGGCTGCTGCGTCCGCACGAAAAAGCCGCGCTGCGGGCGTGACTCCACCAGGCCGCGTGCAAGCAACTGGTCATAGGCGGCCACCACGGTGTAGGGGCTCACCCCGTGCGTCTGGGCACAGGCACGCACCGAGGGCAGGCGTGAGCCGGCGGGCAGGCGGTGCTGGCGGATCATCTCGGCGAAGCGGCCGGCCAGTTGCTCGGCCAGGGGCTGGTCGCTGTCGCGGGATAGGGTGTTGGGAATGGCGCTCATCGGATCGAAAGGCGTGGTCTGTACTGGTGCTGAGACCAGCACAGTCAGGACTCTGAACTGGTGATCTGTATTGGCTCTGTATTGGTGTGATGGCTAGAGTGCCATGAAGACGGACAACATACAAGCACCCCTGAGGACCTTCCCCATGAGCTTCGCCCTGGCAGCCCGCACACAGCGCATGAACCCCTCGGCCATCCGCGACATCCTCAAGGTGGCCGAGCGGCCGGGCATCCTGTCGATGGCGGGTGGCCTGCCCGCGCCTGAGGCCTTTCCGGTCGAGGCCATCCGCCGTGCCAGCGACCATGTGCTGGGCACGCAGGGTGCCGCCGCGCTGCAGTACGCCAGCAGCGAAGGGCTGCCCGGCCTGCGGGAATGGGTGGCGGAGCACTTGTCCCGCCCAGGCTGGCGCATCGATCCTGCCCATGTGCTGATCACCACGGGCTCTCAGCAGGGGCTGGATCTGCTGGGCAAGGTGCTGCTGGACGAGGGCGCGCGCGTTCTGGCGGAGCAGCCCACCTACCTGGGCGCGCTGCAGGCCTTCACGCCCTATGGCCCGGTGATGCAACCGTGGGCCGCCGATGCCGAGGGCCCCTTGGCCGATGAACTGGCGGGTGATCCCGGAGCTGCCGTGGCCTACCTGATCCCCAACTTCCAGAACCCCGGTGGACAGTGTTTGGGCGAGGCACGTCGCCAGGCTTTGGCACAGGCCTTGCCGCGCGGCCACACGCTGCTGATCGAAGACGACCCCTATGGCGCCCTCTGGTATGACGCGCCGCCGCCGGCCCCCGTGGCCAGCCGCGCGCCGCAGCAGGTGGTCTACCTGGGCTCGTTCTCCAAGGTGCTGTCGCCGGGCCTGCGCGTGGGCTACATGGTGATGCCGGGTGGCGAGGGCGATGCCGCCCGTGACTTGCGCAGCAAACTGCTGCAGGCCAAGCAGGCTTGCGATCTGCACACACCGGGTCTGAACCAGCGCCTGATCCTGGAACTGCTGCAAGGCGGCTTCGATCTGGAGGCGCATCTGCACCAGGTGCGCGAACGCTACCGTTTGCAGCGCGACGTGATGGCCCATGCGCTGGCCACCTACCTGCCGCGCGATTGCCGCTGGCAAGTGCCGCCGGGCGGCATGTTCTTCTGGGTGGAGGCGCCTGAGCACGTGGACACGCTGGCACGCCTGCCGCGCGCGGTGGAGGCCGGGGTGGCCTATGTGCCAGGCGCGCCGTTCTTCTCGTCGAACGACACCGTGAAGCGCAACGCGCTGCGCCTGTCCTTCGTGACGCTGTCACCCGCCCAGATCGGGGAGGCGGTGGCCAGGCTGGGGCCGTGTCTGGCCTGAGCGCGCGGGGGCTGGTACCCTTGGGGTTTGTCCGAATCCCGGCCCATGCCGGCGGGAAACCACCCGTGTTTGACCAAGAACTCGAATCCCTGGCCCAGGCCCACCTGCTGCGGCGGCGTCGCGTTGTGGCGCCCGCCGTGCCGCCGCAGGATCTCGCGCCGGATCAGGAGCATCTGCGCGGCACCACCTACCTGATCAATGGGCAGCAGCGCCTGTCCTTCGGCAGCAATGACTACCTGGGCCTGTCGCAGCACCCCGTGGTGATCGCCGCTGCGCAGGAGGCAGCCGGCCGCTACGGCGTGGGCGCCACGGCCTCGCCACTGGTGTGCGGCCACAGCCCCGCGCATGAGGCGCTGGAAGAAGAACTGGCCCGCCTGGTGGGCTTGCCGCGTGCGCTGTACTTCTACGCAGGTTACGCCGCCAACGTGGGCCTGGTGCCGGCCCTGGTGGGCAAGGGCGATGCGATCTTCTCCGATGCGCTCAACCACGCCTGCCTGATCGACGGCGCGCGCCTGTCGCGGGCCGACATCCACATCCTGCCGCACGGTGATCTGGCCGCGATGGAGCAGGCCCTGGCCGACAGCACGGCAGAGCGCAAGCTGGTGATCACCGACGCCGTGTTCAGCATGGACGGCACCATCGCCAACGTGCCCGCACTGCTGACCATGTGCGAACGGCACGATGCCTGGCTGGTGATCGACGATGCGCACGGCTTCGGTGTGCTGGGAGCGCATGGCGAGGGCACGCTGGCGCACTGGGGCATCGCAACCCTGGACGGCGTGGCCCCTGAGTGGCAGGGCAGGCTTGACCGGCTGGTCTACATGGCCACTCTGGGTAAGGCGGCCGGCGTGGCAGGTGCCTTCGTGGCGGGCCACCCCGATGTGATCGAGTGGATCATGCAAAAAGCGCGCACCTACATGTTCGCCACGGCCGCCCCCGCGATGATTGCCGAAGCGCTGCGTGCCGCGGTAGGCCTGGTCGCCACAGAGGGCTGGCGGCGCACGCATCTGGCAGCGCTTCGCGAGCAGTTGCGCCAAGGGCTGGACAAGGTCGTGCCATGGGATCTGTGGCCCTCCGAGACGGCCATCCAGCCGCTGGTGATCGGCCGCAACGAGGCTGCACTGCTGGTGATGAACGCGCTGGACCGGTCCGGCGTGTGGGTGCCGGCCATTCGTCCGCCTACGGTGCCGAAGGGCTCCGCACGGCTGCGCATCTCGCTGTCGTCGGCCCATACCGAGGGACAGGTGGCGCAGTTGATCGATGCCTTGAAGGCGGCGGCACGCTGATGGCGGGCTCGGTCGTGGTGCGCGCCATGCGGCCTGAGGACCTCGACGCCATTGTCGAAGTCCAGGCGCAGTGCTATCCCCCCGACATGAACGAGCCCGCCTCGCTGCTGGCCGTGCGCCTGCAGGCCTGTCCTGACACGGCCTGGGTGGCGGTCGATCCAGGCACGGATGTGCCTGGCGCCTACCTGGTGGGCTACCGAACCTTGCTGGGCAAGGTCTCGCCTTTGGGTGGGGCCTTCGCGCATCACCCGCAGGCCGATGGCCTTTATCTGCACGATCTGGCCATTGGCCAGGCCTTGCGCGGGCGTGGCGTGGCGCAGGCCTTGGTGGCCCACGCACGTGCGCAGGCGCTGGCGTGGCATCTGGCCGGGCTGGCGCTGGTGTCGGTCAATGACACCGTGGCCTTCTGGCGGGGGCAGGGCTTCGAACCTGCCGATGTGACGCCACAGGGGCAGGCCGCGTTGGACACCTACCCGGGCCGGGCGGTGTACATGCGCGCCTGAGGCGCCTCACGTCAGCGCTTCATTTCAGGTAAGAGCGCAGCACGCCCAGCAGGGCATCGACCTCATCCTGCCGTTGTGCTGGCGTGAGACCTTCCGCGCCCAGGTGCTCGCGCACATGGCCTTCCAGCACCTCGGTCATCAGCCCGTTGACAGCCCCGCGGATGGCTGCGATCTGCTGCAGCACGGCCAGGCAATCGCCTTCTTCAGCAAGGGCGCGCTCCAGCGCATCAGCCTGCCCCTTGATGCGGCGGACGCGGGTGATGAGGCGGTTTTTCCCTGTCACGGTGTGTGCCATGGGTGCATTGTACCGTGCGCATGAATATACTGGGGGGGAGTATGCTTGAGCCTTCTCCCATGAACAACCCTACAGCCGTTCCTGCCTGCCAGCACCCTCACGTGTTCGACCGCGCCAACCCGCTGGCCGAGCGCAACACGCGCTGGGCCTTGCTGCTCACCATCGTGATGATGGTGGCCGAGATCGTGGGCGGCTGGGTGTTCGGCTCGATGGCGCTGCTGGCCGATGGCTGGCACATGAGCTCGCATGCGGTGGCACTGGGCCTGTCCGTGGCGGCCTACGCGGCGGCGCGGCGTCTGGCGCGTGATCAGCGCTTCACCTTCGGCACCTGGAAGATCGAGGTGCTGGGGGGCTATACCAGTGCGATCTTGCTGGTGGGCGTGGCCGTGCTGATGGTGTGGCAGTCGATCGAGCGCCTGATCGCGCCTACCGCCATCCACTACGACGAGGCCCTGGCCATCGGGGCGATCGGCCTGCTGGTGAACCTGGCTTGTGCGTGGCTGCTGCGCGGTGGGCACGATCACTACCACGGCCATGACAGGCATGGTCACCATCATCATGGGCATGGTCACCACGACCACGGTGGTGAGCATGAAGACCTCAACCTGCGCGCGGCCTACCTGCATGTGGTGGCCGATGCCGCAACCTCGGTGCTGGCGATTGCGGCCTTGTTCGGCGGCAAGCTGTGGGGCCTGAGCTGGCTAGACCCAGTGATGGGCCTGGTGGGCGCGGTGCTGATCACCGTATGGGCTGTGGGGCTGCTCAAGGAAACGGCGCGTGGCCTGCTCGATGCCGACATGGACTCGCCTGTGGTGGATGAGATCCGCGAAGCCATTGAGGAAGGCCCCATCGCCGCGCAGCTGCGCGACCTGCACGTCTGGCGTGTGGGCCCGGGGCGCTACGCCTGCATCCTGTCCCTGAGCACCGCACAGGCTGATGCACAACCCGAGGATTTCAAACGCCTGCTGCGGGTGCATGAAGAGCTGGTGCACATCTCCGTGGAAGTGAACCACGTGCCCGCTTGATCTAGCGTGCTGATGCGATGGACCATAAAAAACGGGCCCTGAAGAGGGCCCGTTGAAAGCGCAAACCGGATTGCGCGCCAGGAGGAGACAAGCGGAGAAAACTGGGTTCAGTGCATCTGGATGCCACCGGCAGCCTTGCCCTTGCCGGCACGGGCCGGGGGGTTGCACAGGCCGCACACGAAGTGGCGGGCGACTTCATGCGGATGCGTCACGAAGTGGCCAGAGCACTTGGAGCACTTGGTCATGGTCAGCATGCCGTTGTCGATGAACTTGACCAGACGCCAGGCGCGGGTCACCGACAACAGGGGCTCCAGACCTTGGGACTGTGTCTGTTCCAGGTACAGCTGGTAGGCCTTGATCACTGTGTCGATCTCGTCGATCTCGGCGGCCTTGTTCAGGTACTCGTGGATGTTGAGGAACAGGCTGGCGTGGATGTTGGGCTGCCAGGTCATGAACCAGTCGGTCGAGAAGGGCAGCTGGCCCTTGGACGGCGACTTGCCGGAGACTTCCTTGTACAGACGCAGCAGGCGCTCGTAGGACATGTCGGTTTCCGATTCCAGCACTTGCAGGCGGGCACCCAGGTTGATCAGGGTGACGGCGCGTTCGATCTGCTTGGCTTCGGTCAACAGGCTCTTGGTGCGCATGGTGGGTCTCCGGGGGATTTGTAGGTTCAGTCGATCAGGTCAGGCCGCAACAACCGCTCAGACGGTCTCTTGATGGCGGCCGGCCATCAGGATGTTGGCGTGCAGGCGGGAGACGCTGTCGTTGCCACCCTTGCCGTGGTTGGTCAGCAGGCCCCAGACCAGGTCGTCGTCGATGCGCATGCGGCACACCAGGGTGTTGCTGGAGGCGACCTTCAGGATCTGCGCCGGGCTCAGGGCGTTGATGATGTCGGCGGCCGATTCGGACAGGCCCAGGCGGAACAGGGCCTGCTCGCGGTCCGAGCGGATCAGGCTCTGGGCCAGCATCAGGTAGGACAGGTTGGTTTCGCGGATCTCGGCGAGGATCTGGTCGTTGTTCATGGCGTCTGGCTCCTGGGCTATCAGCGGGTGTCGCTGCGTTGTCGATGGAGTCATTGTGCTGAAACCGGCCAGATTTCTTGATAGGCGCCTGGATGTAAGAGCGGACGGCGTGCGGATGTGCAGGCTGTAGGAATTTGCCCTACAGAACGGGCGATAAACGGGCCCGAATCCGCCCAGAAAACAGGCTGGCGAACCCTGTGCATTTAGCTCATGTGACGCCGTGTCACAAGGGGCGCCGGTTGTCCGGCTGGGGGCAGGCCGCCGGACCAGCTGCAGCCCATCGCGGCCTCTTCAGAGGTTGCTGCCCTGCGGGGCCAGCGCATCCAGAATGGGCAGCGCCTTCTGCAGGACATCGAGCTCCTGCGGGCTGAGGTTGGCCATGCGCCTGATCAGGCGTGACTGACGGCGGCGCAGCACCTCGTCGAGGAAGTCCGCGCCCTTGGCCGTGATCACCAAGCCCACGCGGCGTCGGTCCGCGGGATCCGCGGCGGTATCGCGTCCGATCATGCCGGTGGCGGACAGTTCGCGCAGGTGCACGTTCATGGATGATGAGCGCATGTGCTCACGCGCGGCGAGCTTGCTCACGCCGATGCCCGGCTCGGCCCGGATCTGAAAGAGCAGCGTGATGTGCAGTGCCGGCACATGCAGGTAATCGGCCTCCGAGCGCATCTGGCGCCAAAGCCGGATCAGCGGCGAATGCAGCGCGCCCGCCAGCTGGACCAAGTCGATCGGCGCATCAGCATTCGTCTGCGGCAGATGAGGTTCGGTGCTGTCGATGAAATGAGGCGTTTCGCTGACCTTGGCCATGTGGCATGACTCCCGGGGGCACTCAGCCCATCTTGAAGCTGTAAGGCACCTGCACGCGCACGGGGTTGCCCTGGCTCTGGCACTTGAACTTGCGCGTGGCCTCCAGCGCGGCGCTGGCCAGCAGGCTGTTGGCCGCGCCAACCACGTGCACATTGTCCAGCGCACCTTGCGCCGTCACCGTGAACTCCACCAGCACATCGCCCGAGATGCCGCGCCGCTGGGCAGCGACGGGGTAACGCGTCTCGGCGCGCACCTGGGCCGAGTTCGGGCAGGCGACCCCGGCACTGACAACAGCGGGCGTGACCTGCACAGGCGGTGCAGGTGGCGCCGGGGCCACGGGGGCGATGACTGGTGGTGGCGTGGGATCGCTCGTGGTGGTCAGTGCGGGGGCATCGACAGAGGCCTGCACGCTCACTTCAGGCGGTGGCACGTACAGCGGTGGCGGCGGTGCCTTGGCGACCTCCCGAACGATCTCGCGCTTGGGGGGCGGAGGCGGTGGTGGTGGCGGCGGGGGAGGTGCTTCCGCGATGATCCGCAACTCCACGGGCTTGAGCACGGTCTTGATCACGTCGCTGCCCAGGCCCGACGAGATCAGGTAGAACAGGCCGACATGCAGCCCCAGGATAGCGCTCAGGCTTACCAGGCGGTTGGCCGACGACGAAGGCGGATGGGCGTAGCTCATGGACTGCGGGCGCGCATCACGCGCTGAAAAGCATGACAAGGATGGTTCGATGGCCAGTGGGCCGTGGTCCTGCTTTGCTTTGAGGCATTGTAGGCAGCCGACCTTCTGCAGAACAAACGCGCGGACTGGATAAACAAAGAACGAAAACTCATGAGGACGCCAGTTCGTAGGCTTCGCTCAGCCGCGCATACAGGCCTTGAAGGGCAATAAGCTCATCGTGTGTGCCGAGTTCCGCGACGCGTCCTTCATGGATGACGGCGATGCGGTGGGCATGCCGCACGGTGGACAGGCGGTGGGCGATGATGATGGCGGTGCGGCCTTCACACAAGCGCCGCAGAGCCTGCTGGATGCGGCGCTCTGTCTGGATGTCCACGGCGGAGGTTGCTTCGTCCAGTACGAGCACCGCCGGGTTGGCCAGGTAGGCGCGCACCAGGCACACCAGTTGGCGCTGGCCGTGGCTCAGGTGGCGGCCCAGCGGCCCTACGTCCGTGTGATAACCATGAGGCAGGCGCGACAACACCTCGTCGGCGCCCAGGGCCTGTGCGGCGGCGATCAGCTCGGCCTCGCTGGCCTGCGGTGCGGCCAGGCGCAGGTTGTCCAGCACCGTGCCGCTGAAGACCACGTTGTCCTGCAGCACGACGCCCACGTGGCGCCGTAGATCACGTTGAGGCAGGTGGCGCACGTCGATGCCGTCGAGTTGCACCGACCCCAGGCCCGCTTCGTAAAAACGCGCCAGCAACTGCACCAGCGTGCTCTTGCCGTGGCCGGTGGGGCCCACGATGGCCAAGGTCTGGCCGGCGGGCACATGCAGGTCGATGTCGTGCAGCACCTGGTGCCCCCGTTGCGGGTCATAGCTGAAGTGCACGCCGTTGAAATGCACCTCGCCACGGGCCACTGGCAGAGGCCGGGCGGTAGGCGAATCCACGATCTCGGGCTTGGTGTCCAGCAGCAGGAAGATGCGCTGTGCGCTGGCCGACCCGGTGGCATAGCGCTCGAACAGTTCGCTCAGTTCCTGCAGCGGTGCCAGGAAGAACATCACATAGAACAGGCTTTCGATCATCTGGCCCGTGCTCAGGTGGCCCAGCGCGATGTCGCGCGCGCCCGTGTAGAGCAGCAGGGCCGTGCCCACGGCACTGAGGAAGGCCGTGAGCGGCAGGAACCAGCCCGACCGGATGCCGTTGTCCAGCAGGGACCAGCTGAAATCATGCAGCAGCACGCGGTAGCGCAGCCGGTTGGCTTCTTCCTGACGTGTCTGCTGGATGACCTGCACGCCCGAGACGCTTTCCACCAGGTGCGCGGTGAAGCGGCTGCGGGTCTCGGCCACGCGGGCCCAGCCGTGGTGCGAGATGCGCTTGAAGGCCCACATGCCCACACACAGGAAGGGCACGATGGTGAGCAGGTTCATCAGCAGTGAGGGGGCGATGCGCCACAGCATGATGCAGGCCACGCCGAAGCGCAGCACGGCTGACAGCAGCTCCGGTGGTCCTTGGATCAACAGTGGCTCAAGGGCATCCACGTCGCGGTCCACGCGCGAGATGATGCGGCCAGCCTTGGTACGGTCGAAATAGCGCAGGCTGAGCGATTGCACATGGGCGAACACCTGCACGCGCAGGTCGTTGAGCACGCGGTAGGCCGCCGTGCCTGCCACGTACTGCGAGGCGCCGGCGAACAGGAAGCGGGCCATCCAGTTCAGGATCAAGCCCAGCGACAGCCAGCCCACGTAGTTGGTGTCCACCATCCAGCCGCCACCATCCTGGGGCAACAGACCGCGGTCCACCAGTTCCCTCACGAACCAGGGACGGGCGAACATCGAGGCCACCATGGCCAGCTCGAACAGGGCCACCAGCATGATCTGGCGTCGCACAGGGCGCAGCAGCGGCCACAGGCGGTCGATGATCAGCGTGTTGAGCGGACGCTGGGCCAGGGCCTCTTCGATCTCCAGATCGGTCATGGCCTTGCGGGGCATGGCACCCGGGCCGCGTGCGCGGTCAGCGATCGCCATGAGCCACCCCCATCAGGTCCCGGTAGCCCGCATGCGTGGCAACCAGGGTGTCGTGCGTGCCTTGGGCCGCAATGCGACCGCCTGCCAGCATCACCACACGATCGGCCTGCCTGACAGCAGACAGCTTGCTGGTCATCATCAGCAAGGTCGGTGTCTGCGCCTGAGTGCGCAGGGCATGCAGGATGCGTTGTTCCGTCAGTGCGTCCAGGGCGCTGGTGGCGTCGTCAAGCACGAGCAGATCGGCCCGAGCCAGGATGGCGCGGGCCAGGCTGAGGCGTTGGCGTTGACCGCCGGACAGCGTCACGCCGCGATCACCAAGGCGGGCCTCGAAGCCATCTTGCAGTTGGGTGAGCAGCTCGCTCACGCAGGCCATGCGCATGGCTTCTGTCAGTTCGGCATCGCTGGCATCAGGGGCGGCCATGCGCAGGTTGGCGCCCAGGCTGTCGGAGAAGAGAAAGGTCTCCTGGGTGACCAGGTGCACACGACGGCGCAGCGCATCGAGCTCGAGTTCACGGATGTCTGTCCATTGCCCATCGGGTGTGTCTGCCGTGCCCAAGTGAATGTGGCCACCTTGCGCGTCCAGAAAGCGAGGCGGCAGCGCCGCCAGGGTGCTCTTGCCGGAGCCTGTTCCGCCCACCACGGCCACGCATTCTCCAGGCTTGATGTGCAGGTCAAAGTGATCGAGCACCGGCACACCGTCGGGCACGATGCCGACGCGCACGTCTTCAAGGCGCAGGCCCAGTGAGCCAGGCGGCAGGTGCGCATCGCCATTGTGGATGGCCGGCTCCTCGTCCAGCATCTCCCAGATGCGGCCTGCCGAGGCGCGCGCATCCGCGAAGGCCTGCATCACGCGGCCGATGCCCTCGATGCGAAAGACCAGCGTGGTCACGATCAGCAGGGAGGCCGTGAGTTCGCCCAGGCCCAGAACACCCTGGCCTACCAGGTGCGCCCCCCAGGCCATGATCCACACGTGCGACAGGGCCACCACGATCTGCGGGATGGGGATGCGTGAGCTGGCGTAGCGCAGCGCGGCGTAGGCCTGCGTGACGAAGGTCTGTACCTCGCGCTCGAAGGCGGCGATGCGATGGGCTTCCAGGCCGAACGACTTGATCACCCGCACACCGCTGATGCCCTCGCTCAAGTCCTGGTTGACGCGGTCGTAGGCACGGCCCACGGCGCGGTCCAGCGACACCAGCCGACCGGTCTGCAGCACGAAGAGCAGCAGACCCAGCAGGGTCAGGGCCAGCGGAACCAAGCCCAGCCAGGGCTCGTACCAGCACAGCAGGCCGACGGTGGCCACCACCACGAACACTGTGTCGATGCATTGCCGCCAGAAGGTGAGCAGGGCATCACGCACCTTGTCGACATCGCGCGTGGTCCGGGTCAGCACTTCACCCAGGCCATGCTGCAGGTGGTAGCCCAGATGCAGCCGTTGTACCTGGAGCAGGATCATCTCGCGCAGGTTGATCATCAACTGCTGGCCCGTGAAATGGGACAGCAAGCTGGTGCCGTACTGCAGCACGCCCCGCGCCAGGGCCAGACCGGCGATCAGCAGTGCCCAGTGCAGAGCACCATGCAGGATGTCGCCCACGTCCACCGAACCATCAGGGCGGAGCAGGGCGGCCTGGCCCGCCGTGACCTCGTTGACCGCGCGCCCCACCAGCCATTGCTGCGCGGCCAGCATGAGGTTGAGGATGGCGAACAGGCTCATCACGGTGAAGAAGAGCACGGGTGTTCGCCGGTACAGCGACAGGGTGCGCAGCAGGGGGCTTTGTTGGAGCATGTGGCAAGGCATGGCTCATGCGCCTGACCGCATCAGCGGTGAGCGCATGGAGCCTGGGGTGTCTTTATGGAATCGGTATAGCGGTCAGCGTTTCGCGGCGGTCTTGTCCCACCAGGTGCGCATCAGCCATTCGTAGGGCGTGTAGTACTTGGGCAGCCTGTCGGGGTAGCCCATGCGTGTGTTGTAGGCAATGCGGTGCTCGAATGAGTAGCGCTCAGGCACCACGTAGTAGCCGTGCATCAGGATCCGGTCCAGCGCGCCAGCGGCGGCTTTGAGCTCCTGCGGCGTGCGTGCGGCGAGCATGGTGTCGATCAGGGCATCGACCGCGGGTGAGTCCACGCCGATGATGTTTTCCGAGCCCTTGCGGCGTGCTTCCGAGCCATACAGCTTGCGGCGCAGCTCGGCCGCGGGGTTGCGCGATTCGCGGAAGCTCACCATCGTGAGGTCGTAGTCGAAATCCTGCATGCGCTTGCGCGTGGTGGCGCCATCGGCCACGGTGCGCCGTACCTGCACACCCATGCGCTCGATGTTGCGCAGGAACGTTTCGATGCGGGGCAGTGGTACGCCCTCGGTCATCTGCACGTTCAGCACGAAGGGCTCGCCCCGGGCGTTGCGCAGCGCGCCATCGCGCCACACCCAGCCGGCCTCGCCGAACAGGCGCTGGGCTTCGACCAGGCTGTTGCGGAAACCGCCGGGCCCGTCGTTGTCGGGCATCTTCACCATGGGGCCGAACACGTCGGGCGGCAGTTGGGCGCGCCAAGGCTCCAGCAGGGCGAGCTCCTCCGGTGTCGGCACGCCCTTGGCGGCCAGCTCGCTGTTGGAGAAGTAGCTGTAGGGCCGCTTGTACTCGTTGTAGAAGATGTTGCGGTTGACCCACTGGAAGTCCAGCGCCAGGAACAGGGCATGGCGCACGCGAACGTCCTTGAACTTGTCGCGGCGCAGGTTGAACACGTAGCCGTTCATGCCGGGCACGTTCTGGTGGGCGAACAGCTTCTTGACCAGTTCGCCGCTGTCGAAGCGGGCGCCTGTGTAGATGCAGCACCAGCTGCGCGCCTTGCCTTCGTTGATGGCATCGAACTCGCCGGCTTTGAAGGCCTGGACCTGCAGCTCGTAGTCGCGGTAGAGCTTGAAGGTGATCTGGTCGACGTTGTTGGTGCCCTTGCGCGTGGGGATGTCCACGCCCCAGTAGTTGGGGTTGCGCTTGTAGGTGATGACGTTGCGCGCGTAATCGACCTTGTCGACCGTGTACGGGCCGCTGGCCAGGGGTGCAATGGTCTGGAGTTCGTCGAAGGGGATGGTCGTGCCATCGGCCCGAATGGACCACTTGCGCGAGAACACGGGCAGGTCACCCGCCACGAAAGGCAGCTCGCGGTCATCGCCTTTCAGGCGGAAGCGCACGGTTCGGTCATCCAGCGCCTCCACCGCGGCGATGCCCGCAAAGTAGTTGCGGAACTTGGGGCTGGCCTTGTCGCTGGTCAGGGCCTGGTAGCTGTAGACCACGTCGGCCGAGGTCACGGGGCTGCCATCGCTGAAGCGGGCGCGTGGGTTCAGGTGGAAGGTGACGGCGCGGCGGTCATCGGCCAGGCGGATATCGTCGGCCAGCAGGCCGTACTGCGTGCCTTCCTCGTCCAGGCTGTAGGTGGCCAGGGTGTCGAACACCAGGTCGGTCATGCCGGGTGGCGCCACGCCGCGCAGGGTAAAGGGGTTGAGTTTGTCGAAGGGGCTGACGCCGTAGTAGGCCGGGTTCGGCAGGGTGAGCTGTCCGCCCTTGGGCGCCTGAGGGTTGACGTAGGGGAAGTGGGTGAACCCGGGCGGCAGCAGGGGCTCGCCATACAGCGCGATGCCATGGGCGGCCTGGGTGCTCCAGGAGGCCGCCAGGCCGGTGATGGCGAGCACGCCTGCCGCGAGGGTGCGCAGGATGTGCTTCATGCAGAGGCTTGCAGCAGGCGCTGCGTGTAGGGGTGGCGGGGGGCGGCGATCAAGGCTTCCGTCTCGCCCTGCTCCACCACTTCGCCCTCCTTCATGACGAGGATCTGGTGGGACAGGGCCCGCACCACGGCGATGTCGTGGCTGATGAGCAGGTAACTCAGACCGTATTTCTTCTGTAGCTGGACCAGCAACTTGAGCAGTTGCTGCTGGATGGACACGTCCAGGGCCGACGTGGGCTCGTCCAGCACCAGGATCTCGGGCTGCACCACCAGCGCCCGCGCGATGGCGATGCGCTGGCGCTGCCCGCCGGAGAACTGGTGCGGGTAGCGGTTGATCGCGTCCTGCGGCAGGCCCACATCGGCCAGGGCGCGGGCCACGCGCTCACGCTGCTCCTCGGGCTTGAGATGGCGGTGGTGCAGGGCCAGGCCCTCACCCACGATGCGCCCCACAGTCTGGCGAGGGGAGAGCGCACCGTAAGGGTCCTGGAAGACCACCTGCAGACGTGAACGCAAGGCGCGGCTCTGGCGGGTGCTGAGGCGTGTCACGGCTTCACCACCGACCTCGATGGCCCCACCGCTGCAGCGCTGCAGGCCCAGAACGGCCATGGCCAGCGTGGTCTTGCCCGAGCCGGATTCGCCCACCACGCCGACCGTTTCACCGGCGCGCAGCGAGAGGTTCACGTCCTTGACGGCCTGGAAGTGCGGGCGCTTGAACAGGTGGCGCCAGTGTCGCGCTGGTTGCTCGTAGGACACCGCCAGGGCCTGCGTGCGCAGGCGAACGGAGGCCTGCGCTGCCACCGGCCCGATCTCCCGCACGGGGATGCTGTCGAGCAGCTTGCGTGTGTAAGGGTGCTGGGGGGCGCTGAACAGGGTGTCGGTGTCGGCCACCTCGACGATGCGGCCTTGCTCCATCACGGCCACGCGCTGTGCGAACTTGCGCACCAGGTGCAGATCGTGCGTGATCAGGAGCACGGCCATGGGCTCGCTGGCCTGCCCCTGGCGTTGCGCCGGCTCGGCCTGCAGTTTGAGCAGCAGGTCCACGATGCGGGCGCGGATGGTCACGTCCAGGGCCGTGGTGGGCTCGTCCGCGATCAGCAGACGCGGCTGGCAGGCCAGGGCCATGGCGATCATGGCGCGCTGGCGTTGTCCGCCCGACAGCTGGTGCGGGAAGCTGTCCACGCGCTGCTCCGGTTGGCGGATGCCGGTGTGGGCCAGCAAGTCGATGGCGCGTGCACGGGCAGTGCGCTTGTCGGTGCCTTCGTGCACCACCAGGGTCTCGATGATCTGCTCACCGATGGTGTAGAGCGGGTTCAGTGCGCTCATTGGCTCCTGGAAGATCATCGCGGCATCGCGGCCGCGCACGGAACGCAAGGTGGCGTCGTCGGCGGACAGCAGTTCGGTGTCGCCCAGGCGGATGCGGCCTTCATAGCGGGCGCCCTGCACCAGGCGCAGGATGGACAGCGCCGTGACGGTCTTGCCCGAGCCGGATTCGCCGACCAGGGCCACGCGCTCGCCGGCCTGCAGCGACAGGCTCAGGTCGTGCACCACGGTGCGCTGGCCGAAGCTCACGCGCAGTCCCTCGATGGACAGCAGGGGAGGGGGTGCGTTTGGGGTGCTCATGCGGATTCCTCGCCAGGGGCCAGGCGACGGGTGTCCAGGGCCTCGCGCAGGGCCTGGCCCACGAAGGTCAGCAGCAGCAGGGTGAGCACCAGCACCACGAAGGTGGGCACCGAAATCCACCAGGCGTACAAGTAGGTCTTGGCCTGTGCGAACAGCTCGCCCAGGCTGGGTGTGGGTTGCTGCACGCCCAGGCCCAGGAAATCCAGGCTGGTCAGGGCCATGATGGCGGCGCTGACGCGGAAGGGCAGGAAAGTGATGACCGGCGTCAGGCTGTTGGGCAGCACGTGGTGCCAGATGATCTGCCAGCTCGACAGCCCCATGGCGCGCGCCGCCTTCACGTACTCCAGCTGGCGGTTGCGCAGGAACTCGGCGCGCACATAGTCCGACAGGCCGATCCAGCCGAAGAGCGACAGCAGCACGAAGAGCAGCAGCAGGCTGGGCTCGAAGAAGGACGAGAAGATGATGAGCAGGTAGAGCTCGGGCAGTGATCCCCAGATCTCGATCAGGCGCTGGGTGACCAGGTCGATGCGCCCGCCGAAGTAGCCCTGGATGGCGCCCAGGAACACGCCGAGCAGCACACCGCTGGCGGTCAGCGCCAGGCCGAACAGCAGCGAGACGCGCACGGCGTAGAGCAGGCGTGCCACCACGTCGCGGCCGATGATGTCCGTGCCCAGCCAGTTTTCTGCGGAGGGCGGTGAGGGGTGCGACTGCGTGGTCTGGTACTTCATGGTGTCGTAGTACCAGGGGTTGGGTGCGTGGATGACGATGCTGCCGGGCTTGGCCAGTTGGCTCTGCACAAAGGGGTCGTGGTAGTCGGCCGGGGTGTCCAGCTGGCCGCCGAAGGTGGTCTCGGGGTAGGTGTTGAACACAGGTGCGTACCAGTGGCCGCCATAGCGCACCAGCAGCGGCTTGTCATTGGAGATGAACTCGCCCAGCAGGCTGACGGAGAAGATCAGGCCCAGGATCCACAGGCTGACGTAGCCCAGCCGGTGGGCCTTGAATCGCCGCCAGGCCAGGCGGGTGGGCGAGACCTCGGGTTGCAGCACGAGCACGGGCGCGGGGTTGGTGGTCATGTCAGCGCTCCTGGGCATCGAACTTGATGCGGGGGTCGGCCAGCACGTAGCCGATGTCGCCCACCAGCTTGGTCAAGAGGCCCAGCAAGGTGAAGATGTACAGGGTGCCCAGCACGACGGGGTAGTCGCGCGCCTTGACGGCTTCGTAAGAGAGCAGCCCCAGGCCATCGAGCGAGAACAGGGTCTCGATCAGCAGGCTGCCCGAGAAGAAGGCGCTGATGAAGGCCGCCGGGAAGCCCGTGATCAGCGGCAGCAGCGCGTTGCGCATGATGTGCTTCCAGACCACGGTCTTGTCGGGCAGGCCCTTGGCGTAGGCGGTGAGCACGTACTGGCGACGCGATTCCTCCAGGAAGGAGTTCTTGGTCAACATCGTCTTGATCGCGAAGGCGCCGGTCACGGAGGCGATCACGGGCAGGGCCATGTGCCACAGGTAGTCGAACACCTTGGCGGGGGCGGACAGGTCGGCCCAGTTGTCGGAGGTGAGGCCGCGCAGCGGAAACACATCCCAGAACGAACCGCCGCCGAACAGCACCAGCAGCATCAGGCCCAGCACGAAACCAGGCACCGCGTAGCCCAGCAGCACCAGCACGCTGGTGACGAAGTCGAAGCGCGTGCCGTCCTTCACGGCCTTGGCCACGCCCAGTGGCACAGACACCAGGTAGGTGAGCAGGAAGGTCCACAGGCCCAGCGAGATGGACACGGGCAGTTTGGAGAGGATCAGTTCCCACACCGTCTGGTGGCGGAAGTAGCTCTCGCCCAGATCGAACTGCGCAAATCGCACCAGCATGTGCCAGTAGCGTTCCAGCGGCGGCTTGTCGAAGCCGTAGAGCGCTTCGAGCTGGCGTATCTGCTTGGCATCCAGGCCCCGGCTGGCGCTGTAGGCCATGGCCCCGCCGCCGCTGGCTTCTGCGCCCTGGCTGCCATCCTGCTCGAGGTTGACGAGGGCCTGCTCCACCGGCCCGCCCGGCACGAACTGGGTGACGACGAAGGTGAGCGTGATCACGCCGAGCAGGGTCGGGATCAGGATCAGCAGACGCTTGAGGAGGTAGGACCACATGGTCGGTATCGAGCGATCAGGAAAAGCGGCATGGCTGCCGTGCGGACACGGCAGCCATCAGGTGGGGCCAGGGTGGGATCAAGCCGCGCGTCGGGCGTCTTCCTGCAGGCGGCGATAGGCTTCGTCCAGCGGGCGGCGGTCGATCCAGCTGTCCAGGTCGAAGTCGGCGTCCAGGAACCCGTGCAGCAGCAGGAACTTCTTCTGCAGGCGGTAGAGCGCCACGCGCTCGGGCGACAGATCCGGGTGCAAGTGGTTGTGGAAGCCGTTGCGGTAGGTATCGCGCACACCGGCATCGCTGCCGCGTGTCTCACCCTTGAGCACGTCGAGCACGCCGTCCAGGTTGCCCTTGGCCCATTCGGCCGCGCGCAGGCTCTGGTACAGGAAGCCCACCACCAGCTCGAAGTTGTTCTCGATCAGATCCTGGTGCACGGTGATGGGGCGAGGGGTGCCGTTGTTGACACGCACGCGCTTGTCCTCGAAGTTGTCGAGCTCGATGCCGACCACCAGGCCAAGTTGCAGGGCCGAGTCCAGCGCGGCCGAGCCCTTCACATAGGCCGCGTCCACGGTGCCGTCGGCCACCTGCTG
This sequence comes from Pseudomonadota bacterium, assembly GCA_049322875.1. GTDB lineage: Bacteria > Pseudomonadota > Gammaproteobacteria > Burkholderiales > Burkholderiaceae_C > Aquabacterium. The sequence goes on from JBMOQM010000029.1 coordinate 102,178, forward strand.
CAGTCCGGACCACAGGCTGCCCAGGCCGTTGCCGGCTGCGCCCACGGGGTTGGCCAGGCCGGGCGAGGCGGTTGCCACGGCGGTCTCGACGAACTCCACGTCATCGAAGGTCAGCCCGGCGATCGACAGCGCGCCCTTGAAACCAGCCAGGGTCATGCCCCGGCCGATGCTGCTGCCACGCACGTGGTCGGCAATCGGGCGTTGGATGAAGGCGGGCAAGGCCAGGCGCTTGCCCTTGAGGTCGGCGGGCGTGGTGATGCCCGAATCCTTGCGCACGATGATGCGCTGGCCTTCCTCGATCCAGGTCAGGCCGATGACCTTGTTGGGCGCGCCCTGGGCACGGGCCGCAAAGGCCAGCATGTTGCCGCCTTCGCGGAACAGACCGGGCAGGTCGTGGTCGTAGTGGTGACGGGCCAGGGCGCGGCGCTCGTCGTCGGTGGCGGCGCCGGGGTCGCGGTCCTGCAATGTGCCCAGCGTGATGCCGTGGCGGGCGAACTCCTCGTCCAGCCAGCCCAGCTTGTAGGCCAGGCCCGAGGCCGTGGGAACGGGGCAGCGCGTGAACCAGAGCTTGTCGATCTTCGATGTCATGGTGCTTCCTTTTGAAATGCGAGGAAAGGGCCGGGCGTGGCCCCGGTGAGAACGTTGTGGTGCTTGTCAGAAGTTCGTCAGAACTTGGTGGTGGCCGAGATGCCCACCACGCGCGGCGCGCCGTACGAGAAGCTGCCGTTGATCAAGGAGGTGTTGCGGTACTTCTGATCCGTCACGTTGTTGGCGTACAGGCGGAACTGGTGCTTGCCGTTGGCGGTGGTGTAGCCGGCCGACACGTTGCCCAGGGAGTAGCCTTTCTCGATCAGGGCCTCGCTGGTCTGGTCTTCGGCGTTGAAGTAGGACTTGGAGCGGTAGGCCCAGTCGGTGGCCAGGTTGATCGACGCACCGCTGGCCAGGGGCACCTTGTACTCGGCGAACACATTGCTCACGACACGCGGCACGCGGTTGAACCAGTTACCGGCGATGTTGGTGGTGGCGTTGAGCTGGAAATCCTTGAACTCGGTGTGCTGGTAGCCCAGGTTCAGGCCCAGGGTCAGGTTGCGCAGCGGGCGGGCCAGAACTTCGAGCTCGATGCCCTTGGACACGCCGGAGGCTGCGTTCAGGAAGGTCTTGATGATGGTGTTGGTGGTGGCGTCGACACGCTCGGCCTTCTGCTGCATCTCGGTGTAGTCGTAGTAGAAGACCGAACCGTTGACCTGCAGTCGGTTGTCCAGCCATTCGCTCTTGACGCCGATCTCGTACGAGGTGATGTATTCAGGGTCGATGCTGCCAACCTCCGTCTGGGCCACTGCGCCGGCATTGAAGTTGCCGCCGTTGAAGCCCTTGGCCACGCGGGCATAGGTGCGCAGGTTGTCGTTCACCTGGTAGGACGGGGTGACGTCCCAGGTGAACTCGTTCCAGCTGCGGCTGGCGTTTTGTGTGGCCAGCGTGGTCAGCGGTGTGGAGACACCCGCGCGGTACCAGCCGCCGATCGACGGATCGTTGAAGTTGAAGCCCGAGGGCGCGCGGCCGTAGAACAGGTCGATGTCTTTCGACTCGTGCGTCTGACGCAGGCCGGTGGCCACTTCGAAGCGGTCGGTCACCTTCACGTTGATGTTGCCGAAGATGGCGATGCTGTCCGTGCCCAGCGTGTAGTTGCCCCGGTTGTAGGCACGGGCCTTGGCGGCGCCGGTGGCCGTGACCGAACCAGGCAGTACGGCGCTGGCGGTGTCGCTCTTGAGCCGGCCGTTGAAGTAGTAGCCACCCAGAATCCAGGAGACCTTGTCCTCCTTGGGCGAGGCCAGGCGGATTTCCTGGCTGACCTGGTGCACCGAGAAGTCCGACCAGCTGCGCGCGGATTCCCAAGGCACCAGGTCACCCCCGGTGGCGCCACGACCGAAGTTGTCCACGCTGGTGATGGAAGTCAGCATGTAGGGGCCGAACTGCTTGTTGAGCGTGATCGATCCGCCGTTCTGTTCCAGCACGTCCTCGGGCTTGATCAGGCTGGGGGCCTCGAAGCGTTCGTTGAGCTTGTTGTTGCCGTTGAAGGTGGTCAGCACCGGGCCCTTGAAACGGCGGTGGTGCAGGTTCAGCAGGCCGTCGAAGGTGTCGGAAAAGTTGGCCTGCAACTGGGCGCGCAGCGCGGTCTCGCTGTAGCGGTCGGCGCCATCGACGAGCTTGTTCTTGGCGTAGCGCTCGGCGTCCTGGCGCAGGAAGGACACGCGGGCGGCCAGCACGTCTTCCTTGATCACCTTGTTGACGGCGCCTTCCAGCAGTGTCTCGTTGTAGTCGGCGTAAGAAGCCTTCAGGTAGCCTTCGTCCTTGAACACCGGCTTCTTGGAGATGAAATTGATGGCGCCGCCGGTGGTGTTCTTGCCCCACAGCGTGCCCTGGGGGCCGCGCAGCACTTCGACACGGTCCAGGTCGAACAGTGGGAAGCCGACGGTGCTGGCGTTCCACACGTAGACGTCGTCGACATAGGTGCCGATGGGGTTGGTCATGTGCAGCGACGAGTCCGACAAGCCGATGCCGCGGATGTACCACTTCGGGCGGCCATGGCCGTCGGTGGTGTCGGCCGTCATGTTGGGCACGAAGCGGATGATGTCGCCCGCGTTGCGCACTTCCTTCTCTTCGACCGCGGCGCCGCCGATCACGGTGATGGCGGTGTTCACCTCCTGCACGCTTTCCTCGCGGCGATCGGCCGTGACGATCACGCGTTCGAGCACGGTGCCATCGGTGGCTGCCGGCGGCGCGGCGCTGGCTTGTGCGAAGGAGGCGGAGGCGAAAGAGGCCAGGGCATGAGCGGCAGCGACGGCGGCCACGGTGCGGGAAAAGCGTTGGCCCTGGGCTGGCGTTGGACGGGATGACTGCATGGGACGGGTACTCGATGAAGGCGCCTGCTGGCGGGCCGGTGGGCCCTGCCTGGCCGAGGCGGGAAAGCGATCGAAGTCTAGAAACGCCCCTAACACCAGACAACGAACCAATTTCCATATGCAAGCCGTTTCCCGTCATAACCAAATATGAATTTATCCATATGAGACGCCGTCATAACGGCGTCCGGTTTTCATGCGGCGAGTGAGGTGAAGGGGCCTCTATCCCTGACGGACGATCCCGCTTGTCAGGCTTTTGCCGATACTTCGTGCCAGCGGAGCTGGGCGCTTGCGCCGTGGGCCCATCCTTGATGCAGGTTCCGTCCAAGGGGGCGGGAGAAGTCCTTTCGGTCAGTGATGCAGATCATGACAAGGGCATCTGGAATTTGCATAATAGATGCATTGAAAATGCATCTTAATGGCATCTCATGGCCCACTCGCTGCACATTGGCGAACCGAACCCTGCGCCGGCCTCGCGGGGGCTGGCCTTGTTTGCGCTGGGCTTTCGCCCGTTCTACCTGCTGGCCAGCGTCTTTGCTGCCTTGACGGTGTCGCTATGGGCCTTGCAGTTCTCCAGGCTCTTGGGCCACACCTACCTGGCGGGGCCCGCTGTGGCATGCCCACGAGATGGTGTTCGGTTTCACGCTGGCCGTGATCGTGGGTTTTCTGTTCACGGCTGGGCGCAACTGGACCAATCAGCCCACACCGGCGGGCTGGGCACTGGCTGCCTTGGTGGGCTTGTGGCTCGCGGCTCGCGTGCTGGTGCTCACGCCGTTCGCCATGGCCGCCGCGCTGGCCAATGTGGCGTTTCCGCTGGTGGCCGCGGTGGGCCTGGCCAGGCTTTTGCTGCGTGCCAAAAATCGGTGCAACTACTTCTTCGTGGTGCTCTTCATCGTGGCGGTGATGGCCGGAAGAGTCATTCCCATGTTCACCAACAATGGTGTGCCCGGCGCCCCTGCCGATCGGCATCACGTGATCGAGAAGGTGTCTTTGGGGGCGGTGCTGCCCTCGGCCAGCCTGTGGTCAGCAGGGTTCGGGCTGTATGCCGTGCGCTACTGGCCTGTGCTGTCGCGGCCTCGCGTGGATGGCCGGCCGGGCTGAGCAGTCCAGGAGCCTCAGGGTATGGGCGATGCTTCGGTGCGTCCGCGCTTGTGGGCGTACATGCGCGCATCTGCCCGCGCGATCAGCGTGGCGGCATCCAGATGTTCCTCGCCATAGGCCATCCCGAACGTGATACCCACTCGGGCGCTCTGTCCATTGCGCAGTGCAATGGGCTTGGCCAGGGCGCGCGCCACGCGCTCCAGCACGTCGTCCGCTTCGGTCTCCGTGGTCAGCTGGGTCAGCAGGATGATGAACTCGTCACCACCCAGCCGGGCCACGGTGTCGTGCTCGCGCACACAGGCCAGCAGCCGCTTGCCAACCTCTCGCAGCAGGTGATCACCGGCTTCATGGCCGTGCGTGTCATTGACCTGCTTGAAGCCGTTCATGTCGCCGAAGCACACCGCGATGTGCTCACCCGAGCGGCGGGCAGCAGCCAGTGCCAGGTTGAGCCGGTCGGTCAGCAGCATGCGGTTCGGCAGGCCGGTCAGCGGGTCGTGAAAGGCCAGCGTCTCGACCTCGGCCTGGTACTTCTTCATCGCCGAGATGTCCAGCATGGTCCACAGCGATTCGCCCGTTTGCGCGTCGAGCAACGCACCGCTCATGTCCACCCAGATGTGCTCGCCTGAGCGAGACAGGAGCCGCAACTGGGTGCGGTAGCTGTGCCCCGCACTGAATGCTGGATAGGCTTCCTGGCCCATGCGCTCATACGTGCCATCCTGGGCGTAGATCTCCTGCGTCGATTTGCCTTCCAGCTCTCCATGGGCATAGCCCAGCAGTGATTCGAGGGCTTTGTTGGCCCAGGTGACACGCCGATCCCGGATCTTCACGATGCCGACCAGCTCGTTGTCGAGCATCAGGTGCTGCTGGCGGTTGATGGTCTGCAGTGCCGTGCGGGTGCGGTGCAGTTCGCTGACATCGAAGATGACGGTGCGGCTTCGGACGAACTGCCCCTGCTCGTCGCGCAGCGCCGTGGCCGTGACGCTGATGCGTCGTTGCTGCCCATCTGCGGCCAGCAGGTCGAACTCTTCAGGACCGAACACGCCATCTCGCATGAACCGTGTGAAGACTTCGCGAAATCGTTGCTGGCCTTCTTCGGTGAAGAATTCGCGCGGGCTGCGCTGGCCGATGAGGTCTTCACGCTGCGCACCGAACAGCTTGAGCGAGGTCTCGTTGATCTGGACGAAGGTGCCCGAGGCGTCCAGAGAGTAGTAGCCACAGGGCGCGTTGTCGTACAGGTCCTGCAGCGTGTCGATGTTGCGCCGCGCCGTGATGTCCTTGATCATCGTGACGTAGTGCATGGGCTTGCCGTCGTGGTCACGCACCAGCGTCACCGTGAGCCGGCCCCACACCGCCATACCATCGGGCCGCAGGTAGCGCTTGTCCATGGTGAAGTGGTCGCGGGTCTGGTCTTTCAGGTCCCGCTGCAGGTCAAGGTCGATCTGCAGATCGTTGGGGTGCGTCACCTCCTGGAAGGTCAGTCGCGACAGCTCTTGCGCCGATCGGCCCAGAAAACTGCACAAGGCCGGGTTGGCCCGCAGCCAGACGCCATCGAGCGAGACGATGGCAATGCCAATCACCGCCCGCTCGAACGTGGCCTGGAAGAGGCGTTCGCGTCGCTGCATTTCCCGAAGGCGCATGTCCATGACCTGGCTGGCAGCGGCCTGCGCCTGCCGGGTGAGCATGTCCTGCCGCGCCAGCCCTGCAAGCTCGCGCAGCAGGTGGCGCTGGCGCTCGGTGAAAGACCTGGGCTGCAGGTCGATGGCGCACAGCAGGCCTATCAAGTGCCCGTCTTCGTCAAGCAGGGGGATGGCGACCCAGGCGCGCGGCGCGGCGGCGCCGGTCAACTCGGGGTGCTGCGCAAGGGCTGGATCCCGGACGGCATCCTGGACCACCACCTCTCGGCCATGACGGGCCGCATGCCGGCACAGGGCCAGCGCCTGGGGGCGGTCTGCATCCGCAAGCCCGGCAGCAGCGGCGAGCGTCAGCACATCCATGGCATCGACCTGGGCGATCACGGCGGCTGGCGCCTCGAGCAGCGTGGCCGCCAAGCGTGTCAGGGTGGCGAAGGCTTCGGGGGTCTCCTTGGTCGGTGTGGCCAACGGCGCGGGCAATGGCGATTGCTCGGCAGCCAACGGGGGGCTGTCGCGGGTTTCCATTTCCAGGCGGCGTGTGGCGCTAGACATGCCTGATTGTCCCGAATGTCGCCTCACTTGTGCTGGGAATCATGGGGTGTCGGCCACGCCCAGATGCCCAGGATTGCTCATTTATGATCGTTGTTTGAGGATCGGAGGATGTCCAGCGCCTCGTTGGCTGCCTGGATCCAGTACGACTCGTAGCGGATGCCGCACTTGAGCACCAGGTGGCGCAATGCCACGTCGCGCTCTGTCGAGGCGTCGGCGTAGTCCCGCGATTCGTACTTGCGGTAGGTCTCCAGCCGTTCGGTATGGAGCTTGAGCCGGCGCTCGATTTCCTTGTCCAGCTTGGTCGGGCCCACGGCAGCCTCGGCCCACAGGCGCACCATCAGGTCGTCGCGCAGGAAGGGCAGGTCTTCCTGCTCGGCGATCCAGCGCTTGAGCTCCTTGCGCCCGGCCGGCAGGATCTTGTAGGCCCGTTTGCGCCCCCGCGTGGTCTCTTCCGGCAGCGATTCGATCCAGCCGGAGGCCTCCAGCCTGGCCAGTTCCCGGTAGATCTGCTGGTGGGTGGCGCGCCAGAAGTAGCCGATGGTCTTGTCGAAACGGGCGGCCAGGTCCGAGCCGGAGCTGGCCCGTTCAACGAGCGCCGTGAGAAGGGCGTGGGGCAGAGACATCCGTGCAGGTTACACCAAGGCGGTCTCATCGGGCTCGGGTTTGCAACCAGTTGCATAGACGCACATCTTGGCCTAGGATTCGGGTCAATGCACCTGGTTGCATAGTCGCCGGTCATTCGCCTGTCCCCACAGCCCCTTCATCGTCCTTGCCCGAGGCTTTCCATGAGCGCCTATCCCCACCTGCTCGAACCCCTGAACCTGGGTTTCACCACATTGCGCAACCGTGTTCTGATGGGCTCGATGCACGTCGGCCTGGAAGAGGCCAAGGATGGCTTCGAGCGCATGGCCGCCTTCTATGCCGAGCGTGCCCGTGGGGGCGTGGGCCTGATGGTGACGGGCGGCATCGCGCCCAATGACGATGGCCGGCCCTATCCGGGCGGCGCCCGTCTGGCCACCGAAGAGGAGGCCGCCAAGCACCGGATCGTGACCGACGCCGTGCACGACGCCGGCGGCAAGATCGCCATGCAGATCCTGCACTTCGGCCGCTACGCCTACCACCCCGGCCTGGTGGCGCCCAGCCCTGTCAAGGCGCCGATCTCGCCCGCCACGCCGCGTGAACTGAGCACCGCCGAGGTCTGGCAGACGGTGGACGACTACGCCCACTGCGCCGCCATGGCCCAGAAGGCCGGCTATGACGGCGTCGAGATCATGGGCTCCGAGGGCTACCTGATCAACGAGTTCACCGCAGCCCGCACCAACCACCGCACGGATGAATGGGGCGGCTCCTACGAGAACCGCATGCGTTTCCCGGTGGAGATCGTCAAGCGCGCCCGCGAGCGGGTCGGCACCGACTTCATCATCATCTACCGCCTGTCCATGCTGGACCTGGTCGATGGCGGCTCGTCCTTCGACGAGGTGGTGCAGCTGGCCCAGGCCATCGAGGCGGCGGGCGCCACCATCATCAACACCGGCATCGGCTGGCACGAGGCGCGTATCCCGACGATCGCCACCAGCGTGCCCCGCGCGGCCTACACCTGGGTCACGCGCAAGATGAAGGGCAAGGTCGGCATCCCGCTGATAACCACCAACCGCATCAACACGCCCGAGGTGGCCGAGCAGGTGCTGGCCCAGGGCGATGCCGACATGGTGTCCATGGCGCGCCCCTTCCTGGCCGACCCGGATTTCGTCAACAAGGCTGCGGCCGGCCAGGCTGACCGCATCAACACCTGCATCGGCTGCAACCAGGCTTGCCTGGACCACACCTTCAGCGGCAAGATCACGTCCTGCCTGGTCAACCCGCGTGCCTGCCATGAAACGATCCTGAAGATCGAACCCGTGAGCACGAAGAAGCGCGTGGCCGTGGTGGGCGCGGGCCCTGCCGGCCTGGCGGCATCGACCACCGCCGCCCGCCGTGGCCATGACGTGACCTTGTTCGAGGCTGATGCCGATGTGGGCGGCCAGTTCAACATCGCCAAGCAGATCCCTGGCAAGGAAGAGTTCTACGAGACGCTGCGCTATTTCCGCAATGAGATCAAGGACGCCGGCGTCAAGGCCCGCTTCAACACCCGCGTCACGGCCGATGATCTGATCAGGGAAGGCTTCGAAGAGGTCATCCTGGCCACAGGTGTCACGCCGCGCACGCCTCCCATCGACGGCATCGACCACCCCAAGGTGCTGAGCTACCTGGACGTGCTGCGCGACAAGAAGCCCGTGGGCAAGGCCGTGGCCGTGATCGGCGCTGGCGGCATCGGCTTCGACGTGGCCGAGTACCTCACGCACGAAGGTGAAAGCCCCTCGCTGAACCTCGACAAGTTCAATGAGGAGTGGGGCATTGATTCGACCTATGCCGACCGTGGCGGCATCAAGCAGCCCCACCTGCCCAAGCCCCCGCGCCAGATCTTCCTGTTGCAGCGCAAGACCAGCAAGGTGGGCGATGGCCTGGGCAAGACCACGGGCTGGATCCACCGTACCTCGCTGAAGAACCGCAACGTGGAGATGATCGCGGGCGCCTCGTACACCAAGGTGGATGACGCCGGCCTGCACATCAACGTGGGCGGCAAGGACATGGTGCTGCCCGTGGACAACGTGGTGCTCTGTGCCGGCCAGGAGCCCTTCCGTGCGCTGCAGGCTGCGCTGGAAGCCGCAGGCCAGAAAGTGACACTGATCGGCGGTGCCGACGTGGCCGCCGAGCTGGACGCCAAGCGTGCCATCAAGCAGGGCACGGAAGTGGCCGCCGCGCTGTGACTTGCCAACATTCCATCGGAGCCTGATCATGACGATTTCCCCGACCTTGAAGCCTCAGGCCGCGGCCTCGTTGGCGCTTTGGCACGACATGGTGGCCGGGCAGGACCTGGGCCGTCTGCCCTCGATCCTGCATGACGATGCCGTGTTCCGCTCGCCGATGGCGTTCAAGCCCTATGCGAGTGCCGCGGCCGTCAACCTCATCCTGACCACCGTGGTGCAGGTGTTTCAGGATTTCACCTACCACCGCACCCTGGTGTCGGACGATGGCCTGAACGTGGTGCTGGAGTTCAGCGCGAGCGTGGGCGACAAGCAGCTCAAGGGCATCGACATGATCCGCTTCGACGAGGATGGCAAGATCATCGACTTCGAGGTGATGATCCGTCCGATGAGCGGCCTGCAGGCCCTGGGCGCCGAGATGGGCGCACGGCTGGCCGCGTTCCTGCCTGCCTACAAGGCATAACTTTCAGCGAGACACCCCATGCAATTCGAGACCATCCGCACGCAGATCGACGGCCATGTGGCCACGCTCACGCTCAACCGGCCCGAGAAGGCCAACGCCATGAACTGGCAGATGTGGCAGGACATCCGCGCCAGCATGCAGTGGGCTGACGCCACCCCCGAGGTGCGCGCCGTGGTGCTGCGCGGCGAGGGCAAGCACTTCACCTCCGGCATCGACCTGAACATGATGATCGGCCTGCAGGACCGCATCAAGGACGACTGCGACGGCCGCCGCCGCGAGAAGCTGCGCCAGCTGATCCTGGAGCTGCAGGACACACTCACCAGCATCGAACGCTGCCGCAAGCCCGTGCTGGCGGCCATCCACGGTGGCTGCGTCGGCGGTGGCATCGACCTGATCACCTGTACCGACATGCGCTACGCCAGTGCGGATGCCTACTTCACCGTCAAGGAAATCGACATCGGCATGGTGGCCGATGTGGGCACCCTGCAGCGCCTGCCCAAGCTGGTGGGCAACCAGGGCCTGGTGCGCGAACTGGCCTTCACCGGCCGCAAGGTCGATGCCCAGGAGGCGCAGGCCATCGGGCTGGTCAACAAGGTATTCGAGTCGCAGGAGGCGCTGTACAAGGGCGTGCACGAAATGGCCGAGCTGGTGGCGGCCAAGTCACCGCTGAGCGTGCGCGGCATCAAGGAGATGCTGAACTACAGCCGCGATCACTCGGTGCCCGAAGGTTTGAACTACATTGCCACCTGGAACGCGGCGATGCTGATGTCGCAGGATCTGACGGCGGCCATGATGGCCAGCATGTCCAAGCAGACGCCCACCTTCAAGGACTGAGGCCGCAGCACGCGGCGCACCGGAGGCCCCATGAGCACTGCTCCCCGTTATGACATCGTTGTCTTTGGCGCTACCAGCTTCGTGGGCCAGATCCTGGCGAAGTACCTGGTCGACTACCTCGCGCGGCAGCCTGAGCCTGTGCGCTGGGCCATTGCGGGGCGTTCGGCGGCCAAGCTCGACGAGCTCAAGCGGTCCCTGGGGCCGCTGGGGCAGTCGCTGCCGGTGATCGTGGCCGATGCGGCCAACGAGGCGCAACTGCGCGACATGTGCGCGCAGACGCGTGTGGTCGTCTCGACCGTGGGGCCTTACGCGCTGTATGGCGAGCCGCTGGTCAAGGTCTGCGCCGAAACTGGCACCGACTACTGCGATCTGACGGGTGAGGCCCAGTGGATCAGCAAGATGATCGCCAAGTACGAGGGCGCGGCCAGGCAATCAGGCGCGCGCATCGTGCACTGCTGCGGCTTCGATTCCGTGCCGTCGGACATGGGCGTGTATTTCCTGCAGCAGCAGTTTCGCCAGCAGTTCCAGGCCCCGGCCACCGAGGTCAAGATGCGCGTGCGCAGCATGAAGGGTGGGGCCTCGGGCGGTACCGTGGCCAGCATGGTCAACGTCGTCAGCGAGGCGACCAAGGACCCGGCCCTGCGCAAGGAACTGCGCAACCCTTACTCCCTGTGCCCGCCCGGCCATGGACAGACCGCGCGCCAACGGCCTGTCTCGGGGGCCGTGTACGACGAGGATTTCGGCGCCTGGGTAGCGCCTTTCGTGATGGCCGCGATCAACGAACGCGTGGTGTTTCGCTCCAATGCGCTCTCAGGCTTGGCCTATGGTGCGGGCTTCACCTACAGCGAGGGCATGCTGACGGGCACCGGCGCCAAGGGGCGTCTGGGGGCGCTGGGCGTGGTGGGCGGCCTGGGCGGCTTCATGCTGGGCGTGGCCTTCAAGCCCACGCGCGCCGTGCTGGAGCGCTTCGTGCTGCCCAAGCCCGGTGAGGGCCCCAGCCCGCAGCAGCAGTTGAACGGCCGCTACGACCTCCGCTTCTTCGGCCGGTCGGCGCAGGGCCAGACCTTGCGCGTGAAGGTCACCGGTGACCGTGATCCCGGCTACGGCTCGACCAGCAAGATGCTGGGGCAGGCCGCCTTGAGCCTGGCGCTGGACCATGTTCAAGGCGGCGCCAAGGTGGGCCGTGGTGGTGGCTTCTGGACCCCGGCCACGATGTTCGACGAACGTTACATCGCGCGGCTGACCAGGCACGCAGGCCTGGGCTTCGAGGTGTGCTGAGTTAGAACGCCCAGCGCACCTTGGCCGACACCGATTGGTTCAGGTAGCCCGAGGTGCGGCCCTCCATGTCATAGCGCACGGAGTATTCGACACCCTTGCCGGTTTCCTTCACCAGGCCTGCGCCCAGGCGGTAGAACCACGGCGACACATCCAGCCCGTCCGTCACGAAGGCAGGGCCGCCGCCCGTGAAGGTCGACGTCGACTTGGCCTGCTTGTTGATGAAGTCGTAGCCCAGGCTGGCGTTGGCCAGCAGCTTGAGCCCGCCCTCGAACTGGTGCGAGACCTTGGCATCGCCCGTCAGCAGCAGTTCGCGGTAGGTCTGCGCATCGACATCCAGGTTCAGCGCGCCGGCGCCGTCTTCCGTGTAGCCTTCGGTGCGCATGTGGGTGTAGTCCACGCGCACCGACGGTGTCCAGCTGGTGGCCGGCGAGATCGGCATCAGCCGGCCGATGCCCACGCTGCCATGCACCACCACGCTGTCGAAGTCAGCCTTCGCACGGGTGCCCATGAAGCTCACTTCACGCGAGCTGCTGGCCTTGTTGGTGCCCACATCGAGCTGGTAGTTGATGTCCGTGTGTGGATCGATGTTGTAGCTGGCGTAGCCGACCACTTCGAACGTGTCGACATCGACCTTGCTGGCCGCCGTGGTCGACTTGCTCTTGATCGAGCTCTTGGCATAGGTGAAGGCGCCACCGGCCCGCAACTTGTCGGACAGCGGGGCATCGGCGCCGATCACCAGGCCGCCCGTGTCGGACTTGAAGCCTGCCACACCGCGGCGGTTGTTCTGGTCACTCCAGTTGCCGAAGGCGCGCACCCAGGCGTAGCGGTCAGCCCCGCCTTCCCCGGACGACAGTCCCTGCAGGGACTCGATGCGCGACTGGATGACCTTGTTCATGCTGCGCAAGGCGCTGACGGCTGCCTGCGCGCTCGCACCGGTGATACTGGGCAGTGTCTGCGACACGGCGGCCGCGGCCTCCTCATCGGTCATGTTGTTCAGGCGGTCGAAGATGTCCTGCATGCCGGCCGGGATGCCGTCGTTGAACATGCTCTGCAGCGCTTGTGCGGCCCCTTCGGCCGAGATATAGCCGGCCGAGCGCACGGCGGCAGGCAGGCCCACCGAATCCTTCTCCACGATCAGGTCCAGCGCATGGCCCGGGTCGCTCGTGGTGGCGGCAGAGAACTTGTACAGCGCGCTGTTGTCCCTGACGCTCAATGTCGAGGCATTGGCGCTCAGACCGTCTTCTGCGGTCAGCACGCCCGTGATGGTCGAGTCGATGACCAGCGTGGGTGCTCCGATGACGTTGACGAACACCGAGGAGCCATCGGCCACCGTCGCCTCGCCTCGTACCTGCAGTGAGCCGTACGTGCTGGCGCTGGAGAGGCCCAGGCGCAGCGTGCCGCCGGACGACTGCTCAAAGTCGCCGGTGATGGTCTGCGAGCCCGTGCCCACATCCCACACGCCGTGGTTGCTGACGATGCCTCCGCTCACGGACACGCCATGTTCCTGGTGGAACACGCCGGTCGAGGCCACATTGAAGTTGCCGACGCGGAAGCGCCCCTCGCTCGTGAACGTCCCGTTGACGTTCACGGTGCCCGAGCCTCTCGTGGTGCCGATGACGCGAGACGTGTCGCCGTTGAGGTTCAGCGTGTTGATGCCCAGGGACACGCCGCCGTCCAGCGTGCCGGTGTTGTGGACGATGAAGCCGGAAACCGTGTTGTCAAGCCCCAGAGAGCCTTCGCCGCCTCGGATGATGCCAACGTTCAGGATGCCGCCAACCGAGGCATGTTCATCGACGATGAGGCCCACACCCAGTGCTTCGATCACACCGCCCGCGTAGTTCGAGATGCTTCCATTGACGCGAGAGTTCGCCACCTGCAGGCCGATAGCAGCGCCCGATATGGTCCCGCTGTTGCTGATGCTGCCCGTGATGGTCGAACCATTGAGCGCGATGCCATAGCCCATGATGCCGCCGGTGCCGATGATGGTGCCGGAGTTGGTGATGCCGGTGGTGAGGCTCGAGCCCCCAACAACGATGCCGCCGCCCATGCTGGTGGCCGTGGCTTGGATGGTGCCCGAGTTGTTGATGAAGGCCGCTTGCGAATCGAACATGCCGAGGCCGACTTCGGTCCCCGAACTGCCATCTCCGCCGATGAGGGGGCCGGCGTTGCTGATGCCGCCCGTCACAGTCGTTTGTGACAGATTCAGCCCGCTGGCGAAGTTCCCGAAGTCGGCCGTGCTCTGGATCGTGCCGGTGTTGGTGATGCCGCCGGTGATCTGGCTGTCAACGAGATAGATGCCGTGCGCTGTGCCCGAGGTGCCGGTGACGTCGATGGTGCCCGTGTTGGTGATGCCCGCCTGGATGCTGGCAGAGCTGACCAGGATGCCTGCCGCGTCGCTTCCGCTGGCTGTTGCCGTGATGGTGCCGGTATTGGTGATCGACTCCAGCGAGCTGATCTCGATGAAGATGCCCGGGCCATAGCTGCCGAACACCGTGCCGCCATTCTGGATACTGCCGCCCAGGGCTGCACCGCCGAGATGGATGTCATCGAGGCTGCCATCCGCCGTCACCACGATGCTCGTTCCCCCATGCAAACTGCAACTGAACGAGGTGGCGGTGTCGATGGTGATGACACCATTGACGGGCGCAGTGCATGCCGGCGTGGCCAGTACCTGGTGCGAGGCCGCAGACAATGCCAGCGCCGCGACGGCCTTGGCGACCGCGCTGGACGAGGGGCCCGGTGCCCGGCTGCTGGCGGCTTCATGGGCCACGACAAATGCTTGGCGATGCGCTGACCAGACAACCCGGTGGTTCTTGTTCATGAACAGTCCTGCTTGGAAAATAAGTGGATGAGCCAGCGATGAGGATCGACAAAGCCCCTGGTTTCTTTGGGGGTGAATCAACAGGCGGCCATCGGGTCCATTGCTTATTCGGACAAGGTGCCGCAGGGCCGGGAATAACGGCGCCACGAGCGGCACTTTTTCACTGCTTGGTCAGGCGAGACTTGAGGTTCAATGCGGCATGACATCCAGGATGGACAACAGCGGTGCCCCTCGGGCCGAGGTCAGGTTGGCCAGCGCGCCTGTGCCCGCGGAGGCCGCCCACATCGACGGTATCGCCCACTACAAGGCTGATCGGTTCGAGCAGGCGCTGGTGTGCTTCAACCGGGCCTTGGCGCTTGCGCCGGCCTTTGCCAGCGCGTACAACAGCCGCGGCTATGCCCTGCAGGATCTGGGGCGCCTGGATGAAGCCCTGGCAGATTTCACCCGCGCGGTCGAGCTGAGCCCGGAGATGGCGATGTTCCGGCTGAACCTGGGCATGCTGCAGCTCAAGCTGGGGCAGTTCGAGGCCGGCTGGGCCAACTACGAGGCCCGCTGGACCGGCGCTGCGGAATACCAGGCCGGGCAGTTCGGCAAGCCTCAGTGCAACCTGCCCGTTTGGGAGGGGATCTCAGGCAGCACGCCTGAGCAGGACAAAGCACGCGGCATCCTGGTCATCACAGAACAGGGGTTTGGCGACACCTTCCAGTTCTCCCGCTACCTACCGCTGCTGGCCGAGCGCTTCGGGAAGGTGGGCTTTGCCTGTGCAGATCCCACCCGACGGCTGGTGGACTGGTCGTTCGGTGATGGCGTGGTCAGCTTCACCCGCATGCCCGCTCCCGCGGGTTGGGATGTGCAATGCGCCCTGATGTCTCTGCCCAAGGCATTGGCCACGCAGCTCGACAATATCCCTGGTCCGGCCTCGTACCTGCGTGCGCCTGCGGTGGCGCGTCAGCATTGGCGTGATCGCCTCGATGCCGAGGCCCCGAACAAATTGCGCATCGGTCTGGCCTGGGCGGGGCGTGCTCAGCATCACCGGGATGCCCGGCGCAGTCTGAGCCTGGCCCAGTTGGCACCCCTGCTGCGTGACCCGCGCGTGGCCTGGGTCAGCCTGCAGAAATGGGCGCCGGGGGATCTGCGCCCGGATGTGCCCGAGGGCATCGCCTGGATCGACTGGACCGATGAACTCGGTGATTTCGCCGATTCCGCCGCACTGGTGTCCGAGCTGGATCTGGTCATCTCCGTGGATTCGGCGATGGTCCATCTGGCGGGCGGCCTGGGCGCGCCCGTCTGGATGCTCGATCGCTTCGACAACGAATGGCGATGGCTGTCGGGCCGGGAGGACAGCCCCTGGTATCCGCAACTGCGCATCTTCAGGCAGGCGGCCTTTGGTGACTGGGCCCCTGTGATCGCGGGTGTTGCCCAGACACTGAAGGCCTTGCCCCATCCTCGGGCGGATGCCGTGCCTGCCCAGTCACCGCGAGCCGCAGAAGCCATGCCCCTGGGCAACTCGCCCAGCGCACCAGGGCCTGTGCAAGGGCCCGCCTTGAGCATCGACCAGGCCATGCATCACGCGGCGCAACTGCAAGGCGCAGGGCGTCTGAAGGAAGCCGAGCGCGTCATCATGGCCATTCTGCAGGCCAGGCCCGACCATGCGCATGCCTTGCATCTGCTGGGCCTGGTGGCCTATCAGGCAGGGCAGCCGGCCAAGGCGGTCGAGATCATCCAGCGTGCCGTTGCGGTGGCGCCGGGTGAACCCGTCTTTCACAGCAACGTCGCCGAGATGAGCCGCCAGCTGGGCCGGCTGCCCGATGCGATCCGGCATGGCGAGCGTGCCGTGGCGCTGTCGCCATCCATGGTCAGCGGACACTCGAACCTGGGGATCGCCTACTTCGATGCCGGGGATGATGAGCGGGCGCGGGCCTGTCACGAGCGTGCCCTGGCCATCGAGCCTCGCACCCCCAGTTCCCTGAACAACCTGGGCAGCATTGCCCGGCGTGCCCAGGATCTCGAGGGGGCCGAGGCCTGGTACCGCCGGGCGCTCGATCAGAACCCAGAGTACCTTGAGGCCGCCTCCAATCTGGGGGCCGTGCTGGTCGAGGTGCATCGTGCGCAGGAAGCCGCCGCCGTGCTCGAGCAGGCCCTTGAGCGGCGGCCCCACTTCCCTGAGGCGCTGTGCAACCTGGGCCTGGCCCGGCTTCAGCAGGCGCGCCTGCCCGAGGCGCAGGGGCTGTTGGGCCGTGCACTGCAACTGAACCCGCACTACGAGGCGGCGAAGCTGGGGCTGGCGCGGGTGCAGGCTGCGATCGAGAAGGCCATGTTGTCGCCGTGCTCGGCGCCCCGGGACGCCGGATGAGCCGCGTGCGCGGGCCTCTGTCGGCGCTGCCAGGCAGGGTACTGCTGCCGGCCTGGTGTGCCCTTGCGGTCCTCATGGCGGGCTGCTCCGCGCTGCCGTCGCGGCAGGATCGGCAGAAGCTGGCCGATGACCTGGCAGCCCCCAAGGGCTGGCATGCCAGTGTCATCGCCACGGACAGCTTCGACATCCTGAGCTACGGGCCGGAGGTGGCGCAACGCCTGGGGCCACAAGCCTCGCGAGACACCTTGACGGTCTACATCGAAGGCGATGGCTTTGCCTGGGTCACGGCCTCCACGCCTTCCGACGATCCGACGCCGCGCGACCCGGTGGCCTTGCAGATGGCGCTGGCCCAGCCACAGGGCGCAGCAGCCTACCTGGCCCGCCCGTGTCAGTACACCTTGACGGGCAGTGTGACGGCCCGGCCGTGCCCACAGCGCACCTGGACGTCCGCCCGTTTTGCGGAGCCTGTCGTCCAGGCCGAGTCACAGGCCTTGGATGAGCTCAAGCGGCGCCACGGCGCCAGTCGGCTCGTGCTGGTGGGCTATTCGGGCGGCGGTGCCGTGGCGGCGCTGTTGGCGGCCAGGCGTGCGGATGTCGTGGCGTTGGTCACCGTGGCGGGCAATCTGGATCACCAGGCCTGGACGAGCTTGCATGGCATCCGTCCATTGGAGGCCTCCCTGAACCCCATCGACCAGGCAGGCGGCCTTGCCAGGCTGCGCCAGTGGCATCTCGTGGGTGAGCAGGATCGCGTGGTGCCGGCTGATCTGGTCCGCGCCTTCGTGGCCCGACAGGGCTCGGGCGCGCAAGCCACTGTGATCGTGGTGCCCGCCTTTGGCCACGCCTGTTGCTGGGCTCGGCAATGGCCAAGGCTCTGGGCGTCCTTGGCCTTGCCGCATTGAGGCCTGAGTCCGAAAGGGCTTACTCGGCCCGCAGCAGCTTGGTTTGCTGCCTGGCGTTGCGCGTGGGCTTGATCGAGCGCTTGATGGCGGCCCAGGACGCCCGCAGCAGGCCCAGCACGGCCACAAAGGGCAGGGCGGTGCGGGGGCAGTAGCTCACGGTCCAGAAGCCGCCATGGCAGGCGCCTTGCGCGATCAGGTCCAGCGGATGTGCCGGGGCTGCGGCGGTCTCTGGCGCGGTCTGCTCGGCACCCCGGCGCAGATCGTGCACCCACAGCGCGGCCATCAGCGCCGTGGTGGTCTCGGGCTGGAACACCTCCACGCCGAACACATCGGCGGCCTGGTAGCCCGCGGCGATGGCGCGGTTGCTCAGCACGGAGGAGGTCTCGGTGGGCGGCGCCACATTGATGGACACTGGATGCCCCGCGGCCCGTGCCACCAGCGCGCGCCATTGCTGCAGCCGCTTGGCCAGCGCGTAATTGGGTCCCTGCTGAATCACCAGGCTGTCGACCACGGCCGATTTGGCGTTCGCGCCCTTGGACACCATCGACTCGACATTGGGCTTGAAGAAGCGCGCGCCCGTCATCATCGACAAGCCCCGCTGCAGCAGCCTGGACAGCAGCGGCCGATCACGGAAGCGGGCCATCGACGTCGCGGCGGTGTGCTGCGGCACGGCGTACACATCGGTGGGCGTGGCCAGGAAGGCGAGGGTGCTCTGCGGGTGCTCGTGGCAGGCCAGGGCCTGCAGCGCATCCATCGCGGCGGCCAGGCGCAGGTGCCGCTCGCCATCGGCGTAGCAGTGGGCGGCCACGTCCAGTGGGCCCTTGAAGCTGCGCAGCCAGTGAGCGATGTCAGGCAGGTGGGTGAGCAGGTCGGCACCGGCCCGCTCCGTCCACGGCGTTTGTGCCTCGGCCTGTGTCACCGGCACATGGATCACGGCATTTCCACGTTCGGCGATCGACGCGATGCGCGCCCACACATCGGGGCGGGGCAGGTCGATGGCCACGATGTTCGCGCGCCAGCGGCTCAGCATCTTCAGGGGGCCGGCCTCGCTGCCGGCGCCCAGCAGCACCAGCGTGCGGTCGGACAGGTCGAACCACTGCGGGTTGTCGACGCAGTCGATCAGCGCTTGTGCGGCGCTGGATTCGATGATGCCGCGCACGGCCCAGGCCCGTGCCTGCTCTGCCAGTGCTGTGCCTGTGAGCAGCCTGCCCTTGTAGGGGATCGCCAGCGGGTGGCCGGTGTCGAGAGCGCTTCGGTTGCCGGCCAGCGTGTGCGTCTGCAGCGGGCGGCTGAGCAAGGCGCTTCCCGCCCTGAACTGATCGAGTGCATCGCGCAGAGACATGTCCTGCCCGTCGGCGGACCAGCACAGTGCCTTCATGGCGGCATCCAGCCCGGCCCGGGCACTGGCCACGGCGGTGTCGGGCTGTGCCAGCGCGCCCTCCACCCAGCGTTTGAAATGGCGTGGGTAGTTGGTGCGCCACTGCTTCTCACCTTGCACCTGTGTGGCCGCATCTGCATCCAGCGGGGCCAGGGCAGCGGCCAGCACCTGCTTGACCGTGGGCGTGGAGCGCCGTTGCGCTGTGCCCTTGGCGTTGGGAAAAACGAGGCCCTGCACGGGTGTGGCAGCAGATGACTGAGTCAAGGCGGCTCCGGAAAAGGATGCGAAGGCCGCATTCTAGGCAATTAATGCACAAGTGTGCACAATTCCCTGCAAAGCGGACAGCCTTGTTTCAAACGCGCCCGGGCCGCTGTGGGCGGAGCCGCCTGGCCGTGCTCATGCCCGTTCTGCCGCAACCCTATTGTGGAGTTCCACATGGTTGTTCATTCGGTGAACATTCAGCGGGCATAGATCACGTTTGATGGTCTGGGTTTTCCTCAATCCTGAACCGGCGCTGTCGAGAATCACGGCCAAGGAAGGAATGACGCCGTGAACAAGAGAGAGATCTTGACCGTGAACTTTGAAGGCGGGCAGGCAGAGGTCACGTTGACCGAGCTGACGCCAGGTCGTTGGTGCTGGGCCGTGAGGATGATGGGCCAATCACCGATTCAAGCCCAGACCCCGGCGCCCACACGTGATGCCGCGCTGGCGTGTGTGCGTGAGGTGCTTCGGGCGCAGGCCCGCGCCCTCAAATGCTGATGGACCGCTGACGCCAGAAGGCGGCATCCGGCATCACACCCTGGCCGGCCTTGGCGTTGTCTGCCATGTGCTCGGGCCTGCTGGTGCCCGGGATGACGCAGGTGACGGCCGGCTGGCTCAGCACGAACTTCAGCAGCACCTGAGCCCAGCTGGTGCAGTCGATCTCCCTGGCCCAGCCCGGCAGGGGGCGATCACGCAGGCCGCGCAGCAGCCCACCGCCCCCGAAGGGCTGGTTCACCAGCACGGCCACGCCCTTGTCGGCGGCCAGGGGGAGCAGCCGTTCTGCCGCGGCCTGATCGTCGTAGGCGTAATTGATCTGCAGGAAGTCCAGTGGCTCGCTGCGTAGCACGGCCTCAACCTCGCGGAACGCCGACGGCGTGTAGTGCGTGATGCCGATGTAGCGGATGCGCCCCTCGGCCTTCCATGCCCGCAGGGTCTGAAGGTGCGTCTTCCAGTCGACCAGGTTGTGGACCTGCATGAGGTCGAGCTTCTGGGCGCCCAGCAGCTTGAAGGACGCTTCCATCTGGCGGATGCCGGCGTCTCGCCCGGATGTCCACACCTTGGTCGCCAGGAATGCCTTGCCACGATGCTGCGACTTGGCCAGCAACTCCCCGGTGGTGGTCTCCGAGCGCCCGTACATGGGCGAGCTGTCGAGCACCGTGCCGCCGGCATCGAACAAGGCATCGATGACGCCGGGCAGCCTGGCGTATTCGACAGAGCCTGGCGCGTGCCCAAAGCCCAGCCAGGTGCCGCAGCCGACGATGGGCAGCAACTCGCCCGTTGTGGGGATCTTGCGCTTGAGCATCGTGCCGCCTGCGGCGTTCGCAGGGGTGGCCGCCGCTGCGCAGGCGCCCTGGCCCAGCGTCAAGGCCACGGATGCCGCCAGCGTGGCGCGCATGAACTGTGCGCGGGTCAGCGCCATCGCGCGGTGTTTCATCGGTGTAGATCATGGCTGCTCCGAAACAGGGTTGAAGGCTGGGGTGGTGGCTGGCGCGGCGGCCTGTCGCAGGCGCTCCTGCCGCGTGGCCAGCCAGACGCACAGCGCGCACCATCCGGCCGCGATGGGCATGGCCACAAGGGCGACCCCTCCCAGCCCGACGCCGAGCGTAGTCAGCGCCGAGGACAGCCAGCCGCTGAGGGCATCTCCGCCACGGTACACGAGCGTCTCGATGGCGTTCTTGGCCTTGTACTGGTGAGGCTGGCCATCGTCAACCGAAAGAGACGGGATTGAGGGATGGCCGTAGGTGGCCCGCGAGGTGGGGCCGATGGGATGCCCGTGGCCAGTCGAGTGAACCGGGGGTAGGGCGAGGGGAAGGGTTTAGAGCGCTGTGAGCGCACCCAGGCCGCCCGCTGGTGACGGGTGGCTAGGGCGTGTTAACACATGCGAAGCCCGTCGGCGACGAGAACGAAGCTGATGAATCCGAGAAACATGAGGTCGAGCTTCTCGAAGCGAGAGAAGACGCGGCGGTAGCCCTTGAGTCGGCGGAACA
>JBMOQM010000030.1:0-121344 GCA_049322875.1 Pseudomonadota bacterium
AAACTCATCTCGGAATCGATCGAAGAACAAAGCATAAGCTCTATCCATCTTTCAAATTCATGAGTATCTGGCACAACACTGCACCAAACACCCACGCTTATCGGCTGTTAATTTTTAAAGAACATTTCGCTTTGGGGCTTTGCTTTTCAGCTTTTACCCGATCTGCT
Source organism: Pseudomonadota bacterium (assembly GCA_049322875.1). Lineage (GTDB taxonomy): Bacteria > Pseudomonadota > Gammaproteobacteria > Burkholderiales > Burkholderiaceae_C > Aquabacterium. The sequence continues at coordinate 168 of JBMOQM010000030.1, forward strand.
TTGCTGCTTTGTTTGCGGCGCCGTGATCAGCGAAGAACGCAATTATGGCATGGCTTCGAAGCCGTGCGCAAGCCTTTTCAAAAAAAGATCAAAAAACCTGTGCGCAGCGTTTGTTCGCATCTTTTCGGACATTGGCGCAAGTGGCCCGGGCGAGGGCTTGATGGTGCGCTCGGTGTGCAGGGTATGCGGGCGCAGTCTGGGAAGGAAGAAGGAGGGAGCCTCACGCCTTGCCGCCCTGCCTTCTTGCAGGAGGCCTTGCCTCTCGCGCTCCTATATAGAGAGGGATCGGTGGCGGTGGGCTGCACTGGGCGCCCACCACCTCAATGGACGGGCATTGGGCAACGGCACCTGGCCATAGCGCCCGCCAACAAATGCGACACTCGCGCGGCGGTCGGCGAGAGGCGTCGGCCCAACAGGCAATGCGGTAGGCCAGCAGGCCAGCCGCCAGAACCGTGGGCAGCCACGGAGAGCGAGGGATGACGTGGGATTGCGTCTGTTCTTGAAGGATGTGGTGCTCAGCGAGGGGCTGAATCTGTCGCTGCCAGAGGGTGCCGCGCGGCATGTGCAGGTGCTGCGCCAGCAGCCTGGGGAAGCGGTGGTGCTGTTCGATGGGCACGGCGGGGAATGGACCGCCGTCATCACACAGATGGGGCGGCGCGACGTGCAGGTGACCGTGGCGTCGCGGCAGGACGTGGACCGGGAACTGCCCGTGGCCGTGACGCTGGCCCTGGGCATGCCCGCCAATGACCGGATGGATGCGCTGGTGGAAAAGGCCGCGGAACTGGGGGTGGCGGGCATTCAGCCGCTGGTGTGCGAACGCTCGGTGCTGCGCCTGGATGGCGAGCGCGCGACCAAGAAGATCGCGCACTGGCAATCCGTGGCAGAAGCGGCCTGCGAGCAGAGTGGCCGTACACGGGTGCCGGTGGTGCATGCGGTGCAGTCTTTGAAGCATTGGCTGGAGACGGCGGATGCAGGCATGCACCGAGCCACCTTGAGCTTCAACCCGAAGCTGTCAGGGCTGCAATGGCTGCAGCAGGCGGATCGGCTGGCACCCCAGGCATCGCACCCGGGGCTGTGCTTCCTCAGCGGGCCGGAAGGCGGCTTGACCGGGGCGGAGGAGAAACGGGCCAGCGAGTTGGGCTGGACGCCTGTCGGGCTGGGTGCCCGTGTGCTGCGCGCAGACACGGCCCCTTTGATGATGCTGTCGCTGGTGGCAGGGCAACTGGCCTGATCACCACGTGGCGCGCTTCATCGGTATATGCAGAAGCGCACAGGACACGCGCCCTCAATCCTCGCCGGCGTCTGCCTGAGACGGTGCTTGCGCACGCGCGGAGCCCGAGACCAGGTCAAAGCGGAACAGGCGGCATTCGATGGGGCCGTTGAACATGACGACGCGGCGGCTTTCCTTGAGGCGCATGGCGCTGGGCAGCTTCATGTCGGGGCTGAGCACCCAGGCGGTCCAGCCGCCGTACTGGCGCTTCCAGTGGGAGGCCAGGCGGGTGAAGAAATCGCTTGCACCCTGTTGATCGACGAAATCCTCGCGGGCAGCACGCACTGCGCCCCCGTGGCCGGTGCCTTTGGGATCGATGCGTTCGCCATAGGGCGGGTTGAACATGAGGACGCCGCCTTCGGCCGGGGCCGGGCGCTGCAGGGCATCGGCGGTCTTGAACTCGATGGCGTGCAGCACGCCTGCGCGCTCGGCGTTGCGGGTGGCGAAGTCGGTCATGCGGAAGGAGACATCGCCGGTGTAGATGCGCACGGCCGGGGCGTGAATGCGGTCACGCGCCTGCTGCTTGAGCTGTTGCAGGCGCCCCAGGTGGGCCGCAAAGGGGCGAAGGCGCTCGAAGGCGAAGCGGCGTTGCAGGCCGGGGGCGATGCCACAGGCGATCTGGGCAGCCTCGATGGCGATGGTGCCGGAGCCGCAGCAGGGATCGAGCAAGGGGCCGTCTTCAGCGCGGCCTTTCCAGCCGGCGGCGGCGAGCATGGCGGCGGCCAGCGTCTCTTTGAGCGGGGCCTCGCCCTTGTCCTCGCGCCAGCCACGCTTGAACAACGCCTCGCCCGAGGTGTCGACGTAGAGGTGGGCGACATCGCCGTCGAGGTGGAGCTGCAGGCTCAGGTCAGGGTGGCGGGTGTCGACGTCGGGGCGCTCGCCGAACTGGTCGCGCAGGTGGTCGCAAACAGCGTCCTTGATGCGCAGGCCGGCGAAGTTCAGGCTCTGCAGCGGGCTGTGACGGGCGGTAACGTCGACGCGCAGGGTGTGGCGCGGGGTAATCCAGTCGTCCCACTGGACGCTGCGGGCCAGGTGGTAGAGCTGGTCTTCGCTGGCGTAGGGGCCGAGGGCCACGCGCCACAGCACGCGCTGGGCCAGGCGGCTGTGCAGGTTGAGCAGGAAGACGGCACGGACCATGGTGAGCGCCAGCTCGCTGCTGAGATCAAAGGAGAGGTCCGTGGCGCGACGCGGCTGTTCGGAGGGGGCGACGCGCACGCCGCCGCGCTCCGGGATGATGTCCAGGGGCAGGTCGTGCAGCCAAGGGGCCAGTTCTTCGGCCAACAAGGGCTCGACACCCGCAGCGCAGGAGAGGAAGAGCACGGGGGTGAGGTCGCGCCGGACAGGTGCGGGCGCCGGGCGCCGCTGGGCGCCTTGGCCCGGGCCGTCGCCATAGCGGCCTCCGGCGCCACCGCCACGGGCGGGCTCACGACCGGGATCGCCTCGGTAGCCACGCCCAACGTCACGCGGTGCACCAGGGCCGTCCCCTCGGCCTGCATCACGCCCTGACGAAAAACCCGGGCGACCAGGCCCGCGGCCAGAGGTGTCGTCACGCGGGGCGGGGCCATCGCGGCGCTCTGCCCCACCCCGGTCCTGCTGAGAAGCACGGGAGGGAGGGCCGGGGCGGCGACGGGGCGGCGTGGAGTTCATGGCGGAAGGATAGCGGCTAGGGGCCGGCATCGCAGCCCCCAGGGTAGGTTGGTGAGGCGGTGGACGCTCGGTCAAGCAAGCGCCGCGGGCCAGGCACTTCGCTCAGAGGTGCCCTGGGGCGTCCTCTCGCAGGATGGCGGACACGTCGGAGCGGAACTCACGGCGGAACAGCACCCACAGCACGGCCAGGGTGAGCAGCATGAAGACGCCCGGGGAGATGAACCACCCGATGACGGCGAAGGACATGTAATAGGCGCGCAGGCCGTCGGCGAAGCTTTCGGCGGCCAGGCCCATGAGGCGGCCGGCGCGATCGGCGTATTCATCCCGGTCGGCCACGCCGCTGTCGAAGACGGAGACGTTGGGCGCGGCCCCCACCACGATGGCGCCGAAGGAGTAGACGCGCATCGACCAGGTGAAGCGGAAGAAGGCGTACACAAAGACCACCAGCATGGTGATGATCTTCAGGTCGAAGATGAGCATGGAGGTGCGCGCGGCGAAGGGCAGATCCTGCACCAGCACATTGGCCTTGTCGCTGGTGCCCAGCACGGCCAGCAGACCACCGAGCACCAGGATGGTGGTCGAGGCCCAGAAGGACGGGCTGGCCGACAGGTTCTGCACCACGGCGGCATCGACGATGCGCTGATCACGGAAGGTGACCTGGCGCATCCACAGCTTGCGGTAGTGGTTGGTGCTGGCCAGCAGGGTGCGCTGGACCTTGGCGCGCCAGTCCGCAAAGAGGGCATAGCCGATCCAGCCGCCGATGAACAGGGCCAGCGCCGCCCAGTCCTGCCAGGGCAAGGCGGCGATGAGGTTGGTGAGCAGATTGAGGTTGGGCAGCTGCGGCATGAAAGCGTGGCGAAGAGGGTGCGGACGGCGGGCCTGCCTTGATGAGGCCCAGGCGGCTCAGAGCGCCTTGCGCAGGTTGGCCGGAGCGATCTTGAGGGCTTCGCGGTACTTGGCCACGGTGCGACGCGCCACCTGGATGCCCTGCTCTTCGAGCATGCTGCTGAGCTGGCTGTCAGACAAGGGCTTCTTGGCGTCTTCGGCCGACACGAGCTGCTTGATCAGCGCGCGCACCGCCGTGCTGGAAGCATTGCCGCCGGCCTCGGTATTGAGCGAGGAGCCGAAGAAGTACTTGAGCTCGAAGGTGCCGAACGGCGTGTTCATGTACTTGGCCGTGGTCACGCGCGAGATGGTCGATTCGTGCAGGCCGAGCTCGTCGGCGATCTCGCGCAGCACCAACGGCTTCATCGCGATCTCGCCGTGGGTGAAGAAGTTCTTCTGGCGGTCGACGATGGCCTGCGACACGCGCAGGATGGTATCGAAGCGCTGCTGGATGTTCTTGACGAACCAGCGGGCCTCCTGCAGGCGCGAGCTCATCGTGGAGTGGCCCTCAGAGGCAGCGCTGCCGCGGGGCGCACGGCTTTGCTTCAAGGCCTGGGCGTACAGGTCGTTGATGCGCAGCTTGGGCATCACGTCCGGGTTGAGCACGACCTTGAAGCCGCGGCCCGACTTCTGCACGATCACATCGGGCACGATGATGTTGGCCTCGGCGCGCGTGAAGGCGCGGCCTGGCTTGGGCTCAAGCTGCACGATCATGCCCTGCGCTTCTCTCAACAGCGCTTCGTCGGCGCCAGTGGCAGCCATGAGCTTCTTGAAGTCGCGACGGGCCAGCAGTTCGAGGTGGCTCTTGCAGATCAGGATGGCGATGGCCTGGGCCTCGCAGCGCTCGCGGGCGCGCAGCTGCAGGATCAGGCACTCGGACAGGTCGGCCGCGCCCACGCCCAGCGGATCGAGGTTCTGCAGCCAGCGCAGGGCGCAGCGCAGGCGCGAGAGCACCTCGTCGCGCATCTCTTCATCGGCGTCCTCGGAGAGCAGGGACTCGGCGATCTCTTCGAGCGGGTCGGCCAGGTAGCCGTCTTCGTTCAGGGACTCGATGAGCATGTCGACCGCGGCCATGTCCTGCGGCGACAGGCGCGTGCCGCGCAGTTGCTGGCGCAGGTGCTCGGCCAGGCTGATGGCGATGCTGTTGCGCTCGAGCGGGTCGAAATCGTCGTCATCGTTGTTGCGCGACGGGGTCTCGCGGATGCCGTCGAAGTCGTCGCGCTCGGTGCCGTTTTCCCAGTCGTCGCGCTCAGTGGTGCCGAGCTCGGCGGTATCCAGGCCGGTGCCTTCGGCCGCACTGTCCCCCTCGGACGAGGCGGCACTCTCGGTCTCGCGGCTTTCCTCACGCTGCACGCGCTCGGACTGCTGGCGTTCGGCCTCCAGGCTGACCAGGCTGTTGTCGAAACCGCTGTCGTCTTCCGGCTCCAGGAAGGGGTTCTGCTCCAGCATCTGCTCGACCTCTTGATGGAGTTCGAGCGTGGACAGCTGCAGCAGGCGGATGGACTGCTGCAGCTGCGGCGTGAGCGCCAGGTGCTGCGAGAGCCGGAATTGCAGGGAGGCCTTCATACCGCCAGCCCCTTACATGCGGAAGTGCTCGCCCAGGTAGACCTTGCGGACCTCGGCGTTGTGGATGATCTCGGAGGGGCGGCCTTCGGCCAGCACGCGGCCTTCGCTGATGATGTAGGCGCGGTCGCAGATGCCGAGTGTTTCGCGCACGTTGTGGTCGGTGATCAGCACGCCGATGCCGCGCCCCTTGAGGAAGCTGATGATGCGCTGGATCTCGATCACGGCGATCGGATCGACGCCGGCGAAGGGCTCGTCGAGCAGGATGAAGCGCGGCTGCGTGGCCAGGGCCCGGGCGATCTCGACACGGCGGCGCTCGCCCCCGGACAGCGCCAGCGAGGGGCTGGTGCGCAGGCGCTCAATGCTCAGGTCATGCAGCAGGGTGTTCAGACGCTGCTCGATCACGGCGGACGTGAGCGGCTTGCCGCGCTCGTCGACTTGCAGCTCGAGCACGGCGCGGATGTTCTCTTCCACATTGAGCTTGCGGAAGATGGACGCCTCTTGCGGCAGGTAGCTCAGGCCCATGCGCGAGCGCTGGTGGATGGGCAGGCGCTCGACGCGTTGGCCGTCGATGTCGATCATGCCGGCGTCGGCGCGCACCAGGCCCACGATCATGTAGAAGCTGGTGGTCTTGCCGGCGCCGTTGGGGCCCAGCAGGCCGACGACCTCGCCGGCGCCCACGGCCACATGGACATCATGGACGACAGTGCGGGCGCCGTAGCGCTTCTTTAGGCCCTCGGCGCGCAGCTGGCTGGGGGCGGCGGCCGCAGGCGTTGCGGGCGCAGTAGTGGCGGGCGAGGCGTCCGGCATCAGCGGGTGCTCTCCAGCGCAGGTTGGGACAGGCTGCCGGAGGGCGCCAGCCTGGCGCCATCACGCGGTGCGGCATGGCCCGGTGCGGAGGCCGGATCGTTGCGGGGCGCGATCACGCCGCGCACGCGGCCACCCGTCGTGGGCGATCCCGTGGTGCCGCCGCCACTGCCGCCACCGGCCACCTGGAAGACCTCGGTGCGGTTGTCGTAGACGATGCTCTGGCCCACGACCTCATCGGCCACGGTGGCGCCATTGAGACGGCGCATGACGGCGCGGCCCTTGAAGTAGACCTTGTCGCCCTGACCGTCGTACTCGATGCGCTCGGCCTCGCCTTCGATGTATTCATCCAGGCCCTGGCGGCGCTGGCGGAAGTAGGCTCGCCCGCCAGCGCCGTTGGTGGCCACGGCCGTCTGGGAGCCGTCGGCCTGCTGGCGCACCTCGACCTTGGCGGCCCGCAGCACGATGGTGCCCTTGGTGATCTCGACGTTGCCAGTGAGCACGTTGACGCGCTGGTTGTCATCGACCCGGGCGTTGTCGGCCGCGAAATTGAGGGGCTGGAAACGGTCAGAGCTGTCAGCCCAGACTGGCTGGGCAAGCAGGACGCCACCAAGCGTCAGGGCCAGGCCAAGCACCAGGGCGGTGCGGCGGCGTTGGGGGGCAGCGGGGGTCAAAGAGGACACGTGCATGTGGCGAGCCACTATCGGCATGAATTTTGCATTCATTCTAGCCGCGAAGCCCGTGGCATGGACAGAGCCCGAGTGGGATGTCCGTGCAAATCATCCGGAAAGATCCGGTGAGGGCCCCGCGAACGGGGGCCTTGGATGGGCAGTTTACTTGCCCTTGCGCGCCAGGCCGATCAGGTAATCGGTGGTGGCCAGGGCCTTGTCGGGTGTGCCGTTGAGCGACACCGACGTGAAATAGCGGCCAGCCACGCCGATCGCGGGCACGCCGTCGATCTTGTAGGCGTCCATCAAGGTGCGGGCCTGGGCCGACTTGGTCTGCAGCGCAAACGAGTTGTACATGGCCATGAACTTGGTCTTGTCCACGCCCTGCTTGGCCACCCAGTCGGCGATGAGATCAGGCTTGTCGAGCTTGAGCTGCTCCTGGTGGAGCGCATGGAACACCTTGGCGTGCAGCGTGGGGATCAGGCCCAGGGCTTCGATGGCGAAGTACAGGCGCTGGTGGGCCACGAAGGGGTTCTCGCGGAAGGCCACGGGCACGCGCTTGAAGATCACATCAGGCGGCAGCTTGGCGGCCCAGGCGGCCAGCGAGGGCTCGAAATGGAAGCAGTGCGGGCAGCCGTACCAGAAGAACTCGACGACCTCGACCTTGCCGGCCGGTGCGGACACCGGCGCCGGCTGCGACAGCTTGACGTAGTTGGTGCCTTCGGCCGGCGTCTGGGCCTGGGCGGATTGCCAGGGGGCCAGGCCCGCGGCCATGCCAACGCCGGCGATCGCGGCGGTCTGCTTGGAAAACTCTCGGCGGTTCATCTAGACGGTGTCCTTTCTGTTCACTTCTGGACGCGCACCAGTGCCGTGTCGATGCCGCTGCCCGAGAGCTTGACCCTGACTTCTTCAGCCAGTTCCCTCTGGGCGAAAGGCCCCAGGCGGACACGGAACATGGTGCGGCCGTTGACCTCGCGCTCGGAGACGCGGGCCTCCAGGCCCAGCATCGACAGCTTGGCGCGCTGCTGTTCAGCTTCGGCCGAGTTGCCATAGGCACCGGCCTGCACATAGAAGCTCAACGCATCGGCGGGCGGGTTGGTGGACACGGGCTCGCCACCCGACAGGATGGCAGCGGGATTGCGGACAGACGAAGCGGCCGCGCTGGCCGGCTTGGCGGGCTCAGCAGGCTTGGCCGATGCCGCGGGCGCCGGTGCGGAGGCCGCCGCGTTGGCCGGGTCCGTGGCCACGTCTTCGACGATGGGCTTGGGCACGGGCTTGGGCTTGGCCGGGTTGTTGCCGTACAAGGGGGCGTTGGGATCCCAGTTCTTGTTGTGCTCGGCCTCGGCCGCATCCTGCTCGGCCGTGCGCTGGGGCACCTTGTCAACGAAGGGCAGCGGCACCTTGGTGACGTACAGGGCCACGCCCAGCGCCAGCGCCAGGCCGATCAAGAGGCCCACGATCATGCCGAGGAAGAAGCCTCCGCGTTGGGATTTCATAGAGGAGCGTCCTTTGTTGGGGATCACATTTTCTCCGGTGCGCTGACGCCCAGCAGGGCCAGGCCGTTGCGCAGCACCTGGGCGGTGGCTGCCAGCAGCGCGACGCGTGCACGGGTCAGTTCGACATCATCGACCAGGAATCGTTCCGCCGCGTAGTAGCTGTGGAAAGCCCCGGCCAGGTCGCGCAGATAGAAAGCCACATCGTGCGGGGCCAGGCCGGCGGCGGCCTCGGTGAGCATGCCAGGGTACTCGGCCAGCTTGCTCATCAAGGTGAGCTCGCTGGGCGCCGCCAGCAGCGCCAGCTGGGCCTGGGGCAGACCGGCCAGGTCGCCACCACGCTCAGACGCCCAGTCGCGCATCACCTTGCTCATGCGGGCGTGGGCGTACTGGACGTAGAACACGGGGTTCTCGTCGTTGGTCTTGAGGGCCAGGTCGACGTCGAAGGTGAACTCGGTGTCGGCCTTGCGGCTGATCAGGAAGAAGCGCACGGCGTCCTTGCTGGTCCACTCGATCAGGTCGCGCAGGGTGACGTAGCTGCCGGCGCGCTTGGAGATCTTGACCTCCTCGCCGTTCTTCATCACGGTGACCATCTTGTGCAGCACGTAGTCGGGCCAGCCCTGGGGGATGCCGACACCGGCCGCCTGCAGGCCGGCGCGCACGCGGGCGATGGTGCCGTGGTGGTCCGAGCCCTGGATGTTCACGCACTGCACGAAGCCGCGCTCCCACTTGGCGATGTGGTAGGCCACGTCGGGCACGAAGTAGGTGTAGCCGCCGTCGGACTTGCGCATGACGCGGTCCTTGTCGTCACCGTAATCGGTGCTGCGCAGCCACAGGGCGCCACCTTCTTCGAAGGTCTTGCCGGCGTCTTTCAGCTTTTGCACCGCCGCCTCGACACGGCCGGAGGTGTACAGGCTGGATTCGAGGTAGTAGTTGTCGAAGCGGACGTCGAAGGCCTTTAAGTCCAGATCCTGCTCGTGGCGCAGGTAGGCCACGGCGAACTGGCGGATGCCGTCCAGGTCGTTCACGTCGCCGCTGGCGGTGAATTCGCGGTCGTCGGCCTTGACGGTCTTCTTGGCCAGGAAATCGCGGGCGATGTCGGCGATGTAGTCGCCGTTGTAGGCCGATTCGGGCCACTCGGCATCACCGGGCTTGAGGCCCTTCAAGCGCGCCTGGGTGGAGTTGGCCAGCGTGGCGATCTGCACGCCGGCATCGTTGTAGTAGAACTCGCGGGTGACCTGCTGGCCCTGCGTCTCGAACAGGTTGCACAGGGCATCGCCCAGGGCGCCCTGGCGGCCGTGGCCCACGTGCAACGGGCCGGTGGGGTTGGCCGAGACGAACTCGACCAGCACCTTGCGCTCGGTGACAGGCTGGCGGCCGAACTGATCGCCCGTGGACAGCACGTCGGTGACGATGGATTGCTTGGCCTCGGGCTTGAGGCGCAGGTTGATGAACCCGGGGCCGGCGATCTCGACGGCCGAGACCCACTGCTGCACGGCCGGCTGGGCCTGCAGGGCGGCGACGAGGGCCGTGGCCAGCTCGCGCGGGTTCTTCTTGAGCGGCTTGGCCAGCTGCATGGCGGCGGTGACGGCCAGGTCACCATGGGCAGCCTGCTTGGGCGCCTCGAACACGGGGGTGAAGGACGCATCGGCGTCGGGCGCCGCCTGGCGCAAGGCCTCACCCAGGGCCTTCAGGAGATCACGCTTGGCTTGAATCATGGGGGCATTTTACGGGGTGGCCCCACCGGGGCGTCCAAGCGGCAGAATGTCACGAAATGCCGGTGCCGGGGTGGGCTTTTCGTGCCATGAAACCCTGGGCCGGCATGGAAAGATGGGGCCATGGAAGCCATCGACATCGAACTGGGTGCGAGCCGCCTCGGCAAGTACCAGATGATCCGCCGCTTGGGCGAAGGCGCCACCAGCGAGGTCTTCCTGTGCCAGGACGACTTCTTCCAGCGCCAGGTGGCGCTCAAGCGCGTGCGCTCGGCCGCGCTGATGGACGCGGTGGACGGGCCTGTGTACGCCCGCTTCTTCGCCGCCGAGGCCGCCCTGGTGGGCCGCCTGCAGCACCCCAACGTGGTCCAGATCTTCGACGCAGTGGCCGACCCGACCTCGCCCTACGTGGTGATGGAGTACGTGCCGGGCACCACGCTCAAGAGCTTCTGCCGGCCGGACAACCTGCTGCCGCTGGAGCTGATCGTGGAAATCGGCTTCAAGTGCGCGATGGCGCTGAGCTATGTGTACAAGCAGGGCCTGATCCACCGTGACGTCAAGCCCGCCAACATCCTGGCCATCACCAACGCCCAGGGCCTGGTGACGGACGTGAAGATCACCGATTTCGGCAGCGTGCTGAACCTGCAGGCCGACGCCACCCAGGTGCACCAGGTGGGCTCGCTGGCCTACATGTCGCCCGAGCAGCTTGAAGGCGAAGTGCTGGACAGCCGGGCCGACATCTACTCGCTGGGCGCCGTGCTGTACCACCTGATCGCCGGGCGGCCGCCTTTCGAGGCGAACTCCCAAGCTGTACTGATGAATCAGATCTACAACCAGACGCCGGCCCCGCTGACAGGCATGCGCGCCGGTGTGAACCAGGCCGTGGACGACGTGCTGCAAAAGGCCCTGGCCAAGAACAAGAACGACCGCTACCCGCACTGGGATGCGTTCGCAGAGGCGCTGTCGGACCTGGTGTCCAGCCACAAGGTGCCGCGCGGACACCTGCAGGGCGTGCTCGACTCGGAACGCTTCAACCTGCTGCGCTCGCTGGATTTCTTCATCAGCTTCGGCGATGTCGAGCTGTGGGAGGTGGTGCACCGCGCCAAGTGGCAGCGCTTTCCTTTCGGACACTCGCTGTACAAGCGCGGCGAGGAGGGGCGCACCTTCCACATCATCGCGCAGGGCAGCGTGGAGGTGTTCCGCAACGGCAAGCGCGTGGCACTGCTGGGCGCAGGCACCTCGGTGGGCGAGATGGCCTACTTGGCGCCCAACCCCGAACTGCGCCGGCACAGCACGGACGTGATGGTGTCGGAGCCGGCCACGACGATCTCGTTCACGCCGGAGACGCTGGGGCAGCTCAGCCCCAACTGCCGACACCTGTTCGACGAGGCCTTCATCCGCGTGCTGGTGCGGCGCCTGCATGCGGCGCATGAGGCGCTGGCGCATCCGCGGCGGATCATGTAGCAGCCATCGATCTGCCAGCCTGCATCGTTTCCAAGCCCTGCAGCGTTGGGTGGTCATCCGGATCAAGGCGCGCGGCGTTGAGACAACACTGGCGTGCCCCGCCAGCGCCCGCTAGACTGAAACGACAACCACCCCGCAACCTACGGAGAGTTCCCATGCGCCTGATGATCGCCGCGATGACCCTGGCCCTGACCGCCAGCCTGGCCCATGCCGCCGACGCCACCTGCGAGGCCAAGGCCGCAGACAAGAAGCTGGCGGGCGCCGCCAAGAGCAGCTTCGTCAAGAAGTGCGAGAAGGACGCGGCCAAGAGCACCTGCGCCACCACCGCTGCCGACAAGAAGCTGGCCGGTGCGGCCAAGAACAGCTTCATCAAGAAGTGCGAGAAGGATGCAGCGGCAGGCGCTGCCCCGGCCGCCTCCAAGTAAGGCTTGAAGGGTTTGGTCAGGCCGCATGGCCTGGCCGACACCCCGGGCACCGGCTGATCGGGACGATCAGTGCGCCCACACCCCGCGCGCGAGCAGCACGGCCGCCAGCGGGATCAGCATCACCAGGTGCGCCTGCACCATGATCAGCTTGCGCACCTTGCGCACCTCGGCCTCTGCCGGCAAGGCACCGTTCGCATCCAGCGCCTTGCGCCAGCGGATGAAGGCCCGCGTCGGGGCGATCGAGATCAGGCCCACGATGACGAACAGCGTCACCTTGATGTGCAGCAGCGGCTGGTGCCAGTACCACTCGAAGCCCTTGACGCCCCAGTAAGTGCGCGCGAAACCCGTGGCCAGCACGGCGATGGCCGCCACCATGTAGATGATGTCCACGCGCGCCAGGCGGCGCACGATGGCGGCGTTGATCCACTCGGGGCGGCACAGCGCGGCCTCGCTGGTGATGAAGACGACCAGCGTGAGGATGGCCACGAAGTGCGCGTAGGCCAGCAGCGATTCAGTCAGCATGGGGACTCCTGGAAGAGGTGGACCAGTATGACGGGTCGCCATACGTGGCCTTGATGAAATCGATCCACAGGCGCAGGCGCACGGGCAGGTGCTTGCGCTGCGCGAAGACGGCGTAGATGCCGTTGGGCGGCGCAGCGAAGTCATCCAGCACGCTGACCAGGCGGCCGGCGTGCACATCGGATTCGACTTCCCACCATGAGCGCCAGGCCAGGCCCAGCCCTTCCAGGCACCAGGCGTGCAGCACCTGGCCGTCGGAACAGTCGAGCTTGGTGGCGGGGCGCACATAGGCGGTCTGGCCGTCGATGGTGAAGGCCCAGCCGCGCGTCTGGCTGGCCTCGGAGCTGAGCGTGAGGCAGTCATGCCGGGCGATGTCGGCGGGCACCATGGGGCGGCCGTGGCGCGCCAGGTAATCGGGGCTGGCCACGCACAGGCGGCGGTTGTCGGCCAGCCGCACGCTGACCAGGCTGGAATCGGGCAGGTCGCCCACGCGCACGGCGCAGTCGAAACCTTCATTGACCAGGTCGACCAGCCGGTCGGCCAAATTAAGAGAGATCGACACCTCGGGGTGCTGGGCCACGAAGCGCGGCACCAGCGGCGCCACGTGCCGGCGCCCGAAGCCGGCCGGCGCGGTGATGCGCAGGTGGCCGCTGGCCTTCACGCCCCCGGCGCTGACGCTGGCCTCGGCGCTGGCCAGGTCGGCCAGCAGGCGGTGGGCGTCTTCCAGAAAGGCTGCGCCCTCGTGCGTGAGGCTGATGCGGCGGGTGGTGCGCACCAGCAGCTTCACGCCCAGGCGCTCCTCCAGCGCGTCGATGCGGCGGCCGATCACGGCGGGCGCCACGCCCTCCGCGGTGGCTGCGGCGGTGAGGCTGCCCTTGGTGGCCACGGCCACGAAGGATTCGATCTGCTTGAGTCGGTCCATGGGCTGGGATGCTGCCTGATCTTTGCGTAAAAGTCATGAATCCCATGACTTTTAGCCCCGGTAATGTTCAGTCAAGTATCGAATAAACTGGGCGACATGGAAAAGAGGGAGCTTGGCCGCAGCTGCCACAGCGCCCTCTGTTTCCCTCAAACTCCCCTTTTTTGCGACCTACCTAATCGACGAGGTTACCCATGACCGCACGCACCACCGTCCATGGCCTGCAAGTGGCCACCGAGCTCTACCGTTTCATCGAAGACAAGGTGCTGCCGGGCACCGGCGTCGACAGCGCCAAGTTCTGGGCGGGCTTCGACCAGATCGTGAGCGACCTGGCCCCCAAGAACGCCGCCCTGCTGGCCGAGCGCGACCGCATCCAGACCGAGATGGACACCTGGCACGCGGCCAACCCGGGCCCGATCAAGGACTTCGGCGCCTACAAGGCCCACCTGGAAAAGATCGGCTACCTGGTGCCCGTGCCCGGTGACGTGAAGGCCACGACCACCAACGTCGATGCCGAGCTGGCCACGCAGGCCGGCCCGCAGCTGGTGGTGCCCATCCTGAACGCCCGCTACGCCCTGAACGCCGCCAACGCCCGCTGGGGCAGCCTGTACGATGCCCTGTATGGCACCGACGCCATCAGCGAAGCCGACGGCGCCGCCAAGGGCCCCGGCTACAACGAAGTGCGCGGCAACAAGGTCATCGCCTGGGCGCGCAACTTCCTGGACCAGGCCACGCCGCTGGAAGCCGGTTCGCACAAGGATTCGACTGGCTACACCGTGGTCGGTGGCAAGCTGGTCGTCGCCCTGGCTGGCGGCAAGACCACCGGCCTGAAGAACCCCGCGCAGTTCCTGGGCTTCCAGGGTGATGCCGCCGCACCGAGCAGCGTGCTGCTGGTCAACAACGGCATGCACATCGACATCCAGATCAACCGCAACACCCCCATCGGCAAGACCGATGCCGCCGGTGTGGCCGATCTGGTGCTCGAATCGGCCGTGTCCACCATCCTGGACCTGGAAGACTCCGTCGCCGCCGTCGATGCCGAAGACAAGGTGCTGGGCTACAGCAACTGGCTGGGCATCCAGCAAGGCACGCTGACCGAAGAAGTCGCCAAGGGCGGCAAGACCTTCACCCGCAAGCTCAACGCCGACCGCGTCTACACCGGCGCCAATGGCGGCGAAGTGAAGCTGCATGGCCGCTCGCTGATGTTCGTGCGCAATGTGGGCCACCTGATGACCAACCCGGCCATCCTGTGGGGCGCCGAGGGCAAGGAGATCCCCGAGGGCATCATGGATGCCGTGGTGACCACCACCATCGCCCTGCACGACCTGCAAGGCCACGGCAAGATCGACGGCCAGGCCATCAGCAACTCGCGCACCGGCTCGGTCTACATCGTCAAGCCCAAGATGCACGGCCCCGCTGAAGTGGGCTTCGCCGCCGAGCTGTTCGGCCGCGTCGAACAGCTGCTGGGCCTGCCCGACAGCACCGTGAAGCTGGGCATCATGGACGAAGAGCGCCGCACCTCGGTGAACCTGAAGGCCTGCATCGTGGCCGCCAAGAGCCGCGTGGCCTTCATCAACACCGGCTTCCTGGACCGCACCGGCGACGAGATGCACACCGCCATGCTGGCCGGCCCGATGATGCGCAAGGGCGACATCAAGAACAGCGCCTGGATCGCCGCCTACGAGCGCCGCAATGTGCTGATCGGCCTGCAGACCGGCCTGCGCGGCCGCGCCCAGATCGGCAAGGGCATGTGGGCCATGCCCGACCTGATGGCCGGCATGCTCGAGCAGAAGATCGCCCACCCCAAGGCCGGTGCCAACACCGCCTGGACGCCCTCGCCCACCGCCGCCACGCTGCACGCCACGCACTACCACCAGGTGAGCGTGGCCGACATCCAGGCCGACATCGAGAAGAACGGTGAAGACCCCCAATCGCTGCTGGACAAGCTGCTGACCATCCCCGTGGTGGAGCAGGCCAACTGGTCCGACGCCGACAAGCAGCAGGAGCTGGACAACAACATCCAGGGCATCCTGGGTTACGTGGTGCGCTGGATCGACCAGGGCGTGGGCTGCTCCAAGGTGCCCGACATCCACAACGTGGGCCTGATGGAAGACCGTGCCACGCTGCGCATCTCCAGCCAGCACGTGGCCAACTGGCTGCACCATGGCGTGGTGACCGAGGCCCAAGTGCGCGAGACCTTCACGCGCATGGCCGCCGTGGTGGACAAGCAGAACGCCGCCGACCCGGTCTACAAGCCCCTGGTGGCCAACCCCAACGGCGTGGCCTTCCAGGCTTCGCTGGACCTGGTGTTCAAGGGCAAGGAACAGCCCAGCGGCTACACCGAACCGCTGCTGCACGCCTGGCGCCTGAAGGCCAAAGCTGGCGTCTGATCCGCAACGCCGCGGCAGCAAAGGCACCCCTCGGGGTGCCTTTTTCATGTGGCGACACCACTCCCCGAGAGCGCGGGGTGGCTGGGCACCGACCGGGTCAATAACATCCCGTTACTTTTACAAGATCGACGCCGAGGAGTCCCCATGTCCGCCCTGTCCACCCGCATCGCCGCGCTGGCCCTGCCCTTCGCACTGCTGACCGGCCTGTCCGCCCAGGCCAGCACCAACCTGCTGCAAAACGGCAGCTTCGAAGCCTCCAGCACGGCGTCGAGCCAGGATGGCAGCTACTGCTACAACAACTTTCCGTCCAACGTCGAGTGCGGCACCGCGGTGCCCTCGTGGACCGGCACCTTCGTGCTGATCGCCGCCGACAGCGGCCCCTGGGGCACGCCCCAGAACCTGGGCAACAACGCGCTGATCGACGGCCACGTGGTCGCCGGCATCCAGGGCAACAGCAGCCTGTCGCAATCGGTGAGCCTGTCCGCTGGCAGCTACACGCTGAGCTGGGTCGACACCAACCGCAACGGCTACGACAACCAGTTCTACGACGTGCTGCTGGGCAGCGTGACCCTGGGCTCGTTCAGCACCACCGTGGGCGACGCCTGGACCACCCGCTCGCTGACCTTCACGGTGGGCACCTCGGGCCTGCAGACGCTGACCTTCGCCGGCCTGGAGCGTGGCGGCATCGATGGCACCTCGTTCATCGACAACGTGCAGCTGACCTCGGCCGTGCCCGAGCCTTCGGACCTGGCCCTGGTGCTGGCCGGCCTGGCCGTGGTGGGCAGCGTGGCCCGTCGTCGCGCTGCGCGCTGAACACATCGGCAGACCCTGCCGAATCACAAGGCACCCTGCGGGGTGCCTTTTTCATGGCCAAACACCCCGTTGAAGGGGGATGCAGACACTGGCACGCGGCCTGCGCACACTTCATGCATGGATCTTCGGACTCCACTGTCCATGATCCCCCATGCCCGCTCTCCCGTCCGTGGTCGTCATCGGTGCCGGATTCGCCGGCACCACCCTGGTCCGCACACTGGACAAGCGCTGGCCAGGCGGCGCACGCATCACACTGATCTCCGACGAGAGCTACACCACCTTCAACCCCATGCTGCCCGAAGCGGTGGGCGCCTCCGTCTTCCCCGAGCAGGTGGTGGTGCCCGTACGCGAGATGCTGCGCACGGCCGGCGGCTGCCGCTTCATCATGGGCACGGTCACCCGTGTGGATGCGGCGCAGCGCACCGTGCACTGCCATTCGCTGGCCGGTGAGCTGGCCATCCCCTACGACCACCTGGTGCTGGCCTTCGGCAACCGCGCCAAGCTGGACATGCTGCCCGGCATGGCCGAGCACGCCCTGCCGCTCAAGACCGTGGGCGATGCCATGCACATCCGCAACTCGGTGCTGCGCCGCCTGGCCCGCATCGAGCTGGAGAGCGACACGGCGCTGCGCCGCTGGCTGGGCCACTTCATCGTGATCGGGGGCGGCTTCTCGGGTGTGGAGGTGGCTGGCGAGCTGGTGGACTGCCTGGCCAGCATCCGGCGCTACTACCCCAAGGTACAGGCCGATGAGTTGCGCATCACCGTGCTGCATGGCACCGACCGGCTGCTGCCCGAGCTCTCGCCCCGGTTGGGGCAGGCCGCATTGGAATCCCTGACAAGGCGTGGCGTGGCCGTGCGCCTGTGCACACGCGCCCAGGCCCTGACCCCACGCGGCGTCACACTCAAAACGGGCGAACAGATCGAAGGCCAGACCCTGATCTGCACCATCGGCACCGAGACCAACCCGCTGGCGCAGATGCTGGGCCTGCCCTTGCAGCAAGGCCGCATCCTGACCAGCGCCGATCTTTCCGTGCAGGGCACGCCGAGCGTGTGGGCCCTGGGCGACTGCGCAGCCGTGCCCAATGCGCACGATGGCCAGCTGTCGCCGCCGACCGCGCAGTTCGCGGTGCGGCAAGCGCGGCATCTGGCGGACAACCTGATCGCACTGTCGCAGGGCCGCCAGACGCAGCCCTTCAGCCACCGCTCACGCGGGATGATGGCCTCCATCGGACATTTGAAGGGCGTGGCCGAGGTGGGCGGCGTGGCCCTGACCGGCTGGCCGGCATGGCTGGTGTGGCGGGCCTATTACCTGTCGCAGATGCCCTCCTGGGGGCGGCGCCTGCGTGTCTTCCTGGAGTGGAGCTGGGGCATGTTTTTCCCGCCCGACATCACGCACCTGCGCTTCACGCGCAGCCATGAGCAGCGGGGCGGGCAGCTGTCACAGGCCGTGGCCGACGAGGAGAAAACCTCGCAGGCCTCGCACGAGGCGTGGATGCCCCCGGACCAACGCACGGGCACCTGAGGCAGAGGACGCCCCCCTCATCCAGGCAGGCGGCACACGCACCTGGATGCGAGATAATTTGGTAATCATTCTCATTAAGGTTGCCTGCAACAGGGAAGACGCCGATGCCTGACCTCATCCGCGAGTTGCTGCTCCACTACCGGGATCTGCTGCGCCACCTCAAGCACAAGCTGCGCAACCCCGACGACGCAGCCGACATCGCACAGACCTCTTTCGCGCAGGTCTACCAGCACGCCCTGGCCGCCCCGGGCAATGCCGCAGACATCGAATCGCCGCGGGCGCTGCTGTTCCGCACGGCGCACAACCTGTGCATCGACCAGGCGCGCCATCGCCAGGTGGTGCAAGCCTGGGCCAACGACCGGCAGGCCGCCAACCTGCGGCCCGCCGTGCCGTCGGCAGAGCACATCGCCGCCTACCGCCAGCTGGTGGAGCGCGTCGTTGCGCTGCTGGAGCTATTGCCGCCGCGCCGCCGCGAAGTCTTCCTGTTGTTTCGGGCGCACGGGCACACCCAGGCAGAGATTGCGCAACGACTGGACATCACCGAAGCGGCCGTGGCCAAGCACGTGGTGCGGGCCACGCTGGATTGCGCCAAGGCCTTTGCCGAGCTGGCCGACAGCCTGCCCGTGTTCATCGAACCACCCAGCCAGCCCGGCTCGAAAGCCTCGCTGGCCGAGGAACAGCCATGAGCGCCACCTCCACCCTGCCAATGAGGGCCTCCGAACAGCTGATCGAGCACGGGCTCACGCTGATCGCCAAGGCAGCCGTCGAAGGCCCCGAGGCGGCCGAACGCGCCCGCCAGTCGATGTCCCGGTGGCGACGCACCTCACCGGCCCACGAAGCCGCCGCCCTGGAAGCCCAGCGCCGCTGGGATCTGCTCGGCGGCATCGCTGCGGAGGTGAAGGACCGATTCGATGGCGCCCCCGCGAGGCCGTCGCGTCGACGCAGCCTGCGTGGCCTGGCCGCCCTGGCGGGCTGCGCCGTGCTGGCCGGATCCGCCGGCGGCTGGTACTGGCGCCAGCCGGTGTTCGAACAGCGGCATGCCACCGGCACGGCCGAGCTGCGCACCATCACACTGCCAGACAATGGGGAAGCCAGCGCGCAAGGCACCCGCATCGACCTGGATGCACGCACCGCCGTGCTGGCACGCCTGTACCGCCACCAGCGCGTGGTGGTGCTGGAAGGGGGCGAGGCCCGTTTCGAGGTCGCCCCGGATGCCGGGCGCCCCTTCCTGGTCGAGACCCGCGTGGGCCGGATCACCGTGGTGGGCACCGCCTTCACCGTGAAGGACCGGGGCGGGCCGGTGTCCATCCATGTCGAGCACGGTCATGTGCGCTTCGAGGCGCACGCACAGTCCGGCAGCCCGGCGCTCAGGGCCGTGGACCTGCGGGCCGGGCAGGCCCTCACGCTGCGCCCGGGCCAGGCGCCTGTGCTGCGCTCCGGCCAGGATGCCCGCCAGGCCAGCGCCTGGCGCGACGGCTGGCTGGTGTTCGACAACACGCCTCTGGCAGAGGCTCTGCCCGCCATCAATGCCCATTGGCCACACCCGATGACCCTGGGCGATGCACAGGTGGGCCGCCTGCCGCTGACCGGCCGCTTCAAGGCCGCCGATTCGGCCAGCCTGCTGAGCGCGCTGCCCGCGATCCTGCCCCTGCGCGTGCAGCCCCTGCCCGACGGGCGGGTGGCGCTCCAATCCGCCCCGCGTGCACAACCTTGAACGTGGGGTGTCCTGGTTTTTGGCGCTGATCCGTCTTCAGAAGTGAGAGCCCGGCACAACCGCCCGTGCGGCGGCCGCCATCACCTTTGAATCACGGAGTTGTTTCCATGCTGTTCACGACGCGCCAACGCCTGCTGACGCTGGCCCTTGCCGGATGCTTCGGCACCCTGCTCACCGCCCATCACCCCGCCACCATGGCGCAGGCGGCTGCGCCGCTGGTCGACATCCAGCTGCCGGCCCAGCCGCTGGCCAGCGCCTTGGCCAGCCTGTCGGGGCAGACCGGCATCCAGATTTTCGCCCCGGGCGATCTGGTGAGCGGCAAGACAGCCCCGGCCATTTCCGGCCGCATGAGCGTGCCGGAAGCGCTGACGCGCCTGCTGGACGGTTCTGGGCTGCGCGCGCAGCCGGGCACCAATGGCTCGTTCACCGTGCACCCACTCCCCCTGGACCACACGCTGCCGCCCATCAAGGTGCAAGCGCGCCCGCTGCAGGAGGATGCCCAGGGGCCGGTCGACGGCCTGGTCGCGCGCCGCAGCGCCACGGCCACCAAGACCGACACCCCGCTGATCGAAGTGCCTCAGTCCATTTCCGTGATCGGCCGTGAGGAACTGGATGCCCGCGGCGCCCAGAGCGTGATGGAGGCCCTGCGCTACGTGCCCGGGGTCGCCGTGGACAGTTGGGGCGTCGAGACCCGCGGCACGGAATGGGTGCTGATGCGGGGCTTCGACGTCAGCGACACCGCCACGCTCGTGGACGGCCTGCGCCTGGCACAAAGCACCTGGGTCAACATCCAGACCGAAACCTATGGCCTGGAGCGCATCGAGGTGCTGCGCGGGCCCGCCTCGGTCACGTATGGCCAGGTGGAGGCCGGTGGCACCATCCACCGCATCAGCAAGCGCCCCGATGCCAACGCACCGCGCGAGCTGGTCGTGCAGACTGGCTCCTATGGCCGCAAGCAGCTCGCGGTCGACCTGGGCGGTGCGCTCAACGACGATGGCACCGTACGCTGGCGCCTGGTCGGTCTGGGACTGGACACCGAGAACCAGATGAAGTTCGCCAATGGCGACCGGGGCAGCAACGAGCGCCAGTTCATTGCCCCCTCGCTGACGTGGAGCCCCTCGGCAGCCACCTCGCTGACCCTGATGGCGGAGAAGCAGCGCAACGTGATCAAGGGCTTCTCGCTGTACGTCGACACGCCCCTGCACAAGGACGGCATCCTGACGGGGGATCCGAAGTACCTGCGCTACACCCAGGACCAGAGCCAGATCGGCTACCAGTTGCGCCACCAGTTCAACGACACGTGGACGCTGAACCAGAACGTGCGCTATGCCGAATCGGGGGTGGACAACCATTTCATCTTCAAGTCGGCACTGTCCGGCAGCACCGTGCCACGCACCGCGCGCTATGCCGACGACAACCTGCGCCAGCTCGCCGCCGATACCAACCTGCAGGCCCGCTTCGATCAAGGCCGTGTGCAGCACACCATCTTGCTGGGGCTGGACTGGAGCGAAATCAACACCCGCTCCCTGCAGTACCAAGCACCGGCGGGCACCACACCGGCCCTGGACCTGCTCAACCCCGTCTACGGCGTGCCCTTCCCAACGCCCAGCAACCGGACCATTGACCGCGAGAGCGACACGCACCTGCTGGGCATCTACGCGCAAAATCAGCTCAAGATCGACCAGCGCTGGGTGGTCACGCTCGGTGGCCGGCACGACGAGGTGAAAAGCCACTCACGCAGCGGCACCCAGTTCGACCAGCAGCGCGACCATGCCTTCAGCGGCCGCGCCGGGCTGAGCTACCTGGGGGCCCATGGCGTGACGCCCTACATCAGCTACGCGGAATCCTTCGTGCCCCAGACGCTCAAGACCGCAGCCGGCGAGCCCTTTCAGCCCACGCGCGGCAAGCAATGGGAAATCGGCCTGAAAGTACAACCCGAGGGTGGCGTCAGCCTGTTCACGGTCGCGCTGTTCGACCTGACCAAGACCAACGCGCCCACCTACGATAACCAGGGCGATCCACAACCGACCGGCGAGGTCCGCTCCCGCGGTCTCGAACTGGAAGCCAAGACGCGGCTGGCGCGCAACCTGGATGCGTACGCCGCCTACAGCTACAACGACATCGAAGTGACCAAGAGCCTGGACATCGACCTGGGCAAGGTGCCGATGCAGGTACCGCGCCAGCTGGCTTCCGCCGGCATCGACTACACCTTCACGGGCGCGCTGCAGGGCTTCAGCACGGGCGCAGGCGTGCGTTATGTGGGCAAGCGCTACGACGACATGGCCAACACCATCTCATCCAAGTCGTTCACCCTGGTGGATGCGGCCGTGCGCTACGACCAGGGCCCCTGGCGCTTCGCCCTGAACGTGGCCAACCTGTTCGACAAGGACTACGTGGCGTCGCGCGCCTACGGTGGCTACTACCCGGGTGCCGAGCGCAACTTCACCCTCACGGCCCGCTACCGCTTCTGAACCACCGATGCGCCTGCCCGCGCTGACGCGCCAGGCCGCCGTGCGCCTGCACCGCTGGGCCGGCCTGGCCATGGCCGGCTTCCTGGTTGTGGTCAGCCTGACGGGCGCCTTGCTGGCCTTTCGTGAAGAGCTCGAAGGCTGGCTGGCGCCCGAACTGCACCTGGCCCTGCCAGACGCCGCGGCCCCTGCCCTGCTCGATCCCTTCACGCTGCGGGCCACCGTGGAGCAGGCGCTGCCGGCCGGCACCCGGGTGGACACGGTACAACTGCGCGTGCAGCCCGGCCGCACCGTGGTGCTACGCGCCAGCGGGCCAGCCCTGGCCGCCGATGAAGTGTTCGTGAACCCGTACAACGGCCGCATCCAGGGCACGCGCAACAGCCACGCCAACAGCCTGGCCCCAACGCAGCTCATGCCCTTCGTGTTCAAGCTGCACCACTCGCTGGCCCTGCCCGGCCAGTGGGGTACATGGCTGCTGGGCCTGGTCTCGCTGGTGTGGACCATCGACTGCTTTGTGGGGGCCTGGCTGACCTGGCCGCGCGCCCGGCCTGCCCTGCCACGCTGGGGGCAGGCCTGGCGCGTGAAATGGCGGGCTGGCTGGCAGCGCGCCAACCACGATCTGCACCGGGCCGGCGGCCTGTGGTTGTGGGCCGTGCTGCTGATGTTCGCGTGGTCCAGCGTGATGTTCAACCTGCGCGATCCGGTCTACCAGCCCGTGATGGCGCTGGCCTTTGACTTCGACGACTCATGGGGCAGCGTTCCGGCCCGGCCCGCTCCGATCCGCCAGCCCAGGCTGGACTGGCTGGCGGCCCACCACGCGGCCCGCCAGGCGATGCAGGCCATGGCCTCACGCCACGGATTCACCATCCACACCGAGGAGCGGCTGATGCTCAACCGCGGCAAAGGCGTCTACATCTACATGGTGCACAGCAGCCTGGACCTGCGCGCCACCATCGGCAACACCGCCGTGATGATCGATGCCGACACCGGCGCCTGGCGTGGGCAATGGCTGCCCACGGGCGGGCCGGCGGGCAACACCGTCAGCAACTGGCTGGGCGCCCTGCACATGGCGCACGTGGGTGGCCTGCCCTGGCGCATCGCCGTGGGCGCCTCGGGCCTGCTGGTGTGCGGCCTGAGCGTGACGGGCGTGCTGCTCTGGTGGGTGAAGGCACGTGCGCGACGCCACCGCCCTGTTCGCCAACCCAGGCGGTCGGGCAAGCCCAGTACCGCCTGAGGCGCCTCTACCGGCTCAGGCCGCCACGGCCTTCCACGCCGCCAGGGCCAGCGTCTCACGGTATTTCCTGGGTGAGGGCATGCCCGTGCTGCCGGCCAGCCAGGCGCGGCAGTAGCTTTGCACCGGGCCCATCACCAGCGAGGGCATCACCTCGCAGGGGATGTCAGCCAGCACACCTGAGCGGCGGTGCGGCTCGAACCACGCCAGCAGGGCCAGGTTGCGCTCCCGCGCGTGCGTGGCCAGCTCGGCCGACCGCGGGCCGCCCGCCACCACGCTGCGCGCCTGGAACAGAAAGCGCGCGCGATCCGGGTGGGCCACCACCCAGTCCAGGTAGCCCATCACCAGCGCCTTCACGCCGGTGGGCACGTCTTTCGACCTGGCCAGTTGCGCCTGCACGCCTTGCGTCTGCTCGGCCAGGATGTCGAAGAACAGCGCGGCGATGATGCCTTCCTTGCTGCCGAAGTGGTGGTAGATGCTGCCCACGCTGGCACCACAGCGCTGGCGCACCATCTCGATGGACACGGCCTCCATGCCACCCTCGGCGAAGCAGGCCAGCGCCGCGTTCAGGATGTCCTGGCGGCGGTCGCCCGCAGCGGCGCCCGAGACCTGCTCCGTAGCAGCGGCGATGTTGACGGTGGATTTTCGGCTTGCCATAGAACGTGATTCTAGAATACGATTCTAGTTGCTGTCCCCACTTTCATTTTCGATTCGAGCGCCCATGCCCCCCACATCGCTGCCCGGCCACTCGCTGTACCCGCACCTGCTCAAACCGCTGGACCTGGGCTTCACCCAGCTCAAGAACCGCGTGCTGATGGGCTCCATGCACACAGGCCTCGAGGATGGCCGCGACCTGAGCAAGCTGGCCGCCTATTTCCGCGAGCGCGCCGAGGGCGATGTGGGCCTGATGGTGACGGGCGGCTTCTCGCCCAACATCGCTGGCTGGGTCAAGCCCTTCGCGGGCACGCTGTCCACCTCGGGCGCGGCCAAGCGCCACCAGACCGTGACGCGCGCCGTGCACGAGGCCGGCGGCAAGATCGCGCTGCAGATCCTGCACACGGGCCGCTACGCCTACCACCCGTTCGCGGTGGCGCCCTCGCGCATCCAGTCGCCCATCTCGCCGTTCACGCCCTTCGCCTTGTCGGCACGCGGTGTGGAGCGCCAGATCCGGGCCTTCGTGAACTGTGCGCAGAAGGCGCGCGAGGCCGGCTACGACGGCGTCGAGATCATGGGCTCGGAGGGCTACTTCATCAACCAGTTCCTGGCCCGCCACACCAACAAGCGCACCGACCAATGGGGCGGCGACTACAGCCAGCGCATGCGCCTGCCGGTCGAGATCATGCAGCGCACGCGCGAGGCCGTGGGCCGCGACTTCATCATCATCTACCGCCTGTCGATGATCGATCTGGTGCCCGATGGCTCCACGTGGGACGAGGTCGTGCTGCTGGGCAAGGCCATCGCGCAGAGTGGCGCCAGCATCATCAACACCGGCATCGGCTGGCACGAAGCGCGCGTGCCGACGATTGCCACCAGCGTGCCGCGCGCAGCCTTCGCGTGGGTCACGCAGAAGATGAAGGCCGAGCTCACGGCATCGGGCCTGGACATCCCTCTGGTGACATCGAACCGCATCAACACGCCCGAGGTGGCCGAGCAGGTGCTGGCCGATGGCTGCGCCGACATGGTGTCGATGGCGCGCCCGCTGCTGGCCGATTCGCACTTCGTCAAGAAGGCCGCGCAGGGCAAGGCCGACGAGATCAACACCTGCATCGCCTGCAACCAGGCCTGCCTGGACCACATCTTCCGCAACAAGCTGACGAGCTGCCTCGTCAACCCACGCGCTTGCCACGAGACCGAACTGGTGTTTCACAAGACACCGACGCGCCGCAAGCTGGCCGTGGTGGGCGCCGGCCCTTCGGGCCTGACAGCCGCTACCCTGCTGGCCGAGCGCGGCCACGAGGTGCACCTGTTCGATGCCGCAAGCGAGATCGGCGGCCAGCTCAACATGGCCAAGCAGGTGCCGGGCAAGGAAGAGTTCCACGAGATGATCCGCTACTTCAACAAGCGGGTCGAGATCACCGGCGTGCAACTGCACCTGGGCACCCATGTGGACGCCGCCGCGCTGCAGGCCTACGACGAGGTGATCGTGGCCACGGGCGTGAACCCGCGTGACCCCAAGATCCCCGGCCAGGACCACCCCAAGGTGCTGAGCTACATCGACGTGCTGCGCCACAAGAAGCCCGTGGGCCAGCGCGTGGCCGTGATCGGCGCCGGTGGCATCGGCTTCGACGTGGCCGAGTTCCTGGTGGCCGACGGCCATTCGGTGACGCTGGACCTGCCCGCCTGGCAGGCCGAGTGGGGCGTGACCGACCCTGCGCTGGAACCCGGCGGCCTGCGCCGCGGCCAGCCCGAGGTGTCGCCACCCGCGCGCCAGGTGACACTGCTGCAGCGCAAGAAAGGCAAGCTGGGCAACGGTCTGGGCAAGACCACCGGCTGGATCCACCGCAGCGCTCTGAAGATGAAGGACGTCGAGATGATCGGTGGCGTCAACTACGAGCGCATCGACGACGAGGGCCTGATGATCACCTACGGTGAAGACCGCAAGGACCCGACCTGGATCCTGTGCGACAACGTGATCCTCTGTGCGGGCCAGGTGCCGCTGCGGTCACTGGCCGATGAGCTGGGGGCGGCCGGCAAGAAGGTGCACCTGATCGGTGGTGCGCTGGAGGCCGGCGAACTCGATGCCAAGCGGGCGATCGACCAGGCAGCGAGACTGGCCGCCACCTTGTAAGGCCGCTCAGGAGGTCTTGGCCACCCAGGCCAGCGGTGCGTGGCGCATGAACCAGCCCACCAACACCCAGGGCCAGGCCGGCACGCACGCCGTGGCCGGCTCACGCTCGATGGCCGCGACCAGCGCACGGCAGCCACTGGCCGTGTCCACCATCAACGGTGTCTTGGCGGCCTTGCTGCTCAGCTCGGTCTCGATGTAGCCCGGGAAGATCGTCGTGACCTGGATCGGCAAACGCAGCACGTCGGCCCGGATACCTTCGAGCAGGGCCGCGAAGCCCGCCTTGGTGGCCGCGTAGGTGCTGAGGTTGCGCGGCAGGCCACGCATCGCGCTCATCGACGAGATGCCCACCAGGTGGCCGCTGTTCTGCGCGCGGAAGATGGCCATCGCCGCCTCGCACTGCGCCAGCGCGGCGATGAAATTGGTCTGCGCCGTCTGCAGGTTGGCGTCGAAGCGGCCCTTGCCCACCGGCTGGCCCTTGCCCAGGCCGGCGTTGACGATGACGCGGTCGATCTGGCCGAACTCGGCCTTGAAGGATTCGAACACCTCGAAAACCTGGGCGTGGTCGTTCACATCAAGCGGGCGCACGGAAATGCGCACACCGGGGTGCTGACCTTCCAGCTCGGTCTTCAGCGCCAGCAGGCGGTCGGTGCGGCGCGCGCACAGGGCCAGATGGCGGCCCTTGGCGGCGAACTCGCGGGCCATGCCCTCGCCCAGGCCGGAGCTGGCGCCGGTGATCAGGATCGTTTGTCGCTGGGGCATGGCGTGTCTTTCAAGGCGCGGTGATCACTGCAGCTTCAGGAAGGCCTTGAAGGCCGCCACGGTCTGCGCCGGGTCTTCTTCCTGCGGCACGTGGCCCAGGCCATCGAACATCACCAGTTGGCTGCCCGCGATGTCCTGCTTGAAGTGCTCGGCGTTCTCCGGCGGGATCAGACCATCCTTGCTGCCCCACAGGATCAGCGTCGGCTGCTTCACCTGCTTGATCAGCTCGGCATTCTCACCGCCGGGCGATTGCTTGAAGCGCTCGCGCAGCGCGCCGCGGTTGCCCTCGCGCAGGGTCAGCTCGTAATAGCGCTCGACCAGCTCCGGCGTGACCTTGGACGGATCGCCGTACACATTGCGCACACTCGATTCGATCATGCTGCGCGGCAGCACGTTGGCGATGATCGGGCGCAGCGCGGGGATCGCCGCCAGCTTGAAGCCGATGGGTACCGACACCGCCTTGTACGGATAGCCACCCGAATCGACCAGCACCAGTCTGGCCACGCGATCAGGGTGAGCCTGCGCCGTCATCCACGACACCGAGCCCCCGAAGGAGTTGCCCGCCAGCACGACCTGCTTGAGGCCGAGCTGATCGAAAACGTCCTTCATGAAGCCGGTGTAGCGCGTGAGGCGATAGTCATTGTCGGGCGCGGGGCCGGTCAGGCCGAAGCCCGGCAGGTCGATGCGGATCACGCGACGCTGGCCCTTGAGGGCATCGACCCAGCCATCCCAGGTGTGCAGGCTGGCAGAAGTGCCGTGCAACAGCACAATGGGCTCGGGGTCGTCTTTCGGGCCTTCGTCGCGCAGGTGCACCTGCATGCCCTGCACGGTGATGAACTGCGAGGGTGCGGGCGCCCAGCGCGCTTTCAGCGAATCGACCGGGCGATCAGGCGCCCAGGCCATGGCCACGCCGCCCGCGATCAGCACGACGGCCAGCAGCAACAGGCCGAGCACGGCCTTCAGCAATGTCTTCATCGGTGTCCCCTTGTTGTAGAAATACGCCCTGCCCAGCGCCATGCCGGTGGGCCAGCCCTCAACGATAAGTCAAGAGCGCCTTCTCGCCGCCCTCCAGATGGGCGTGTTCATTGATCGAGATGAGGTGCAGCCCGTCGCGCCCGGCCAGCAGCTTGGTCACGCCCGCGTTGGCCAGCGTCCAGTTGATGGTGAAGGCCTGTGCATCGCTCAAACCCAGCAGGTGGGCGCAGATCACGCTGATGGTGCCGCCGGAGGTGAACACCAGGGTCGTGCCCTTGGGGCTGGTCTGGCGCACGATGTCGTCCAGCGCGGCCACGCAGCGGGCGCGGAAATCGGCCCAGCTCTCGGCATATTCGTGCGCGAACTCGCCCTCCACCCAGCGCGACACCGCGCCCTTGAAGAAGGTCTGGAAGCTGCGCTTCGGATCGCCCGAGGCAGCCATCTCGCCCATCATCACCAGCTTGTCGACGTAGCGCGGCTCGGCCACCTCGATCACGTTCTCGTGGTGGAACTCGTTGACGCCCTGGTGCAGTTCCATCTGCAGCGAGCAGCCCAAGGTCTCCAGACAGTTGATCGCCGTTTCTTGATGGCGTTTCATGCTGCCGCTGATGATCAGGTCCGGCTCCACGCCCCGCGCCTTGAGCGCTGTGCCCAGCACGCGGCCTTGCTCATGGCCCAGCGGCGAGAGCTGGTCGTAGTTGTTGCTGCCGAAAGAGGCCTGGCCGTGGCGGATGAAGTAGATGGCACCCATGGTGTGTCTGCCTTGTCAGCCGCGCGCGCGCTTGATCAAGCCCTTGCAACGCCAGTCCAGGTAGTTGGACATGATCCAGAAGTTCTTGAATGCGGGGTTGCGGGTCTGCTTGTGGTGGTAGCGGTAGTAGATCTGCTGCACGATCACGGCCAGGCGGAACAGGCCGTAGACCTCGTAGAAGGCCCATTGCTGGCGGTCGAGCTTGTGGCCACTCTTGTCCAGGTAGTACTCGACCACCTCTTCGCGGCGCAGCATGCCCGGCAGGTGCGTGGGCTGGCGGCGTGTGGTCTGCAGCAGCGTGTTGTCGTCGGCATGCACCCAGTAGGCCAGCGCGTTGCCCAGGTCCATCAGCGGATCGCCCAGCGTGGCCATCTCCCAGTCGAGCACCCCGATCACGCGGGTGGGATCGGACTCGGCCAGCACCACGTTGTCGAAGCGCCAGTCGTTGTGGATCACGACATTGGCCACATCCTCGGGCGTGCGCTCCTTCAGCCAGACCATCACGCGCTGATAGCTGGGCACGTTCCAGGTGCGGGCCTTGGTGTAGCGCTCGCTCCAGCCTTCGATCTGGCGGCGGCAGTAGCCACTGCCCTTGCCCAGGCTGTCCAGGCCGGCGGCTTTCGCGTCCACGCCGTGCAGCTCGATCAGCTTGTCGAGCACGTTCATGCACAGCTTGCGCGTGGTGGCTGCGTCCAGCGCCAGCCCCTTGGGCATATTCTTGCGCGGGATGATGCCGGCGATGCGCTCCATCACGTAGAACTCGCTGCCGGTGACGGCCTCGTCGGCGCAGTGGCCGATCATGGACGGCACCACGGGGTAGACGGGCTTGAGCGCGCTCTGCACGCGGAACTCGCGGCCCATGTCGTGCGCGCCCTTGGCCTTGGTGCCGGCGGGCGGACGGCGCAGGATGTAATCCCCGTTGGGGTATTGCAGCCGGTACGTCCAGTTCGACGCACCGCCCGAGAACTGCGTGACCTCGGGCGGGCCCTGCAGGCCGGGCACCTGCTGCTTGAGCCAGGCATCGACCGCGGACGTGTTCAGCTCTTCGCCGGGGCGCACGCGGCCGCCCCGGTCCTGCACGGAAGGTGACGTGGCGGTAGCGTTCTGCTCGCCCACCACGCTCACTTCATGACCCCGTACTTCATCAGCTCCAGGCGGGCGATCATGCCCTTGTGCACTTCGTCCGGGCCGTCGGCCAGGCGGATGGCGCGGGCCTGGTTGAAGAAGGCCGTGAGCGGCGTGTCGTGCGACACCCCCATGCCGCCGTGCAGCTGGATCGCGAAGTCGACCACGCTCTGCAGCACGTTGGGCGCCACCACCTTGATGGCGGACACATCGGTCAGCGCGCCCATCACGCCCACGGTGTCGATCTTCCAGGCGGCCTGCAGCGTGAGCAGGCGGGCCTGGTCGATGGCCACGCGGGCCTCGGCGATGCGCTCGCGGTTGCCGCCCAGGTTGATCAGCTGCTTCTTGAACGCGGTGCGGTCAATCGCGCGCTTGATGCCGAGTTCGAGCGCCTGCTCGGCCGCACCGATGCAGCGCATGCAATGGTGGATGCGGCCCGGGCCCAGGCGGCCCTGCGCGATCTCGAAGCCCTTGCCCGGCCCCACGATGAAGTTGGACACCGGCACGCGCACGTTGGTGAAGTGCACCTCGCCGTGGCCGTGCGGCTCGTCCCACTCGCCGAACACGGGCAGCATGCGCTTGATCTCGACACCGGGCGTGTCCAGCGGCACCAGCACCATCGAGTGCTGGCCATGGCGGCCGGCCTCGGCGTTGGGCGTGGCCGCCATGAAGATGCCGATCTTGCAACGCGGATCACCCACGCCGGACGACCACCACTTCTTGCCGTTCAGCACGATCTGGTCGCCCTCGACCACGGCGGTGGCCTCCATGTTGGTGGCGTCGGACGAGGCCACGTCGGGCTCGGTCATGAAGAACACGGAGCGGATCTCGCCGGCCAGCAGGGGCTTGAGCCAGCGCTCCTTCTGCTCGGCGCTGCCGTACTTCCACAGCACTTCCATGTTGCCGGTGTCGGGCGCGTTGCAGTTGAAGATCTCGGGCGCCATCAGGCTGCGGCCGGTTTCTTCTGCGCTGAAGGCGTACTCCAGCACGCTCAGGCCCGCGCCCAGTTCCGGGTCGGGCATGAAGAGGTTCCACAGGCCTTCGGCGCGGGCCTTGGCCTTGAGCTCTTCCACGCGCGGCGGGATGGTCCACTGCGTCCAGTCACCGCCGTGGCGCTGGCCCAGGATCTCCTGCCAGTGCTGAGATTCGACGGGTTCGATGTTCTTCTTGATGAAGGCACGGACGGCATCGGCCGTCTTCTTGGCACGTTCGCTGGGCTGGAAATCCATGGCCGCTCCTCAGGGGTGGTGGTCTGTGTGTGGCGCGATCCTACGCCGGGGCAGGTCTTGCAGCAAATGATGAATTCTTATCGCAAGTCATGCACCTGATGCATGGCATGTCGAGCACCGGCGGCCACGCTGTCCCGCATCCAGCGGTGCACCGGGTCGCCGTCGCGGTCGGCATGCCAGTACATCCAGATGCCCATGGGCGGCACGCGCACGGGCAGGTCCAGCAGCACCACGGGCAGGGCCTCGCACAGGCGCTCGGCGTAGGTGCGCGGCAGGGTCAGCAGGGCGTCGCTGGCCACCACCACGTGGGCAGCGGCGAAGTAGTGCTGGCAGCGCAGGGTGATACGGCGGTCGCCCAGCCCCAAGGCGGCCCACACGGCCTGCAACGGGTCGGCCTGATCGGGCAACATGCTCACCATCACGTGCCCTTGTTGAAAGTAGGCGCTCACATCAAAACCCTTCTTGAGCGCCGGGTGACCGCGCCGCGCCACCACGGCCAGGGCTTCATCGGCCAGGTGCGCGCCCTTGATGCGGCCAGCCACGCGGCGCTGGCGATCGATCACCAGGTCCACCTCACCCAGGCTCAGCAGGCGCTCCAGATCAGCCCGGGGCACGCGCACGCTGGCCAGGCGCACACCCGGCGCGGTATCGGCCAGGTGGGCCATCAGCGGCGGCAGGGTGATGGCCTCCATCACGTCGCGCATGCCCAGACGCAAGGTGATGTCCAGGGTGCGCGGATCAAACGTTTCGGCCTGGGCCAGGCAGTCCTGCAGGCCGCGCAGGTGGGCGCGCACCTCGCCGATCACCCGGCGCGTGAGCTCGGTGGGCACCATGCGGTTGCCCTGGCGCACGAACAGCGGATCGCCCCAGATGCGCCGCAGCCGGGCCAGCGCATGGCTCACGGCCGGCTGGCTCAGGTGCAGCTGGCGGGCCGCGCCGGAGATGCCGCCATGCTCGTGCACGGCCTCGAACACGCGGAACAGGTTGAGGTCCAGCCGGGACCAGGGCGAGGGGGTCATCAAAGCATTATGGAAGAGGCTCGATAAGCGCCCCCCGCCTGAACCAGCCCTGTGCAACCCAGGCAAAGCACAGGTGATTCGGCCCCTTGTCACGCAACGAGGCCGCGCCTCGCGCGATAATGTCGTGTTGCCGACCCTGGTCGGTGCTACTGGAGCGATCACCTTGGACATCCCCCCTCGGTGACCGCCCACTCCGGCCACCTGGCCATCCCGCCCCGAACAACACGGTAGCGACACGGCCCCGCCGCGTCAGACCACAACAAGAGGCGTGGAGCCGGTGCGCGGGCCCCGCCGTTCGCACGCCTGTGCGCGGCCACCGGCCCAACTGCGGGAGGGGGCGGACACCCATCACCCCCCTCTCCCAGATTCCTGTGAGCGAGCAGTGCCGAGCGCCTGCCGCCCACGTGCCGGAGTTCCCATGCTCAACGTGTTCACGCTGGCCAACGGCCGGCTATTCCAAGAAGAAATCGACCGCCCCGAGGACCTGCCCCCGGTCAACCCCGTCTGGGTCGACCTGGAAGATCCCACGCCGGAAGAAAAAGGCTGGATCGCCGCGCGCTTCAACCTGTTCATCCCCCAGGACATCATCGACGATGACCTGGAGGAATCCGCCCGCTTCTATGAAGAAGAAGGCGCCATCCACATCCGCTCCGACTTCCTGATCGACGACGACGAGACCCCGCGCAACGTGCGCGTGGCCTTCATCCTGCACAACAACGTGCTGTTCTCGATCCACCGCGAAGACCTGCCGGTGTTCCGCCTGCTGCGCATGCGTGCCCGCCGCATCCCCGCGCTGATCGAGGATTCGAAGGACGTGCTGCTCAAGCTCTACGACGCCGACGCGGAGTACTCCGCCGATGCGCTGGAGGGCATCTATGACGAACTGGAAAAAGTCAGCAAGCGCGTGCTGCAAGACGAGGTGAACGACCAGGCCGCTGCCGAGGCCCTGGCCGCCATCGCCCGCCAGGAAGACTTGAACGGCCGCATCCGCCGCAACGTGATGGACACGCGCCGCGCCGTCAGCTTCATGATGCGCGCCCGCATGCTCAACGCCGAACAGTTCGAGGAATCGCGCCAGATCCTGCGCGACATCGATTCGCTCGATTCGCACACGGCCTTCCTGTTCGACAAGATCAACTTCCTGATGGATGCGACCGTCGGCTTCATCAACATCAACCAGAACAAGATCATCAAGATCTTCTCGGTGGCCTCGGTGGCCTTCCTGCCGCCCACGCTGATCGCCAGCATCTACGGCATGAACTTCCAGGCCATGCCCGAGCTGAACTGGGCCTGGGGCTACCCCTTCGCCGTGCTGGTGATGATCGCCTCGGCCATCACGCCGTTCTGGTATTTCCGTCGCAAAGGCTGGCTGAACTGAACCCCGCTGCTTCCCTGCCGCAACTGATGCGGCACCTGCCGCCCGGACTCGGGCGTGTGATGCTGGGCACCGCCCTGGTGGTGCTGAGCTACAGCCTGCTCAACCCCGTGCTGGCCGTGCGCCTGCAGATGGCCGGTGCCAGCAGCACGGCCATCGGCCTGGTGGCCATGCTGCCCTTCATCAGCGTGGCCCTGCTGGTGCCGCTGGTGCCGCGCCTGTTCGCGCGCATCGGCGTGGGCCAGGCCTACCGCATCGGGCTGGTGCTGGAATTGATCGCCTGCCTGGGCTACCTGGTGACGGACGCCTACCTGGCCTGGTGCCTGTTCGGCCTGCTGGCCGGCGTGGGCGCGGCTGCCGCCTGGAACGCCACCGAGGCGCTGATCGCGCACAACGTGCCGGCATCGCACCGTGGCCGCCTGACCGGGCTGTACCAGGCCGTGCTGGGCGCGGCCATGGCGGCCGGGCCGCTGCTGCCGGGCCTCACGGGCATCGATTCGCTGCAGGCCAATGGTGTGGCCGCACTCGCCCTGGCCGTGGCCCTGGTGGTGACCGCCCCGGCCAGCGTGACCGCGCTCAAGGCCATGCACGACGATGGCCCGGTGATGGGCATCGGTGCGGCCCTGCGCTTCAGACCGGCGCTGGTGTGGGCCGCCATCGTGGGCGGGGTGTTCGAGGTAGGCCTGGGCTCGGTCACCACGGCCTATGGCTCGCAGACCGGGCTGAGCCTGGCCGCGGCCACCTCCATCGCCGGGGCCCTGGGCATCGGCAGCTTCCTGCTGCAATACCCCACGGGCTGGCTGGCCGACCACCTGCCACCCCGGCGCCTGTTCGCCGGCGGGGCTGCCCTGCTGGTGCTCAGCGCGCTGGCGTTCACGCAGGCCGTGCACTGGCCGGTGCTGATCTGGGTGTGCGCCGTGGCCTGGGGGGCGATCGGTGGGGCGCTCTACACGCTCAGCATGATCCGTGTGGCGCATGATTTCGCGGACACCTCCGCCCTGGCCGGCACCTCGGCCATGATCGCGGGCTACACAGCGGGCGGGGCGCTGGGGCCTATCGTGAGTGGCTGGGCCTTCGACCACCACGGCGTGGGCGGCCAGGGCCTGTGGCTGGGCTTGCTGGCCCTGAGCCTGCTGCTGCTTCAGCTGCGCCGGCCTGCATCGACCTGAGTGCTGGGCCCGGCGGTCAGCCGCTCGACGCGCAGCAGATCGGCCAGCACCGCGTGCAGTTGCGCGGCCGGCACCGGCTTGTGCAGCAGCACCGCACCGCTGGCCTGAGCCTCGCGCAGCCGCTCGACCGAGGTGTCTCCCGTGACCAGCACGCCCGGGATGGGCCGGCGCGCCCGCAGGCGCACCTGCTCGATCACCTCGCGCCCGTTGCTGGGGCCGCGCAAGCGGTAATCGGCCACCACGATCTGCGGTGTGAAGCGCGCCATCAAGGCCTCGGCCTCCGGGCCTGATTCGGCCACCTCGCACCAGGCGCCCCACTGCGTGAGCAGGTCGGCCATGGCGCTGCGCACGGATTCGTCGTCGTCGACCACCAGCACGCGGGCACCACCCAGATCGCCGCCATCCAGCGCCAGCGGCGTGGGCAGCGGCAGCACTGCCTCGCGGCTGCGCGGCAGGGTCAGGCGGAACACCGAGCCCCGCCCCGGCACCGACGACACGGTGACGGACACGCTCATGGCCCGCGCCAGCCCATCGACGATGGCCAGCCCCAGGCCCAGGCCCTTGCGGCGGTCCCGCTCGGCGTTGCCCAGCTGGTGGAACTCCTGGAAGATGGCGCGGTGCTGGTGGCGCGGGATGCCCACACCGGTGTCCCACAGCTCGATCACGACGCGCTCACCACTTTCGCGCAGGCGGCAGGCAACCAGCACCCCGCCATGCTCGGTGTAACGCAGGGCGTTGCTGAGCAGGTTGCGCACGATGCGCTCGACCAGGGCCGGATCCGCCACCGCCACGGCGGGCGAAGGCCGGCAACGCAACGCCAAGCCCTGCACCTGCGCCTGGGGCGTGAACTCCTGAACCAGGCGTTCCAGCATGGGCTGCAGCGCGAAGGGCTGAGGCCGGGGCGTGATGACGCCTGCATCCACCTTGGAGAAATCCAGCAAGGTGCCCAGCATGTCGCTGGCGGCCTGGGCCGAGGCGTCGATCTGGCTGACCAGGCCGCGCTGGCGGCCCGACAGCCCCGTGCCGGCCAGGCTGCCGATGAACAGGCCCAGCGCATGCAGCGGCTGGCGCAGATCATGGCTGGCCGCGGCCAGGAAGACACCCTTGGCGCGGTTGGCGTTCTCGGCTTCGAGCAGAGCGTCCTCGGCCATCTGGCGGGCCTCCACCGCGCGCTGGGTCTGGTCACGCAGGCGCCCCACCAGGTCCGCGTTGACGAAGCGCAGGTCGATGGACTGGCGCACGGAACGCGCCGCCTGGTAGCCAAAGCCCAGCATGGCCAGCATGTAGGTGAGCGTGGCCAGGCCCATCAACTGTGCAGAAGGCTCAGCCGAACCCAGCAGCACCAGGGCCACCGGCGTGGCGCTGGTGACCAGGAACACAAAGGAGATGGGCAGTACCGAACAGAACAGCACCATGCCCCCGGCGTTGATGCCGGCCAGCGCCCCGATCACGAGGTTGGTGGTGTGGGGGTTGGGCGTGACCATGAACGCCCACGCGAAGTAGCCCCACAAGGTGCCCAGGCCCAGCGACACCATCAGCAGGCGGCGGGCATGCCGGCGCACCCGGGCTGGCGGAGCCCCCACGGCGGGGCGGGCGCGCAGCACCAGCAGGCCCAGCACACACACAGCCACCGCCAGCGCCCCCCAGATCACCACCTGCGGGTTCTGCGCCAGGCGCAGATGCATGCCAGCGAACAGCACCGTCACGACGATGGCCGCCAGCATGCCCATGGGCATGTTGCGATCGATCAGCCGCAGTTGCTCGGCCAGGTGCGCGGGCACGTCGAACCGCACGAAGCGGGTCAGGCCGCGCAGGCGGATGGGCGAGCCCTCAGGCCACATGGGGCGCACACGCTGCCAGGGCAGCGCGCTCGTCAGAGGGGATGGACAGCGGGGTGTTCATGGGGCCATGGGGCCGTGGGGCCTGTTGCACGTGTCACACGGATCACCCACACGGTACCGCAAGCGGCCCGGCCGTGGCGCGCTGGCGCCCCCCTTCGTCATGGGGGGCGCCACCCAGCCAGGGGTCAGCGAGGGATCACCCCTTGCGGCGGGCCTTGACGGCGTCGCTCAGGATCTGCAGCACGCGCTCGGAATCGTCCCAGCCGATGCAGGCATCGGTGATGCTCTGGCCGTAGGTCAGCTTGGACGCATCGTCCTTGCCCGGCGTGAACTTCTGTGCGCCGGCGCACAGGTGGCTTTCCACCATCACGCCGAACACGCGGGTGGAACCACTCGACACCTGCCCGGCGATGTCCTCGGCCACCACCACCTGGCGCTCATGCTGCTTGGAACTGTTGGCATGCGAGAAATCGACCATCAGCGAGGGGTGCAGCCTGGCGGCTTCCAGGTCCTTGCAGGCGGCGGCCACGCTCTCGGCGTCGTAGTTCGGGCCCTTGCCGCCACGCAGGATCACGTGGCAATCGGGGTTGCCGGCCGTCTCGACGATGGCGACCTGGCCGTTCTTGTGCACCGACAGGAAGTGGTGCGGGCGGGCCGCGGCCTGGATGGCATCCGTGGCGATCTTGATGTTGCCGTCGGTGCCGTTCTTGAAGCCGATGGGCGCGCTCAGGCCGGAGGACAGTTCGCGGTGCACCTGGCTTTCGGTGGTGCGCGCGCCGATGGCGCCCCAGCTGATCAGGTCACCGATGTACTGCGGCGAGATCACGTCCAGGAACTCGCTGCCGGCGGGCAGGCCCAGCTGGTTGATCTGCAGCAACAGCTGGCGGGCCATGCGCAGGCCTTCGTCGATCTTGAAGGACTCGTCCAGGTACGGGTCGTTGATCAGGCCCTTCCAGCCCACGGTGGTGCGGGGCTTCTCGAAGTACACGCGCATCACGATCTCGAGCGTGTCGGCGTAGTGCGCGCGGGCCTTGAGCAGCTTGCGGGCGTACTCGATGGCGGCGGCCGGGTCGTGGATGGAGCAGGGGCCGATGACGACGAGCAGGCGGTCGTCCTTGCCGGTCATGATCTTGCGGATGGCCTTGCGGGTGTCGGACACCAGGGTCTCGACGGCCGTGCCGCGGATCGGGAAGAAGCGGATCAGGTGCTCCGGCGGCGGCAGGGGCGTGACATTCTTGATGCGCTCGTCATCGGTCTTGGAGGTCTTGTCCGCGGGCGGTTCCCAGCCGGCGGAGGCGCTGCTTTGGGTCATGGTGGGCTTTCGTGAAGCTCTCGTGGAAGCTTGTTGAAGGGGACGGGCGGGGTGCCGGGAGTCGTCAGGAGGTCGAAAAAAAACCGCCGGGGACTCCGGCGGTCTTCAGGAACTTGTGTGGCTGGCTTATGCGTCTGCCACTCCTGCGCCGGATTGAGGCGGGAGTTGAAAGTACGCAAAGTAAAAGCGGGCCGAGTTCATGCCTCCAAATGTAGCACGAGTAAATGGCTTGTGCACAACCTAGGGATAGGGAGTTGCGATGGGCGGCATAGCCCTTGCAGAATCCGCCGCGTTGTTCACACACGCCTCAGGGAGAGGCTTCACACCATGAATTTCACCGACGCCGTCAAGACCTGCTTCAGCAAGTACGCCGATTTCACCGGCCGCGCTTCGCGCCCCGAGTACTGGTGGTTCTTCCTGTTCATCGTGGTAGGCAGCATCGTGCTGTCCTTCATCTGGACGCCGCTGAGCTGGGTGTTCTACCTGGGCGTGATCGTGCCCTCGCTGGCCGCCGCCGCGCGGCGCCTGCACGACACCGACCGCAGCGGCTGGTTCCAGCTGATCGGCTTCATCCCGCTGATCGGGCTGGTGGTGTTGTACTTCCTGGCATTGCCGCCCAAGGAGCCTAACCGCTTCTGAGCCCGTGTCCGAGTCGCCCCCTTTGGGAGCTGGCTCACCGGGCCTTACAGGGTGCGCACCACCCGTTCGCTGCCCTCTTGCAGGGTGCGCTCGGCCTGAGCCACCTGCTCGGGCGTGTCCGGGTGGGCCACGACGGCCCAGCGCCCCTGCCGCAGGTACTGGCGCACCAGGGCGATCACGCGGCCGTGGTCCGGGCGGATCGACAGCACGCCGCCTGCCAGCAGCCCGAAGGTGGTGCCGAAGCCCGCCATCGCGACCATGGCCAGGCCGGGCGAGCTGGTCACGCCCGGCTGCCCGGCGATCCACATCACCAGGCACAAGGCCACACCAGCCAGGAAGCCTATGACGCCGGCCAGCACGTGGGCGCGGATGATGGTGCTCCAGATGCCCCTCTCCTCGGGCTCCATCTTGCGGGCGAGCGCATCGGCGCGCTGCCAGGTGCCGTCAGTCGGCGCGAGCACGGCCACCTGCTGTTCATCGAAACCCGAGGCCAGCGTGAGGCGACGGGCAGCCTGTTCGGCCTGGGCGCGGGCGGGGAACACACCCGCCACCTTGGTGAGCGAGCGTTCTCCGAAAAATGCGTGCATCAGTTGTTGGGCCATGATGACACCTCCGTTCAGAATCCAACGCCGCCCCCATGCCGGCCAGTTGCATGCTTCACAGCTTAGGGCGGCAGGCAGGTGCCACCCAGCGGCCAACGCCGCAAGGCGGTGTCAGCGGCAGCGGCTTGGTGTGTGGGGATCGGCTGACGCAGAACTGCGGACAGCGCCCGTGAGGCACAGCCCGTGTCAGACCGGATCGGGCGGGGCCACCAGCCAGTGCAGGCTGAACAAGGCCTCCTCATCGCACCACACGGCCGCGGGCAGCAGGCCCGCCTGCAGGGCCAGCGCCTGGAAGCCAGGCACGGTGAACTTGTAGGAATTCTCGGTGTGGATGGATTCGCCCTGGGCGAAATCCACCGCCTCGCCGCAGACGTGCACGCGCTGGGCCTTGCGGCTGAGCAGGTGCATCTCGATGCGCTGCAGGCCGGGGTGGTAGTAGGCGTAGTGGTCGAAGGCGTCCAGGTCGAAATCGGCATCCAGCTCGTGGTTGGCGCGCAGCAGCACGTTCTTGTTGAAGGCCGCGGTGACGCCGGCTGCGTCGTTGTAGGCGCGGTGCAGGCGATCAGGGTGCTTGACCAGGTCGATACCGATCAGCAGCCCACCACCGGCCAGCAGGCTGGCGCACTGGCGCAAAAAGGCCAAAGCCTCGGCCGGATTGAAATTGCCCAGCGACGAGCCCGGGAAGAAGCCGACACGGCGCGCCGCCCCTGGCGCCAGGGGCGCCAGGCTCATGGGGCCGGAGAAATCGCCGGCCAGCGGTTGCACGGCCAGCCCCGGGAAATCAGCGCGCAGCGTGGCGGCCTGGCGGTGCAGGTGCTCGGCCGAGATGTCCAGCGGCAGGAAGCGCGTGGGCGCCTGCAGCGCGGGCAGCAGCAGGCGGATCTTGTGCAGCGAGCCGGCGCCGAACTCGACGATGTCGGCATGCGGGCCGATCTTGTCGGCCATGTCGGCCGCGTGGCGGCGCAGCAGCGCCATCTCGGTGCGGGTGGGGTAGTACTCGTCGAGATCGCAGATCAGGTCGAACAGGGCGGAGCCGCGCTCGTCGTAGAAGTACTTGGGCGACAGGCTCTTGCGGCGCTGGCGCAGGCCGGCCAGCAGGTCGTGGGCGAACACCGACCGCGCGGGGCCGAGGTCGGGCTGCAGCAATGCGCTCATGGGTGAGTCTCCTGGGGTACTGCAGTGGTTGGGGTGGGTTCTGGTGTGCTCAGCGGGGGGCAGATGTGCTCATGGCACATCCCGCGCCAGGCGCAGGCCGGCGCATTGCCAGCGGGTGGCCGGCGGGAAGAAGTTGCGGTAGGTGGGGCGGATGTGGCCCGGCGGCGTGAAGCGGCTGCCACCGCGCAGCACGATCTGATTGACCATGAACTTGCCGTTGTACTCAGCCGCAGCGCCCGGTGTGGGCGTGAAGCCGGGGTAGGCGGTGTAGGGCGAGGCGGTCCATTCCCAGACCTGGCCGGTGGCAGATGGGCTGGCATCCATCGCCGCCTCCCATTCGAACTCGGTGGGCAGGCGGGCGCCCGCCCAGCGGGCGTGGGCATCGGCCTCGTAGAAGCTGAGGTGGCTGGCGGGCGCATCCAGGTCCAGCGGCTGCCAGCCATGCAG
Source organism: Pseudomonadota bacterium (assembly GCA_049322875.1). GTDB lineage: Bacteria > Pseudomonadota > Gammaproteobacteria > Burkholderiales > Burkholderiaceae_C > Aquabacterium. The sequence goes on from JBMOQM010000030.1 coordinate 40,864, forward strand.
GCCAAAGGCTTGCCAGGGTGCGCCAGGCTTGTCGGGCGCTTGCCAGTAGGCGGGGGCGGTCCAGCCCTGGCTCTGCACGCAGGACCAGCCATCGCTCAGCCACCAGCGTGGGTCGCGGTAGCCGCCTTCATCGATGAAGGCCAGGTGCTCGCGCACGGTGACGGGGCGCGTGGCCAGCTCGAACGGGCGCAGCCACACGGTGTGGCGAGGCTGCTCGTTGTCGAAGGCGAAATCGGGGCCGTCATGGCCGATGGCGGTCAGGCCACCTTCCAGGCGAAGCCAGCGGACATCGGCATGTTCGCCTTGGGCAACATCCGCTATGGCACCTGGGTGCGGATCCTGCGCGTAGCTTTGCCCGTTACCTGAGCCGACCTGCGCGAGCCAATCAGCGGCCCTGCGGTACACCGGCCCCACCGGGTTCAGTGAGAAGGCATGCAGGATGTCCGTGAGGATCAGCTCCTGGTGCTGCTGTTCGTGGTGCAGGCCCAGCGCCAGCGTGGGTGCCACGCGTGCCCAGGTGTCCTCATCGGCCTCACGGGCCAGCCGGCCCATGGCGCCGTCCACATGGGCGCGATAGGCCCAGACCTCGTCCAGCGTTGGGCGGCTGAGCAGACCGCGCTGCGGCCGCGGATGGCGCGGGCCCAGCGCCTCGTAGTACGAGTTGAACAGGTAGGCATAGGCCGGATCGAACACCTCGTAGCCCGGGGCATGCGGGCGCAGCACCAGGGTCTCGAAAAACCAGGTGGTGTGCGCCAGATGCCATTTGGCCGGGCTCGCGTCCGGCATGGACTGCAACTGGTGATCCTCAGGCGAGAGTGGCTGCGTGAGCCAGCGGGAATGCGCCCGCACCGCGGCGAACCGGTCCTGCCATGTGGTGCGACAGCCCGGTTCCGCCACGCTCACCACCGGCCCAGGTTGCGGATTTCCTGGTCGGCGTCCTGGCGGCGCAGGCTCTCGTTGATCAGGCGGCGCGGGTTGGCGCCCAGGCGCTTGGAGCGCTTGCTGGAGGCGCGGTAAGGCTCTCGTTCTTCGGCATGGCCATGGTGGCCGCCATCAGGGTGGCTGCCGACGGAAACGGCGCCGCGTTGGAACTTGCCGAGGTACTGCGGATTGCTGCTGCCCATGCTGATCTCCAGGGGATGAACGTTGACGACACGGTCAGAGCCAGTCTAGGGACTGGGCCTCGGGCGTGATGTCAGCGCGGCAAGCGACTCGCTGTGAGGGCCATCCTACAAAACTTCGGACACGGTGTGTGTGACATCAGCCCCAAGCCGGTGCATGGCCCGGGGCTTTCTGCACTGGCACAGAACTCGCTACAGCGTGCAGGTCGAAACCTGACCAGTCGGTCAACTTTCAGATCGCCATGAACGCCCCGGAGCCCCTTGTGCCCTTGTCGGACCGCGTGATCGACGCCTCCGTGGCTGCCCATGGCGTGTCGTCGTCCAGGGCGGCCGTGTCGGTGCGGCAGGCCAGCGTGGTCTATCCCGCGCCCGATGCGCCGGTGCGTGCGCTGCACGAGGTGAGCCTGGACATCCAGCCCGGCGAGTTCGTCTCGCTGATCGGCCCTTCGGGTTGCGGCAAGACCACCTTGCTGCGCGTGATCGCCGATCTGGAGCCCATCACCAGCGGCGAGGTGCTGGTCAACGGCCTGAGCCCGCACGATGCGCGGCTGGCCAGGGCCTATGGCTACGTGTTCCAGGCGCCGGCCCTGCTGCCATGGCGCACGGTGCTGTCCAACGTGATGCTGCCCTTGCAGATCCAGGGCAGGCAGCCCGAGGCCTGCAAAGCGATTGCGCTTGAACAGCTGGCCCGCGTGGGCCTGACGGGCTTCGAGAAGAAGTACCCGTGGCAGCTGTCCGGCGGCATGCAGCAGCGCGTGTCGATTGCGCGGGCGCTGGGCTTCGAGCCCAAGCTCTTGATGATGGACGAGCCCTTCGGCGCGCTCGACGAGATCACCCGCGATGGCCTGAACGAGCAGTTGCAGCAGCTGTGGCGGCGCGAGCAGCGCACTGTGGTGTTCGTGACGCACTCGATCGCCGAAGCGGTGTACCTGTCCACCCGCATCGTGGTGATGTCGCCCCGGCCGGGCCGCATCGTCAAGGTGATCGATTCGCCCCTGCCGGCCGAGCGCACGCTGGCGATGCGCGACACGCCCGAGTTCACCGCGCTGGCGCACGAGGTGCGCGAGGCGCTGGCCGATGGCCACGGCCACTGAACAGCACAGGCTGCCCCGCGAATGCGCATGAACACCCTGCTGCAACGCACCTTGCGCGACGCCGGCCCCGTGCTGCTGGTGACGCTGGTGGTGCTGGCGCTCTGGTATGCCCTGGCCGTGTGGCTCAACGCGCCCGGCGTGATCGAGCGCGAACTCAAGCCCGGCTGGAGCACGCACGAGCTGGTGACCGCCACGTGGTCGCAGCAGCGACCGGTGCTGCCCACGCCGCACCAGGTGGCGCGCGACCTGTGGTCCAGCCTGGTCGACTGGCCCATCGATTCGCCCCGCAACCTGATCTTCCACACCAAGGTCACGGCCGAGGCCACGCTGGCGGGCTTTGCCATGGGCACGGTGCTGGGCCTGCTGCTGGCCGTGCTGATCGTGCACTCGCGCACGCTGGAGCGTGCACTGCTGCCGTGGATCGTGGCCTCGCAGACCGTGCCAGTGCTGGCAATCGCGCCCATCGTGCTGATCGTGCTGGGCAGCCTGGGCTTCACCGGTACCTTGCCCAAGGCCGTGATCGCGATGTATTTGTGCTTCTTCCCGGTGACGGTGGCCATGGTGCAGGGCCTGCGCGCGCCGCAGCTGATCGAGAACGAGCTGATGCACACCTACGCCGCCACCCGTGCGCAGACGCTGTGGTGGCTGCGGCTGCCGGCCTCGCTGCCCTTCCTGTTCCCCGCGCTGCGCGTGGGCATCGCGGCCGGGCTGGTGGGCGCCATCGTGGCCGAACTGCCCACCGGCGCGCAGGCCGGCCTGGGCGCACGGCTGCTGACGGGCTCGTACTACGGCAACACGGTGCAGATCTGGTCCGCGCTGTTGATGGCCTCGGTGCTGGGGCTGGCGCTGACTGCGGCGGTGCGCGGCGTGGAAGTGCTGGCGCTGGGCAGGCGCAATCAGGCCACGGGAGGTCGCGCATGAACGCCGCCACCCCATCACATCGGGAAGCCGCGGTCGGGTCCATCGCAGCCGTGATCGCGCTGGCCCTGCTGCTGCTGTCCATGAACTTCCCTGTGCTGATGCAGGACGTGAGCGAGGCCGACCCGCTGGCACCGATGCGCTGGTGGCAGGCAGGCGGGGCCGCAGCCACCACCTCATTGCTGACCACGCAGATCGTGGCCATCGGTGCACTGCTGATGGCTGCCCTGTGGGCGCTGCGGCCCACGCCCAGCGCAACCGGCACGCTGGGCCTGGTCGGCCTGACGGCGCTGGGTGCCGGTGCCCTGCTGGTGATCACACCCACCGACCAGGTCAGCACGCCGGGCAGTGCCTACTGGCTGGCCACCACCGCGCTCGCGCTGCTGGCCGTGATCGGCGTGCGCCGCGTGGCCCGGCTGAGCCTGCCCAGCGCACTGGGGCCGGTCACCGGCTGGATCACGGCCGGCGTGTTCGGTGCCTGGGCCCTGCTGTTCTGGGAATTGCTGGTCACCGGCTTTGCCGTGCCGCGCGTGTTGCTGCCTGCACCTTCAGCCATCGCCGTGGCCTTGTGGGAGCACGCCGGCACGCTGGGCGGGGATCTGGTGCAGACCGTGCTCAAGGCCGTGCTGATCGGCTATGTGCTGGGCAGCGGCCTGGGCGTGCTCACCGGCATCGCCATCGACCGGCTGCCCCTGCTGCAGCGCGGCCTGTTGCCCGTCGCCTCGCTGAGCAGCACGGTGCCGCTGGTCGGCGTGGCGCCCATCGCGGTGATGTGGTTCGGCTTCGACTGGCCATCCAAGGCCGCCGTGGTGGCGCTGATGACCTTCTTCCCCGCACTGGTGAGCACGCTGGCCGGGCTGCAGGCCACGGGCAAGCTGGAGCGCGAACTGATGTACGCCTACGCGGCCGGCTACCAGCGCACCCTGCTGAGCCTGCGGCTGCCGGCGGCCCTGCCCTTCATCTTCAACGCGCTCAAGGTCAATGCCACGCTGGCCCTGATCGGCGCCATCGTGGCCGAGTTCTTCGGCTCGCCCACGGTGGGCCTGGGCTTTCGCATTTCCACCGAAGCCGCGCGCCTGAACATGCCGCTGGTGTGGGCCGCCATCGTGGTGGCCAGCGTGGTCGGATCCATCCTGTTCGCCCTGCTGGCGGCGCTGGAGCGCCGCGTCAACTTCTGGCACCCCTCGGTGCGTGTCGCGCGATGAGCAGCAGGCATCGGCGCGGCGTTGTCATCTCTCGTTCTCTGGTCTTTCAGGTCTTGTCTGCCTTGCCCCACACCCTAAGGAGTCCCTTGATGAACCGTTCGATCACATCCCACCCCCGTCTGCCCTCGCTGGCGCGCACGGGCCTGCTGGCCCTGGCCTGCGCCATGGGCCTGGGCGCCTCGGTGGCCCAGGCCGCCGAGAAGATCACGCTGCAGCTCAAGTGGGTGCCGCAGGCCCAGTTCGCCGGCTACTACGTGGCCCAGGCCAAGGGCTACTACAAGGAAGCCGGCCTGGACGTGACCATCAAGCCCGGCGGCCCCGACATCTCGCCCGTGCAGGTGATCGCCGGCAAGTCCGCCGACGTGATCGTGAACTGGATGCCCGACGCCCTGGCCGCACGCGAGGCCGGCGTGCCGCTGGTCAACATCGCCCAGGTGTTCGACAAGTCCGGCCTGATGCTGACCTGCAAGAAGGCCAGCGGCGTGAGCAGCCCGAAGGACTTCAAGGGCAAGACGCTGGGTGTCTGGTACGGCGGCAATGAATACCCCTTCCTGAACTGGATGGGCAAGCTGGGCCTCAAGCCCGGCACCGACGTGACCATCCTCAAGCAGGGCTTCAACGTGGACCCGCTGTTGCAGAACCAGGCGGCCTGCATTTCCACGATGATCTACAACGAGTACTGGCAGGTGATCGACGCCGGCGTGAAGGAGACCGATCTGGTCACGTTCTTCTACCAGGACCAGGGCGTGGCCTCGCTGGAAGACGGCCTGTACGTGCTGGCCTCCAACCTGAAGGACAAGGCCTTCGTCGCCAAGATGGCCAAGTTCCTCAAGGCCAGCTTCAAGGGCTGGAACGATGCCGTGAAGGACCCGGAAGGCGCCGCCAAGATCGTGGTGGCCAACGACACCTCGGGCAGCGCCACCCTGGCCGTGCAGAAGCGCCAGATGGAGAACGTGGCCAAGCTGATCAGCAACGCCAACACGCCCAAGATCGGCTACCTGGACCCGGCCGCCTACGAGCGCACAGTGAAGGTGCTGCTGGCCGGCGGCAGCTCGCCCGTGATCAAGAAGGATCCGGGCAAGGCCGCCATGAGCCATCTGGTGTGGGACGCGGCGGCAAAATAAGCGCCTATGCGCAAACCTTCCCCTGACGGGGCCACCCCCCGCCAGGGGCAGATCCGCCAAGCCAACCAGTCGGCCATCCTGCGCGCGGCCGAACGCGTGTTCGCACGCACCGGCTTCGAAGGCGCCACGATGGCCGACATCGCGGAAGAAGCCGGGCTGCCCAAGGCCAACCTGCACTACTACTTCGGCAACAAGCGCGACCTGTACCGCGCCGTGCTCGACGCAGTGCTGCATGATTGGCTGGCCCCGCTGGACGCCATCACGCCAGAGGCCGATCCGGCCCAGGCACTGGGCAGCTATATCCGTTTGAAGATGGCGCTGTCGGCCGAACGGCCGGACGCCTCGCGCGTGTTCGCCAACGAGCTGCTGCACGGTGCGCCGGTGGTGGGCGAGACCCTGCACACCGAGTTGCGCGCCATGGTGGTGGACAAGGCCCGCGTGATCGACGGCTGGATCGCCGCCGGCCGCATGGCCCCGGTGGACAGCACCCATCTGTTCTTCACGATCTGGGCCGCCACCCAGACTTACGCCGATTTCGACGTGCAGATGCGTGCGGTGCTGTCAGAAGGACGACCGCTCACCGCGGCAGATCAGCAGCGTGCCACCCAGCACGTGCTGACCATGGTGCTGCGCGGCTGCGGGCTGGCGCCTTGAGGGCGCTCTTGTCCTGCCCGCCTCCAGCAACATTTGAAGCGACACCAGCGCTCAGCGACGCTTGCCGCCCACCGCCACCAGCGCGCCCCCCACCACGATCACGGCCACACCGGCCCAGGTGGGGATGTTGACGTCGCGCTTCTCATCGACCGAGAGCTCGATGGGGCCCAGCTGGCCCTTGTGCGATTCCTTGGTGTAGCTGAAGGTGCCCATGGCCAGCGCCGCGGCGCCCGCCACCAGCAGCACGATCCCGATGATGCGAGTTGCGTTCATGATGTGGTCCCTTTCCCGGTGTCCTGTGTGTTGTCCGATGCGGCCTTTGGAAGGCCTGTGAGCGGATGTTGCCCATGGCCCGACAAATGCGCCGTCGGCATCGGCTCAAAGCGTTGTCAGGCAATGCCCACAACCTGGATGCGGGTTCGCAGGCCGGGCCCGGTAACATCGGCGCCCTGACCCGCTTGTCTCCCCGCTCATGGACCCGGCCTTCGATTGCCAGCAATGCGGCGCCTGCTGCGCCAGCTTCCGCGTCTCGTTCTACTGGGCCGAGGCCGAGAGCACGCATGGCCCCGGCACCTTCGGCGTGCCCGCCGCACTGACCGAGCCACTCAGCCCGCACCTGCTGTGCATGCAGGGCACCAACGCCCGCCAGCCCCGGTGCACTGCGCTGCAGGGCCCGGTGGGCGGGCCGATCGGCTGCACCATCTACGAACACCGCCCCTCGCCCTGCCGCGAGGTGATGCCGGGCGATGCGCAATGCCTCAAGGCGCGCGCCCGCCACGGCCTGCCCCACTGAGCAGGCCTGGCCCGGCTCACACGGATACGCTCAAGGCACGATGGCCAGGCGCAGCGCCTCGGCGGGCGAGAAATCCCGCGCCACCACGGCCCGCAGCCGCTCCTGGCGCTGCGGCTCGCTCAGCGATGCATCGGCCATCACCGCATCGCGCTCCGTGCGGAAGGCCGCCACCCTGGCCTGCCATTGCGCGCGGGATTGGTCCAGCGCCTCCAGCCGCTGCGTGGCCTCTTCGCCCACGATGGACTGGCGCAGACCGCGCAGCTCGGCCTCGCTGCCGCCGCGCGCCTGCAGGGCCTGCGTGGCCACCTGCAGATCCTCCACCTGCGTGAGCACGTCCATCTGCGCCCGCTGCGCGGGGCTCAGGCGCTCGCGCGCCTCCTGCAGGCGCGCCGCGCGCTCCGCGGGCGACAGGTTCGGGTCACGCAGCACGGCCATGCGCATCAGGCGATGGTCGGCCAGCGCATCCTCGTCGGCGAAGAAGGCCTGCACGGTCTCGCTGTCCATGTGCTGGCTGCGCAGGCTCCGCACCTGGGCCAGGCGCCGGCGCACGTCGGCCACATCGCCCACGGCTTCCGCCGAGGCCTGCGCGGCCGGCAGGTCGCGCAAGGCATCCTGGTAGGCTAGGTAGCGGGCCAGCACCGACAGCGCCCGTGCCGCAGCCGGAGCGGGCAACCGGTGCGTCAGCCAGGCGCGCAGGCGGGCCACCGTGTCTGCCGCGGGCTCTTCACCCTGTGCGGCCAGGAAGTGGTCGAACACCCGGCGCAGGGCCTCGTTGAGCACCAGGCGGCCCTGCGCATCGACCACCAGCTCATCGGGCACCTGCACGCCCTGCAAGGAAGGCGGCAGTTGCTCGAGCCCGGTATGGAATGACGGCCGCGCGGCCTGCGCGGCGCCCCCCTGGTCCAGCTGGGTCACGGCCTCGCGCCAGGGCAGCGCCGCAGCGGCACCGGCCCCAGGCGGCACCTGGGCGCTGCCGCGCGCCGTCCACCAGGCCCAGCCCAACAGCCCCGCCAGGGACAGCCCCAAGACCAGGGCCACCCCGGCACGCCGACGGACTGCCCCCCGCGGGTTCAGCAAGACCGCCATGGCCTCACAGCCCCGCCAGTTTCAGGCGGTTGGCGTGCTGGCGGTACACCGCCACCGGGTTGGTGCCCCAGCCCACCAGGCCCAGCACGTGGTTGACCGAGTCCAGGTGGTTCATGTTGTAGTCGTCGCGGATCACCATGCCCAGGTGGCTGGAGCACTTGGGCACCAGGCCGTCGTTGGGCTCGCGGGTCAGCGCGGCCGACAGCGCCAGGCCGAAGTCCGACGGGTCCAGCAGATTGGTGAAGGTGCCCGTGCCGCTCCACGAGTAGTAGCGCACGCCGTTGTGGCTGTAGGCGCCTTCGCCGCAGGCCGAGGCCGGCACGCCGCCCGGGAAGCGCCGGTTGAAATCGGCCGCGCCCTGGGTGTTGAGCGAGGCCAGGCCGCCCAGCGCATCCTGCGGCAGATCACCACCGCTGAGCAGCGCCTCCAGGCGGCCGATGGCATTGGCCAGGCCGGCGATGGCCTTGGTGGCCGTGGGCCCCAGTGTGGTGGAGAGCTTCGTGATCATGTCGGCCACGTGCGAACCCTTGGTCGGCCCCGACACCGAGGTGGCCGAGGCCACGCGCCCGGGCAGCACACCCGCCACGTAGCGCACCGAGTGGTTGCCATGGCTGTGGCCGATCAGGTTGACCTTGGCCGCGCCCGACACGGCCAGGATCTCCTCGACCTGGGCCAGCAGCTGCTCGCCACGCGCCTCGGACGAGCCGAAGGCCGACACCCGCGTCAGGTAGACCTTGGCGCCATTTTTCTGCAGGTCATCGGGGATGCCGTTCCAATAATCGATGGGCCCGATCTTGTCGAAACCCAGCATGCCGTGCGCCAGCACGATGGGGTATTTGGTGCGGGCATAATCGCCCGCCGCCTGGGCACCCACGCCAATATGGCAGACCGCCAGGGCCGCAGCGATCCTCAGGGCCGTTTTGATATTCTTCATGTGAATGTTCCTCGGCGGCCTTGATCCAGGCCCTTGAATATCGGGGTATGCCCCGAATGGTTGAATTAACGTGGGTGCTAGACTGCGCCTCAAAAATGCAGACCAATTCCCCACGGCCTTCACTGTGGCGCCCACGGCCCGGCAACGCATAGGTCAAAGCTGCAAAAGAATTGGCCGGAACTGCAAATCCAGGGTTATCAACCTGAGGGATTACCCGAGACCCATGCGCCCCGCCACCGTCAGCCGCGAGTACATGCAGGCGGTCCTGCTTCACCTGGACAGTTTCGGCATCAGCAGACAGCAACTGCTAGACACGCCCGAGCTGCGCCACCTGCTCGGCCAGCCCGACAACGACGCCGGCACACGCATGCCCCTGCACGAATGGCGGGCCCTGCTGGGCCACGCCATGGCCCTCACGGGCGACGCGGAGCTGCCCCTGCGCGTGGCCTCGGTGCTGCGGCCCTACCACTTCGGGCTGCTGGGCTACCTGATCATGACCGGCGACACGCTGGGTGACGTCGCCCGCAGCCTGGAGCAGTACGAGCAATTGCTCGACGGGCTCAACGAAGCCCGCCTGGTCTGGCGCGAAAACACCGTCGACATCGAATGGATACCCCTGATCGAGAACCCCGAGCCCATGTTCTCGCAAATGTCGATGACCACCTGGGCCGTGATCGCGAGATTCCTCACCAACCGCCCGGACCTGCAGGCCACGGCTTATTTTGAATTCGCTGCACCGGCCAATATTGATATCTACCAGAGCATATTCGGCAGGCCTGCGCTTTTCAGCCAGCCCATGACCCGGATTGAATTCCCGGCGAAATATATGGACCTGCCCGTCGTGCAACGCAACCCGCGCATGCACGAGCTGCTGCGCGACCAGGCCGATGCGCAGCTGGAGCAGCTCATCCCCAACGCCAGCCTGCTGCGCAGCCTGGAAGAGCGCCTGCTGTCCGCCCCCGCAGATGCCCGCCCCGACCTGCCCCAGTTGGCCGAGGCCGTGGGCCTGTCGGCGCGCAGCCTGCAGTACCGCCTGGAAGACATGGGCCTGAGTTACCGCGCCCTGCTGGACAACGTGCGCCGCCGCCAGGCCGAGCGCCTGCTGCGTGACCCGCGCCAGTCGCTGCACGACATCGCCCTGAGCCTGGGCTTTGCCGACCAGAGCGCCTTCCAGCGGGCCTTCAAGCGCTGGTGCGGGCAATCGCCCGGCGAGTACCGGCGCAGCAGCCGCGCCTGATCAAGCGCAGCCCAAACGCCCCGGCAGGGGGCATCACGCCAAGTCCCTGATGGCATCTCGAATGACCAGGCCCGCTACGCTGCGCCCAGGTGTGATGCACGCAACACGCACGCGCACCCGCCTTGTGCAAAACGCGCCCCAAGAACCGCACATCGGCCTATCATGGTCAGATCACACAAATAAGACGGGGATGGTCCATGAAGCTGTCCATTGCCACCAAGCTCGCGCTGAGTTTCCTGCCGGCACTGCTCGCGCTGCTCACGGTAGGCTGGTTCTTTTACGATCGGCTCGATGACATCGCCGAAGACCGCCAGTGGGTAATCCACACACTGGAAGTCCTGCAGGAGATCGACCAGGTCGAGGGCCATCTGGCACGCACCGAAGGCAGCGTGGCCTCTCAGCGCCTGAGCGGCCGCGACGAGTTCCGCCACCGCGCCCGCGAGGCCGCCGCCCAGGCCACCACCTCGCTGCAGCAACTGCGCATGCTCACGCGCGACAACCCCGAGCAGCAGGCCCGTGTCGGCCAGGCCGAAGTGGCCGTGACCACCTATCTGGGCGAACTGCTCGGCTCGATGGACGTGCCGCGCGACAACCTGCTGCTCGACCCGGACCGGCACCAGGAACAACCCTCTCGCCAGGCCCTGGGCGCGGTCGCCGATGTCGAGCGCACCCTGCTGCGCGAACGCCGCGAAAAGCAGCTCGTCACCCTGCAGCGCAGCAACCAGGGCGTGCTGATCGGCACCGGGGCCGCCTGCGCGATCGTCTTCCTGATCGGTCTGGCGGTGGTGCGGGCCATCACGCGCCCGCTGCTGCGCCTGGAGGCCGGTGCGCAGCGCGTGGGCGAGGGTGACTACACCCACCGCGTCGAATCACACACCCATGACGAGATCGGCCGCGTGGCCACGGTGTTCAACCGCATGGTCGAGCAGATCGAAACGCGTGAGCAGGCCACCGCGCAAGAGGTCTGGGTCAAGTCCCAGTTGGCCGGCTTCAACCAGCTGTTCCAGGGCGGCGGCTCGCTCACCAGCATCACCGAGGCCACGCTCTCGCGCCTGGCCGAGGTGCTCAAGGCGCCCTTTCTGGTGCTCTACCTGCGGCAGGACGACGCCCAGGGCCAGCCCTTGCTGGTGCGTTGCGCCCATTTCGCCGCCCAGAGCGCCCCCGAGCGCATCACCGAAGGGCAAGGCCTGGCGGGCCAGTGCCTGGCCGAAGCCAAGCCCCTGGTCGTGTCGGACCTGCCCGAGGGTTATGTGAAGGTCAGTTCGGCGCTGGGCTCCACCCCGCCGCGCCAGCTCTACGTCACGCCCATCCTGTTCGAATCGCGCGTGCGCGCCGTGCTGGAGGTGGCGCTGCTGCAGCCCCTGAACGAGGCGCAGACCGATTTCCTGGCGCGCTTCAACGTGGCGCTGGGCCTGGTGCTCGACACCCTGGAGGCCCGCCGCGCCACCGATGCCGCGCTCAAGACCCAGACCGAGCTGGCCCGCACGCTGGAGCACCAGCGCCAGGCCCTGCAGGAAGGCAACGAAGAGCTGGCCCTGCAGAGTGACCAGCTGCGTGCCTCCGAACGCCTGGCCCGCGAGCAGCAGGAAGAGCTGCGCCTGGCCAACGAAGAGCAGCACCAGGCCAACAAGGAGCTGCGCGAGCTCACGCAGACGCTGGACCTCAAGGCCCGCCAACTGGCCGAGACCTCGGCCTTCAAGTCCGAGTTCCTGGCCAACATGAGCCACGAACTGCGCACCCCGCTCAACAGCCTGCTGATCCTGTCCAAGCTGCTGGCCGAGGATGCGGACACGCCGCTGTCGCCCAAGCAGCAGCAGTACGCCCGCACCATCCACGAATCGGGCACCGACCTGCTGCAGCAGATCAACGAGATCCTGGACCTGGCCCGCATCGAATCGGGCAAGGTGCGCATCGATGTCGAGCCCATGGACTACGCCGAGGTCGTGCGCCTGGCCGAATCGGGCTTCCGCCACGTGGCTCAGGCCAAGAACCTGGATTTCATCATCGAGCTCGATCCGCAACTGAGCCCCGGTTTGAACACCGACCCGGGCCGGCTGTGGCAGATCCTCAAGAACCTGCTGTCCAACGCCTTCAAGTTCACCTCGCAGGGCGGGGTCACGCTGCACATCTCGCGTGTGCCTGGCCTGCCGCCGCACGAGTCACGCGTGGCCATGACGGTGGTGGACACCGGCATCGGCATCCCGCCCGAAAAGCAGGCGCTGATCTTCGAGGCCTTCCAGCAAGGCGATTCAGGCATCTCGCGCCAGTACGGCGGCACCGGCCTGGGCCTGTCCATCAGCCTGAAGCTGGCCAAGCTGCTGGGTGGCAGCGTGGCCGTGCGCAGCGAGCCGGGCAAGGGCAGCCGCTTCAGCCTGGAGCTGCCCGAAGGCGGGCCGCCCAACGAATCCACCGTGGCGCCGCGGCCACCGGCCGATGCGGTTGACGCGGCTCCAGCCACCCCATCCGTGTCCCGGCCGGTCACGCCGCCCGGCCTCTCGGTAGTGCCTGCGCGCGCGCCGGCGGCCCCCACCACGGCAACGCGCCCGGCCCCGGCGAGCGCACACGGCGCGGCAGGCGCCCACAGCGTCGACGCCGAGCGCCGTGCGCTCGTGGTGGCCACCCGCCAGCAGACGCTGGTCAGCGCGCTGGCCTCGCTGGCCGCCCTGCGCGAGCTCTCGCCCGTGCACGTGCCCAACCCCGATGCCCTGCTGCAGCAGTGCGTGACCCACGCGCCGGCCCTGGTGGTGCTCGATCTGTCCGACGACGACGCACCCAGTTGGACCGCCATGAGCCAGCTCAAGCAGGATGCCCGCACCCGCCACATCGGCGTGCACGCGCTGTGCCATCTGGAGCACAAGCAGCGCGCCCTGCGCCTGGGCGCCGCCTCGTGCTCGCTGCTGCCGCTGGAGTCCGTGCAGGCCCTGCAGGACACCATCAACGACCGGCTCGACCGCCTGACCCAGCCGCAACGCAACGTGCTGGTGGTCGAGGACGACGCCACCCAGCGCGCCGCCATCCTCGACCTGATCGGCAATGGCGACATCAAGGCCAAAGGCGTGGGCACGGGCGCCGAAGCCCTGCAGGCCATGGGCGGCGACCGTGTCGACTGCATGGTGATCGACCTGGGCCTGCCCGACATGGACGGCGGCGCCCTGATGCAGCAGCTGGCCGACAAGCTGGGCCAGCAGTGCCCGCCCATCATCATCTACACCGCACGCCACATGGAGCGCGAGGAAGAACTCTCGCTGATGAAGAACGCCCAGGCGCTGATCGTCAAGGGCGCCAGCTCGCCCGAGCGCTTGATTGATGAACTCACGCTGCTGCTCAGCCGCTGGCCCTCCAAGATCTCGCCCGCCACTCGCGCGCTGATCGACAAGAGCCGTCAGCACGATCCGGTGCTGGCCGGCCGCAAGGTGCTGGTGGTCGATGACGACGTGCGCAACATCTTCGCCATCTCTGCCGCGCTGGAGGTCTATGGTGCCGTGGTTCACCATGCGGAAGGCGGCCTCGAAGGCATCGCCGCACTGCAGGCCCAGCCCGACACCGCCCTGGTGCTGATGGACGTGATGATGCCCAACGTGGACGGCCTGGAGACCACGCGCCGCATCCGCGCCATCCCCGAGTTCGAAGCCCTGCCCATCATCGCCGTGACCGCCAAGGCCATGCCCGGTGACCGCGACACCTGCCTGGAAGCCGGCGCCTCCGATTACCTGTCCAAGCCTGTGGACATGGACCACCTGCGCGCCATGATCCGCGTCTGGCTGGCACGCTAGGGCCTGTTCGCGACGTTCGCTGCCCATGCCCCTGCTGACGATGACACTGCCGCCGCCCACGCCCTTGCCTTCGACCCTGACGCCGGCCCTGCAGGCCGAGCTGACGGAGTTCGTGAAGGGCATCTCGGCGCTCACCGGCATTGATTTCACCCGCTACCAACGCTCGGCGCTGCTGCGGCGGCTGTTGCCGCGCCTGGATCTGGAGGCCACCGGCTCGCTCACCGCCCTGCTGGACAAGGCCCGCGCCGACCGCGCCTGCCTGGTGCGCCTGCAGGGCGACATGACCCTGCACGTGACCTCGCTGTTTCGCGACGCCACCTACTTCCAGCTGGTACGCCAGCAGATCGGCCTGCTCGCCACCTACCCCAGCCCGCGGCTGTGGGTGGCCGCCTGCGCCACCGGTGAGGAGCTTTTCAGCTACCGCATCCTGCTGCACGAGGCGGGCCTGGACAAGCGCTGCCGCCTCTACGCCACCGACCTGAGCGCCACCGTGCTCGCCAAGGCCCAGCAGGGCCTGATCGAGCCCTACCAGCTTGCAGATCATGAAAGGGCCTACCAGGAGGCCGGCGGCCAGGGCAACCTGCTGGACTACTGCCAGTTGCAGGACGGGCAGTTGCGCTTTCACCCCGCGCTGATCGACGGCGTGGTCTTCAGCGTGCACAACCTGCTCACAGACGGCTCTTTCAATGAATTTCAGTTCATTTCCTGCCGGAATGTGACGATGTACTTTGATGAACTAGGGCAGGAGCAGGCCCACCGACTGCTCCATCAGAGCCTCACGCCCCTGGGACACCTGGGGCTGGGGATCGGAGAGTCATTGCGGCATTCACCTCACCGAGCCGATTACCGGCAGTTGGGAAGGGGGGAGCCACTGTTCCAGCGCATCCGCTGAGGGCGCGCTCACGTACCAAAGAAAAAGCGAGGGAAATACCATGGGCCAGCCAGACCAACCCACCGTCAACATCCTGATGGTCGATGACGTCGAAGCCAACCTGCTGTCACTCGAGGCCATCCTCGAGCCCCTGGGACAGCGGCTGGTGCGGGCGCAATCGGGCACCGAGGCGCTTCGGCAGTTGCTGCACGACGATTTCGCCGTGATCCTGCTGGACGTGCGCATGCCCGACATGAACGGCTTCGAGGCCGCCGCGATGATCCGCAGCCGGCCGCGTTCACGCAGCACGCCCATCATCTTCCTGACCGGTACCGAAAAAAGCGACGACGCCATGTTCGAGGGCTACTCGGCCGGTGCGGTCGACTACCTGATGAAGCCGGCCGTGCCCGCCGTGCTGCGCTCCAAGGTGGAGGTGTTCATTGAGCTGGCCGCCTCGCGCATCGCGCTGGAGCGGCAGGTGAAAGAGCGCGAGCAGGCAGCCCTGGAGCTGCAGCGCCTCAACGAACTGCTGGGCGACCGCAACACGGCCCTGGCCTCGGCCAACCAGGAGCTCGATGCCTTCTGCGCCTCCGTGTCGCACGACCTGCGCACCCCGCTGTCGCAGATCCTGGGCTTTGCCCAGTTGCTCGACATGACCAGTGGCAACCGCCTGAACGACACGGACAGGCTGCATCTGCAGCGCATCCAGACCATCGGCCAGCACATGACGCAGATGGTGTCGGATTTCCTGACCTTCGCGCGCCTGGGCCACACGCCGTTGCAACGCGGCCAGGTGGACATGAATGCCCTGGTGCGCCAGGTGATCGAAGAGCAAACACAAGGTGCACAGGTTCTGCAAGGCCAAAGCACACGGCATGTGGACTGGGCCATCTCCAGCCTGCCAGACGTCGAGGGCGATCGGCACATGCTGGCGCACGTGTGGAGCAACCTGATCTCCAACGCCCTGAAATACTCACGACAGAGCCTGCCGCCGCGCATCGTGATCAGTGGCGTGGCCGAACAGGACGAATGCGTCTACTGGGTCACCGACAACGGGGTGGGCTTCGATGCGCAGCACGCGCACAAGCTGTTCGCGGCGTTCTCGCGCCTGCACGCAGGCACCGCCTTCGAGGGCATCGGGATCGGGCTGTCGTCGGTCAAGCGCATCGTGCTCAAGCACGGCGGGCGCGTGTGGGCCGAAAGCGAAGCTGGCCGGGGGGCCACCTTCTACTTCGCGCTGCCGTCCGTGATGACGGGCAATGGCAGCGGCGTCGAGGCTGGCGCGGCCGCCGGGCCTGGGGCCGGTGCGGGCAACGGTGCAGTCACGGCCGTGGCAGGCGGCGGCGCCTTGCAGGCGACCAGCAACTGGGACTGCGAACCAGCATCCTCCAGGTAAGCCTGGGCATCGTTCCACAGCTGCGCCGGCTTGAGCGGGCTTTCGAGCATGCTGCTCTTCTGGGATTGCCGCAGCGTGTCGTAGCCATGGAGGCAGCGCTGCGAGGCCTCAGCCGCCAGGCGGCCCGGATCACGCCCGCGCAACTCATACACCTCGCTGCCATCGGGCGTGGCCAGGCGCTTGATCTGCATCTGCGCACAGCCGGCCAGCAGCACCACGCCTATCACCAGGCCCATCAGCGTGGCGATGGCGAGCGGCAGGGGGCGGGTGGATCGGCAGGCGGTCATGTCGGCAGTATGGCGGTGCGGCCATGCGGGCATCGGCCGATCAGGGGCGTCATCACGGCCCTACTTTGCAGCCCGGCGCCGACTGCCCCGTTCAGTGCACGTACGGCGACAGCGCCCGCTGCACCTCGCCCAGGAAACGGCCCTGGTCGAACTCCGTCTTGTTGACCAGCTCGAACAGGCCGCCGCTCAGGCGCTGGCGGTCGCGCAGCGTGAGGTCACGCCCGGTGACCACCATGATCGGGATGCGCGCGCTGGCCGGATCGCCCTTGAGCGCATCGACCACCTCGAAGCCACTGACCTCGGGCATCTCCAGGTCCAGCACGATCAGATCCGGGTTGAAGCGCCGCGCCAGGCTGATGCCTTCAGAGCCGCCATAGGCGCGCAGCACCACGCAGCCCAGGTGGTTGAGCGGCTCGGCCACGCGCTCGACGGATTGCGCGTCGTCGTCGATCACCAGCACCGTGGTGTGGCGTGGCGTGTTGCGCGCCATGCCCAGGTGCTCCAGACCACGCTTGAGGTCGTCCATGCTCAGGGGCTTTTGCAGCACCAGCGACACGCCCATGGCGTAGCCCACCATGCGGCCATCGCCTTCTACCGAGACCACCACCACGGGCACCTGGGCCCAGCGGGGGATGGCCTTCATGCGCTGCAGGAACTCCCAGCCATCCATGCCGGGCAGGCGGATGTCGAGTGTGATGAGCTCGGGCACGAACTGCTCGCTGAGCTTGAGCGCGTCTTCGGCCGACACGGCCCGCCGCGTCTGGAAGCCCAGCGATTCGAGCTGCAGGCGCATCATCGTGGCGGCGCGGTCGTCGTCCTCGATGATGAGCGCGGTCGAGCGCAACGTGATCTGGGGCAGCTGCAGCTGTTCGAGGTTCTCGGTGGAGGGCTGGCTGCCATGGATGGGCAGCCACACGGTGAAGCGGCTGCCATTGCCCACCTCGCTGCTCACGGCCACGGCGCCGCCGTGCAGCTCGGCCAGGCGGCGCACCATGGCCAGGCCCAGGCCAGTGCCTTCCTGGGTGCGGCTTTCATCGCTGGACACCTGGGAAAAGGGCAGGAACAGCAGGTCCAGATCCTGCGGCCGCATGCCGATGCCGGTGTCGCGCACGGACAGCTCCACGAACTCGTGTGCCTCGCCCGGCGGCAGGGGGGTGCGCCGCCCGCTGGCAAAGCCCGGCACCACCTGGGCCGCGCGCTCGCGGGGCACGCGCGCCATCTGCACGGTCACCGAGCCATCGGCCGGCGTGAACTTCACGGCGTTGGACAGCAGGTTGTGCAGGATCTGGCGCACGCGACGCGCGTCGGCCTTGATCTCGCTGTTCAGCGAGGGCGAGAGTTCGGTGAGCAGGCGCACCCGCTTGCCGCGGGCCTTCTCGGCCACCACCAGCAGGCTGTCGGCCAGCAAGGCCTGCATGTCGATGGATTCGAGCGAGAGCTCCATCTTGCCCGCCTCGATCTTGGACAGGTCGAGGATGTCGTTGATCAGCGCCAGCAGGTGGTTGCCGCCCTCGAACACGTGGCCCAGGTAGATGCGCTGCTGCTGGCTGAGCTCGCCGGCCAGGCCGTCTTTCAGGATCTCGGAGAAGCCGATGATGGCGTTGAGCGGGGTGCGCAGCTCGTGCGACATGCTCGATAAAAAGTCTGACTTGAGCTGGCTGGCCTCTTCGAGCAGCTTGTTCTTGGTGGCGATCTCGCCGTTGACCACCTCCAGCTCGGCGGCCAGCCGGCGGGATTGGGCTTCACGCTCACGCAGATCCTGGGCCTGCTGCTCCAGCTCGGCGCGCAGCTGGCGCATGCGCACGTAGTCGCTCACGTCGTCCAGGCGGTAGACCACGCCCACGATCTGGCCCTGCTCGTCACGCAGCGGGCTGGTGTGGGGCGTCCAGTAGTGCGCCTCGAAATCACCATCGGGCTGGGGCCGGTCGCGCTGCAGCAAGGGCAGGGCTTCGGGCTGGCCGGTCTTGAGCACCTGCCGGGCCGAGGCCAGCACGGCCTCGCCCGAGGGCTCGCCAGGCAGGTTGTCCGCCTGCGGGAACACCTCGGCCAGCGAACGGCCCAGCAGTTGTTCGCGCTGCAGCCCCACGGGGCCCACGGCTGCCAGGTAGGCATCGCTCACGGCCACGGCCACCAAGGCCGTGTCGAACACCAGGTACAGGCCGGGCAGGCCCTGAAACAGGGTCTGGAAGTCGGGCCCGCTGGCAGGCTCGGGCAGCGCCGAAGGCGGCTTGCGCGCTTGGGTCATGGGCCTATCCCCTCCTGATGGCTGATGTCGTGGCCCACATCATGCGTCAAGAGGTCATCCACCGCGGCCAGAAGTTGCTGGTAACGCAGCGGCTTGGACACATAGGCCGCGCAGCCGGCGGCGCGCATGCGCTCTTCGTCGCCCTTCATGGCGAAGGCGGTCAGGGCCAGCACGGGGATGTCCTGGGTGCGCTCGTCGGACTTGAGCGCGCGCGTGGCGGTCAGCCCGTCCATGCCGGGCAGCTGGATGTCCATCAGGACCAGATCGGGCGGGTTCTCGCGTGCCAGGGCCAGGCCCTGGGCGGCATCGGTGGCCTGCAGCAGTGTGTGGCCGGCTTTCTGCAATATGGTGCCCGCCAGCAACATGTTGGCGGGCGTGTCTTCAACGATCAGGATGCGTGCCATCGTAGGCCTCCCCTAGCAGTCTCCTCATCCTCCGGTATACGCCGGCAGCGGATTGCGGGCAAGCCTTCTGAAAGACCCTGTTACCAATCTACCCTTCACGAATGCGCCGAACGGGACACCGCTTCCGGCGTGGCCACGCCCGGGGCATGCCCCCCGAACAGCACGGGCAGGTAACCAGCCTGGCGGCTGCGGCCGTAGCGTTCCTGCAGCTGCTGCACACCGGGCACGATGCGCCCCAGCGTGTGCCAGGCCAGGCGGGGCAGCAGGGTCAGCGCCGGGTACCACGGCAGGGTGGGCGGCAGGCCCAGGGCCTTCATGCCCTCAGCACCCACGAACAGCCGCGCCACGCTCAGGTGGCGGGCACGGTTGAAACGGCCCTGCACCCCCGGCAGCCAGCGGTAGTGGCGGCCCAGGGGTTCGTCCATCAGCGAGCGTCCCAGCGCCTTGCTGGAGTCATCGGGCGGGGCCTGGCTGACGATGTTCTGGTAGATCATGACGCGGGCCTCGTGCTCGTCGTCGCTCAGCAGCGATTCGTCCACGCCCATCACCCAGCCGATGTAGCGCCACAGGTGCATCATGCCCTCGGCGTCGCGCCGGCTGACCAGCACGCCGCTCACGCGCAGCGCCATCAGGTGCACCACGCTGAAGCCCAGGTAGGTGGCCTGCATGTCCACCTGGTTCAGCGGCGTGCCCAGGGTGTTGCGGTCCCAGGTGTCGCGGCCCAGCAGGCTGCGGCGCACGATGGCGTGCAGCACGCGCACGCGCAAGGTGTTCTTGAAGCCGGGGCTGAAGCGCGACATGCCATCCTCGGCCGTGGCGTCAACCCACCAGGAGGTGGTTTCGGCCACGCGCCGCTGGGCACCGCGCGCCAGTGCCCCGGTCATCACCAGGGCCTGGTTGATGGCGCCGGCCTGGTAGCCGGCCATGAGGCCCGCATCGCGCAGCACCAGCATGCCGAAACGGCCCGCGCGGTGGATGAAGCGCGCGCCGTCGCGCAGCTTGGCCGCGTCCACCCAGGCGGGCGGCGTCTCCACGTAGCGGATGAAGTCAACCAGGGGCGCGGGCGCATCGGGCACGGCCTCCAGGCCCCGCTCCAGGGCGCGCTCCAGCAAGGGGCGCCCCACGCCCATGCCCACCTGGTGCAGCCAGGCCACCACCGCATCGGCCTGGGGATCACCCCGCCACAGGGCCGCGCCCAGGGCATCCCACTGCTGCGGCGTGGCCTCGGGGTTGCCGCGGATCAGCAGGCGCACCCCGCGGGCCATGCGCCGGCCGGTGGCCAGGTCAGCGCCATGACGCGAAGGGGGCTGCAGGGGAAGCGATGAGGGCAGGGCTGACATGGTGTGGCCTCCGGTGGGGAGATGGGCATTCAATGCCTGTCATGCTCGGCGTGGGCGCAGTCGATGTCATTGGCCGCAGCCACCGGCCCGTTGGCCGTTCGGCCCAAGGCGGCTCCGGACAAGCCCTTGGCGGCAGCCTCGCACAAGCCGCTGAGCGTCCCTCACAGCGGCACTTTTGCCACGCCACACGCCCTCACATTCGTTACCATGCTCGGTTGATGTCAACACCTGCTGTCAGCTCCGACACCGCACCGGCCATGCCCCCCGCCGGCTACTACGCCCCCTTCACGCGCGTGGTGGTCGACTACGTGCAGGCACAGGGCGTGGATGCCACCCCGGTATGCCAGGCGCTGGGCATGAGCCTGGCCCAACTGGCCGACGAGCACCTGCGCGTGCCCAGTGCCCGGCTCTCGCAGGCCCTGGCGGTGGCCGCCCACCTGTGCGGAGACCCGAACGCGCCCTTGCGCATCGCCAGCCTCGTACGGCCAGCCCACATGGGCTCGCTGGGCTACGCGGTGATGAGCAGCGCCTCTGGCGGCGACGCCCTGGCACTGTTCGAGAAGCTGCAGTCGCTGCTGTGCACCGAGATCCGCGGGCAGCACCAGGTGGTGGGCCACACCATCGAGGCACGCCAGGAGCTGCTGGGCCCCGTACCGCGCAGCACCGAGTTCTGGACCTTCTTCGTGGCCTCGCGCCTGGGCTTTGCCCGCTGGGTGTCGGGCCGCGCCCTGGTGCCGCTGCGGCTGGACCTGCCTTGCCCCGCGCCGGCCGACCCTGGCCCGCTGCAACGCTTCGTGGAAGCGCCCCTGCGCTTCGACATGCCCGATTGCCGCGAGGTGATGCCGCTGGACTGGCTGGGCTGGTCCAACCCCAATGCCGACCCGGCCGTGCACGCGCTGATGAGTTCGCAAGCCGGCCAGCGGCTGCAGACCCTGGGCCAGCAGGCCGGCGAGGCCGTGGCCCAGTTGCGCCAACAGGTGGCCCACAGCCTGCGCGAGGAAGGCCTGGTGCCCACGCTGGAGGTGCTGTCGCAGCGCATGGCCCAGGGGCTGGCCCCCGGTGCCATGCCCTCGGCGCGCCAGCTGCAGCGACGGCTGGCCGAGCTGGGCCTGAACTTCAAGACCCTGGTGGAAGACGTGCGCCGCGAAGAGGCCATGCGCCACCTGGAGCACACCGGCCTGCCGCTGGCCGACGTGGCCCGGCTGGCGGGCTACGCCGACACCAGCACCTTCCACCGCGCCGTGCGCCGCTGGACCGGCAAGACACCGCTGGAAGTGCGCGAGCAGGCCCGCCGGAACACAGCTGGCTGACGCTCTACGCTAACGAGCGCCGCTTGGTGCATCCGCGGCGGTGCTCATGCACCCCCCGGCAGGCTCAGGTACACGCCGGGCTCGGCCGCCAGGCCCTGCTTGACCTGACGCGTGATCACATCGGCCAGCACCTCTTCGCGCCCCGCCTCCAGCGCGGCCAGCACCTGGGCGACGACGTCGTCCGGATGCGCCTTGGGCCCTTGCGCGCCGCGCGCCATGTCCGTGTCCATGAAGGCCACGTGCAGGCCCAGCACCTGGGTGCCCTGGCCGCGCAGTTCGTGGCGCAGGCCGTTGGTCATCGACCAGGCGGCCGACTTGGTGGCACTGTAGGTGCCGAAAGCCGGCATGTTGACCCAGCTCAGCGCCGACAGCACGTTGACGATGGCGCCACCGCCATGGCGGGCCAGCACCGGCGCAAACGCTCTGGTGGTGAGCAGCGGGCCGTAGAAGTTGGTGTCCAGCTCGGCCCGCAGCGCGTCCAGCGTGCGCTCGCCCAAAAAGCCCGACGAGCGCGAAATGCCCGCGTTGTTGACCAGCAAGGTCACATCGCCGCATTCACGCGCGGCCGCCGCCACCTGCTCGGCGTTGGTCACGTCCAGCGCGATGGGCACCACGCCGGGCAGCGTCACGCTGGCCGGATCACGCGCAGCGGCGTAGACCTTGCGCGCACCACCGGCCAGCAAGGCCTTGGCGAAAGCGAGCCCCAGGCCGCGGTTGGCACCGGTGACGAGGGCGACGGAATCCTGGATCTTCATGGGAGCACTCCTTGGCGGGGTGATGAGAATATGATGATCGTCATATTCGCGGGCGAACCGCACGTGGCGGGGCAAAGGGTTGTTGGCAACGTCGGGGAAAGGTGTCAATGGCGCGGGCGCGTCAGCCCACGTGCTCATGCAGGAACGTGCGCGAAGCCTTGAGCACGGCCTTGGACAGCGCCGGATCATCGACCGCCCGGGCCAGCACCAGGGCACCGATCAGGCTGCTGACCAGCGCCAGCGATTCATCACGTACCGCCGCATCGGGCGCTTCGGGGCCGGTGGACTCACGCACCTGCTGCTCGGCCAAAGCAATCATGGCCTTGATGCGCCCGGTGGCGGCATGCCGCACCGTCGGCTCCTGCCGGTGCATCTCGGAGCCCAGCGCCGCCATCGGGCAGCCCTGCGCCACGGCCTTGCAATGCCGCTCGGACAGGTAATGGTCGATCAGCGTGGCCAGGCCCTGGCCCGGCGGCGCCTGCTCGACGGCCTCACCCAGGCGCGACAGGGCCTCGGCCCCGGCATGCTCGGCCGCCTCCGCCAGCAAGGCAGTTCGCGAGGGGAAGTGGGCGTAGAAGCCCCCGTGCGTCAGACCGGCCTCTTTCATGATGTCGGCCACGCCGGTGCCGTCGTATCCGCTGCGGCGGATGGCGTGCGAGGCGGTCTTCACGATGCGCTCGTGCGTGAGTTCCTTGCGGGAAGGGGTGGCGGGCATGGCGGGGTCATATCCATCAATATGATAATCATCATATTTCAGATGCAAGGCCCGGCGCAAGACAGGGGCTTTGCCGCCCGCAGGGAAGAGAACAGTTCAGCCCAACAGCTCGCGCACGGCGGTCTGCGCGTCTGGCGACAGGGCCATGAACAGCATGCCGATACGGAACGCCCCCGGACCGGTGTACGAGGAATAGACCGCCTTGGCCGACAGCGCCACCTCACGCGGGCCGGAAGGCAATGGCAGCACCAGCCGCAGCGTGCAGCGCGAGCCGGGCTCGATGGGGCGGGCGGTGAACAACGACAGGCCCTGTGGGCTCATGTCCTGCAGGGTGCCTTCGCGCTCCGGCGGGGCGGCCAGTTGGATCAGCACAGGGCAGCGGAGGGAGAGTCGGTCATGCCGCCGGCGGCTGGTGGCGGCTTGCGGGCCCTGGGCGGTGTCTTGCGAGGCCTGCGGCGGTGCGCTGCTCTTCATGGAGCGTGTCCCCGTGGTGGCGGGGCTGGTGGACTCATCAGGCAGGATACGCGCGCAGGTGGCCCATGGTCAACGCCTGCCGGCCACGTTGATGCCCGCAGCCAACGCCGCCAACAGGAACTCTCAAGGAAACGCCGAGCCGCCCCGAGTTTCCTTGCCCCCCACGGGGGGCGGGCTGGGCGCAGCCCGGACCTGGGGGCACTCAAAATGGCGCGGGCAGCATCTTCAGGCCCAGCAGCATCACCGAGGTCACCACGTTGAAGGTCACGCCCAGCGCCGCCTGCACGTAGAACACCGCCGACAGCGCCGGTGCGCCCACGCCATGTTCGACCAGCGCGGCGATGCCGAAGCACAGCAGCGTCATCACGGCCCAGCGCCGCAGGTAGGTGGGCAGCCAGCGTGCCTGGTGCTGGTTGTGCCGCCAGGCCGCGGCGCGTTCGAGCAGGTTCGGCCGGTTCACGTCGCGGAACAGCCAGCCGAAGAACCAGTAGCGGTAGAGCAACTGGCGGAAAGTGGTCGGCACGAGGGACGCGGGCTGCAAAGGCCCGGCACCGCCCCCCGCCGAGGGTGTCTTGGTGTCCATGGCAACGCTCCAGGCGAGGGTCCCATATTGCCAACTTGCCAAGAACCTGCCGGCACCAGGGGCAGCGCGCCGCGCCAAAGTACCGGCTTTGCGCGCCCGGCTTGGTGCGCTCAGACCTCGTCGTCGAGCTCGACACGGCACCAGCCCAGCTTGGGCCAGCCACCGGCATGGATGTTCAGGCCGTAGAGGTTGACGATCTCGAGGGTGGGCATGGGGTTCATGGGCGTGCTCCGAGCGTTGAGGTGGTGGAAGGGCCGACCCGATGTGGGCCGGCTGAGTTCATCGTGGCACTGCCGGCCGCCCCTCAGGGCAGGGCAATCACCAAGCCCGCGGGGCCACCCCTTGTCCGGGTGTGAACAGTGCACGCCTGACATCCCCCGTGAACACGGGGCCCGTATCATCGATTGCCCTTGGATCCCCCAAAACAGAGAGCCCCGCCATGAGCTACATGCTGCTGATCATCGAGCCCGTCGGCCAGCGCCGCACCCGCACCGAAGCCGAGGGCCAGGAGGCCTATGCCAGCATGGTGCGCTTCGGCCAGGGCCTGAAGGAGCGCGGCCTGCTGCTGGCCAGCGAATCGCTGCAATCGGCCGCTCAAGGGGCACGCGTGACGGTGCGTGAAGGCCGCGCCAGCATCGTCGATGGCCCCTTCGCCGAGGCCAAGGAGATGATCGGCGGCTTCTTCCTGCTGAGCTGCAAGACCCGTGAAGAGGCCGTGGCCATCGCCGCCGACTGCCCGGCCGCCCAGTGGTGCACGGTGGAAGTGCGCGGCCTGGGGCCCTGCTTCGACGACCACAGCTGATGGAGGGGCTGATGGGTGTCGCCCGCCAAAGGGTTTCCACCTAGATCAAGCCTGTCGATGACATGCCGCCTGCTTCGTCGTGTGGATGAAGGGGCACCATGACGGCGCCCCGCCGCGCCCAGGAGACGCCCCATGCGCTACATGATCATCGTCAAGGCCACCGCCGAGACCGAGTCCGAAACCGGCATCCAGACGCCTGATGAAGCCCTCATCAAGGCCATGACGGACTACCACGAGCAACTGGCCCAGGCCGGCGTGCTGCTCGATGGCTCCGGGCTCAAGCCCAGCCGGCTGGGCTGGCGCATCACCTTCAGCGAGACTGGCGCCGACGACCGACGCACCATCACCGACGGCCCCTTCGCCGAAACCAAGGAGCTGGTGGCCGGCTACACGCTGATCCAGGTGCGTACGCGTGAAGAGGCGCTGGAATGGACACGGCGCTTTCCCAACCCCGTGGGCCAGGGCCGTGCCGCCGAGATCGAGGTGCGCGAGCTGTACGAGCTCGATGACTTCGCGCCCAGCGAATCCGTCGACCGCCTGCGCGACATGGGCGTCGGTGGCGCCTGAGCGCGATCCCCCAAGGACAACACCTCAGGAAATCACCATGCTCAAGTCCATCGCCCTGATCATCGTGCTGGCCGTGGCCGCGCTGCTGCTGTACGCCACCACCCGCCCCGACACCTTCGCCGTGCAGCGCAGCACCGTCGTCCAGGCCGGCACCGACAGACTCTTCCCGCTGATCAACGACCTGCACCAGTTCAACACCTGGAACCCCTACGCCAGGAAGGATCGGGCCATGCAGATCAACTACCGGGGCCCCGCCAGCGGCCCGGGCGCAGCCTTCGATTTCAGCGGCAACAAGGACGCCGGCAAGGGCAGTGTCGAGGTCACCGGCGGCCAGGCGCCCACCCGCGTCGACATGGTGCTGCACATGATCGAGCCGTTTGAAGGCCGCAACCAGATCACCTTCACGCTGACACCGCAGGGGGCACAGGGCGAGGTCACCCAGGTGACCTGGGCCATGCACGGCCCCAGCCCCTACATCAGCAAGCTGATCGGCATCTTCATCGACATGGACCACATGATCAGCCGTGATTTCGAGGCCGGCCTGGCCCAGCTCAAGGCCGTGGCCGAACCACGCTGAACCGCCCCCTCACACACCACATCCCCACGGAGAATTCACCATGCCCCAACAGATCTTCGTCAACCTGCCCGTCAAGGATCTTGAGCGCAGCAAGGCCTTCTTCACCCACCTGGGCTACAGCGTGAACCCCCAGTTCACCAACGAGCAAGCAGCCTGCATCGTGATCAGCGACACCATCTACGCCATGCTGCTGGTCGAGCCCTTCTTCCAGACCTTCACCAAGAAGCCCATCTCGGACGCCAAGGCGAGCACCGAGGTGCTGCTGTGCCTGTCCTGCGACAGCCGCGAGCAGGTGGACACGCTGGTCGCCAAGGCACTGGAAGCCGGCGGCAGGACGCCCATGGACAAGCAGGACCACGGCTTCATGTACGGCCACGGCTTCGAAGACCTAGACGGCCACCAGTGGGAGCTGATGTTCATGGACATGAGCGCCGCCCCTGCACAGTTCTGACATCTGCCATCACCGCTCCGCACGATGAACTCACCCACGGACACCCACCGCGCCATCGACACCGTCTGGCGCATGGAATCCGCCAAGATCATCGCCGGGGTGGCCCGCATGGTGCGCGACATCGGCCTGGCCGAAGAGCTGGCGCAGGACGCCCTGGTCAGCGCGCTGGAGCACTGGCCCGAGGCCGGCGTGCCCGACAACCCGGGCGCCTGGCTGATGGCCACGGCCAAGAACAAGGCGCTCGACCGCCTGCGCCGCGACAAGTCCCTCGGCGACAAGCTGGAGCAGATCGGCCAGGACCTTCAGGCACAGGAGGCGCTTGTCGTGCCCGACTTCGTGGATGCGCTCGACGCCGCCCGCGCCGACCAGATCGGCGACGACCTGCTGCGCCTGATCTTCACCGCCTGCCACCCTGTGCTGTCCACCGAGGCGCGCGTGGCGCTCACGCTCAAGCTGCTGGGCGGACTGAGCACGGCCGAGATCGCCCGCGCCTTCCTGGTGCCCGAGCCCACCGTGGCGCAGCGCATCGTGCGGGCCAAGCGCACGCTCACGGCCGCGCAGGTGCCTTTCGAGCTGCCGCGCGGCGACGCGCTGGGCGAGCGCCTGGCCTCGGTGCTGGAGGTGGTCTACCTGGTCTTCAACGAGGGCTACACCGCCACCTCGGGCGATGACTGGATGCGCCCCGCCCTGTGCGACGAGGCCCTGCGCCTGGGCCGCATGCTCACCGGCCTGGCCCAGCAGGAGCCCGAAGTGCTGGGCCTGGCCGCGCTGATGGAGCTGCAGGCCTCGCGCAGCGCCGCCCGCACCGATGCCCAGGGCCGCCCCGTGCTGCTGATGGACCAGGACCGCGCCCGCTGGGACCACCTGCTGATCCGCCGCGGCCTGGCCGCGCTGGAGCGCGCCGAGCATCTGTGCCAGGCCCAGGCCCGCGCGCTGGGCCCGTATGCTCTGCAGGCCTCGATCGCGGCCTGCCACGCCCGCGCCACCACGGCCCCCGCCACCGACTGGGCCCGCATCGCCGCGCTGTACGACGCACTGGCGCAGACCATGCCCTCGCCCGTGATCGAGCTGAACCGCGCGGTGGCCGTGAGCATGGCCTTCGGCCCGCAGGCCGGGCTGGAGATCCTGGACGCGCTGCGTGCCAACCCGGCGCTCAAGAGCTACCCCTGGCTGCCCAGTGCGCGCGGTGACATGCTGGCCCGCCTGGGCCGGCACGACGAGGCGCGAACCGAGTTCGAGCATGCCGCATCGCTCACCCTCAACGAGCGGGAAAAGACCTTGTTGCTGGCTCGCGCACGAGATACTGGCTGAGCATCGCATCCGCCAACAGGCCTAGCGACAGGTGCTCTCCTCGACCTCGTAGCCCAGGTTCAGGTACAGGTGCGTGCGCACCTTGCCGCCCTTGGCGGCGCCCGCCTTGCCCGGTGAGGCCTTCTCGATCACCTGAAAGCCCTCGGTGCTGACGCAGGTGGTGGACACGGTGCTGCGCCCATCCTTCGCGCGCGCCACCAGCCCGTCGCCCGGCGCCATCTTCACCGACTGCACATCGCCCAGCACCGCAGCCCCCACAAAGGGCATGTCCGCATCCTGCGTCGACACCCGGGCGCTCAAGGCCACCGGCGGCCGCCCCGCGCCCATCTCGGTGGCGGTACCCGCGGGCAGTGTCACCTTCTTGAAGGCTGACAGGGGCAGGCGCCGGCAGCAGGCAGTCTCGCCCGTCTCGCCCGTCTCGCCGGGGTACTGGAAATGCACGTCGCCGCCCGTGGGCAGCGGCCCGGTGGTCACCAGCGTGAGGGTGCCTTTGCCATCGAACTTCACGATGCCATGGTGCAAGGGCTCGGGCGCTGCGGCCAGCGATGGCGATGGAGCAGGCACGGACGCCTTCTGGGCCCACACGCCCAGCGGCACCAGGAACACCGCCATCACCAGCGCACGAACTGCACAACTCATCGCCACCTCACCCCCCATTGTCCGACCAGTGCGGCGGATCGGTGACCAGCTTGATCACGCCGTAGGAACGCCCCACCGGGTGCAGGTCGGACAACTGCGCAATCTTCACCTTGCGCCCCTTGCCATTGACGATCGACTTGCCCACGATCCGCGAGATGGTCATGTCGATGGCCGCGCGCTCCATGTGCCTGGACTTGAGCGAAGGCTGGTGCACCGTTTCATACCCGTTGACCATGGCCACCGCCGCCGCGCGGGACAGCTTGTAGGTGTCATGCACCCAGTCGATCTCCACACCAGCCATGGGCGGCACCTTGGCGGGGCGGATCCACCCCTTGGCGATCCTGTAGCTGTAGTGCATCAGGTAGGCGCGCTCGGGTGGTCGGTAGGTGGCGGAGATCTCGACCACGGCCTTGGCATCGGCCAGCGCATCCAGGAAATCCTGCACCTTGTCGCGAAAGCCCTCCTTGAGGTCGTCCACGCTGACGCTGGTCGGGAAACGGTCCACCCAATGGGCGCCGCTCTTTTCCTTCTCGCCGGCCGTGAGGTTCTTCTCGCTGAAGTAGATGCGCGAGAGCGGCCCCGTCATCGTGTCCATCATCGGATCGGAATCGAACAGGCAGAAGCCGCGGGTCATGAGCATGGGGCGGTTGAACATGGGTACTCCAGTGAACCCTGATTGCCCACGACTGTAATGAGCCATGCCCAATCGCACATCCCTAGTTCGTTGGATCCGGAGCCACCGGGACAGGCGTGCCCTGGCGCCTTGCCCCGCCCACGAAGCAGGGCCGCAAGGCGCATTCACGGGTGCTACGCCAGAAGATCGCATTCCACTCGAGCGGGTTCAAGGGCAGATCCCGGTTGAAGAACACGCCACCGCCATTGGCCAGTTGCCAGCCATGCAGACGCACGCCCGCACGGGGCAACCACTGCGAGGCCAGTGGCGGGCCGTACTGCGCCTCCAGGCTTCCCAGTGCCGACCAGTGCGACCACCAGGGCACATTGACCACCGCCTGGTTGAGCCGCCCTGCCTTGAAATAGAAAGACAGCCCCATGGCGCCGTGGCCGTTGAACGATTGCACGTCGGCGAAACAGCTGCGGTCGTCGAGGTACTCGCCCGGGCGATTGTCGTAGCACCGCCAGTCCAGCGCCGCAAAGCGGGCACGCAGATCCGATTCCGTCCAGGTGGGTGAGAGTTCGTCGAGCTGGAACGTCACGCCGGGGCGTTGCTCGGACAGGTAGAGCTTGTATTCGCGCGCATGCTGGGGGTGGCTCAGCACCAGCAGGATGGCCAGCAGCATCAGCAAGAGCACGCCCAGCAGCGTGATCGACAGCCAGCTGGTATTGCCGTCGCGGGCGGGCGCGGGGCGCGGCGGGGTGGATGCCGGTTGGGGCATGGCGGACTCCCTCGGGTATTTTGAGTATGCGCGTCACTGTACCCGCAGCCGTGGGGCGCCAGACAAGGCCGGCCTCGCCCGCACCTTCGCTGACAGCTCACCCCCCGACCATCTGTCGCACCTTCCCCACCAGGGTGTCCATCGGGAAAGGCTTGGTGATCATCTCCATGCCCTGCTCCAGGAAGCCGCTGGACATCGAGGCGGTTTCGGCATAGCCCGTCATGAACAGCACCTTGAGATCCGGGCGTCGCACACGGGCGGCCTCCGCCACCTGGCGGCCGTTGAGGCCAGGCAAGCCGATGTCCGTCACCAGCAGGTCGATGCTGTCGAGTTCGCGCATCAGCAGCTCCAGGCCTGAGGGGCCATCATCGGCCTGCAGGGTGCGGTAGCCCAGTTCCTTCAGCAGGTCCACCACCAGGTGGCGCACCACGGGCTCGTCCTCGATCACCAGCACGGTCTGGCCGTGCCCGGCCTCGTGCGCAGGCGTGTCGCCCACCAGCTCGACCTCCAGGTCGGCCTCCTGCAGGTGGCGGGGCAGCAGCAGCTTGACGGTGGTGCCCTGCCCCAGCTCGCTGCTGATGCGCGCGTAGCCTTCGGACTGGCGCGCGAAGCCGTAGATCATCGACAGGCCCAGGCCGGTGCCCTGGCCCAGCGGCTTGGTGGTGAAGAAGGGGTCGAAGGCCTTGGCCAGGGTGGAGGCCGACATGCCGGTGCCGGTGTCGGTCACGGCGATGCCCACGTACTCACCCGGGCGCACGTCCAGCGGCCGGTCGGCATCGCGGGTGTCGATGTCGACGTTGTGCGTCTCGATGGTGAGCAGGCCGCCCTCGGGCATGGCGTCGCGGGCATTGATGCACAGGTTGAGGATGGCGTTCTCAAGCTGGTTGGGATCGCACAACGTGGTCCACAGGCCGTCGGACAGGTCGAGCTGCAGGCGCACGCGCTCGCCCAGCGTGCGGCGCAGCAGGTCTTCCATCGACAGCACCAGCGGGTTGACCAGCGTGGCCTTGGGCGCCAGGGGCTGGCGGCGCGAGAAAGCCAGCAGGCGGTGCGTGAGGGCCGCGGCGCGATTGGCCGAGTTCATGCCGGCGCTCAGGGGCCGCTCCAGCTCGTGGGTGCGGCCCTGCTCGACGAAGCGGCGGATCACGCTGAAGGCGCCGGTGATGCCCTGCAGCAGATTGTTGAAGTCGTGGGCGATGCCGCCGGTGAGCTGGCCCACGGCCTCCATCTTCTGCGACTGGCGCAGCGCCTCCTGGGCCTCCTGCAACTGCGCCTGGTGTTCGCGCTCGGCCGTCACGTCGCGCCCGCTGCCGACGATCAGTGTGCGGCCGGGCTCGGGCGCCAGCGTCCAGGAGATCCAGCGCCACAGGCCGTCGCGGGTGCGCACGCGGTTGTCCAGGCTGACGGGGCGGCCATGCTGGGCCATGTGGGCCAGGGCCTTGGACACCATGTCCTGGTCTTCCGGATGCACCAGGTCGGCGTAATCCATGGTCATCAGCTGGGCGGGCTCGAAGCCCAGCAGGCGTGTCCACGATGGCGACAGGCGGATGGGCCGCCCCTGCGGGTCGGCCACCACCAGCAGGTCTTCGCTGAGGTCCCAGACGCGGTCACGCTCGCGTGTGCGCTCTTCCACACGCGCCTCCAGCGTCTCCTTGGCCTTCTGCGCATCCTGGAACAGTCGGGCGTTGTCGATGGCGATGGCGGCCTGCGCCGCCAGGCTGCTCACGATGGGCTCGCTGCGTTCAGTGAAGACGCCCGTGTCCGGGTGGCCAAGGAACAGCCCGCCGATGACCCCGCCCGAGCGGGAGACCACCGGCACGGCCAGGTAGCTGCGCACGGGCAGGTGCCCCTGGGGCAGGCCCTTGTGCGGCGGGTTCTGGCCGTAGCGGGGGTCGCGGGTGATGTCGTCGGAGCGCACGACGCCCTCACCGTTGAAGGTGGGCGCGAACACCTTGGTGTTGCGCGGCATGCCGAAGTGGAAGTCCTCGGCCTTGGCGCCGGCCAGGGCGTAGAGCATGTAGCTGCCGCCCTGGTCGTCGAGCACGTTGTAGAAGAAGGCGCCGAACTTCGCGCCCGTGAGCTCTGTGCCCACGTCCACCGCCCGCTGTACCAGCGTGGCCAGGGACAGGTCGGAGGCCAGGCCCGCGCCGAAGTGGTTGAGCGTCTCCAGCATGTGGCGCTCTTCGCGCAGGGCTTCTTCGGCGCGCACGCGCTCCACCGCGTCCCAGGTGCGGGCCGCGACTTCTTCGACCAGGGCGACGTCGTCACGACTCCAGTGGCAGGGCTCGCGGTAGCACACGCAGAAGGCGCCCTGCCAGCGGCCGTCGCGCAGCAGGGGCACGGCGATCAGGCCACGCACCAGGAAATCGCCCAGGGCCGAGCCGGCGTTCTCGTCCTCGCCAGCCGCATCGGTGTAGTGGGCCGTGCGCCCCTGGCGCAGCCGCGTGGCCACGCCCTCACCGATCGCATCGAGCGGCATGGTGTGGGGCAGTTGCGGCACCCCCACCACGTAGTCCGTCTCGCGCGTCATCACGCCGTCGGCCTCGTTCACCTTCCAGTAACCCACGCGGCTGGCACCCAGGTGCAGACAGACCGCCTCGACCGCGGTATCCATGATGGCGCGCGGCTCGTTGACCAGGCGCATGCGGTCGGCCAGGCCCAGCAGGAAGGCGTGCCGGGCCTGCGCGGCCTTGCGCGCGGTAATGTCAATGGCCGTACCTACCGCCCGCACGCAGCGCCCGGCGTTGTCGAAGATGCCTTTGCCCTTGGCCGCCACCCAGCGCACCACGCCGTCTTCCTGGCCGATGGTGCGGTATTCCACGTCGTAGACGCCGCGCAGCACCGGGTCCAGCGCCGAGGCGAAGGCCTCGGTGGTGATCTGCAGATCATCGGGGTGCAGGCAGGCGTAGAAATCGTCCATGGACACGAGGCGCCCCGGGCTGATGCCAAACATCGCGCGGGTGCGGTCCGTCCAGGTCAGCAGGTCGGTGGCGATGTCCAGGTCCCAGGTGCCGATCTCGGCCGCGTCGGTGGCGAGCTCCAGGATCTCGCGGCGCAGCTGGGCGCTGCGCAGCTCGGTGCGGTCACGCAGCACCTTCACGAAGCCGATGACCTGGTTGTCGTCGTTGCGCAGCGGGGTCATCTGGCCGGAGGCCCAAAAGCGCGTGCCGTCGCGCCGCACGCGCCAGCTCTCGTCCTGCGCAAAGCCCTTGTCGAGGGCCACGGCCCGTTCGCGCTCGATGCGCTGGTCGGCCACGTCCTCGAGGGTGAAGAAGCGGTGCACGGTCTGGCCCAGCATCTCGCCTTCCGTCCAGCCCAGCACGCGCGTGGCGCCTTCGTTCCAGCTGGTGACCAGGCCGTTCAGGTCCAGGCTGATGACGGCGTAGTCGGTGGCGCTGTTGAGGATCTGGCGGTGACGGGCCTCGGCCTCGCGCAATGCCCTCTCGGTGAAGGCATCGTGGCGGGGCGGGGGATCCTGTCGGGAGCGGCTGTCGCTCAAGGGCACACCTGTGGTTCGCTGGACATGGGGGAGGTTGCGCCAGAGGATACAGGGTTTCAGGTCGGCAAGAGCCGCCTCGCCCTGCCTTGGCGGCGTGCGCCGGCCACGATTCTGTCGTCCAATACGGGCCATGGAACATCCCGATGACGACACGGTGCAGCGCCTGACCGCCCTGGAGATCAAGGCCGCCTTCACCGAAGACCTGGTGGACCACCTCAACGAGGTAATCGTGCGCCAGCAACAACAGATCGACCTGCTGATCCGCGAGGTGACGGACCTGCGCCGCCAGGGCAGCGAAGACGGTGGCGGCGCGACGTTCCGCAGCCTGCGCGACGAGCTGCCGCCGCACTATTGACGGCGCGCAAGGACTGCGCGCGCCCGTCACGCGCCGCGCCAAACGGCTCAAGTTGCACGGCCACCCTGCCGATAGCCGGGTTTTGCACCACGCGCTTCGCGCCAGGAGACGGTTTTGGCCGCAGTCCTTCCCGCCCCAGACCGCCAGTCGGCATCGTCCGCCCTGGCCCTGTCACACCCCTCAGAACACACCAAAACGGTGCCTGCCCGGCGCTCGCTGCGTGGCCTGTCACTCAACGCCAAGCTGTGCCTGGCCGCATCGGCCTGCACCATCGTCAGCCTGCTGATCACCGGCGTGGCCGTCGGCTTGCAAAGCAGCCGCGTGGCCGAGGAATCGGCCCGCCAGAGCGTGCGCGCCACCGGGCAGTACGCCGCCAGCCAGGTCCAGTCGGATCTGCAGGCCACGTTCAAATCGGTCGCCGCGCTGGCCACGTCGCTGCAGGTGGCGCGTGATGCCACCAACCCGCCGCCACGCGCCCAGCTGGACGCCACGCTCAAGCGCCTGCTGGAGCAGCACAGCCCCTGGCTGGCCGCCTACTCGCTGTGGGAGCCCAACGCGCTGGACGGCAAGGACGCTGAGCACGTCAGCAAGGGCCCGCAGGACGACGCCACCGGCCGCTTCGTGTCCTACTGGAACCGGGGCAGCGGCGAGATCAAGGTCGAGCCCCTGCTGGACTACGAGAAGGCCGGCGTCAACGACTGGTACGACATCCCCCGCCGCACCGGCAAGGCCACGCTGGTCGAGCCCTACCTCTACAAGGTGGGCGGCAAAGACATGCTGATCACCTCGCTGGTCACGCCCATGCAGGTGGGCGGCCAGTTCGTCGGCATCGTGGGCGTGGACCTGCTGCTCGACGGCCTGCAGAAGAAGATGGCCGAGATCAAGAGCCTGGACGGCGCCGAGGTGCAGCTGATCTCGGCGGGCGGCAAGTACGTGAGCCACCCCGACGCCCAGAAGATCGGGGCCGACGCCTCCGACCTGTCGCCCGAGGCGCTGCAGGCCGTGCGTCAGGGACAGCCCTTCGAATACACCGACAGCACCGGCCACGTGCGTGTGCTGACACCGGTGCGTGCAGACCCCGATGCCCAGCCCTGGGCACTGTGCATCCACTACACCGAGGCCGCTGCCCAGGCCCCCGCCCGCGCGATGATGGCCCTGGTGGCCGGCATCGCCGTGCTGTGCGCCCTGCTGGCCGTGGGCGCCCTGCTGACCGTGGTCACCCGCCTGACCCGGCCCGTGCGCGAACTGGCCACCACCATGGACGCCCTGGCCGGCGGCCAGAGCAACCTGCGCGTGCAGTTGCCCGTGCGTGGCAGCGACGAGCTGGCCCGCATCTCGCAATCGTTCAACCAGTTCGTGGCCAAGCTGCGTGGCGCTTTCGAGGATGTGCGCAACACCAGCGGCGCGGTCGATGGCGCGGCCGGCGAGATCTCCGTGGGCAACACGGATCTGTCGGCCCGCACCGAGCAGCAGGCCAGCAACCTGGAGGAGATCTCCGCCTCCATGGTGCAGCTCTCGCAGGGCGTGCAGAACAGCGCGCAGACCGCCCGTCAGGCCGACACCCTGTCGCGCCAGGCCGGCGAGACGGCCGAGCGCAGCCAGAGCGTGATGCAGGATGCCATCAAGGCCATGGCCGAAGTGGGCGACTCCAGCAAGCGCATCGCCGACATCACCGCCGTGATCGACGGCATCGCCTTCCAGACCAACATCCTGGCGCTGAACGCCGCCGTGGAAGCGGCGCGCGCCGGTGAGCAGGGCCGCGGCTTCGCGGTGGTGGCCTCCGAGGTGCGCACGCTCGCGCAACGCGCCGGCACCGCCGCCAAGGACATCAAGTCGCTGATCGGCGAATCGTCGGCGCGGGTGGAGGTGGGCACAGAGCGCATCAAGGTCTCGGGCGGCGCACTGGCCGAACTGGTCACCGTGGTCAACGAGGTCTCGGGCCTGATCAACACCATCAGCCACTCCAGCGTGGAGCAGGCCCAGGGCATCGCGCACGTGGAGGTGGCCATCGGCCAGCTCGACAGCATGACGCAGCAGAACGCGGCGCTGGTGGAAGAAGCCGCCGCCGCGGCTGATTCGCTCAAGCAGCAGACGCAGCGCCTGACGGGCACGCTGGCCGAGTTCATCTGACCCAGGCTGCGCGGTGCCTGGAACGGCGTAGCAGGCGACGAATCAGGCGCTGTACAGCTCGCGCAGGTCGGTCACGGCCTCATCGCCGAAATCAGGCGACAGCAGGTGGTCCACCAGCTTGCGGGCCACCTGGGCGGGTGGCTCTAGCTGCCCGTCGCGCTTGAGGGCCTCGAAACGCTCACGCAGCGGGAAATCGCCCTCGGGCGTGGCGCGGATCGCGACCTGCATGTCGGTGTCGATCACGCCAGGCGCCACGCTGCTCATCAGCAGGCCGGGCACCTCGTCGAGCTGGCTGGCCCGCGCGTGCATGTCCAGCGCGGCCTTGGTGGCGCAGTACAGACTCCAGCCGGCATAGGGCTTGCGCCCCGCACCGCTGGAGACATGCAGCACCCGCCGCTCGACGGCATCACCCGTGGCGGCCACCAGGGCATTGGCCAGCAGCAAAGGCGCGGTCACGTTCAGGGCAAGGGCATGGGCCAGCGCGGCGGCATCCAGACCACCCAGCGCGCCGATGGGCTGCACCACACCCGCGTTGTTGAGCAGCAGCACCTGGCGCGCTCCTTGGACAAACTGCGCCAGAGCGCCGCTTTGCAGCCAGGCCTGCAACAGCGCGGTGTCGGCCAGGTCCAGCACGGTTTGCTGCAGCAGGTCGGGGTAGCGGCTGGCCAGCGTGTCGTTCGCGGCGCGCGACAGGCCCAGCACGGTGATGCCTCGCCCCAGCAGGTCGGCCGCGACGGCTTCGCCCAGGCCCCGGCTGTGTCCCGTGACGATGGCTTTGGTGGTGGCTGGCGTGCTCATCTGGTGCGGGAGTCGGCTGTGGCGATGCGGCCCATTCTGCGCTGCCGCCTGGCGTCGCAGCGTCACGCCATCCATCGAAACCTCGACTGCGGCTGGGCGATATCTGCCGCCTCAGGCCTGGCCGAGCTGGGCCCGCAGGTCCGCCACCTGCTGGCGCAGGGCCTCGTTCTCGGCCGTGAGGTCGGCCACGCGCAGGCGCAGGCTGGCCAGTTCGTCGTTCACCGCCACATCGGCCTCCGAGACCTCGGCAGGCACCTCGTCCTTGGGCTTGCGCTTGGCCTCGCGCACGCGCTTGGCGGCCTGCTTGAGCTCGTCCGCCCCGGCAGTGGCGGCCGCCACCTGTTCTTCAGCCGGCAGGCTGGCCACGGCGGCGGCGGCATTGATGGAAATCGCGCCCGAACGCACGGCCGCCACCACCTCGGGCGCGGCCTGCTTCTGGATCTTCTCGATCATCACGACCTGGCTGCTGCTCAGGCGCGCAGCGCGGGCGATGGCCTCGCGGCTGTTGAGCGATGGGGCTGGCGGTATTTCGGTGGCCGACGCCGGCATCTGAACGGCCTGATCGGCACCACCATCAGCCGCATCCCAGGGCGCAGCCCCGCCAGCAGCCGGATCGAGCTGAGACACCGCGGCCGAAGGGGTCGCCGGCACAGCCTGCTCGTCCGGCACCTGCGCACGGCGCTCGGCCAGGATCTCCTTCTTGCGCAGCGCCAGCACGCCCCGCTGGAAATCGGACACGCTGCGGCGCCCCAGGTGCTGGTCGATCATCCACAGGTGCACGTCTTCCATCGACTTGAAGCGCGTGTTCTGCACCGTCTGGAAGGGCAGGCCGTGCTTGCTGCAGATGCCGTAGCGGTTGTGGCCGTCCACCAGCACATCGCCCCACAGCACCAGCGCATCGCGGCAGCCTTCGGCCAGGATGCTGCGCTCCAGCGCGTCGTGCTCGTCGGGGGTCAGGGGGTCGATGTAGGCTTTGAGGTCTTCGTTGATGACGATGTTCATGGCACGGACAGCAGGCTGGTCTGGCAAGGGAAGGCGGGGCGCATTCTAAAAGGCGCCCGCGCCAGCCCCTGCCATCGGGCCGATCAACCCTCGTCGCGCGGCCCCACCCACAAACGGTGCGGGCCGGCGCCTTGCTCGCCCAGGCGGTCCAGCGGGTTGCGCAGGCGGCAGCGGTCGATCGACAGGCAGCCACAGCCGATGCAGTCGTCCAGCGTGTCGCGCAGGCGCTTGAGCTGGGCCATGCGCTCATCCAGCTCGGCGCGCCAGGTGCTGGACAGGCGCTCCCAATCGGCCCGCGTGGGCGCCGCCGTGGCCGGCAGGGTGGACAGCGCCGTCTGGATGTCCGCCAGCGAGATGCCCACGCGCTGCGCCACGCGGATGAAGCTCACACGCCGCAGCACATCGCGCGCATAGCGGCGCTGGTTGCCGCCGGTGCGGTGGCTGTGGATCAACCCGCGCGACTCATAGAAATGCAGCGTAGACACCGGCACGCCACTGCGGCGCGCCACCTCGCCCACCGACAGCTGCGCCGGAAAGCCCAGGTCTTCCAGCGTGATGCCCGCATCGGGCGAGCAGGTCGTGCGCTTCATGGCTTCTCCAACAAATACTTGACCTCAACTTTACTTGAGGTTTCAGACTCGCATCCGGCACATGGCATCCCATGGCCCGCACCGAGAAACACCCCATGAACCGAGACCTTTTCATGACCGCGCCGGACAATCTGGCCGACGCCGTCCAGGCCCCGTTCCAGCCCGCCGTGCTGCGCGTGGACAAGTTCACCGTGCCACCGCAGGCGCTGCGCCCCTTCCTGAACCGCATGAAGCGCACACAGCGCACCCTGCGCACGCTGGACGGCTGCCTGCGCGCCATGCTGCTCACGCAGACCGGCGGGGCCAGCGGCTTCAACGTGGTCGCGCTGGTGGAATGGGCGGATACGGCCTCGCTCGATGCGGCCCAGGCCTTCATGCGCCGGCGCTTCGAGGAGATCGGCTTCGATCCCGCCGCCTTCGCGCAGGGCCTGGGCGTGCAGGCCAATCTGGGCTTCTACCGCCCCACCTGAACGGCAAGCAAGGACCTACCCCATCCGGGGGGATGGACGGCGCAGGCCCCTGGGCGGAAGATCCCCGCATGTACCCTGGAGAACGCTTCAACAGCATCACCCACCTGGCTGGCGCCCTGCTGGCGGTGGTGGGCTCGGCCGCGCTGGTGGCGCAGGCCATCCCCACCGGCGATGCCTGGAAGATCGTCGGCGTGAGTGTGTTCGGCCTGAGCATGGTGCTGCTGTACGCGGCCTCCACCCTGTATCACAGCCTGCGCGGGCCGGCCAAGCAAATCTGGGCCAAGGTGGACCACTGCGCCATCTACCTGCTGATCGCCGGCACCTACACGCCCTTCTCGCTGATCGCGCTGGAAGGCACCTGGCGCTGGGCCATGCTGGCCGCCATCTGGGCGCTGGCGCTGCTGGGCATCGCCAAGGAGCTGTGGCTGGGGCGCGAGCGCATCCCCTCCGTGCCGCTGTACCTGGCCATGGGCTGGCTGGGCATCACCGCCGTGGTGCCACTGGCGCGGCGCCTGTCCGAGCAGGGGCTGATGTGGCTGCTGCTGGGCGGTGCGCTCTACACCGTGGGCGTGCTGTTCTACGCCATGGACGGCCGCTGGCGCCATTCACATGGCGTGTGGCACCTGTTCGTGCTGGGCGGCACCACCAGCCACTACGTGACGGTGATGCGCTTCCTGGTGTGAAACAGGCTCAGACCGGCCTCGCCGGCACCCCGTGGGCACCGAACCAGTGCACCCGGGAGCCATCACACGAAAGCGCGTACACCGGCTGGATCAATTGATGGTGCAGCAACTCGTCGACCATGTCGGCCATGGCCTGCAGGGAGAAATCCTCCTCCAGCAGCGCCAGCAGATCGGCCAGCGGTGTGTAGCCCGTCATCATCAGCAGCAGGCGCTGGGCCTCGCCGCTCAGGCCGTTGTCCTTCTTGAGAGCCACCAGGCGCCCTCGGTCGGTGCGCTCGAACACCGTGTCAGACAAGGGCATGTCGTCAGGGGCGTGCATCGTGTCCATGGGCACCTCACAGGGTTGCGCGCAGCCGGTCAGGCCGCGGAGGGACAGACAAGGCCGGCTCGTGGCCGGCGCGGACGATTTCACTGTAATCAAGATCGATGCCAGCCTGTGTAAGCGCCTGCAAGCCCCAGCGCGCCGCGTGCCCATGGGTTGACGCGCCTGAAAAAGGGGATTTCATGCACCTTGGCGGCACAGGGTAGGCGCAGCCTGCTAAAATGAAAGTGGTGCCTACTGCGGCCACCCCGCGTAGTCGGGTGGTCAGCCCCCGGGCGGCACGGCCTCGCAGCCCAGGCTGCAGCAGGTTCTCCGTCTGGGTCGCGTCCGATTTGCGGCCTACCGGCACCCGCCCAGCGTCGGCTTTCCCGCCCATGCCCAGCGCCCCGGCCCGCAGCCGGGGCACTCGTCATGGGTGTACGGCCGGTGCCCCCGCCCAAACACACTGAAGGAAACCGAATGGCCAAGGAAGAACTGATCGAGATGTCCGGTGTCGTCGAAGAGGTTTTGCCCGATTCGCGCTACCTGGTCCAGCTCGACAACGGCCACAAGCTGATCGCCTACAGCGCTGGCAAGATGCGCAAGAACCACATCCGCATCCTGGCGGGCGACAACGTGTCGCTCGAACTGTCGCCCTACGACCTGACCAAGGGCCGGATCACGTTCCGCCATCTGGCACCGTCGGCCCGTGGCCCGGGGCCTGCCCCCCGCCGCCGCTGATCAGCCTGTCCGGGCTCGGGGCATGTGCCCTGCGCCCACGCTGTCGAACCGCCTCACCCCGCCACGCCGGCCCGCTCCAGCATCGCGTGCAGCAGCACGTTGCAGCCGGCCTCCAGGTGCTCGGCCTTGGCATCCTCGATCTCGTTGTGGCTGATGCCGTCCTTGCACGGGACGAAAATCATGCCCGCTGGCGCCAGGCGCGCCACGTAGACCGCATCGTGCCCCGCACCCGACACGGTGGGCATGTTCGAGTAGCCCAGCGCCTGCGTGGCCTTGCGCACCGCCGCCACGCAGCCGGATTCGAAGGGCACGGCCGGGTAATGCGACACCTCCTGCACCTCCACGCTCAGGCCTGATTGCGCCGCCACCTGCGCGCAATAGGCCCGGATCTCCGCGTCCATCTGGTCCAGCAGTTCGTTGCTGACATTGCGCAGGTCCATCGAGAACTTCACGCGCCCCGGGATCACGTTGCGGCTGTTGGGGTGCACCTGCACCATGCCCACGGTACCGCGCCCGTGCGGCTGGTGGCGCATGGCCACGGCCACCACCTCCTGCATGATCTTCGTGGCCACCTGCAAGGCATCCTGGCGCAAGCCCATGGGCGTGGGGCCGGCGTGGGCCTCCATGCCCGTCACGGTGCAGTCGTACCAGCGGATGCCCAGCACGGCCTCGACCACGCCGATGGTGATGTCGTGGTCCTCCAGCACGGGGCCCTGCTCGATGTGGGCCTCGAAATAGGCGCCCACGGGGTGATCGCCGGGCACCTGATCGCCCACGTAGCCGATCCTGCTCAGTTCGTCCTTCACCGTCTTGCCGTCGACGTCTTTCGCGGCGTAGGCCGTCTCCAGGCTGAAGGCCTTGGCGAACACGCCGGAGCCCATCATCACGGGCACGAAGCGCGAGCCTTCTTCATTGGTCCAGAAAGCCACCTCGATCGGCGCCTCGGTGCGGATGCCCCGGTCGTTGAGCGTGCGCACCACCTCCAGGCCGGCCAGCACGCCGTAGTTGCCGTCGAACTTGCCGCCGGTGGGCTGGGTGTCGATGTGGCTACCGGTCATGATGGGGGGCAACGCGTCGTTGGTGCCGGCGCGGCGCATGAACACGTTGCCGATCTGGTCGATGGTGATGGACATGCCGGCATCGCGCGCCCATTGCACGACCAGGTCGCGGCCGATCTTGTCCAGCTCGGTCAGGGCCAGGCGGCACACGCCGCCCTTGGGCGTGGCGCCGATCTCGGCCAGGGTCATCAGCGATTGCCACAGGCGCTGGCCGTTGATGCGCAGGGGGCTCACGTCGGTGGTAGCGGTGGATGCTTCGAGTGTGCTCATGTTGATCTCCTCGTGCGTCGGCAGATCAAGCTGCCATGGCGCGATGCACCGAACTGGGCGCCGACAGCGCCGCCTTGCGTGACAGCGCATCGAACACAGGCCCGAAGGCCGGGCGCTTCACGTACTGGCCCTGGCCGGGCTCCACGCGCAGATCGCCCTGCACAAAGGCCAGACGGCCATGGCTCAGCGTGTGCGAGGCCACGCCCTTCACCGTGCGCCCTTCGAAGATGTTGAAGTCGTTCTTGGAGAACTGCGTGGCGGCAGACAGCGTCTTGGTGGCGGCCGGGTCCCACACCACCAGGTCCGCATCGGCGCCCACGGCCACACAGCCCTTGCGCGGGTAGATGTTGAACAGCTTGGCCGTGTTGGCCGAGGTGACGGCCACGAACTCGCTGGGCGTGAGCTTGCCGGTGTTCACGCCGGCATCCCAGACCACGCTCAAGCGCTCTTCCACGCCGCCGCAGCCATTGGGGATCTTGCTGAAATCGAGCTTGCCCGCGGCCTTCTGTGCCGCGCAGAAAGTGCAGTGGTCGGTGGCGGTGGTGTGCAGGTGCCCGGCCTGCAGGCCGCGCCACAGCGCCGCCTGGTGCTCAGGCGCGCGGAAGGGCGGGCTCATCACGTGCGCCGCCGCGAATGCGAAATCCGGGTCGCGGTAGACGCTGTCGTCGATCACCAGGTGGCCGGCCAGCACCTCGCCATACACGCGCTGGCCGCGCGCGCGGGCCCGGGCGATGGCCTCGGCCGCTTCGGCGCAGGACACGTGCACCACGTAGATGGGTACGTTGAGCACGTCGGCGATCGCGATGGCGCGCTGCGCGGCTTCGGCCTCCACCGCGGGCGGGCGCGACAGCGGGTGTGCCTCGGGCCCGGTGATGCCTTTGGCCTTCATCTCCTGCTGCAGCAGGAAGACCAGCTCGCCGTTCTCCGCGTGCACGGTGGGCATGGCACCCAGCTCCAGCGAGCGCTTGAAGCTGTTCACCAGCGTCTCGTCGTCGGCCATGATGGCGTTCTTGTAGGCCATGAAGTGCTTGAAGCTGTTCACGCCTTCGTCGCGCACCAGCGTGCCCATGTCCGCGTGCACGCCGTCGCTCCACCAGGTGATGGCCACGTGGAAGCTGTAGTCGGCCGCGGCCTTCTCGGCCCAGCCGCGCCAGGTGCGGTAGGCGTCCATCAGCGGCTGCTTCGGATCGGGGATCACGAAGTCGATGATGCTGGTGGTGCCGCCGGCCAGGCCCGCCGCCGTGCCGGTGAAGAAATCATCCTGCGTGACCGTGCCCATGAAGGGCAGCTGCATGTGCGTGTGCGGGTCGATGCCGCCGGGCATCACGTACTGGCCGCCGGCATCGATCACGGTGGCGCCGGGCGGGGCTTCGAGGTTCTCGCCAATCGCGGCGATCAGGCCATCCACGCACAGCACATCGGCACGCTGTTCGCGGTCGGCATTGACGACAGTGCCGCCGCGGATCAGGACAGGGGGGAGCTTGCTCATGGCGGGTCTCCTGTGGGGACTGGAGAAGTGGACATGCCCCAGGGTGGGGCCGGGGGCCGCTTCGG
Organism: Pseudomonadota bacterium; assembly: GCA_049322875.1. Classification (GTDB taxonomy): domain Bacteria; phylum Pseudomonadota; class Gammaproteobacteria; order Burkholderiales; family Burkholderiaceae_C; genus Aquabacterium. Next base: position 84,375 of record JBMOQM010000030.1, read on the forward strand.
CCCGTGCGGCAGAACCGAATCTTTCCGCACGGCGCCGAGGCGGCCGGTTCGCGCCGAACTCAGGCCGGCGCCGCCTCAGAGGCCGCGCGCTGGTTCACCTCGGCCATCGGGTTGTTCGGGTGCGCCGTCCAGTTCAAGGGCTCGGCCTTCACGGGCTCGCCGGTGCGCTGGTCCAGCTCGCCAGGCATCAGGCTGCGCAGGTTGATCGCGCCCTCCACCGGGCACACCGACACGCACAGGTTGCAGCCCACGCACTCTTCTTCCTTGACCTCGAAGTGGCGCACGCCGTCCTTCTTGGCGGTGATGGCCTGGTGCGAGGTGTCCTCGCAGACCACGTGGCAGCGGCCGCATTCGATGCACTTGTCCTGGTCGATCACGGCCTTGGACACGTGGTTGAGGTTCAGGAACTTCCAGTCCGTCACGGTGGGCACGGCACGGCCCACGATCTCGTCGACCGACTTGAAGCCCACCTCGTCCATGTAGTTGCTCAAGCCGTCGGCCATGTCCTGCACGATCTTGAAGCCGTGCACCATCGCGGCCGTGCACACCTGCACCGTGCCCGCACCCAGCGCGATGAAATCCAGCGCATCACGCCAGGTGCTCACGCCGCCGATGCCCGAGATGGGGATGTGCGCCGTCTCGGCCGTGCGCGCGATCTCGGCCACCATGTTCAGCGCGATGGGTTTGACCGCCGGGCCGCAGTAACCCCCGTGCGAGCCCATGCCGCCGGTGCTCGGCACCATCGTCAGCGAGTACGGGTCCACGCCCATGATCGAATTGATCGTGTTGATCAGCGACACGGCATCGGCCCCGCCGCGCACCGCCGCCATCGCCGGCTGGCGAATGTCGGTGATGTTGGGCGTGAGCTTCACGATCACCGGCATGCGGCTGTAGTGCTTGCACCACTCGGTGACCATCTGGATGTACTCGGGCACCTGGCCCACGGCCGCGCCCATGCCGCGCTCGCTCATGCCGTGCGGGCAGCCGAAGTTCAGCTCGATGCCGTCGGCGCCGGTGTCTTCCACCATCGGCAGGATGCGCTTCCACGAGGCTTCGTTGCAGGGCACCATCAGCGAGACCACCATGGCGCGGTCAGGCCAGTCGCGCTTGACCTGCGTGATCTCGCGCAGGTTCAGGTCGAGCGGCCGGTCGGTGATCAGCTCGATGTTGTTGAAGCCCATGACGCGCCGGTCATGCGAGAGCAGCGTGGTGTAGCGCGGCCCGCTCACGTTGACCACGGCCGGGTCCTCGCCCAGCGTCTTCCACACGACACCGCCCCAACCCGCCTCGAAGGCGCGGACCACGTTGTAGGCCTTGTCGGTGGGCGGCGCGGAGGCCAGCCAGAAGGGATTCGGCGTCTTGATGCCGGCGAAGGTGGTGCTCAGATCGGCCATGGTGGGGACTCCTGGAAGCCGGCGCGGTGGCCGACGTGATCGGGCAATGAAAACGGGCTGAGGGAACGTGCGATGAAGTCAGGGCAGGGGCAGCAGGCTGCCCCGCAGAGTGGAGCGCTACTCGGCCAAAGCCGCCAGCGCCGCCTGCTTGCTCAGGTGGAAGTGGATGGATCTGGCAGCCTGCTTGCCGTCCTCCACCGCCTCGACGGTGAGGTCACGGCCACCAGCCCGGCAATCGCCGCCGGCCCACACACCGGGCACCGAGGTCTTGCCCATGTCGTCCACGGCCAGGCGGCCGTCCTGCATGGCAAAGCCCGCGTCCGCCGCCCAGGCCGAATCCTCGAAGCGCTGGCCGATGGCCTTGAGCACCATGTCGGCGGGCAGCACCTCCAGCTCGCCCGTGGGTTTCACGCGGCCGTCCACCAGTTGCTGGTGCGCCAGGGTGATTCCGTTCACGTGGCCATCGACGGATTGCAGCGCGGCAGGTGCCAGCCAGTGGCGGATCGTCACGCCATTGGTCTGCGCCCATTGCTGCTCGTCACGCGAGGCAGACATGGCCTCGGGCCCGCGGCGGTAGACCATGGTCACCTCTTCGGCGCCCAGCAGCTTGGCCTGCACGGCCGCATCCACCGCCGTCATGCCCCCACCGATCACCACCACGCGGCGGCCGATGGGCAGCGTGGCCAGATCGGGCGACTGGCGCAGCTCGGCGATGAAATCCACCGCGTTGCGCACACCCTTCAAGGCGTATTCATCGGGCAGGCCCAACTGGTTCACCGCGCCCAGGCCCAGGCCCAGGAACACCGCGTCGTACTGGTCATTCAACTCGGCCAGCTGCACCGCCGTGCTCAGGCGCCAGCCCGGCTGCACCGAGATGCCTCCGATCGACAGCAGCCAGCGGATCTCGCGCTGCGCGAAGTCACCCGCCGTCTTGTACGAGGCCAGGCCATATTCATTGAGGCCGCCGGCCTTCTCGTGCGCATCCAGGATCACCACCTCGTGGCCCTGGCGCGCCAGCGTGTGCGCACAGGCCAGGCCCGCAGGCCCTGCGCCCACCACGGCGATGCGCTTGCCCGTGGGCGCAGCCCGCGTGAACAGCGGTGCCACGCCTTCGGCCATCGCGGCCTCGACCGCATGGCGCTGCAGGCGGCCGATCTCGATGGGTTTGCCCTGCTCGGTGTTGCGCACGCAGACCTGTTCGCACAGCTCTTCCGTGGGGCACACGCGGGCGCACATGCCGCCCAGCGGGTTGGCCTCCAGGATGGCCCGGGCCGCGCCGCGCAGGTTGCCGTCGGCGATGCGGTGGATGAAGGTGGGCACGTCGATGCCGGTCGGACAGGCCGTCTGGCAGGGCGCGTCGTAGCAGTACAGGCATCGCTCGGCCTCGATCACCGCCTGGGCGCTGGTCAAGGGGGCGATGGCATCGCCAAAACGGGCGGCGTAGTCGCCAGGCGGCAAACGGCCGGCCTGGACATCAGGGAGGGGGCACTCAGACACGCTGACTCTCCTGTTGCAGGAACTTGACCAAATGGTCAGGTTTTCAACAGAAGCTGTAGCGCAAACCGTGCCAGCTTTTTGGCGCCTGCCGCGCCCCAAGTGCGTGCAGCCCTGAACGACTCTTGGCAGCCGGCGCCGGCCGTCGGGCCCCAGGCCACTCAACAGCCTCGCTTCAGCTTGATCCAGCGCAGCCTCCAAGCGTCGGCTGCCCGACACATGCGGGCCCTGCGCTGCTCTACAGTGCGGACGCAGCACCGCAAGGCGCGCCGATCACGCAGGAGCAGGCCCATGAAAACCTTGACCGAGCAACTGGCCCTGTACGCCAGCTACCACCGCGACCGCCGCAACATCCTGACGCACTTCGTGGGCATCCCCATGATCGTGCTGTCGGTCAGCACCTTGCTGGCGCGCCCCGTGCTGGGGCAACTGGCCTTGGGCGGGTTCACGCTGGCCGTGACGCCGGCCCTGCTGGTGGCGGTGCTGGCCGCGGTGTTCTACCTGCGGCTGGATGTGCGCTACGGCCTGGTCATGGCGCTGTGGCTGGCGGCCTCCAACCACGTGGGCCAATGGCTGGCCACGCAAGGCACCGCCCTGTGGCTGGGCGCTGGCGCAGGTCTGTTCCTCATCGGCTGGGCCATCCAGTTTCTTGGGCATGCCTGGGAAGGGCGCAAACCCGCTTTCGTCGATGACCTGGTCGGCCTGGCGGTCGGCCCGCTGTTCGTCGTGGCCGAGGCCGGCTTTCTGCTGGGGCTGCGGCGGGAGTTGTTCAGCGCGGTGCAGGCCAGTGCGGGCGAGGTGCACTGAGCGCTGGTACATGGCGGCCCCCTGACCGGAGCCCGCAGTACACCACGGCAAAAGACAAAGGGGCCCTTAGGGCCCCTTTTCACAAGCAGGCCGGCGCATCACACGCCAGCCTCCAGGTCGGTGCAAGACCGATCGATCAGCCCTGCGCCTTGGCCTGGGCCAGCAGGGTGTCGGCATCGCTCACCTTGAAGGCGCCGCCCTCTTCCAGGTTCAGCGCCGTCACCACGCCATCCTTGGCCAGCAGCGAGTAACGGCTCGAACGCAGACCCAAGCCCTTGGCGCCCAGGTCCAGCGTCAGGCCCGTGGCCTTGGCGAACTCCGCACTGCCATCGGCCATGAAGCGCACCTTGCCATCGGCATTCAGCGAACGCGCCCAGGCGCCCATCACGAAGGCATCGTTCACCGACACACACCAGATCTCATCCACACCGGCGGCCTTGAAGGCCTCGGCCTGGGCGATGTAGCCCGGCGCATGGCTGGCCGAGCAGGTGGGCGTGAACGCGCCGGGCAGACCGAAGATGGCCACCGTCTTGCCGGCCGTGGCCTGGGCGATGTCGAAGGCGTTGGGGCCCAGGCTGCAGCCATTGCCCTCCACCTCGATGTATTCGAACAGGGTGCCGCCGGGCAGCTTGTCGCCTTGCTTGATCACGTGAAACTCCATTGGTGAAACAGGATGTGCGCCTGCCCCTGTGCGGGATGCAAGAAACAGGCGCGCAAAGAAAAACCGGCCGCCAGTATCACTGACAGCCGGTTTGGCCTGCAGAGGCACAGCCCTAAAGCCATGCCCTGCGGTGCAGGATCAGCCCCTTGCGGCGCCGATCAGATCACGATCAGACCGCTTGAGCCTTCTCGACCAGACGGGTCACGACCCAGTTCTTGGTCTTGGACAGCGGACGGCTCTCGGTGATCTCGACCACGTCGCCGATGTGGAACTCGTTGTTCTCATCGTGAGCGTGGTACTTGCGCGAGTGCGCAACGATCTTGCCGTAGAGCTCGTGCTTGGAACGGCGCTCGACCTGGACCGTGACGGTCTTGGAACGAGCGTCGGACACCACCTTGCCCACGAGGGTGCGGGTAACCTTGACCTTGGTCGCGGTTTGAGCTTCCGTCATTTGGCGGCTCCTTGCTTCTTCTTCTCGGTCAGGATCGTCTTGACGCGAGCGATCTCGCGGCGAGTCTTGCCCAGGACCGAGTGGTCGTTGAGCTGCTGGGTACCACGCTGCATGCGCAGGTTGAAGTGGGTCTTCAGCAGTTCCTTGATTTCAGTTTCCAGTGCGGCCACATCCTTGGCGCGCAGTTCAGAGGCTTTCGCCATGTCTTTCTCCTTGCGCGTCAGTTAGATGCCGAACTCACGGCCCACGAAGGTCGTGGACAGCGGGAGCTTGGCAGCAGCCAGCTTGAAGGCCTCGCGAGCGAGTTCTTCAGGCACACCTTGGATTTCGTACAGCACCTTGCCGGGCGTGATTTCAGCCACGTAGTACTCCACGTTACCCTTACCGTTACCCATACGGACTTCGGCGGGCTTGTTGGAGATCGGCTTGTCCGGGAAGATGCGGATGAAGATCCGGCCACCACGCTTCACGTGACGCGAGATGGCACGACGGGCTGCTTCGATCTGGCGGGCCGTGATACGACCACGCTCGGTGGCCTTCAGGCCGAAATCGCCGAAGGACACGTCGGCGCCACGGGTGGCGACACCCGTGTTGCGGCCTTTGTGCTCCTTGCGGAACTTGCGACGATTAGGTTGCAACATGTTTATTCTCCTTTGGCCTCGGCGGCAGGCGCGGCCTTGCGGACACGCTTGGCACCGGCACCGGCGTCAGCCGACACAGCAGGCTTGTCGCTGCCGTCGGCCGGCGCGCCATCAGCACGCGGGGCACCACGGCCAGCGCCAGGACCACGGGGGCCACGACGATCGTTCGGACGGTCGCTGCGAGGACCGCGGCGGTTGCGGCGGTCGTCTTCGCGGTCGTCACCCTTGAGCACAGGGGCTTCGCCATTGGCCAGGCGGTCGCCACGGTAGACCCACACCTTCACGCCGATGATGCCGTAGGTCGTCTTGGCTTCGGAGAAGCCATAGTCGATGTCGGCCTTCAGGGTGTGAAGGGGCACGCGGCCTTCGCGGTACCACTCGGTACGGGCGATTTCGATGCCGTTCAGGCGGCCACCGGACATGATCTTGATGCCCTGGGCGCCCAGGCGCATCGCGTTCTGCATCGCGCGCTTCATGGCGCGGCGGAACATGATGCGCTTTTCCAGCTGCTGCGTGATCGAGTCGGCGATCAGTTGGGCATCGACTTCAGGCTTGCGCACTTCTTCGATGTTGACCGACACCGGCACGTTCAGGCGCTTGGCCAGTTCGAGCTTCAGGTTCTCGATGTCCTCGCCCTTCTTGCCGATCACCACGCCCGGACGAGCCGAGAAAATGGTGATGCGGGCGCTCTTGGCGGGGCGCTCGATCAAGATGCGCGACACAGCCGCGTTCTTGAGCTTCTTCTTCAGGAATTCGCGGACTTCCAGGTCTTCAGCCAGCATCGAGGCGAAATTGCGGTTGGTGGCGTACCAACGCGATGCCCAGTTGCGGGTGACGGCCAGGCGGAAGCCGGTTGGGTGGATTTTCTGTCCCATAGTCAGCCTCTGCTTAGTTGCCCACGGTCACATAGATGTGGCAGGTCGGCTTGCTGATGCGGTTGCCACGGCCCTTTGCACGGGCGGTGAAACGCTTCAGCGTGGTGCCTTGCTCCACATAGATGGTCTTGACCTTCAGTTCGTCGATGTCGGCACCGTCGTTGTGCTCGGCGTTCGCGATCGCGGACTCCAGAGCCTTCTTGATGATGCCGGCAGCCTTCTTTTGCGTGAAGGTCAGGATGTTCAGGGCCTGGTCGACCTTCTTGCCACGGATCAGGTCCGCCACCAGTCGACCCTTGTCGACCGACAGACGAACGCCGCGAACGATTGCTTTCGTTTCCATCGTCGCTGCTCCTTACTTCTTGGCTTTCTTGTCGCCAGGGTGACCCTTGAATGCACGGGTCAGGGCGAACTCGCCGAGCTTGTGGCCAACCATCTGGTCAGTCACGTACACGGGCACGTGCTGCTTGCCGTTGTGCACAGCGATCGTCAGACCGATGAACTCAGGCAGGATGGTGGAACGACGGGACCAGGTCTTGACCGGCTTTTTGTCCTTCGTGGCCACAGCCTTCTCGACCTTGGCCGAGAGGTGGTGGTCAATGAACGGACCCTTTTTAAGAGAACGAGCCATATCAGCCTACCTCTTACTTTTTACGACGCGACACAATGAAGGTCTGCGTGCGCTTGTTGTTGCGGGTGCGATAGCCCTTGGTCATCGTGTTCCAAGGCGACACGGGGACCTGACCTTCGCCAGTGCGGCCTTCGCCACCACCGTGCGGGTGATCCACCGGGTTCATGGCCACGCCGCGGACGGTCGGGCGGATGCCCTTCCAGCGGATGGCGCCGGCCTTGCCGTACTGACGCAGGCTATGCTCTTCGTTGCTCACTTCACCGAGGGTGGCGCGGCATTCGATGTGGATCTTGCGAACCTCACCAGAGCGCAGACGAACCTGGGCGTAGGTGCCTTCGCGGGCCATCAGGACGGCGGAGGTGCCGGCCGAGCGCGCGATCTGACCACCCTTGCCGGGCTTCATCTCGATGTTGTGGATCGTCGAGCCCACAGGGATGTTGCGGATGGGCAGCGTGTTGCCAGCCTTGATCGGCGCTTCCGAGCCGCTCAGGACGGTCGAACCGACTTCCAGGCCACGGGGAGCGATGATGTAGCGACGCTCGCCGTCGGCATAGCACACCAGAGCGATGTGAGCCGTACGGTTCGGGTCGTACTCGATGCGCTCCACCTTCGCGGGGATGCCATCCTTGTTGCGCACGAAATCGACCACGCGGTAGTGGTGCTTGTGACCACCGCCCTTGTGGCGCATCGTGATGCGGCCGTTGTTGTTGCGGCCAGCGTTTTGCTTTTGGGGCTCGAGCAGCGAAGCTTCGGGCGCGCCCTTGTGCAGGTGCTTGTGCACCACCTTGACCACGCCACGGCGACCGGGCGAGGTGGGTTTGACTTTGACGACAGCCATGATTACGCGGCCTCCCCGGAGAAGTTCAGCTCCTGACCGTCCTTGAGGGCCACGTAGGCCTTCTTGGCGTGGTCGCGGCGACCGATACGGCCACCGAAGCGCTTGGTCTTGCCCTTCTGGTTCAGGACTTGCACCGACTTCACTTCGACCTTGAACAGCAGCTCGACGGCGGCCTTGATCTCGGGCTTGGTGGCATCGCGCAGCACCTTGAAGAGCACCTCACCGCGTTCAGCGGCGGACGTGGCCTTTTCCGAGATGATCGGAGCGACCAGCACCTTCAGCAGGCGGCTTTCATCGAATTTGTTGAGGGTGCTCATGCGAACAACTCCTGCAGCTTGTCGATCGCACCCTTGGTCACGAGCACCTTCTTGTAGTGCACCAGCGACAGGGGATCGGCGTAACGGGGCTCGACAACCAGCACGTTGGGCAGGTTGCGCGCGGCCAGGAACAGGTTCTCGTCGATTTCTTCGGCGATCACCAGCACGTGGTCGAGCTGAAGGGCCTTCAGCTTGGCGGCCAGCAGCTTGGTCTTGGGCGCTTCCAGCACGATCGGATCGATCACTGCCAGACGGCCTTCGCGGGCCAGCTGCGAGAAGATCGCAGCGATGCCAGCGCGGTACTGCTTCTTGTTGACCTTGTGCGTGAAGTTTTCGTCAGGGCTGTTCGGGAAAATCCGACCACCCCCACGCCACAGCGGCGAGGACGACATACCGGCACGAGCGCGGCCCGTACCCTTTTGACGCCACGGCTTCTTCGTGGAGTGCTTGACGGTTTCGCGGTCCTTCTGGGCGCGGGTGCCTTGACGGGCGTTGGCTTGATAAGCCACGACCACCTGGTGCACCAGGGCTTCGTTGTATTCGCGACCGAACACGTCGTCGGAGGCTTCGATCTTCGAAGCGACCTGACCTTGTTCGTTCAGGAGCTCAAGCTGTGCCATCACTGGGCTCCCTTCTTGATCTTGACCTTGACGGCCGGGCGCACGGTGACGAAGCCACCCTTCGAGCCAGGCACGGCACCACGGACCAGCAGCAGTTGACGGGCTTCGTCAACGCGCACGACGTCCAGGTTCTGGGTGGTGACGGTTTCGTCGCCCATGTGGCCAGTCATCTTCTTGCCCGGGAACACGCGACCAGGATCCTGCGCCATCGAGATGGAGCCGGGAACGTTGTGCGAACGCGAGTTACCGTGCGAGGCGCGCTGCGAACCGAAGTTGTGGCGCTTGATGGTGCCGGCATAGCCCTTACCGATCGAGGTGCCTTGCACGTCGATCTTCTGGCCGGCCTGGAACAGGGCTGCGGGCGCGATGGTGGCGCCAGCCTTGTACTCGGCAGCGACCTCGGGGGCCACGCGGAATTCCTTGCTGATTTCGCCGGCTTCGACGCCAGCCTTGGCCAGGTGACCAGCTTCGGGCTTGGTCACACGCGATGCCTTGCGGGCACCGAACACCAGCTGAACAGCGGTGTAGCCGTCGGTCTCAACGGTTTTGACCTGGGTCACGCGGTTGTTGGACACGTCGAGCACCGTCACAGGCACGGCGTCGCCGTCGTCTGTGTAGATGCGCATCATGCCCACCTTGCGGCCCAGCAATCCGAGACGATTGCTAAGACTCATGGTTCTTCTCCAGCCCCTGTGGGGCCTTTTACACAATCCCGACATCGATTGGCCGGGGTGATTGGGTCTTCCTGCAAGGCTGAAGAGTCATGAGCCAAGCGGCCATAGACTATCCACCCAATACGGGAAAGCCTGCGATCATAGCTGATCCACAGGCCAGGCGCAAGGGTTGCGCTTAAAAATGATGCAACCCCACCCAAACAAAAAGGCCGCTCAAATGAGCGGCCTTTTCTTTGGCCTGTCACACCCGGCGAGTTGAATCACCTGGTGCGTCGGCCTGCTGCATCACTGCAGCTTGATCTCGACGTCCACGCCAGCCGGCAGGTCGAGCTTCATCAGGGCGTCGACCGTCTTGTCGGTCGGGTCCACGATGTCCATCAGACGCTGGTGGGTGCGGATTTCGAACTGGTCGCGCGAGGTCTTGTTGACGTGCGGCGAACGCAGGATGTCGAAACGCTGCAGACGGGTCGGCAGGGGCACGGGGCCCTTGACGATGGCGCCCGTGCGCTTGGCGGTTTCGACGATCTCGGCCGAGGACTGGTCGATCAGCTTGTAATCGAACGCCTTCAGGCGGATACGGATCTTTTGATTGGCGGCCATGACGGCTCCTAAGCAAGAAAGAACAAGCCTGCGACCGGCCCGAAGGCTGATCGCAGGAACACGTCACAGATCAGTCGAGGATCTTGGCAACCACGCCGGCGCCGACGGTACGACCGCCTTCACGGATGGCGAAGCGCAGACCTTCTTCCATGGCGATCGGGGCGATCAGCTTGACGGTGATCGACACGTTGTCGCCAGGCATGACCATTTCCTTGTCGGCGGGCAGCTCGATGGAACCGGTCACGTCCGTCGTACGGAAGTAGAACTGAGGACGGTAGTTGTTGAAGAACGGGGTGTGACGACCACCTTCGTCCTTGGACAGCACGTAGATCTCGCCGGTGAAGTGCGTGTGCGGCTTGATCGAACCGGGCTTGCACAGCACTTGGCCGCGCTGCACGTCTTCACGCTTGGTGCCGCGCAGCAGGATGCCGACGTTGTCGCCAGCTTGACCTTGGTCCAGCAGCTTGCGGAACATTTCCACGCCGGTGCAGGTGGTCTTCTGGGTGGCGGCGATACCGACGATTTCGATTTCTTCGCCGACCTTGATGATGCCGCGCTCGATACGGCCGGTCACCACGGTGCCGCGACCCGAGATCGAGAACACGTCTTCCACGGGCATCAGGAACGTGCCGTCCACAGCGCGCTCAGGCGTGGGGATGTACGTGTCCAGGGCTTCGGCCAGCTTCATGATGGCTTGCTCGCCCAGCTCGCCCGTGTCGCCTTCCAGCGCCAGCTTGGCCGAACCCTTGATGATGGGGGTGTCGTCGCCGGGGAAGTCGTACTTGGACAGCAGCTCGCGCACTTCCATTTCGACCAGTTCCAGCAGTTCGGCGTCGTCCACCATGTCAGCCTTGTTCAGGAAGACCAGGATGTACGGCACGCCCACTTGGCGGGACAGCAGGATGTGTTCACGCGTCTGGGGCATCGGGCCGTCAGCGGCCGAGCACACCAGGATCGCGCCGTCCATCTGGGCGGCGCCGGTGATCATGTTCTTGACGTAGTCGGCGTGGCCGGGGCAGTCCACGTGAGCGTAGTGGCGGTTGGCCGTTTCGTACTCGACGTGCGCGGTGTTGATCGTGATGCCGCGGGCCTTTTCTTCCGGAGCGGCGTCGATCTGGTCGTAGGCCTTGGCTTCGCCGCCGAACTTCTTGGACAGCACGGTTGCGATGGCAGCCGTCAGGGTGGTCTTGCCGTGGTCAACGTGACCGATGGTGCCCACGTTCACGTGCGGCTTGGTCCGTTCGAATTTACCTTTTGCCATTTGTTTCTCCAACAAAAGAACAGTTGCCCATGCCTGTTTAAGGTCTCCAGCACTGGCTCGCCATGGGCAGCGAACCAACCACACCGACTGCGTCGAGGTGGCGCCAAAGACCAGCTTTGATTTGGTTCCTCAATGAAGAGGAAGGGCCCGGATGCTACCACCCGGGCGAGAGGCCATCAAGAAATGACCTCAAGCACACACCCCACAAACACTCGCCACCGGTGATCCAGCAACAGCCAAGGATCCGGCTCCGCCGGTCCGATGGCTGTGCCCCCTTGAGGGGGCGCGCGAAGCGCGTAGGGGGTGGGCCTTACTTGCTACGCGCGGTGATGATCGCGTCAGCCACGTTCTTCGGGGCTTCAGAGTAGTGCTTGAACTCCATGGAGTACGTGGCACGACCTTGAGTGGCCGAACGCAGGCTGGTGGAGTAGCCGAACATCTCGGACAGAGGAACTTCTGCCTTGATGATCTTGCCGCCGCCGACCATGTCGTCCATGCCTTGCACCATGCCGCGACGCGAGGACAGGTCGCCCATCACGGTACCGGCGTAGTCTTCAGGCGTTTCGACTTCCACGGCCATCATCGGCTCGAGGATCACGGGCTGGGCCTTGCGGCAACCATCCTTGAAGCCCATCGAAGCGGCCATCTTGAACGCGTTTTCGTTCGAGTCCACATCGTGGTACGAACCGAAGGTCAGGGTGACCTTCACGTCGACCACGGGGTAGCCGGCCAGCACGCCGTTCGGCAGGGTGTCGATCACGCCCTTTTCCACCGCAGGGATGTACTCGCGAGGCACCACGCCGCCCTTGATGGCGTCGACGAACTCGAAGCCCTTGCCGGGCTCTTGCGGTTCGACCGTCAGCACGACGTGACCGTACTGGCCCTTACCACCGGACTGGCGAACGAACTTGCCTTCGACGTCCGTGACCTTCTTGCGGATGGTCTCGCGGTAGGCCACTTGCGGCTTGCCGACGTTGGCTTCCACGCCGAATTCGCGCTTCATGCGGTCGACGATGATTTCCAGGTGCAGCTCGCCCATGCCGGCGATGATGGTCTGACCCGATTCTTCGTCGGTGCGCACGCGGAACGAAGGATCTTCAGCGGCCAGGCGTTGCAGGGCGATGCCCATCTTTTCCTGGTCGGCCTTGGTCTTGGGCTCCACCGCCTGTGCGATCACGGGCTCGGGGAAGACCATCTTTTCCAGCGTGATGATGGCGTCCGGATCACACAGCGTTTCGCCGGTGGTCACGTCCTTCAGGCCCACGCAGGCGGCGATGTCGCCGGCCAGAATTTCCTTGATTTCCTCACGCTCGTTGGCGTGCATCTGCAGGATACGGCCGATGCGCTCTTTCTTGCCCTTGATGGGGTTGTAGACCGAGTCGCCGGAGTTCAGCACGCCCGAGTACACGCGCACGAAGGTCAGCTGACCGACATACGGGTCGGTCATCAGCTTGAAGGCCAGGGCCGAGAACTTCTCGGCATCGTCGGCCTTGCGGGTGGTGGGCTGCTCGTCCTCGTCCGTGCCTTCGACCGGGGGGATGTCCACGGGCGACGGCAGGTAGTCGATCACGGCGTCGAGCATGCGCTGCACGCCCTTGTTCTTGAACGCGGTACCGCACAGCATCGGCTGGATTTCGCAGGCGATGGTGCGCTGACGCAGGGCGCCCTTGATCTCTTCCTCGGTGAGGTCGCCCTCTTCGAGGTACTTGTTCATCAGCTCTTCGTTGGCTTCGGCAGCGGCCTCGACCATGCCTTCGCGCCACTTCTGGGCGTCAGCCTTGAGCTCTTCGGGGATGTCGCGGTAGTCGAACTTCATGCCCTGCGAAGCCTCATCCCAGAAGATGGCCTTCATCTTGAGCAGGTCGACCACGCCCTGGAAGTTGTCTTCGGCGCCGATGGGGATCACCACGGGCACGGGGTTGGCCTTCAGGCGCAGCTTGAGCTGGTCGTAGACCTTGAAGAAGTTCGCGCCGGTGCGGTCCATCTTGTTGACGAACGACAGGCGGGGCACGCCGTACTTGTTGGCCTGGCGCCAGACGGTTTCCGACTGGGGCTGCACGCCACCCACAGCGCAGTAGACCATGCAGGCGCCGTCGAGCACGCGCATCGAGCGTTCGACTTCAATGGTGAAGTCCACGTGGCCCGGGGTGTCGATGATGTTGAAACGGTGCTCGGGGTAGGACATGTCCATGCCCTTCCAGAAGCAGGTCGTCGCGGCCGACGTGATGGTGATGCCGCGCTCTTGCTCCTGCTCCATCCAGTCCATGGTGGCGGCGCCTTCGTGCACTTCACCGATCTTGTGGTTCACACCGGTGTAGAACAGGATGCGCTCGGTCGTGGTGGTCTTGCCGGCGTCAATGTGAGCGGAGATGCCAATGTTGCGGTAACGCTCGATCGGGGTCTTGCGGGACATGGTGTGACTCCAATTGTCACGGCGCCGGGCCCTGGTGGAGCCCGGCGCCGCTGCAGGGGGTTCTGCAGGGGTGGTGGTTTAGAAGCGGAAGTGCGAGAAGGCCTTGTTGGCTTCGGCCATGCGGTGAACTTCGTCACGCTTCTTCATCGCGCCGCCACGGCCTTCGGAGGCCTCGAGCAGTTCGTTGGCCAGACGTTGGGCCATCGACTTCTCGGAACGCTTGCGCGACGATTCCTTCAGCCAGCGCATGGCCAGGGCCATACGGCGGGAGGGGCGAACTTCAACGGGAACCTGGTAGTTCGCGCCACCCACGCGGCGGGATTTCACTTCCACCACGGGCTTGACGTTGTTCAGAGCGATGTTGAAGATTTCCAGCGGATCCTTGCCGGCCTTCTTTTCGACTTGTTCCAGAGCGCCATAGATGATGCGCTCGGCCACAGCCTTCTTGCCGGATTCCATGATCACGTTCATGAACTTGGACAGGTCGACCGATCCGAACTTGGGATCGGGCAGGATTTCACGCTTGGGTACTTCGCGACGACGAGGCATTTCGATTCCTTTCAATGCTTCAGTTGATGCTGACTTGCCCTGAAGGACAAATCGACATCCGGAGCCTTATCAAAAAAAGACAAGCTGAAGACTCCACTTACTCGGCAGATCCCGGACCATCCGGTTCCACCGCCACCTCGGCCAACCTCACCAGCTTGGCGTCGTCTTGTGACGCGCTGATGATGACTGCGGCCGATTGATCCTGTTAACAGAAGGGGATCAGGCCTTCTTGGGGCGCTTGGCACCGTACTTGGAGCGCGCCTGCTTGCGGTCTTTCACGCCTTGCAGGTCCAGCGAGCCGCGGACGATGTGGTAACGCACACCGGGCAAGTCCTTGACACGACCGCCGCGAACCAGCACGACGCTGTGTTCCTGCAGGTTGTGGCCTTCACCGCCGATGTAGGAGATGACCTCGAAACCGTTGGTCAGGCGCACCTTGGCGACCTTACGCAGAGCGGAGTTAGGCTTCTTGGGCGTGGTGGTGTACACGCGAGTGCACACGCCACGGCGCTGCGGACAGTTTTCCATCGCAGGCGACTTGGACTTCGTGACCTCGACCTTGCGGCCTTGGCGCACGAGCTGATTGATCGTTGGCATTGGTTTGGTTCCCGTTGAAAAATCACTTGAAAATCAAGCACTTGGGCGTGTTTGAACGAACACACACAGGCGCTTGAAACAAGCACAAAACGGCCCTCGCCCGAACCAAGTGTTCAAAAGGCGAAAGCCGAAAAGCCTTCCATTGTAGGCTGAGGGCCCTGAACTGGCAAGCAAGTAGAGGAAATCTACCGCCGGGGCACACCGTTCGAGCGGGCAACTGGCCGTGCCGCGGTGACCTGAACGCACCGGAGGCGGCCCAAAAAGCATCAAGCCGGGCACCGCCCTCGCGGACGGTCCCGGCTTCGGGGCCTTGGCGCGTGCCGGCCAGCGCGATCAGGCGCTGGGCGCGGCGGGCCGGGATCAGCGGCCCAGCAGGCGGCCGATGCGGCCAGCGG
This sequence comes from Pseudomonadota bacterium, assembly GCA_049322875.1. Lineage (GTDB taxonomy): Bacteria > Pseudomonadota > Gammaproteobacteria > Burkholderiales > Burkholderiaceae_C > Aquabacterium. The sequence goes on from JBMOQM010000030.1 coordinate 99,593, forward strand.
CGCGCAGGCCGGCCCAGGTGAACAGGGCCACCACGGCCACGGTGGCGGGCGTGGCCGTCCACTGCGGCAGGAAGCTGGCGCCGACGGCGTCATACACGACGCCCACACCCACCCCCAGGCCCACCAGGAAGCCCAGCACGACACCCGTCTTTTCCAGCGTGACGGGACGCTCGCTGCCGGCGGTGTCTTGCGGCAGGGTCGACAGTTCGAAAGACGAGGATGCGTGAGCCATGATGAACCCCTTTCATTGGATGAGGCTCATTATAAGCATAAACCCGTGGTTTTAGGTGGTAACCCTATGTTTCCAAAACAGGGCATTTCGCTGTTTTTGGGACACTCATTCAAGGGGTTCCAGCAGGCGGAACAATTCAGCCTCGCTGAACTTGACGGCGCCCGGGCCGTCCTGCCCCAGCACGGCGTCGGCCAGGGCGGCCTTGCGGGCCTGCAGCGCCAGGATGCGCTCCTCGATGCTGCCTTCGACCAGCACCTTGTAGACGAAGACGGGCTTGCTCTGGCCCAGGCGGTGGGCGCGGTCGGTGGCCTGTTGCTCGACAGCGGGGTTCCACCACGGGTCCATGTGGATGACGGTGTCCGCCGCCGTGAGGTTCAGGCCCACGCCGCCGGCCTTGAGGCTGGCCAGCAGTACCGGCGCCTGCAGGGCCTGGAAGCGCGCGACGATGTCGCCCCGGGCGGCGGGTGGAGTCTCGCCGGTGAGGACGAGGTGCGGCAGGTTGATGTCGTGCAGCTGCTGCTCGATGAGGGACAGCAGCTCGGTGAACTGCGAGAAGACGAGCACGCGCCGGCCTTCATCAACCAGGGTGGGCAGGGTGTCCTGCAACCACGCCAGCTTGGCCCGCTCCATGGTGCGCGGGATGCGGTGGCCCTTGAGCAGGCTCGGGTCGCAGCAGACCTGGCGCAGCTTGAGCAGCGCGTCGAGCACGCTGATGAGAGCGTTGCCGAAACCCTGTTTGGCCAGCACGCGGCGCACCTGGTGGTCGGCGGCCACGCGCACGCTTTCGTACAGTTCGCGCTGGCGGCCCTCCAGGCGCACGCGGCGGATGATCTCGGTGCGCGGCGGCAGCTCTGTGGCGACCTCATCTTTGCGGCGGCGCAGGATGAAGGGGCGCACGCGGTCGGCCAGCAGGCGGGCACGCAAGGTCTCGCCGCTCACCTCGATGGGGTCGCGCCACTGGCGCTTGAAGCTGCGCGCATCGCCCAGGAAACCAGGCATCAGGAAATCGAACTGGGCCCAGAGCTCGCCCAGGTGGTTCTCCAGCGGGGTGCCGGTCATGCACAGGCGATGGTGGGCGCGCACGCGGCGCACGGCGTCGGCGCTGCGGCTGGCGGCGTTCTTGACCGTCTGAGCCTCGTCCAGGATCAGCAGGTGGAAGGTGTGGGGCTGCAGTTGCTCGATGTCGCGCCAGAGCAAGGGGTAGGTGGTGAGGACGACGTCGTGCCGAGGCAGCGCGGGCAGCTTGCCCGCGCGCTGGGGGCCGTGCAGCGTGAGCACGCGCAGGCTGGGCGCGACGCGGGCGGCCTCGGCCTGCCAGTTGGCGATCAGCGAAGTGGGCAGCACCACGAGGGCGGGCATGCCCTGCAGGCGGCCGGCCTGCTGCTCGATCAGCAGGTGGGCCAGGACCTGGGCCGTCTTGCCCAGGCCCATGTCGTCGGCCAGGATGCCGGCCAGGTGCTGTTCGCGCAGGTACTGCAGCCAGGCCACGCCTTGCAATTGATAAGAGCGCAGTTGCAGGCCCAGGCCGCTGGGCGCGGGCACGGCCTGCACGCCCTGGGTGGCACGCAGGCGCCGGGCCAGGTCCTGCAGGCCGGCATCGCCCTGGAGTTGCCAGGTGCCTTGCGGGCCGGCGCGCGCGGCCTGCGTGTCCTGCAGGCTGGGGCGCAGGGCTTGCAGGCGCAGGCTGTCCCATTCGGACAGGCGCCAGGGGCCTTCACGGCGATTCGGGTCCAGCAGCAGATCGAGCATGGCGGCCACCACGGCCTTGAGGGGCGCCGCGCGGGCGTCGATGCGCTTGCCGCCCGGCGCGCGCAGGGACACGATGGCCTCGTCGTCCAGGTTGGTGACGAACTCGACGCCCAGCCAGCGGCTGTCGCGGCGCACCAGATCGGCCACCAGGGGCGCGAGGTCGAGCACCTGGCCTTCCACCTCCACGCCCAGGCTGAGCAGCCAGGAGCCTTCGCGGCGCGGTGCCAGCAGGGCCTTGAACCGGGCGCCCGCGGAGGGCAAGGGCTCGGTGGGCTCATGGCCCTGGATCTCGCCCGTGTCCGGCTGAACGATGGCGCGCCAGGCCGTGACCGGCACGCTCAGGTGAGCAAAGCCCGGCGCAACGACGATGCGCCAGCCCTGTGACTGCAGCAGGGGCACCTGGTCGGCCCAGAAATCGCCGAAGCTGTCCTCCTGCACCAGGGACCAGGGCTGGGCCTGCTCGCCCAGCACCTGATCGGGCAGGTGCGGCTGGCGCCACTGCAGGGTGTCGGCCGGCAAGGGCCTCAGACCGGTAGCGGTAATGGCGTCCAGCACGTCGGCCTCGGCATCGGGATCACGGCGGAACAGGCAGGTCAGGCCCTGGGCATCGATGCCCTTGGTCTGCCTGGGCGCGCGCTGATGCCAGGCCGATGTGGGCGCGGGGCCGCACCACAGTTCGGTGCCATCGCGCAGGTAGTGCCAGGTGACCAGGACCACGGTGACCTGCCCACCACGCGGACCGAAGGCGCCCGACGGCCGCAGGCCCAGCAACCCGTCGCCGCGCGTGAGGGTGCGCAGCGTCAGGCGCGGCTGAAAGACGGGCTGCGCTGGTGCCGCATCGGGTGCGGCTTCGGGAGGAACAGGCGCGGTCGGCATGAAAGGTGCGTGAACCGGGAACGCGGACAGGGGCGAGCGCGCATCATGCCCCAAGCCCGTGCAAAGCCCCGCGCCCATCCGGCCAAGGGCTTTGCGCGACACTACCCGCGCGCCATGAGCGAGATCTTCGTCGGGGCGCCCTGCTGTACCCCGGAGAAGAGCACGTGAGCCCCCACACCACCGCCATCCTGGCGGATACCCCCCATCAATACGATGAACTGCCCGCCTGGCTGACCCTGCTGCTGGCCGGCGGCTGCGGCCTGATCGTGGCCAACCTGTACTACGCGCAGCCGCTGATCGGCCTGATCAGCGAAGGCACGGGCATCTCGCTGCGCCTGGCCGGCTGGATCGTGACGCTGTCGCAGATCGGCTATGGGCTGGGGCTGCTCTTCATCGTGCCGCTGGGCGATGTGCTGGAGAACCGCAAGCTGGTGGTGCGCTGCCTGATGGTGGCGGCACTGGGCCTGCTGGCGGCGGGGCTGTCGACCTCGGCCGCGCCCTTTTTGGCCGCGATGGCGCTGGTGGGCGTGAGCTCGGTGGCAGCGCAGGTGCTGGTGCCCTATGGCGCCAGCATGGTGGCCGAGGCCGCGCGCGGACGCACGGTGGGCAACATCATGAGCGGGCTGCTGCTGGGCATCATGCTGGCGCGGCCGGTGTCCAGCTTCGTGGCCAGCCACCTGGGCTGGCACGCGATCTTCCTGGGGTCGGCGGTGCTGATCGCGGCACTGGCCGCCCTGCTCTCGCGCGCCATGCCCGAGCGGCAGCCGCCCCATGCGCACCGCTATGCCGAGCTGCTGGGCTCGATGAAGGCGCTGATGCGCGATCACCCCGTGCTGCAGGTGCGGGCGCTGTGCCACGCGGGCCTGTTCGCGGCCTTCAGCCTGTTCTGGTCCACGGTGCCGCTGCTGCTGGCCTCACCGGCTTTCGGCTTCACGCAGAGCGGCATCGCGCTGTTCGCGCTGGTGGGCGTGGCCGGCGCCATCGCGGCGCCCATCGCCGGGCGCATGGCCGACAGAGGGCATGCGCACATGGGCAGCCTGGCGGCCATGGCCATGGTGGCGCTGTCCTTCGCGTTCACGTGGCCGGCCACGCAGGGCTCGGTGCTCACGCTGGGGCTGCTGGGCCTGGCCGCCATCGTGCTGGACATGGGTGTGTCGGCCAACCTGGTGCTGAGCCAGCGCGAGATCTACGCCCTGGCGCCCCATGCGCGCGGCCGCCTCAACAGCCTGTTCATGGCCACGTTTTTCCTGGGCGGGGCGCTGGGCTCGGCCTGCGGCGTATACGTGTACGCGCAGGGCGGCTGGCATGGCGTGGTGGTGATGGGCTGCGGCCTGGGCCTGGCCGCGCTGGCCGTGTTCCTGGCCGGGGCGCGGCGCATGGCACGGGCCTGAGCAGCAGGCCAGGTGTTCGGCCGGCACAATGGGCACCATGTCCGACGAATACCAGATCGAGATCCCGCCTTCCTTCCAGGCGCTGTACACCGATGCGCGCAAGCGCCTGACGGTGCCACTGGCCGAACTGCGCGACCGCTACGAACTGTGCGAGGACCTGGCCAACCACCTGACCGAGCACTGCCGAAACGTGCATGCCGAGGTGGGCGACATCCAGGTCGAGGTGCTGCGCCGCTGCCACCAGGGCCTGACAGGCCCGGATGCGGTGGTGACCGATCCCGAAGCCGTGTGGGTGATCACACGTCTGGCGGAACTGCTGTACTGGCCGATGGACTGGCAGCCACAACAACCGACTGAACCGACATGAGCACTGCCGCCACCAACGACGCCTTCATCCAGGGCCTGGCACCGGCCACCGTGTGGCACCACTTCGCCGTACTGTGCGCCATCCCGCGCCCCTCCAAGCAGGAAGGCGCCGTGCGTGATCACCTGCGCCAATGGGCCGAGGCCCGGGGTCTGAGCACGCAGGTCGATGCCATCGGCAACCTGCTGGTGCGCAAGCCCGCCAGGCCAGGCCACGAACACGCGCCCGGCATCGTGCTGCAGGGGCACCTGGACATGGTCTGCCAGAAGAACAGCGGCTCACCGCACGACTTCACACGCGATGCGATCCGCCCCGTGCGCCGCGATGACGGCTGGCTGCAGGCGCCGGACACCACGCTGGGCGCCGACAACGGCCTGGGCGTGGCCATGGCCCTGGCCGTGCTGGAAGACGACACCCTGGCGCACGGCCCCATCGAGGCGCTGTTCACGGTGGATGAAGAAGCTGGCATGGGCGGCGCCCATGGCCTGCAGCCCGGCGTGCTGCAAGGCCGCCTGATGCTGAACCTGGACACCGAGGAGTGGGGCGAGTTCTACCTGGGCTGCGCCGGTGGCGCGGACGTGAACGTGGCGCGCTCCGGGCAGCCCGAGCCCCTGCCAGCGGCACATGCCGTGCACCGCATCGCCCTGCGGGGCCTGCGCGGCGGGCACTCCGGCGTCAACATCCATGAAGAGCGCGGCAACGCCATCAAGCTGCTGGTGCGTGTGCTGCAATCGCTGGCGCCGAACCCGGCCGTGTCCCTGCGCCTGTGCACGCTGGACGGCGGCACCGCGCGCAATGCCCTGCCCCGTGAAGCCTTCGCCACCGTGGCCATGCCTGCCGACTCCAGCGCCACACTGCACACCCTGCTGGGCGAATGGCAGACGCTGCTGCAGCGGGAATTGAGCGCGGTAGAGCCCGGCCTTTCACTGGCCATCGAAGCGCCCGCCGCCGGCAACACACCCGATGCCACACAGACGCTCTCGGCAGCAGACCAGGCCATGTGGCTGCACTCCCTGCATGCGGCCCCGCACGGCGTGTACCGCATGAGCCAGAGCGTGCCCGGCGTGGTCGAAACCTCGAACAACCTGGGCATGGTTGAACTCCGGCCCACGGGCGGTTCGTGCAACTTCATGGTCCGCTCGCTGCTGGACAGCGGCGCCCAGGCCCTGGCCGATCAGATCGTGAGCCTGTGGGCCCTGTCAGGCACGGTGGCCGAGATCGCCGGCCACTACCCGGGCTGGACACCCAACCCCGCCTCGCCCCTGCTGGCCACCTGCCAGCGCGTGTACCAGCGCGAGTTCAAGGAAGACTCGCACGTGCAGGTGATCCACGCCGGGCTGGAGTGCGGGATCATCGCGGCCAAGTACCCGGGCATGGACATCGTGTCGTTCGGGCCCACCATCCGCGGCGCGCATGCCCCGGGCGAGTCGGTCGACATCGCGTCGGTGGAACGCACCTGGCATCTGCTCACGGCGATCCTGACCGAACTGGCGGCCTGAGTTTTCATAGACCGACGGGGCACTGGACGATGAACACATGCCCCTGAAAAAAGGCCATCACACCTACCGCCGCCGCCCCGTGCCCATGCGCGGATCCGGGAGAGGCATGCTGACCGGCGTCTGCCTTGTGGCCGTGCTGGCAAGCCCTTTCGCAGGCTTCGCGATAGAAGGCAGAGTGACAGAGCAGGGCCTGCTGACGGGCCTGAAATTCGCGCTGCTTCCGCTCCCTGGGCTGGTATGGCTGACCTTGTCCCGCTGGCTCGCATGGCGTCGCTTGCCGAGCACGATTCGGCAGGAGTGGCGAGAAGGCCGCGTCATTGCCGCAGAAGGCGCCCCGCGGGTCGAGGCACCGATCCGCTTCGATGCAGGCCGCTATGGCTTCATCGAACTGCGCAGTGAAGGCCTGGTGGTGTCAACGCAAGCCTTGCTGGGGCTGCAGGGTGCACCCGACGGCATGGCACAGCGCTGGGTGGCCGAGCAAGCAGGTCAGCTGTTCCTGGCTTGGCAGGACTGCACTGAGTGGACCGTCGAAGATGACAGCGACGGGCCAGACTTCTATCGCCTGCCCTTGCACGCAGGCGGCCACCTGCGTGTGCGACGCCTTCATCAACGGCCTGGCGGTGAAGCACCGCTGCTGGACGCGGTGCGCAGCATCGGCGGACTGTCGGTTCGCCTGCTTGCCGATATCGATAACGACGACACATCACACTGACGCTGCACCACCGACCTCCGCGAGAAGCCTCCACATCGAGGGCCCCCAAAGAAAAAAGCGCCAAGGCCCGAAAGCCTTGGCGCCTTTGTCGCATCGCCCGATGAACTCAGGCGACACGAGGCGATTGCCTCACCGGCCGCTTATTCAGCAGCCGTGGGTGCAGCACCACCTTCGGCAGCCGGAGCCGCCGTGGCATCGTCACCGTCATCATCACCCAGGGCAGCCAGCTCGAGCGCAGCGCGCTCCTGGGCTTCCTGCATGGCGATGGCGCGGCGCTCGGTTTCGTCCATGTCCTCCTTGGCGCGGCGGGCCTGGTGGTAGGCCAGACCGGTACCGGCGGGGATCAGGCGACCCACGATGACGTTTTCCTTCAGGCCACGCAGCTCGTCGCGCTTGCCCATGATGGCAGCCTCGGTGAGCACTCGGGTCGTTTCCTGGAAGGAAGCGGCCGAGATGAAGGAGTCGGTCGACAGCGAGGCCTTGGTGATACCGAGCAGCACATCGCTGTACGTCGCGGTGATCTTGCCTTCGGCGCGCAGCTTGTCGTTGGTGTCCAGCAGTTCCGAACGCTCGACCTGCTCGTTCGAGATGTAGCTCGAATCACCCGGGTTGACGATCTGCACGCGGCGCAGCATCTGGCGAACGATCACCTGGATGTGCTTGTCGTTGATCTTCACGCCCTGCAGACGGTACACGTCCTGCACTTCGTCGACGATGTAGCGGGCCAGCTCTTCGATACCCAGCAGACGCAGGATGTCTTGAGGATCGGCCGCGCCGTCGACGATCAGTTCACCACGGTTGACCACCTGGCCTTCGTGCACCAGGATGTTCTTTTCCTTGGGCACCAGCTCTTCCCAGACCTTGCCTTCCGGATCGGTGATCTGCAGGCGGACCTTGCCCTTCGTTTCCTTGCCGAAGGACACCGTGCCGGTGATCTCGGCCAGCGCGCCCTTGTCCTTGGGCGAACGGGCTTCGAACAGCTCGGCCACACGCGGCAGACCGCCGGTGATGTCGCGGGTCTTCTGACCTTCGATGGGAATACGGGCCAGCACTTCACCCGGGGCCAGATCCTGGCCGTCGCGCACCTGGATCAGGGCGCCCACCTGGAAGCCGATGGTCACCGAGTGGTCGGTGCCAGGGATCTTCACTTCGGCGCCGGAAGCGTCCAGCAGCTTGACCTGCGGGCGCACCACCTTGGCAGCACCACGGCGCTTCGGATCGATCACGACCAGGGTCGACAGACCGGTCACTTCGTCCACCTGCTTGGCCACGGTCACGCCTTCTTCGACGTTCTCGAACTTGGCCTTACCGGCGAACTCGGTGATGATCGGGCGGGTCAGCGGATCCCAGGTGGCCAGCACCAGGCCGGCCTTGACCTGCTGGTCGGCCTTCACGTTCAGCAGGGCGCCGTACGGCACCTTGTGACGCTCACGCTCGCGGCCGTGCTGGTCGGAGATGATGATTTCGCCGGAACGGGAAATCACCACCAGCTCGCCCTTGCCATTGGTCACGTAGCGCATCGTGGCGTTGAAGCCGATGATGCCGTCCGACTTGGCGTCCACGCTCGAAGCGATGGCAGCGCGCGATGCGGCACCACCGATGTGGAAGGTACGCATCGTCAGCTGCGTGCCGGGTTCACCGATCGACTGCGCGGCGATCACGCCGACAGCCTCACCGGCGTTCACCAGGCCACCGCGGCCCAGGTCACGGCCGTAGCACTTGGCGCACAGGCCGAAGCGCGTGCCGCAGGTCAGCGGCGTGCGCACCTTGACCTCGTCGACGCCAGCGGCTTCGAACAGGTCCAGGATGTCTTCGTCCAGCATCACGCCGGCGCTGGTGATGACCTGCTGGGTCTCGGGGTGCAGCACATCGATGGCGGCCACGCGACCGAGGATGCGGTCACGCAGCGATTCGATGACTTCACCACCTTCGACCAGTGCGCGGGTGTTGATGCCCTGGTCGGTGCCGCAATCGATGGTGGTGACCACCAGATCCTGCGTCACGTCCACCAGACGGCGGGTCAGGTAACCCGAGTTCGCGGTCTTCAGCGCCGTATCCGCCAGGCCCTTACGGGCACCGTGGGTGGAGATGAAGTACTGCAGCACGTTCAGGCCTTCACGGAAGTTCGCCGTGATGGGCGTCTCGATGATCGAGCCGTCAGGCTTGGCCATCAGGCCGCGCATGCCGGAGAGCTGACGGATCTGGGCTGCGGAACCGCGGGCACCGGAGTCGGCCATCATGTAGATGGAGTTGAACGACTCCTGGTCCACTTCGCTGCCGTGGCGATCGATCACCTTCTGCTTGGCCAACTGGCTCATCATGACCTTGCCGACTTCGTCGCCGGTCTTGCCCCAGATGTCCACGACCTTGTTGTAGCGCTCGCCAGCGGTCACCAGACCGGAGACGTACTGCTGTTCGATCTCCTTGACTTCCTTCTCGGCGCGCTCGATCAGGCCCGGCTTTTCCTTCGGGACGAGCATGTCGTCCACGGCGATGGAGATGCCGGCGCGCGTGGCCAGACGGAAGCCGTTTTGCAGCAGCTTGTCAGCCAGCACCACGGTTTCCTTCAGACCGCACTTGCGGAACGAGGTGTTGATCAGTCGCGAGATTTCCTTCTTCTTCAGCGCCTTGTTGATGTTGCTGAAGGGCAGGCCCTTGGGCAGGATCTCGGACAGCAGGGCGCGACCGACGGTGGTCTCGACCAGCTTGAGCTCGGAGGTGAACTCGCCCGTTTCCTTGTCCTTGGTCCACTCGAGCATGCGCACGCTGATGCGGGCGGTGATCTCGACCACGTGGTTGTCCAACGCGCGCTGCAGCTCGGCCAGGTCGGTGAAGACCATGCCTTCGCCCTTGCCGTTGATGCGCTCGCGGGTGGCGTAGTACAGGCCCAGCACCACGTCTTGCGACGGCACGATGGAGGGCTCGCCCGAGGCGGGGAACAGCACGTTGTTGGAGGCCAGCATCAGGGTGCGGGCTTCCATCTGCGCTTCGATCGACAGCGGCACGTGGACGGCCATCTGGTCACCGTCGAAGTCGGCGTTGAAGGCCGCGCAGACGAGGGGGTGCAGCTGGATGGCCTTGCCTTCGATCAGCATCGGCTCGAAGGCCTGGATGCCCAGGCGGTGCAGCGTGGGCGCACGGTTCAGCAGAACCGGGTGCTCCTTGATGACCTCTTCGAGGATGTCCCACACCACCGGGGTGCCGGATTCGACTTCCTTCTTGGCGGCCTTGATCGTCGTCGCGATGCCCATGGCTTCGAGGCGCGAGAAGATGAAGGGCTTGAACAGCTCCAGGGCCATCAGCTTGGGCAGGCCGCACTGGTGCAGCTTGAGGGTCGGGCCCACGGTGATGACGGAACGGCCGGAGTAGTCGACCCGCTTGCCCAGCAGGTTCTGACGGAAGCGGCCGCTCTTGCCCTTGATCATGTCGGCCAGCGACTTCAGGGCGCGCTTGTTGGCGCCCGTCATGGCCTTGCCGCGACGGCCGTTGTCCAGCAGCGAGTCCACCGATTCCTGCAGCATGCGCTTTTCGTTGCGCACGATGATCTCGGGGGCCTTCAGCTCGAGCAGGCGGGCCAGACGGTTGTTGCGGTTGATGACGCGGCGGTACAGATCGTTCAGATCCGACGTGGCGAAACGACCGCCGTCCAGCGGCACCAGCGGACGCAGGTCCGGCGGCAGCACGGGCAGCACGTCCAGCACCATCCAGTTCGGCTTGATGCCGGACTTCTTGAAGGCCTCCATGACCTTCAGGCGCTTGGAGTTCTTCTTGACCTTGAGCTCCGAGCCGGTCATGTCGTTGCGGAGCTTGTCGATCTCGACGTCCAGGTCCATCTCTTCGAGCAGCTGCTTGATGCCTTCCGCGCCCATCAGGGCCTGGAATTCATCGCCGTACTCGAGGCGCTTGGCGTCGTAGTCGTCCTCGGACATGATGCCGAACTTCTTCAGCGGGGTCATGCCGGGGTCGACGATGACGTAGGCCTCGAAGTACAGCACGCGCTCGATGTCGCGCAGGGTCATGTCCAGGACCAGGCCCAGACGCGACGGCAGCGACTTCAGGAACCAGATGTGGGCGCACGGAGCAGCCAGCTCGATGTGGCCCATGCGGTCACGACGGACCTTGGTCTGGGTCACTTCGACGCCGCACTTCTCGCAGATCACGCCGCGGTGCTTCAGGCGCTTGTACTTGCCGCACAGGCACTCGTAGTCCTTGATCGGGCCGAAGATCTTGGCGCAGAACAGGCCGTCACGCTCGGGCTTGAACGTGCGGTAGTTGATGGTTTCGGGCTTCTTCACTTCACCGAAGGACCAGCTGCGGATTTTCTCCGGCGAAGCCAGGCCGATCTTGATGGCATCGAAGTGCTCATCAGGGGTGAATTGCTTAAAGAGATCCAGCAAGCCTTTCATGGCTTTCTCCTAAATATTCAGTGCACGGTTGGAGATGAAATGACGCCGGCAAAGGCGCGCCAGGCAAGGCGGGCGGGTGCGCCGCATAGCAGCGCTATGCAAGCACCCGACCAACGCCGCATGGCGGGTCTTTGACAAGTCAGTTCCTCTCCAACTCGATGTCGATGCCCAGGGAGCGAATTTCCTTGACCAGCACGTTGAACGACTCAGGCATGCCCGCCTCGATGGCGTGCTCACCCTTGACGATGTTCTCGTACACCTTGGTGCGGCCGTTGACGTCATCGGACTTGACCGTGAGCATCTCTTGCAGCACATAGGAGGCGCCGTACGCTTCCAGGGCCCACACTTCCATTTCACCGAAGCGCTGACCACCGAACTGCGCCTTACCACCCAGCGGCTGCTGCGTGACCAGGGAGTACGGGCCGGTCGAACGGGCGTGCATCTTGTCGTCCACCAAGTGGTGCAGCTTCAGCACGTGCATGTAGCCCACGGTGACGGGACGCTCGAAGGCTTCGCCGGTGCGACCGTCGTGCAGGATGGCCTGCGTGCGGGTCGGCGTCAGGCCCTTGGCCTTGGCGATGTCGGCCGGGTAGGCCAACTGCAGCATCGCGCGGATCTCGTCTTCCTTGGCACCGTCGAACACCGGGGTGGCGAAGGTGACGCCCTTGGAGAGCTCACCGGCCATCTCGATCACTTCGGTGTCGGTCAGCTGCGAGAGGTCTTCCTTCTTGCCGCCGGACTTGTTGAAGAGCTCGTCCATGAACTTGCGCAGCTCGGCCGCGCCGGCTTCCGCCTGCAGCATGTTGCCGATGCGCTGGCCGATGCCCTTGCCGGCCCAGCCCAGGTGAACCTCGAGCACCTGGCCCACGTTCATCCGCGAGGGCACGCCCAGCGGGTTCAGCACGATGTCGCACGGCGTACCGTCGGCCATGTAGGGCATGTCTTCGACCGGAACGATCTTGGACACGACACCCTTGTTGCCGTGACGGCCGGCCATCTTGTCGCCAGGCTGCAGGCGACGCTTGACGGCCAAGTGAACCTTGACCATCTTGAGCACGCCGGCGGGCAGTTCGTCGCCTTGCGTCAGCTTCTTGCGCTTTTCTTCAAAAGCCAGGTCGAAGCTGTGGCGGGTCTGCTCCAGCGAGTTCTTGATGGATTCGAGCTGGTTGGCCAGGTCGTCTTCCGCCGGGCGGATGTCGAACCAGTGGAACTTCTCGACGCTGTCCAGGTAGGCTTCGTCGATCGCCGTGCCCTTGGCCAGCTTGTTCGGACCGCCATTGGCGATCTTGCCGATCAGCAGCTTGCGGATACGGTCGAAGGCGTCGGCCTCCACGATGCGCAGCTGGTCGTTCAGGTCCAGGCGGAAGCGCTTGAGCTCATCGTCGATGATCTGCTGGGCGCGCTTGTCACGCTGGATGCCTTCACGGGTGAAGACCTGCACGTCGATCACGGTGCCCGAAGTGCCTTGGTCCACGCGCAGCGAGGTGTCCTTCACGTCGGAAGCCTTCTCGCCGAAGATGGCGCGCAGCAGCTTCTCTTCAGGCGTGAGGGTGGTCTCGCCCTTGGGCGTGACCTTGCCGACCAGCACGTCGCCGGGGCCGACTTCCGCACCGATGTACACGATGCCGGACTCGTCCAGACGAGCCAGTTGGTTCTCGGACAGGTTCGGGATGTCGCGGGTGATTTCTTCGGAGCCCAGCTTGGTGTCGCGGGCCATCACCACCAGTTCCTCGATGTGGATCGAGGTGTAGCGATCGTCAGCCACCACGCGTTCGGAGATCAGGATCGAGTCTTCGAAGTTGTAGCCGTTCCAGGGCATGAAGGCCACGAGCATGTTCTGGCCCAGGGCCAGTTCGCCCAGGTCCGTCGATGCGCCGTCGGCGATCACGTCACCAGCCGCCACCTTGTCACCACGGCGCACGATGGCGCGCTGGTGGATGTTGGTGTTCTGGTTGGAACGCTGGTACTTGATCAGGTTGTAGATGTCCACGCCCACTTCGCCGGCGACCGTTTCCGCGTCATTGACACGGATCACGACGCGGTTGGTGTCGACGTAGTCCACGATGCCGCCACGCTTGGAGGTCACCACGGTGCCCGAGTCGACCGCAGCGACGCGCTCGACACCGGTACCGACCATGGCCTTCTCGGGGCGCAGGGTGGGAACAGCCTGACGTTGCATGTTGGCGCCCATCAGCGCGCGGTTCGCATCGTCGTGCTCCAGGAAGGGCACGAGCGAGGCAGCGACCGACACGATCTGCGAGGGCGACACGTCCATGTACTGCACGCGCTCGGGCGACAGCAGCACGGATTCACCGTTTTCACGGGCCGACACCAGCTCGTCGATCAGGCGGCCTTCGGCGTCCAGACCGGCGTTGGCCTGAGCGATGACGTACTTGCTTTCTTCGATGGCCGACAGGTAGTCGATCTGCTCGGTCGTCTTGCCATCGACCACGCGACGGTACGGCGTCTCGATGAAGCCGTATTCGTTCAGCTGGGCGTACAGGGCCAGCGAGTTGATCAGACCGATGTTCGGGCCTTCAGGCGTTTCGATCGGGCACACACGGCCGTAGTGGGTGGGGTGCACGTCGCGCACTTCGAAGCCGGCGCGCTCGCGAGTCAGACCACCCGGGCCCAGGGCCGAGACACGACGCTTGTGCGTGATCTCGGACAGCGGGTTGGTCTGGTCCATGAACTGCGACAGCTGCGACGCACCGAAGAACTCCTTGAGGGCCGCAGAGATCGGCTTGGAGTTGATCAGGTCGTGCGGCATCAGGGCTTCGGTCTCGGCCTGGCCCAGACGCTCCTTGACGGCCTTCTCGATACGGGCCAGACCGGAACGGTATTGGTTCTCGGCCAGCTCGCCCACGCAACGCACGCGGCGGTTGCCCAAGTGGTCGATGTCATCGACTTCGCCACGGCCATTGCGCAGTTCGACCAGGATCTTCACGACCGACAGGATGTCGTCGTTGATCAGGGTCATCGGGCCGGTGCCTTCGTCGCGGCCCACGCGGGCGTTGAACTTCATGCGGCCCACGCGCGACAGGTCGTACGTGTCTTCGCTGTAGAACAGGCGCTGGAACAGGGCCTGCACGGCGTCTTCGGTGGGCGGCTCGCCGGGGCGCATCATGCGGTAGATGGCCACGCGGGCGGCCAGCTCATCGGCGGTTTCGTCGGTGGCCAGCGTCTGCGAGATGTAGGCGCCCTGGTCGAGTTCGTTCGTGAAGATGCACTCGATGTCCAGGATGCCGGCGGCGCGCAGCTTCTTGAGCAGCGCTTCGGTCAGCTCTTCGTTGGCCTTGGCGATGATCTCGCCGGTGTCCGGGTCGATCTGGTTCTTGGCCAGCACGCGGCCCAGCAGGAAGTCCTCAGGCACGCTGATGTGCGTGGTGCCCGATTGCTCGATCTGGCGGGTATGGCGGGCGGTGATCCGCTTGTCCTTCTCGACCACGACATTGCCCGACTTGTCGGTGATGTCGAAGCGAGCGACTTCGCCCTTCAGGCGCTCGGACACGTACGCCATCTGGGCGCCCGAATCCATCAGCTTGAACTGGTCGTTGTCGAAGAACGTGGCCAGGATCTGCTCGGGGTTCATGCCGATGGCCTTCAGCAGGGTCGACACCGGCATCTTGCGGCGACGGTCCACGCGGAAGTACAGCAGGTCCTTCGGGTCGAACTCGAAATCGAGCCAGGAGCCACGGTAAGGAATGATCCGGGCGCTGAACAGCAGCTTGCCGGACGAGTGGGTCTTGCCCTTGTCGTGCTCGAAGAACACGCCAGGCGAACGGTGCAGCTGCGACACGATGACGCGCTCGGTACCGTTGATGATGAAGGAGCCGTAGTCGGTCATCAGGGGCACTTCGCCCATGTAGACCTCTTGTTCCTTGATTTCCTTGACCACCTTGGACTGGGACGTGGACGTCTCACGGTCGTAGATGATCATCTGCAGCTTCGCGCGCACGGCGGCGGCGAAGGTGAGGCCCCGTTGCTGACACTCGCGCTCATCGAACGCCGGACGGGCGATGTTGTACTCGATGAACTTCATCTCCACGAAACCATTGTGCGAAACAATGGGGAACGCGGACAGGAATGCGGCCTGCAGGCCTTCGGGTTTGCGTTTCTGCGGTGCGCCGTCCTTCTGGAGGAAGGCGACGTAGGCTTCCTTCTGCATCGTCAGCAGATAAGGAACCTTGAGCACGCTGCCGCGCTTGCCGAAGCTCTTGCGAATACGCTTGCGCTCGGTGTAGCTGTAGGGGTTTGTTTGCGCCATAAACTCTCCGTTGCGAAACCGGCTGGTTTCGGTTCGAATATCACCACCGTCGGGCCAAGACAGGGGCGTTGTTCGGCGACTGGCCATTCAGACGAGGATGTCTGAGGCTTGGTGGTTGGCCACTACCAACCGCTGGCAGACAACCTGTGCACGTGGTGTGACACAGGCTCGACCAAACCGGTTCTCCGCAGTCGGTTCAGAGAACACTCGAAAAGCCCTCCAGTGTACTACCGGATGGCCTTTCGGCTGCTCTCGAGGATTTAATCCCTCAGACGCCAAAGGCCGCCCCTTGGGGCAGCCCTCTTGGAGTGCGCCGCCCCGGGGGCAACGCCTCTCGTCCATCACGCGGCTTAAGCCGCGCCTGGATTACTTCAGCTCGGCCGTAGCGCCGGCTTCGACCAGCTTCTTGACGGCGGCTTCAGCGTCAGCCTTGGCCACGCCTTCCTTGACGTTCTTCGGAGCGCCGTCGACCAGGTCCTTGGCTTCCTTCAGACCCAGGCCGGTGATTTCACGCACGGCCTTGATGACGCCGACCTTGTTGGCGCCAGCGCCGGTCAGGACAACGTTGAACTCGGTCTTCTCTTCAGCAGCGGCAGCGCCACCGCCAGCAGCGCCACCGCCAGCGGGAGCGGCGACAGCAGCGGCGGACACGCCGAACTTCTCTTCAATGGCCTTGACCAGTTCGTTCAGTTCCAGAACGGACATGCTGTCGAGGGAGGTCAGGAATGCGTCTTTATCGAATGCCATGATGGTTTCTTCCTAAATCGGTAAAAAATTGAATGCGGATCGGTGATCGATCAAGCGGCAGGTGCGGCTTCTTCAGCAGCAGCCGGGGCGCCTTCGCCACGCTTGGCGGCCACAGCGGCCACGGCGCGGGCCAGACCAGAGACCGGTGCCTGCAGCAGGGCGGCGATCTGGGCCAGCAGCACTTCCTTCGTCGGCACGGACGCCAGGGCCTTGATGCCAGCAGCATCCAGGGCCTTGCCGTTGTACGCACCGGCCTTCAGGACCAGCTTGTCGTTGGACTTTGCGAAGTCGGCGATCACCTTGGCGGCGGCCACTGCGTCTTCGGAAAAACCGTAGATCAGCGGACCGCTCATGCTCTCGGTAGCCACTTCGAACGGCGTGCCGGTCACGGCGCGACGGGCCAGCGTGTTCTTCAGCACGTGAAGATACACACCTTGCGCGCGCGCGTTCTTGCGCAGCTGGTCGAGTTGGGCCACCGTGAGTCCGCGGTATTCAGCCAGTGCCAGCGTCTGTGCCTTGCCCGCCTGGGCAGCCACTTCAGCGATGACGGCTTCTTTCTCGTTGCGATTGAGACTCAAGGTCTACTCCTTAAAACGTGCCTTTCGTGCCCACCACCATAGGGCGGCGAGCCTGCCGGGCACACCCGGATTCAGCGACCTTCTGCCTCGGGAAGAACCACCCGCCATCCACAGGGGACGACAAGGCAGCGGATCCTTCAACAGCGGGTTCGCCATCTGCGTAGGCTGGGGCTTGAAAGCCCTGTTTAAGTTCGCCACCGCCTGAACAAGCACGGTACCGAGCGCCTACGGTCTTTGATAGCCCGCAGCCCAGAAGCTTCTGTCGAAGCAACGGAGCCACAGCCCACCAATTCGTTTCAAGCCACCGCGCCAGACTCGCGCGGGGCCCGGACCAACAGGCCGCTTGCGCGGCCGCCGGTCATGGGAGGTTCACAACCTGCCCGGCCTGAACAATCAGGCAGCGGGGTTGTTGATCGAGCCGATGTCGACGCGAACGCCCAGGCCCATCGTCGAGGACACGGCCACCTTGCGCAGGTAGACGCCCTTGGACGAAGCGGGCTTGGCCTTGGTCAGCGCATCCAGCAGCGCAGCCAGGTTGCCCTTGAGCTTGTCGCTGTCGAACGAACGACGACCGATCGTGCCGTGCACGATGCCGGCCTTGTCGATACGGAACTGGACTTGACCAGCCTTGGCGTTCTTGACGGCGGTGACCACGTCAGGGGTGACGGTGCCGACCTTGGGGTTGGGCATCAGGCCACGGGGGCCCAGGATCTGACCCAGGGTACCGACGATGCGCATCGCGTCCGGCGAGGCGATCACCACGTCGAAGTTGATGTTGCCAGCCTTGACCTGTTCGGCCAGGTCTTCCATGCCGACCACGTCAGCGCCGGCGGCCTTGGCTTCTTCAGCCTTGGCGCCTTGCGTGAACACGGCGACGCGCTTGGTCTTGCCGGTGCCGTTGGGCAGCACAACGGCGCCACGAACGACCTGGTCCGACTTCTTGGCATCCACGCCCAGTTGCACGGCCACGTCGATGGACTCATCGAACTTGGCGTTGGCGGCGTCCTTGATGATGGTCAGGGCTTCTTCGATGGCGTACAGCTTGGTCGAATCGACCTTGCCTTGCAGCGCTTGTTGACGCTTGGTGAGCTTTGCCATGATCAGACTCCTTCCACAATCACGCCCATCGAGCGGGCAGAACCAGCGATGGTGCGCACAGCGGCGTCCAGGTCAGCAGCGGTGAGGTCCTTCTGCTTGGTCTTGGCGATCTCTTCGATCTGGGCGCGGGTCAGCTTGCCAACCTTGTCGGTGTGCGGACGGGGCGAACCCTTGTCCAGCTTGGCAGCCTTCTTGATCAGGACCGTCGCGGGCGGGGTCTTGAGGATGAAGGTGAAGGACTTGTCAGCGAACGCGGTGATCACCACCGGCAGCACCAGACCGGGCTCGAGGCCTTGGGTCTGGGCGTTGAACGCCTTGCAGAACTCCATGATGTTCAGACCGCGCTGACCCAGCGCCGGACCGATGGGAGGCGAAGGGTTTGCCTTGCCTGCCGGGATTTGCAGCTTGATGAAGCCGATAATCTTCTTGGCCATAACTTTCTCCTAGAACCGCCCGACGGCCACGTCAGGTCGGTTGAGTCAAACGCCAGGCTTGTTCAACAATGAACGCTTGGCTCCTCTTGACGCGGTCTCGTTCGCGCCTGGCACGGGAGGTGATTCGGCGTCAGGCGGCTTGCGCTGCCATCGGCCGGCCCCATCCTCCGGGGCCTTGTTCTTGGCTGCCAGACCAACGGACGCTTGATCCGCTGCCCTGGCGAGCGATCAGATCTTCTCGACCTGATGGAAATCCAGCTCGACCGGGGTGGCACGACCGAAGATCGTGACCGACACGCGCAGCTTGGATTTTTCGTAGTTGACGTCTTCGATCGAGCCATTGAAGTCCGTGAACGGGCCTTCCTTGACACGGACGACTTCGCCGTTTTCCCACTCGACCTTCGGCCGGGGCTTCTCGATGCCCTCTTGCATCTGGTTGACGATCTTCATGACCTCGTCTTCCGAGATGGGCACCGGGCGGTTCTTGGCGCCACCGACGAAACCGGTGACCTTGGACGTGTTCTTGACCAGGTGCCAGGAGTCGTCGCTCATGACCATCTCGACCAGCACGTAGCCGGGGAAGAAACGGCGCTCGGTGACGGACTTCTTGCCGTTCTTGACTTCGACGACTTCTTCGGTGGGCACCAGGATGCGGCCGAACTGCTCCTGCATGCCGGCGCGGTCGATGCGCTCGCGCAGGTTGCGCTCGACGGCCTTTTCCATGCCCGAATAGGCATGGACCACGTACCAGCGCAGCGGGGCAGCGTTGGAGGCGGGGCTGGCTTGAACGTCGCTCATGGGTGTGTCAACCTGGTTGGGGGATGGAAAAAATCAGTGCTTCCAGCCGAGCAGCACGCTGTAGAGCAGCCACTCCAGCGACTTGTCGGTCAACCACAGGAACAGGGCCATCACCACCACGAAGGCGAAGACGTACAGCGTCATCTGGCGCGCTTCGGAACCGGTGGGCCACACGACCTTGCGGGTTTCCTTGACGGCATCCTGGCCGAAGGCGATGAGTTCCTTGCCCGGCGCCGAGGTGAAGAACACCGCGATGCCCGCGATCACCAGCACCAGCAGCGTGACGATGCGCACCCACAGGTCTTGCTGACCCAGCAGGTAGAAGGCCGCGACGGCGCCCACCACCAGCAGGCCGGCGGCGGCCAGCTTGGCCTTGTCGGCAGCGGTGGTGACGGTTTCGACTTGCGCGGTGGAACTCATGGATGACTTGACTTGAGGCAGCAAAGCCCGCGGACCTGTGAAGGCCTTGCGGGCTGCTGTGGACCAGCTGTGATTTCTCGATCGCGTTCAGTTAGGTGGCAGGGGCAGAGGGAATCGAACCCCCAACCTTCGGTTTTGGAGACCGACGCTCTGCCAATTGAGCTATACCCCTGTGGCCAATCTGAACAGTGAACGATGTTGAGTTGTATCAGTCGAGGATCTTGGCAACCACGCCGGCGCCGACGGTACGACCGCCTTCACGGATGGCGAAGCGCAGACCTTCTTCCATGGCGATCGGGGCGATCAGCTTGACGGTGATCGACACGTTGTCGCCAGGCATGACCATTTCCTTGTCGGCGGGCAGCTCGATGGAACCGGTCACGTCCGTCGTACGGAAGTAGAACTGAGGACGGTAGTTGTTGAAGAACGGGGTGTGACGACCACCTTCGTCCTTGGACAGCACGTAGATCTCGCCGGTGAAGTGCGTGTGCGGCTTGATCGAACCGGGCTTGCACAGCACTTGGCCGCGCTGCACGTCTTCACGCTTGGTGCCGCGCAGCAGGATGCCGACGTTGTCGCCAGCTTGACCTTGGTCCAGCAGCTTGCGGAACATTTCCACGCCGGTGCAGGTGGTCTTCTGGGTGGCGGCGATACCGACGATTTCGATTTCTTCGCCGACCTTGATGATGCCGCGCTCGATACGGCCGGTCACCACGGTGCCGCGACCCGAGATCGAGAACACGTCTTCCACGGGCATCAGGAACGTGCCGTCCACAGCGCGCTCAGGCGTGGGGATGTACGTGTCCAGGGCTTCGGCCAGCTTCATGATGGCTTGCTCGCCCAGCTCGCCCGTGTCGCCTTCCAGCGCCAGCTTGGCCGAACCCTTGATGATGGGGGTGTCGTCGCCGGGGAAGTCGTACTTGGACAGCAGCTCGCGCACTTCCATTTCGACCAGTTCCAGCAGTTCGGCGTCGTCCACCATGTCAGCCTTGTTCAGGAAGACCAGGATGTACGGCACGCCCACTTGGCGGGACAGCAGGATGTGTTCACGCGTCTGGGGCATCGGGCCGTCAGCGGCCGAGCACACCAGGATCGCGCCGTCCATCTGGGCGGCGCCGGTGATCATGTTCTTGACGTAGTCGGCGTGGCCGGGGCAGTCCACGTGAGCGTAGTGGCGGTTGGCCGTTTCGTACTCGACGTGGGCGGTGTTGATCGTGATGCCGCGGGCCTTTTCTTCGGGCGCTGCGTCGATCTGGTCGTAGGCCTTGGCTTCGCCGCCGAACTTCTTGGACAGCACGGTCGCGATAGCAGCCGTCAGCGTGGTCTTGCCGTGGTCAACGTGACCGATGGTGCCCACGTTCACGTGCGGCTTGGTCCGTTCAAACTTGCCTTTTGCCATTTGCGCGCTCCAGCGTTCTAAGAATGAGCCTGAGGGGATTGAGAGGTGTGGTGCCCATGGGCAGGATCGAACTGCCGACCTCCCCCTTACCAAGGGGGTGCTCTACCACTGAGCCACATGGGCATCGACACGGGTCTGGAAGCCAACCGCATTACATCTGCGCTGCATCCACACCACTGCCGACACGTCCAACCCGAAAATCGGGAAGACCGCGAGTTTAGCACGCGAACCATGACAGAACCGCGACCTGGAGCGGGAGACGGGAATCGAACCCGCGTCATTAGCTTGGAAGGCTAAGGTTCTACCATTGAACTACTCCCGCCCGGGAGCCATTCATGATCACACGATCACGTGTCTTGCCTTGGTGGAGGGGACAGGATTCGAACCTGTGTACGCATAAGCGGGCAGATTTACAGTCTGCTGCCTTTAACCACTCGGCCACCCCTCCGGCAAGCCCTAGATATTAGCACGGCTTCTACGGAATCTTCAAGAGGTTATCGAAATTCAACGCCATTCGTCCTTAAGAGGTCTCGATACAACAGGGGCGGCATCGGGCCGTCGCTACCGGGCGGTCGCGATCAGTTCGCTCGACAGCCAAAGTCGTGCCGCGCCCGGACACCCCACGGAACGCCTTGGCTGTGCAGAGGCTTTTGCATTAGGGCGTGTCATCAATCAAATCCGACCATGTGACATGGAAATTCCTCAAGCCAGCCACACGATGGATGCGGCCAGATGGATGGCGCCGAGAAAGTTGCACGCCGTCTTGTCATAGCGCGTGGCAA
>JBMOQM010000031.1:0-120339 GCA_049322875.1 Pseudomonadota bacterium
AAGACCGGACTTCAATGTCCTGCCACAGGTGCCAGCTACGCCAGCGTTTACCCCCTGACCCCGATCAACTCAGGTGGGGGAGTTTGAGGTGGCCATAAGTGGGGGAGTTTGGGTGGCCGCCGGGGTGGTGGACTCCTGTGGTTGACTGAACACTGGATTGGCAAGGTGCATGCCCATCCCTGCCACACTCGCTCACAAGGGCTGGCTCATGCGCTCGCACTCGCGGGCGCAGCGCGTGCAGGCCTCGGCACACGCTTGGCAATGCGCCATGGGGTGCTGCGCGCACTCCTGTGCGCAAGCCTTGCACACCACGGCACACATCTCGCACACCGAGTGCAGAAACTGGCTGTGCCGGGCCATCATGGCCGCTGTCAGCCTGCACAGATCGGCGCAATCCATGTCCAGCGCAATACAGCGCGCCATCGCCTTCGGATCGTGTTCAGCCAGGCACGCGGCGGCGCAACGGTCGCAGGCATCGGCACAGGCCTGGCACGCCTGGATACAGCCATCGATGGCAAGAGGGGACATTAGGCTTTCTCCTTGGTATGGGGACCTTGTCTACTGGCAAACGGTGCGCCCGAGCTCCAGACACTTCGCTCACGGCCTCAGGGAGGCACGCTGGTTGCCAGCACCATGTCAGGCAGCGTCTGGCGCTGTCGGTTTTCATACATCACATTCATTGAAAGATCCGACCATGAACCAGTACATCCTCCAACGACTCTCCCTGGTCGCTTCTGCGGCCCTTCTGGCCAGCGGCGCGGCGATGGCTCAGAGCTCCAACATGGGACAAGGCAACACCTCGAACACCGCAGGTGCTGTGAACGGCTCTGCCGGAACCGCCGGTCTGCCAGGCAATGGCGCAGGCAGCCTGTCAGGTAACGCTGCGGGCTCGGAACCACGTGACTCAAGCGGCAGCCCGGTCGCGCCTTCGGTGGACTACAACACCGCCCCGCCCACTGCCGCTGGCACCCCCACGCCCGATGCAGGCGCGAGCCAGCCTCACAAGGCGGGCCACTCTGCCAAGAAGGCCAAGCGCGCGCATGATGCCGCCAAGAACCCCAGCGTGATCGATGATCCGAACCGTGCGGGTGGCGGCAGCGGCAACAGCCAGGTCCGCTGATCCAGGGATGCATGAACGCACACGGCGGCTGCGCTGGGGAACCTCGCACGCAACCGCGTGTCTGACGCGCATTGACAACCCGAAAGGTGCACGCGACATATGAAAGGCCCTGTCATGAAGACTCCGCATCGCCAACGCTGGTCTGCGTGGCTGGCAGTTCTGTGTTGCGCAGCACCTGCCTGGGCTCTGGCCCAGGATGCGGGCGACAAGAACGTGCTGGCGCAGGCCCGCACGGAAGCCGCCCAGCAATACCAGGCGGCCCTGGCCCAATGCGGCCGGCTGCCCGTGCGCGACAAGGATGTCTGCCAATGGACGGCCAAGGCGGAACGCACCAAGCGCGAGCATCGTGCCGAGGCCCGCTACACGGGCACCCCGCAGGCGGCTCATGTCGCGCGTTTGTCCATTGCTCAGGCAGATTTGGAAGTAGGGCTGCGCCTATGCGGCCAGCGCAGTGGGTCGGTGTCCCGTACCTGCAAGCTGGAAGCGCGAGAGCAGTTCAAGCGCGCCAAGGCCGATGCCGAACAGGCCATGCGGGATGGCCGCGTCGAACTGCCCTAAGTTCAATGTGAACCTGTCGCCGATGACCGCGCCTTGAGAAAAGCCAGGAGCGCCCGCTCCTGCTGGTTCAGGCCACGGCGAGCAGGCGCTTCGGCAGCCTGCTCCGGCCATTCGGCCAGCAGCGCACATTCCAGCACATGCGGGTGCACATAGGACTTCCGGCACACGGCCAGCGTGTTGCCCAACAGGCCCGCCACTTCCCGCAGCGCCTCATTGACCAGACGCTTGCGTGCGGCCTGACTGAGGACCTCACATGGGTCATCACCACGCTTCGAGCCTGACGCGCAGGGAGACAACCTCGCCCACGCATGCACGGTGGCATGCCAGGTTCGGAAATCCTTGGCCGTGAAAGCCTCGCCACAGGCATGGCGGATCTGCTCATTGAGCTCGGCCGAACCCACCGCATGCACGATACCCTCGTCATCGACATACTGGAAGAGTTCCTGGCCTGGCATGTCCTGGCAACGCCTCACGATGGCCGCCACCCGCGGGTCATCGAGCTGCACATCGTGCAGCACGCCGCTCTTGCCCCGAAAACGCAGCGCCAGATGGCTTCCCTGCACCTGAACATGACGAGCGCGCAGCGTGGTCAGCCCGTATGAGCGGTTGTCTCGCGCATAGACCTCGTTGCCGACGCGCACCAGCGTGGTGTCGAGCAGGCGGATCAAGGTGGCGAGCACGATGTCTCGTCCAGGCCGGCGTCCGATAGGCGAGGCCAAAGCCTGGCTGACACGACGGCGCAGTCGGGGCAAGGCTTCACCAAAGGCCAGCAGACGATCGAACTTATCGCCCTCCTGCCGCTCACGCCACTGCGGGTGATAACGGTACTGTTTTCGGCCTCGCGCGTCGCGGCCTGTGGCCTGCATGTGCCCCGTCGGCAAGGGACAGATCCACACCTGTTCATAAGCCGGCGGAATCGCCAGCGACCTGATGCGATGTAGATGGGCCTGGTCGACCTCGTCTTTGGCTGTGAGCCAATGACCATCATCGGCCTGGTAGGCAAAGCCACGCCCCCGTCGCACCCGGCGTATGCCAGGCATCTGGTCGGTGACGTACTGCAGCTTCAACCCTTGACCTGCAGCTTGCGGGCTGCATCCAGGTGGGACCTGAGCGTGGGCAAGGTCGATTGCACGTAGTCCTTGACAGCGGGGTTTTGTGCATCGTTGCTGGCCTGCTCGAAAACGGCCACGTTCTTCTCGTGCTCGTTGACGCCCACAGTCTGCAGATACTGCTTGTCGAAAGCAGCGCCCTGGGCCTTCTGCAAGGCCGCGAGCGTCTTGCGGTCCTGCGCATTGAGCGACTCTACCAACTCAACACCATGGCCAGCCGCCAGGCGCTTGAGCTCCTCGCCAGCGCCCTTGTGATCCGCCGCGACCATGGCCGCATAGGACTTGAGGGCCGGGTCAGTGGCCTTGTCCGCCGCCAACTCTGACACGAGGATCTCGAACTGGCTTTTCTCGCTCGCACGGGTGATGAACAGCCGTTCGGCGTTGCTGAGCGTGGCGGCCGTGGAGGGGGGCATCGCGTCACCACCGGCGATGGCCGTGCCCGCCTGATGCTGCTGCACCTGGGTGCTGCTGGGCAGGCCAGCGCTGGTGGGGTTGTTGCGGGTCATGGCCTCGAAACTGCCGCCGTCCGAGGTGGCCACGGTAGTCGAATCCGTGCCCAGGCTGGGAGAGGCGTCGCCCTGGGCGGTAGAGATCGGTGGTGCCTGCGTGATGTCATTGCTGCCCATCTTCGGAGGCGTGATCTCGCGCTCGCAGGCACTGAGCAAGGCAACCGCCATCAGCGCTGACAAGGCGGCGCCTGTCACCGTCGTGCCCCGCAAGGGTTGGGCGTGATGAACATCGCGTTGCGTGAAGTTCATGATCGGTCTCCGCAATGGGTTTCAGGGGTTGTGCCCCACACGTACATAGGGCGCATCGAACGACGGCTGCAGGCCGATGGCCTCGCCGGGCTCGAGCATGGTGATGTGAAGGGGCTCGTCTACCTCGGCCAGGAGTTGGTGACGCCGCGCCAGCATGTCCTCGTGCAGGCGGACCCAATCGAGCCGGGCATGCGAGATCTGCCGGAACATCTCGCCCTCCTCTTCCTTGATGTGGTGCCGCACGTATTCGCCCAGCACACGGAAGGTGGCTGCCTGCCGGGCATCGCCAGGGCGCAGCTTGCGCACCTGATCGAGCAGCATGAACATGGTCTGGTGCTCTACTTCGGCGTCATCGATCAGTTCGGCGTGGGCCAGGGCTCCGCGCATGGTGGGATAGAAGAGTTCTTCTTCCAGCCTGGTGTGCACTTCCAACTCCATGCAGGTCTGGCGGATGATGCTTTCGCACACCTCTGACTCGGCCTGGGCATCCAGGCGCTCGAACTCTCTGAACGCGATTTTGACGATGCGGTGATCTTCCTTGAGCATGCGCAGAACCTCCGCGCGGGCGTGCGTGTGGGCACGAGGGCCACGGCTTGCCTGCCGTGGCGCAGCGAGCTCGGCTTGCATGGCGTCGGTGCTCATGAGGTCTCCTGTCTGCAGAGGTATAAAAACCTGGGGCAAGGCGCGTGCCTTGCCTGCAGGCGCTTTGCCACGGGGCTGTGACCGGCCACGAACACGCTCACGCCCGCCTTAATCGGCAATCCTTGCTGCAAACCTTGCCCGTCAGCGCAAAAAATCAGGCACGGATTCCGTACTGCGTGCAGCGCCGTGAACGCCGCGGCAGCAAGGGCTGCCATACCGCTTGCAGGCATCTACTGACAGCGCGCCAACGGCGATGCCACTTTTAGGCCGTTGCTGCGCCGAGCACGCAGCAAATCGCAGCAACATCGGCTCAATGGCAGGTTTGAGCATTACCCAGTCCTACATGCGGTGCGATTGCTTACACGCATCGGCATGCTTGTTGCGGCATTGGCCATGGGTCCACAACACAGAGAGACACGCCATGCCCATGCCGACACCCGTTCTTCGCCAGGAACACCGCCAGCATCAAGCCCTCACGCCGCGCCTTCAGCAAGCGGTGCGCCTGCTGCAGCTGTCATCGCTGGACTTCGCTCAGGAAGTGCGAGATGCCCTGGGGCGCAACCCCTTCCTGGAGCCCGATGAAGCCCAGGACGAGCCCTCGTCGGCACCTGAGGCAGACGCGTCACCAACGCACGCGGCAGACCCCCAGCCCACGGAAGCCAGCCAACCATCCGTGGCCGACACCAGCAGCGCCGAAGACCCTGCACTCGGCGCCGATGCATGGGATCCCAACCCATGGTCAGCCAGCACGACGCCACGCTCGCCGCGCCACGACGGCGACGTGAGCGCCATCGATCTGATGGCCGCCGACGAAGGCCTGCGCCCTCACCTGCACCGCCAGATCAACACCCGCCCGCTGTCTGACCGGGATCGCACGCTGGTGGGCTGCGTGATCGAATCGCTGGACGATGACGGCTACCTGCGCACCGAGTTGTCTGAACTGGCCGCATTGTGCGAACTGGAGCCCGCCGTGGACATGGCCGAGATGAACATGGCGCTCAAGCTGGTTCAATCGCTCGAGCCCGTTGGCGTGGGCGCCCGCAGCGTGGCCGAGTGCCTGCTGCTGCAAGTGCCCGAGATCGAAGACGAAGCGCTGCGCGCGCTCACCGCCGAGATCATCGAAGGGCACATGGACAAGCTGGCCCAGCACGATGTGGCCACCCTGGCACGCCGCCTGGCACGCGATCCCGCCGAGATCGAGGCCGCCTGTGACCGCATCCGCCGGCTCAACCCCCGCCCCGGCTGGCAACTGGGCAGCGCCGACATCCGCTACATCACCCCCGATGTGGTCGTGCGCAAGGTCAAGGACCAGTGGGTGGCCTCACTCAACCCGGCCATCATGCCCAAGGTGCGCCTGAATCAGCGTTATGCCGAGCTGTTCCGCCAGCACCGCGACGCCCGGCATGGCGAGCTGGCCGCGCACCTGCAGGAGGCCCGCTGGACGATGCGCAATGTGGAGCAGCGCTTTTCCACCATCCTGTCGGTCGCGCAGGCCATCCTCAACCGGCAGCGGCAGTTCCTGGAGCACGGCCCGCTGGCGATGAAGCCCATGGCCCTGCGCGAGATTGCGGATGAGGTGGGTCTGCATGAATCCACCGTCTCACGGGTGACCAATAACAAGTACATGGCCACCCCGGCCGGCGTCTTCGAGCTGAAGTTCTTCTTCTCGCGGCCGATGCCCACGGCCAATGGTGGTGCCTGCTCAGCCACCGCCATCCGTGGCGTGATCAAGGACATGCTGGATGCGGAAGACCCGGTTCAACCACTGTCTGACGCGGAGATCGCCCGCAGGCTGGCCCGCCAGGGCCTGACGGTGGCCCGGCGCACCGTCACCAAGTACCGGCAATTGATGAAGATCCCGGCGGTGGAACAGCGACGCCGGGTAGGCTGATTTCAAGGCTTGGAGGGTTTGCGGGCAGGGCCATTACCCTTGGCCTTGTCGCGCCCGCCGAGCCAGTAACCTGCATCATGGCCCTGCACCTCACCATAGTCGCCATAAGGGCCTGTCTCGCCTGGCTTCACGGCGCCATGCAGACCAGTATCGCTTTGCTGCTTCTGCCAGGCCTCATGCTCACGCCGCTGCTGGCCGCCCTTCTTGGGCGCATCGGCTTCGTAAACGCTACCTTGCGATCCGCCCGCGCCGCCAAACCCTCCGTCGGGGCCTGAGGGGTCGAAACTGTCACGCTGGGCTTGTTGGGGTACCGGCGCCTGCTCGGCATGCTTCTGCGGGGAACGTTTTTGTGCCATGGTGGACTCCTTTCATGCACGGGGCGATCCATCGATCACCCCTTTTCACGGCAGAAAGGGCAAGCACCGTTCCTGCCCAGCGGCCGGCAAGGCCGCCAGGGCATTGACTTCACGTCATGTGCGCGGGGCGCTGCCCCCATCGCCGCCATCGGCCTCCTGCTCGGGCACGGTGGCATATTCCTTGAGGCGGTTGTAGAGCGTCTTGAGGCTCACGCCCAGGGTGGCGGCCGTGCGCTCCTTGTGGCGGCCGCAATGCGCCAGCGTGGCCAGCGTGAGCTGGCGCTCGGCCTCGGCCAGCGGGGTGCCCACGCGGATCTGCAATACCGGCGCGCCATCGAGCCCTTGCACGGGCACATCCGGGGAGGCAGGCAGGCATTCGTCCACGATGATGGAGTCAGGCGCCATCACATAGGCCCGCTGCACGATGTTGCGCAGCTCGCGCACATTGCCCGGCCAATGGTAGGCCCCCAGCCTCTGCAGGGCCTGCGGCGCGAAGCGCTTGACCTGGCCCTCACGGCGCGAGATTTCATCCAGGAAGTGCTCCGCGATGAGCGGGACATCGTCCAGCCGGTCACGCAGCGGCGGCAGGTGGATGGGGAACACATTGAGGCGGTACAGCAGATCCTCGCGCAACTTGCCAGCGGCCACGGCCTCCTGGGGCGGACGGTTGGTGGCTGCGATGATGCGCACGTCCGTCTCCTGCACCTGGGTGGAGCCCACGCGCATGAAGGTACCGCTTTCCAGCACACGCAGCAGCTTGACCTGCAGGTCCAGCGGCATCTCGGTGATTTCGTCGAGGAACAGCGTGCCGCCACAGGCCCGCTCGAAGAAGCCCTGGTGCTGGCGATCCGCTCCCGTGAAGCTGCCCTTCTCGTGCCCGAAGATCTCGCTTTCCATCAGGTGCGGCGAGATGGCCCCGCAGTTCACTGCCAGGAAGGGCTGGTTGCGGCGCCGGCTGAGGTCGTGCACCGTGCTGGCCACCACCTCCTTGCCGCATCCGCTTTCGCCGGTGATGAACACCGTCACGCCGGTGCCGGACACACGCAGGATCTGCTCATAGACCCGGCGCATGGGCGCGGATCGCCCCCACAGGTGACCAAAGTGGCCATCGCGCTCCAGGCCGTCCATCAGATCGGAGGCCTCTGCCTGCAGGGCCGAGGGCTTGATCAGCCGGGACAGGATGCCGCTGAGCTGCTTGAGGTTGATCGGCTTGACCAGGTAATCCGCCGCGCCCAGGCGCAACGCCTGGATCGAGGTGTCCAGGCTCGCATGGCCTGTGATCAGCACGACCTCGGTATTGCCCAGTGCCTTGGCATCTTCCACCAGCTGCATGCCGCTGCCATCGGGCAGCACCAGATCAAGGAGCACCACGTCGGGCTCCTGCAGCGCGAGCTGCTTTCGCGCGTCCTTGAGCGAGCCCGCCGTGGCCACGGTGAAGCCTTCCGTCGCGATCAGCGCGGCCATCATCTCGGCCGCGTCTGCCTCGTCATCCACCACCAATGCATGCGCCATCTCTGACCTTTCTACAAATGATTCCCGGCTCCGATGCGATGGCGAAAAAGAGAGCCGTCGCGGGCCATGACTGGAATCTTTGCAGGTCAGCGCACATGCTGCAGCCCAGCCCCCACGTGCAGTGAGGCCTTGAGGCGGGGTGAAAAGGTCGTTGATGCGGCGGTGCTAGGCAAGCAGCGTGCCGTGTGCAGGCCGCTTGGCGGCGTGCACCATCAGCGCGAGGTTTGTCAAGGCCATGGGTGGCGGCATGTAGGGCGGCTCATGGACCGGCACGGGGTTCTCCGCCGGGGGCGGGTCCTCGATCTCCGGTGGTGGCGGGTCAGGCTGCGGCAACGGCTCTGGAGGCCTCGCCGGCTCTGGGATCGGGGGGCTTGGCGGCATGGGCGCGGGCGCTGGTCCGGCCCGCTTGAGCAGCGTGTCAAGGTCTTCAGCAAACAGCAGAAATGCCGTACCCGGCGCTTGCATCTGCGCGCATGGATTTGCAAATAGTTTCATGGACTTCAGGTGATCGATGGGGTGAAAACGGCCCGGCGGGACGCTGTCGGCATCCAGTTGGGTGGGTGCCTTCAACAGGGCAAACGGCATGCCCCAGGCCTCGCACAACCCTTGTCAAAGCCGCCGTCAGCCAAGCCGCGCCATGAAAACAGCACACACCCACAGTCAGACTCTGCTTGCCTGACAGCGGTTTTCGCGTTCACCTACAGGGTCTGCCCTGATCGGCCGGGCCTGCGTGCTCAACCCAGCCGCGATGCCATCCGGAAGGTGTTGCGCCCGGCAGCCTTGGCCTCGTACAAGGCCTCATCAGCCCGCGCCAGCAGACGGGCCGGCGACACATCGTTACCCCCCTCGTAGAGCACGATGCCCAGGCTGGTCGACACCGCCAGCGGATGCCCCAGCACCTGGAACTCACCGCCGATGGTGGCGATGATCTTGCGCGCCACGAACTGCGGCTCGTCGATGGAGTTGAGCCCCTCCAGGATCACGACGAACTCATCACCCGCCAGCCGCGCCACCGTGTCCGTCTTGCGCACACAGGCCACCAGGCGGTGCCCGAACTCCTTGAGCACCTCGTCGCCCGCCGAGTGGCCCAGCGTGTCGTTGATGGTCTTGAACTTGTCGACATCCAGGAACATCAGCGCCATGGGCCGGCGCGAGCGCGCGCAGCGGGCCATGGCTTCCGGCAGCTTCTCTTCGAACTGCAGGCGGTTGGGCAGGCCGGTGAGCGTGTCGTAGCGCGCCAGTTGCCGCATCTGCTGCTCGGCGGTCTTGAGCACGGTCACATCGGTGCTCAGCGTGTAGATGCCGGACACACTGCCGTCTGGCCGGCGATCCGGCAGGTACGAGGTCTGCAGATGGCGCGGCACGCCCTGGGTGGTCGACTGCACCTCGAAGTCCACCCGCTCACCCGCCAGGGCACGGTCGATGTTGATGCGGCGCTCTTCGTACAGGGCCGGGCCCACCATGTCCAGCACGCGTTGGCCGACGAGTGACGAGGGATCCAGCCCCAGCCAATCGCGGTAGGTGCCGTTGGCGAACTGAAAGCGGTGCTCGCGGTCGATGTAGGCAATCAGCACGGGCAGGTTGTCGGTGATGGTGCGCAGGCGGTCTTCACCTGCCGCCAGGGCGTTCTGGTACTCCTTGAGCGGCGTCACGTCGAAGGTCATCAGGTAGAAGCCACGCACGCCGCCCATGCGGTCGCGGTCGGGCACCATGTGCGCCTGGTAGAACACCGCGCGGCCGTTCAAGGACGATTCGCCCTCGACGCTGGCATAGCGGCCGGCCAGCGCCTCGCGCACCCCGGGCTCGTGCTGCTGGTATTGCACCTCGCCCAGCGCCTGGCGCAAGGTGATCCCGGGCACCTGCTCACGCGACACGCCCAGGGCCTTGAGCCCGCGGTCATTGGCGAAGGTGCAGACCTCGTTGACATCGAAGTGGCCGATCATGGCCGGGATGTTGTTGGTCACGTCGCGCAGGCGCTTTTCCTTGTCGGCCAGCAGGGCCTGGTCGGCCAGCCGCTCGGAGATGTCGTGCATGAAGGCCGCGAAGCTGTGTGAATCCTGACCACCCGTGCGGCTGATGCTGATCTCGATCGGGAACTCGCGCCCATTCTTGTGCTGGGCCACCAGCTCAAGCCGCCGGTTGACAGCCGCTGGCTGTGCCCCGCCGCCGCCCATGAAATCCTCCATGGAGCCCACCACCCGCAGCCGCTCCGGGATGATCAGCGACTGCATCGTGCGGCCCAGCGCTTCATCGCGCGTCCAGCCGAAGGTGCGCTCGGCCTCGGCGTTCCACTCGGACACCAGGCCTTGCCCATCGACCGCCACGAACGCCTCGTGCGAGGTGGCCAGCACCGCGCGCATGCGGCGTTGATCCGCCACCACGCGCTCAGCCAGCGGGTGCACGCGCGTGCGCAACAGCCAGGCGCCCAGCACCACGAACATCACCACCACGCCGAACACGATGTTCAGGCGTGCCTTGAGCGGCGCGTACAGCTCGCTCAGGTCGGTCTTGACCTCCATGCCCAGGTTGAATGTGCCCAGTTGGGCATAGCCGGACTGCACCTGCGTACCGCGCAAGTCCCTCACGATATCGCTGCCAGACTCGCCCGCCAGCGCGCGGGCAATGGGTTGCTGTACCAGGCCCTGGCCGACCAGATCGATGTGCTTGTTGGCCGGGTAGAAACGCGACGGCAGGCACGCCGCACGGTCTCCGACACGGCTGCACAACACGAGGTCATCGGTGCGCCCATCGCTCTGCAGGGCCTGCATCAGATCGGTCAGGGTGTTGAGCCGCATCTCGCTGACCAGCACCCCCACGGTACGGCCCTGGTGGACCACATCGGTGCGGGTGCGCAGCAGCAGGCCGTTGTCCCACAGCAGCCAGGTGAACTCGCCCTCGATGGGCAGACGCGCCTCGGCATAGCCCATGCGCAAGTCACCCATGTCCATCAGGGAGTAGCCGTTGCTGAGGTAGACGGACACGGCAGAGAAGTCATGGACGCTGAAGCTGTCGATCACCTCGCGCAGTTCGGCCAGGGCCTGAGCGTCATGCGGGGCCTGCTCCAGACGCGCCATCACCCTGCGCAGGTCCAGCTGGCGAGCCACGTCCCGTGCAGACTCGATGCTGCGCTCCAGGCTGTGCTCGAAAGCGATGGCCTGGCCCCGGGCCTTGTCGCCCGCCTCCTCCGCCACCGACTCCTTGAAGCCGGCCTGCAGCACCGCGAAGGTGGTCATGCCGGACAGCACGGCCACCACGCTGAGCACGGTGGCGGCCACGGCCGTGATGCGGTTTTCCTGCAGCTCATACAGCCGGGAGGGCTCGCGGCGCATCATGGCCACCCACAGCGTCGCCCCCACGATCAGCAGCACCACCGACGTCAGGATGGACATCTTGTTGAAGCCCATCACGCGGTAAAGCACCTCCAGATCCAGCAGGTAACCGGCCAGGGCGGACAGGCCCAGCAGGAAGCCCCCCGCCATCAAGACCAGGATCAGGCCACGCACCCAGCGCCCTGCGGGCCTGTCGTGCAGCAAGGCCACCGCCGCGCCATAGCAGATGAAGGCAGCGCAGGTGTTGGGCGCCAGACGCCCGGGGTTGGTCACATCACCGAAGGTCTGGTGAAGGCCGCGTTCATCCAGGCCCAGGTCGATGCCGAACACCGTCTGGGCCAGCACCGCCGCCGGCAGCACCACCAGGGCCAGGGCGGCCAGCCGGGTCCCCAGGTTCGGACGGCGATGAGAATCCCGCACCAACCGTGCGCTGAGCAGGAACAGCACGCCGACGTTGAACACCGGCGGCGACGAACTGGGCAACAGGCGCAACCAGGCCTGGTGCCCCGTCAACACGGACCCCATGACCATCAAGCCTGCTACCGCGCAGAAGAACGCGGCCAGCTGGCGCCCCGAGACATGCAAGCTTCTCATCGGCAAGTTCATCTCTGAAGATCCACCCACCCCTGTCAGACACGCGGACAGGCGGGTGGGACGACCCGATCACCATCGCCTCAGGGACAGCGTAGCGGGTCAGCCATCATTCGGCCACAAGCTGCGGCGCGAGAAGCGTGGAAAACCGGGCAGAAGAGGCGCCTTCCGCATGGTCGCGCCCCTCCCAAGCTCAGGCCGTCATCATGGCGCCGTGATGCCATCCTGCTTGAACATGGCTTTGATGCCCCGAACCGCCTGTCGGATACGGGACTCGTTCTCGATCAGGGCAAACCGGACATGGTCATCACCATGGTCGCCGAAGCCGATGCCGGGGGACACGCAGACCTTGGCCTTGTCCAGCAACTGGCGGGCAAACTCCAGCGAGCCCAGGTGCCGGTAGCGCTCCGGGATGCGGGCCCAGATGTACATCGAGGCCTTGGGGCAATCAACCTCCCAGCCCGCCTCGGTCAGGCCCTTGAACAGCACGTCACGCCGCTTCTGGTACTGCGCGGCGATGTCCTTGACGCACTGCTGATCACCCTCCAGCGCGGCAATGGCGGCCACCTGCAGGGGCGTGAAGGTGCCGTAGTCGTGGTAGCTCTTGATGCGGGCCAGCGCGGCCACCAGCTCGGGGTTGCCCACCATGAAGCCCACACGCCAGCCGGCCATGTTGTAGCTCTTGCTGAGCGTGAAGAACTCGACCGCGATGTCCTTGGCGCCGGGCACCTGCATGATCGACGGGGCCTTCCAGCCATCGAACACGATGTCGGCGTAGGCCAGGTCATGCACCACGAAGATGTCGTGCTTGCGGGCCAGCGCAATCACGCGCTCGAAGAAATCCAGCTCCACGCACTGGGCCGTCGGGTTGCTGGGAAAACCCAGCACCATCATCTTGGGCTTGGGATAGCTGCCCCGAATAGCCTTTTCCAGCTCGGCGAAGAAGTCCACACCGGGGATCAGCGGCACGGAACGGATATCAGCCCCGGCGATCACGGCGCCATAGATGTGGATGGGGTAGCTGGGATCGGGCACCAGCACCGTGTCGCCGCGGTCCAGCGTGGCCAGCATCAGGTGGGCCAGGCCCTCCTTGGAGCCGATGGTGACGATGGCTTCCTTGTCGGCGTCGATGTCGACGTCGTAGCGGGCCTTGTACCAGTGCGAGATGGCGCGCCGCAGCCGCGGGATGCCCTTGGAGGCCGAGTAGCCGTGGGTATCGGGGCGCTGGGCCACTTCGGTGAGCTTGGCGACGATGTGCGGCGGCGTGGCCCCATCGGGGTTGCCCATGCTCATGTCGATGATGTCTTCACCGCGTCGGCGGGCGGCCAGCTTGAGCTCGGCCGTGATGTTGAAGACGTACGGAGGCAGGCGATCGATGCGCGCAAAGCGGCGCTTGCCTGGGGAAGCAGACATGTGGTTTCCAATCAACGTGAGCGCCCGGAACCGTCCGAGCGACGCTGGCGGCGGATGATGCCGCCGGAAGCCATCATAGCGGCATCGTGCGCGGCATCAAGACCAGTTCACGCCGCCGAGCCAATCGGTGAGCAGGCGGGCACCGGCCTCTTCCAGGCCACGGCCCAGCAGCACGTTGTCAGCCCGCAGCGCGGGGATGTCGATGCCGGCCTTGGCCAGCTCGCAGGCATGACCGATCAGCCAGCGCTCGAAGCGCGCGGCCTCGGACTCGGGGTGGAACTGCAGGCCCAGCACATTGCCCCCCAACGAGAAGGCCTGGTTGGGGTAGTGCACCGTGGACGCGAGCCGTTTGGCACCCTCGGGCAGATCGAAGGTGTCGCCATGCCAGTGCAGCACGGGCGTGCCCGCCAGGTGCTTGAGCGGCGACTTCATGCCCTCTGGGCTGTAGGTCAGCTCCGAGAAGCCGATCTCCTTGAACTCGCCCGGGTAGACACGTGCACCCAGCGCCTTGGCGATCAATTGCGCGCCCAGGCAGATGCCCAGCGTGGGGCGCCCTGCGCGCAGGCGTGCACCCAGCGCGGCCACTTCATCAACCAGGAAGGGATAGGCCTGCTCTTCGTACACCCCGATGGGGCCGCCCAGCACCACCAGCAGGTCGGCACTGGCCACGCTGCTGCCCAGTTCATCGACCCCAGCCTGGCGGTAGCGCACATCGAAGCCCAGGTCATCCAGCACGGGGGCGAAGGAGCCCAGATCCTCGAAGGACAGATGCTGCACCACGGTGACGGTCTTGCCCTCCCAAGGGCGTGCAGAGGTGTTGGTGTTCATGCCGACATCATCAAGGAGAAATCAACCCGCCACGGCGTGGTGCTCAAGCTGGGCCAGGGCCTGGATGGTCTCGAGCACATCCTTGACCTTGAAGGGCTTGAGCAGGATGCGGCGCACCTTCAGTTCCTTGAACGCCAGGATGGCGCGCTCATCGCAGAACTCGGCCATGACCACCACGGCGGCATCGCGTGAGCTGCGGCCTGTGCCTGCGCGGATGGCGTTGATCAGCTTAAGGCCTTCGCCATCGGGGCCGACCGCGATCACGAAGGCATCGAAGCGGCGGGCCACCAGCATCTGCGATGCGGCCTCGCGGCTGGGGGCCGCGTGGATCTCGCCCAGATCCAGGCTGCGCGCCACCGAGGTGACCGTGCTGCGCAGCACGAAGTGTGGCTCGACCAGCAGCAGGTTGAAGCGGTCAAACGCCATGCAGGCTCCCTTCCTCGACGGCATCGGCGGTGGCCTGGCCCTGCAGCTCGGACACCACCAGATCGCGCAGTGAACCCAGGATGGCCAGGTCCAGGGCATCGACCTGCCGGGGCTTGGTGTCGATGACGCACAGCGTGCCGGCCACGAAGCCCGATGCCAGCACGAGCGGCGCGCCCGCGTAGAAGCGGATGTGGGGCTCACCGGTCACGAGCGGGTTGTCGTGGAAGCGCTCGTCCAGGCGGGCATCCTCGATCAGCAACACGTCAGTCTGTTCGAGCGCATGGCCGCAGAAGGACACATCGCGCGGGGTTTCGCACACATCCACGCCCACCCTGGATTTGAACCACTGGCGGTTCTCGTCGACCAGGCTGATCACGCAGATCGGCACGTCGAACTCCGCGGCGGCGAAGGCGGCCACACGGTCAAAGCGCTCTTCAGGGGGCGTGTCGAGGATCAGCAGTTCGCGCAAGGCCTGCAGGCGCTGAAGGTCGTCGCTTGGAATGGGCGCGGGCTTCATGGGCTGTCGGTCACGGGAGTGATGAGCCCCAAGCATCCTGGCATGACCCGCATTTGTCAATGCGCAAGGCGGTCGAAACGTGCGGGCTTTGCCGCTACCGCGGCTGCCACGGCTACACGCGGCGCAGGCCCGGGGTCTTCTCGAAGAACTCGGCCATCCACTCCACAAAGGCCTGCACCTTGGTCGACAGGTGCCGGTTCGATGGGAACAGCACGTGCACCGGCAGCGGATCGGTCGTCCAATCAGGCAGCACCGCCACCAGCTCACCGGCCCGACAGGCGCACTCGAAGGTGAAGCTGGGCAGTTGGCCGATGCCCAGGCCGGCGAGCACCGCGTCCTCGTACACGTTCGAATCGTTGACCGACAGGCCGCCTTCCGGTTGCAGCTCAATGCGCTGGCCATCCTTGGCGAAATCCCAGGTGGCCGCGACACGCCCGGGCATGAAATAGTTGACCCAGCGGTGCTTGCGCAACTCATCAGGATGGCCGGGCAGGCCGTGGGCGTCCACATAGCTGCGCGCCGCACAGGTCTTGAACTGCATGGAGCCGATGCGGCGCGCCACCAGCGTGGGGTCGCTGACATCGCCCACGCGGATCACGCAGTCCACCCCCTCGGTGACCATGTTGACCACCCGGTCGCTGCAACCCATCTCAAGACTGATGTCCGGGTAGCGCGTGAGGAAGTCGCTCATGCCCGTGAACATCAGGAAACTGGCCATGCTGGTGGGCACGTCCACGCGCAGGCGTCCGCTGGGCAGGCCCTGGCGGGGCGACACGGATTCATCGGCCTCGCGCAGGTCATCCAAGATGCGCCGGCAGCGCTCGTAATAGGCCGCGCCATCGGCGGTGACCGTGACCTTGCGCGTGGTGCGGTGCAGCAATCGGACACCGAGCTGCGTTTCCAGTTCCTGCACCAGGGTCGACATGGTGGCCTTGGGCGCGTTGAGCAAGTCAGCCGCACGGGTAAACCCGCCCGTATCGACCACCGCCACGAAGGCTTCGAGTGCCTTTATTTTGTCCATTGTTCGGATTCCTGAACAGTCAATTCCGTTAAAGGTAGTTTATTGACAATCGAGCAATCAATACAGTGACAAGCCTCGAATCCCCCTGTTGCCTTCACCCATGTCCGATCTTCCTGATCCATCCGGCGCCGACGAATCGTTCGACTGGCCCGGCCATGCCGGCCAGGTGCACGTGCGCCTGTTCAGGGGCGCCCCGCGCAAGAAGGCCAACGAGACGCTGGTGGTGTTCTTCCACCCGGGTGGCTTCGTGGTGGACGACACCGAAGCCTCCGACCCTTGCCTGCGCGTGCTGGCCGACGCCTGCGAGGTCAACATCCTGGCCCCCTGCTACACCCTGGCGCCCGAGCGCCCCTTCCCTGCCGCGGTCGAGGACGCCCACGCGGTGTTGACCCAGGCCGTGCGCCATCGCACGAAACTGGGCTGGAAGGGGACTCACCTGTTCGTCGGTGGGGTGGAAGCAGGGGGCAACCTGGCGGCAGTGTCGGCCCTGGTGTGCCGTGATCGCCAGGGGCCCGAGCTGGCCGGCCAGATCCTGGTCACGCCCATGCTGGACGCCAGCCTGCACTGCCCCTCCATGCGCTGCGCCGCCGACGAGGACGCCACCCGCAAGCTGGCCCGTGATGTGGAGCGCAGCTACCGACTGTACCTGCCCAACCCGGCCGACCGCCTGCACCCCTATGCCAGCCCGCTGCACGCCAGCCGCCTGGGCAACCTGCCCCCGACGCTGATCGTGCACACCGAGGGCGACCCGCTCTCGGACGAAGGCCGCGCCTATGCCGAGAAGCTGCACCAGGCCGGCAACGAGGTGGCCCAGATCACCCTTCCCCCCCCTGAGGACATCCTCGACAACAAGGAGCGATGTTCGCTGGCCGCTGACGACCCCTGTGTCACCGCGATGAGGCAGTTCCTCATCGACAACCAGTAAAGCCCAAGCGAACCCACGCCCCAGCCTCCACAAGAAGAAGCGCACACAACAACAAGAACAACCCCAGAACAAGAAGCATCGACCACAACCCCATGCAGCACCCTCGTCTTCACACCCTCGTCCAATCCCTTTCGACCCCGGGAGCGATCTCCATGAAATCCGTCCAACCCCGTTTCGTTCTGAGCGCCCTTGCTGCCGCGCTCGCCCTCGGCACCCTTGCCGGCTGTGGTGAAGAGCAGAGTGCCCAGGCCGCTCCCGGCGGCGCACCGCCTGCCGTGCCCGTGTCCGTCGCTGAAGTGATCACCCGCCAGGTGTCCGAGCAGCGCGAGTTCTCCGGCCTGGTCGAAGCGATCGACCGTGCCCAGTTGCGCCCGCGCGTGTCCGGCTACATCGACCGCGTGCAGCTCAAGCCCGGCGCCCTGGTCAAGAAGGGCGATGTGCTCTTCGTGATCGACCAACGCCCCTACCAGGCTGAAGTGGCCCGCGCCGAAGCCGCCGCCGCCAGCTCGCAGGCCAAGCTGGAGCTGGCCCGCACCGAGCAGGCCCGCTCTAAGCGCCTGCTGGCCGAGAACGCCATCGCCCAGCGCGACTATGACGAGCGCACCTCCACCGTGAGCCAGCTCGACGCGGGTGCCCGCGCCGACCAGGCCGCGCTGCAGACCGCCCGCCTGAACCTGGAATGGACCACCATCCGCGCGCCCTTCGATGGCCGCGTCGGCAAGGCCGAGGTCACCGTGGGCAACCTGGTGGATGGCAACACCGTGCTGACCTCCCTGGTGTCGGCCAACCCGATGTACGTTAGCTTCAACAGCGACGAAGCCACTTTCCTGCAGGTGGGCAAGCTGGCCCGCAGCAACCCCGCTGCCCTGAAGGTGCGCATCGGCCTGGCCAACGAGCAGGGCGTGCCGCACGAAGGCCGCCTGGAGTTCGTGGACAATCAGATCGACCCGCAGGCCGGCAGCGTGCGCATGCGCGCCGTGATCGACAACAAGGACGGGCTGCTGACGCCGGGCCTGTTCGCCAAGGTGCAGGTGGGTGCGGATGCGTCGACCGGCCCGGCCTCTACCCTGGTGGCCGAGCGCGCCATCGGCACCGACCAGAACCGCAAGTTTGTCTACGTGGTGGCCGCCAACAACATCCCCGAGTACCGTCCGGTGCAGTTGGGCACCACCGTGGGCCCCCTGCGCGTGGTCTCGTCGGGCCTGAAGGCCGGTGACAAGGTGGTGGTCGATGGCCTGCAGCGCGTGCGCCCTGGCGCGCCCGTGGCCCCGCAGGTCGTGCCGATGGAAGCGCCGCAAGGTGGCGCCTCGGCCGCTGCTGCCGCCAAGCAATAAACCAGCGAGGACTCTCCCATGAACATTTCACGATTCTTCGTGGACAGGCCGATCTTTGCGGCCGTGCTGTCCATCCTGGTCTTCATCGCGGGTGCGATCTCCATCTTCAAGCTGCCCATCTCGGAATACCCCGAGGTGGTGCCGCCCTCGGTGGTGGTGCGCGCCCAGTTCCCCGGCGCCAACCCCACGGTGATCGCCGAAACGGTGGCCGCCCCGCTGGAAGAGCAGATCAACGGCGTCGAGAACATGCTCTACATGTCCTCGCAGGCCACGACCGACGGCGTGCTCACGCTGACCGTGACGTTCAAGATCGGCACCAACGTCGAGCAGGCCGAAACCCAGGTGCAGAACCGCGTGCAGCGCGCCCTGCCCCGCCTGCCGGCGGAGGTCCGCCAGTTCGGCGTGACGACCGTCAAGGCATCGCCCAACCTGACGCTGGTGGTCCACCTGCTGTCGCCCAAGGGCAGCTACGACGACGTCTACCTGCGCAACTACGCCACCTTGAACATCAAGGATCGCCTGGCCCGCCTCAACGGCATGGGCGATGTGCAGATCTTCGGTGCCGGCGACTACGCCATGCGCGTGTGGCTGGATCCGCAGAAGGTCGCGCAGCGCGGCATGACGGCTGCCGACGTGGTGGCAGCCATCCGCGAGCAGAATGTACAGGTGGCCGCAGGTGTGGTCGGTGCGCCGCCCGATACCAAGGCTCCTTTTCAGCTCTCAGTCAACGCCCCTGGGCGGCTGAAAACGGAAGAAGAGTTCGGCAAGATCATCGTCAAGACCAATGCCGACGGCGGCATCACGCACCTGCGTGACGTGGCCCGCATCGAGCTGGGCTCCAATGGCTACGCGCTGCGCTCGCTGCTCAACAACAAGCCGGCGGTGGGCATGGGCATCTTCGAGGCGCCCAACGCCAACGCGCTGCAGTTGTCGACCGACGTGCGCGCCGCGATGGACGAGCTCAAGAAGGACTTCCCGCCCGACGTGGATTACGCCATCGTCTACGACCCGACGCAGTTCGTGCGCGACTCGATCAAGGCCGTGATCATGACGCTGCTGGAGGCCGTGGCCCTGGTGGTGCTGGTGGTGATCGTGTTCCTGCAGACCTGGCGCGCATCCATCATCCCGCTGCTGGCAGTGCCCGTGTCCATCGTGGGTACGTTCGCCGTGCTGCTGGGCTTCGGCTTCTCGATCAACACGCTGTCGCTGTTCGGCCTGGTGCTGGCCATCGGCATCGTGGTGGACGACGCCATCGTGGTGGTCGAGAACGTGGAGCGCAACATCGCCAACGGGCTGAACCCGCGTGCCGCCACCATCCAGGCCATGAAGGAGGTCTCCGGGCCCATCATCGCGATCGCGCTGGTGCTGTGCGCCGTGTTCATCCCCATCGCCTACGTGGCTGGCCTGACCGGTCAGTTCTACAAGCAGTTCGCGCTGACCATCGCCATCTCGACGGTGATCTCGGCCTTCAACTCGCTGACGCTGTCGCCTGCCCTGGCCGCCGTGCTGCTCAAGCCGCACGACGCCCCCAAAGACCGGCTGTCGCGCGGCATGGACTGGGCACTGGGTGGTTTCTTCAAGCGCTTCAACCGTGTGTTCGATCGCGCCTCGCACCGCTACCAAGGTGGCGTGCAGGGCACCCTGAATCACAAGGCCGTCACCATGGGCGTGTACCTGGTGCTGTGCGTGGCCGCGTTCTTCGTGTTCAAGGCCGTGCCCGCGGGCTTCGTGCCAGCGCAGGACAAGCAGTACCTGGTGGGCTTTGCCCAGTTGCCTGATGCTGCCTCGCTGGAGCGCACGGACGCCGTGATTCGCCGCATGTCGGACATCGCCTCGCAAGTGCCTGGCGTGGCCGAATCGGTGGCCTTCCCCGGCCTGTCGATCAACGGCTTCACCAACGCCCCCAACGCCGGCATCGTGTTCTACACGCTGGACGACTTCCACAAGCGCAAGGGTGATCCTGCCCTCACGGGCGACGCCATCGCGGCCGAGGTCAACAAGCGCCTGGGTGCGATTCAAGACGCCTTCATCATGGTGTTCCCGCCCCCCGCGGTGAACGGCATGGGCGCCATCGGCGGCTTCAAGCTCTTCATCGAAGACCGCGGCAACGTGGGCTACGACGAGCTCTACAAGGCCACCATGGCCCTGCAGATGAAGGCCTGGCAGACGCCGCAGCTGGCCGGTGTGTTCAGCAGCTACCAGATCAACGTGCCACAGCTGTTCGCCGACGTGGACCGCGTCAAGGCCAAGCAGATGGGTGTGCCACTCAGCAGCATCTTCGACACCCTGCAGATCAACCTGGGCTCGCTGTACGTCAACGACTTCAACAAGTTCGGCCGCACCTTCCAGGTGATGGCCCAGGCCGATGCGCCCTTCCGCAGCAACCCCGAGTCGATCTCGCAGCTCAAGGTGCGCAGCAACAGTGGCGAAATGGTGCCGCTGGGCAGCCTGCTGAAGATCTCGGACAGCTACGGCCCTGACCGCGTGCAGCGCTACAACGCCTACGTGGCCGCCGACATCAACGGTGGCGCGGCCCCCGGCGTGTCGTCTGGCCAAGCCAAGGAGATCATGGAGAAGATCGCCGCCGAGACCCTGCCCAAGGGCGTGAGCTTCGAGTGGACCGACCTGACCTACCAGGAGATTCTGGCTGGCAACACCATGATCTACGTGTTCCCGCTGTGCGTGCTGCTGGTGTTCCTGGTGCTGGCCGCCCAGTACGAAAGCTGGACATTGCCGCTGGCCGTGATCCTGATCGTGCCGATGTCGATGCTGTGTGCGTTGGCCGGGGTGTACATCACCAAGGGCGACAACAACATCTTCACGCAGATCGCGCTGTTCGTGCTGGTGGGCCTGTCGGCGAAGAACGCCATCCTGATCGTGGAGTTCGCCCGCGAACTGGAACACCACGGCCGCAGCATCGT
Source organism: Pseudomonadota bacterium (assembly GCA_049322875.1). Taxonomy (GTDB): domain Bacteria; phylum Pseudomonadota; class Gammaproteobacteria; order Burkholderiales; family Burkholderiaceae_C; genus Aquabacterium. The sequence goes on from JBMOQM010000031.1 coordinate 21,252, forward strand.
CGATGCCGCCCTGGAAGCCAGCCGCCTGCGCCTGCGCCCCATCCTGATGACGTCCATCGCCTTCATCATGGGGGTGGTGCCCCTGGTCTTCTCCAGCGGCGCCGGTTCGGAAATGCGCCATGCCATGGGCGTGGCCGTGTTCGCCGGCATGCTGGGCGTGACCCTGTTCGGCCTCTTCCTCACGCCGGTGTTCTACGTGCTGCTGCGCTTCCTGGCCGTGCGCCTGGAAGGCCGCCGCACGGACGAACCCCAGACCCCGTCTCAAGACCCCGTCATCCAGGAGGCTTGATCACATGATTGCCCTTCGACACACCTTCACGCCGCTGATGCTGGCCCTGGTGCTGGCCGGGTGCGCCACCGCACCCGATCCGCGCGATGCCCAGCTCAGCGTGCCGGCCGGCTTCAAGGAAGCCGCCACCGCAACCGACGCCAGCGCGGCCAACCAGGGCCACTGGAAGACCGCCCAGCCTTCAGAAGCCGCGCCACGCGGCGCCTGGTGGCAGGCCTTCGACGACGCCGCGCTCAACGAACTGCAACAGCAGGCCGAAGCCGCCAACCCCAGCCTTGCGGTCGCCGCGGCCCGGGTCAAGGCCGCCCGTGCCTCGCTGGGCAGTGCCCGGGCCGACCGGCTGCCCCAGGTGGGCATCAACGCCGGCGTGGCACGCCAGAAGTTCTCGCCAGCCCAGCAGGGCGTGGCCGAAGGCACCAACCTCCCGCCAGGCACGGTGTGGAGCGCGGGCCTGACCGCCAGCTACGAGGTGGACCTGTTCAGCCGCGTGGCCAACAGCGTAAACGCTGCACAGGCCGACGCCCAAGCCAGCGAAGCCACCTACCGCTCGGTGCTGCTGGCCCTGCAGGCCGACGTGGCCCAGGCCTATTTCCAGCTGCGCACACTCGATGCCGATGTGGCCGTGCTGGAACGCACCCTGGGCCTGCGCCAGGAAACCGCCAACCTGATCGGCAAGCGCCGTGATGCGGGGGATGTGTCCGAGCTGGACGTGGCCCGCGCCCGCACCGAGCTGGCCACCACGCGCGCCGAACTGCAAGGCGTGCGCGGCCAGCGTGCCCAGGTGGAGCACGCGCTGGCCCTGCTGCTGGGCAAGGCGCCGGCCAACTTCGATCTGGCGCCCAAGCCCTTGACGGTGGAGGCCAAGGTGCCGGTGGTGCCTGCTGGCCTACCTTCGGCCTTGCTGGAGCGCCGCCCCGACGTGGCCGCCGCCCAGGCCCAGTTGATGGCGGCCACCGCCCGCGTGGGCCAGGCCCGCTCGGCCGTGTTCCCTGCCCTGATGCTGACGGCCAATGGCGGCAACGCCTCGTACGAGCTGCGTGACCTGTTCGACTGGAGCGCGCGCGCCTGGCTGGTCAACGCCGTGCTGTCCATGCCCTTGTTCGATGGCGGCCGCAACAAGGCCAACATCACGCGGGCCGAGGCCGCGCTGGACGAATCGGTGGCCAGCTACCGCCAGACCGTGCTGGCAGCCTTCGGCGATGTCGAGGACAAGCTCTCGGGCCTGAGCGCGGTGCGCGGCCAGACCGAGTCGCTCGATGAAGCCCTGGTGGCTGCGCGCCGCTCGGCCGAGCTGGCCGACAAGCGCTACCGCGCGGGCGAGGACAGCTACCTCACGCTGATCGACACCCAGCGCAGCCTGCTCGCGATCGAGCGCCAGGCCGTGCAGGTGCGCGGTGCCTGGGCCTCCACGACGGTGGGGCTGATCCGGGCGCTGGGCGGCAGCTGGGGCGAGCCCGCGCCGGCGCAGGCCTCGGCCACATCGGTCAACCCGGGCACCCAACCGCTCTGAGCCACCGGGCACACCACACGAGGGCCGCTTTCGAGCGGCCCTTTTTATTGGCATCGCCCGAACACTGCGATGCAACCCGCAGCCCCCAGGGCTGACACCGAGTGACGACACATGGAGCGCCGACAACAATATCGACATACATTTAACCAAATTAATCAAATGAAAATCAGGAAACCCCTCTTCGCTCTGTCACTTGGCCTGGCGGCCACGCTGCATGCGCTGCCCGCCTCGGCCCAGTCCAGCTACGTGCTCAGCAAATTGAGCGCGCCCTTCCTGGGCCGGCTGTCCACGGCCTCCTGCATCGACGACAGCCACCAAGTCTTCGGCGAGGCGCAGTACTACCGGCGCACCGTGTTCTCCTGGACTGCCTCGGGCTTTGTCACCGAGTACTACGACCGTGCTGTGCGCTGGCCTGCCAGCAAGGCCTCCTCGGTATCCCCGGTCAAGCTCAGTGAGCGGGGAGGCATCTCGCACTATTCATCCCGCTGCGGCAAGCTGGCTGCGCAGGGCATCCTCGTCAACCTCGCCACCGGCCAGGAGACCGTGCTGCCCACCGGCAATGGCCAGCCCAATTGGACAGGCGCCAAGCCCAACGAAGCCGGCGTGGTCCTGTGGGATGCCGGCACCTGGACACAGGCTGGCGGCACGGTGGCGCTGCCCTCTGGCGGCCATGCACGCATCGGCACCATCGGCGGCATCAACAACCGGGGCGATGTGGCCGGCTATGTCGATGCCGATGAGCAGGGCCAATCCCGCGCCGCCGTGTGGCTGGACAGGCAACTGCAGGTGATCGACCCGCGTCCCGACGTGATCAGCGTGGCCGAGGCGATCAATGACCAGCGGCAGGTGGTGATCAAGAGCTACCCACGGCTCCCGACGACATCGCCTGACGTCACCTCGTCGCTGGCACGCTGGCACAACGGCGTGCTGACGCCACTGCTGCCCGCCGGCGACACGCGCTTCATGGCCGAGCCGGTGATCAACAACCGCGGCGTGATCATGGGCTGCGTGGGGCCGAGCGGCTCGCAGACATGCCATTGGGGCACCGGCCGCGCCTTCATCTGGCGCGAGGGCGTGCTGCAGGATCTCACCGACCTGGTGCGCGCCAAGGGCGCCGCGCTGCCAAGCGGGGCGGTGCTCATCGCGGTGCAGGCCCTCAACGATGCGGGCTCATTCGTGGCGCGGATGAGGACCCCGAACGCACAGGACACCGTCGTGCGGCTCACGGCCGTGCCGTGACCTGCGCGGAGTCCTCCGGAACCAGCGTCCACCCGAAATCCGCCATCGGCAACTGCAGCCGCGCATGGCGGATATCCACCGCAAAGGGCTCGACTGGCGCCAGCAGCGAAAAATCCGTGCGGCTGCTGACCTGGGCGCGCACATTCGCGCGCAGGGCCACTTGCGTGTCGATCACCGTCTTGACGGGCACGCGCAATGGGCCGGAGAGCTCACCCGCCACATCCAGCGCCAGCGCCAGCGGCACTTGTGCCGATACGGGCACTGACACTTTCACAGGCACCACCACCTTCACCGGGATGGTCACTGTGAAGCTGGGCCACCACGACACCACTGGCACCTCGGCGTTGACCGTCGTGTCCACGGGGATGTCGCCCTCGAAGTTCACCACCGTGTGCACCGGCACCACCGTGTCGACCACAGCGTGCGCCTTGAGGTTGTTCTGCACCTGCACGCGCATCTCCTGATTCAAAGGCAGCTTCAGATGCTGAGTGGATTCCAGGCGCGTGAACACCGGCTCAGCCACCTCGGCGCTCGCGGCCATGCCCGATGGCAGGCGCAGTTGCACCGGTTGCTGGCGCATCTCCAGCACCGTCACCCACTCACGCCGCACATGGAGAAAACCCGCCACCACCAGCGCCAACCACAGCAGCGCGGTCAGCAGGCTCACCAGCAGCAGCGCCCGGCGCGTGACCGGCCGGTGCCAGCCTCGGGGCATCGGTGGCGCGGACAAGGTTGAAGGCGCGTTGCTCATTGGCCGCGCAGCTTCAGGCCCTCGCCACCCACGGGTGACTGGGAAGACGATGGTGTCGATGCCGCCGGCACCAAGCCAGGCGCACTGGCCGGCAGTGGCGCCTCGCCCCCCCCAACGCCCACCACCCCGCGCGCGACAGAGCCGGCCACGGGCCAGCCTTGTGGCCACCAGCGCGGCGCCTCGCGGGGCAGCACGCGGATCGCATCGAAGGGCAAGTCCAAGCGCACCAGTTGCAGTCCGGCCTCCACCACCTGGCCCGGGAAGGTCAAGGTGGCATCAACCGGCGCCGTGACCGGCAGGCTCAGGGCCTGCTTGATGGGAATGGTGGTCTCGAACACGGTGTCCACCTGGGCGCGCAGGGGCTCGGGCAGGCGCACCACGGCCGGCATGTTCAGCGACACCGGAATCTGCTTGCGCACCGGAATCACCAGGTCCACCGGCACATCGGCGCGCAAGGGCACGCGGCCCTTGATGGGCAGGGTCACGTTGAAGCCCAGCACGCGGGTCTGCACCTTGGCGTCCAGGTCGATCGCCTGGTCCACCTTGAGCACATGCTTGACGGGCACCTCCAGGTCGATGGGCACCGTGGTGTCCACCGCCACCTTGATGGGGATGGGCTCGGTGATGGGAATGCTGAGCGCCTGCGAGATGGGCACACGCACGGGCAGGCGTTCATCGATCGTCACCTGCACACGGTTGCTGACGGCCGCGCGCACGGCCAGCTGCTCCGGCATCTTGATCAGGGCTTTTTGCTCCTTGAGCGCCACCTGGGCCACCAGGTGGTTCCAGGCCCACCAGCCGGCAGCGGCCGCCAGGCCGGTCATCAACAGCAGCAGCAGCACCGCCGTGAGGATGAGGGTGCGCCAGGTGACAGGTCTGGACGGGGGCAGGACAGGCATCGTGCAGACACTCTAAGCCGGAAACCGCAGGGATCTATATCATGGCATCCCCTTCCCCGGGGGGCGCCCGTGGCGACGCCCCTTGCCAACACTGCTGTCCAAGATCCCCATGACCGGCATGCTCACTGACCTGGAACAAGCCCGCGCGGCCTTCCAGGCGCTGCAAGAACGCGCGGCAAGCCAGGGCCTCCCCCTGAGGCCACCGCCGCCGGAGCCCACCACCTGCTGTGGCCGAGGCTGCAATGGGTGCGTGTGGGAGGGGTTCTATGCCGCGGCCAACTACTGGCGCGATGAGGCACTGCTGATTCTGGAAGACTGAGCCCGGCTCAGCGCTCACGCCACCACAGCCACCTGCCCCACGCGCGACGCGCTGGGCGGATGCCCGATGATGCGCTTGAAGGCCCGGCTGAACGAGGCCTCCGAGTCATAGCCCAGCCGGTCGGCGGCCACCGCGATGCGCATGCCGTCATCGGCGATCCAGCGCCGCGCCTGGAACATCTTGATCTTGGCAACATACTTGGCGGGGCTCTCGCCCATGGTGCGCGTGAAGGCCTCGGCAAACCGTGAGCGCGAGGCGCCCATCAGGTCGGCCAGCACGGGCACCGTCCAGTCGCCTTCCGGATCCGCATGGATGGCCGCGATCACCTTGCCGATCCTGGGGCAGCGCACGGCCGCGATCCAGCCGGTGGAATCGCTGCAGCCGCACTCCACCCACGCGCGGATGATGCTGGCCGCCAGCACATCGGCCAGGCGCGCCAGGATGCCACAGGCACCGATGCGGCCCAGCGCCACCTCGCGCTCCATCGACTCCAGCAAAGCCGGCACGGTGGGGTCGCGCTGCGCCAGATCGCCAGCCAGCATCACATCCGGCATCATCGCGATGAGGGGGTGCAAGGGATCGAGGTTGAAGCGCATGGTGCCGCAGAACACCACGTCCCTGGGCGCAGCGATGGGCACCTCGAACGGCTCACGCAGGGCCAGGCGGCTTTGCTCGCCGCCCACCAGGTAGATGTTGTCCGACACGGCCACGCGCGCCAGGGACGCGATGTCCACGGCCGGCACCTCAGGCTGGCTGGCCAGGATGTGGAAGCACCCACGCGGCAGCAACACGGCACCGCCCTGCTCCAGACGCACCCAATCCTGTGTTTCGGTGCGCAGCCAGCAGCCGCCGGCACCCACGAAATGGAACCGCGCCGAGCGCTGAGCCGGGAAGGCAATCGCCCAGGGCGCATCCATCACGCAGCGACCATACTCGACACCATCGAGGCGCAGGCCCAACAGGATCTCGGCCAGCAGGTCCTTGGGCTCTTGCAGCGCTGCGGTAGGCGCGCGCACCTCGGTGGACAAAAAGTCAAGCATTCCGGCTCTTTCGGCATTCAAACGCCTTGAGCTTATCCATAAGCTGGGCAACCCGTGATGACCAAGGCTATTTGCCCCGAGACCGCCCATGACCTCTTCGACCTGCCCTGAATGCCTGGGCGATGCCGCCGCCGCGCCAGCATCCACGGCGTCTGCTCCAACGACCACCGGCGCCCCTGACCAGGCCCTGTGGCCCGCCGTGGCCTCGCTCGCATTGGGCGTGTTCGGCCTGGTCACCGCCGAGTTCCTGCCCGCCAGCCTGCTCACCGCCATGGCGACCGACCTTCACGTGAGCGACGGCGCAGCGGGTCAGGCCGTGACGGCCACGGCCCTGGTGGGTGCGGTGGCGGCCCCCTCCATCCCCCTGCTCACGCGCAAGCTCGACCGCAGGCTGGTGATGCTGGCCCTGACCGTGCTGCTGGTGATCTCCAACGTGATGGCCGCCACGGCGTCCAGCCTGCCGGTGCTGCTGGTGGCCCGGGTGATGCTGGGCATCGCGCTGGGCGGTTTCTGGTCCATGTCGGCGGCACTGGCCATGCGGCTGGTACCGGATGCGCTGTTCGCACGGGCCATGTCCTTCATCCTCACCGGCGTGTCGGTGGCCACCGTGTGCGCCGCGCCCATCGGCGCCTGGATGGGCGACACCTGGGGCTGGCGCAGCGCCTTCATCGCGGCCGGCGTGGTCAGCGTGCTGACGCTGGCAGTGCAGCTGTTCACCCTGCCCTCGCTGCCCCCTCGCGACAACCCCAACCTGCGTGTACTGGGCGAACTGCTCACGCGGCCCAGTGTGCGCGTGGCGTTGATCGCCGTGCTGCTGGTGATCTCGGGGCACTTCGCCGGCTTTACCTACATCCGCCCGCTGATGGAGCAGGTCACGCAGATGTCGGTCAGCACGATCACGGCCGTGCTGCTGGGTTACGGCATCGGCGGCTTCTTCAGCAACTTCGTGGGCGGCTGGCTGACCGGCCGCAGCGAGCGCATCGCCATCGTCTGCGGTGGCGCCCTGGTGGCGCTGCTGGCCGCCACGCTGCTGGTGGGCGCCCATTCCGTCGTGGTCACGGCCATCGCCATCACCTTGTGGGGCTTCGCCTTCGGCGCCTTCCCTGTGGGCTTCCAGACCTGGATCGTGCGGGCCGCGCCTGATCAGGCCGAAGGCGCCGGCGGCCTGCTGGTGGCAGCCTTCCAGATCGCGATCGCCAGCGGTGCCATTGGCGGTGGCCTGCTGGTCGACCACATCGGCGCGCTGGGCGGCCCCACCTTCGCCGTGGCGGCCATCACGCTGGGCACGCTGCTCACCTTGCGACACGGCCCCCGCGCCGTGCGTTCCTGATCTGGACGCATGTGCGCTCGCCATCTGCGCGGGTCATGCATCCATATTCGCATTGCTTCCTTCCGGCACACAAGCGCAACTCCTAGGATGGATTCGAGGCGCCCCTGCGGCGGCCCGGATCCATCAACAGTCACCAGGAGTTTTCGCATGTACTCGTCTGCCACCTTCCGCCACCTGACCCCGTGGGCCCTGGCCGCCAGCGCACTGTTCAGCCTGGCCGCCCCGGCCCAGGCCGCCGTCAGCTTCAATGCCTTCGCGTTCGATTCGGCCGTTTCCACCAGCGGCGCTTTCGGCGGTGTCAACGGCATCTACGGCAATGGCGACGTGCGCCTGGACAGCGTCAGCTTCAACGGACTCACCCTGGGCCAGAGCCAGCTGCAGACCGTGTCCTCCACCACCATCGTGCTCGACGACGGTGTCGACGTGACACGTGGCGGGCACAACCTGGCCGCAGGCCGCGGCATCAACAGCGCCGCCGACAGCTGGGTGGGTGAAGGCCCCGCCACCATCACCCCCACGGGCGCCGACCTGCAAGGTGCGCTGGCCAACTACAACCTCACCAGCATCGTCGTCACACGTGAGGCCCCGGGCCTGGCCATCGTCGATGTGACCTTCGCCAACCCGACCAACACCTTCTTCCTGTGGGAGCGCGGTGCCAACAGCGACCTGCTGGTGCAGGCCCTCGATGACAACGGCGGCGTGATCGGCAGCTACACCGTGCTGCGCCAGAACTACGCCAACACCGGCATCGTCATCACCACCGACAACGGCAGCTTCCTCAACAACGGCCAGGCGCTGGGATCGATCGGCTTTCAGACGGACACCGCTGTGAGCCGCCTGCGCCTGGCCAGTTTCCAGACGGACACCATCAACTTCAACGGCCCGGACTACAAGATCCTGGCCACCGCACAGCCGGTGCCCGAGCCCACCACCTGGGCCCTGCTGCTCGGCGGGCTGGGCGTGGTGGGCATGCTGGGCCGCCGCCGCAAGCCCCAGGCTTGAGGCAGGCCAAGACACGCGGGCGATTGGCCCGCGACAATGGGCGCCATGAACACACGGTCGTTGTTCCTGGCGCAAGTCTTCGCGCATTCTTTGTGCGTGTGGATGGCGTCAACCGCCCATGCCGCTGAGCCATCAGCCCAGCAGATCCAGGCAGGCAAGACCGCTTTCGTGCCTTGCGCCTCCTGCCATCAGGTGGGGCGCTCTGCGCGGGCGGCCTTCGGGCCTCAGCTCAATGCCCTCTTCGGGCGGCGCGCCGGCAGCACCACGGATTACCGCTACTCGGCCGCGATGAAACGCTCCAGCATCGTCTGGAGCGACCAGACGCTGGCCGCCTACATCCGTGATCCGCAGGCCGTTGTGCCCGGCACATCGATGCGCTTCGTCAGCTATGGCTACAGCGACCGCAAGATCGCCGATCTGCTGGCTTACCTGCGGACCTACCAGGCTGCAGGCATGCCCACTCCGGCGCCACCAACGGCGGGCCGATGATCAATCAGCCCCAAGTACCAGCACTACGCCGGCTGCTCAGGCCAAAGCGGCTTGGCCTTGGCGTATTGCCGCCTCAGGGCTCTGCGCCTGCGTGGCCGAGCGCTCGCCCCAGGTGTGCGTGTTGGAGACCTCGATGCCGGCCATGGCCTCATCCCACTCTTCGCGCCGCACCGCGTGCCAGGTTCGCCCCAGGCGCACAGCCCCCTGCGCATCGAGCAGCAACACCATCGACCCCTGGATCAACGGCGCCGTCAGCGCCTGAAAGCCCTGCGAACGGATCAGCACGCCCACCTGAGCCTCGGACAAACCCGCCAGCATGTCCCGCAGCAGGCGGGCCAGCTCGGCCGTGTCGCTTACCTCGGTGTCCTGCGGGGCCAGGCAATCGATGCTGCCGTTGTGCATCAGCAGCAGCCCAGGGTGCACCTCGAAGGGGTGCGCCATCTCGTGGTTGACATCGCCGTGGGTGGCACGGCGCAGGTGCACGTAGACCTCCGCATCGAGCGGCAGGCCGGTGTTGTGGCTGATCAGAGCCTCGAAATCCAGCCCACGGGCCCAGACCAGGCGCTGCGGCGTGGCACCACGCTGATCAAGGTGCTCAAGGTGAAAAAAGCCCCAACCGTGGTGGTTGTGTCGCCAGGCGTTCTCCAGGAAATCGGTGGTGATGCGGCGCCCTGCAGGCTTCTTGATGATCAGGCACATAGGGTTGATGTTGTCGGACAAACGCCGACGGCCATGCCGGCATGAACTGCTCAAACCTCAGACTGTTCTCCGTTTGTCCGTATAAGGCAAGAAACATTCCATCAGATGCCTATGCGATGCCCTCATGACAGGCAACCGTCTGCAAAGATTTCACATCTCTGATATGTTCGCGCCTCCACACCGACGACAGGCTCCCGAGGAGAGCGCATTTTGACCACCCTGACCGACCGGCTGCGCGCCCTGTCGCCCGAACAACTCCAAGGCATGCGCCGCGGCATCGAAAAGGAAAGCCTGCGCACCACGCCGAGTGGCCAGTTGGCCCTGACGCCCCACCCCATGGCACTGGGATCGGCGCTGACGAACCCGCACATCACCACCGATTTCAGCGAATCGCAGCTGGAGCTGGTCACCGGTGCGCACACCAGCGTGGCCGATGCCGTGGCCGAGCTGACCCGGATCCACCAGTTCGTCTACCGCCACATCGGCAGCGAGCAGTTGTGGGTGAGCAGCATGCCCTGCGATCTGCCGCCTGATGCGGGCATCCCCATCGGCCAGTACGGCGCATCCAACGTGGGGCAGGCCAAGCGCGTCTACCGCATCGGGCTGGCCAACCGCTATGGCCCGCGCATGCAGACCATCTCGGGCATCCACTACAACTGGTCGCTGCCCGGGCTGAGCAATGACGACTACTTCGCGCTGATCCGCAACTTCCGCCGCCAGTCCTTCCTGCTGCTGTGGCTGTTCGGCGCATCGCCCGCCACCACCGCCGGCTTCGTCGAGGGCCTGCCGCACGGCCTGCAGCCCCTGGGTGGGCAGACCATGGTGCTGCCGCATGCCACCTCGCTGCGCATGGGCCGCCTGGGCTATCAGAGCGATGCCCAGAGCGCGCTGGCCGTGAGCTACAACTGCCTCAAGGGCTATGCCGGCTCGCTGCAGGGCGCACTGACCCAGCCCTACCCTGCGTACGAAGCACTGGGCATCCACGATGGGGCCGGTGGCTACAAGCAACTGTCGACCTCGCTGCTGCAGATCGAGAACGAGTTCTACAGCACCATCCGGCCCAAGCGCGTGATCCAGTCGGGCGAGCGCCCGTTGCACGCCTTGCGCGAACGCGGCGTGGAATATGTCGAGGTGCGCTGCATGGACCTGAACCCATTCTTGCCCGTGGGCATCGATGAGGCCACGGCGCGCTTCCTGGACACCTTCCTGCTGCACTGTCTGTTGAGCGACAGCCCGTCGGACACGCCTGATGAAATCGCGGCCCTGGGGCGCAACCAGCAGAGCACCGCGGCACGTGGCCGCGAACCCGGCCTGAATCTGGAGCGTGATGGCCAGCCCGTGCTGCTGACAGACTGGGCCCGTGAGATCGTGGCGGCCTGCCTGCCAATCGCTGATCGCCTGGATGCCACCCTGGGTGGCACAGGCTACCGCCAGGCCTGGGAAGCCGCCAACGCAGCCCTGGATGACCCGTCCCGGCTGCCATCGGCAGCGGTGGTCGCGGCGATGGCGCAGGATCCGGCCAACGGCCATGCAGGCTTCGGGCTGGCCAGGTCCATCCTGGCACGCGATGCCCTGCTCGGGCTGGAACTGCCGAACAGCGTGGAAACACAGTTCGCGCAGCAAGCCGCTGCGTCCATCGAAGAGCAGGCCGGCATCGAAGCTGCCGACACCTTGCCCTTCGAGGCCTTCAGGCAGGACTACATGTCACCTGAACACCTGGTGGTGTAAGAAGGCCACCAAGCTTCAGCAGCGCCCTGAGCGGCGGCTGCGCGGATTGAGCTTGTCGATTTCCGTCAGTTGCTGCTTGATGAGGATCAGCAGGGTGCGCGCATCGTCCACCGGGATCGACAGGCAACTGGTGGTGGCCGCATCTTCGCCCTTGGTCTGGCGGGGCTGCACCAGCACATCGACACCCAGCTCGATCAGGCCCTTGTTGTGCTTGGCTGATTTCAGGCGCTGCAGTTCGATGTCGTAGGTCTTCATGGGGTGGCTCCGGCGGGGATTCAATCGATGCGGGATTGTCGGGCAATCTCAGGCATCGGCCCGGCCAGGCAGCAGAAACGATGTGGCCGGCAAGACGCCCGGCCCCGCAGCCGCCTGCATGGTTTCATCCTTCAAGGCCACGCCGCTCAAGCCGCGGCGCCGCGCCTCGGTCATCAGCCACAGCAGCTTGTCCGCTGCCTCTGCCAGGGGCAGGCCGGCCGGGCGCACGTTGGAGATGCAGTTGCGGCTGGCATCGCTCAGGCCGACACGTGGCATCCAGGTCAGGTACAGCCCCATGCTGTCGGGTGAACTCAGGCCCGGTCGCTCACCGATCAGGATGACCACCAGCCTGGCGCCCAGCAGTTCGCCCACTTCGTCGGCCACGGCCACGCGGCCCTGCTCCACCAGGGCCAGGGGGGCCACACGCCAGCCCTCGGCACTCAAGCGTGGCAACATGCCCTGCAGGAAGGGCAAGGCATGGCTGGCAATGGCCTGCGCAGACAGGCCATCGGCCACCACGAAGGCAACGTCATAAGGCCGTTGGGGATCGGCTGGGAGTTCAGCACAGGGTTCCTGTGTCTGCGCCCCAGCCTTGGAATCAGCAGTACATGCTGCCAGCAGGCTGCCACGCGAAGCAGCGTCCAGCCGCCTGCCCAGATCCGGCCGCTGCAGATAGGCATCGCGATCCGGCGCGGCGCTGTGCAGACGCAGGCAACCATGGCCCAGTGCTTCCAGCGCGGCATGCAGTGCCTGAGCGTCCAATGCCAGGTGCACGGCATCGCGCGCCTGTGCATGCGCCAGCTGAAAGGCCAGTTGCGGCGTGGTGGGCTGGCTCACGCCCGCCCTGCCCATGGCGATGCGCGCACCCGTCAGGCGGCGAAGGGGGCCCCAAGGGTTCTCGACGACATCCGCATCGCCATGAAGCACCGGTTGCGCCTTGGTATCGACGGGATGATCGGCCATGCGCTCACACCCCGGGCAAGGCAGGCTGGAAGGCCGCCGGCAGCGCCTCGTGCAGCCTGAAACCAGGCCCTGCCTCGCTGAAGATGTGCATCTGCGCCAGCCAGGCTTCGAACTCCGGCGCGGGCCGCAGCCCCAGCACGCGGCGCACATACAGCGCATCGTGGAAGGAGGTGGTCTGGTAGTTCAGCATGATGTCGTCCGCGCCGGGCACGCCCATCACGTAGGTACAGCCGGCCGCGCCCAGCAAGGTCAGCAGCGTGTCCATGTCATCCTGATCGGCCTCGGCATGGTTGGTGTAGCAGACGTCGCAGCCCATGGGCAGGCCCATCAGCTTGGCGCAGAAGTGGTCCTCCAGCCCGGCGCGGATGATCTGCTTGCCGTCGTACAGGTACTCCGGCCCGATGAAGCCCACCACCGTGTTCACCAGCAAGGGCTTGAACGCTCGGGCCACGGCATAGGCGCGTGCTTCGCAGGTCTGCTGGTCGACACCATGGTGGCCATTGGCAGACAAGGCACTGCCCTGCCCTGTCTCGAAATACATCACGTTGTCGCCCACCGTGCCACGCTTCAGTGAAAGCGCTGCTTCACGCGCCTCGGCCAGCAGCGCCAGGTTGATGCCGAAGCTGCTGTTGGTGGCCTCCGTGCCACCGATGGACTGGAACACCAGATCAACTGGCGCGCCGCGTTCGATGGCCGCCATCGTGTTGGTCACATGGGTCAGCACGCACGATTGCGTAGGGATGCCGTAGTGCTCGATGACCTCGGCCAGCATCGTCACTAGGCGGATCACCTGCGGCACGTTGTCGCTGGCCGGGTTGATGCCGATCACCGCGTCGCCGCTGCCGTACAGCAGCCCATCGAGCACACTGGCCGCGATGCCGCCGGCGTCATCCGTGGGGTGGTTGGGCTGCAGGCGTGTGGACAGGCGCCCAGGCAGGCCAATGGTGTTGCGAAAGGCGGATCGCACGGCGCACTTGCGGGCTACCAGGATCAGGTCCTGGTTGCGCATCAGCTTGCTCACGGCAGCGGCCATCTCTGGTGTGACGCCTGGCGCCACGGCAGCCAGCCTGCTCGCATCGACGTCGTCGGCCAGCAGCCAGTTGCGAAAGTCACCCACCGTGAGGTGAGCGATGGGCGCGAGGGCCTGTGCGTCATGCGTGTCGATGATCAGGCGTGTGACCTCGTCCTCTTCATAGGGGATCAGGGCCTCGTTAAGGAAGGTGCGCAGGGGCAGTTCGGCCAGGGCCATCTGGGCCACCACGCGCTCCTGCGCGGTCTGCGCGGCCACACCGGCCAGCGCATCGCCCGAGCGCGCGGGCGTGGCCTTGGCCATCAGGTCCTTCAGGTCACGGAAGGTGTGCGTGTGCACGCCGGCGCGATGGGTGTAGGCGGGCTGGGGCATGGGTGGATCTCAAGCATTGCAGCCAGACAGCAGGCAAACAGGCGACAGGGTTCAAGCCTGCCACCAGCAGTTCTGCCGTGCAAGCAACGAGGATGCCTGCCCGTATCGCCAAAGGGCCGAAGGGCCGGCGCGCTCAGCGCTCGGCCAGCGGCCCGATGCGTTGGAGGATGACCTTGGCCACCTCGGTGCTGGAAGGCAGCAGCGTGTGCACGATCGGCAATCGCACTTGATCCGGGATGTTCACTGAGCTGACCTCGGACAGCGACACCACACCGTCATTGGGCTCTGCACCGAACGGGCTCAGTCGCCCCGTCAGCCCTGTCACACCGACGATGCTGGTGAGCGGCCCAGGCGGAATGGCGATCCCGCCCATGCGCTCGGCCGATGACAGCAGGTGACCACAATCACGCGTAACCAGGCGGAACACCGGATTGGGCTGCAGCCGTTGGGCCAGGGTCGAAGGCTGCACGGGCGAGCCCAGCAGAAAGATGTGCTTCGGTCTGGGTGTGTCCGCCGGCATCGCAGCCAACGCCGCGCGGATCAGCACACCCCCGAGCGAATGCCCGATCAGCACGAACTCCTGCCCGACCAGCCCGTGGATGCGCTGGACCAGGCCATCACGGATCGTATCGAAGCGCTGCAGGCTGACGCTGTAGCCATGGCTGCTCGTGTGCAGCCCCGCTTTGGCCAGTTGCCGCAACATGGGCCAGCCCGACCAGGTGCTGCGTCCCATGCCGTGAACGAACAATGCGTGCATAGCGTGCGGCGCGGCTCAAGCCTCGTCCGTGTCGTCGGACGCGGGTATCTGCCCTGCCCCGCGCAACTGCGCCAGCCGGTCACCGATCTTGATCTCCAGCCCGCGCGGCACCGGCTTGTAGAAGGCCTGCGGCGCCATGCCGTCCGGGAAGTACTGCTCACCCTTGGCCACGGCATCGGGCTCGTCGTGCGCGTAGCGGTAGTTCGCACCGTGGCCCAGCTCCTTCATCAGCTTGGTAGGAGCGTTGCGCAGGTGCATGGGCACGGGCCGGCTCTGGTCCTTGGACACCCAGGCCTTGGCGGCCTTATAGGCCACATAGGCTGCATTGCTCTTGGGCGCCATGGCCAGGTAGATCACGCACTGCGCCAGCGTCAGTTCGCCTTCGGGGCTGCCCAGGCGCTCGTAGGTTTCAGCGGCATCGAGCGCCAGGCGCAGCGCTCGCGGATCAGCCAGGCCGATGTCCTCGCTGGCCATGCGGATCAGGCGCCGCACGATGTAGCGCGGATCCACGCCACCATCGAGCATGCGCACGAACCAGTACAGCGCCGCATCCGGGTCGGAGCCTCGCACCGACTTGTGCAGCGCCGAAATCGTGTCGTAGAACTGGTCGCCGCCTTTGTCGTAGCGGCGCAGTTGCTCGCCCAGCGAGCGCTCCAGCGCCGTTTCGTCAATCTCGGCCTGGCCACGCAGCAAACCAGCCAGCGTTTCATAGGTGTTGAGCAGGCGGCGCGCATCGCCGTCGGCATAGGCGATCAGCCGTTCAGCCGCGGAAGGCGTCAATGCAGGGCCCTGCAACTCCGCCTGGCCACGCTGCAGCAGCTCGTGCATCGCGGCCTCGTCCATCGAGCGCAGCACATGCACGGTCGCGCGCGACAGCAGCGCCGCATTCACCTCGAACGACGGATTCTCTGTCGTGGCCCCGATGAAGGTGAACAGCCCCGATTCCACGTGTGGCAGGAAGGCATCCTGCTGCGCCTTGTTGAAGCGGTGCACCTCGTCGACGAAGACGATGGTGCGCCGTCCGCGCTGCTGCGCCATCTGCGCATGGTCCACGGCCTCGCGGATGTCCTTGACGCCGCCCAGCACGGCCGAGATCGTTACGAACTCCGCATCGACCGCGCCCGCCATCAGGCGCGCCAGCGTGGTCTTGCCCACGCCAGGCGGGCCCCACAGGATCATCGAGTGCGGCTGCCCCGAGCCGAACGCCACGCGCAGCGGCTGGCCCGGCCCCAGCAGGTGCGCTTGACCAACCACGTCATCCAGCACCTTGGGGCGCAGCCGCTCTGCCAATGGCGCATGAGCCGAAGGGGCGGGCCGGCTGGCGCGTTTGGGCAAATCACCCGATGCCTGCTGGGTTTGCGGCGCATGGCCATCGCCACCGGGTGGATCGAGGGGCAAATCAAGGCTTTCCTGCATACCCTGATTGTCGCAGCCCCTTCAAGCCCCGGGAATAACCCTTGAAGCCCCCCCAGAAGACGCCTAATTCATCACGTTTACCCGCTATTGACCCCCGTGATATCGGCGCATGCTGAAGTTCTCATCCACCCTTGCACAGAGGTTTCGTCATGCTGACCATTGGTATCCTTTGCCTTGTCGCCGTGCCTGCCTTGCTGTTCCTTGGCGTCCGCGGCCTCCGCACTGCCAACGATCTGTCGATGAAGCGCCCCGAGTAAGGCCCCTTCCCCGCGACCGACAGGGGCGGCCACCGCACCTGTTCTCACCGCCTGGCACCCCTGCCGGCGTGAGGGGATGGACAAATCCGTACAAACCCGCCATAATGGCGGTCTTCGCTTGTTATGAAGCGGATGCAAGTTCATCCCCTCTGACCTTTTTCAAGCCGGGTTGCGCCGTCGGGTGCCAACCAACACAACGTGTCTTGAGTTCCGGTTGGCGGCGATGCCGTCGCTCTCAAACCGACTCACCGTGATGCCACAGCGCCGAGCGCGCCTGTCACGAGGTACGGACACGAACTCCCTAGCGGGATACCACAGCGACCTAACCTGAGCCCTGTGCCGGCAACGAGCCGCACGGGCTTTGCGGCTTTGGCCTTTTCGCGACCCCATGAGGTCGACGGGCCAGCGCCGCGCTTTGGCTTGAAAGAAGTTATGAACAACGATCACGACAACTCCAACCTGCCCCAGGATGGCGCCCCCGCCATCGACGAGCACACCGCATCGCAACTGGATGCGCTGTCTCGCCGCCTGGAGGCCGAAGCCCGCGCCGACGCCGCTTTTGGCGATGACGAACAACTCGAAGGCGAAGAAGCTCCCGCCGATGGCGCCGGATTCGCTGACCTGGGCCTGAGCCCCATGCTGATCCAGGCTCTGGCCGATTCCGGCTACAGCAACCCGACGGACGTGCAGATGCGCGCCATTCCGGCGGCCCTGGAAGGCAAGGACCTGCGCGTGGCCTCCAGCACCGGCAGCGGCAAGACCGCCGCCTTCATGCTGCCCGCGCTGGAACGCATCATCGCCGCCCGTGGCGACAACACCAAGCGCCGCGAAAAGGGCAAGGTGCACGGCCCGCGCGTGCTGGTGCTGGCCCCCACCCGTGAACTGGCCCTGCAAGTGGCCAAGGCCGCTTCCACCTACGGCCGCCACATGCAAGGCCTGCGCGTGGCCACCGTCGTGGGCGGCGTGCCCTACGGCTACCAGCTCAAGGCCCTGAAGGGCCCGCTGGATGTGCTGATCGCCACCCCCGGCCGCCTGCTGGACCACCTGAGCACCGGCGCCGCCGTGCTCGGCAACCTGGAAACGCTGGTGCTGGACGAAGCCGACCGCATGCTGGACATGGGCTTCATCGACGACATCGAAGCCATCGCTCAGCAGACCCCCGAGAATCGCCAGACGCTGATGTTCAGCGCCACCTTCGCGGGCCATGTGGGCAAGCTGGCCGAGCGCCTGACGCGCAACTCGCTGAACATCGAAGTGGCCTCGCACACCGACAGCCACGACAACATCGAGCAGCGTCTGCACGTGGCCGACACCCTGGCCCACAAGAACGACCTGCTGGACCACCTGCTGACCACCAAGGACGTGGACCAGGCCGTGGTGTTCACCAGCACCCAGCGTGACGCCGACATCCTGGCCGACCGCCTGGCCGACATGGGCCACGCCGTGGCCGCGCTGCACGGCGGCATGCCGCAAGGCCGCCGCAACCGCGTGCTGCAGGGCCTGCGCATGGGCCAGCTGCGCGTGCTGGTCGCTACCGACGTGGCCGCCCGCGGCATCGACGTGCCCACGATCACCCACGTGATCAACTACGGCATGCCGATGAAGCCGGAAGACTACGTGCACCGTATCGGCCGCACGGGCCGTGCCGGTCGCAGCGGCCTGGCCGTGACGCTGGCCGAGCGCCGCGACATCCCCATGGTGCGCCGCATCGAGCGCTTCACCACGCAACGCATCCCTGAAGCCGTGATCGCGGGCCTGGAGCCCAAGACCAAGCTGCAGGCCGAGCGCGGCGCCCCCGCACGCGGCAAGAAGCCGATGCCCGGCCAGCGCCATCGCGATGACCGCGGCTTCGGCGGCGGTTCGCGCGGCGGCTTCGGTGGCGACCGTGGTGATCGCGGCGGTGATCGCAACTTTGGCGACCGCGGTTTCGATCGTGGTGACCGCGGCGAGCGCAGCTTCAACGACCGCGGCGACCGCGGTGGTTTCGGTGGCGGCGACCGTGGCGGTTTCGGCGGCCCGCGCGCTGGCGGCTTCGGCAAGAACGACCACCATGATCCGCGCTTCCGCCCGGTCGAAGGCGACAACAGCCAAGGCCCGCGTGAAGGCCGTGATGGCGGTGGCTTCAAGCCCCGCCATGGCGACCGCCCTCACGGTGAGCGCTCTTTCGGTGACCGCGCCCATGGCGACCGCCCCTTCGGTGATCGCCCGCAGCGTGGCGACCGTGAGCAGCGCCCTTACGGCGACAAGCCCTCGTTCGGTGACAAGCCCTTTGGTGACCGCAAGCCCTTCGGCGGCAAGCCGGCAGGCGCTGGCAAGCCCTACGCGGGCAAGTCCTTCAGCGGCGACCGAAAGCCGTTCGGCGACAAGCCCGGCTTCAAGTCGGGCCCCAAGCCGGGCTTTGGCGGCGGCAAGCGCAGCGGCTTCGGCAAGCGCGAAGGCTGATCATTCAGCCACCTCACGGGCTTGACCTCCCGTGAGGGCCTGGCAGGCCGCCGACGCATCGTCGTCGCCGGCGCTGCCGCAGATCATTGATCGAGCCCGTCTGTCACGCGCACCATGGCGCGCGCATCAAGGCTGCTTGAGCACATCCGCCCCCGCCGGGGGTGTGAACACAAAGCGCGAGGCCGGCACCGCCGCCTTCGTGTCGAAACGGGTGAAGTCCAGACGCGACTTCTGCCCGAAGCTGTCGAGCACTTCCAGGGCCACGAGCGTGTTGCCCTTGAAGCCGACACGCACCGATTGGAATTGCCCGTCCTTCGAGCGCGGCAGGGCTTCGGCCCATTCGATCAAACCTGCCGCCTGCGCTGTCGCCGGGGTCGCGGACGCCGCACCTTGTGATGCCGTGGGTGGCACGGATTTGAGCGTGAAGTCCTTTTCCAGTGACGAGCCCGACAGCAGGGCTGCCGGCGTGGCGCCCAGGGCCTGGCTCATGGGCCGCTCCGTCACCTGGTTCAGATCGGCGTCGTACAGCCACACCTTCTGCCCATCACCCACGATCAACTGCTCCATCGGCTTGTCGTAAGCGAAGCGAAAGCGGTTGGGCCGCTGGAACTCCAGCGTGCCGGTCGAGGTGCGCGCCTTCTTGCCATCGGGCGAGGTCACCGTCTGCTTGAAACTGGCCTGGCCGCTCTGCACATCCTTCACGAACGCACGCAGCGACGCCACGGCATCGGCATGCGCCGGCATGGCGCCGAACTGGAACAGGCAGGCGGTCAGCAAGGCCGCACGCGGCAGGGTGAACATCGCCTTGACGGCTGTGGCAGCGGTGTACCTGGGCTTCATCATCGGATCGGGGCCTCCTAGGGGGTTGGAGGTCCGATTGTTCCATGGGTTCCCGCCGTCACTGGCGGCACAGGACCACATGACCCTGTCGCCTTGTACTGCTCAGGCGTCCCAGGGCGCAGCCGTGGCACCGCCCTCACCGCCCCGGTTGGGCGTGACGATCTCGCGGTTGCCGTTGGTCGACATGCTGGACACCAGGCCGGATTTCTCCATCTGCTCCAGCAGGCGCGCCGCGCGGTTGTAGCCGATGCGCAGGTGGCGCTGCACCAGCGAGATCGAGGCCTTGCGGTGCTGCAGCACGATGGCCACGGCCTGGTCGTACATCGGGTCGGACTCGCCATCGCCGCCGCCAGCGGGCGAGCCATCGAGGTTGCTGCCCTCGTCGCCCAGCGAGCCGCCTTCGAGGATGCCTTCGATGTAGTTGGGCTCGCCCTGCGTCTTGAGGTACTCGACGACGCGGTGCACCTCGTCGTCGCTCACGAAGGCGCCGTGCACCCGCATCGGCAGGCCGGTGCCGGAAGCCATGTAGAGCATGTCGCCCTGCCCCAGCAAGGCCTCGGCGCCCATCTGGTCGAGGATGGTGCGGCTGTCGATCTTGCTGGACACCTGGAACGAGATCCGCGTCGGGATGTTGGCCTTGATCAAGCCGGTGATGACGTCCACCGAAGGCCGCTGCGTGGCCAGGATCAGGTGAATGCCGGCGGCACGCGCTTTCTGCGCCAAGCGGGCAATGAGCTCTTCGATCTTCTTGCCCACCACCATCATCAGGTCGGCGAGTTCGTCGATCACGATGACGACGTGCGGCAAGCGCTCCAGCGGCTCGGGCGCTTCCGGCGTCAAACTGAAGGGGTTGGGCACCAGTTCGCCCCGCGCCTTGGCGTCGTCCATCTTCTTGTTGAAGCCGGCCAGGTTGCGCACGCCCACCTTGCTCATGAGCTTGTAGCGGCGCTCCATCTCGCCCACCGCCCAGTTCAGCGCGTTGCCAGCCAGCTTCATGTCGGTCACGACCGGGCACAACAGGTGCGGAATGCCTTCGTAGACGCTCATCTCGAGCATCTTCGGGTCGATCAGGATCAGGCGCACATCGCGCGCTTCGGCCTTGTACAGCAGCGACAGGATGGTGGCGTTGATACCCACCGATTTACCCGAGCCGGTGGTGCCGGCCACCAGGCAGTGCGGCATCTTGGCCAGGTCGGCCACCACGGGCGCGCCGACGATGTCCTTGCCCAGGCCGATGGTGAGCATCGACTGCGCGTCGTTGTAGACCTGAGATCCCAGGATCTCGGTCAGGCGAATCATCTGGCGCTTGGCGTTGGGCAGTTCCAGCGCCATCAGGTTCTTGCCGGGGATGGTCTCGACCACGCGGATGGACACCAGCGACAGCGAGCGCGCCAGATCCTTGGCCAGGTTGACGATCTGCGAGCCCTTCACACCCGTGGCCGGCTCGATCTCGTAGCGGGTGATCACCGGGCCGGGCGATGCAGCCACCACCCGCACCTCGACGCCGAAGTCCTTGAGCTTCTTCTCGATCATGCGGGAGGTCATCTCCAGCGAATCGGCGGTGACGGTCTCCATGCGGCCACCCGCGGCGTCCAGCAGATCGATCTGCGGCAGCTTGGTGTCGGCCATCTCGCTGAACAGGGGCTTCTGCTTTTCCTTGATGATGCGGTCGGACTTGGGCACCTCCAGCACCGGGGCCTCGATGACCAGGGGGATCGGCGCCTGTGGCGGCATGGGCGGTGGCGCCGCGTCGGGATCGCCGTTCAGCTCCAGATCGGGCGTGGGCATGTGGTGGCGCACCACCTCGACCTCGCGCTCATGGGCGCGCTCGCTGGCGGCCTGCTGGCCCAGCACCTGGTCCAGATGCGCCTCGCGCTGAGCCTCACGGCGCTCCTTGAGCAGATCGCCCACCGAACCGATGCGCTCGGCAACGTCCAGCCACGAAAAGCGCAACGCCATGGCCATGCCGGTGACCAGCATCGCGATCCACAGCACGCCCGAACCGTTGAAACCCAGCCACTTGGTGCTCAGCGGGCCCAGCAGCAGGCCCAGGATGCCACCGGCGTGTTCACCGGCGATGGCGGGCTCCACGCGGTACAGGCGCGTCCATTCCAGCGCACAGCTGGCCGACAACAGCAGCACCACGCCCAGCCAGAAACGCCAGCGCGGGTAGCTCACGCCCGGCGCGTTCTGCGACAGATGGGCCAGGGCCGGATCACGGCGCAGCCAGCGCGCAAAGGCGCTGAGCCAGGCGCGGCCACTCACGATCAGCACCCACCAGCCGGAAAAGCCCAGCAGGCAGTACAGCAGGTCAGACGCCAGCGCGCCCAGGTGGCCCACCCAGTTGGTGGCCTCGCGGTTCAGCCCGGAGGTGCTGAAAGCCGCATCCAGCCGGTCATGGCTGACCATGGCCAGCAGCATCAGGATCCAGGCCAGCGCGCCGATCAGCAGCAGGGCCTGGAAGCGGAACGTGGTCTCGACCGGTGTGGAAGGCACGGTGGCCGCGGATGCAGGCTGGCGGTGCAGGCGCCCGGTCAGGCGCAAAGAGGTGGCTGGATCGTGGCGGCGGTCATCGCCGCCGTCCGCGTTCAGAGAGCCCAAAGGGTAGGTCATGGCCCGATTGTGCGGGAGATTGCGCCGCAAAACGCCGGGAGAACACCCGTGCCCAACGCCCTGATCGCCCTGGCCCTGGGCACTTCGGTCAACAGGCACGGGAGGCCAGGCCTTTTGAAACAAGCTGCAACCGCCCTGCCCTGTCCCGCCTCAGCGCCACACAACGCAAATGGCCGCCACGCGGGCGACCCACGGTGGCGGCGGCTGGCGCCCGCAGGCGCCAAGACAGCAAAAAGGGGGATAGGCCTCAGGCCGTGGCGACCAGGCGCTCCTTGAGCACCACACTGCCGGTGTCCTGCGTTTCGATCAGGCCGCGCTCTTCCAGGTCCTTCATCACGCGGGAGACCATCTCGCGCGAGGCGCCCACATGCTTGGCCAGATCCTGGCGCGACACCTTGCCGCGGATGACCTTGGCGCCATGGTCCTCGTCGGCCATGTCCAGCAGGGCGCGGGCCACGCGGCCGTAAACGTCCAGCAGGGCCAGGGACTCGATCTGGCGGTCGGCATTGCGCAGGCGCTGCACCAGGCCACGCAGGATGGCATAGGACAGCGAAGAGTTCTCCGGCAGACAGCGGGCGAACTCCTGGCGTCCCAGCATCAGCACATCGGTCTGCACCTCGGCGCGCACCGTGGCCGAATGCGGCTCGTTGTCGATCAGGCTCATCTCGCCGATGTAGTCACCGGCTTCCAGCACGGCCAGGATGACCTCGCGGCCCCGCTCGTCGGCGGCGACCACGCGAGCACGGCCCGTCAGCAGGATGAACAAAGAGTTCGTCTTGCGGCCGCGTTCGACGATCAACTCGCCCCGGCGGTAGCGGCGCTTGACCACGCTCTCGGCGATGGACTCGGCCTGCGCCTGCGTGAGCATGGAGAACAGCGGCACGCGCCGGATCAGATCGAGGTTGGACAACATGGCCATGGCAGCTCCTCTTTGGTGCCTTGCGGTTGCGGGGTGCAATCGGGTTTGGGGTGGCTCCGCGACGCAGTCAACACGGCCAAACCAGCCCGTGCGACGTGCAGTCCGTCACCAGTCCCTACAATTTTCGGCATCGGTGCCGGAATTTTTAGACATTTTTTCGTTTTGCGTGCGAAGACCATGTCCGAAGGTGCACCGTCAAAGAAGGCCATTAAAAGAATTGATGCCCTCACACCCCTTGTGAAACACGCCCCTGGCGCACAATTCGTGCCTGAAAGGCTCCTCTAGATCATGTCCGACACGACCCACAGCAACGTCCTGATCCTGGGCTCCGGCCCTGCCGGCTACACCGCCGCCATCTACGCCGCCCGGGCCAACCTCAAGCCCACCCTGGTGACCGGCATGGCCCAGGGCGGCCAGTTGATGACCACCACCGAGGTGGACAACTGGCCCGCCGACGTCCATGGCGTGCAGGGCCCCGAGCTGATGCAACGCTTCCTGGAGCACGCGGAGCGTTTCCAGACCCAGATGGTGTTCGACCACGTCAACGAGGTCGACCTGTCCAAGCGCCCGTTCACCTTGAAGGGCGACTCGGGCACCTACACCACCGACACCCTGATCATCGCCACCGGCGCCTCGGCCAAGTACCTGGGCCTGCCCTCCGAAGAAGCCTTCATGGGCCGCGGCGTGAGCGGCTGCGCCACCTGTGACGGCTTCTTCTACCGCGACCAGGTGGTCTGCGTGGTCGGCGGCGGCAACACGGCCGTCGAAGAAGCGCTGTACCTGTCGAACATCGCCAGCAAGGTCCACCTGATCCACCGCCGCGACAAGTTCCGCGCCGAGGCCATCCTGATCGACAAGGTGCACGAGAAGGTCAAGGCCGGCAAGATGGAACTGCACCTGTTCCAGACACTGGACGAGGTCCTGGGCGACCAGAGCGGCGTGACCGGCGTGCGCCTCAAGAGCACCACCGACGGCTCGACCAAGGAGCTGGAGGTCAAGGGCTGCTTCATCGCCATCGGCCACCAGCCCAACACTGACATCTTCAAGGGCCAACTGGAGATGAAGGATGGCTACATCCTGACCAAGAGCGGCTCCGAGGGCTTCGCCACCATGACCAGCGTGCCCGGCGTGTTCGCCGCCGGCGACGTGCAGGATCACATCTACCGCCAGGCGATCACCAGCGCCGGCACGGGGTGCATGGCCGCGCTGGATGCGCAGCGTTTCCTGGAGCAGAACGGGGGCTGAAAGGCCTTTGCGCCTCAGGCTGGCACGCTACCGTGCACGGCCTGAGCGCTGCTGACGGATTCGCTCACGGGCCCAGGCCTCCGCCTTGGCGATCGTATCGAAGCCCGTGGCCTCGACGCTCAAGGGCGTGTCCAGCTTGAACCCCTGGGGGCTGCCTCGATAGATCAAAGCCTGATCGAGCTCATCGCCGGCCGTATTGCAGCGCCCCAGTATCAGGATGCTGCGCTGAGGCCCCTTGTCGAGCCGTGGAAACGAGACAGCCCTGATCCGACAGGCGCCGTTCCACAGATAGCGCTCGGGCCACGGCAGCTTGACCGCCGGGGCATTGGGGCCACGCAGCAGTTCGAATTGCAAATAGTCTGTTTCGGCATAGACGGGCACTGGCACCTTGCGGGCCACGAAACATACGTGCCCGTAGGGCGCAAGGTCTGCGGGGAACACGGCGTTGGGCACAAGGTCGGGGCCACCAGCCTGATCCGAGTCGCATGGCGACGGCAGAGCGCTAGAGCTAGATACAGCGAGCTCAGTTGCCCAAAGCACGCCAGCGCAGGCCATGAAACGGCACCAAGTCGCGAAGCTCATGGCTTGATCTGTATCGTTGAGCAGGATCCCATCTTTCCGTTTTCCCTGGCCCGGCTGGCCTAAGACGGCAGGATAATCGCCCCGAGGCGCGGCTCCAGCAGCCCGTCAGGCAAGCGACTTTGGGCAGCGGCTTGGCGTTAGCCAAGTTTCTGGCTATAATCTTGGTTTTCCCAAATTCGTCCCGGCTTTTGGGGCGGCTTTCATGCCGCTTCGAGGCAGCCGGAAGGGTGAGCACCAAGCACAGGTCTCTTGATCGGTCCTTGCTCTGCCCACCGATTCGCAACACAACGCCTAATCAGCGAACGGAGAAGCGTCATGGCACGCGTCTGTCAAGTCACGGGTAAGGGCCCGATGGTGGGGAACAATATTTCCCACGCCAACAACAAAACCAAGCGTCGTTTTCTGCCTAACCTGCAGTACCGCCGCTTCTGGGTCGAGAGCGAAAACCGCTGGGTGCGTCTGCGCATCAGCACGGCCGCTCTGCGACTGATCGACAAGGTGGGCATCGACCAGGTTCTGTCGGACCTGCGTGCTCGCGGCGAACTGTGATTGGAGAGGTGAACCATGGCTGCTAAAGGCGGACGCGAAAAGATCAAGCTGGAATCCACTGCGGGTACCGGCCACTTCTACACCACCACCAAGAACAAGAAGACCACGCCCGAAAAGCTGGAATTCATGAAGTTCGACCCCAAGGCCCGCAAGCACGTGGCCTACAAGGAAGTGAAGCTGAAGTAATCCTTCTGCTGCTTTCTCAAGAAACCGCCCTGGCGAACGCCTCGGCGGTTTTTGTTTTTGCCCCCCAATGGCGCAGACGCACAATGCAGGCATGCCGCACCCTCCGCATGCCGCCACCCCGAAGGGGCGAGGCTGCGTTGGGCGGGGCGACCAGGTGGCGTCGAGGAGCGCAAGGACGGGCAGGTTGCCCCTGGCCTGCGGCCAGGGGACGGCGAGGATGTCTGAGGGCCTGAAGGGCCCGAGTTCCGCAGCCGCCTGCCCGGCCTGAGCACCGCAGAGCAGTCCTGCCTACGGCAGGACCGCCACCCGTGGAGCCCTGCCCAGCGCAGCCTCGCCCCGGAGCACCCAACAAGGCATGCGCCGATACAAAAAAGCCCCGCTAAAACCAGCGAGGCTCTTTAAAAAGAAGGAAGAAGCGCTCTGGAAGATCAGGCGTGCGCAGCCCGCAGCTTCAAAGAGAACTCTTGCAGCGCCTTGATCCCGCTGCCCTCGGCCCGCTGACACCAGCCCTGCAGATCCGCCACCAGCTGCTCACCCGACACGTTCGTGCGCGTCCACACCTGGCGCAGCTCCTCACGCATCGTCAGCAGCTTGTCCAGGCTGGGGTGCTCGGCCCGTGCCTTCTCGATGTCGATGCGCAGCGCATGCGGCACCTTCTCGTCATCGCGGTGCATCCAGTGGCGCACCTTCTGCAGCTTCTCGGCCGCGGCCTGCTGCCCATTGGCCTTGAGGCGGGACATCTCGGCCGCACAAGCCGCACGCACCTCACGGGCATACGAGGCCATCAGTTCATAACGGTGCGCCGCCAGCGCTTCCAGCGTCTTGGCATCGGCCACGGGCTTGACCTCGCCCAGCATCAGGCGGGGCGGCACCTTGCGCACCTTGGCCAGCTTGAGCATCTCCAGGCCGCGGATGTAGGTCCAGCCGATGTCGAACTCATACGACTTGACGGACAGCTTGGCCGACGTCGGGTAGGTATGGTGGTTGTTGTGCAGCTCTTCGCCACCGATCAGGATGCCCCAGGGGCTGATGTTGGTGGAGGCATCGGCCGCCTCGAAATTGCGGTAACCCCACCAGTGGCCCAGGCCATTGATGATGCCGGCGGCGGTGATCGGGATCCACAGCATCTGCACGGCCCACACGGTGATGCCGATGGCACCGAACAGGGCGATGTCGATCAGGAACATCAGGAACACGCCCTTGGCCGAGAAGCGCGTGTAGACATTGCGCTCCAGCCAGTCGTTGGGGGTGTTGTGGCCGTACTTGGCCAGGGTCTCCTTGCGGGCGGCCTCTTCGGCGTACAGCTCGCGGCCACGCAGCAGCACGGTCTTGATGCCGTGGGCCACGGGGCTGTGGGGATCTTCCTCGGTCTCGCACTTGGCGTGGTGCTTGCGGTGCACGGCCACCCATTCCTTGGTGACGGTGGCGGTCGTCAGCCAAAGCCAGAAACGGAAGAAGTGAGAGGCGATGGGGTGCAGGTCCAGCGAGCGGTGCGCCTGGCTGCGATGCAGGAAGATGGTGACAGATGCGATGGTGATGTGCGTCAACACGAGGGTGTAGAGCACCACTTGCCACCAGGCAGCGTCCAGCAGGCCGTCGGACAGCCAGCTGAGCACGGAATCCAGCAGAGCCGAGGACGTCAGAAATTCAAGCATCGAAAAGACCTCACAGAGAACGCGCGATTGTATTAGAGCCCCGACGTTCTTCCACTTGCGGCAACGCAAGTTCACCTGAAGGGGTGGTGGGCGCCAGACCTTGCCCCGCTGCCAGTTTGACGTGAACCGGGTCTGACGGTGTCAGGGTAAGGCCCATCAAATGCGCGGTATTCACGGGACTGTCCGATTTCACCCGTTCAGTACCAATTCACATGGCAGGACAGACCTGATGTGGCGCTCAAAGTTCCGAAGACAAGGCCTCGGCGATCTCATCGTGCAGGCGGGTGGCCAGGGCACGGCGGTCGGCGTGGTCCACCCGCTGGGGGGGCAGAACAGTCACATTGACGGTGAGGTCTTGCGCGCAGGCGATCCACCACAGGGACTGGACCAGCGAGGTGTCGCCCACATAGGCTGCCGCGGGGCTGATGGCGTGCTGCGCATCACTGTAGCGGATGGCGACCGGCTGCACGGGCACGTCGGCATCGATGGCCGATTGCAGCAGGTTGGCGTGGAAGTGAAGCAGGCGGTGGCCATCGCCCGTGGTGCCTTCGGGGAAGACAGCGGCGGTGTGGCCATCGCGCAGGCTCTCGGTTAGCTGCGACATGACGCGCATGGCGTCACGCCGGCTGGCGCGCTGCAGGTAGATGGTGCCGGCCAGCGTCACCATGCGCCCGACGATGGGCCACTGCCCTACTTCGGCCTTCGAGACGAAGCGGCTGGGCACCGTGGCATTGATGGCCGCGATGTCCATCCAGGACACATGGTTGCCGACGATCAGCTTGGCGCCAGGCCGGGGTGTGCCCTTGACCACCAGTTTGGCCCCCAGGCAATGAAACACGGCGGCTGACCATTTGCGTACATTGGCCTGCTGCGTGGCGTGGTCCATGGCCTCGAAGCGCCAGCGCATGATCAGCGAGACGCGCCACAGGTAGACAGCCATGTGCACGATGCGGCCAACTGCACGCAGGCGCCGCGCCCAGCCGATGTCGGTGTCGGGCCGATGCAGGGTGCTGGGGGTGGCGGCGGACTGATCGGACATCTTGCACTGCTGGGAGATGGACGCGGCTGGATCAGCCCTGGGCTGCGCCTGCCGAGTCAGACTCAAGCGCCTCGTGGGCAAGCTGCCCTGCCACCAGGGTGAGACGCACGCGGCCCGGCAACTCGAAGCCGGTCGATTCGTAGGCGAAAGGCGTGTGGCGGCCCTGGCTGACCAACTGGCTGCCATCGACCTTCCAGCTCACGGCCGGATCGAACACGCAGATGTCGGCCACACCGCCCTGCACCAGGCGGCCGGCGCTGGAGGCCAGCGAGCCGATGGCCTCGCCCAGCACCTTGACAGGGCCGCTGGTGACGGTGGCCAGGGCCGCGGCCAGGCGCTTGCCATCCAGCGACGCGGCCGGACCGGCTTCCAGGCCCGCGCCCTTGAGGGCCAGGCTCAGCAGCAGCTCCAGGCCGGTAGCGCCGGGTTCGGCTTCGCCGAAGGGCAGCATCTTTTCGTCTTCGCTGACGGGCGTGTGGTCGGACACGAGCGCATCGAGCGTGCCGTCCTTCAGGGCGGCCTGCAGGGCGTCGCGGTCACGGCCCTGGCGCAGCGGCGGCACCACGCGCATGGCAGAGTTGAAGAAGCCGATGTCCATGTCGGTCAGCATCAGCGAGTTGATGCTCACATCCGCCGTGATGGGCAGGCCGTCGGCCTTGGCGCGGCGCACGATCTCGACGCCAGCAGCGCTGGACAGGCGGCACAGGTGCACGCGCGCGCCGGTGACGCGCACCAGCTCGACGATGGTGTGCAGCGCGATGACCTCGGCGGCCACGGGCACGCCCGACAGGCCCAGGCGCGTGGCGATGGCACCGCTGGCGGCCACGCCCTTGCCCAGCCAGGCATCCTGCGGGCGCAGCCAAACGGTGTAGCCAAAGGTGGCGGCGTATTGCAGCGCGCGTTGCAGCACCTGGGTGTCACGCACGGGGGCTTCGGCCTGCGAGTAGCCCACGCAGCCGGCTTCGTGCAGCTCGGCCATCTCGGTGAGGGTTTCGCCCTTCAGGCCACGCGTGAGCGCGCCCAGCGGGAACAGGCGGCAGCGGCTGAGCTTGCGGGCGCGCAGCTTGAGCATCTCGACCAGGCCGGGCTCGTCGAGCGTGGGGTCGGTGTCGGGCAGGCAGACCACGCTGGTCACGCCACCGGCGGCGGCGGCGGCCAGCTCGGATTCGAGCATGCCTTCGTGTTCATGGCCGGGCTCGCGCAGGCGCACGGCCAGGTCCACCAGGCCAGGGGCGACGATGCAGCCGGCCGCGTCGATCACGCGGTCGGCGTCGAAGTCGGCATTCACCTGGCCGATGCTGACGATGCGGCCGGTGGCCAGGGCCAGGTCACCGACGGTGTCCAGGCCACCCACGGGGTCGATCAGGCGACCGTTCTTGATCAGGATCTTCATACTCGTCTCAAGCGTCGTTGCCGGCGATGATGGACATGACGGCCATGCGGACGGCGATGCCGAAGGTGACCTGCGGCAGGATCACGCTCTGCTTGCCATCGGCCACGGCGGAGTCGATCTCCACGCCGCGGTTGATGGGGCCGGGGTGCATGACGATGGCGTCGGGCTTGGCCAGCGCCAGCTTCTCGGGCGTGAGGCCGAACTCCTTGAAGAACTCGCCGGCGCTGGGCAGCATGCCGCCGGACATGCGCTCATTCTGCAGGCGCAGCATGATCACGACGTCGGCATCGCGGATGCCTTCGGCCATGTCGTGGCACACACGCACGCCCATCTCGCGCAGATCACCGGGCACCAGGGTGCGCGGGCCGACCACGCGCACCTCGGGCACGCCCAGGGTGGTCAGCGCGTGGATGTTGGAGCGTGCCACGCGCGAGTGCACGATGTCGCCCACGATCGCCACGGTGAGGTTGGTGAAGTCCTGCTTGTAGTGCCGGATCGTGTACATGTCCAGCAGCGCCTGCGTGGGATGCGCGTGGCGGCCGTCACCGGCGTTGACCACGTGCACATGCGGCGCCACGTGCTGGGCGATCAGGTAGGGCGCGCCGGATTCGGCATGGCGCACCACGAACATGTCGGCGTGCATCGCGCTGAGGTTGGCGATGGTGTCGAGCAGGCTCTCGCCCTTGGAGGCCGACGAGCGCGCGATGTCCAGGTTGATCACGTCGGCCGACAGGCGCTTGGCCGCGATCTCGAAGGTGGTGCGCGTGCGTGTGCTGTTCTCGAAGAACAGGTTGAAGACGCTCTTGCCGCGCAGCAGCGGGATCTTCTTGACCTCGCGGTCGTTGACGCTCACGAAGGTGCCGGCCGTGTCCAGGATCTGGTGGATCACGTCGCGGGGCAGGCCCTCGGTGCTCAGCAGGTGGATCAGCTCGCCGTGCTTGTTGAGCTGGGGGTTGCGTCGTTGCATCAAACCCTCTCGAAATGGAATGTGAACTGGCCGGTGACGTCGTCGCGGCCCAGGGACACGCGTTCATCAAACGGCAGGGTGATGCGCGCGGCCGAGAAGACCGGCTCGATGGGCAGCTCGCGCCCGCCACGGTCCACCAGCACCACCAGGGTGACGCTGGCCGGGCGGCCGAAGTCGAACAGCTCGTTGATCACGGCGCGCGTGGTGCGGCCGGTGTAGAGCACGTCGTCGATCAGCAGGATGTGGCGGCCTTCGATCTCGAAGGGCAGCTGGGTGGCGTCACGCGAGACGGCCATGCCGCGGCGGCTGAAGTCGTCGCGGTGCAGGGCCGACGAGATGGTGCCGTGCGGTTCGCTGCGGCCCAAATCTTTACTCAGGCGCTCGGCCAGCCAGGCGCCGCCGGACCAGACGCCCACGAGGGCAGTGTCCTGATCCAGCAGCTTGCGCACGCCCTTGAGCAGGACGTCATACAGCTGCTCGGCGTCGAGCCTCAGCGAGGGTTGGGAGGTGCTGCTCATGGGGCGGGATCCTCCGATGGAGATGATGGGAAAGCGAGGCTGCGCGCGGCAGTCTCGTCGAAATACTGTTGCAGGATGATGGCGGCCGAGGCCGAATCCAGGTCATCCGGGTCATCGCGCTCGGCCTCGACGCTGGAGTAGCGCTCGTCGACCTCGTGCACGGGCAGGTGGAAGCGCCCGTTGAGCTGGCGGCCAAAGCGGCGGGCGCGCTGCGTGATCTCGTGCTCGGCCCCATCGGGGTGGAAGGGCACGCCCACCACCAGCGCGTCGGGGCGCCACTCGTCGATCAGCTTCTTGATCTGGTTGAAGCGGGCATCGCCCTCGACCGCGATGGTGCGCAAGGGCTGGGCCTGGCGCAGCAGATCGTTGCCGCAGGCCACGCCCACGCGCTTGAGGCCGTAGTCAAAAGCCAGGAAGGTGGCGCTCACTGGGGGGCCTCCGTCCTGGGCATGGCGCGCGCGGCCTTCATGCGTGACCGGCCTCGGACGACAGGAAGCCCCGGTCGATGCCCAGCAGGGACAGGGCCCGGTCGTAGCGGTCTTCCACCGGCGTGTCGAAGATGATCTCGCGGTCGGCGGCCACGGTGAGCCAGCCATTGCGGCCGATCTCTTCTTCCAGCTGGCCGGCGCTCCAGCCCGAATAGCCCAAGGTGATCAGCACCTTGCGCGGGCCGGCCCCGTTGGCCATGGCTTCAAGCACATCGCGCGAGGTGGTCATCTCAAGGCCGCCGTCGATCTTGAGGGTGGAGCTGTAGTGGCCGCCCTCTTCGTCGAGCTGTTCATGCAGCACGAAGCCGCGCTCGGTCTGCACCGGGCCGCCCAGGTAGACGGGTGTGGAGAGCAGATCATCACGCTCGAGCACCAGGTCGACCTTCTCGAACAGCTGCTGCACGCCGATCTCGATCGGACGGTTGATGATCAGGCCCAGCGCACCGCGTTCGGTATGCTCACACATGTACACCACCGCCCCTGCGAAATTGCCATCGGACATGCCCGGCATGGCAATCAGGAACTGGTTGGTGAGGTTGATCGGGGGGCTGTCGGACATGGACGGGATTTTAAGTCCTGCGGCGTACCCCTCCGCGGACGATGGAACGCAATGAGTGAACAGATCGACGCTGCCCTGGTCTGGTTTCGACGGGACCTGCGGCACACGGACCATGCGGCGCTATACCACGCCCTGAAAAACGCCCGCCGGGTGTGGTGCGCCTTCGTGCTGGACACGGACATCCTGGATGCCCTGCCCCGCCAGGACCGCCGGGTGGCCTTTATCCTGACCAGCCTGACCGAGGTGGACCAGGGCCTGGCGAGCCTCAAGCGCGGCGCCGGCCTGATCGTGCGCCACGGCAGCGCGCTCAAGGAAATCCCGCGCCTGGCGGCCGAACTGGGCGTGCAGGCCGTCTACGCCAACCACGACGACGACCCGGCCGCCCTGCAGCGCGACGCCGCCGTGCGCGGCAAGCTGAGCGACCTGGGCACCGCCCTGTACACCACCAAGGATTGCGTGATCTTCGAGCGCAACGAGGTGCTGACCGGCAATGACACGCCCTATGGCGTCTTCACGCCCTACAAGAACGCCTGGCTGCGCAAGATCGAGCCGTTTTACGTCAAGCCTTATCCGGTCGAGCGGTATGCAGCGCACCTGGCCTCCATCCCGGCCAAGATCGGCCAGCATGGCGTGCCCTCGCTGGGCGACATCGGTTTCGAGCCTTGTGATGACCTGAAGGTGCCCGCCGGCATGAGCGGCGCCGAGGCCCTGCTGGATGACTTCCTGCCCCGGCTGGACCGCTATGACGAAACACGGGATTTCCCGGCCGTGAAGGGCCCCAGCTACCTGTCGACCCATCTGCGCTTCGGCACCGTCAGCATCCGCCACCTGGCCGGGCTGGCCTGGGAGCGCGGCAAGCAGGGCTCGCGCGGGGCGCAGGTGTGGCTGTCAGAGCTGATCTGGCGCGATTTCTACCACCAGATCCTGTTCCACCACCCGCACGTGGTGGGGCACGCCTACAAGCGCGACTACGAGCGCATCAAGTGGCGACGCGGCAAGGAGGCCGAGGCCGATTTCGAGGCCTGGTGCGAGGGCCGCACCGGCTACCCGCTGGTGGACGCGGCCATGCGCCAGATCAACCAGACGGGCTACATGCACAACCGCCTGCGCATGGTGGTGGCCAGCTTCCTGGTGAAGGATCTGGGCATCGACTGGCGCCGGGGCGAGGCCTACTTCGCCGAGAAGCTTCTGGATTTCGACTTGGCGGCCAACAACGGGGGGTGGCAGTGGGCGGCCTCGACCGGCTGCGATGCGCAGCCGTGGTTCCGGATCTTCAACCCTGTGAACCAGAGCGAGAAGTTCGATCCACAGGGCAAGTT
Organism: Pseudomonadota bacterium; assembly: GCA_049322875.1. Classification (GTDB taxonomy): domain Bacteria; phylum Pseudomonadota; class Gammaproteobacteria; order Burkholderiales; family Burkholderiaceae_C; genus Aquabacterium. The sequence continues at coordinate 54,911 of JBMOQM010000031.1, forward strand.
CATCCGGCGGTATGTGCCGGAGTTGGCGGGCTTGTCCGACCGGGCGGTGCATGCGCCCTGGCAGGCTAAGGCGGCCGATCTGCCCGCAGGCTTCGTACTGGGACGGGACTATACCAAGCCCATCGTGGACCATGATCAGGCCCGTAAGGAGACGCTGGATCGGTATGGGGTGCTGAAGGAGGATGGCAAGGCATCACCTTCACCTGGCCGCAAAGCGTCGGGTAAATAGCCCTCGGTTTGCGTGTCGTTGTCCTGGCTTTCGGTAGGCCTGGCGACATAAAGCGCTTGCGCTTGTTTGAACGGAGTGCCTACAGGGCACGCAGTGAGTTGGACAGCCCCACCTCGCCACGAGCATCGCAAGGCAATCCTGCCTCAGGCAGGACCGACAACACTGAAGCCCGGACGACCGCCCCACATCCCGCGCCCCCGCGTTGCCCCGAAAAAGCGCGCAACACGATGCCTGCAAAGAAAACCGCCAAACGCACCACCACAGCAGCAGCAGCAGCGATGTCAGAACAACTCGACGTCGCCCTCGTGCTTCGCCTCTTCGACGGCACCGGCTGCCACCAGCGCCTCATGGTTCAGCACCCGGTTGCGTCCCTGGCGCTTGGCCTCGTACACCGCATCGTCAGCCCGGGCAAAAGCCGCGCTGGGCGTGTCCGAACCCAGCACCTGCGTCATGCCGATGCTGATGGTGACCTGCCCCACCTGCGGGAACGCGTAGTGCGCCATGTTGTGCCGCATGCGTTCAAAGGCTGCAATCGCACCATCCTTCTCATTGCAGCGCAGCATCACCACGAACTCCTCACCGCCGAAGCGGAACAGGCGGTCGTAGTGGCGGAAGGTCTGGCGCATGATGCGCGCCACCAGCACCAGCACCTCGTCGCCAATCAGGTGGCCAAAGCGGTCGTTGACCGACTTGAAGTGATCGATGTCGATCACGCCCAGCCACCAGGTGTCGCCCACCTGGCGACGACGGTCCTCGTGCTCTTCGGAGATGCCCACCGTGCGCGGCAGCGAGGCCGCCATGAAGGTGGTGTCGAAGGTCTGGCGGTTGAGCAGCGCGGTCAGCGCGTCACGCTGGCTGGAGTCGAGCAGGCGCTGGAAGTTGTCGAACACCTTGAGCAGGGTCTCGACCTGGCGGATTTCCGCCGGCGTCAGGGGCTCGGTGGTCTCGATCTCGATGACACCGGGTTGGTGCGAATCGCCCATCAGGGGCAGCAAGGTGAACCAGCCATCGGTCAGCGGCGGCTGGGTCGGCACCTGCAGCACCGATTGCAGCTCCAGGGCCTCCTGGCGCAAGGGGAAAGCATCAATCTCCGGCAGGTCGTGCGGGTCGATCCAGCCGGGATCGGCGGACAACAGCGAGCCCGGACGCGACACGCCGCAATTGAGCCAACGCGGCAATGCGTCCTTGTCCAGCACCACGCGGTACACGCCCGCGCAGCGGGCCTGCATCATCGACCCGAGCGCCTGGGCCAGGGAGAGGTCCAGTTGCTCGCGGTCGCGCAGCGCGGTCAGGGAGACCAGGTGCTCTATCGCGCTGTTCATGCCACTCCTGCTAAGGCCAAAGAGGCCGCCCCGCGCGTGGGCGTCCGCCAGTACGATCAGCCCTGGGCACCCTGCTGCGACAAAGCCGCATGCGTGTAGCGCGCCACCAGGCTGACCAATTCTTCCTCACTGTACGGTTTGCCGAGGTAATGGTTCACACCCAGCTCCGCGGCGTAATCGCGATGTTTCTGAGCGATCCGTGACGTAATCATCACGATCGGCACATCCTTCCAGCGTTCGTCACCCCGCAAGTTGCGCACCAGATCGAAGCCGTCCATGCGCGGCATCTCGATATCGGAGAGCACGACCAGGGGGATTTCCTCGGCCATCTTTTCCAGCGCGTCCAGGCCGTCCTTGGCGAGTGTGACACGGTAGCCTTCGCGCGTGAGCAAGCGCTGGGTGACCCGGCGCACAGTGAGGGAATCGTCCACCACCAGCACCAGCGGTGCAGCCGGTGCCTCCAGCGGGGCCTGAATGCGCGGCGCCTGAGCCTGCGCATCACCCTGCCCTGCCGCAGCATCGGCCACGCGGGCCTGGCGAGCCCAGGTCTGGGCTTCGTTGCCGTACACGGTGGCCAGGGCCACAGGGTTGTAGATCAGGGCCACGGCGCCGGAGGCCAGCAGCGTCATCCCGGCCAGGCCAGGCACGCGCGAGAGCTGCGGGCCCAGGTTCTTGACCACCACGTCCTGGTTGCCCAGCACTTCATCGACGTGCAGGGCCACTCGCTGCTGGGCCGAGCGCACCACCACCACCGGCAGCGTTCGCCCTTCGGCCAGGCCGCGCGCGCTGTGCTGCAGCAAGGCGCCGAACCAGAAGAAGGGCAGCGTCAGGTCCGCATAGGGCATGGTGCCGGTGGCGTAGGCGTGCTCGATCTCTTCGGCACGGGCGCGGCGCACCAGCTCGACCAGGTTGGTCGGGATGGAGACGACCAGATCGCCGCAACGCACCATCACCACCTTGGTCACGGCGGTGGTCAGCGGCAGGATCAGCTTGAAGCTGGTGCCCTGCCCCGCCGCCGTGGCGGTTTCGATGCGGCCGCCCATGGCGTTCACATCGGCGCGGACAACATCCATGCCGATGCCACGGCCGGCCAGCTCGGTCACGGCTTCCGCCGTGGAGAAGCCCGGCGTGAAGATCAACTGCGACAGTTCGGCATCGGAGGCTTCCGCGTCAGGGGTCAGCAGGCCCTGGGCCTCGGCCTTGGCGCGGATGCGTGACAAATCCAGGCCCGCGCCATCGTCGCGGAACTCGATGGCCACTTCGTTGCCTTCCTGGTGCACGGCCACGATGACGGTGCCCATGGGTTCCTTGCCCTGGGCCTGGCGCGTGGCCGGGTCCTCGATGCCGTGGGTGACGCTGTTGCGCAGCAGGTGCTCGAAGGCGCCGGCCATGCGGTCCAGCACGCCACGGTCGACCTCGGTGTGGCCACCGACCAGGTCCAGGCGCACCTGCTTGCCGGTTTCCTTGGCGGCTTGGCGCACCACGCGGTACAGACGGTCCGAGAGGCCTTCGAACTCCACCATGCGCGTGCGCAGCAGGTCGTCCTGCAGGTCGCGCGTGAGGCGGGATTGGGCAGCCAGTTGGTCTTCCGCCGATTCAAGGTTGCGGATCAGGCCGCGCTGCACGGTGGCCACGTCGTTCACCGACTCGGCCATCATGCGGGTGAGCTCCTGGAAGCGCGTGTAGCGGTCGAACTCCAGCGGATCGAAGTTTTGCTGCTGGGCCCGCGCCGCTTCCATGCGGGTGCTCAGCTGTGTCTCGGCCTGCAGTTCGATGTCGCGCAACTGCTGGCGCAGGCGGTCCAGGTTCTCGGTGAGATCGCCCACCGAACCCCGCATCTGCTGCATCTGGGCCGACAGGCGCGTGCGCGCGATGGACACCTCGCCCGCATGGTTGACCAGGCGGTCGAGCAGGCGCGGACGCACGCGCACCGCGGCAATGCTGGACGCGGCGGCCGCTTCGGCACCGGCCTGGGTACCGCCGGGCTGGAAGTCCGCGCGCACGCTGGACCAGTCGATCGGCGTGACGCTGGACGAAGGCGCGTCGCCCGACACCGGCACCACGGCCTGCTGAGCAGGCGCGACCTCGGAGGACGGCAAGGCGGCCAGTTGGCTGTCGATCGTCTCAGGCACGTCACCCGATGCGGCCTCAGGCTGATCCTGGGTGCTGGCAGCCACCAGCGAGGCCGGGCGCTGGGCCAGGTCCTGCTGAGTGCTCTGGTCACGCTTTTGCAGCGATTCGAAGACTTCGGCCAGCACATCGCCGCGCGCTTCCAGCGGTTCGAGGGCAGCGGCCTGGATCTGGTCGCTGGCGATCAGCCGCTCGATGGCCGATTCCATGCGGTGCGCCAGTTCGCCCAGGCGCATGGCCCCGGCCAGTCGCGCACCGCCCTTGAAGGTGTGCAGCGTGCGCATGCAGGCATCGGCCAGGTCGCGGCGCTGCGGGTGCTGCACCCACTGGCGCATGTCGGCGGCCAGCTGGGGCAGCAGCTCCAGGGATTCTTCCTCGAAGATGGGGAAGAGGTCGGCGTCGATGGCGTCGACAGCCTCGATGTCGGCATCGGCGCCCAGGTCCACATCGGTGCCGACGGCGCGCACCAGGTGCTCGCTGGCGGGCTGCTCTGGCAAGGGCTCGAAGGGCTTGACCTCAGGCAGGCCCAACGTGATGGCTGGCGTCACCACGGAAGGCACGAAGTCCTCGGCGGGCGTATCCAGCACGGGCTCCGCACCCACAGGGGCGGCTTCGGGCTCTGGCAGCGGCTCATCAACGACAGGCTCGATGGCGAGATCGATGGAAGCGTCGTCCAACGGCTGTGCCAGCGCAGGCTCGTCAACGATGACCTGGACAGCATCGTCGCAAGCAAGCGACTGAGGCGCTTCGGCGCTCTCGGCCATCAACTCGGGGTTCTCGTCTTCCGCCCGGACCAAGCGCAGGTGCTGGCGGGCGGCCACGTCCGCGCGCAAGGGCTCGGGCGGCTCGTAGTGCTCCAGGCGGTGCAGCAGGTCTTCGTTCGGCGACTTGAGGAAGCCGGCGGCAAACTGGTGCAGCAGGCGGCGAATCTCTTCGGCCGCATCGTTGAACAGCGCAGCCGAGGCCTCGTCGCCGCGGCCAGCGCCTTGCGAGCGGGTCAGGGCATGTTCCAGCGCGCGTGCCAGACGCGACAGCTCGGTGTAGCCCACGGTGCCAGAATTGCCGGCCAGAGAATGCGCCAGCGCCACGGCTTCGTCACTGACAGGGTGCTGCCACTCCAGCGCCCATTCGCCCAGCTGCATGCTCAGGCGGCGCGATTGCTCATCGGCCTCGTTGAGGTAGATGTTGAACAGCGGGATGCTGATGCGCAGCGAGCCGATCACCTTGACCTGGTCATCGTCGCTCAGGTCGGTTTCGGTGAGGGGCTCTGGTGAGGGTTCTGTAGCGGTGCTGTCACCAATGGCGGAAGCTGCCTCCAGTGATGGCTCAGCCAGGGACACCGACGACAAGTCGAGCGACAGATCAGCTGCGGCCTGCGCGTCATCGGGCAGCGTGAACACATCCGGCTCGGACAGGCTCAGGTCGGCATCGGCCTCGATCACTTCGATGCTGTCCAGCGGCAGGTCGGCCAGTTCCTGCAACTCCGGCAGCGCGATGTCGGTGCCAGGTTGCGGGGGTTGCGCCGCAGCAGCTTCAGGCGATGCATCCGGCGCGTCCAGCACGGGCGGCGCGGTGTCCTCGAACGCTGGCAGCGCCGTATCCAGGAAGGGCTGCGGAGCCTCGGGCACAACGGTCTCGGCGGCTGGCGCCTCACGGAAGGCCTCGTCCTCCTTGAGGTCCAGCACGATGAGGTCAAGCGCCTCTTCCAGCAGGGGCGGCGCTTCGATGGGATCGCCCGCATGCGCGGGCAACTCAACCTCGGGCGGCGACAGCACATCGGCCACCGTCTCATCCAGCGGTTGAGGTTCGTTCTTCGCGGCGGCCGCTGCCAGGGCCTGGGCCTCGGCTTCGCGGGACACGGCATCGTCATCGACCAGGGACACCTCGATCAGGTCGATCTCGGCGGGCAGTTCGCCGGACTCGATGTGCAGTTCCGGTTCGGCGGCTTCCGTGAGCTCGACAGCCTCGGCCACCGGCAGATCGGGCACGGTGTCGACAGGCGCTTGCACCGACAAGACAGGCTCGATGGGCTCGATGACATCGGCCAGCGCGGCAGGCTCTGGCTCAGCCATCACAGCCGATGCCAGCAACGACTGGTCCGGCGGCACCACGATCTCACGCCGGTTGTGCAGGCGCAGCGCCTCGGCCGCCTGCACCAAACTGGCGGGCGACCAGCCCTGGGCCTGGCGGGCCGCGATGGCGTCCACCCAGCGCTCCAGGTGGGTCAGCGCCTCGATGCTCAGGCCCATCAATTCATCGTTGGCGGGGTTCTGCGAGGCCAGCCAGGCGTTGTAGAGCTGCTCGAAGCCCCAGGCGGCGTCACCGAAATCGCCCAGGCCCACCATGCGCGAGCTGCCCTTGAGCGTGTGGAAGGCGCGGCGCACCGTGGTGAGCAGGGTCACGTCATCAGGCTGGCGCGACAGGCCGGCCAGCGCCGTGCGGGCATCGCCGATCACCTCGCGCGCCTCTTCGATGAAGATGTCGCGCATCTCATCGTCTTCTTCCAGGCCGGTGGCCTCGGGCGCGGCGGGCTTCTCGGGCACCAGCGGCACCTGCGGCACGGGCTCGGGCAACGGCTCGATGGGCTCGTCGACACCAACAGGCTCGGTCACGGACTGCACGAAATCGTTGAGCGCAGCCACGGCTTCGTCACGGGCCTGCTGCTGCTCGGACTGGTCGTCGGTGGCCGCGGCACGGTCCAGCGCGGCCTGGGCGTTGGCCAGGCTGGCAGCGAGCGAAGGCTTGTCCTGCACCAGGGGCGTGTCGGCCAGGTGCTGGATCTCGTCGGACAGGGTGGCCAGCGGCACATCCTCGCGTCCGACGGATTCGGCCAGCGTCTCGGCCACTTCCTGCGTGCGCACGCGCTCGACCTGCTCGGCCGGGCGGGCCATCACCTCGATGGGGTCGACATCAGGCTGCGGCTGAGGCGCGCGGCCCATGATGGGCGAGAGCACGCCCGTGTCGGCGTTGAACACGAACAGGTTCTTGGCCAGGCCGGGCTGCACCGCCAGCATGTCCACCAGGAAGCCCACGGCCCCCAGGTTGGAGGCCAGTCGGTCATGCACACCGCTGTGCGCGGCCTGCAGCAGGTCGGCACCGGGGGCCAGCAAGGATTCGACATCACCGCGCATGCGCGAGACGGCCTGGGCCGCCGCGTCCAGGCCCAGCACAGCCAGCACGCCCTTCATGGACTGCAGCTGCGAAGGCACCTCGACCAGCGGCGTCACGTGCTCATGGTCGCGGAAGAACTGGTCGATGCGCTTTTCGGCCTCGCCCAGGGAGCTTCGCAGTTCCTGCACCACGCTACCGATGGTCTGACGGTCAGACACGTGGCGGTACAGCGCCTCCATCCAGGGCTCAAGCGGCTCGGCGGGCTGGCCAGCCAGCACGGCCTGCAGACGCTGGGCCAGGCGCTGCGCGCGCTGGCGCTCTTGCGGGTGTTCGAACTCGGCCTCGTCCAGCGAGGCTTCGAGGTACAGCAGGCTGGTGGCCACTTCCATGGCGGCCGACGCCTCGGGCGCTGCACCCGATTTGACCGTGCCATCAGCCGCGGCCAGCAGGGCCGTCCCCAGGGCCTCGCCATCGGGGTAGAGGCGCTTGATCGAATCGGCCACCAGCGAGAAGGGCTCGTGCAGGCCGCTCAGGCGCAGCAACTCACCACCGGCCACGGACGACCAGGCATCCTTGGCCGAGGCCACGCGCTTGACGGCCTGAGCCACCCAGGCGGGATCAAAGCGCCCCAGCGCCGACTGGACCAGGTCCACCGGCTCATGCCCGCCCAAGCGGAAGGCCTCGCGCAGGCGATCCAGCACACCACCGGCAGGCGACACAGCCGAGCCGGCAGGCTCGGCCTGCGCACAGAAGAAAAGCAGCTCATGCGCCAGGCGATCGGACGGCATGCCGGGCTGGCGTGCCAGCGTGCGCAGTTGGCTCAGCAAGGCCGACAGCACGCGCTTGACGTGCAGGCTCAGTGGCAGGCGCCCTTCGGCCAGGGCCTCCAGGAAGCCGCAAGCCAGCACCCAGGTCGCGGCCTCGCGGTGGGCCTGGCGGCCCTCGGCATCGGCGGCCAGTTGGCCACACAGCTCGACCAGCGGCCGCGCCTGGGACACCGGCGCCCCCTTGAGCAGTTGCAGCAAGGTGGTCTCGAACGCCGCCACGGCCTGGGCATCCACACCGCGCGGCGTGGCATCGGCCGGCGCGGCCAGCGGCACATCCAGCGACAGCGGCGGCCACTCCTGCACCCACAGGTCCGACGGGCGGGCCAGCTCGGAGCCCGACAAGGCCATCAGCGCCTCGTACTGCGGGAACAGCGCCAGCGCCGAGACCTGCTTGCCCGCCAGACGGCGGCGCATCAGATCGAGCAGTGCGAACGACGCGGCCTCCACGGCCTCAATGGCCTGGGCATTGATGGACTGCGGGCGCGCGACGATCTTCTGCACCACGGCCTCGCTGGCGCGCAGCAGCATGGCACCCGCTGGCAGGCCGGCCAGTTCCAGCGCCCCCACGCCCTGGTGGATCTGCTGGCGGGCGGTGCGCAGCACGGCCGGGTCCAGCGCATCCACATCCGAGAAGCCCGTGGCCTCGGCTTCCTTGAGGCAGCGGTGCAGGGATTTGTGCGCGGCCTCCAGCGACTTGCGGACTTCATCGTGCACCCAGGCCAGGGCACTGAGGTCGTCCGACACGGGAGAGGCTTGCGGGCTGTCCATCAGATCGTCCATCGAAGGGTTCGTCCAGGAGGCGGTCGTCGGCGTGCGTCAGCAGGCTCAGGCGATCTTGAAACGGGCCACCGATTGCTGCAATTCATCGGCGGTCTTGGACAGCTCGCGCACCAGCTGGGCAGTCGAGCGCGTGCCATCACCGGTCTGCTCGGTCACGGCGAAGATGTGCTGGATGTTGGCCACCACCACGTTGGCCGATTCGGCCTCACGCAGTGCCTGCGAGGAGATCTCCTGAATCAGCTCGGCCAGTTGGCGCGACACGCGGTCGATGTCGTTCAGCGCCGCACCGGCCGCATCGGACAGGTGAGCACCTTCCACCACCTTCTGCGTGGAGCGCTCCATGGCGCCCACCGCATCTTGCGTATCGGTCTGAATGGTGCGCACCAGCGCCGCGATCTGCTTGGTCGCGTCGCCGGAGCGTTCGGCCAGACGCTGCACTTCTTCGGCCACCACGGAGAAGCCGCGGCCCGCTTCACCGGCGGAGGCCGCCTGGATGGCGGCGTTCAGCGCCAGCACGTTGGTCTGCTCGGTAATGTCGGAGATCAGCTCGGTGATTTCACCGATCTCCTGCGAGGATTCACCCAGGCGCTTGATGCGCTTGGAGGTTTCCTGGATCTGCTCGCGGATGGTGTTCATGCCGCCGATGGCGTCCTGCACGGCCTTGAGGCCCGAGTCGGCCGCGCTCAGCGATTGACGCGCCACCTCGGCGGAGTGCTGGGCCTGGGCGGACACTTCGTTGATTCGGCCCGCCATGTTCAGCACGGATTCGCCGGTTTCGCGGATCTCGCGCAGTTGCTCGTCGGAGGCGGCCAGCAGCTCGGTCGATGTGGCTTCCACCTGGCCGGTGGTGTCCGACACCCGCGACACCGTGCCCTGCACCTGCGCCACCAGCGTGCGCAGCTCTTCCACCGTGAAGTTCACCGAGTCGGCGATGGCGCCGGTGATGTCCTCCGTCACCGTGGCCTGTTGCGTCAGGTCACCTTCAGCCACCATCTGCAGTTCGTTCATCAAGCGCAGAATGGCCGCCTGGTTGGCGTCGTTCACCCGCTTGGCCTCGTGCTCCTGCCGCTCGGCCTGCTGGCGCTGGAACTCAGCCACTTGCGCGCGGTGGCGCTGCTCGGCCAGGTAGACGTTGACCAGGCCATAACCGGCCGCACCGGCCAGCGCCAGGAAGACCAGCAGCAGGGCCACGTTGACACCACCGATGCCGGCGCCTTCGGCCAGTTGCTTCTGGGCCTGCTCCAGGCCCTTGCGCAGCGGTTCGCTGTCGTCGACGATGCTGACCTGCGCATCGCGCGCGGCCACCAGGCCCTGCAGCGAGCCCAGGATGTAGCTGGACTGCGTGCGCATCTCCTCGAACAGGGCCAGCAGCGCCTCGAGCTGCTCGCGCACCTCCGGGTCACGCGTGCCGGGCAGGCGCAGTTCGGCATTGCCCTTGGTCAGGCCCTCGGCCAGTTCCTTGAAGGAGTTCAAGTCCTTGCCCAGCAGGAACACGGCCTCGGTGGACACGCCTTCCACGGTCAGGAACTCGTTGGCGGATTTGCCGATCCGCTGCGTCAGCATCACCAACTGGTTCAGCGCCTTGAGCTCATCGGGCGTCACGCCGCCTTTTTCGATCTTGGTGGTGGCGATGCTCTCGGCCAGGTCCAGCAGGTCCGACGAGTGGCCGTTGACCTCGCGCAGCGAAGTGCTCACCTTGGTCAGCACGTCCTTCTGCTTGAGCACGAAGCCGGCGTTCTTCTCGGCGCGGTCCACAAAGGGCAACAGGGGCTTGATCACGCTCTGCACGCCGGTGGGCGCCTCGGAGATGCCCAGGGCCGCATCGCCCTGCGTCAGGCCGCGCACATTGGCCGCCAGCACCTTGGCCGAGTCGGCCACTTCATCGAAAGACTGGGCCCGGCCCACCAGGGCCTGCGACACCGACTTGGCCAGACGCTGCGACTGCATCAGCGCCTGACCGGTCGCCGCGGCCTGCGTGGCACGGCGGTCGGCGGCGTTCACCGCGAAGATGGCGCTGGCCACCAGGCCGATCACACCCAGCACCACCCCGCCCACCAGCAGGCGCTGCTGGCGTTCCAGGGGCTGCTGCCCGATCAGGGGCAGGCTGGTCTTGGGCTCGGGGGGCAGTTGGTCGCCCAGCAGGTCGAGCTCGGGCTTGAGCCGGGTGTCGTGGTAATCGGCCGGGAACTCGGAGGGCGCTGCCTCGGAGATGATGGATTCTTCCTGCACCGAGGTAGTGGGCAGGCCCGAATGGGCGGTCTGCGTGTCCACCGTCTGGGCGCCATTGGCCGTCACCAGGCCATCGGCCACCAGCGCGTCGGGCTGGACTTCGTCTTCGTCGCGCGACTTGCCCAGATCCTTGATACGGCTCAGAAAGCTCATTGCTAGGTGCTCCAGTGATTCTTCAGATCCCGAGGGTGCGGCCGGCCGTCAGGCCCCTCATGCCGCCACCTTCAGGAAGGCCTCGTCCGAGGCCAGTGCGGCGAGATTGAGTTCGTACCAGGGGCGTCCCTGGGCATCGGCCAGTTCGGCCGTGATGAAGTGCGGACGCCCCGCCGTGGTGGCCGGGGCTTCGCTCATGTCCTGCGGGCGCCGCAGGCCCAGCAGGCGGTCGATGAGCAGCGCCGAGTTCAGTTGCAGCGACGCGTTGAACGCCACCAGCCGGCCCGCATCCTTGCTGGCCAGATCCAGCGGCGAGCTGGGGCGCGCCGGCAGCCCGATGAAGGCGGCCAGGTCGATCACGCCGTGCAGCTGGCCGCGCAGGTTGGCCACGCCCAGGAACCAGGGCTGACTGTGCGGCACGGCCTGCAGCCCGACCAGCGAGAATATCTCGCCGGCCTGCTCCAGCGGCAGCAGGAACCCATGGCCGCCGGCCTCCACCGCCAGCCAGCTGCGCGTGGGCGCGCTTTCGCGTGCCAGGCGCAGGCGTTCGGCCAGCCGCTGCTGCAGCTCGCGCAATGCTTCCTTGTTGGCCATGTCGTCGATGCCCCTCCCGTGGCGCGGCGCTCAGTTGTGCTCTCAGCCGAAGGCTTTGATCTTGGACAAGAGCTCTTCGGGGTTGACGGGCTTGACCACGTAGTCCTTCGCGCCCTGGCGCAGGCCCCATACGCGGTCGGTCTCCTGGTTCTTGCTGGAGCAGATGATCACGGGGATGTCGGCGTACAGCGGATCGCGCGTGATGGCCCGGGTCAGCTGGAAACCGTTCTGGCCGGGCATCACCACGTCCATCAGGATCAGGTCGGCGCGGTCTTCCTGCAGGCGCTTGAGGGCGTCCTCGCCGTTCTCGGCGGTGCGCACCTGGTAGCCGCGCTTGGTCAGCAGCTCGGACAGCACGTGCAGTTCGGTCTTGGAATCGTCGACCAACAAAATCTTCTGAATCGGCATGTTTCTACATCCTTGGGATTCTTCAGGCGCTCGAACGCTCAGGCGCCCGGCGATTCGGTGGCCGTGCGGCCCGCGGTGTGCGCGGCCACGGCCTGCAGCAGCTGGTCCTTGGTGAAGGGCTTGGTCAGGTAATCCTGCGAGCCCACCATGCGACCACGGGCCTTGTCGAACAGGCCGTCCTTGGACGACAGCATGATCACGGGCGTGGCGGCGAACTTGGGGTTGCGCTTGATGATGGCGCACGTCTGGTAGCCATCGAGCCGCGGCATCAGGATGTCGCAGAAGATGATGTCCGGGGCGTGGTCGTTGACCTTGGACAAGGCGTCGAAGCCGTCTTCGGCCAGCAGCACCTCGTAGCCCCCCTGCTTCAGGAAGATCTCGGCGCTACGCCGGATGGTGTTGCTGTCATCGATGACGAGCACCCGGGCGGGCCCTCGTTCCCCTGCGTCAGATCCCATGTCGCTCACGAAACGAATCCTCCTGCGATGGCCGAGCCCAGGCCGGCACGGTGCGTCAAATCTGCACCATCTCGAAATCGTCCTTGCGGGCGCCGCACTCCGGGCACACCCAGTTCATCGGCACGTCTTCCCAGGCAGTGCCCGGCGCAATGCCTTCTTCTGGCAACCCGGCTGCCTCGTCATAGATCCACCCACAAATCAGACACATCCAGGTACGGGAAGCTTTCACGTTTTCAGGGCCAGCATGAATACAATCGACCCATTGTAGCCACGCCAACCCTCACGAAACGCAGGGTTTCTGGGCACTTCTACCCTCGGGCTCCCTGGTGTAACGATTCAATACAACTCTTCTGTGCACACAGGGCCTTCCATCACGGAATCACACTGGCAGACTACATGACGCCCATCTCCGCAACCCCTCAGGATCCCGGCCTCCCCGATGATCAGGCGCAAGAACTGAGCTCCCCGGCCTGCGTGCTCACGTTCAACGTGAACGATCCGAGCGGTGCCTCCGGCATCGCCGCCGACATCACCACCGTGGCCTCCATGGGTGCCCACGCGCTGCCCGTGCTCACCGGCGTGCTGGTGCGCGACACCGCCGAGGTGTTGGACAGCTACGACATCGACCCGGACGCCGTGGTCGAACAGGCCCGCACCATCCTTGAAGACGCGCCCATCGCCGCCTGGAAAGTGGGCTTCCTGGGCAACGCCGAGAACGTGAGCGCCGTCGCCGAGATCCTGGCCGACTACTCCGACGTGCCGCTGGTGGCCTACCTGGGCAATGTGTCCTTCCTGGACGAAGAGCGCCAGGTGTCCTACCTGGACGCCTTCAAGGAACTGATCCTGCCCTCGGCCACCGTGCTGGTGGGCAACCACCAGACACTGACCGACCTGCTGCTGCCCGACTGGGAATCCGAGCGCCCGCCCTCCTCCCGCGAGCTGGCCGTGGCCGCCAACGGCCTGGGCACCCAGTTCGTGCTGGTCACCGGCATCCAGCTGCCCGACCAGTTCATCGACAACGTGCTGGCCTCGCCCCAGGGCGCCCTGGCCGGCGAGCGCTTCGAGCGCTTCGACACCAGCTTCGTGGGCGCCGGCGAGACCCTGTCCGCCGCGCTCACCGCCATCCTGGCCACCACCGAGGCGGTGGACCAGGCCGTGTCCGAGGCCCTGAGCTTCCTGGACCAGTCGCTCGACGCGGGCTTCCGCCCCGGCATGGGCGGCGTCATCCCCGACCGCTTCTTCTGGGCGCTGCCGCCCGAAGGACAGGGCGAAGGCGATCCCGATGGTGGCGAAGGCCTCGGGGCCGACGAGCCCACCTCTCCGCCCAATCCCCGCCATGTCCACTGATTCCCGCATCTCCTCACCCTCTGCCACCAACCAGGCCCTGTTCGAACGCGCCCAGGCCGTCATCCCCGGCGGCGTGAACTCGCCCGTGCGCGCCTTCCGCGCCGTGGGCGGCACGCCGCGCTTCATCGCCCGCGCGCAGGGCGCCTACATGTGGGACGCAGAGGGCCGGCGCTACATCGACTACATCGGCTCCTGGGGCCCGATGATCCTTGGCCACGGCCACCCCGAGGTGCTCGACGCCGTGCGCAAGGCCGTGGAAGAAGGCTTCTCCTTCGGCGCGCCCACGGAGCGCGAGATCGAACTGGCCGAAGAGATCCTGAAGCTGGTGCCCAGCGCCGAGCAGGTGCGTCTGGTCAGCTCGGGCACCGAGGCCGCCATGAGCGCCATCCGCCTGGCGCGCGGCGCCACGGGCCGCGCCAAGCTGGTTAAGTTCGAAGGCTGCTACCACGGCCACGCCGATGCCCTGCTGGTCAAGGCCGGCTCGGGCCTGGCCACCTTCGGCCACCCCACCAGTGCAGGCGTGCCGCCCGAGGTGGTGCAGCACACCCTGGTGCTGGAGTACAACAACGTCGCCCAACTGGAAGAAGCGTTTGCCGAGCAAGGCAGCGAGATCGCCTGCGTGATGATCGAGCCCATCGCCGGCAACATGAACTTCGTGCGCGCCAGCATCCCCTTCATGACGCGCCTGCGCGAGCTGTGCACCCAGCACGGCGCCCTGCTGGTGCTCGATGAGGTGATGACGGGCTTCCGCGTGGCCCTGGGCGGCGCCCAGAGCATTTACGCCCGGCAGATTCCCGGCTTCAAGCCCGACCTGTCGGTGTTCGGCAAGGTGATCGGCGGCGGCATGCCGCTGGCGGCCTTCGCCGGCCCGCGGTCCATCATGTCGCAGTTGGCGCCGCTGGGCCCGGTCTACCAGGCCGGCACGCTGTCGGGCAACCCGGTGGCCACCGCCTGCGGCCTGGCCACGCTCAAGCTGATCCAGCGCCCCGGCTTCTTCGAGGCCCTGAGCCAGCGCACACGCGAGCTGTCGCAAGGGCTGGCCCAGGTGGCCCGCGAGGCCGGCGTGCCCATGGCCGGTGATTGCGAAGGCGGCATGTTCGGCTTCTTCTTCGGACCCGAACTGCCGCAGAACTACCCGGCCGTGCTGGCCACCGACAAGGACCGCTTCAACCGCTTCTTCCACCAGATGCTGGATGCCGGCGTGTACCTGGCGCCGGCCCTGTACGAGGCCGGTTTCGTCAGCGCAGCGCACACGGCCGACGACATCGCCGCCACGGTGGACGCCGCACGCCAGGCGCTGAGCGCAGGCTGATCGGCCGAGGGGGCTGGTGCCCCTCCCGCCCACCCTCTGGGTCCACCCAAACAGGCGCATTGCCGGCCCGGGTGAGCGGCTCAGGGCCTCTTAACAGCTCGGGAAGGCATGCGCCGCAGTTTGCGCAGGTGGTGGGCAAGGCGCGGCGTGCAGCCCGGGCTGCTGCCCGGGCAAGCGGCGGAACGCAGCCTAGCGCCTGCGCAAACTGCGGCCCGAAGGGTGATCTCCTCAAAAGAACACCCGCCGCGTTGCACGTCTTGCCCAGGCCACCAGCCTGGGCTTCGCCATGCGCCTCGCGGGTGCTCTTTTGAGGAGTCACGCATGCCTTCCCGAGCTGTTAAGAGGCCCTAGAATCCGCCTCATGCACATTCATATCCTCGGCATCTGCGGGACGTTCATGGGCGGTGTCGCCGCCCTGGCACGCGAAGCAGGCCACAAGGTCACGGGTTGCGATGCGGGTGTCTACCCACCCATGAGCGACCAGTTGCGGGCCCTGGGCATCGACCTGATCGAAGGTTACGGCCCTGAACAGATCGATCTGAAACCCGATCTGTTCGTGGTGGGCAACGTTGTCTCACGCGGCAACCCCCTGATGGAAGCCATCCTGGACGCCGGCCTGCCCTACACGAGCGGCCCGCAGTGGCTCAGCGAGAACGTGCTGCGCGGCCGCCATGTGCTGGCCGTGGCCGGCACGCACGGCAAGACCACTACCACCTCGATGCTGGCCTGGATCCTGGAAGACACTGGTCACCAGCCCGGCTTCCTGGTCGGCGGCGTGCCCGAGAACTTCGGCGTGTCGGCCCGCCTGGGCAACACCGCGGCCGACAGCCGCCCCGCCAACGGCCACCCCTTCGTGATCGAGGCGGACGAGTACGACACCGCCTTCTTCGACAAGCGCAGCAAGTTCGTGCACTACCGTCCGCGCACGGCCGTGCTGAACAACCTCGAGTTCGACCACGCCGACATCTTCCCGGACCTGGCCGCCATCGAGACGCAGTTCCACCACCTGGTGCGCACCGTGCCGCGCGGCGGCCGTCTGGTCGTCAATGCCCGTGAAGACAACCTGCAGCGCGTGCTGGAGCGCGGCTGCTGGAGCGACGTGGCGCGCTTCGGTGTGCGCGGCGACACGCCGGGCTTCCGCGCCCGGGGCGAGCCCCACGCCTTCGACGTGATGAAGGCCGGCGTGCTGATCGGCCGTGTCGAGTGGCCCCTGCTGGGCGAGCACAACCAGATGAACGCGCTGGCCGCCATCGCCGCGGCGGAGAACGCCGGCGTGGCGCCGCAGGCGGCCTGCGAAGCCCTGTGCCGCTTCGCCAATGTGAAGCGCCGGCTGGAGTTGCGCGGCGAGGTCAATGGCATCACCGTCTACGACGATTTCGCCCACCACCCCACCGCCATCCGCACCACCATGGACGGTCTGCGCCGCAAGGTGGGCCCTGACCAGCGCATCCTGGCCGTGTTCGAGCCTCGCTCCAACACCATGAAGCTGGGCACGATGAAAGCCCTGCTGCCCTGGTCACTCGAAGAGGCCGACCTGGCCTTCTGCCACAGCGGTGGCCTGGGCTGGGACGCGCAGGAAGCCCTGCTGCCCATGGGCGACAAGGCCTTTGTGGCCGACACGATCGACGCGCTCGTGGCCAAGGTGGTCAAGGCCGCCCAGCCGGGTGACCAGATCCTGTGCATGAGCAATGGCGGCTTCGGCGGCATCCACGACAAGCTGCTCAAGGCGCTGGGCTGAACAGGTCCACCCGGTCGGTGATCAGGCCGTCCAGGCCAGCCGCCCACAGCACCTTCGCACGATCCTCGTCATTGACGGTGTAGGTCAGCATGCGCACGCCCGCCTGGTGGCCTTCAGCGATCCGGGCCGCATCCAGCCCCGCGTGCTGCACCACCAGGGCGACACAGCCAAGGTCCAGCGCCAGCGCCACCGCGTTAGGCACCCATTCCGTCAACAGCAGAGCACGCGGCAGCGAAGGCACGGCATCGCGCGCCGCCGCCAGCGCCACCGGCTGGAAGGAACTCAGCAGCGGCTTGACCTCTGCATCCGCCCACAGTTGCGCCACCCGCCGGGCCACCACCTCGCCCGTCAGGCGCTCGGTGCCGGGCGTGGGCTTGATCTCCAGGTTCACGGCATGCCCCCGGGCCTGCAGCCAGGCGGCCAACGCGTCCAGGTGCAGCAGGGGCTCGCCGGCAAAGGCCGGGCTGTGCCAGGCGCCCGCATCCAGCCTCGACAGATCAGCCCAGGCCAACGCCCCGGCCAACCCGCGCCCGCTGGTGGTGCGCTCCAGTTCCGCGTCGTGCAGCAGGAAGGCCTCACCGTCCGCGCTGAGCTTGACATCGCACTCGAACATTCGGTAGCCGTATGACGCCCCCCGTTCGAACGCCACCAGGGTGTTCTCGGGCGCCAGCTTGCCGGCGCCCCGGTGGGCGATCCAGCGGGGGTAAGGCCAGGGCCCTGGCGGGGTGGCTTCGCTGTGCGGATCACGGGTCGAATCACTTGTCATCGGCATCGGGAACCTCATCTGCCCAGGATGATCGGACAAGCCAGCTTAGCAAAACCGCCCCGGCGGGCAGGCGCGGCGTGGCGGCCACGCACCACCCTGGCTTTCGGGGGAGGAAAAACCGTCCGCAAAGGACCGGATCGGCCCCTGCCTCAGGGGCTGAGGATGCCCCATTTCCGGTCAGGACATGCCCTGCTGCGGTACCATCTCGCCTCAGCCGCGAAAAACCACCTCCCCATCGCGTCCGGGCGCGCAGACCGCCTCCGGACGCTTGATCGTTTCAGTTTCAGGCCCCTTTCGCGTCTGGCGCCCTCATGAACGCACCCACCGAGCTGACCCACGTGACCGCCCAGGCCGCCGCCGACCACGGTGACGGCCAACCCCGCCTGCGCGAGATTCCGTACAACTACACCTCGTTCTCCGACCGGGAAATCGTCCAGCGCCTGCTGGGCCAGCGCGCCTGGGAACTGCTCAGCCTGCTGCGCACCGAGCGCCAGACCGGCCGCTCCGCCCGCATGCTCTATGAAGTGCTGGGCGACATCTGGGTGGTGCAGCGCAACCCCTATCTGCAAGACGACTTGCTGGACAACCCCAAGCGCCGCGGCCAGCTGATCGAAGCCCTGCACCATCGCCTGGGCGAGGTCGACAAGCGCCGCACGCCCGATGGCGACACCTCGCGCGACACCCTGGTCGGCGAGCTGCTGACCGCCGCCCGTGGCGCCGTGGACCGCTTCGCCAAGGCCTTCGAGCAGATGGGCACCCTGCGCGAGCGCACGGCCAAGGTGCTGGGCAAGGTCACCGCCAAGGACAACATCAAGTTCGATGGCCTGAGCCGCGTCTCGCACGTGACCGACGCCACCGACTGGCGCGTCGAGTACCCCTTCGTCGTGCTCACCCCCGACACCGAAGAAGAGATGGCCGCCCTGGTCAAGGGCTGCGTCGACCTCGACCTGACCATCATCCCCCGTGGGGGCGGCACCGGCTATACCGGCGGCGCCGTGCCGCTCACGTGGCGCAGCGCGGTGATCAACACCGAAAAGCTCGAGCAGATGACCGAGGTCGAGCTGCTCACCCTGCCCGGCATGGACCACCCTGTGGCCACCGTCTGGACGGGCGCCGGCGTGGTCACGCAGCGCGTGGCCGATGCGGCCGAGCGCGCGGGCTATGTGTTCGCGGTCGACCCGACCTCGGCCGAGGCCAGCTGCGTGGGCGGCAACGTCGCCATGAACGCCGGCGGCAAGAAGGCCGTGCTGTGGGGCACCGCGCTGGACAACCTGGCCAGCTGGCGCATGGTCACGCCCGACGCGCAATGGCTGGAGGTGCACCGCATCGGCCACAACATGGGCAAGATCCATGACGTGGACGTGGCGCACTTCGAGCTGCGCTACTTCCAGGCCGACGGCAAGACACCGATCCGCACCGAGAAGCTGGACATCCCCGGCCGCATCTTCCGCAAGGAAGGCCTGGGCAAGGACGTCACCGACAAGTTCCTGGCCGGCCTGCCCGGCATCCAGAAGGAAGGCTGCGACGGCCTGATCACCAGCTGCCGCTGGGTGGTGCACCGCATGCCCAAGCACACGCGCACCGTGTGCCTGGAGTTCTTCGGCAACCCCAAGGACTGCGTGCCCTCGATCGTCGAGATCAAGGACTTCATGTTCGACGAGATGAAGCAGCCTGGCGGCGCCATCCTCGCCGGCCTGGAGCACCTGGACGACCGCTACCTGCGCGCCGTGGGCTACGCCACCAAGAGCAAGCGCAACGCGGGCGGCTCGGGCCTGCCCAAGATGGTGCTGATCGGCGACATCGTGGGCGATGATGAAGACCGCGTGGCCCGCGCCACCAGCGAAGTCATCCGCCTGGCCAATGGCCGCTCGGGCGAAGGCTTCGTGGCCGTGAGCGCCGACGCCCGCAAGAAGTTCTGGGCCGACCGCAAGCGCACCGCCGCCATCGCCAAGCACACCAACGCCTTCAAGGTGAACGAGGACGTGGTGATCCCGCTGCCGCGCATGGGCGAGTACACCCTGGGCATCGAACGCATCAACATCGAGCTCAGCCTGCGCAACAAGCTGGCCCTGATCGACGCCTTCGAGGCTTTCTTCAAGACCGGCAACCTGCCCCTGGGCAAGGTGGAAGATGCCGCCGAGCTGCCCAGCCCCGAGCAGTTGGGCGAGAAGGTGCAGTTCGCGCTGGCCCACCTGGCCAAGGTGCGCGAGCGCTGGCAGTTCCTGCACGACCGCATCGACACGCCGTTGAGCGTGGCGGGTGATCACCTCGTGGCCCTGGGCTACGAGCAGCACCGCGACGGCACCTACACCCCGGCCGACGGCGACACCGTCTTCAACCTGCTGCAGACGTGGAGCATCCGCGTCAGCTGGAAGAAGGAGATCCGCGACGCGCTGGCGCAGGAGTTCAACGGCAACGCCCTGAACGAGGTCATCAACGAGCTCAAGCGCATCCACAAGCAGGTGCTGCGCGGCCGCGTGTGGGTGGCCCTGCACATGCACGCCGGCGACGGCAACGTGCACACCAACATCCCCGTCAACAGCGACAACTACGAGATGCTGCAGACGGCCCACGAGGCCGTGGCGCGCATCATGAAGCTGGCGCGCAGCCTGGATGGCGTGATCTCGGGCGAGCACGGCATCGGCATCACGAAGCTCGAGTTCCTGACCGACGACGAGATCGCCAACTTCACCGCCTACAAGCTCAAGGTTGACCCGCAGGGCCGCTTCAACAAGGGCAAGCTGCTGCGCGGCGCGCACCTCAAGGCGCTGGGTGATGATGTCCACGCCGCCGACCTGACCGAGGCCTACACGCCCTCGTTCGGCCTGATGGGCCACGAGTCGCTGATCATGCAGCAGAGCGACATCGGCGAGATCGCCGCCAGCGTCAAGGACTGCCTGCGCTGCGGCAAGTGCAAGCCCGTGTGCGCCACGCACGTGCCACGCGCCAACCTGCTGTACAGCCCGCGCAACAAGATCCTGGCCACCTCGCTGCTGGTCGAGGCCTTCCTGTACGAAGAGCAGACGCGCCGTGGCGTGTCGATCAAGCACTGGTCCGAGTTTGAAGACGTGGCCGACCACTGCACGGTCTGCCACAAGTGCCTGACGCCCTGCCCGGTCAAGATCGACTTCGGCGACGTGTCGATGAACATGCGCAACCTGCTCAACAAGCTGGGCAAGAAGTCGTTCCGCCCCGCCGCCAAGGCCGGCATGCTCATGCTCAACACCAACAACCCGCAGACCATCAAGGTGGTTCGCTCGGCGTTGGTGGACGTGGCCATGCCGCTGCAGCGCCTGGGCAACGAGGTGCTGAAGCTGGCCGCGCGCAAGCAGACCAATGCGCCCCCCGCCTCGGTCGGCACCGCGCCGATCAAGGAACAGGTCATCCACTTCATCAACAAGAAGATGCCGGGCGGCCTGCCCAAGAAGACCGCGCGCGCCCTGCTGGACATCGAGGACAAGAACTACGTCCCCATCATTCGCGACCCGCTCAAGACCACGGCCGATACCGAGGCGGTGTTCTACTTCCCCGGTTGCGGCTCGGAGCGCCTGTTCAGCCAGGTGGGCCTGGCCACGCAGGCCATGCTGTGGCATGCGGGCGTGCAGACCGTGCTGCCGCCGGGCTACCTGTGCTGCGGCTACCCGCAGCGCGGTGCCGGCCAGTTCGACACGGCCGAGAAGATGATCACCGACAACCGGGTGCTGTTCCACCGCGTGGCCAACACGCTGAACTACCTGGACATCAAGACCGTGGTCGTCTCCTGCGGCACCTGCTACGACCAGTTGCAGGGCTACCAGTTCGAGAAGATCTTCCCGGGCTGCCGCATCATCGACATCCACGAGTACCTGCTGGAAAAGGGCATCACGCTGCAGGGCAAGGACGCCTTCCTGTACCACGACCCCTGCCACACGCCCATGAAGCTGCAGGACCCGATGAAGACCGTGAAGGCGCTGGTGGGCGACAACGTGCTCAAGTCCGACCGCTGCTGCGGCGAGGCCGGCACGCTGGCCGTCAGCCGCCCGGATGTCTCCACCCAGATCCGTTTCCGCAAGGAAGAAGAGATCCGCAAGGGCGAGGCCGCGCTGCGTGACCAGGGCCTGCTGGGCGCCAAGGACAACGTCAAGATCCTGACCTCGTGCCCGGCCTGCCTGCAGGGCCTGAGCCGCTACGGCGAGGACACCCAGAACGGCCTGCTCGAGGCCGACTACATCGTCGTGGAGATGGCCCGCCAGATCCTGGGCGAAGACTGGATGCCCGCGTACGTCAAGCGCGCCAACGAAGGCGGCATCGAGCGCGTGCTGGTGTGAGCCGGGTCGACGCAGTGGCCATGGGACAGCTGGACACCACCCGCCGCGCCGGTTGCGAGCTGTGCGAGCAGCCGGGCGGTGTGCTGGTGGTGCGCAACACCGAGTTGCGCGTGATCCGCGTGAACGATGCGCTGCACCCGGGCTTCTACCGCGTGATCTGGAACGACCACGTGGCCGAGTTCAGCGACCTGCCCCAGGCCGAGCGCATGCGCTGTATGGACGCGGTGGCCCTGGTCGAATCCCTGATGCGCATGCATCTGCAGCCCATCAAGGTGAACCTGGCCAGCCTGGGGAACATGGTGCCGCACCTGCACTGGCACCTGATCGCCCGCTACCGCGACGATCCGCACTTCCCGCAGCCCATCTGGGGCACGCAGCAACGCGAGGCCCCGGCCGAGCCCTCGTTCGAGGCGGGCAAGCTGCTGGAACTGGACCGGCAAATCCAGCTGCAATTGGGGTGAGCCCACGGCTCACCGCCTTCTTCCCGGCCTGAAACGACAAAAGCCCCCGCGGGGGCTTTTGTCATGGGGCGGGCGCTGAGGCCCCGGGGCTTACTTGCGCACGTGGTCCAGCACCGTGGGCATCACATAACCCAGCGCCAAGGCACGGGCTTCGTACTGCGAGGCCAGCACCGGCTGGTCCTGCGTGCGGAAGTGCAGCGCCAGCTCGTAGGCGGCCTTCTCGTTGCCCAGCACGGCGGCGTATTGCAGCCAGCCCACGTAGCGGCTGCCGGCCTTGTCGCCACCGGCCTGCTTGTAGGCATGGGCCAGGCGCACGGCGGCGTCCTGGTCACCCAGCGCGGCCTTGCGCAGATCGTCCTTCACGCCCTGGGGCAGCAGGTCGGCCTGGAAGGCGCCACGGTACAGGCGCACATCCTTGCGGGCCAGCGCCTGTGCACTGCCGGAGGCCCGTTCGTACAGGGCACGGGCGGCATCGGCCCAGGCACCGTTGGGATAGCTGCGCAGGTAGTCGCCAGCGGCCTGGACGATGTCGGCGGGCCACAGGGCCTCCTGCATCGATTGGCGCAGCGTGGTTTCCGCGCTTGTCTGCTCGGGTGCGGGCGCGGCGGCATGCGCCACACCGGCCACGAAGGCCAGGCCCAGAACACAAGATGCAACAACAGTTTTGATCGTCATGGCAATCCCCCAGAAGGGTTTGTCGATGGACGCAGTGTTGCAGATCTCCACGTAAATGGGGGTTACAGCGGCGGTACTAGTACCGCTTTGCCGGCCACTGCCTGTTGACAGCGCCGTTTTCCGTGACTATTTGCGGACGTGGTCCAGCGCCAGCGGAGGGTTGTAGCCCAGGCTCACGGCCCGCGCCTCATATTGCGCGGCCAGCGCGGGCTGGCTCTCCTTGCGGTAGTGCAGCGCCAGCTCGTAGGAGGCAGAAGCACTGCCCAGCACCGAGGCGAACTGCATCCAGCCCACGTAGCGGTTCTCATCGGCGGTCAGGCCGCCCTCGCCCTTCTGGTAGCGGTGGGCCAGGCGCACGGCAGCGGCCTGGCTGCCCAGGGCGGCCTCACGGATTTCGTCGTTGATATGGGCAGCCTCGCCCGTGCCCTGGAAGGCACTGCGATACAGGTGCACGTCACCGCGCTCGAGCACGCGCACCGAATCGGTGGCACGGCGCTGCCAATTGCGGGCCACATCGGCCCACGGGCCGCGCGGGTATTGCTGCAGGTACTCGCTGGTGGCCTGCACCAGATCGGCTGGCCACAAGGCCCGCAGGGCCGCCACACGCACCTCGGTTTCGCGGCCCTCGTCAGGCCGTGATTGCTGGGCCTGTGCCAGACCGGCACTCAGACTCACGCCCAGCAACAAGGCGGCAATGACGTTCTTGGACACAGCGATCTCCGTCAGCTAAACAACAACGGGGATCTTGCCACGCCTGATGCGGGCGTTGTCCGGCATCCACCTGTTCCGACAGGTCGATCACCTAAGCTGAAGCCCTGAACCGCAAGGGTTTACTTGTAGATACCACCGCAGACGACGGTCTGATCAAGCCGCTCGCAGTACATGCTCTTGGGCTCGATCTTCTTGCTCTCGGGGTTGGTGAACTTGTAGTCCTGCCAGAAGCTGGCTTGCTTCTGCGCCATTTCGACACGCTCCTTGACGAAGGGCTTGCCGTCGATGTCCTTGAGGTCGATAAGATTTTTGCCCACCATCTTGGTGTTGGCGCCGTGGGCCTTCACCGTGCCGTCCAGGCCGTAGACCACGAGGTAGAGGTCACGGTCGTGGAAGTCCTTGTTCTCTTTGTCGATGATGGCAGCGTAGGTCTTGTCAGCGCCCTGCGCCTTGATCTGCGAGACGCCCTTCTTGACCATGGCGATCGCATCGTCCTTGCTCGCACCGCCATCGGCCGCGTGGGCTGTGCTCAGCATCGCCATTGCAGTCACCAGGGCGCACAAGGCTGCGCCAGCCACACCAGAGACCGTTTTCATGTGTCGTTTCTCCTGCGGGGGACAAAGGGGCTCACGCCCCGGGGTGGATGCCAGAAAGAAAAAGGGCCCACTGATGGGGCCCTTGCACTGCTTGGTCGATCAGTCGATCAGCCCCATGTCAGGGCTCATCAGCATGCTCTCAATGTCCAGCAGGATCACCATGCGCTCGCCCACCTGGGCCAGGCCCCGGATGTAGGTGGCGTCGATGGCGGAGGACATCTCCGGTGCCGAGCGGATCGCATCGGCAGGGATCTCCATCACGTCGCTGACGGAATCGACCACGGTGCCGATGGTGCGCTGCCCGATGTGCAGCACGATGGTCACCGTGAAGGTGTTGTACTCGCTGGACGAGCAACCAAAGCGCATGCGCAGGTCCACGATCGGCACGATGGTGCCGCGCAGGTTGACCACGCCCTTCAGGAAGTGCGGCGCATTGGCGATGCGGGTCGGGTTCTCGTAGCCTCGGATCTCCTGCACCTTCAGGATGTCGATGCCGTACTCTTCGTCGCCCAGCCGGAAGGTGAGGTACTCGCGCGCCAGGCTGGTCTGCACGTCGATCTTTTCCATCATGCCCATGGCTTGTATTCTCCTAATGCTGATCAGTGGCGCGAGCGGCGCACCAGGGCGCCCACGTCCAGGATCAGGGCGACGCGGCCGTCACCCATGATCGTTGCGCCCGAGACGTCGTTGACCTTGCGGTAGTTCGATTCGAGGTTCTTGACCACGACCTGCTGCTGGCCGAGCAGTTCGTCGACCAGCATGGCCACGCGGCCGCTCTCGGCCTCGACGACCACCATGATCCCGCTGTTGTGCTCCCAGTCGAAGCGTGGCACCTGGAAGACCTTCTCCAGCTCGACCACGGGCATGTACTCGTCGCGCACTTCCACCACGCGGCCCGAGCCGCCGATGGTCTTGACCATGTCGGCGTTGACCTGGAAGCTCTCGACCACGGAGGACAGCGGCAGGATGTAGACCTCTTCGCCCACGCCCACGCTCATGCCATCCATGATGGCCAGCGTCAGCGGCAGGCGTACCGAGACGCGCATACCATAGCCTTCGGCGGAGTCGATCTCGACCGTGCCGCCCAGCGAGGCGATGTTCTTCTTGACCACGTCCATGCCCACACCGCGGCCGGACACATCGGTCACTTCCTCGGCGGTGGAGAAGCCCGGTGCGAAGATCAGGTTCCAGACCTCCGAGTCGGTCATCGTGTCAGGCGCATCGATGCCCTTCTCGCGCGCCTTCTTGATCAGCTTCTCGCGGTTCAGGCCACGGCCATCGTCGCGCACTTCGATCACGATGGAGCCGCCCTGGTGGGAGGCCGCCAGGGTGATCGTGCCGATCTCGGGCTTGCCCTTGGCCAGGCGGTCGGCCGGCATCTCGATGCCGTGGTCGCAGCTGTTGCGCACCAGGTGGGTCAGCGGGTCGGTGATCTTCTCGACCAGGCCCTTGTCCAGTTCGGTGGCTTCACCCTGGGTGACCAGCTCGACCTTCTTGCCCAGCTTGTTGGCCAGGTCGCGCAGCATGCGCGGGAAGCGGCTGAACACCGTCGACATCGGAATCATCCGGATCGACATCACGGCCTCTTGCAGGTCGCGGGTGTTGCGGTCCAGGTCGGTCAGGCCGCTGGTCAGCTGCTGGTAGACCACGGGGTCCAGCGAGCGGCTGTTCTGGGCCAGCATGGCCTGGGTGATCACCAGTTCGCCCACCAGGTTGATGAGCTGGTCGACCTTCTCGACCGACACGCGGATGGTGGAGGCTTCCAGTGCGGCCTGCGGCTTGTCGGCCTTGGCGGCGGGCTGCTTGGGTGCGGCGGGTTTGGCCGCAGCGGCCGGCTCGGCACCGCTGGGCTGAGCGGCTGCGGCCGTCTGGGCCGGCGCGCCCGGCGCGTTGTCGAAGAAGCCATAGCCGGGAGCCTCCACGGGCGGGCCCGGGCGGTCCTCATCGGCCTCGAAGAAGCCGTAGCCAGGATCGGCAGCGGCCTGCGGTGCGGCGCCCAGCGCCACGAACTTCACCTGCTCGCGGGCCACATGGAAGGTGAACAGGTCCAGCAGATCCGACTCGGCCGAGGCGGTGCTCACGGTGAAGCGGCGCACACCGGCCAGGGCGGGGTCATCGGGCAGGGCCGAGATGGTGCCCAGGTCGGTGATTTCCTTGAACAGGTCGATCAGGTTGTCGGCCTGGGCGGGGTTGCTCAGCGGGCCGACCTGCAGCTCCACCGTGCGCTGGCCGGTGGTGGGTGCAGCGGCAGATGCAGCGGGCGCAGCGGCCACGGGCGCGGCCACCGGTGCTGGCTCAACCTTGACGGGCGCGGCGGCCACGGCAGGCGCAGCGGGCGGCGGGGTCTCACCGGCCACGAAAGCGCGGATGTTGCTCAGCAGTTCGGTCGTGTCGATCACGTCGCTGTGCAGGCCCTGGTGGCGGCCCAGCATGGCCTTGAGCGCATCGCCCGAGGCCAGCAGCACATCCACCATGGAGTTGTTGGGCGCCAGTTCGTGGCGGCGCAGCTTGTCCAGCAGCGTCTCCATCTGGTGCGTCAGCTCGGCCACATCGGCGAAACCGAAGGTGGCGGCGCCGCCCTTGATCGAGTGGGCGCAACGGAAGATCGCGTTGAGCTCTTCGTCGTCCGCCTCGGTCAGGTCCAGCTCCAGCAGCAGTTGCTCCATCTGCTCCAGGTTCTCACCGGCCTCCTCGAAGAAGACCTGGTAGAACTGGCTCAGATCGATGCCTGCATCCATCTGTCCGCTGTCCGTGCTCATCTCTGCCATGACTGGCTCCTGCTGCTAAACCTGGGAAAAACTCGTTACTGCTCGGCTTGAAAAGAGCCCCCCTCGAGGCCCCTCTGCGCTCAGATCACCTTCTTGATCACCTCGATCAGCTTGTTCGGATCGAAGGGCTTGACCAGCCAGCCCGTGGCGCCGGCGGCGCGGCCGGCCTGCTTCATCTGATCGCTGGACTCGGTGGTCAGCATCAGGATCGGCGTGGTCTTGAACTGGGGCGTCTCACGCAGCTTCTTGGTCAGGCTGATGCCGTCCATGCGGGGCATGTTCTGGTCGGTCAGCACCAGGTCGAAGCTGCGGCCCTGGGCCTTTTCGTAGGCATCCTGCCCATCCACGGCTTCCACCACGTTGTAGCCAGCGCTCTTGAGGGTGAATGTCACCATCTGGCGCATGGAAGCCGAATCGTCGACGGCAAGAATCGAATGCATGGTTCTCTCCGGTGCTTATAGGTGAGAGGCGAAGATCTGTTTGGAATGGCCGGCCCGTGGGGCGATTTGCGACTTTTTTCGGCCAAAAACCGTCAGGCTTTAGAACAATTCCACGGAACCGGCGTCCATTTCGTCCTGGGTCACCGGGTTGGGTTTGAGGGGTTCCATCTCCACGATGGCCTCCCCGTCAGGGTCATCGCCCATGGCATCACGGGCGATCTGGTCGGCGCAGTTGCGCAGGCGCTTGCTGGTGTGGTGGATGAGCTGGGTGGCCATGTCCTGGAACTGCAGCGCGGTCACGGCCTTGTACAAAGTCTGCAGAGCGGTCTGCATGGAGGTGATGTCCCCCTGCCCGCCGTCGATGGCCTGCCCAAGTTGGTGCGCCGTGCCATGAAACCCTTCCTGCAGCACGCCATAGGCGTCGTCGAGCAACCTTTGCAGGCGCTCCAGGTCGTTCGTGGCCGTCATCAAGTGATCCTGCAGCTCGGCGGCGACGAACAGGGGGATCTCGCGTACGACCAGCGAATCTGGGGTTTCTTGGTGAGTCTGCATGGCGGCTCCAAGACCCAGACGTCTTATGGGATACACACCTGTGTAATCCCCTGGTCCGGATCAACGCACATGATGTGCATGGTTGTTAGAATTTTTCATCTTGTAGCGCGTCAAGTCGTGCCGATGACGCGGTAAAACTTGGCGCAAATCCGGAGATTGAGAGCCCTTAAGTGGATGACGCCCAATCCGATGCCCTGACTCCTCGCCGACTTCGTGTCCTTCACATCGAGGACAACGAGGCCGACCATGCCCTGGTTGCCGCCCACCTTCGCCGTGGCGGCATCGACGCGGACATCGAACGCGTCGAGACCGAAGCGGCCCTGACCGAGGCGCTCGAGGCCGACTGGGACCTCATCCTCTCCGACTACAACCTGCCGGGCTATTCGGGCCTGGCGGCGCTGGACAAGGTGCGCGCCACCGGCAAGCTCGTGCCCTTCATCCTCGTGTCCGGCGAGATCGGCGAGGACATCGCCGTGCAGGCCATGCGCAACGGCGCCAACGACTACCTGCTCAAGAGCAACCTGGCCCGGCTGGCTCCGGCCGCCTTGTTGGCCATCGAGGCCAACCGCACGCGCATTGCCAAGCAGAAGGCCGATCTGGCCCTGACCCAATCGCGCGAACAGTTGCGCGAACTCGCACAGCACCTTCAAACCAGCATTGAACAGGAACGGGCGGCCATCGCGCGTGAAATCCATGACGATGTCGGGGGCGCGTTAACCGCCGTCAAGCTGGATCTGGCCTGGATCGTCCGGCATGCGGATGGCACGCCGGTGGCCGACCGGGCCCTGCAGGCCATGGAAGCCGTGAACATGGCCCACGAGGCCAGCCAGCGCATCATGCACAACCTGCGCCCGGCCATCCTGGAACAAGGGTTGATCGCCGCCCTGCAGTGGATGACCGACCGCTTCGGCAAGCGCACCGGCGTAGACACCACCTTCCGCACCAGCCACGAGACCCTGAACCTGCCCAACGCCGTGCCGCTGGTGGCCTACCGCTTCGCGCAGGAGGCCCTGACCAACATCTCCAAGCACGCCCACGCCGACTGCGTCACGGTCGACCTGACCCAGGCGGGCGGGGTGCTGTCGCTGGAGGTCTCCGACAACGGCCGGGGCCTGAGCCAGGACGATCTGGCCAAGGCCCGCTCCTTCGGCATCCGCGGCCTGCGCGAGCGCGCCGAGACCGTGGGCGGCTGGGTCGACATCAGCAGCAGCCCGCAGGGCACCACCCTGATCCTGTCCGTGCCTCTGTCCGGCCCCGAAAACGGCTTCATCGATCTGTTCGGCTCCGAACTGATCCCCATGCCGGCCGCCTCCGACCTGGACCCTGACGACCCCACCATCTGGGGGCAACCATGATCAAAGTCATTCTTTGCGACGACCATGCCCTGATCCGCCGCGGCATCCGCGACACCCTGGCCGATGCCAGCGACATCGAGGTCGTGGGTGAAGCGGGGGATTACGGCGAACTGCGCACCCTGCTGCGCGAGCGCTCCTGCGACGTGCTGGTGCTGGACATCAACCTGCCCGGCCGCAGCGGTCTGGACGTACTGCACGTGCTCAAGGAAGAAGGCACGCAGCTCAAGGTGCTGGTGGTGTCGATGTTCCCGGAAGACCAGTACGCGATGCGGGCGCTCAAGGCCGGCGCCAGCGGCTACCTGAACAAGGGGGGCGATGCGGCCCAGATCGTGGCGGCGGTACGCACGGTGTCGCAGGGCAAGAAATACGTGACGGCCGAGATGGCGCAGATGCTGGTGGACAACCTGACCACGCCGGCGCCGGAAGATGCCCACCAGAAACTCTCCGACCGGGAACTGCAGACGCTGGTGATGATCGCCTCGGGCAAGCGGCTGTCTGATATTGCCGAGCAATTGCTGCTCAGCCCCAAGACCGTGAGCGTGTACCGCGCCCGGGTCCTGGAGAAACTAGGGCTGACCAACAACTCCGAGCTGACGGTCTACGCCATCAGGAACGGCCTGGTCTGATCAGCCCTTGCACGACAGGAAGATCACTCTTCCAGCAGCGAACGCAGCATCCAGGCGGCCTTCTCGTGCACGTCCAGGCGCTGGGTCAGCAGGTCGGCGGTGGGCTCGTCGGAAGCCTTGTCCACCAGCGGGAACAGCGAGCGGGCGGTGCGCGCCACGGCCTCGTGCCCGGCCACCAGCGTGCGGATCATCTCCTTGGCCTTGGGCGGCTCGCTGGGCGCATCGGGCAAGGTGCTGAGCTTGCGGAAATCACCGAAGGAGCCGCTGGCGCACACGCCCAGCGCGCGGATGCGCTCGGCGATCGGGTCCACAGCGTTCCACAGCTCGGTGTACTGGTCCATGAACATCACGTGCAGCGTGTTGAACATCGGGCCCGTCACGTTCCAGTGGAAGTTGTGCGTGGTCAGGTAGAGCGTGAAGGTGTCGGCCAGCAGGCCATTGAGGCCCTTGGCAATGGCCGCGCGGTCCGGGCCGGAGATGCCGATGTCGATCGAGGCCACCGCCTTGACAGCAGTTTTGGCGGGTGTCTTGGCAGGTGCTTTGGCGGCAGGTTTCTTGTCGGATTTCGCCATGGTGCGATGACTCCTGGATCCTAGGGGTTGGCTTGAGGCTTCATCGTAGCGCCTTTGCAGGCGCCACCGATGCAAGGTAGATCAATACCGTACCGAAGAGACAGATCGGCATCGCCCATCCGGCAGGGCTGCCGTCGATGCCATCAATCCGTCGGGGTCAGCTTGGCCACGCTCAGCATCAGCCACTTGGTGCCATGCCGCCCGAAGTTGACCTGCACGCGCGCATCGGGCCCCTGCCCTTCCAGCGTCAGGATCACGCCCTCGCCGAACTTGTTGTGGAACACGCCCTGGCCCACCTTGAAGCCGTTTTCGGTCTTGGCCTGGGCCATGGCGTTGGGCAAGGGCGCGGTCAGGTCCTTGAAGTTGTCTTCGCCACGGGCCTTGCCGCCATAAGGTGCGCCGCTGCCCGATCCACCACCACTGCCGCCACGCCAGGGTTGCGCCCCGGCGCCCACCATCGAGCCCAGGCCGCGGCCACTGGCCCAGGCCTCCTGGTATTGGCGCGCATAGCCCGAGCCGAAGCCCTGGTTGCGCGGGGTCAGCCACTTCAGGGCCTCTTCGGGCAACTCGTCCAGGAAGCGGCTCTTGAGGTTGTAGCGCGTCTGGCCGTGCAGCATGCGCGTCTGGCAAAAGCTGATGTGCAGCTTCTTGCGGGCCCGCGTGATGGCCACGTACATCAGGCGGCGCTCTTCTTCCAGGCTGTCGCCATCCTTCGAGTTCTCGTGCGGGAACAGGCCCTCTTCCAGGCCCGTGATGAACACGTTGTCGAACTCCAGGCCCTTGGCGGCGTGCACGGTCATCAGCTGCACGGCGTCCTGGCCGGCCTGGGCCTGGTTGTCGCCGGCTTCCAAGGCGGCGTGCGTCAGGAAAGCCACCAGCGGCGAGATGATCTCGCCCGTCTCGGCATCGGGCAAGGTGTCCACGCGGGCCACGGCGGCGGGCAGGCCCTGAGCGATGGTGCCCACAGGCTCATCCACCGGCATGGCCACGGCGTCCTTGCCGAAGCCCTCCTGCGTCACGAAGGCCTCGGCGGCGTTGACCAGTTCGGCCAGGTTCTCCAGGCGCTCCTGGCCTTCCTTTTCGGTGCGGTAGAAATCAGCCAGGCCCGAGGCCTCCACCACGTGCTCGATGATGTGGCGCAGGGTCAGGCCACGTGTGGCCTCGCGCATGCCGTCCACCTTGGCCACAAAGGCCTGCAGGTTGGCGCCGGCCTTGCCCGGCACGGCCGTCACGCTCTGGGCCAGGCTGCGGCCGCTGGTGCGGGCCGTGTCCTGCAGCACTTCGACCGTGCGCGCGCCGATGCCACGCGCCGGGAAGTTCACCACGCGCAGGAAGCTGGTGTCGTCGTTCGGGTTCTCGATCAGGCGCAGGTAGGCCAGCGCGTGCTTCACCTCGGCGCGCTCGAAGAAGCGCAGGCCGCCGTACACCTTGTAGGGCACACCGGCGTTGAACAACGCCGATTCGATCACCCGCGATTGCGCATTGCTGCGGTAGAGCACGGCCACTTCCTTGTAGGCCTGGCCTTCGCGGTGCATCTGGCGGGCCTCGTCGACCAGCCACTGGGCTTCGGCGTAGTCGCTGCTGGCCTCGTACACGCGCAGCGGCTCACCCGCGCCCGCATCGGTGCGCAGCGTCTTGCCCAGGCGGCGGCTGTTGTGGGCGATCAGCGCGTTGGCCGAATCCAGGATGTGCCCGAAGCTGCGGTAATTCTGCTCCAGCTTGATCACGCCGGGCACCTTGTACTCGCGCTCGAAATCACCCATGTTGCTGACCTGCGCGCCACGGAAGGCGTAGATGCTCTGGTCGTCGTCGCCCACGGCCATCACGCTGGTGCCGGTTTCTTCGGGACGGCCGGAAAACATCTTCAGCCAGGCGTACTGCAGCTTGTTGGTGTCCTGGAACTCGTCGACCAGGATGTGGCGGAAGCGCCGCTGGTAATGCGCGCGCAGCTCGGCGTTGTCGCGCAGCAGCTCGTAGGTGCGCAGCATCAGCTCGGCGAAATCGACCACGCCTTCGCGGGTGCACTGGTCTTCATAGGCCTCGTAGACGCTGAGCTGCAGGCGGCCCAGTTCGTCGCGCGGTGCGATGTCCCGGGGGCGCAGGCCGTCTTCCTTGGCATTGGCGATGAACCAGGTGGTCTGCTTGGGGATCACCTTTTCTTCGTCGTACTTCAGGCCCTTGATGACGCGTTTGACGGCGGAGAGCTGATCCTGCGTGTCCAGGATCTGGAAAGCCTGCGGCAGGCCGGCCAGCTTGTAGTGCGCCCGCAGGAAGCGGTTGCACAGGCCGTGAAAGGTGCCGATCCACATGCCGCGCGCGTTGATGGGCAGCATGGCCGACAGGCGGGTCAGCATTTCCTTGGCGGCCTTGTTGGTGAAGGTCACGGCCATGATGCCGGCCGGCGAGGCCTGCCCTGTCTGCAGCAGCCAGGCAATGCGGGTGGTCAGCACGCGCGTCTTGCCTGAGCCGGCGCCCGCCAGGATCAGCCAGGGGCCGGGCGGCGCCGTCACGGCGGCCAGCTGTTCAGGGTTGAGCCCTTTGAGCAAGGCGGAGGCAGGGGCGCCCAGGAGGTCAGGCGAGCGGTCATCGTCAGGAAAATTCATCCAAAAATTGTAGGCGCCCTGGCCGCCTGGGGTAAATTTCGCCACCGGACACAAATATTCACAGGCACTCAAGGGAGAGTTGTTCATGCCGCACCCCAGCCAGCCAGGCGCTCTGGGTGACGCTCAGGCGTCGCCCCTCATCACCGACAACCCAGGCCAGGCGCGCACCACCGAGCGCTATCCGGTCGAGTTCACCGGCTCGGGCAGCGAGTACTTCCGCATCTGGATCGTCAACCTGCTGCTCACCCTCGTCACCTTCGGGCTGTACTACCCCTGGGCCCGGGTACGCAAGTTCCGCTACTTCTACGGCAACACGCACGTGGCCGGCCACGCGCTGGATTTCCACGGCGATCCCAAGCGCATGCTGCGCGGCTTCCTGCTGGTGGGCGCGCTGTTCATCGCCTACAACATGGCGTCCAGCGTGTCTCCCACCGCGGGCGGCATCGCTGGCCTGATCTTCATGGCCGTGTGGCCGGCGCTGCTGCGTGCCTCGCTGCAGTTCCGGCTGTCCAACACCAGCTGGCGCGGGCTGCGCTTCCAGTTCACGGGCTCCATGAAGGGCGTCTACCTGGCCTTCGCCATTCCGGCGCTGATCCTGATCGCGGCCATTGCCGCAGGCATCGGGCTGGTCGTCACCCGCCACACCGCGGGCATCATCGGCGGCGCCGTCCTGATGACCCTGGCCTACGTGGCTGCAGGCCCCTACATCTTCTACCGCTTCAAGAAGTACCAGCACGAGAACTATGTCTACGGCCAGGTGCACACGGAGTTCCGCGTCAGTTTTGGTGATGTGTTCAAGGTGTTCGCCAAGACGGCAGGCGTGACCATCGCTGTGGCGGTGCTGGGAAGCACGCTGGTGGCCGTCTTGCTGGCGGCAGGCATCGTGGAGGGGGGCCGGCCTGGCGCCTCCTGGATGGCCTCGCCGCTGCTCGCACCGGTGGTGTTCGCCGTGATCGTGGCCATCTACGCGGTGCCCATTCCCTACTGGCAATCGCGCATGCAGAACCTGGTCTGGACACAAACCGGCAGCCGCGACCTGCGCTTCAAGAGCCACCTGGGCTTCGGCCCGCTGTTCAAGCAGACGCTGATCAACTGGACGCTGATGGTGCTCACGCTGGGGTTCTACTGGCCCTTTGCCGCCATCGCCATGGCCCGGCTGCGCCTGCAGGCCCTGACCGTGCACGCCCGCATCGATCTCGACACCCTGGTGTCGCGCCAGAAGGCCGCGCAGCACCGTGAGGGTGCGGGCGATGCGGCCGTGGACATGGCCGGCATCGACTTCGGGCTGTGAGCCCTGGTTGGTGCGCCACCTGAGCAGGACATGGCCGACACACCCCTGATCGCCGACTACTTCGACGGCCAGCACGCCCAGGCCATCCCCGTCGAGCTGAGCGTGCGCGGCGACATGCTGCAGCTCTCCGGCGCGGCCGTGAGCAGCCAGATCCCGTTGCGGGAGATCTGCTGGCCCGAGCGCACCCGGCACGGTGCCCGCATCGCCCAACTGCCGGATGGCGGGGCCCTGCATGCCCGCGCCCCCACCGAATGGGACCAATGGACCCGCCACCACGGCATCGGCGAAGGCTGGGTGGTGCAGGTGCAGCAGAGCTGGCGCCTGGTGGGTGTGGCCGTGGTCGTGCTGCTGGCGCTGTGCGCCGCCGGCTACCTGTGGGGGCTGCCGCTGGCCAGCCGTGGCGTGATGGCCGTGATGCCCCGCTCGGTCGATCAGCAGGTCGGCGAGATCGCCATGCGCTCGGTGGAAGAAACCTGGCTGCATCCCAGCAAGCTGCCCAAGGCCGAGCAGGAGCGCCTGCGCGCGCTGTTCCTGCAGGCGCAGGCGCGATGGCAGTCCGCTCAGCCCCCCGGCACGCCGACCCTGCCCGTCAAGATCCACTTCCGCCATGCGCGCATCGGCCCCAACGCCTTTGCGCTGCCCGACGGCAGCCTGGTGTTCACCGATCAACTCGTCAAGCTCTTCAAGGGGCGCGACGAGGTGCTGGTGGGCGTGTTCGCCCACGAGCTGGGCCATGTCCAGCACCGACACTCCATGCGCCTGCTGGTGCAATCAGGCCTGTTGGGTGCGGCGGCCAGCGTGGCCTTCGGGGATTTCAGCCAGGTGCTGGCGGCCACGCCGGCCCTGCTGGGCCACATGGCCTACTCACGCGATTTCGAGCGCGAGGCCGATGACGCCTCCATCGAGCTGCTGCGGGCCAACAACATTCGTCCCTCCGTGATGGCCGGCCTGTTCGATGAACTGGCGGCGTACCGACGCCGCCCGCCCCCTGACGAGGATGGCAAGAAGGCCAAGGACGGCGCCAAGGATGCCCAGGAGGCTTCGTCAGACACGGAAGACGAGAGCGACGACGAAGATGACTTCGGCATCGCCTTCAGCAGCCATCCGGCCGATGCCGAGCGCATCGCGCGCTTCAAGGAGGCGGACCAGCGCTGAAGCACGCTGGCCCGCCGCAGGCTGTCATGGCAGCCTGAAATGGCATGGGATGGCTCAGCGCGGCCCGCGCAGCGCCTGCACCCGTTGCCAGGTCTGCCACAGCCACAGGCCACGCTGCGCCAGCAGGTTCAGGCTGCGTGGCCGCCAGAACATCAGCGCCAGCGCCGCGCCGCCCAACAGCATGGGGTGCGCACGCGCCCAGGTGCTGGCGACATGCAGCCGCTGCTGGACAGTGGCCACCGGTGACAGCGTCTGGGTGACCTGCTCCGCCAGGTTGTGGCGCAGCAGCGCGCTGTGCAGTTGCAGGTAGCGCTTCTTGAGCGCCAGTTGCTCATCGGTCAACATGGGCTCACTCCTGCGCTGGCGGCTTGACCTGACCGGACACCCGGGCAGCCGCTTCGGCCAGGGCCTTGCGGTCACCGTCGAGCTCGGCGATGCTGGCTGACAGCAGGCCGCCCGAACCAGTGAGCAGCTTGCCCACCCTCTGCCAGGCCAGGCCGCCGATCACCAGGAACAGCACGGTGATCGACCCCAGCACCACCACGCGGTCATCCCAGAACAGCACGGTGACGAACAAGGCCAGGAACACCAGGCTGAAGCAGGCCATCAGCACGGCCACCGCCCCCCAGCCCATCACGGCCAGCAGGCGGCGCTTTTCCTCTTCCAGTTCGACAGCAGCAAGCTCCACCCGCGTCTGCACGATGGCGATCACCGTGGCCAGCAGGTTCTGGGCGGAGGCCCACAGGCCACCGGTCAAGGGCGGGGGCGAGATCGGCGGAGGGGTCTCTCCCGCCACGGTCAGCGGCGCCCGATCAGCAGGCCGACCAGCAGGCCCACGCCGGCGGCGATGCCCACGGAGGACCAGGGGTTCTCGTGCACGTACTCGTCGGTGGCCTTCGCCGTGGCCTTGGCTTTTTCAACCACCGCATGCTGCACATGGATCAGGCCATCCTTGGCCTGGCTCAGGCTGGCCTGCACGCGCGCACGCAGTTCGGCCACGCCCTCGCCGGCCTGGCCAGCGGTGGCCTGCAGCAAGGCCTCGGCATCGGACACGACCAGTTTCAGATCGGCCATCAGCTTTTCGCGGTGTTCAGCGGTGTCACTCATCTCTAGCTCCTTTTTCTAGGGTAATGAAACGTTGGAATTTGAAACCAGTGCTCAATGCAGCACCAGCAGGGGTACCTTGCTGTGCGAGAGCACGCTCTTGGTCAGGGACCCATTGATCAATGCATCGAGCCCATGCCGGCCGTGCGTGGCCATCACGATCAGGTCGCACTTCTGGCGCTGGGCGATGTCCACGATGGCCTGCTGCACGTTGTCCGAGACCATGAACTGCCCGTCGAAGGCCACGCCCGCGGCCACGGCCCGGTCCGCGAAGGCCTTGAGCACCTCGCGCGCATGGGCCTCGCAGCGCTCCTGGTGCTCCTTGGAGGTCTCGACGTAATAAGGCACGGCCATCTGTTCAACCACCAGCGGTGGCAGAGGCGGCTCGACCGTGAAGCCGGTGATCGAGGCGCCCAGCATCTTGGCCAGGCCGATGCTGTGCTCGATGCACTTGTCCGACAGATCGCCGCCATCCACCGGAACCAGGATGTGTTCGAACATGGGCTGTGTCTCCTTCTGAAGATCTTGCTGCGGCGCAGGGCCTCTTGATTGACGTTGCAAGCCCATCTTAGTGCCATGGGATCCCCCTGTGTAAAACCCACCTTGACAGCGCGGATGAACCTTTCAATACCTTGAGGCATCGCAATCAGGTGGTAGTGCGTCGGGGAATGGCTTCGCCGCCTAAAATCGCGGGATGACCGAACTCGCCAAATCCTTCGATCCCGCCCCCATTGAAGCCAAGTACGGCCCCCTGTGGGAGCAGCGCGGCCTGTACGAGCCCACGCTGGACGCGGCCAAGCCCTCCTTCAGCATCCAGTTGCCGCCGCCCAACGTCACGGGCACGCTGCACATGGGCCACGCCTTCAACCAGACCATCATGGACTCGTTGACGCGCTACCACCGCATGCGCGGCTTCAACACCCTGTGGGTGCCAGGCACCGACCACGCCGGCATCGCCACGCAGATCGTGGTGGAGCGCCAGCTGCAGGACAAGGGCCAGAGCCGTCACGACCTGGGCCGCAAGAACTTCGTCGCCAAGATCTGGGAGTGGAAGGAGCACAGCGGCTCCACCATCACCCGCCAGATGCGCCGCATGGGCGATTCGGTCAGTTGGGGCCACGAATACTTCACCATGGACGAAAAGCTGTCGAACGTGGTGAACGACACCTTCGTGAAGCTGTACGAGCAGGGCCTGATCTACCGTGGCAAGCGCCTGGTGAGCTGGGATCCGATCCTCAAGTCAGCCGTGTCCGATCTTGAGGTCGAGAGCGAGGAAGAAGACGGCTCGCTGTGGCACATCCGCTACCCCGTCGAGGGCAGCAGCGACACCCTGGTCGTGGCCACCACCCGCCCCGAGACCATGCTGGGCGACACCGCCGTGATGGTGCACCCTGAGGACGAGCGCTACAGCCAACTGATCGGCAAGCAGGTGCGCCTGCCCGTCACCGGCCGGCTGGTGCCCGTGATCGCCGACGACTACGTCGACAAAGAGTTCGGCACCGGCGTGGTCAAGGTCACGCCCGCGCACGACACCAACGACTACCAGGTCGGCCTGCGCCATGACCTGCCCATGATCACCATCTTCACGCTCGAAGCGAAGGTGGTCGACGATCTGGCCGACATCCCGGCCGATCTGCGCGGCCTGGACCGCTTCGTGGCCCGCAAGAAGATCGTCGCCCAGCTGGAGGCCGAGGGCCTGCTGGTCGAGGTCAAGAAGCACAAGCTGATGGTGCCGCGCTGCGCCCGCACCGGCCAGGTGATCGAGCCCATGCTGACAGACCAGTGGTTCGTGGCCATGACCAAGCCGGGCCCATCGGGCAAGAGCATCGCCCAGCAGGCCATCGACGTGGTCGAGAGCGGCGAGGTCAAGTTCGTGCCCGAGAACTGGGTCAACACCTACAACCAGTGGATGAAGAACATCCAGGACTGGTGCATCAGCCGCCAGCTGTGGTGGGGCCACCAGATCCCGGCCTGGTACGGCACGAATGGCGAACTCTTCGTGGCCACGAGCGAGGAAGACGCCCGCGCCAAGGCCACCGCCGCCGGCTACACGGGCGATCTGACCCGCGACGAAGACGTGCTGGACACGTGGTACTCATCCGCCCTGGTGCCCTTCTCCACCCTGGGCTGGCCCGAAAAGACCATCGAGCAGGACCTCTTCCTGCCCTCCAGCGTGCTGGTCACCGGCTACGACATCATCTTCTTCTGGGTCGCCCGGATGATCATGATGACCAAGCACTTCACCGGCAAGGTGCCCTTCAAGCACGTGTACATCCACGGCCTGGTGCGTGATGCCCAAGGCCAGAAGATGTCCAAGTCCGAAGGCAATGTGCTCGACCCGGTCGACCTGATCGACGGCATCGAACTGGCACCGCTGCTGGAGAAGCGCACCACCGGCCTGCGCAAGCCCGAGACCGCGCCCAAGGTGCGCAAGAACACCGAGAAGGAGTTCCCGGAAGGCATCCCCGGCTATGGCGCCGATGCCCTGCGCTTCACCTTCGCGGCGCTGGCCAGCCTGGGCCGCAGCATCAACTTCGACAGCAAGCGCTGCGAGGGCTACCGCAACTTCTGCAACAAGCTCTGGAACGCCACGCGCTTCGTGCTGATGAACTGCGAAGGCCAGGATTGCGGCCTGAAGGCGCACACCGCGGGCGTTTGCGCCACGGGCGAGTACCTGGCCTTCAGCCCAGCCGACAAATGGATCGTCAGCGAACTTCAGCGCGTCGAGGCCACGGTGGAGCAAGGCTTCGGCGAGTTCCGCCTGGACAACGTTGCCAACGCCATCTACCAGTTCGTGTGGGACGAGTACTGCGACTGGTACCTGGAGATCGCCAAGGTGCAGATCCAGACCGGCTCCGAGGCCCAGCAGCGCGCCACCCGCCGCACCCTGATCCGCGTGCTGGAAACCGTGCTGCGCCTGCTGCACCCCATCACGCCCTTCATCACCGAAGAGTTGTGGCAGACCGTGGCCCCCGTGGCCGGCCGCAAGGCCGCCTACCAGGAGGCCTTCCTGGTGTTGGCTGACTACCCACGCCCCGATCTGGGCCGCATCTGCGAAGAATCCGACGCCTGGGTGGCCAAGCTCAAGGCCATGGTGGGCGCCGTGCGCACGCTGCGTGGCGAGATGGCCCTCTCACCCGCCGAGCGCGTGCCCCTGCTGACCACAGGCGATGCTGACTTCCTCACGCAGGCCGCGCCCATCCTCAAGGCCCTGGCCAAGCTGGGCGAGGTGCAGGTGCTCGACGAGGCCGCCTTCGCCGCCGCCACGGCTGCCGCCCCGGTGGCCGTGCAGGGCGATGCCCGTCTGGCCCTGCACGTCGAGATCGACGTCGAGGCCGAGAAGGAGCGCCTAGGCAAGGAGATCAAGCGCCTGGAAGGCGAGATCACCAAGGCCCAGGCCAAGCTGGGCAACGAAAGCTTCGTGGCCCGCGCCCCGGCCGCCGTGGTGGAGCAGGAAAAGCAGCGCATGGCCGATTTCAGCGCCGCGCTCGACCGCGTGCGCGCGCAGTTCCAACGCCTGGCATGACCCTGGCGTAACCTTGGCGTGAAGCACAGGGCCACCTTGCCGCCCCCCGCGACCCCTCTGGGTTACCTGCGGGACGGCGGAGAGGTCGGCCGCTGCCTGCTGGCCCTGCCCGCGGGCAGCACACCGCTGGGGCCGCCCACCACCTGGCCACAGGCCCTGCACGACGTACTGCGCGTCACCCTGCACTCCGACTTCCCGCACATCGTCTACTGGGGCGAGGCGCTGCACACCTTCTGGAATGATGCGGCCCGCCACTTCTTCGAAGGCCAGCATCCGCACGACCTGGGCAAGCCTCTGGCCGTGGTGCAGCCCGAC
Source organism: Pseudomonadota bacterium (assembly GCA_049322875.1). Lineage (GTDB taxonomy): Bacteria > Pseudomonadota > Gammaproteobacteria > Burkholderiales > Burkholderiaceae_C > Aquabacterium. The sequence continues at coordinate 95,372 of JBMOQM010000031.1, forward strand.
GTGATGGACACGCTGCACCCCTTGCTGCAGCAAGTGCAGCACACCGGCCGCGCGGTCAGCTGCGACCAGCGGCAGCTGCTCTACCAGCGCAAGGACTACACCGAGGAGATCCACGAGATCTTCTCCTACAGCCCACTGCTGGACGCCGCTGGCCACGTGCAGGGCGTGATCTGCCCCATCTACGACACCACGGCCCGCGTGCTCTACGAGCGCCGCATGGCCACGCTTGTGCCCTCGCCCCACCCTGAACGCCGCGCGGCCTGGCTCGTTGCCGGCCTCACCCCCTATAAGCGGCTGAACGCCGACTACCGCACTTTCCTGGAACTGGTGGCCGCCCAGATCGGCCAGGGCCTGACCGACACCCTGGCACTGGAGCAGGCCGCTGAACTCGCGCGCTGCTTAGCCGTGTGTCAGGCCGGCGCATCCTTCTGGTGGACGATGTCATCAACACCGGAGCCAGCGCGGCGGCGGCCATCCGCCTGTTGCAGCGGGCGGACGCGGGAGGTCTGCGGCTTGGTGGTGGCACTCACGGAAGGACATGCTTGGCGCAGGCCCCTGCCACCGCTCTTGCCTCAAGGCGACGGGGATATGCATGCCACAGGCCATACCCCGCTGTTCCAGGCCGAGCCTCATGGTCGATGGCCCCCATCATGGAGACACTCTGACGCAGCGCTGGCCATGATCGCCCGATGCCGCGGATCCGTGGTGACTGATCACCTCACGCGCTGGGAGGATTGCCTTCCGACTGCGGGATCACGCCTTCCATTTCGAGCTGCATGGCGATCATGTTCACCAGCGAGCCCACCGAGGGGCGCCCCGTGTCCACCGTGTAATGCGCGACCTGTTCGTAAAGCGGGTGGCGCTGCTGGTAAAGCTCTCTGAGCTTGGCCATCGGGTCAGCCACCTGCAGCAGCGGCCGCTGCGTGTCATGACGCAGGCGCCTGTGAAGCTCTTCCGGGGTTGAGCGCAGATAGACCACCGTCCCGCGCGACCGAAGGCGCTCGCGGTTGACCGGCCGCAGCACAGCGCCACCGCCCGTGGCCAGCACCAGCCCGTGCCCCTTGCCATCGTCTGCTTCGCCTTCGGCCACCGCAGGCAACTGCGTGAGCTCGTCAAGCACCTGCTCTTCGAGGTCTCGAAACGCCTGTTCGCCGTGCAGCTCGAAAAAAGATCGGATCGGCATGCCGATCCGATCTTCGAGCACGGTGTCCGCATCAAGGAATCGGACACCAAGGCGTCGGGCCAACTGGCGCCCGACGGTGGATTTTCCACCGCCGGGTAGGCCGACCAATAAGATCAATCGAGACGTCAAGTCAATTGGTGATTCGCAAGAAATCGTTGGTGGTGAACTTCGTACCGCCCATTGTGAACGAAATATCCACACTTCCCCCTGCTGTCAGAGGTGTGTCACAGGCTGAACGCTGAGCAGTCACAACGTGCAACGTCGGTACAGCGGCAGTACTTGGAATGGGCGTATTGCTGACAGACACAGCTCCGCCAGAGGCATTCGTTGCAACCTCAACAATTGAACCCGAAGCAATGGGATTGCCACCCAATGCATCAGCATTGGTATTCGCATCCCTCACGCAGAACGCATACGAGGCCCGGCATGTTGTTCCCGCCAAGCTCAGTGTTGCCGCAGGCAGAGAAGCAATCTGCGTGGTGGAGCATGCATAGCCACCTCCGGGAACCGAATTGGCAACGTAGAAGCGCGGCGCTGATACGGTGTTGGAAAGATAGAAGCGGTTACTGGCTCTGACATAGGTGTTTGAATCCCACACCCCATTGGCTGCAGTGCCGGTGATGTACTCGCCACTGGCCGTGTCAAGCACGCCATTTTCGTTCTTGTCCAGATAGACCTCGCCCAAATCGCTGAAGGACTCTCCAAGGTCGTATGCAAGATTGGCGTTTGCGTCTGTGTACGACTCTTCCCCAACGGCATACGCAACCACTTCGACCCGCCCATTAGCCGGTCGCGGATTGCTGACCACGAACTTCACGGGAGTACACACCGAATCGACTGTTGTACAGGACGCAGGGATCACACTCGCACCTTCAGCCACCAGGTTCACTCGCGTGCCGTCTGGGACCGGGTTGCCAAATCGATCGCTCAACTGGATACGCAAATCACTGTCATCACCATCCAGATTGCCGTTCATTGCATACTTTTCAGCAGAAAAGCTCACAGCATCATTGGTCGGCAGGCCGGCGTTGATCGTCAATGCATTCGACACTGTTGACAACGTGCTATCCGTAGCCAATGCCGCGCGCACTCGCACCGGCGAAGGCGTGCTCTTTGCAGACACTGAAACCTGCGCAATACCCGACGCATCCGTCGTGCCCTGCGTCTGGTTCAATGTCGCGATGTTTGGCTGATCAAGCGAGAAGTCAACCACGATGTTGGGCTTGCCTACACCGTTCTCATCTACCACCTTGAAAGAGACGATTGACGATACGGGGCAACCGCTTCCTGCCAGGCAAATCGATTCAGGTGTGGCACTTGCAAACTGAATGGCTCGGGTCAGCGGGGCGGCAACCGCCACGTCCACTGATCGGTTTTGGCTTGTCCCCACAATCTGCACATTGATACGGTCAGTCGCGGAGCACCCCTGATCTTGGTAGGACACCGTGCCTGTGGTCGACGTCAGCGTCAAGCTGCTAGGCGAGATGACGGCCTTGTTGGACGCCGAACAGGTCGAGCTGACAGCAATCGCCACGGGGCTTGCACTCGAAGCACCGGAAACCGTGAAATTGATGGCCGTGGACTGATAGGCGGCAAGCGTGGGACTGGCCGCGCTGACGGCGGTCAGTGTGACATTGATGGCAGAGACAGAGAATGTCGCCTTGGCCGTCAACGTACCAGCCGATGTGTCCGCCGAGGCGTTCACGTAGGCGGCGCCGCTCACAGAGCTGGATGTCGGCGTGAGCGTGCTAGACGCCTCCCCATTGCTGTTGGTGATGGCCGTAACGGGGTTCAACGAGGCAATGCTGGAAGAAGTACCCGAAAGCGAAAACGTCACCAGCGCGCCCGGGACTACGGCCCCGGCAGCGTTCTTCACGACCGCAGTGACCGTACCGGGTGAAGACGAGCTGATCTGCGCAGTAGACAGGCTCATCAAGACACTGCCGCCGCTATTGCTGACTGCGCCGGTGGTACCGCTGTCAATCACACCATCGCCGCCACCACCACCCCAAGGCGGCGTCCCTGCGTCACCACCGCCACCACCACAAGCACTCAGCAGGGCTGCGCAAGACATCGCCAAGGCCGCAGCCTGATATTTCAAGATAGTCATTTGAATCAATCCCTAAACCATCATCAACGCAGCGCGGAGCGCTCACTCACCACCTTGGGTGTCAAGAAGATCAGCAGCTCAGATTTGTTGGACGTGAGCGAGGTATTCTTGAACAGATGCCCCACCACCGGCAGATCGCCCAGCAGCGGCACCTTGTTCTCGCTCTTGCTGTCGGTCTGCACGAAGATGCCACCGATCACCACCGTGCCGCCGTTTTCCACCAGCACCTGCGTCTGCACATGCTTTGTGTCGATGGCATAACCTGCCGTGGTCAGCAGGCCCACGCTGTCCTTGTTCACATCGACATCGAGGATGATGCCGCCCTCGGGCGTGATCTGCGGCGTGACCTCCAGCTTGAGGTTGGCCTTGCGGAAGGCGATCGAGGTGGCACCGCTGGACGAAGACACCAGGTAGGGCAGTTCCGTACCCTGCTCGATCAAAGCCTTGACTTGGTCCGCGGTGATCACGCGGGGACTCGACACGATGCGGCCCCTGCCATCGGCCTCAAGGGCCGACAGTTCCAGGTTCAGGAAACGGTTGGCGCCAGCGCTGAACAGCGAGACCGCAAACGTGGTCGGGTTCACCGAATTGATCGGATTGGCCGGCAGGCTGACGAAGTTGCTGTTGGGGTAGAGCGTTGCACCAGTCGCGCCAGTCACCTGCAATGTCTGCTGGCCCACCGCCTGGTAGTTGCCGCCAATGGTGACGCGGTTGTCACCACCCACCCCATAACCCGGCGTACCACCTTGTATGCCACGCATGTCCACCGCCCCCAGGCGCACCCCCAGGGTGCGACCGAAGCGATCATCGGCCTCGACGATCCGCGCCTCGATCAACACCTGCCGCACAGGAATGTCGACCTTGGTGATCAGTTGCTGGATTTCTTCCAGCTTGGAAGGGATGTCACTGACGAACAGTTGATTGGTACGGGTCTCGAACAGCACGCTGCCACGTTCGGACAACATCTTCGTGACCGTCGAGCCGCTGCCGCCGCCACTGCCCGTCAGGCTTTGCCCTGTCAGACCCTTGGCAATGTCTGCAGCCTTGACGTAGTTCAGCTGGAATGCCTGCGTACGCAGCGGCTCGAGCTTGGCCACCTCGACCTTGGCTTCCAGGTCCATCTTCTCCTTGGCGTTGATCTCGTCCTTGGGCGCGATCCACAGCACATTGCCGCTCTTGCGTACCCCCAGCCCCTTGGCCTGCATGATGATGTCCAGCGCCTGATCCCATGGCACATCCTTCAGGCGCAGGGTAACGGTACCCGTCACGGTGTCGCTGGTCACCACGTTGAAGTTGGTGAAGTCTGCGATGACCTGCAGCAGCGCCCGCACTTCGATGTTCTGGAAGTTCAGCGACAGCTTTTCGCCGGAGTAACCGGGGCCTTGGGTGAGTTTGTTGGGATCGACCTTCTGGCGACGCACTTCCAGCACGAACTGGTTGTCGCTCTGGTAGGCCGAATGCTCCCACGTGCCACGCGGCTCGACCACCAGGCGGACACGCTCGCCCACCTGCGACGCGGTCATCGCCTGCACAGGGGTACCAAAGTCCGTCGTGTCGAAACGGCGGCGCAGTCGATCAGGCAAGTTGGCGCGCTGGAATTCCACCACCAGGTTCTGCCCTTGCTGCTTGATGTCCACACCGACCTGGTTGTTGGGCAGCTCGACGACGACGCGACCCGCACCGTCGCTGCCGCGGCGGAAATCGATGTCCTTGAGGTCCAACGTGACGGCATTGCGGTTTTCAGCGAAATGCACGGTCTGCGCCTCACCCAGAGGCTTGGCGGCCGCCGCGGCCGGTGGCGCGACAGGAGCAGCCTCCGAAGGCGCGTTGCCATTGTCCAGCGTCAGGAGCAGCACCTTGCCCTGCAGGCTTGCCCGGTAGGATGAGGGCTGACGCAGATTGAGCACCAGACGGGTACGTTCCCCGGCTTGTGCCACGCTCACCGTGCGCAGATTGCCCTGGTTCACATCCACCGAATTGCGGCCCAGCGCATTGCTGACACCGGGCAGATCAACAGCGATACGGGGTGGAGCCTGCACGGCAAAGCCCGCCGGCAGTGAGGCCAGGGGCTCGCTGAGTTCAATGCGAACGACATCGGTGCCAGCCTGCTGGCTGGCAGTGACTGACTGAATAGCTGGGGCCGCCATGGCGCATGTGGCCACCAAAGCTGCCGTACAGCCACCCACCCACTTGAACATGGTGTTCATGGTCATCACGCCCCCTCCTGGAGTTGCAAGGCGGCAGGCCGCTCGATCCATTCGCCAGCTGCGTCCTGCACGATCTCGCGCAGCTCGATTTCCGTCTCCGTGACCTTCATGATCTTCCCAAAGTTCTGCCCAAGGTAGTCACCCACCTTGACCTGATAAAGAAGGTTGTCGACCTTCAGCAATGCGTATTGCACGCCCCTGCGGTTCACGCTGCCCACCATGGACATACTGTCCAGGGGGAAAGCCTCCAGCGGCTGCTTGCGGCGACTCAGTTCCGATGCCACGGCAGAGTTGGGCTGGGAACGATCCTGCTTGAGCACCACGATCAGCTTCTGCGCGCTGAACGGCTCGACCGTTTCCCCCGTCTCGTAGCCCTGCGGATCGAACTTCTGCGGGGCCGAAATAGGTTGGACATTGGGGCGAGCCTGGGCGCGCTCCTGGGCCATCCAAGACTGGAGTTCTTCCTGCTGCCCCGAGCAGCCGGGCAGGATGGCCACGACGCCCAGCAGCACCCCATGCGAGAGTCTGGACATCATTTTTTCTCACCCTTCTTGTTGGCCTTATCGGCCCGCTGCTGATCCAGCTCGGCCTGGTCCAGGTACCGGTAGGTCCGGGCCGTGGCCTCCATCGCCAGCGGACCACCACTGGCGGCAGCGCCGCTCTTGCCCGCACTGCCCGACTGCACGGTGCTGATGTTCAGATCATGCAGGGTCACGATACGCGAGAGGTTGGCGATATCCGCCGCAAAGGCACCCATGTCGTGGTAGCGGCCAGACACCTTGATGGCGATCGGCAGCTCGGCGTAGTAATCCTTGACCACCACCTGCCCCGGCTTGAACAACTCAAAATCCAGACCACGCCCCAGGCCCGCCTGGTTGATGTCAGAGAGCAAGGCGTCCATTTCCGCCTTGCCAGGCAGTTGCTTCTCGAGCTGCGTGACGTATTCCTGAACCTGAACACGCTGCTTGCGCAACTCGACCAGGTTGACGGCCTGCAGCATTTTGCTCTGGTACTCCTGCTTGAGTTGGGGCTCGCGGTCACGCTCGGCCTGCAGCTCATCAGCCTGGTCCGACAGCAGCAGCACCCAGCCAAGCAACAGCACCAGCAGACCGGCGGCGATACCCGCGGCGATCTTGGGCAGGATGGGCCACTGGCCCGGCTCATTGACGTTGAGACCGCGGAACTGGTCCTGCGCATCTGCGAACCAGGCATTCAAATCGATGTTGAGATTGGCTTTGGCCATGCTGACTCCGCGCTCAGACAGGAGAAGGCGCAGAAGCACCAATGGCCGCACCATGGGCCGGAGCGGATGCGCCGCCCGGCGCCGCGGTGGGGTCCTGAGGGCGCTTGAGGCCCACACGCACAGAGAACTCGAACAAGCGCTTGGGATCCTTGGTGTCAGGCAATGTCACCGACGCGGCCTTGATCTCTTGCAGTTCAGGGCGCTCCAGCCAGGGCGAGTTGTTGCCCGTGTTGCGCAGGAAGGCCGACACGCGCTCGTTGGTCTGCGCCACGCCAGAGACCAGCACAAACTGGCCGTCCTGCTTGATGGACTTCAGGTAGATGCCTTCGGGTGTCTGGCGGGCCAGCTCGTTGAGGATGTGCACCGGCATGTTGCGGTCGGTCTGCAGGTCTTCCACAGCCTTCTGACGCGCCTTGAGCGCCTCGATCTCGGCCTTGAGGGTGGAGACGTCCTTGATTTCTTCGTCGAGCTTGGCGATCTCGGACTTCAGGAACTCGTTGCGCGCCTGCTGCGAGCCGATCATTTGTTGCTGGACGCCGTACCACAAGGCCACCAGCAATCCGCCGATCAGGGCAGCCATGCCCAGCCCCACGAAGAAGCGCTGTTTGCGCTGGATGCGCTTTTCTTCGCGGTGGGGAAGCAGGTTGATCAGGATCATGCGAGGAACCTCCGCATGGCCAGCCCGCAGGCCGTCAGATAGGAGGGCGCCTCGCGACGCAGCTTGCTTTCACGCACGGCAGATCCCAGTTTCATGCCATCGAAGGGGTTGACGACCATCGATGCGAAGCCGGTGAGTTCGGTCACCCGCTCCTTGAGGCCCGGCAGCGAGGCCGTGCCACCCGCCAGCATCACGTAGTGCACCTTGTGGTGCGGCGTGCTGGTGAAGAAGTACTGCAACGCTCGCCCGATTTCCTGGGAGAGGCTGTCGACGAACGGCGCCAGCAGCGAGGACTGAAAATCCTCGGGCAGGTCACCGGAGAGCTTCTTGGATTCGGCCTCCTCGAAGGAGAAGCCGTACTGACGCGAGATCAGCTGTGTGAGCTGCGCCCCGCCGAAGGCCTGGTCGCGGTCGTACAGCAGTTCGTCGTCGCGCAGCACCTTGAGGCTGGTATTTTCGGCGCCGATCTCGAACAGCGCGACCAGCGCATCCTTGCCCCCGCCCGGCAGGGCCGCGACCAAGCGTTGCATGGCCAGCCGCGAGGCATAGGACTCGATGTCGAGCACGGCAGGCTTGAGCCCGGCTGCCTCGGCCAGGCCCTGGCGGTCCTGCACGCGGTCCTTGCGGGAAGCAGCGATCAGCACCTCGACATCACCGGCTGATTGGGGCGCGGGGCCGATGACGCAGAAGTCGAGGCTGACCTCGTCGAGCGAGAAGGGGATGTACTGGTTGGCTTCGGCCTCGACCTGCATTTCCATTTCTTCTTCACGCAGGCCGGCCGGCAGCATGATCTTCTTGGTGATCACCGCCGACTGGGGCATGGCCATGGCCACGAACTTGGTGCGCGTGCCGCTCTTGGTCACGACCTTGCGAACGGCCTCGGCCACTTCGTCGAATTTCTCAATCTGCCCGTCGGCGATCCAGCCTTTGTCCAGGGGCTCCGACGCGAACCGCTCAAGCGTCAATTCTCCTGCTGCATTCTGGCTGAGCTCGACAAGCTTGACGCTGGACGAGCTGACGTCAAGCCCGACCATGGGCGGGTGCTTGCGGCCCAGCAGCGTGTCTAAAAAGCTCACAAATTCCTCCATGCACCCAGTCAGGGCGCTGGGAAGTTAATAAACCACTTCAATGCTAGCAGTAAAGTTTTTATGGTTGAACGCCAAAGTTGCCCGGCTTTTCACCTAGTCGTTGCGCGTTCCACACGTATTACAAGCGGTTGCAAACGTAAACAACAGGGTGTGTCAGGTATTCAGACTCCCCCGCAAGGGGTGCCCTGGTACGCCAGTGCGGAAGGCCTGGGTTCCTATAATCGGGGCTCCTTTCGGACCCCCTGGATTGATGAGCGCCCCTGACACCCGCCCCCCAACGTCGTCCCGCAGTCGGGTCTTCAGTGCCGATTCCTGGTGGATCCAGTGGCTGGTCCGGCCCCTTGCCTGGCTGATCGGCCTGGGCGTGGCCGGCGCCCTGGGCCTGGCCATGGTGATCAGCATCGGCCTGGCCGTGATCTACCCCAACCTGCCGCCGCTCGACGGGCTGATGGACTACCGCCCCAAGATGCCCCTGCGCGTCTATTCGGCGGACGCCACCCTGATCGGCGAGTTTGGCGAAGAAAAGCGCAACTTCCAGCCCATCGGCCAGATGCCCAAGGTGATGAAGGACGCGGTGCTGGCCATCGAAGATGCCCGCTTCTACCGCCACGGGGGCGTGGACTACATCGGGGTGCTGCGTGCCGGCCTGGCCAACTTCGGCGAATCACGCAGCCAGGGCGCTTCCACCATCACCATGCAGGTGGCGCGCAACTTCTACCTGTCCACCGAGAAGACCTTCTCGCGCAAGATCTACGAGATCCTGCTGGCCCTGAAGATCGAAGGCCTGTTGAGCAAGGACCAGATCCTGGAGCTCTACATGAACCAGATCTACCTGGGGCAGCGTGCCTACGGCTTCGCCGCCGCGGCCGAAACCTATTTCGGCAAGCCGCTCCAGAAGGTCACCCTGGCCGAAGCCGCCATGCTGGCCGGCCTGCCCAAGGCCCCCTCGGCCTACAACCCGCTGCGCAACCCCAAGCGCGCCACCGTGCGCCAGCAGTACATCCTGCAGCGCATGCTGGAGAACAACTTCATCACGCAGGAGCAGTACGAAGAGGCACGCGATGAAGAGCTTCACTACCACGTCAAGACCCCCATCGCGCCTGAGGCCGAGTACGTGGCCGAGGCCGCCCGTTCGCTGATGTACGAGCAGTACGGCGCAGACGCCTACACCCGCGGCCTGAAGGTCTACACCACCGTCAAGATGAGCGAGCAGATCGCCGCCACACGCGCGCTGCGCAAGGGCCTGCTCGACTACGACCGCCGCCAGCCCTGGCGCGGCCCCGAGGCCTTCATCGACCTGCCCGCCGACCCCAAGCACATCGACGTGCGCGTGGCCGAAGCCCTGGAAGACCACCCGGACAGCGACGACATCAAGGCCGCCGTGGTGCTGTCGGCCGAACCCAAGCGCGTCGTGGCCCTGCTGCAGACCGGCGAATCGGTCGACATCCAGGGCGATACCCTGAAGTTCGTGGCGCAGGCCCTGACCGAAAAAGCCCAGCCCAAGCTGCAGATCCGCCGTGGCGCGGTGATCCGTGTCGTGCAGGCCAAGGAGCGCTGGCAGATCACGCAGCTGCCCACGGTGGAAGGCGCCCTGGTCTCGCTGGACACCCACACCGGCGCCGTCAAGGCCATGGCCGGCGGCTTCGATTTTGACCGCAACAAGTTCAACCACGTGACGCAGGCCTGGCGCCAGCCGGGTTCGAGCTTCAAGCCCTTCATCTATTCGGCCGCCCTGGAAAAAGGCTTCATGCCCACCACCATCGTCAATGACAGCCCTCTGTTCTTCGACTCGGGCGTGACAGGCAGCCAGCCCTGGGAGCCCAAGAACTACGACGGCAAGTTCGAAGGCCCCATGACGCTGCGTCGCGGCCTGGCCAAATCCAAGAACATGATCTCGATCCGCGTGCTGCGCTCCATCGGCGCCGGTTACGGCCAGGAGTGGGTGACACGCTTCGGCTTCGAGGCAGCCAAGCATCCAGCCTATTTGACGATGGCCCTGGGCGCAGGCTCCGTCACACCCATGCAGATGGCCGACGCCTTCGCCGTGTTCGCCAACGGCGGCTACCGCGTGAACCCGGCCTTGGTGACACGTGTCACCGACGCGCGCGACCGCGTGCTGGCACAAAGTCGCCCGGCCGTGCTGGACGAATCCATGCGCGCCATCGACGCCCGCAACGCCTTCATCATGTCCAGCCTGCTGCAGGAGGTGACCCGCTCGGGCACCGCCGCCAAGGCACAGGCACAGCTTGGCCGCCCTGACCTGTATGGCAAGACGGGCACCACCAACGACTCGATGGACGCCTGGTTCGCCGGCTACACGGTGCGCACGGCAGCAGTGGTGTGGATCGGCTACGACCAGCCGCGCAAGCTGGGCGACCGCGAAACCGGCGGCGGCCTGGCCCTGCCGGTGTGGATAGACTACATGCGCACCGCGCTCAAGGGCACCCCGGTGGAAGAGCCCGCCCCGCCCGAAGGCGTTGTGAACATCGGTGGCGAGTGGTACTACGAGGAATACACCCCGGCCACTGGCGTGCGGGAGCTGTCTGGCGAGGATCCGCATGCCCCGGCCCCCGCCAACGAGGACGAGAAGCGCAATATCCTGGATCTGTTCGGTACGGGCAGCTCGAACAGCAACGCGCACGGCGGGCTGCCCGGCAATCCTTGAGCTCGGCCTTTCCGGGTGTCAGCGGCACGGCCTCACGGCCTGCCGCGCCCAGGCCGCTCAGAACTGCAGCGGCTTGCCGGCCTGCTCGGAAGCGCAGCGCGACAGGGCCGCGAAGAAGTCCTCGCCGGTGCGTGTGTCCGGCCAGCGGCCTTCACCGTCTGGCGCGCCGGCGAAGCGAAAGTGGTAGCCGCCACTGCGGGCCGCCAGCCACAGTTCATGCAGGGGCGGCTGGGTGTTGATGATCAGTTGAGTACGGTTGGGCAGCGTCAGGGTGATCATGCCGCCAGAACGGGCGCTGTCGATGTCGATCACGTCGTCCTCCAGCCATTGATCGATCCGGGCTTCGATGCGCGACAGGGCCGTTTGCGCCGCCTGGTCGTAGAGCGCGTCGGAATGGCCCGATGGCGTGGGGGTCTCAGACATGAAAAGCAATCCTTAAAATTGGAACAATGAACAGCCAGCCAAAAATTGTAGTGACCTGCGCGCATCGGCACGCCGGCAATGCCCGCCCGGGTGACCTGGGGATTGCGCCTACGCCCCCCCAACAGGCCTGGCGCGCCCCCCGGATTGCAGCCCTGAGCCTGTGCCTGACCCTGCTGGCGGCCTGTGGGCAGAAGGGGGCGCTGTACCTGCCCGGAAACGCCCCTGCTTCTCACCGTCACGGTGCGGCACCCAAGGCCGCCCCGGCCGCAGCCCCCGCACCATCGTCCGCGAATGCGGCATCGTCCCCCACATCTTCGCCCACACGACCATGAGCACCGCCCTCCCCGGATCCCCCTTCCTGGCCTACCGCGGGCCTGACCTCTACCTGGAAGACGTCTCCCTGCAGGCACTGGCCCAGGCCCACGGCACGCCGCTGTATGTCTACTCCCGCCAGGCGATGCTGGCCGCCCTGGCCCCCTACCAGCGAGCCCTGCAAGGCCGCCCGCACCTGGTGTGCTACGCCGTGAAGGCCAACTCCAACATCGCGGTGCTGCAGACCTTTGCCCGCGCAGGATGCGGCTTCGACATCGTGTCGGCCGGTGAACTGGCCCGCGTGCTGGCGGCCGGCGGCGACCCGGCCAAGGTGGTGTTCTCGGGCGTAGGCAAGACCCGTCACGAAATGACCGAGGCCCTGAAGGCCGGCGTGAAGTGCTTCAACGTGGAAAGCACCGCCGAGCTGGAGGTGCTCTCCGACGTGGCCTCCGCCCTCAAGCTGAACGCCCGCATCAGCCTGCGCGTGAACCCGGATGTGGACGCCGGCACCCACCCCTACATCTCCACCGGCCTCAAGGGCAACAAGTTCGGCATCGCCCACGAACTGGCGGTGCAGACCTACCAGCGCGCGGCCTCGCTGCCCGGCATCGAGGTGGTCGGCATCGATTGCCACATCGGCTCGCAGATCACAGACACCGGCCCCTACCTGGACGCACTCGACCGCGTGCTGGACCTGGTCGAAGCCATCGAGGCTGCCGGCGTCAAGATCCACCACCTGGATCTGGGTGGCGGCCTGGGCATCACCTATACCGACGAAAAGCCCCCCGCCGCCGACGAACTGATCGGCCTGCTGCTGGGCAAGATCGATGCGCGCGGCCACGGCCATCGCGAGGTGATGTTCGAGCCCGGCCGTTCGCTGGTAGGCAATGCCGGCGTGCTGCTGACAGAAGTGATGTTCCTCAAGCCCGGCGAGCAAAAGAACTTCTGCGTGGTGGACGCCGCCATGAACGACCTGATGCGCCCCGCCCTGTACGAAGCCTACATGGGCATCGTGAACGTGCAGCAGCGCACCGAGCCCGCCACCGCCACCGTGTGGGATGTGGTCGGGCCGGTTTGCGAGTCGGGCGACTGGCTGGGCCGCGACCGCTCACTGAGCGCGCAGCCCGGCGACGTGCTGGCCGTGCTGTCGGCAGGCGCCTATGGCATGACCATGGCCAGCAACTACAACACGCGCGGCCGCGCGGCCGAGGTGATGGTCGATGGCGACCAAGTGTGGGTGATCCGCGAGCGGGAGACCGTGGCCGAACTGTTCAAGCAGGAGCGGTTGCTGCCCGCGGGCTGACAAGTCGCCTTCGAAAGAAGGCGCCTCTGTCGGGGCTCTTTATGCACAGCCCATGAAAAATGTCCGCTGTCAAGTCTTTTGTGAGGTCATGCAGCGGCGCAAAAGGTCTTATGGGGCAATAGGTTAGCCTAGATTCGGGCTGCGGCGCGCGCTTGCTGCATTTCTGGCTAGGTGCCACATGGGCGCTTTGCGGTGGCAAACGCAGGGGCGCCGCAGCGGGCAAGATCGCATAGCCATCTTATGCCCCGGCCTGTCGCAATCCATCCCCAGAAAGCGAAAGCGCAACCCGAGGGCTGCGCTTTCATCGTGAGTGGGTGGTGGATGCGTCCACATCGTCAACCCGACTTCGGCGGTGCGGCCTTGCCCCTGCTTCCCTTTCTGAATCCCCGATCCCCCGCCATGAACGTCTCCAGCATGTGCGGGATCAACGTCGTTGCATCGACGGCCTCGCCATACGTCTGCGCGTGCAGTGCGGCGTAGGCGTCCAGGTCGGCTTTCAGGCTGGCCGGGCAGGTGAACGTCAGCTTCGTGCTACCGCTGGACGGCAACGGGCCGAGGCGGAGTTTTCGGGCGGTACTCATCGCGCACCTCCAAGCTGATAGAACATGGGTTGGTAAGGACGCAACACGAGGTCGCGCGCCACGATCACCCGAACCGGCAAGCCCGGTCGTGCTGTCAGCGTCGGCTGGATGTTCATGTTGCGCCGAGTGATCTCCTGGCCGACCTGATTGATGCTGTCCTGTGCGCTGTCGCGCCCGGCGATGACGATGCGGTTGCCGTCCTGGCGGTTCTCCGGCGCGGCCAGCTCGGCGCCCACGCCCAGCAGCGTCGTCAACACGGCGCCGGCGAAGACGCGGTTCCAGTGCCAGTCCACGTCGTCTTCCAGGCCGGCGTAGCCGGCCGGGTCGGTGCCCACGAGGTTGTCGAGCGTCAGCGATGACGTGTCGGGCAGGATGACCCGGTTCCATACCACCTGTACGCGGCTCTGCCCGTAGCTGACCTGGCTGTTGTAGCGCCCGAGGATGCGCGATCCCTGCGGGATCAGCAGGAACTTGCCCGTGGCCGTGTCATAGACGGGCTCCGTGACGGTGGCGATCACATCGCCCGGAAGATCGGACTTGATGCCTGTGACCAGCGCCCCGGCGATCACCGTACCGGCCATCACCTGATACGGCGACGCCGGCAGCGCCAGGTTGCCGGAATTGCGGGTTTCCGTAGAGCCGCCTTTCAGGAACGCCTCCTTCTGGTCTTGCCGGTTCTGCGTGGCGGTCGGGTCGGCGGGCTGGGCCGCCGTCGAGGCCGGCCCGGCGGCGAGCGGGTCGAAGGCTGCGAGCGCGCTTGCAGCACCCGGCGCACCCGGCGCCGCCTGCGCCACCGTTGCGGCCTGGCCTTGGCCCTGGCCGCCGGAGCGGAAGAACACCGACGAAGCCGCAGCGGCTTCCGCCTCTTTGCGCAAAGCGTCATTCGGATCGTGGCCGGGGGCCGCGTAAGCGGCTACGGCCGGCTGCTGCGAAGCGACGATGGCGGGGCCAAGATCGCCCGGCAGCGGCGGCCCCAACTCGGGCACCTTCCGCAGCTTCGAGTAGTCGGAAGGCAGGCCATCCAGCCCCTCGGACTTCGATACGCGATCCACGTTGTAAAGCTCGGTCTGTTCGCCAGTGCCGCGCCGATGCGGCTGCAATGACCAGATCGTGGCCCCGAGCACGGCGACCGACAGGCCGCCGACGAGGACGGCCAGCGTGCGCCGGTTCAGGCGCGTGACCGGACGCGGCTGGGCGCGTAGCGCCACCGCCTCGGGCGCGACCTTGCCCGCCTGCGGCGTGGTGAGGTCGGGGGTGTCGTCCTGGCTCATGGTCAGTTCCCCCGCGTGCCGTCGGTGCGCTCGATCCGCACCACGTCGCCCTTGTCCCCGCCCAAGCGCAACTCGGCAGCGCCGAACAAGCGATCAACGATGAAATACGGCGAGCGGAAGCGGTAGTTCACCAATTGCCCGTCGCCCTGCGCACCGATCACGAACAGCGGCGGCAACTCGCCCTGGGCGATGCCGGCGGGAAACTGGATATATACCTTCTCGCCGTCATCGAAGGCGCGCAGCGGCTTCCACGGCGGATTGCTGCCACTGATGGCATAGCGGAAACGGATCTTCTCCAGCGACAGCCCGGTCTCGACCGGCGCGGCGGCGCTGGCCGCCTGCGCCTGCCGCTGCAAGGCGAGCATCTTGTCCTTGGGGTACTCCCAGGATATCGACGCCATCCATGTCTTCTCTGTCGAGGTCAGTTCCAGCAGATAGGTGCGTCGGCTGGTGGTTACAACGAGATTCGTCTTGAGGCCCGAGCGGATGGGCTTGACCATCACGTTCACGCGCAGCGCATCCCCGCTGCCGCTCGATGTGTCGCCCACGATCCAGCGCACCGTGTCGCCAGCGGCCACCGTCACCAGTTCCTCACCGGGCTGGAGCGCGATCACGGTCACGCGGCCCACGGCCGCATAGACCTGATACAGCGCGCCGTCCGTGAAAGGCCACACCTGAATCGCGTTGACGTAGCCCTCGCGCGTGGGCGCGACGCGCGCCTCGGTATTGGCCCGTGAGACGCGCACCTTCTCGTCGACCGGCTCCGGCGCCGGCTTGGCTTCTTCGCCCTCGGGCGCTGGCTTCAACTGTGCCGGCATCGGCAGCACCTCGGGCACAGCGACCGCCTCCACAGGTGCAGGCGGCTCCGGCAGCGGCTGCGCCTGCACCGGCTCATCGAGCGAGATGGTCGGCGGCGGCTTGCCCTGGGTGGCGCAGCCCGCCAGGGCCGCGAGCGCCAGCACGGAAACGTAAGTACGGAAAGACGGGTTCATGGCTTGGCTCCTTCGGAAGAATCCAGTTCGCGGCTCCACGACAGGCCGTTGACGTAGATGCCCAACGGGTTCTTGCGCAGGCGCTGTTCGGTGCGCGGGGTCTGCTGCACGATGGAAATCACCGCGTTCCAGCGTTCGGTGCCAGCAGGAGCGCCGTTGACGAAGCGTTGTTCCGTCCAGCGCACGTTGAAAGAGGCGTCGCTGGCGCGGGTCACGCTGGTGATCTGCACCGTCACCGACTCCTTGCCGATGCGCGCGAACGGATCGTTCACGCGGGCGTACTCGTTGAGCACCACGGCGCCCTTGTCGGTGGTGTAGTCGTAGGCGTCCAGCCAGTTCTGCCGCACCACGATCGGGTCGATGGACAGCGAGCGCACCAGGCCGATGAAGCGGCCCAGGTGGTAGGCGATCTGCGCATCGCTGGGCCGGTACGGCGTAGCGGCCTCGCCCACGGCGCGCACTTGGCCCGCGTTGTCCACCTCGATGACATAGGGTGTCACGATGGATTGCGCCGAGCGCCAGACCAGGCCCCCGGCCATCAGCACGGCCAGCGTGAGACAGCCGAAGGCCATGAAACGCCAGTTCTTCGCCTGCACGCGGGCCGAGCCGATGCGCTCGTCCCACACCTGTGCGGCGGATTGGTACGGAGTAGCAGGCTGCGGCGTGTCGGCATAGCGCACCTGCGGTCGTTTGAATCGCATGGGTGTTCTCCTTGAAGATCAGGAATCGGAATCGCGCAGACTCGGCCCCTGGCTGGAACTGCCGCCGTCGCCCCCGCGCAGCGTGTGGGCGGCGGTGGTTGCGGCATGGGTGAGTTGCTGGCGGCGATGCAGGCGTTTGGCCCAGGCGGGTTGCTCCTGCGGCGCGGTGGAGGGCGTATCACCACCAGACGCTGGGCCGCCCGATGCGGCGGCTGTACCGCCTCCCGCCGAAGTCGTGCCTTCCTGGCGGAAAGCTGCGGCGGCACGTTCCTTCATCGAACGCGCGCCATCGGCCACCTTCTGCCCGGCTGCCTGAGCGCCTGTCTTGGCGACATTGCCGAAGCCCGCAGCGGCACCCTTGAGGCCGCCGCCGGCCGAAGCGGAACCGGCCTGGAACGCCGACCGTGCACTGCTGGCAGCCCCAGCGGCAGCCCGCGCGCCGCTGCCGGCCAGCTTGGCGGCAGCGGGCGCCATGCGCGCTCCAGCAGCTACCGCGCCGCCGACGCCCGTGGCTGCGGCGCCGACGGCAACGGCAGCGCCCGCAGCGCCCAGCGCAGCACCGGCCATCGCACCCGCGCCAAGCTGCGGCCCGCCAGACACCAGCCCGGTTGCAATGCCTGGCCCGAAGATGCCCAAGGCCAGCAGGGTCAGCGAGGCCAGCATCACGACCACGGAGTGGTCGATGGATGGCTCGGCGGGATGTACCTGAAACTCGGCGAACAGCCCCGAGCCGATGCCCACAATGACGGCGAGCACCAGCACCTTGATGCCGGACGACACCACGTTGCCCAGCACCTTTTCGGCGAGGAACGCGGTCTTGTTCCACAGCGCGAACGGCACCAGCACGAAGCCGGCGAGCGTGGTCAGCTTGAACTCGATCAGCGTGATGAAAAGCTGGATCGCCAGCACGAAGAAGCACAGGATGACGATCAACCACGCGAGGAACATCACGACGATGGGCGTGATGTTCACGAACACCTCGGGGAAGCCCGCCATGTTGCCGATCTGCTCAAGGATCGGCGCACCGGCGTCGATGCCGACCTTGGCCAGCCGCCCAGGGTGTAGGAAGTTCTCCATGCTCAAGGTCGAGCCGCTGGCCGTTAGGCCCAGCCCGGCGAAGGAGCGGAACAGGATGCCGGCCAGCGTGTTGAAGTTGCCGATGATGTAGGCGAAGGCACCGACGTACAGCACCTTGCGGATCAGCTTGGCGATCACGTCCTCGCCCTGGCCGACGGCATGGCCCATCGCCCAGAACAGCCCGGCGATCGTCATGTCGATGACGATCAGCGTGGCGGTCAGAAACGCCACCTCGCCATGCAGCAGTCCAAAGCCCGAGTCGATGTAGCGCGAGAAGGTATCGAGGAAGCGGTCGATGATCGTTACGTCGTTCATGGTGAGTCCTCCTGCCCAGGCGCATCGGCATCGGCGGGTTCATCGAAGCTGGGCGGAATCGGCGGCAGGTCGGCTAGCGTCTGATACTCGCTCGGCCCGGTCTGGCCGGAGAGAAAGCGCCGCAGGTCGGCCTGGGCCACCTGCGCGCAAAACGCGCCGTCGTGCGCGCCCGTGCGGCACTGCGCGCGCAGCGTGTGCAACCGGGATGGATCGGCGGCCAGTGAAGCCACCGACAGCGGCTGATCGCAGCCGGACAGCAGGAACGCGAGAGCGAACACGACAGGCGCGTACTTCATGGCCGCACCTCGTCAGTGGTTGTAGAAATCGACGGCTTGCGGCGTGTACGGCGTGCCACTGCCCAGGAAGCGGCGCGTCATCTCACGTCCGCGCTCCGTGGCCGCCGCCTGCCGCGCCAGTTCCAGCGCGGCAGCGCGATCCTGCGTGATCTGGAGCCGCTGCGACTGGATCGACTGCTTGGCCTGCAAGGCCAGCAACTGGTTCATGGCCTGCATCGCCTGCAACGCACCTTCGGCTGACTGGCTCTTGCCCACGAGGTCGGCGAGCACGCTTTCGTCTTCGCCCAGGTTCTGCGAAACCTGGGCCTGCATCCGCATCGTGGTCTGCAAGCCGTTGAGCGTGTTCTTCCATCGCTCCTGCGTGTCGCGGTACATCTGGTCGCCGCTCACCGTGGCGGCGTACTGCTCGGGATACAGGCGCTGAAACTCCCGATCCAGATTCGTCACGTCGTAGGCCAGGCCGCGCGCCTGGTCGATCAGCCGCTGCGTGGTCGCCAGATTGGCGCGCAACTGGCCGACCACGCTGGATGGCAGGCTGGCGAGATTGCGCGCCTGGTTCATCAGCATCTGCGCTTCGTTCTGAAGCTGCTGGATCTGGTTGTTGATCTGCTCCAGCGTGCGGATCGCGGTCAGCGTGTTCTGCACGAGGTTGGTGGGATCGACCACGACCCATTGCGCATGGGCGGTGGCGGTGCAAAGCATGGCCGCGATTGCGGCGGCGACAAGACGCTTTTTCATGACAGGTTCTCCAGGGGTTGATCAGCGAGGGAACCCGGCGCAAGGCCGGGGAACGAGGGCAGCAGGTCGGCCGCCCAATCGAGGCCGCGATGGCGCAGCCAGGCGCCCGCGAAGCCGGGTACGCCGGCGTCCAGCAGCACGCGGTCTATGTCGCGCTGGTCTTGCGGCGTGGAAGCGCCCGCAAACGCCAGCGCGGCCGGCCCCAGGTCGAGGTCGAACAGGCGGTTGCCGAGGCGGGATTGGTAGTAGTAGTCGCGCTTGGGCTGCGCGGTGGCGACGATCTCGATCTGCCGGCTGTTGAGGCCGAAGCCTTCGTAGATCGTGCGAATCTGCGGCTCAGTCGCCTGCGGGTTCGGCAGGAAGATGCGGCTGGCGCAGCTTTCGATAATCGCGGGGGCGATGCTCGAATCCTTGATGTCCGCGAGCGACTGCGTGGCGAAGATCACCGACACGTTTTTCTTGCGTAGCGTCTTGAGCCACTGGCGGATACGCGCGGCAAACACCGGGTCATCGAGGAACAACCACGCTTCATCGAGGATCAGCAGCGTGGGCGATCCGTCGAAGCGTTCATCGAAGCGCGCAAAGAGGTAATGCAGCACGGCCATGACGGCGGCCTTGCTGTGCATCAGCTCCTCCATCTCGAAGCACTGCACGTCGGCCATGCCGAGCCGGTCGTGGTCAGCGTCCAGCAGCTTGCCGTGCGCACCACCGAGCACGTAGGGCGCGAGCGCCTGGCGCAGCGCGTTCGATTGCAGCAGCACCGACAGGCCGGTCATCGTGCGCTGCTCCACCGGCGCACCGGCGAGGCTTCCAAGCGCCGACCAGATAGCCGCCTTCTCGTCGGGGCCGACCGCCACGCCTTCGTGCAGCAAGCGGCCTTCGACCCATTCTGCGGCCCAGGTGCGGTAGCCCTCGCGGTCGATGCGTGCCAAGGGCTGGAAGGCGATTTCGCCATCCGTGCCCAGGTCGTAGTGTTCGCCGCCCAAGCCCAGGATCGTGGCCCGCATCGAGCGGCCCATGTCGAAGGCGAAGATGCGCGAACCGCGATAGCGACGGAACTGCATCGCCAGCGTGGCGAGCAAGACCGACTTGCCCATGCCGGTCGGGCCTGCGACCAGCGTGTGGCCCACGTCGCCGATGTGCGTCACCAGCCGGAACGGCGTCGCGCCATCGGTGCGCGTGACGATCAGCGGCGGGCCGTCGAGGTGGTCGTTCTTTTCCGGCCCCGCCCATACTGCGGACACCGGCATCATGTGTGCTAGGTTCAGCGTCGAGACGATGGGCTGGCGCACGTTGGCGTAAGCGTTGCCCGGAATGGATGACAGCCACGCATCCACGGCGTTGAGCGTTTCCGGGATGGTGACGAAGCCGCGCCCCTGGATGACCCGCTCCACCATGCGCAGCTTCTCGTCGGCTACGGCCGGGTCGGCATCGAGCACCGTCACCGTGGCGGTGAGATAGCCGAAGGCGACCTGATCGCTGCCCAGCTCCTGTAAGGCGGCATCGGCGTCGGTCGCCTTGTTGCTGGCGTCAGTATCGACCAACGGGCTTTCCTGCTGGAAGATCGTTTCGCGCAGCAGCGCGATGACGTTCTTCCTTTTTGCAAACCACTGGCGGCGCAGGCGGGTGAGTTCCTTTTCCGCCTCGGATTTGTCGAGACAGAGAAAGCGCGTACTCCAACGATATGCAAAGCCCAAGCGGTTGAGGTCGTCCAGAATCCCCGGCCAGGTCGAGGTCGGAAAACCGCGCACCGACACCACGCGCAGGTGCTGGTCGCCCAGCATGGGCGCCAGGCCACCGACCAGCGGCGAGTCGGTCAGCAGGGCGTCGATGTGGAACGGCACTTCGGGCACACCGACGCGGTAGCGCCGCGTCGAGATGGTCGTGTGCAGGTAGGTCAGCGTCTGGCTGTCATCCAGCCAGACGATTTCCGGCATCACGCCGTCGAGCAGGTCAAAGACGCGATCCGTTTCCGCGACGAAGGCTTGCAGCCGCTCGCGCCAGTCCACGCCATTCGTCGGTGTGTTCTCGTAGAGCATCTTGGCTGCACGGGCGCGGGATTCTTCCGGCGGCAGGTAAAGCAACGTCAGGTGATAGCCGCTCTCGAAGTGATGGCCCGATTCCTCGAAGGCGGCCCGGCGTTCTTCCTCCACCACCCACGAAAGCGGCTCGGGAAACTCCGAGTGCGGATAGTCGGCCGCAGGCCGGCGCTCGGCTTCCATGAACAGCGCCCAGCCCGATCCCATGCGGCGCAGCGCGTTGTTCAACCGCGCCGACGTGGCGATCAGCTCGCCTTGCGTCGCGCTGTCGAGGTCAGGCCCGCGAAACCGGGCCGTGCGCTGGAAACTGCCGTCCTTGTTCAAGACGACGCCCGGTGCGACCAGCCCGGCCCAGGGCAGCCAGTCGGCAAGCAAGGCCGGGCGCTGGCGGTATTCGGCGAGGTTCAGCATCGCGGCGTCCTCCCCTCACACGTCCAGCAGCGGGCGGTGCTTGATGTGCCGGGCGAAGACCTGCATGAACTGCGGATCGACGCGCGCACCCCACACCGCCAGCGAATGGCCGACGATCCAGAGCACGACGCCCGGAATCCACAGTTGCAGGCCCAGGCCGACAGCGGCGGCCAGCGTGCCGTTAGCGATCGCTACGGTGCGCGGCGCACCGCCCAGCAGAATCGGCTCGGTCAGCGAGCGATGCAGCGGCACCTCGAAGCCGTCCGCGAAGGTGTCAGGGGCACTCATACGACCGCCCCGCCGGAGAAGCTGAAGAACGACAGGAAGAAGCTCGAAGCGGCGAACGCGATGGACAGACCGAATACGATCTGGATCAGCTTGCGGAACCCGCCGGACGTGTCGCCGAACGCGAGCGCGAGGCCCGTGGCGATGATGATGATGACCGCGACGATGCGCGCCACCGGCCCCTGGATGGATTCGAGGATGGATTGCAGCGGGCCTTCCCACGGCATCGAGGAACCGGCGGCCTGCGCGGCTCCGGCCAGGAACAACAGCAACGCGGCCAGCAGCAGCCCTTGCCCCGCAGGACGGGCCAGGCAGCGCAGCCGCGCAAGACGCAAAGCCGGATTTGCAGAAAAACGGAAAGCAGGAATGGTCATCTGCGTCATGGCAGTTCTCCAAGTGAGTCAAGGGATGAGGAAGTCGCCGCAGCGGGTACGGCATCGGGGTTTGGCGACAACTCGGGAAACGGCGTGTCCAGCGCGTCCGCCTCCCAATCCGCCAATCGGTAGCCCACGCCGTCAAAGCCGACGACGCGGGCGATGCTCTCGATGCGGCGCTTGCGCCCGCGCCCGGCGATATGGATCACCACGTTGACCGCCTCGGCGATCAGCGCACGCGGCGGGTTCACCGCCACTTCGAGAATCAGTTGCTCCAGGCGCAGCAGCGCGCCGAGCGCGGAGCCGGCGTGGATCGTGGCGATACCGCCCGGATGGCCGGTGCCCCACACCTTGATGAGATCCAGCGCCTCGGCGCCGCGCACCTCGCCGACGACGACGCGATCAGGCCGCAGGCGCATGGACGACCGCACCAGTTCGGTCATGGGCACGACGCCGGCGCGCGTGCGCAGCGGCACATGGTCGCGGGCCGCGCATTGCAACTCGATGGTGTCTTCGAGCACCAGTACGCGGTCGCCCGTGGCGGCGATCTCGGCCAGCAGCGCATTGGCGAGCGTGGTCTTGCCGCTGCTCGTGGCTCCTGCGATCAGGACGTTCTGGCGCTCGCGCACGGCGCGAACGAGAAAGCCCGCCTGCTCGGCGGTCATCATTCCGTCCTCGATGTAGCGCGACAGAGGGATGACGCCGATGGCGCGCTTGCGCAGCGCGAAGGCCGGCCCCGGCGCAGCGGGCGGCAAGATGCCCTCGAAGCGTTCGCCGGTTTCGGGCAACTCGGCGGACAGCAGCGGTTGCCCGCGATGGACTTCTGCGCCAACGTGGGCCGCGACCAAGCGGATGATTCGCTCGCCGTCCGTCTCCGGCAACTCCGCGCCCATCGGCGCGCGCCCACTGGAAAGCCGATCCACCCAAAGGGTGCGATCGGGGTTCAGCATCACCTCCACCACGTCCGGGTCTTCGAGCGCGGCGGCGATCAGCGGCCCCATCGCCGTGCGCAGCATCTGGATGCGGCGGTCGAGCGAGGTGGTGAGGGATGAAGGCGCGGCGCTCATGAGGCACGCTCCTGCGCTTGCGCGGCTGCCGCCGCGTCTTCCATCCGCATTGGGTCGGGATGCAGTTCCTCCACCACGTCGCGCACCAGGCTGCGGCCCCGCAGCAGGTGGCGGCCAAGCTGCTCGGTGAACTGCTCGAAGCGCGCCTTGCCTTGCGCGCGTGCCGCGTCTTGGTGCGCCTCGGGAACCGGAGTGCTCACGGTCAGGTAGTAGCGGATGAACAGCGCCAGCGTTTCGATGGCGATGTTCTGGTCGCGCTCCATGCGATCGGCCTGGCGCGAGAGGCGATCCAGCCGCTTGGCAATGGCCGCCTCGCGCTGGTCGGCGGCATCGGGCGACAGCCATGATGCGAGCGCCGCCGCGACGATGGACGACTTGGACACGCCTTTCTTGGCGGCCAGCTCATCGAGCCGCTTGGCGTGCTCCGGCTGGATGAACAGGTTGAGGCGATAGTGGCTCATAGCTCGATTCCGTCGTTGGGGTCGAGGGAAGCCAGCCGGGCGCTGCGCTGCATGGCCGGATCAAGCTGGCGAGGAAGGGGAAGCGGCAGGTCGTCGTCGTCATCGAGCAGCGCGAGGTCGGCCGTGGGAGCGGCCAGCTCGGAGTCGTAGGCGACGGTTTCGGAGAGTTCGGGCTGACGGCGCGGGCCGCCGTCGTCGGCCGAACCCAAGTTCTCCAGGCCATCAGCGGACGCGGCGGCCAGTGCAGCGGGCACGGACGGAATCGCCAACCCGCTCCAGTCGTCGGGCCGCAATGGCGGCGCGTCGGCGTACTGCCCATCCGCCAGCGCGGGCGGTGGCAGCACGCGACGCTTGAAATTGGCGTCCGCGTAGTAGCGCAGCTTCTTCGCCTTGATCGGCGCCACGCTGGACACCATCACCACGGCCTCGTCAGGCGGAAGCTGCATGACTTCGCCCGGCGTCAGCAGCGGGCGCGCGGTTTCCTGGCGCGACACCATCAGGTGGCCCAGCCACGGCGCGAGCCGATGGCCCGCGTAGTTGCGCTGCGCGCGCAGCTCGGTAGCGGTGCCGAGCGTTTCGGAAATGCGCTTGGCCGTGCGCTCGTCGTTCGTGGCGAACGTCACGCGCACATGGCAGTTGTCCAGAATCGAATGGTTCTGGCCATAGGCTTTGTCGATCTGGTTGAGCGACTGCGCGATGAGGAAGCTGCGGATGCCGTAGCCCGCCATGAAGGCCAGGGCCGTCTCGAAGAAGTCGAGCCGCCCCAGCGCCGGGAACTCATCGAGCATCAGCAGCAGCTTGTGGCGGCGCTGAATGCCGTCGGAGCCGTCGAGCGATTCGGTGAGGCGCCGGCCGATCTGGTTGAGGATCAGGCGAATGAGCGGCTTCGTCCGCGAAATGTCCGAAGGCGGCACCACGAGGTACAGCGATACCGGATGCTCGGCAGCGATCAGGTCAGCGATGCGCCAATCGCAACGCGAGGTGACTTCGGCCACCGTGGGATCGCGGTACAGGCCGAGGAACGACATGGCCGTGGACAGCACCCCGATGGCCACTTCAAATTCCCCCACCTGTGGCCACCCCAAATTCCCCCAGGCAAGACGGCTGGATTATGCGGGGTCAGGCGTGATGGCCAGGCGGGCGGCAGCCTCCTTGAGCCGATAGCTCT
>JBMOQM010000032.1:0-15148 GCA_049322875.1 Pseudomonadota bacterium
CATGTCCATGGTGATCACCCTCTTCAGTCCCTTGCTGCAAAAAGCAGCAGGGTAGGTAAAACACCTGGCTCAATTTTGGGTCGGCATCAACCAAAAAAGTGGCTCAGTTTTCGGTCGGCGTCAACAACCGAGCATATCCGGCGGTTTTCAGATCCGGTACTACCGCCTCGGGAGCAAGGGTTTCACGCGGACTTCTCAGACCTTCACTGCCAAACCGGCAGGCGCACAACTGGACGAGTTCACCATCACCCAGCCCTGACGGTATTTGTTTTTCTCATATTCAATCCCGTTTCCATTCGTTCCGTGTTGGTTGCAGCTTTCTTACAGTTGCTTCATCCGATCAACAACGATCCCCAACCGGAAGTCTGGAACAAGCAATGAGCCGTCAAAACATCCGCCGCACTCTGTTTTCGTGGGCCCTGAGCACCGTGGCCGTGGCCGCGACCCTCGGCGCTGTCGCCCCCACGATCGCTGCCGCCAAGGACGTCACGCTGCTGAACGTGTCGTACGACCCGACGCGTGAGCTCTATCAGGAGTACAACGCCGCGTTCAGCAAGTACTGGAAGGCCAAGACGGGTGACAACATCACCATCAAGACCTCGCACGGCGGCTCGGGCAAGCAGGCCCGCTCGGTGATCGATGGCATCGACGCCGACGTGGTCACGCTGGCCCTGGCCTACGACATCGACGAGATCGCCGAAAAGGCCAAGCAGCTGCAGCCCGACTGGCAGAAGAAGCTCACGCACAACAGCTCGCCTTACACCTCCACCTATATCTTCCTGGTGCGCAAGGGCAACCCCAAGGGCATCAAGAACTGGGACGACCTGATCAAGCCCGGCGTGGGCGTGATCACCGCCAACCCCAAGACTTCGGGCGGCGCCCGCTGGGGTTACCTGGCTGCCTACGGTTTCGCCCTGAAGCAGCCCGGTGGCAACGATGCCAAGGCCAAGGATTTCATCCAGAAGCTGTTCCTGAACGTGCCGGTGCTGGACTCGGGTGCCCGTGGCTCCACGGTGACCTTCTCCGAGCGTGGCGTGGGTGACGTGCTGCTGGCCTGGGAGAACGAGGCCCACCTGGTGCTCAAGGAATTCGGCGCCGACAAGTTCGACATCGTCTACCCGCCCGTCAGCATCCTGGCCGAGCCGCCCGTGGCCGTGGTCGACAAGGTGGTCGACAAGCGTGGTACCCGCAAAGAAGCCCAGGCCTATCTGGAATACCTGTACTCGCCGGAAGGCCAGGACATCGCCGGCAAGAACTTCTACCGCCCGACGGACGCCAAGGCGGCTGCCAAGTACGCCAAGCAGTTCCCCAAGATCAACCTGTTCACCATCGATGACGTGTTCGGTGGCTGGACCAAGGCCCAGAAGACGCACTTCGCCGATGGCGGCGTGTTCGACCAGATCTACACCAAGAAGTAATCAGGTCGACCGGAAACGAGCAAGTGGGGTGGTGCCTGTCTGATACAGGCATCCTTGGCGGCCTCGGTGGTCATGCTCCGAGGCCGCTTTTTTCCTGGTTGCTATTGTTGGTTTTCGCATAAGTAAGTGCGGAAACCTCACATATCGGCACCATGAACCCCCCATAACATACGCGTCTTGCATCAGAAAGGGGTTTGTCATGCGTTTTTCTTTGAATAAATCGCTGAGTCATTGGGTTCTGGCCGCTTCCACGTCGGTGGTGGCTCTGGGCTCGGCGGGCGTCGCCCACGCCGATGCCACACTGCTGAACGTCAGCTACGACGTCACCCGTGAGTTCTACAAGGACTACAACAAGGTTTTCATCGCGCACTGGAAGAAGACGACCGGCGAAACGCTGACGATCAACCAGTCGCATGGCGGCTCCAGCAAGCAGGCCTCCAGCGTGGCCGAAGGCCTCGAAGCCGACGTGATCACGATGAACCAGGCCAACGACATCGACATCCTGTTCGATCGCGCCAAGCTCATCCCCCAGAACTGGGCCGCGCGCCTGCCCAACAACAGCTCGCCCACCACGTCCGTGTCCGTGATCCTGGTGCGCAAGGGCAACCCCAAGAAGATCAAGGACTGGGTGGATCTGGCCCGCCCCGGCATTTCGGTCGTGATCCCCAACCCCAAGGTGTCGGGCAATGGCCGCTACACCTACCTGGCCGCCTATGGCTCGGCCTTGAAGAAGGGCAGTGACGCCAGCAACGCCCGCGCCCTGGTGCGCGGCATCTTCGCCAATGTGCCCGTGTTCGATGGCGGCGGCCGTGCAGCCACCACCACCTTCGCGCAGCGCAACATCGGCGATGCCCTGGCCACGTTCGAGAGCGAAGTGCCGCTGATCAAGAAGGAATTCGGTGGTGACTACGAAGTGGTCTACCCCAGCCTGACCGTGCTGGCCGAGAACCCCGTGAGCGTGGTCGACAAGGTCGCTGACAAGAAGGGCACCCGCAAGCAGGCCGAGGCTTATCTGAAGTACCTGTACTCGGACGAAGGCCAGGAAGTGGCCGCCAGCCACAACCTGCGTCCCCGTTCGGCCAAGGTGCTGGCTGCGCACGCCAAGGACTTCCCGAAGGTCAACACCTTCACCGTGGGTGAAGTGTTCGGCGGCTGGACCAAGGCCCAGAAGGACCACTTCGCCGACGGCGGTACCTACGACCAGATCCTGGCCGCCGGCCGCAAGTGATCGCCTGAGGCGCCGCCACGCGGTGGCGCCTCTCGCCTCTCAACCGACCGCAGTTCTTTCGGTTCCCCCTCATGATCTTTTCCCGCACCTTGCTCAGGCGGCATTCCGTGCTGCCCGGCTTCGACCTGGCCTTGGGCCTGACGCTGCTGTACCTCAGCCTGATCGTTCTGATCCCGCTGTCGGCCACCTTCCTGCGCACGGTCAATGACCTGACCTGGGTTCAGTTCGTGGAGACGGTGACCTCGCCCCGCGTGGTGGCCTCCTACAAGCTGACTTTCGGCGCATCGCTGCTGGCCGCGATCGTCAACGCCGTGTTCGGCCTGCTGGTGGCCTGGGTGCTGGTGCGCTACAAGTTCTTCGGCCGCCGTGTGGTCGATGCGCTGGTGGACTTGCCCTTTGCGCTGCCCACGGCCGTGGCCGGTATCGTGCTGACGGGCCTGTATGCCAGCAACGGCTGGATCGGCAAGTACCTTGAACCGCTGGGCATCAAGGTGGCGTACACGCCGGTGGGTGTGTTCGTAGCGATGACCTTCATCGGCCTGCCGTTCGTGGTGCGCACGGTGCAGCCCATCCTGGAGGATCTGGCCTCCGAGCTGGAAGAAGCCGCTGCCACCCTGGGCGCCAACCGCCTGCAGACCTTCCGCCATGTGATCCTGCCCGTGCTGACGCCGGCGCTGCTCACCGGTTTTGCGCTGGCCTTTGCACGCGCCCTGGGTGAGTACGGCTCGATCATCTTCATCGCCGGCAACATGCCGATGATCTCGGAGATCACGCCGCTGCTGATCATTACCAAGCTGGAGCAGTACGACTACGCCGGTGCCACCGCCATCGCCGTGGTGATGCTGGTCATGTCCTTCTTCCTGCTGCTGGCCATCAACGGCCTGCAGGCCTGGACCCGCAAGCGTCAGGGCAAGTAAATCATGAGTTCCATGTCTCCCCCCAACCATTCCCAGGCCACGCGTGAGCCGGCCTGGGTGCGCTGGACACTGATCACCACCGCGCTGGTGTTCCTGTCGCTGTTCCTGTTCGTGCCGCTGGTGTCGGTGTTCTTCGAAGCGCTCAAGCGCGGCTGGGACGTCTACCTGGCGGCGGTGACCGAGCCCGATGCGATCTCGGCGATCAAGCTCACCTTGATCGCGGCCGTGATCTCCGTGCCCCTGAACCTGGTGTTCGGTGTGGCCGCGGCCTGGGCGATCGCCAAGTTCGATTTCCGCGGCAAGAGCGTGCTGCTCACGCTGATCGACCTGCCGTTCTCGGTGTCGCCCGTGATCGCCGGTCTGATCTACGTGCTCGTGTTCGGCCTGCAGGGCTGGTTCGGCGAGTGGCTGCGGGATCACGATCTGAAGATCATCTTCGCGGTGCCGGGCATCGTGCTGGCGACCATCTTCATCACCTTCCCGTTCATTGCGCGGGAGCTGATCCCCCTGATGCAGGCGCAAGGGCAGGAGCAGGAAGAAGCTGCCGTGGTGCTGGGCGCCTCGGGCTGGCAATCCTTCTGGAAAGTCACGCTGCCCAATGTGAAATGGGCCCTGCTGTATGGTGTGATCCTGTGTAACGCACGGGCCATGGGCGAGTTCGGCGCCGTGTCGGTGGTGTCGGGCCACATCCGCGGGCAGACCAACACCTTGCCCCTGCACATCGAAATTCTCTACAACGAGTACCAGTTCGCCGCGTCCTTCGCCGTCGCGTCGCTGCTGGCCAGCCTGGCGCTGGTCACCCTGGTGCTGAAATTCATCGTCGAACGCCGGGTGCAGCAAGAAATCGCCCAGGCCAAGGATGCCGGAGCCGCGTCATGAGCATTGAAGTCAAGAACCTCGTCAAACGTTTCGGATCGGTCACGGTCTGTGATCACCTGAACCTGGACATCCCCTCGGGTGAACTGGTGGCGCTGCTGGGCCCGTCGGGCTCGGGCAAGACCTCGTTGCTGCGCATCATCGCGGGCCTGGAAACGCCCGATCAGGGCTCGGTGCTCTTCCACGGTGAAGACGCCACCAACGTGTCCGTGCGTGACCGCAACGTGGGCTTCGTGTTCCAGCACTACGCGCTGTTCGGCCACATGAGCATCTTCGAGAACGTGGCCTTCGGCTTGCGCGTGCGCCCCAAGGCCACCCGCCCCAGCGAATCCGAGATCCGCAAGAAGGTGACCGAGCTGCTCAAGCTGGTGCAGCTGGACTGGATCGCTGACCGCTATCCGCACCAACTGTCGGGCGGTCAACGCCAGCGTATCGCGCTGGCCCGCGCCCTGGCTGTTGAGCCCAAGGTGCTGCTGCTGGACGAGCCCTTCGGCGCGCTCGACGCCCAGGTGCGCAAGGAACTGCGCCGCTGGCTGCGCCGTCTGCACGACGAGATCCATGTGACCAGCGTGTTCGTGACCCACGACCAGGAAGAAGCCATGGAAGTGGCCGACCGCATCGTGGTGATGAACCAGGGCCGCATCGAACAGGAAGGCACGCCCGACGAGGTCTACGACCACCCGGCCACGCCTTTCGTGCTGCAGTTCCTGGGCGATGTGAACCTGTTCCATGGCCGGGACCATGCGCCGGGTGCCGTGGCCGCCGCCAACAGCACGGGCAGCGCCACCGACGTGAGCTATGTGCGCCCGCACGAGATCCAGGTGCTGGCCCGCGCTGAAGAAGGCAGCCTGCCTGTGACCCTGGTGCACACCTTGACCGTCGGCCCCAACACGCGCCTGGAGTTCAAGCGCACGGACGGCCAGGGTGAGGTGGATGTGGAACTGCCCCGCAGCGAATACGCCGCGCTGCGTGACAGCGGCATCCTGGAAACGGGCGCCACCGTGCACCTGAAGCCCCGCCGCGTGCGCCGCTTCAGCGTGGTCAATGGCGGCCGTGGCGAGTTCGTGGACACGGATCCCGCAGCCGTGATCTGATCCGCGACGGACGCTGTCCGTCATGAGGCATCCCCGACCGGTCGACAGGCCGCTCGGGGATGTTGGCTTTTCAGGGCTCTGGCACCTGTCTTGCTTACGAGAGGCTTCATGAACCTGACCAGGTGGTCAGGTTCTTGTCCACCCCAACGGAGTCCCCCTCGTGAAGCACACCGCCCGCCGCACGCTGTTGAACCGCCTGGCCTCGCTGGCCCTGGTTGCCGGCCTCGCCCCAGCCCTGATGAGTGCCTTGCCCGCGCACGCGCAAGCCAAGCTCAAGGTGGCTGCCATCTACACGGTGCCGGTCGAGCAGCAGTGGGTGTCGCGCATCCACAAGGCGCTCAATGCCGCCAAGGCTCGTGGCGAGATCGAGTACGTGTTCTCCGAGAACACCGCCAATGCTGATTACGAGCGCGTGATGCGCCAGTACGCGGAAAGCGGCAACACCCTGATCCTGGGCGAGGTGTTCGGCGTGGAAGCGGCGGCCCGCAAGGTGGCCAAGGACTACCCGAAGGTGAGCTTCCTGATGGGCTCGTCGGGCAAGCCGCAGCAGCCCAACTTCTCGGTGTTCGACAACTACATCCAGGAGCCGGCCTACATGAGCGGCATGATCGCCGGCGGCGTGAGCAAGAGCGGCCACATCGGCATGGTGGGCGGCTATCCGATCCCTGAGGTGAACCGCCTGATGCACGCCTTCATGGCCGGCGCGAAGGAGATCAACCCCAAGGTGAAGTTCACGGTGAGCTTCATCGGCTCGTGGTTCGATCCGCCCAAGGCCAAGGAAGCCGCCTTCGCGATGATCGACAAAGGCGCGGATGTGCTCTATGCCGAACGCTTCGGCGTGAGCGATGCCGCCAAGGAAAAGGGCAAGCTGGCCATCGGCAACGTGATCAACACGCAGCCGCAGTATCCCGACACGGTGGTGTCGTCGGCCCTGTGGAACATGGAGCCCACGGTGGACACGGCCATCAAGAAGGTCAAGGCCGGCCAGTTCAAGGGCGAGGACTACGGCATCTACTCCACCATGAAGTACAAGGGCAGCGAGCTGTCGCCGCTGGGCACGTTCGAGGGCAAGGTGCCGGCCGATGTGGTGGCCAAGGTCAAGGCCAAGGAGGCCGCGATCCTGTCGGGGGCCTTCAAGGTGCCGGTGGTGGAGACGGAGCCCAAGTCGAACTGATCCCGCGGCTTTCATCCCATCTGGACGAGGCCCATGGCGGCAACGACGCCCGTGCTGCGCCTGCACGGCATCACCAAGCGCTTTGGCTCCCTGGTGGCCAACGACGACATCTCGCTGGAGCTGGCGGCTGGCGAGGTGCTGGCCCTGCTTGGTGAGAACGGCGCGGGCAAGAGCACCCTGGTGTCCATCCTGTTCGGGCACTACGTGGCCGATGCCGGGCGCATCGAGGCTTTCGGCCAGCCCTTGCCGCCCGGGCAGCCGCGTGCCGCGCTGGACGCGGGCATCGGCATGGTGCACCAGCACTTCACGCTGGCCGACAACCTGAGCGTGCTGGACAACGTGATGCTGGGCACCGAGCCGTTGTGGTCGTGGCGATCGAAGCGCGGGGCAGGGCGCCAGCGCCTGGCCGATCTGGCGCAGCGCTTCGGCCTGCGCGTACGGCCGGATGCGCTGGTGGGCAGCCTCTCGGTGGGTGAGCGCCAGCGCGTGGAGATATTGAAGGCGCTGTACCGTGGCGCCCGCATCCTGATCCTGGACGAGCCCACGGCCGTGCTCACCCCGCAGGAGAGCGAACAGCTCTTCGCCACGCTGGACACGCTGGTGAAGGACGGCCTGGCCGTGATCTTCATCAGCCACAAGCTGGACGAGGTGTTGCGCGTGTCGCACCGCGTGGCGGTGCTGCGCGGGGGCAAGCTGGTGCACAGCGGGCCCACGCAGGGCACCAGCAAGGCTGGCTTGGCCGCGACCATGGTGGGGCGCGAAGTGGTGCCGCCACGCCGCCCGGCTACGCCGCAAGCACCGGGTGCCTTGGTGCTGAACTGCCAGGGCGTGCACACGGTGGCGCAAGGGCATGCGACGGCACTGGCGGGTGTGGATCTGCGTGTGCTGGCTGGCGAGATCGTGGCCGTGGCGGGCGTGTCGGGCAATGGGCAGGTGGCCCTGGCTGAACTGCTGCATGGCCTCATCCCGGTGCACCAGGGCAGCCTGCAGGTGCAGGGGCGCACCATGCGGGCCCGGCCGCGTGATTGGGTAGGCCTGCCCGTGGCCCGCATCCCGGAAGACCGGCACGCCCAGGGTGTGGTGGGCGATCTGAGCTTGTGGGAGAACACCATCACCGAGCGCCTGCGCGACAAGCGCTTCACGCGATGGGGCTGGGTGCGGCGGGCGGCGGCACGTGCGCATGCGCAATCACTGATCCAGCGCTTCGATGTGCGTGGCGGCGGGCCTGATACGCCGGCACGACGCCTGTCGGGCGGCAACATGCAGAAGCTGGTGCTGGGGCGTGCCCTGGCCCTGGGCGATGACACGCCGCAAGGTGTACCCACTTTGATCGTGGCAGCGCAGCCCACCTGGGGGCTGGATGTGGGCGCGGTGTCCTTCGTGCACGAGCGGCTGCTGGATGCTGCCGCCAAGGGTAGCGCCGTGCTGCTGATCTCCGAAGATCTGGATGAGATCCTGGCCCTGGCCGATCGCATCGCCGTGATGCACCAGGGCCACCTGACGCCCGCGCGCCCGCGCGCGGCCTGGACGCTGGCCTCGCTGGGCCTGGCCATGGCCGGCAGCCAGGCCACGGGCGAGGCCGCCACCGATACCGTGAAAGCTGATCGCGCATGAGCACGTCCCTGATCCCACGCTGGCGCCTGGAAGCACGCGAGCAGTCGTCGCGTTGGGGCTGGCTGTGGGCCCCGCTGGCGGCCATCGCGGCGACCCTGGTGCTGGCAGCCGGCCTGATCGCCTGGGCGGGGGCACCCATTGGCCCGGCCTATGTGGCCTTGATCGACGGCGCGTGGGGCTCGGCCTTCGCGATCTCGGAGACCTTCACGCGTGCCACGCCACTGATCCTGACCGGCCTGGCCGCGGCCGTGGCCTTCAGGGCGCGCCTGTTCAACATCGGCGCGGAAGGGCAGCTCTATCTGGGCGCCCTGGCGGCCGTGGCCGTGGCGGGGCAGCACCCTGGCCTGGAGGCCATGGCCTTGCCCACACCTCTGATGACGGCGCTGATGGTGGCTGCAGGCGCCTTGGCTGGTGCCTTGTGGCTGCTGGGGCCGGCCTTGCTCAAAACCAAGTTCGGTGTGGACGAGGTGGTGACCACCTTGCTGATGAACTTCATCGCCCTGTTGCTGGTGTCCATGCTGCTGGATGGCGCCATGAAGGATCCGCTGGCCATGGGCTGGCCCCAATCCGTGGCCCTGTGGCCGGAGGTGGAGTTCGGTCGCCTGCTGGAGCGTTCACGTGTGCACATGGGCCTGGTGGGCGCGGTGCTGCTGGCCGTGCTGCTGTGGGTGATCGACCGCTACACCACGCTGGGGCTGGGCCTGCGGGCCGTGGGGGCTAACGCCAGGGCCGCTGCGTTCGCCGGCCTGCCGGTGGGCAGGCTCACCGTGCTCACGGCCCTGATGTCGGGCGCCCTGGCGGGCCTGGCCGGCGTGGGTGAGGTGGCCGGGCGCACCAGCTACCTCACGCTGGACATGTCACCCGGCTATGGCTACAGCGGCATCGTGATCGCCATGCTGGCCGGGCTGCACCCCTTGGGCGTGGTGGCGGCCGCCGTGTTCGTGGCCAGCGTGCTGGTGGGGGCCGATGCCATGAGCCGCACGCTGGGCGTGCCCACCTACCTGGCCGATGTGATGGTGGCGCTGGCCCTGCTGAGCATGCTGGTCAGCCAGTTGTTCACACGCTATCGCCTGCGCCGCCTGGCGGGCCCGGCTGGTGCTGCGGGAGCCCGCTCATGACCGAGGTCTGGGACCTGATCGCGCAGCCCGCCTTCTGGATCGCCGTGCTGCGCACTGCGACGCCGCTGTTGCTGGGCACCCTGGGCGTGCTGCTGTGTGAGCGGGCAGGCGTGCTCAACCTGGGCATCGAAGGGATCATGGTGGCGGGCGCATTGAGCGGCTGGCTGGCCGTGTACCACGGTGCCAGCCTGCCCATGGGCGTGCTGATCGCGGCGGGCATAGGCGCGCTGTGCGGGCTGCTGCACGCCTTGCTGACGGTGGGTCTGGCCTTGTCGCAGCATGTGGCCGGCCTGGGCCTGACCATGCTGGCCACCAGCCTGAGCTATTACGGCTATCGCATCGCCTTCCCCAAGATCACCACGCCGCCCACCATCACGCCCATGGCCCCGATGGGCAGCCACCTGCCTGCGCTGGACGGCATCCCGCTGATCGGGCCGGTACTGGCCGCGCAGACCCCATTGACCTGGGGTGCCTTGCTGCTGGTGCCTTGCCTGGCCTGGTGGCTGATGCGTACCCCCTCCGGCCTGGCCGTGCGCATGGTGGGCGAGAACCCCGCAGCCGCCGAAGGGCAGGGCCTGAGCGTGACGGGCCTGCGCACGGGGGCCATCGTGGCCGGATCGGCCTTGATGGGCATGGCGGGGGCCTTCCTGACCTTGTCGGCCTTCAACGCCTTCTACATCAACATGATCAACGGCCGGGGCTGGATCTGCGTGGCGCTGGTGGTGTTTGCCTCCTGGCGGCCTGGGAAGGCCTTGCTGGGGGCGGTGCTCTTCGCAGCCTTCGATGCCTTGCAGTTGCGCCTGCAGCAGGCCGGTGGTGAGGTGCTGGGCATGGCCTTGCCTTATCAGCTTTACCTGATGCTGCCTTATGTGCTGTCCATCCTGGCCCTGGTGGTGATGGCGAGGCGCGCCGCTTACCCGCAGGCGTTGATGAAGCCCTACCGTGCGGGCGAGCGCTGAGTGTTCCAAGTTGCAGGCATCGCCATCAATGAAATCAAGATCGTTTACCGATTTTCGATCTTGCTGATTTGTCCGCTTTGAGTTCCGGTGCATTGCCGCCAATGCGCCAGAAGCTTCAGGGTTTGCCAGGAGGCTGGCTCAAGGCCGCCTGCATGTGGCCGATAGCCGGGGCATGAATGTCTTGTGACAAAAAATTCATGCCGATCATTTCAGGACATGAAGCAGTCACTGCCGAGGGGGCAGGGGGGATGTCGGGGCCGTTGAGCCCGGGCCAACGCATGGGCGCGTGGGTGCTTGGGCACGCGCCGCAGCAACGCATGTGGGTGATGCGCACGGGTGTGTCGGCCGGCATGTACCTGGCGACCATCGCCCTGCAGTGCTGGGCGGTCGATGCGGGCCTGCTGTCTCGCACCGTGGCGACATGGCTGATCGTCTACCAGGTGATCGGCTTCAGCCTGCTCTATGGCTTGCTGCGCAGTGGCCTGAGCCTGCGCCTGCCGGATCCCTCGATGGCCTTCTGGCAGAGCATGCTTGGGCTGAGCGTGGTGGTGCTCAACTACGCCTTGTTCGAGGCCTCGCGCAATGTGGGCATGCCGCTGTTGTGCCTGACGCTGGTGTTCGGCCTGTATGTGCTGAGCCCCGCGCAGATCCTGCTGGCCGGCGGATGTGCCGTGGCGATGCTGCTGGCCATGCTGTTCTTCGTGAGCAGATTGCACTTGCCCGATTTCGATGTGGAGCAGGGCCGTGCGCAAGCAGGGCGGCACCGTTACCGATGCCAACGACTTCTACCAGGCCGAGGAGCGCTACTGGGGGATCGTCGGCGCCCAGCTCGACGACTTCAAGGGCGAGGTTCAGGACTTCGTCAAGGCGGTGAAGGCCGACCAGTTGGAGCTGTCGGACGTGGCGCTTTTCGCCTACGCGCAGCACGCGCCCGAGCGCAATGCCCAGATCGCCAAGATCAATCCGAAGTTCGAGGACGGCGGATCGGGCATGACCAATGATCAGGCCCAGGCCATCCTGGACGACGCGGCCCAGTCCGGGCTGCGGCCGGCGCTGGAGAAGCATGCCGCCACGCTGCGCCGCTGGACGGCGGGCACACGGCAGGCGCTGCTAGACGCCGGCCTGATCAGCCAATCCGAGTTCAACCAGTGGACGGACGCCTACAGGAGCTATGTCCCTCTGCGCGGCTACATCAACGACGACGGCAGCCGGCGCGGTACCGGCGGTGGCTTCGACATCCGTGGCAAGGAATCCATCCGGGCCATGGGCCGCAAGTCACTGGCCGGCAACATCATCGAGCACATCCTGCAGGACCGTGCCCGCGCGCACATCCGTGCGGGGAAGAACGATGTCCTGCGTCGCTTCGGACAGTTCGTGCTGGACAACCCGGACCCCGGTCTGTGGGAGATCAATGCGGTGGAGCGTCGCCGCGGCATCCACAAGACGCCGAGCGGTGAGGAAGTGGTCGAGCACGAAGCGATCAACAAGGCACCCGAGAACACCGTGGCGCTCAAGGATGCCGGAGAGACCATCTACATCACGGTCAAGGACAAGGCACTGCTGGAGCAGCTCAAGCACCTGCACGAAGAGGCGAACCTGCCATTCGTGATCGCCGGCCTGCAGTGGGCCAACCGCCTGCTCTCGCGCATGTACACCTCGCTCAACCCGGTGTTCACCGTGCTCAACGGTGCTCGCGACGTCACGGCCGGAGCGATCAACATGGTGGGCGTGGCCGGCTACACGGGTGCTGGCAAGCTGCTGGGCAACCTGCCGAATGCCTACCGCGAGGCCTTCATGGCGGAGGTGCGGGGCAAGCCCTCGGCGGCCTACGACGAATACCGGCGCACAGATGGGAAGACCGGCTTCATGGACTTCAAGGACATCGATGGCTACGCCCAGGAACTGGCCCAGCTCGCGGCCGAGTCCGAGAAGTGGCGCACGGCCGTGGCCACGCCCGGCGGGTGGGCGAAGACGAAGGCGGTGTGGCGTCGCTCGCGCGGGTCCGTGAGGCGGGTGCTGGAAGCGATCGAGAGCTACAACGGAGCGGTGGAGAACGCCACGCGCTTCGCGGCCTTCAAGGCAGCACGGGAATCCGGGCAGTCGGTGGCCCAGGCCGCCAGCGTGGCGAAGAACATCACGGTGAACTTCAACCGACGGGGCTCGATGGGCCCGGTGCTGAGCGCGTGGTTCCTCTTCTTCAACCCGGCGATCCAGGGCAGCACGCGGATGATCGAGGCGATGCGCAGCAAGGAAGTACTTGCCACCATCGGCGCCGGCATGGCGGGCGTGTTCGGCCTGGCCTTGGCCAATGCCGTGGTGGGGGGCGACGACGAGGGCGATGGCATGGCCTACTGGGACAAAGTCCCGGCCGAGGTGAAAGAGCGCAACCTGGTGATCATGCTGCCGCCGGGCGTGGACCGTGGCGAGACCGTGCCCGGGACGGAGCATGGCCGCTTCATCAAGATCCCGCTGCCCTACGGCTTCAATGCGTTCGCCATGGCGGCCAGCACCGCGGCCGATATGGTCCGCAATGCCTCCGACCCTGTGCGCGGTGTGTCGCCAGGCAAGGGCGCGCTGCGCATCCTGAAGGCCTTCGTGGGCGCGTGGGTCCCCGTCAGCGACGTGGCGCCGTCCTTCGACAACCCGAAGGCGACGGCCATGCTCGGGGTGCCCGACGCGCTCGACCCGGTGATGGAGGCCGTGCTCAACGTGAACTCGTTCGGTCGCCAGCTGTATCCCGAGGGCATGGGCCAGGACAAGCTGCCCGATTCGGAGAAGGTCTGGGGCGCCCAGAAGGGCACCTGGAAGCACAGCGTGGCGCGCTGGCTCAACGAAAACACGGGCGGCAGCATGTACCACGAGGGGGCCATCTCCGTGACGCCGGCCTCGATCGACAACGTCGCGCGCGGCTACGGCGGCGGCGTGACCACATTCCTGTCGAGCTTGGCCGACACCCTGGTGACCCAGGGCGTGAGCCGCGATCGCGTGGAATGGTGGCGCGCGCCGTTCGTCAAGCAGCTGTATGGCGAGGTCGACACGATGGCGGACCAGGCGCTGGCCTACGACCGGCTCTCACAGATCGAGCAGGCCGCGAAGGCGATCCGTGATGAGTTCGGCCCGATGGCCGACCTGGGCAAGGCCGCTCAGGCAGCGCGCCAGCGCCTGACCAAGATCCGCAAGGAAGAGATCCGGATCATCCAGGACGACGGCCTGTCGGACGCTGCGAAGAACGCGGGCCTGCGCGGCTGGGAGCGGGAGCGTCAGGCGGTGTTCGATCGGCTCAACCGCACGGTGAACCAGACGCTGGTCGATGGTCAGGCGCCGTGACGGATCTGGGCCCAGATGAAGCCCAGCCAGAGCGCCCACCACGCCAGCATCACGACGGCCGACAGGCCGATCCACAGCCAGGACAGTTCTTTGGGGGCGCGTTCCAGCAGCCAGGAGATCGGGAACACCGGCGCGCCCATCACCACCAGCAGGCAGGCCCCGCCGGCCACCAGCAGGGTGGGGGCGAGCATCCAACCGCCCAGGCTGGTGACCGATGGTGCATTGGCCACGCGGCCGACGATCACCAGCAGCAGCCCTATGGCCGCCGCCTTCAAGCACCAGGTGAAGGCCCTATGCCAGTCTATGGGGGCCGTCGTCATGGCGTTGGCTGACATCCATGGTTGGGATGTAGTAGGGCCGCGCGTTCAGCCACTGCTCCATGTCCTTCTGTCCTATGGAGCGAGCCGGATTCCCAACAACGATCTCACCTGGTTCCACTGACCGTGTCACCACAGCGCCTGCGCCGATGACCGCGTGAGCACCGATCACGATCGGCCGGTGTTCCAGCGAGATGATTTTCGCGCCAGCACCGATTTCGACATAGTTGCCGATGGTGACGCTCGGGCCACCGATGGTGACCTGGGTGAGGATGGTGCAGTAGTCCCCGATGACAGTGTCTGGGTTCATCACTACGCCACGGGGGTGAGCGAGCATCAGGCCCTTTCCTGCTGTGACCCTTGGGCCCATCCATACCCCGTGGAAGAGGTCATTGAACGTGGTTAGCGCGTAGGCCAGCGGTCTTGTGAGGATGAACCTGTACGCCAGCTGCGATAGGCGAAAGATCATTGCCGCCCGGATGTCAGGGAAGTAGAGGTACTTGATGGCACCGCCTGGTTGCTTGTGCTTGAAGACGTAGATGTCCTGCTTGACCACATCCCAAAAGCTCATGACCCCACCCGATCCTCCTGTGTATGTGAGGCCATTATGGGATACGGCAGAGGTTATGTCGGCCGGACAAGTGCCCAGCATGGCGGTTCAGACCACTGGATATGTGGCACGCCTCATATCGCGCCTCATATCGCGTTGCGGGCGTACCAAGAAAAAAGGCCTTGCGCATTTGCAAGGCCTTGATTTCATTTGGGAATTTTGGCTCCCCGACCTGGGCTCGAACCAGGGACCTACGGATTAACAGTCCGGCGCTCTACCGACTGAGCTATCGGGGATCAGGGTTGTCTGCTAGCTGCTTCGGTGTGTTGCAGCGATCAACCGAGAACGAAACTATAGCATGGTTTTCGCAGGCCACGCAAGGTGGGCCCTGTTTTGCACCACCTGTGTGCCGTGTGCGACAACACGGTTTAGGGCGTGTCATCAATCGATCCCCCTTGAGGGTTGATGGTCAGCCGCCGAGCCCCATGTTGACAGGAATGACCAAGAGATACGCCCTCAGCAATGCCCAATGGACACAGATTGAGAATCTGCTGCC
>JBMOQM010000033.1:0-116274 GCA_049322875.1 Pseudomonadota bacterium
GAGCTATCGGCTCAAGGAGGCTGCCGCCCGCCTGGCCATCACGCCTGACCCCGCATAATCCAGCCGTCTTGCCTGGGGGAATTTGGGGTGGCCACAGGTGGGGGAATTTGAAGTGGCCATCGGGGCTTGAGCACTTGCTCGTAGCCTTCAGGGCTGCGTTTCTCTTCCACTGCATTGCGCAGCTTGACCAACTGATCCATGAGCGTGATGTATTCGGCCTCATGCTTGTTGTTGGTTCTGGACACCTCGCGCTCCAGGCCCAATGCCTCCTTTTTCTGCTCGACGACCTTCAGGTTGTCCTCGATCGCAAAGTTGAGGTTGTCCTTCAGTTGCTTGTGCACCTTTGTCAAGGCCTTCTTTACATCGCTGGACTGCTCCATGGCCTTGTCCAGCGCAGTCAGCGCATCTTTGCGCACCAGATCAAGCGCTTTCAAGGCTTTAGCCGCTGCATCACAGGTGGGAAGGCTGGGCTTGCTTTCGAATGCACTCCACGCCGTGTCATGCTTCTTGAACGCTGGCGTGAGCCCGAGTGTGGGGAGGTGCTTGGAGCCATGCTCCTTTTTGACTTTGTTCCACCAAGCCAGATTGATCACAGTCATGACTGTCCCTTTGTTCAAATTGATCAACGATTGCGATGAAAAGCAAGCGTGGCGCAGCGTATTCGCCAGCCTGCAGCCCTGCGGGTCCGAGTTCGACAGTTGCGGGGAACTGCGGCGGTTTGGGCTCTGCGGGCGCAGTTGAAATACTGCGCCAGCACCACAGGCTTTCCGGTGGCGTGAGATGCCTGGTCAAGAAATCAAGACAAAATGTATCCATCGCCCGTTGGGCGCCGTCCACGCCGGGCGCCGCAAGCAGAGCCCGTTTTGGCACCATGGGGCGGTGCAGGCCTGCAGCTCTTCCCAACCCCAGCCACCCATGCCGAAGCCAGCCCAAGCGTCGCCAATCCAGCGTTTCGAACTCGATCTGCCGGGCGATGCGCCCAACAGTTTTGAGCGCTTTGCCGCGGTGGTCGGCCCTATGTTCGATCTGGTGTGTGTCGACGCAGAGCGACCCTATTTCGCCCGGTCGTCGGTCAGTTGCCTGACGGATCTCATCCTGTCGCGTGCGGTTGCTGCGGCGTCCCGGTTCGAACGCGGGCGCAAGACGATCGCCAGATCCGGCACGGACGACATCGTCGTGCTGGTGTACCTGTCGGGCCGCTTCACGTTCGAGATCGATAGGCGGCAGGAACTCGTTGAGGCTGGCGAGATCGCCTTCTTCGACCTGAGCCAGCCCTTCTGCATCCAGACGGAGCACGTGGACAACGTGTCTCTGCTGATCTCGCGCCGCCGCCTGGCGGAGCTTGGCCTGTCGCTCCAGGATGTGCACGGCTTCGTGCTCCGGCAAGGGGCGCTCAAGGCCTTGCTGCTGGCGCATATGCGTGCCCTGGCAGAGCAAGCTCCTGAGATTCGGGCGGCGGATTCGCCCGCCATCGCCGACGCCACGATCCGCATGGTGGGCGCATGCCTGCATCCCGCCGCGCGGCACATGGCGGCCACGGCGGCACAGGCAGGTCTGGCGTCGCTGGTGGAGATCAAGGCCTTCATCGAGGGGGCGCTGGGCCACTCAGCCCTCGGGCCGGGGCTGCTGCTCGTCGAGTTCAACCTGTCGCGCGCCACCTTGTACCGGCTGTTCGAGCCGCTCGGGGGCGTGGCAGCCTACATCCTGGACCGACGGCTCCGGCGTGCCGTGCAGATGCTGACGGCGCCTCACACGGACAAGCCCCGCATCAAGCAGTTGGCCATCGAACTGGGTTTTGCGCACCCGTCGGCCTTCACCCGCGCGTTCAAGAAGAGGTTTGGCCTCTCGCCCAATGAGGTCCGTTCGCTCCAGGGCTATGTGGACAATCCGCTGTGGGCGGTGCCGGAGGAGGCCTTGGTCTCGCTCACCAAACCGGACCTTGCCCAGAAAGCCGGGCCTGGGAATGCTGCGGCTTGAGCATGGCGCCAGCCGCTCCGGCAGCCAGCCCAGCAATTTGCCCATGTTTTTCGGCGTCCTGGTGCTGGTGCGCTGCGTCACACTACATCCATGACCGAACGCGCAAATCCTCAGGGGCCGACACCTCCCAGAGTCCTTCTGGTGGGCCTGTTGCCAGGCCTGGGCAGCATGCATCTCCCGAGGCACTTCGCCCGTGTCGGCCTGGATGTCGTCTTCGCGGGGGCTCGCGGGTGCATGGCTTCGCGGTCCGGCCATGTGCGGGCCTTCTGCCCCTGGCAGTTCAATGAGGACGGTGGGCTGGCCGTGGATCCCTTCATCCAGTGCGTCAGGCAGTTGTCGCCGCAATGGGTGGTTCCGCTGGATGAGCTGTCTTCCCAGGTGCTGCAGCAGATCGGCATCGGGCGGCTTCAGGGGGGGGCCACGCCACTGCCGGCCGATGTCGTGGCCCTGGTGCAGCGCTCACTGGGCGATCCGGCGGGCTACTCGCTGTTCGCGGTGCGCCGTCGTGCCTATGAAGCAGCTTTGGCCGCCAACGTCCCGGTGCCGGCCCAGGCCGATGTGCGTGATGTGGAGGCCTGCCTGGCCTTCGCCGGGGCGCAGGGTTATCCGGTGGTGCTGAAGCAGGAGGGCTCCCGCGGTGGCGTAGGGGCCTTCATCCTGGAGAGCGCATCGGCCTTGCGTGAGTTCACGGCCA
Organism: Pseudomonadota bacterium; assembly: GCA_049322875.1. Taxonomy (GTDB): domain Bacteria; phylum Pseudomonadota; class Gammaproteobacteria; order Burkholderiales; family Burkholderiaceae_C; genus Aquabacterium. The sequence goes on from JBMOQM010000033.1 coordinate 2,672, forward strand.
GTGGCTCATGGGGGCGCTCAGGTCCCGCCTGGGTCATCCAGGCGTTCGTGCCCGGCGAGTTGGGCATGCATGCCGTTTTTGCCGATCAGGGGAGGGTGCTGGCACAGGTCAGTGCGGTTCAGACCGTGCGTCGCAGCCAGCGGGTGACGGCACCCAGCAGTGTGGTCAAGTTGATGCAGCATGAACAGATGGCCGCCAGTTGTGCCGCCTTCGTGGTGGCCACCGGGGCTTCAGGGCTGCACGGGTGGGATTTCCAGATCGACCAGGGCGGCAAGGCCTGGATGATCGAGCACAACCCTCGCCCCATCTCCATCTCTCACCTGGGTGGGTTGGTGGGCAGTGACCTCTGCCGAGCACTGGCGACGGCGTGTGGCGTTGCTGGGGATGCGGCATCGCCGGGCACCACCGGCGCGACCAGCCCGCGCGACGTGGCCCTGTTCCCGGACGAATGGCAGCGGGATCCGCGCAGCCCCATGCTGCACGAAGCGTTTCACGATGCCCCCTGGGACGATCAGCCCCTCTTCACCGCGCTGCTGCAGGAAAACGTGCGCCTGATCTAGGTGTACAAGCAGGGCGCTGTGTCCGGATCAGTTCGGCGTCGGAATTGCCGCCGTAGGCGCGGCACCTCGGTGCGGCCCCGCTCCCCACGGCGTCAACCCATCCTTCAGCGGCGCAGGCACTTGGTGCGTCTGCACAGCACAACCAGCAGGCCGCTCGTCACCAGAAGCAGGTGGCTCGGTTCGGGCACGGGCGCGAAATTGAAGCCCGACTCGGCGCTCAGGGCGGCATAGTGCAGCAGGGGCGTGCCACGCTGATCCAGCACATGGCTCAAGCCTGCCCATGTCATGGTGCTGCCGTAGTCTGCAATGGATGCGGCCACGGCGCCGGTGCCGGCATCGACGGAGGCAGAGACCGTCAGGCTCAAGGTGACATCGATCCGCTGGTTGAAGGTGAACGGCACATCAGCGAAGACCAGGGAAAAGTTTTCCGTGCCGGTCTTGCCGCCCGCGATGTCGTAGCCGGTGAGGCTCCTGGCGGATCCTGTGACGGTCGTCCGGCCCCCATTGAAGCCGGTGCCTGGAAACAGATCGACTGTGGCATAGATCTGTGCGTCTGAATAGGCTCGCCCGAGGATCTCGGTCAGCAGGTGTCCACTCACGCTGACGGATCCACTGAAGGTGCCTGTCTGAAAAGCGTCATGGCCTGGCGCGGAGATCACGAAGCTGTCCGACCAGGATGCCGTCGCGTTGCCCTGGAACCCTCCCGCCAATCCATCGCTTGCTGCAAAGCCTTCTGCCTGCAATGTGCCTGGGGTGCTGGAGGCCTGGGCCCTGATCGTGGCGCCTCCTGGAACAAGCCTTTCGATGCTGGCCTGCGCACCCTGTTTGTCCTGGGTGTCAGATTGGCTCAAGGTGTGGCCGCTCACGAACGCGGAGACGGTGGCTCCAGTCGTTGTCGCCATGGCGTTGCCGGCAACGATCAGGGTAAGCAGCCATGTGGCCAGCACTGCAGGTGTTCCAGAGATCCGCATCGCCGTGTTCCTCCCAAGTTGCTTGTGAGCAAGGCTACGCTGATCCAGAGCCTGGGACCATCCCTTGTTTTTCCTGCCCTGCCGGCTTGTTCTCCCTTGTTCTAGGGCTTTCAGGCAGAGTGCGAAAAGGGCTCGACCCGGGCCAAGGCCGCGTTCAATCTCTCCGACACCGCGCCCAGGGCGCCAGCACCTGGGCTGAAAGGCGTGGTCTCTCTGTTTCCGGCTACTGGGCGCACAAGGGCGTCTTGCCGATGTTGCCCCAGGTCCGATAGCGCTTGGTGTCGATGTGGATGCGCCCGGAAGCATAGCGGCTCATGCCCATGTTCCAGGCTTGCCCTTCGTCCTGCCAGAACCGGCACAGGCCAGCGATCCAGCGGGATGGATCTTCCCCTGTGGTGATGTCCAGCGCGAAGTGCGTCTTGTGAGCGCTTTGGGCCGCACCGTGCGCGCATTCGTTCAAGGCCGGGTTGCGGTAGGCCGAATGCACTTCAAAGGCAGGCAGCAGTTGGCGCCGTTGGAGTTCGGCCACCAGCTTCAAGGTCAAGCGCACATCAGGCCAGTTGCTGCGCGGCGGTACCTCGAAAGGCGCGGCGGCGCAACGCTGCCAATCACTGGCAGTGCGCAGCAACTGGTGCAGGGGGATGATGCCGGCCAGTTGCTCCTGGGCCAGGAATGCCTCGAAGGCCTGAACCTGTGCGGGCTGACCAGATCGCCATTGTTCGAACAGCACGGTGCTGCGCTCGTCGATGGTCTGTGCCAACGCCAGGCCAGGCAGGGCCACCAGCAAAAGGAACAAACGAAGAAGGAGCAAACGAAAAAGGCGGTTCATGCCTGCAGGTGCGCGCCGTGCTTGTCAGGACGCGCCCATTAGACATCAACCGCCTTGGCTCAACGCCTGGCGCTGATCAATCAGGCCAGATCGAAGCGATCCAGCGCCATCACCTTGGTCCAGGCCTTCACGAAGTCCTGCACGAATACGCCTTGCGCATCGCTGGAGGCATACACCTCGGCCAGTGCCCGCAGTTGCGAGTTGGAGCCGAACACCAGATCGGCCACGGTGGCCGTCCACTTGGGCGCGCCAGTACCGCGGTCACGGCCTTCCAACACGTTCTCGTCGGCGTCGGAGCGCTTCCACACGGTGTTCATGTCCAGCAGGTTCACGAAGAAGTCGTTGCTGAGCGTGCCTGGGCGTTGCGTGAGCACGCCGTGCTTCGTGTGGCCGGTGTTGGTGTCCAGCACACGCAGGCCGCCCACCAGCACAGTCATCTCCGGTGCGCTCAGGGTCAGCAACTGGGCCTTGTCGACCAGCCGCTCGCCCACGGCCCCCTTGAAGCCCTGGCGCACGTAGTTGCGAAAGCCGTCGGCCTTGGGTTCCATCACCTCGAAGGACGCTACATCGGTCTGCGCCTGCGTGGCATCCGTGCGGCCGGGATGGAACGGCACGGTCACGTCCTGGCCGGCCGCCTTGGCCGCGGCTTCGACGCCGGCATTGCCTGCCAGCACGATCAGGTCGGCCAGCGAGATCTTCCTGCCGCTGCCCTGCGCATCGTTGAAGGCCTTGCGCACGGCTTCGAGCTTGCTCAGCACCTGGGCCAGTTCGGCCGGCTGGTTCACGTCCCAATCCTTTTGCGGGGCCAGGGCGATGCGTGCACCGTTGGCGCCACCACGCTTGTCGCCACCGCGGAAGGTGGAGGCCGAGGCCCAGGCCGTGCCCACCAGTTGGCGGATGCTCAGGCCGGAGGCCAGCACCTGGGCCTTGAGCGCGGCCACGTCGGCGTCATTGACCAGAGGGTGGTCCACGGCGGGCACCGGGTCTTGCCAGATCAGCACTTCGCTGGGCACCAGCTTGCCCAGGTAGCGCTCACGCGGTCCCATGTCGCGGTGGGTCAGCTTGAACCAGGCGCGGGCGAAGGCATCGGCGAACTCGGCCGGGTTCTGGTGGAAGCGGCGCGAGATCTTCTCGTAGATGGGGTCGAAGCGCAGCGACAGGTCCGCCGTGGTCATCATGGGCGCGTGCTTGATCGACGGATCGTGCGCGTCGGGGATCATGTGCTCGGGCTTGACATTCTTGGCGCGCCATTGGTGGGCGCCGGCCGGGCTCTTGGTCAGCTCCCACTCGTAGCCGAAGAGGGTGTCGAAGTAGCCGTTGTCCCAGGTGGTGGGGTTGGGCTTCCACGCGCCTTCGATGCCGCTGGTGGTGGTGTGCACACCGTGGCCGCCGCCGAACTTGTTGATCCAGCCCAGGCCCATGTCTTCGACCAGGGCACCTTCGGGTTCTGCGCCGACCAGGCTGGGATCACCCGCGCCGTGGGCCTTGCCGAAGGTGTGGCCGCCGGCCACCAGGGCCACGGTTTCTTCGTCGTCCATGGCCATGCGGGCGAAGGTGTCGCGCACATCCAGGCCGGAGGCCACCGGGTCGGGGTTGCCGTCCGGGCCTTCGGGGTTCACGTAGATCAGGCCCATCTGCACGGCGGCCAGCGGGTTGGCCAGATCGCGCTTGCCGGAGTAGCGGCTGTTGGGTTTGTCGCTGGTGGCCAGCCATTCGGCCTCGGGGCCCCAGTCGATGTCGGTGGGGGGCTCCCACACGTCGGGGCGGCCGCCGGCGAAGCCGAAAGTCTTGAAGCCCATGGATTCGAGCGCGACGTTGCCGGCCAGGATCATCAGGTCGGCCCAGGAGAGCTTGCGGCCGTATTTCTGCTTGATGGGCCACAGCAGGCGGCGGGCCTTGTCCAGGTTGCCGTTGTCAGGCCAGCTGTTGAGCGGGGCGAAGCGCTGGGTGCCGGAGCCGCCGCCGCCACGGCCGTCGGCCAGGCGGTAGGTGCCGGCCGAGTGCCAGGCCATGCGGATGAAGAGGGGGCCGTAGTGGCCGTAGTCGGCGGGCCACCAGGGTTGCGAGTCCGTCATCAGGGCCGTCAGGTCCTTGACCACGGCGTCCAGGTCCAGGGTCTTGAACGCCTCGGCGTAGTCAAAGCCGGGCTCCATGGGGTTGGAGAGGGCGGAGTGCTGGTGCAGGATCGACAGGTTGAGCTGGTTGGGCCACCAGTCGACGTTGCTGCGGATGCGGGCGGGGGCGGGTTGCGCGCCGTGACCGAAAGGGCACTTGGCTTCGTTCGACATTTTGTTCTCCTGTGGTGACAATGGGCAACGACCGACAAAGTCTAGGATCGTGCCCCGCAGCCCGCAATCCAAGAATTTCTATGGCACGCATAGGCATGTGATCGTCCTGTCCTTTCGGCCCATGGGCTGTTTCATGCTGCGGTAGCATGCCGCGCAATGTTCCGTAGGCTTCCTCGCCCGTTTTCCCTCTCGTCGTCCATGCAACTCAAGGCGAAGATCGTCCTGCTGGCCGCGTTGCCGCTGTTGCTGAGCCTGCTGGCCATCGGCGTGTCGGTGCTCGACCAGCAGCGCACCTTGGCGCGCCAGACCCAGTCGCTGGTGCGCGAGGCCTACATGAACGCCCGCCGCGCCGAGCTCAAGAACTACGTGGACCTGGCCATCGGCATGCTGCAGCCGCTCACGGCCTCCGCACCCTCGCAGCGCACCCCGCAGGAAGAGGCCGAACTGCAGCGCCGCGCGCTGGCGGCCCTGGAGGCACTGAACTATGGCCACGACGGCTACTTTTTCGTCTATGACCAGCACGGCACGGTGCTGATGCACTCCCGCCAGCAGGAGCTGATCGGCAAGAACCTCTGGAACCTGCAGGACACCCATGGCCGCTACACGATCCGCAACCTGCTGGCCCAGGCCAAGGCGGGCGGAGGCTACGAGAACTACCTGTGGCGCAAGCCCTCCAGCGGGCAGATGTCGCCCAAGCTGGGCTATGTGGAGCTGCTGCCGCCCTGGGGCTGGATGGTGGGCACGGGCCTGTACCTGGACGACATCCAGGCCACGCTGGCCGAGCTGGACATGGAGATGAACAACAGCATCCGCACCACGCTGGGCTGGCTGATGGCGCTGGCCGCCGGGGGCACCGTGGCGATCAGCGTGTTCGGGCTGATGCTGAACCTGCGCGAGCACCGCCAGGCCGATGCCAAGCTGCGCCTGATGGCGCGGCAGGTGGTGCAGTCGCAGGAGGACGAGCGCGCCCACCTGGCCCGCGAACTGCACGACGGCACCAGCCAGACGCTGGTGGCCGGCAAGCTGCTGATCGAATCGGCCGTGGTGGAGCTGGAAGGGCGTGGCCAGACACCGCCGGATGCGCTGGCGCAGGCGCTCAAGCGCATCAACGATGCCCTGCATGAGGTGCGCCACCTTTCGCACAGCCTGCGGCCCGCCTTGCTCGACACCCTGGGCCTGCCGGCCGCGCTGGCGCACCTGGCCTCGGAGTTCGGGCAGCATGCCGGCCTGCGCATCGAGGCGCACACCGAGGGCCCCGAGACCGAACTGCCTGATGAAGTCAAGACCGTGCTGTTCCGCGTGGCGCAAGAGGCCCTGACCAACGTGGCCAAGCACGCCCGCGCCACCACGGTGGACCTGAGCCTGGCCTTCGAGCCGGACCACATCGAGCTGCGCATCAACGACGATGGCCGCGGCTTCGATGTCGACCGCATCAGCGCGCACCCGACCGCGGGCATCGGGTTGCGCAACATGCGCGAGCGCCTGGCCGCCATCGGCGGCCGGCTGGAGGTGCACGCGGACCAGCCTTCCAAGGCGCTCCCCATGGGTGCCGACGACGCCCTGCACGGCACCCTGGTGATGGCCAGCGTGCCGCGCCATGCCCTGCAGCGTTGGGCGCTGGATGAAGCCATGCAGGCCTCGTCGGTGCCCGTGGCGCGCGTGCTGGACAATGCCACCGCCCGCAGCCTGGACACCTGACATGACCGATCCCGCCTCCATTCACCTGCTCATCGTCGACGACCACCCGCTGGTGCGCGACGGGCTGCGCCTGCGCTTGGGCATGCTGCCGTCCATCGCCTCCGTTGGCGAGGCGGGCAGTGCCGGCGAGGCCTGGGACTGGATGGCGCGCTGCCCGCGCGAGACCGCGCCCAACCTTGTCCTGATGGACGTGGGCATGAAGGACACCAACGGCATCGACCTGACGGCCGCGCTGCTGGAGCGCTACCCGGAGTTGCGCATCCTGATCCTGAGCATGTACGACAACCCCGAGTACGTGCACCGCGCGCTGCAGGCCGGCGCCCGCGGCTACGTGCTCAAGGATGCGCCGGCCAGCGACATCGTCAGCGCCATTGACACGGTGGCCGCCGGCGGCACCTACCTGAGTGCGGCCGTCTCCGGGCGCCTGTTCAGCCGGCCCGACCCCAAGCCGGTGCTGACCCCGCGCGAGGCCGAGATCCTCAAGGCCCTGGGACAGGGCCAGAGCAGCAAGCAGATCGCGCGCGATCTGGATGTGAGCGTGCGCACCGTGGAAACGCACCGCCAGAGCATCAAGCGCAAGCTGGGCATCGAAGGGCAGGCCGAGCTGATCAAGGTGGCCGTGGAGCGCACGCGCGACTGAGCGGTTTCCCAGGGCATCGGCCCTGCGGACCTAGGGTTATCGAGTACGTGCTCCCACGCGCAGGCCCTGCGCAGCACGACGGATGCGCCGCACGCCTGCATGGGCGAGACTGCCGCAGCCCCAGGCCAGCGGCACGTGCCGCATGGCCGGCCCTGAGGAGACAAGACCATGCTCGATACCTTCAAGCGCCACGCGGTGTGGCTGCTGATATCCATCCTGGGCGCCTTCGCCCTGGCCACCGTGGCGCTGGGCCGCGGCGAAGCCATCAGCGCCCTGTGGGTGGTGGTGGCCGCGCTGTGCGTCTACCTGATCGCCTACCGCTACTACAGCCTGTACATCGCCACGCGCGTGCTGCAGCTCGATCCCACGCGCCGAACGCCAGCCTGGGCGCACAACGACGGGCTCGACTACGTGCCCACCAACAAGTACGTGCTGTACGGCCACCACTTTGCGGCCATCGCGGGCGCAGGCCCGCTGGTGGGCCCGGTGCTGGCCGCGCAGATGGGCTACCTGCCCGGCCTGCTGTGGCTGCTGGCCGGGGTGGTCTTCGCGGGGGCGGTGCAGGATTTCATCGTGCTGTTCATCTCCAGCCGGCGCGACGGCCGCTCGCTGGGCGATCTGGTCAAGCAGGAGATGGGCACGGTGCCCGGCCTGGTGGCGCTGTTCGGCGCCTTCATGATCATGATCATCATCCTGGCGGTGCTGGCGCTGATCGTGGTCAAGGCCCTGGCGCACTCACCCTGGGGGACCTTCACGGTGGCCGCCACCATCCCCGTCGCCATCTTCATGGGCCTGTATGTGCGCTACCTGCGCCCGGGCCGCATCGGCGAGGTCTCCATCATCGGCTTCGTGCTGCTGATGCTGGCCATCGTGGGCGGCCAGTGGGTGCATGACAACCCGGCCTGGAACGCTGCCTTCACCTTCGATGGCAAGGCGCTGACCTGGATGCTGATCGGCTACGGCTTCGTGGCCGCCACGCTGCCCGTGTGGCTGCTGCTGGCCCCGCGTGACTACCTGTCGACCTTCCTGAAGATCGGCACCATCATCGCGCTGGCGGTGGGCATCCTGATCGTGGCGCCTGAGATGAAGATGCCGGCCGTCACGCAGTTCGCACAGGGCAACGGCCCGGTGTGGTCGGGCAGCCTGTTCCCCTTCCTGTTCATCACCATCGCCTGTGGCGCGGTGTCAGGCTTTCACGCGCTGATCTCGTCGGGCACCACGCCCAAGATGCTGGAGAACGAGACGCACGCCCGCTTCATCGGCTACGGCGGCATGCTGGCCGAATCCTTCGTGGCCGTGATGGCGCTGGTGGCCGCCTCGGTCATCAACCCCGGCGTGTACTTCGCGATGAACAGCCCCCCGGCACTGGTGGGCACCACGCCCGAGGCCGTGGCCGCCACCCTGTCGACCTGGGGCTTCGTGGTCACGCCCGAGGTGCTGATCCAGACCGCCAAGGATGTAGGTGAGAACACCATCCTCAACCGTGCCGGCGGCGCACCCACCCTGGCCGTGGGCATGGCGCAGATCCTGCACGAGGTGATCAGCGGCGACGGCATGATGGCCTTCTGGTACCACTTCGCCATCCTGTTCGAGGCGCTGTTCATCTTGACCGCGGTGGATGCGGGCACGCGGGCCGGCCGCTTCATGCTGCAGGATCTGCTGGGCAGCTTCGTGCCCGCCCTCAAGCGCACCGAGAGCCTGCCTGCCAACCTGCTGGCCACCGGCCTGTGCGTGGCCACCTGGGGCTACTTCCTGTACCAGGGCGTGGTCGACCCGCTGGGCGGCATCAACACGCTGTGGCCGCTGTTCGGCATCGCCAACCAGATGCTGGCCGCCGTGGCCCTGATGCTGGGCACCGTGGTGCTGTTCAAGATGAAGCGCGAGCGCTTCGCCTGGGTGGCCATCCTGCCGACCATCTGGCTGCTGGCCTGCACGCTGACGGCCGGCTGGCTCAAGGTGTTCTCTTCCGATGTGAAGGTGGGCTTCCTGGCCAATGCCGACCGCTATGCCAACGCCCTGGCGCAAGGCCAGTTGCTGGCCCCGGCCAAGACGCAGCACGCCATGGAGCAGATCGTGTTCAACAACCGCCTGGACGCCGGCCTGTGCCTGCTGTTCCTGTTCGTGGTGCTCACGGTGCTGGTCTACAGCGTGAAGGCCTGCCTGCAGGCGCGTGCCCAGAACCGTGCCACCTCCAGCGAGACGCCTTACCACCGTCTGCCGGACGAAGCCCTGCAGGGCGCCCGAGGCTGAGCCTGAAATGGCTGCGCAAGGCAACGATCGTTTCTCGCACGGCCGGCAGACCAAGCCGGCCGACCCGGGCGAGCCATCCGGTGCAAAACGCTGGATGGGCTCGCTCGGGCAAGCGGGGCGTTACCTGGGGCAGAGCCTGCGCCTGATGGTGGGCATGCCCGACTACGACAACTACCTGAACCACATGGAGCGCACGCACCCGGATCAGGAGCCGATGAGCTACGAGGCCTTCTTCCGGGAGCGGCTGGAGGCACGCTACGGCGGTGCTGCCGGCAAGTGCTGTTGACATCTCGGATGTGTCGAGGACCAGGGGCCCGCGTTGATCGCGGGCCTTCGGCATTTCAGGGTGGCAGCAGCCGATCAATGGCCGCATCGAGGGCGGCTTCACCGCCTTCGCCGAAGTGCTGCAACACCACGCGGCCATCCGGCCCCACCAGGTACTGCGCGGGCCAGTAGAGGTTGCGCCAGGCCGTCCAGGTGGCGAAACCATTGTCCTGCGCCACGGCGTACGTCAGGCCATGGCGCTTGACGGCGGCGCGCACATTGGCCGTGTCCCGCTCGAACGGGAACTCCGGCGAGTGCACCCCCACGATGACCAGGCCCCGCGCGGCGTAGCGCGCCTGCAATTGCTGCAGATGCGGCAGCGTGCGGATGCAGTTCACGCAGGCGTAGGTCCAGAAGTCCACCAGCACGACCTTGCCCTTGAGCGAGGCCATGGTCAAAGGCGGGCTGTTGATCCAGGGGCCCAGCCCGGCGAACTCGGGGGCTCGCTCGCCAATGTCCACCGGCGCGGCCTGGGCAGAAGGCAGCAGCACGTCGCTGGCCGAGCTGGCGGCGCTGGACACCGTGCGCGAGAGCCAGGCCATGGCCTGCGTGTCTAGCTGGGCGAGCATGGCCACGGCGGTGGCCAGCACCATGGCCCCGAAGGCCTGGCGCAGGCGCACAGCATGGCGTGCCAGCGGGCCCAGGCGCGCCAGTGCCCAGCGGCCACCGTGGGCCAGCAGCAGCATCGGCAGGCCCGCACCGAGGGCATAGGCCATCAGCAGGGGCGCGGCCTGCGCGGGTGAGCCAGCTCCGGCCGCCAGGGCCAGGATGGATGCGAGCACCGGGCCGGCGCAGGGTGTCCACAGGGCGCCCAGCGTGGCGCCCAGCAGCAGGCCGCCGGCCGCGCCGCCACGGTCGAATGTACCCAGGCGGTAGGCGCCACCGGCCAGCGCACCCATCGGGCGTGAGAGCGCGGCCATCAGCCGATCGGTCAGGCCGGGCCACAGCATCAGCAGGCCGGTCAGCAGCAAGGTGGTGGCGGCCACGTGGCGCAGGCTTTGCGCCGACAGGCCCAGCGCATGGGCCGAGGCGCCGAAGAGCAGTACCACGCCTGCGAAGCTGAGCACGAAGCCCAGCACGATGGCAATGGGCCGCAGCCGCCCGCCCTGCACCGAGACACCCAGCATGGCCGGCAGCAGTGGCAACACGCAGGGGCTGGCCACGGTGGTCAGGCCGGCGCCGGCGGCCAGCGCGGTCTGTGCGAGGTCGATGCTCATCACTGCGCTCCTTGTTGCGGGGACGGCTGGGCCGTGGGCCGCGCGGTGGTGGCTGCGTCAGCGCGACGCCACACCTGCGTGCGGCCGAACAGCGGCAGGCCGACATAGGGCCGCAGCACCAGGCCGCCCGCGCCATCCAGCGACATCAGGCAGCGGTAGGTCTTGCCGTTCTCGCGGTTGTAGATGTGGCCTTGCCAGCCCGAGGGCGCGCTGCCCTTCGCGCCGTCACCATCGGGCATGAAATCCTTGAGGATGGTCATGCCCAGGGCGGGGCGCGTGTCCACCGGCGTCATCACCTCGCCGGGGCGGCTCATGGACTGCGTGCCCAGCACGCGGGTGATGGTGCCGCACCAGGCGGGCCCGCAATGGGCGATCTCCACCTCCACATTGCCGTTGGCGGAGATCCAGCGGCCTTGCGGGCTGCCCGGCGGCGGTGTGGCGGGCGATGCCTCGGCGGCGGGCGGCCTGGGCGGCGGGGCGCTTTGCGCCATGGCGTGGCCGGTGGCGATCAGCGCGGCGCCGGCCAGCGTGGCCAGGCGCCGGGCCGTGCGGTGGCGCGTGGTGGCGGGGTGTCTCGATGGGGTGGGCAGGTGGTGCATGGCGGGCTCCGGTGCTTGCGTTGAATGAGCCTCCATTGCAGGCGCCACGCGTATCCGGCGTTTGTCCGCCCAGGCGCTGTTGAGCAACCATGCATGTCCGCCCGGGCCACAGACAAACTGCGATACAAAAATCCCTTGGCACGCGGCGCTTCAGGCCTTGCCGAGTCACGGGCAGGGCTTAAGGTAGCGCCCATGGACACCCCCGATCACCTGCTGCTGGTCGACGATGACCGGCCCATGCTGGGCCTGTTGCGCGACTACCTCGAAGCCAGCGGCTACCGCGTCAGTACCGCCGCGAACGGGCGCGAGATGCGCCAGGTGCTGGCCGGCCACCGCATCGACCTGGTCGTGCTGGACCTGATGCTGCCCGGCGAGGACGGCCTGTCGCTGTGCCGCGACCTGCGTGCGCGTGGCGAGGACCACATCCCCGTGCTGATGCTGACCGCGCGTGGCGACGAGGCCGACCGCGTGCTGGGCCTGGAGATGGGGGCCGACGACTACCTGGCCAAGCCCTTCGCCACGCGCGAACTGCTGGCGCGCATCCGCGCGGTGCTGCGCCGCACGCGCATGCTGCCGCCCAATCTGCGCCAGGCGCCCGGCGCGAAGGAGCTGGCCTTCGGGGACTGGCGCCTGGACACCACCGCGCGCCATCTGCTGGACGCCCAGGGCACCGTGGTGCCGCTCACCGGCGGCGAATACCGGCTGCTGATGGTGCTGATCGAGCACCCGCAGCGCGTGCTCACGCGCGACCAGTTGCTCAACCTCACACAGGGGCGCGATGCCGACCCGCTGGACCGCTCCATCGACCTGCTGATCAGCCGACTGCGCCGCCGCCTGCGTGATGAATCGCGCGAGCCGCGCTACATCAAGACCGTGCGCAGCGAGGGCTATGTGTTCTGCGCCGAGGTCGCTACCCGAGGGCAGGCGGCGTGAGCGCGGCCATGGAACAGCGCGTGCCCGAGGCGTCAGCCCAGCCACCGCGCACCTGGTGGCCCCGCGCACTGGGCTGGCGCATCGCGCTGATCCTGCTGGGCGGGTTGGCGCTGGCCTATGGGCTCTCGCTGGCCTCGATCATGCGCGAGCGCCAGGGCCTGGCCGACACGATGATGCGTGCCTACGTGGCGCGCGACCTGGCCTCGTCGGTGGGCGTGCTCGACCGCCTGCCCGCGGCTGAACGCGCGACCTGGCTGGCGCCCTTGTCCCGGCCCAACTACCGCCTGGCCTTGAGTGACGAGGCAGACGTGGCGGCGGCCCCTGGCGCCGAGCCTTCTGCCATTGCGCAAGCCCTGGCCGCCGATCTGCGCCAGCGCCTGGGTGACAGCCGTGTGCGGGGCCTGGCACCCGAGGGTGAGCGCGGCACCTTGATCCGCCTGCGACTGGCCGACGGCACGCCGCTGGCCGTGCACCTGGCCCCGCCCATGCGGGGCGTGAACGCGGCCAACGCGGCCTTGCTGCTGGCGCAACTGGCCGTGCTGGGTGCCTGCGTGGCCTGGGCGGTGCGCCTGGCCACGCGGCCGCTGGCGCAACTGGCACAGGCCGCCGACCGCCTGGGCGCCGACCCGCAGGCCGAGGTGCTGCCGCCCATCGATGCGGCGGGGCCTGCCGAAGTGCAGCGTGCGCACGCGGCCTTCCAGGCCATGCAGGCCCGCATCCGCGAACACATGGCCGAGCGGCTGCAACTGCTGGCCGCCATCTCGCATGATCTGCGGACGCCGATCACCCGCCTGCGCCTGCGCACCGAGGCGCTGCACGACGCGGCGCTGCGCGAGAAGTTCGAGGCCGACCTGCTGGGCATGCAGCGGCTGGTGGAGGAGGGCCTGGCCTATGCCCGCACCGTGCACGCCAGTGCCGAGCCCGCCTGCCCGGTGGACCTGCACGCGCTGCTCGATGGCCTGGTATGCGACTACACCGATGCCGGCCGGGCCGTGACGCTGGAGGCCCCGGCCACGCTGGTCGTGACAACACGCCCGCAGGCCGTGCAGCGCATCGTCGGCAACCTGGTGGACAACGCGCTGAAGTTCACCGGGGCGGCCGAGGTGTCGGCGCAGACCGCGACGGACCGAGGTTCGGCGGTGGTGCTGATTGCCGTGCGTGATCGTGGGCCGGGTGTGCCGGCGGATCAGTTGGCCCGGATCACCGAGCCCTTCGTGCGGCTGGAGGCCTCGCGCAATGCGGACACGGGGGGCAGCGGGCTGGGACTGGCCATCGCGCAGCGGCTGGCGCAGGCTTTGGGTGGACAGCTCACCTTGCACAACCGGGACGGCGGTGGCCTGGAGGCTCTGCTGACCTTGTCGCAACCGACGCTTGCTTGACATCGTTGGCGCGTGAGCCGTGGCGTGTCGCGCGCCACACTCGAAGCGTCACGCGCGACACACGCCGGTATCACGCACGACACTTTTTGGGACATGCGCGAGGCTTTTTGTGTCGCGCGCGACATGTCAGGGTGTCAAGCGCCACCCTTTTTGTGTGACGTCCGAGCAATGTCTGCGTGACGCGCGACACTTTGCGGATGGGCCGCGACGCCTGGCGTGTCACGCGCGACACCCAAAGCGTGGCACGCGACAGAAAAAGGCTGGCGCGCGACACCGATCAGTGTGACGCACGAGCCGAAATATCTGGCACACGACACGCACGCATGTGACGCGCCACCCTCAAAGTGTCATCGCCCAGTCTGAACGTTCCGCATCCCATGGATCGGCGATCACCGGCAGCCCAAGCGCCCCAAGTTGTCCACCGTTGTTGTGGATAACTTTGTGCGGAAGGCGGGGAGAAGGGCGGGGGAAGGGCAATTTCCCCTGGGAAGCGGGTTGGCTTGCCTCAAAAGGCAGCACACAGCGCCCCCGCGGTGTTTCACGCCCCGTCGGCGGGTGGTTTCACGGCCTGCAGGGCGGTGTATTGCTGCAGCACCGTCTGGAACAAGGCGATGAAGGCCTGGATGTCGGCCTCCGTCTTGACGAAGGGGGCGCAGTCTTCCAGCCAGCCATCGAGCACGATGTTGTTGACCTTGGACAGCAGGCGGGCCACGTGGTCCAGGGCGTCGCGCGAGGCCGCCAGGAAGCGCTCACCCGCCGGGCTGCCATCGCCTTGCGAGACCCCCAGCACCTGCTTGAGCATCTCGAAGGTGAGCGCCACTTCCTGAGGCGAGGCCATGGCCTCGTCCAACTGCGTGGCCACGGCGAAGGCCGGGATGCCTGCCAGTTCCGGGCGCAGGGTGCCCGCCGCCGTGCTCAGGCCGTTTTGTAGGTAGTCCTGGGGCTGGCGTGTCAGGAGCTGTTCACGGGTGATGTCGGTCGTCATGGGCGGTTCCTCTGGGCGGTGATGGCGTGGGATGTGTCGGCGATGGCGCGCTCAGGCATCCGAGGGCTTTTCATACTGGTTCAGGCGGTTCCAGCCTGACGGCAGGTCCAGCTGATTGTTCTTCATCTGGGCTTCGGTGCGGGCCACCGTGGTCCCCGAGGCCGGATCATGGATGAAGAAGGTCTTGGGCGGGCCGGGATGCACGCTGACCGCCAGCACGTAGTGGGCGGTCTCGCCATCTTGCTGGCCCACGATCAGCGGCACGGCCTTGCCTTGCTCCAAGGACGTGGCCACATCGTCCACTGCCGCATCGCGGTTGGCGGTGTTGGCGGACTTGTTGACGTACTTGACACCGGTGGAGGCCTGCTCCCGGTTGAGCAGGTCCAGCGCGAAGCGGCCCTGCCCGGGGTTGGCCGCGCTGTTCTGGTCCGTCTTGTGAACGGCCTTGCCGCCGGTGTTCTTGCCCTGCACATTGTTTTTGTAATAGGCGTCGATCTGGGCGGTCGTGTACTTCTGCGGGCGCGCGATCACCTCCATCACCTGGTTCTTCTCCCAGTTCGACGCGGCGTTGTCGATCAGGGCCTGCAAGGCTGCGGCATCGGCGGGTGATTCTGTCGCCAGGCGCTGGGTCACGCTTTGCTGGTAGCCGGCATTGAGATCCTCCACCACGGCCGACTCCAGCATCTGCTTCTGCTCGGTGGCCAGGCGCGTGCTTTCCTGCGGGATCAGCTCGTGCAACTGGGGCGAGGCGTCGCGCAGGCTCAGGGCGTAGATCGGGTCGATCTCCGCGCGTGCGGCCTGCACGGTGGTGGCCTGGCAGGACATCACCCATTGCTGCTGCACCCCGGTGCCTTCGGAGGTGGCGGCCAGGCGGAGGTTGTCCTGCAGCCACTGCTCGTCCTTGCCCGCAATGCGCGCGTTGAAGGCGGCCACCTCGGAAGGGCTGTGGCCGCAGGCGATGGCCTTCTGCAGGTTCTGCTTGTGCTTGGGCGTGGGGGCCGTGTCCAGCAGGGCCTGCAGGGCCTTGCGGTCCTTCTCGCCGTATTGCGCCAGCTGGCGATCGGCCTTGTCCTGCTGGCCCTGGCTGATCTCCGGGCGCGCCTGCGAGGCCGCACCCATGACGCCCTTGATCACATCCTGCGATGTGCTTTGCACCAGGGGCAGCTGGCGCAGGGCTTCTGCATAACGGCCCGCGCCATAGGCCTGCCTGAAGGCCGTCCAGGCGGCCTGTTGCTTGGCCGCGAGCTGCTTGAGCTCGTCGGTCAACTGCGGCGTGCGGCTGGCCTCCTTGTGCAGGGCGGCGACCTTGGCGTAGCCGTCTTCGCAGGCCTTGCGGTCGGTGGCCGATTGGTGGGCCGCCTGGATGTCCGTGCGCAGGGCGGGCAGGGCGTCGATGGCCTTCTTCAGGTCACCGTCCGCCACGGCCTTGTCCAGCACTCTCATGCGGCCATTGAGGGCGTTGGCCTGAGGGGAGCCCAGCGCGATGGTCTTGGCCAGCGTGGCCTTGGCATCCTGCAGGTCCCGGGCCTTGCCGTCCCAGTCGGCCTTGAGCTTGTCCCACGCTGCCTTGGCATCGACCAGGGCCTTGGCGGCGGCGGCCAGCGCGGGCAGCCGGCGTGTGGCTTCGGCATGGTCCAGGGTGGCGGGCAACAGCAGGTCGTTGACGGCCTTTTCCTTGGCGATCAGATCCTGGCGCAGGGCCCGCAAGGCCTGGCTCGGGGTGGCCAGGGCCTTGGCGGTGGCCACGGCGCCCCTGGGCTTGAGCAGATCGCCGACGGCGGCATCGAAAGCCGCCTTTGCACGGACCAGGGCCTTCTCCTGGCCGAGGTCGGCTTCAAGCGCGTCCAGCAGCGTGCCGGCGTTGTCGTGGTCGTCGGCCTTGACAGCCTGCACGATGGCGGCACGCCGCGCTTCGAGGCGTCCGCCCAAGGTCAGCTGCTGTGCCGTGGCGTCGACGCTGAGGTCGCGCAACCGGGTCAGCAACGTGGCGCTGCGCACCGGGTCGGTGGGGGCCACATAGCTTGGGGTCTGGGCAGGCGTGTTCGCCGAAGCGTTGTCCTGGGTGCGCTTCTTCTGCAACAGCTTGCCGACGATGGAACGAGGGGGCATGGGGCGCTCCTGGTGAAGCGTGACCGAGGGGCAGGGCCGTGCTTGGATGCCGCGCGGCATCATCCCGCCATGATGGATGGCGCGGTTCGTGGCCGGATCGGCCAGCATGTCCCTGTTTGATGCCGATTATGAATGAGCTTCAGCCCTGGTCTGGCCAAGCGGGGCCCGATCGAACACCGCAGGGCAGCGTCAGGCTGTGGTGCCCGGTGGCTCAGGCGGAGGTGGCTGGGCCGAGCACAGCCTCAGCGCGCTGCCGGCTCACGCCCTGCAGCGCAGGGGCGAGCGCTGCGAACATCGCATAGCCCGGCTGCTCGGCGCTGGCGGCGAAGTCGCCCGCGAACTGACGCGCCCACGCGGCATCGCCCGACGAGGGGGCGATCGCCAAGGCCTGTCCGGCCTGATCGAGGCTGCTCTGCACGGTCTGCCGCGCATGCCGCACCTGCGCCAGCGCGGGCAGCACCTGCTGCAGGGTCTGGCGCTGCTCGGCGGGCGTGTCGGCCTTCCAGGCCTGTGGCTGCATCGCGGGTGCTTCCGGCTCGGTGCGCACGCGGTGGAACTGCTGGCCGGGGAAGCGGATGCCGCCGCCCTTGACGCTCAGCCCGTCGCGCACGGCCGGCCATTGCGATTCGGGCGTGGACAGCAGCACCTGCCCATCGGCGGCCTGCGTCACGCGCACGCCAGCGGGGGCCAGGGCATGGTCCAGCACCCGGCGCACGGCGGTTTCGTCGTAGGCCGGGTCGATCACGGCGGTGCGCACGCGCTGGTCCACCGGGCCGGCCGCGCCGGTGGTGAAGGCCAGGGTCTCGCGCGCGCCCGATTGCAGGCTGCGCTGGTCCAGGCCCTGCACCTGAAAGCGCTGGTGCGCCTCGGCATCGGGCGTGAAGCGCAGTTGCGTGTCCAGCCTGCCCAGCGTGGCGGCCTGGCGCTGCTGCCACAGGGCCTGCACCTGGGCGATGTCCTGCGCCAGGGGGCGCTGCACGGCGGGGCCGGCCAGTTGCGCGCTCAGGTCGGTCTTGAGCTTGTCCAGCCGGGTGGTGAGCGTGTCCAGCCAGGCCAGGGTCTGCTGGGCGGCGCCTACGCGCTGGTTGAACTGTGGATCGCGCGCCTGCAGCGCGGTGGTGGCCCGCGAGGGCAGGGGCACGGTTTCGGTGCGCACCAGCGGTGGGGCCTGGCCCATATCGGCCAGTGGGGCGATGGCCGTGCCGTGGCCGGCGCGTTCGGCGGCCGCAGACTGCGCCGAGCCAAGGCCCGGCGTGTGGGGGTTCAGCCCTTGCGGGCTCAGCGGCACGATGGCGTTCATGCGGTGCAGGCGTGGGCGTGGTCAGTGGCGCGCACGGCGCTCACAGCACGTTGAACAAGGACAGCTTGCTGACCTGGCCATAGGCCTTCTGCGTGGCCTGCAGCGCGGTGGTGTAGCCGTTGAGCGCGCTCTGGGGCAGGCTGGCAGGCCAGGAGGCCGGCTGATTCGGCCAGTTGGCGTCGGCGGCGCGGCCGCCCAGCGCCTTGCGGACCTGCGCCAGCACGCTCACCTGCCAGTGCATGGCCAGGGCTTCGGCGTCGGGCGGGGCCCAGCTCATGCGGGAGATGGCGGCCTGGTCCGGCCGCATGGCCGGCGGCGGTCCGCCCTTGCCCAGAAAGGCCAGGCTGTGTTCGGGCTCGGCGCTCCAACTGGTGACGGTGGATGAGCCCCGTGCCAGTTCCAGCTTGGGGGAGGTGGCCAGCACCTTCACCATCAGCACATCGCCGGGTGACAGGCCATCGGCCAGGCCGTCGTGGTCCAGCAGGCTGGCGGCCAGGCGCACAGGCTTGCCTTCCTGGCCGGTGGCTGACCAGGTGCCGTCTTCGGCGTTCAGCGTCAGGCGCAGTGTTTCGCCCAGCGTGGGCGCGCGGGGCATGGGGTGCTTGCCCTCGTGGGCATAGGCCCCCGCGGGGCGGGCGGGCAGTATCGGCCCGATCGCGGGGATGCGCGGGGCGCTCATGGATCACCTCCGGGGCACATGCGGGCGAAAAAAGAGCCAACCGCATGGTTGGCTCTGGCGATGCAAGCCTTGCGGCAGCCGGGAAGGCTTACTGCATCAGCGACATCACCAGCTGCGACATGCTGCTGCTCTGCTTGAGCATCGAGCTGCTGGCCTGCATCAGCATCTGCTTGGAGGTCATGTTGGCCGTTTCCGAGGCGTAGTCCACGTCCATGATGCGGCCTTTGGCGGCGTCGGTGTTGGTGCGCATGTTGGCCAGGTTGTTGTAAACGTGGTCCAGGCGGTTGGAGGCAGCGCCCAGTTGCGAGCGCAGCGTGCCCACGTTGTTGATGGCCGTGGCGATGGTGTCGATGTCGGCGGCGGCACCGATGGCCGTGGGGGCGGTGACGGCACCCAGCGCGGCGCTCACGTCCACCGTCATCACTTCAGCGGTGGTGGCACCGATCTGGAAGTCGATGCTGGCAGCCAGCGTGCCGCCGTTGAGCAGCTTGGCGCCACCGAAGGTGGTGTTGTCCAGGATGTTGCCCATTTCCAGGCCCAGTGCGTCGAACTCGGCCTTCAGGGCGGCCTTGTCTTCGGTGCTGGCGGTGCCGTTGGCCGATTCGGTGGCCAGGTCCTTCATGCGCAGCAGGATGTCGGTGACTTCGGCGAAGGCGCCTTCGGCCGTCTGCATCATGGAGATGCCGTTTTGCGTGTTGCGCTGGGCCACGGCCATGCCGCGGGTCTGGGCGTTCAGGCGGGTGGCGATCTGCAGGCCGGCGGCGTCGTCCATGGCCGAGTTCACGCGGTAGCCGGTGCCCAGGCGGGTCATCGAGTTGGAGAGGGCCTTCTGCGTACCGCCCAGGGCGTTCTGGGTGGACAGGGCGGCGGCGTTGGTGTGCAAGCTGAGCATGTTGAACTCCTTCAGTGATCCGTTGGTGCCGTTGAGTGGTGGGGACATCGCCTTCGACGCCCTCATCCACACAAGGCGACACTTTTGGCGCGCGCATTAAATCGGCGCTTCAAAAAAAAGGATGTCTACGGATCGACGGGGCGCTCATCCCCTGGTCTCAGCTTGATAGAAGGAATTCGGTCACGCGCGCTGCGGTGTCCGCCGGGTGCTCCTGCATGAAGCAATGCCCGCCATCCACCGCTTCCACCGTCACCGCGGCATTGCTGCCCGACCACAATTGCGCCGACGAGATGACAAAGGGGAAGGTGTGATGCCCATGGATCAGCAGCGTGGGCGTGTGCACGCGCCGCAGGGATGACCACAGCCCCACCGGCCCCGAGCTGAAGATCGCGGCTTCACGGGTGGGGTGGCACTTGAGTTCTACCTGACCATCGGGCTGATCCTTGATGGCGTGGTCGACGAAGGCCCGCAGGGCTTCTTCTGTCCAGCCCTTGTAGGTGCCCCGGCCACGCAGCCCGTCCATGGCGCTCTCCCGATCAGGCCAGTGCGTGCGGCGGCGCAGGGCAGCGCGCGCCAAAGGCGTGTGCTTGGCCAGCCCGGTGCTCTCGGCCAGCGTCAGGCCCAGGACCATCATGGCCGGGAACAGCACAGGGTCCAGCAGCACGGTCCGCTTGAACAGGCGAGGGTGCTCGGCCATGGCCAGGCAGGTGAGCACACCCCCGAAGCTGTGGCCGAGCCCGAAGCAGGATACGGCGCCGAACAGATCGTGCTGATGGTGCTTGAAGGCCTCCACGGCCAGATCCGCGCACCGGTTCCAGCCAACGAAGCGCTCGCCGGCATCGCTGTCGCCATGCCCCTGCACATCGCTGAGCCACAGATCAAAGTGCTTGCTCAGCGCGCGCAGCATCGGCTCGTACGCGCGGGCGCAAAAACCATTGCCATGGATGAAGTGGATCAGCGGTTTGCCGGACGGCGGGGTGTGCCAGCCGCGCAGGGTGAAACCGTCTCGGGTGTCGTAGGCCCAGGCAATCAGTTGCATCGGGGGATTCGGTAACGCAAAGTAGCCAGGATCCTAACCCTGCGGGGGCAGGGGCATGTCCGGTATCGCCGGTTCATGCGTTACCATCCGCGCATGAAAATCAAACAAGCGCTTGATTTTGACGAAGCGCCCGACAAGGCACGGCCGGATGACGCTGCGTCCGACCGCGGCGCGCGTGCGCGCGGGCGACTGTTGTGGGAGGCCACCAGGATCTTCTCCGAGAAGGGCTTTGCCAAGGCCTCGACGAGGGAAATTTGCCAAGCCGCCGGGCTGAACGTGGCCTCCATCCACTACTATTTCGGGGACAAGGCCGGGCTGTACCGGGCGGTGCTGTGCAAGCCGCTGGAGGACCTTGGGGAGGATTTCGAACAGTTCGATGAGCCGGGGTTGCCCCTGCGCGAATCGCTGCGCCGCTTCGTGGCGGCCCTGCTGTGCCCCTGGGGACAGGATGAACTGTCCACCTGGCTGATGCGGGTCCACCTGCGTGAGATGGTCGAACCCACGCCCGATTACAAGGACGTGATGGTCAGCCACATCCAGCCTTACCACCAGCGCCTGGTGCTGCTGCTGGCGCGGCATGCGGGTGCCAGCAAGCCGGACGATGCCTTGCATCAACTGGCGTTCGCATTGGTGGCCATGGTGCAGGACTACGGCGTGTCGCGCGAGTTCATGCAGATCCTGGCGCCTACGCTGCTCAAGGGCCCCAAGGCGATGACGCAGGTGCTCGAACGCCTGGTGGGCTATGGCGAAGCCCTGGTTGAACATGAAGCCCGTGTGCGTGCATCGGCGGCTCCGCGAGCCCCTTCGCGCACGGCACCGGAAGGACAGAAAAAGAGGACGATGAGATGACATTGAAGAAGACGACATGGGCCTGGGGCGCGGCGGTGGTCGTGCTTGCTGTCGGGGCCATCTGGCTGTTCACCCGTGATGGCGACAAGGCCGCTGACTCGGCCGCGCCGACCGCCAAGAGCGCATCCGGCCCCAAAGCGGCCTTGAGCGTGTCCACCGTCAAGCCCGAGCGCTCGCAATGGCCGGCTGCCGTCACGGCCACGGGCTCCATCGCGGCCTGGCAGGAAGCCGTCATCGGCCCCGAGCTGTCGGGCCTGCGCCTGATGGAGGTGCGGGTGAACGTGGGCGATGTGGTCCGCAAGGGGCAGGTGCTGGCGGTGCTGCAGCGCGATGCGGTGCAGGCCGAGGTCAATGCGGCACGCGCCAACGTGGCACAGGCCGAAGCCAACCTGGGCGAGGCCAAGGCCAATGCCGACCGTGCGCGGGTGCTGGAGCCCAGCGAGGCCATGAGCGCCCAGGAGGCGCAGCGTGCCTACACCGCCGAGAAGACGGCCGCGGCCCAGGTGGCATCGGCCAAGGCCAGCCTGCAATCGAACGAGCTGCGGCTGTCCCAGACACAGGTCGTGGCCAGCGATGACGGCGTCATCTCCGCCCGCCCGGCCACGGTGGGCACGGTGGTGCAGGCCGGGCAGGAACTGTTCCGGCTGATCCGCCAGCATCGCCTGGAGTGGCGTGCCGAGGTGCCGGCTGCCGATCTGCTGCGCGTCAAGCCTGGCATGGCGGTGCACCTGACGCCGGCTGGTGGCCAGGAGATGCTGGGCACTGTGCGCATGGTTGTGCCCACGGTCGATGCCGGTACGCGCAATGGCCTGGTCTATGTGGACCTGCCCGTGCAGGCGGGCGCACGTGCCGGGGCGCGGGCGGGCAGCTTCGCCACCGGGCGCCTGGATCTGGGCACCGCGGAAGGCCTGACGCTGCCGCAAGCGGCGGTGCTGCTGCGTGATGGCTTCAACTACGTGTTCATCGTGGGCGCGGACCACAAGGTCACGCAGACGAAGATCAGCGTGGGTCGCCGCATGCAGGATCGCATCGAGGTCACGAAGGGGCTGCCGGCCCAGGCCGAGGTGGTGTCTTCCGGTGGAGTGTTCCTGGCGGATGGGGACACTGTGCGTGTTGTGCCAGCCACGGCATCATCCCCGGCGCCGGCCGCATCGGCCAGCGTGCCTGGAAAGGCCCAGCCATGATGAACGTCTCGGCCTGGTCGATCCGCAACCCCATCCCGGCGGTGCTGCTGTTCCTGATGCTCACGGTGGTGGGCCTCATGGGCTTTCAGCGCATGAAGATCCAGAACTTTCCGGACATCGACCTGCCCACGGTCAGCGTTACAGCATCGCTACCAGGTGCGTCGCCCGCGCAGCTGGAAACCGATGTGGCCCGCAAGATGGAGAACTCCATCGCCACGCTGCAGGGCATCAAGCACATCTACACCCAGGTGCAGGATGGCCTGGTCGTGCTGACGGTCGAGTTCCGCCTGGAAAAGCCCACGCAGGAGGCGGTGGATGACGTGCGCGATGCCATCTCGCGCGTGCGCGCCGACTTGCCGGCCGATCTGCGCGATCCGGTGGTCTCCAAGGTCAACATCTCCGGCCTGCCGATCCTGACGTACACCGTTTCGTCCGAGCGCATGGACGATGAGGCCCTGTCCTGGTTCGTCGACAACGATGTGACGCGGGCCCTGCTGGCCGCCAAAGGCGTGGGCGCGGTGGCCCGTGTAGGCGGTGTCACCCGCGAGGTGCGGGTCGAGGTCGATCCGGCGCGGCTGCTCTCGCTCAATGCCACGGTGGCCGATGTGTCCCGCCAGTTGCGTAAGATCCAGCAGGAGGCCTCGGGCGGTCGTTCGGTGGTGGGTGGCGCGGAGCAATCCGTGCGTACCATCGCCACCGTACGCTCGGCAGGCGAACTGGCCGCCATGGACATCACGCTCAGTGACGGGCGCCGGGTTCGCCTGGACCAGATCGCCACCGTCACGGACACCGTGGCCGAGCAGCGCACAGCCGCCATGCTCAATGGCAAGCCCGTGGTGGGCTTCGAGATATCGCGTGCACGGGGATCGGGTGAGGTCGAGGTGGCGGACAGCGTTCGCGCCGCCCTGGACGAGCTGAAGGCCAAGCGCCCCGACATCACCATCACCGAGGCCTTCAACTTTGTCGACCCGGTGGAGGAGAACTACGAAGGGTCCATGCACCTGCTCTACGAGGGCGCGGTGCTGGCCGTGATCGTGGTCTGGTTCTTCCTGCGCGACTGGCGTGCCACGGTGGTGGCGGCGGCCGCCTTGCCGCTGTCGGTGATCCCGGCTTTCGGCGTGATGTACGTGTTCGGCTTCACCATCAACATCGTCACGCTGCTGTCGCTGTCGCTGGTGGTGGGCATTCTGGTGGACGATGCGATCGTCGAGATCGAGAACATCATGCGCCATCTGCGCATGGGCAAGACGCCGTTCGAGGCTGCGATGGAGGCCGCCGACGAGATCGGCCTGGCCGTGATCGCCACCACCTTCACGCTGATCGCCGTGTTCCTGCCGACCGCCTTCATGAGCGGGGTGCCTGGCAAGTTCTTCGTGCAGTTCGGCTGGACGGCGGCGATCGCGGTGTTCTTCTCGCTGGTCGTGGCGCGGATGCTCACGCCCATGATGGCGGCCTACATGCTGCGCCCGCCCAAGGGCGATCACGCCGATCCGGGCTGGATGCGCATGTACCTGCGCTGGGCCCGCTGGTGCCTGCACCACCGGGGCTGGACCATGCTGGCCGTGGTGGGCTTTACCGCCGCGTCCATCGTGCTGTCGGGCCTGCTGCCTACCGGGTTCATCCCGCCAGATGACCTGTCTCAGACCCAGGTAAGCATCTCGCTGCCACCGGGCAGCACCTTCGTGCAGACGCGGGATGCATCGGAACGTGCGCGGGACATCGTTCAGCGCAATGAACACGTCAAGATGATCTACACGGCCATCGGCGGCGGCAGTTCGGGCGGGGATCCCTTTGCGCCGCAAGGGGCCGGCCAGGTCAACAAGGCCACCTTGACGCTGAACCTCACGCACCGCAGCGATCGCTCCGGTGTGAGCAAGCAGGACATCGAGAACCAGTTGCGCCAGGCCTTGCATGCCTTGCCCGGTGCGCGTGTGACGGTGGGCTTTGGCGGCTCAGCCGAGAAATACGTGCTGGTGCTGGCTGGCGAGGATGGTGACACCCTGAGCGCCTACGCCCGCACGGTGGAGCAGGAACTGCGTGCCATCCCCGGCATCGGCAGCGTCACCTCCAACGCCAGCCTGACTCGGCCCGAGCTGATCGTGCGGCCCGACAGCGCTCGCGCGGCGGACCTGGGCGTGAGCACGGCGGCCATTGCCGACACGCTGCGCATCGCCACGGCGGGCGATTACGACCAGGGCCTGGCCAAGATGAACCTGTCGCAGCGCCAAGTGCCGGTGATGGTGCGACTGCCGCAGGAGGCGCGCACGGACCTGAACCTGATCGCACGCCTGCCGGTGCCTGGCGCACGCGGCCCCGTGCCGCTGGAGAACGTTGCCGTCATCGGCATGGATGGCGGCGCGGCACAGATCAACCGCTACGACCGCCTGCGCAACATCAACTTCGAGATCGAACTCAACCAGCAGCCGCTGGGCGAGGTGGAAAAGGCCGTGCTGGCCCTGCCCAGCCTGCAGGCCTTGCCGCCGGGCATCATCCGCACCACCGTGGGCGATGCCGAAGCCATGGCCGAGCTGTTCACCAGTTTCGGGCTGGCCATGCTCACCGGGGTGATGTGCATCTACGTGGTGCTGGTGCTGCTGTTCAAGGATTTCGTGCAGCCGATCACCATCCTGGCGGCGTTGGTGCTGTCGGTGCCGGGGGCCTTCATGGCGCTGTTCATCACGCAGACGGCCCTGTCCATGCCATCCATGATCGGCCTGATCATGCTGATGGGCATCGCCACGAAGAACTCGATCCTGCTGGTGGACTACGTGATCATCGCGCGCAAGGAGCATGGACTGGATCGCTGGGAGGCCATCATCGACGCCTGCCACAAGCGGGCCCGTCCCATCATCATGACCACCATCGCCATGGGCGCCGGCATGATGCCGATTGCCTTGGGGATCGGGGTGGATCCGAGCTTCCGCGCGCCGATGGCCATCGTGGTGATCGGTGGGTTGATCACCTCGACCTTCCTCAGCCTGCTGGTGATTCCGGTGGTGTTCACCTTCGTGGATGACCTGATCGATTGGACGCACCGGCTGGTTCGTCGCAAGGGCCATGGAGAAGCTTCGGTGAGCAAGGGGTAGGCCTCTTGCCTCACAGCCAGGTGGGCTTGCTGCCCGCCCACCCATGAAAAAACCGCCCTGGCCGAAACCAGGGCGGTTTTTTGCCATCAACCAACCCGGTTACCCCGGCCGGTTGACAGCGTCAGCCCATCAGGCTTGCTTGCGGGCGCGACGAGCGGCCACGCCAACCAGGGCCAGGCCAGCGATGGCCATGGCGTAGGTCGAGGGCTCGGGCACGGCAGCCACGTTGATCGTGGAGTTGATCGTGCCGTAGTCCGTCACGTTACGCAGGGTGCTGACACCCAGGTCAACCAGGCGCAGGGCGCTCACGAAGTGGTTGAAACCGTCTTGCGTGATGGTCAGGCCGGTGATGGAGTTGGCATAGCTGCCCGCGCCTTGCAGCGTGGTCGGGCCGCTGATGTTGGCGAAGTTCCACAGGTAGAAGTTGTCGATCGTGGTGATCTCGTCGCTGCCGTAGGGAGCAGCTTCGCCAGCAGCGGCACCGCGGAAGTCACCCGTAATGGATGCATAGACGCGCTTGTTGGTCAGATCAACCGACAGGTTGGTCACGGACAAGGAACCACCCAGGGACACGCCTTCCAGCACGCCAGCTGTCTGGATAGCGCCACCAGCGGTGTTTACCGTCAGGACTTCGCCGGCGGCGCCAGTCACCACGGAGGTGATGGGGGCGCTGGCGGACACACCGGTGCGGGTGCTGCCAAACGGGGGGCGAGGCGTCAAGGTTTCAACCACAGTGGCAGGCGCTGCAGCCGTCACAGCAACCTTGCCGACGTTCAGCGCAGTAATCAGGCTGTTCGAGAACGACAGGGTGCCCGTGCCACCTTCCAGGATGGTGCCGTCAGGCAGAGCGTTGCCCACGGTGGTGGTGGTTTGAGCGCTGGCGACGCCGGCGATGGTCAGAGCTGCGGCGGCAGCCAAGGTCTTCAGTGTGTATTGCATGTCTTCTCCACTATCTCTAACAGCGGACCTTTTGTTAGTTCCTGCTTTGATTTGTGAAGGCGTCCGCGTATTCCTTCACGAATGCCCTGCCTTTGTCTACAGGGCTGACGCATCCTAAAGGTGCGATTTGTGGCTGACTACCTGCTGTTGACCCTTAATTACCGTCGTTACTTATGTAACGGGAACTGGCGCATTTTTAAACGTGCGAATGAGGGGGTGCTCAGGGTAAATACGCTGGTGCGTTATCGTCGGCGCACCAGCTGTGTCAGCCCTTTATTGGGCGGAGGACGTGTCAGAGTTTTCTGCGGAGACGAGCCGTTGCCGCGACACCCATCAGTCCGACGAGCACCATGGGCACGGTGGCCGGCTCGGGTACCGCTGTTGTGATCGTCCCGTAGCTGGTGACGTTCATCAATGTCGAGGTACCGAGGTGATACAGCCGCAGTGAACTGGTGACGTGCGCGTAGCCGTTTTGGGTGATGCTGAGGTTGCTCAGGTTGAAGGGCGGAATGCCGCTGACCCAGGGGCCTGTCAACGGTGCGGGCACGATGCCTCCGGCCAGATTGCCCTGCACAGTTTGGAAGTCCCAGAGGTGGACATTGGTCAGCGTGGTGACGACGCTGCTGTCGTAAGGCGCATACCCTTCGGGCGTGCCCACACCACGGAAGTCACCCGTGAGTGATGCATAGACGCGATTGTTCTGGAAATCGATCTGCAGGTTGCTGATGGACAGCGTTCCACCATAGGAGACTTGATCGACGAGGGATGAGGTCAATGTCACACCGCCGACGGATGACAGCGATGTGATGGCCCCGGTCGAGTCGTCCACCCACACACCGTTCACGGCACTGGTCCATGACAGCGATGTACGCACCAAACCCAAATAGGGGTCTGGGCCAAAGTCCTGCGATACGACGGAAGGCCCCACCGCCTGTGCATTGGTTTTCGAGATGTTGAGCGTAGTCAGCAGGTTTGCGGAGACGTTCTGGGTGATGCTGCCGCCGTTGAAGAAAATGCCATTGGGCGCCGTATCGCCCACACCAACGTAAGTGGATGCGGCATGGACTTGCGTGGCCGTGAGGCCCAGGGCGACAAAACTGCTGACTGCTGTAACCAGCCTGTTGACGGATTGGGGCATGTGGTCCTCCAGTGATGATTAATGAGTGCAATGCCGGATCATTAGGGGGCGATCAGTACATTTGCTCTTGATGATTTCATCTCATCACTTACGGGAAAACACTCCGGGGTATTCCTTAGACCGTTTGTTGTATGTCGTTACGAATTTATTCTGGGTCGCCTAATTCACAAAGCAAATGAGCCCGACCTGGGCCGGGCTCATCAGGCGTCTCCTTGAGCAGGAGCCGGTGGGGATGCAGAAGATCAGACGCGCTCGATCACCATCGCAATGCCCTGGCCACCGCCGATGCACATCGTGATCAGCGCATAGCGGCCGTTGACGCGTTGCAGCTCATACAGGGCCTTGGTCACCAGGATGGCACCGGTGGCACCGACAGGGTGGCCCAGAGAGATGCCCGAACCGTTGGGGTTGGTCTTCTCGTTGGGGAAGCCCATTTCCTTGGACACGGCGCAGGCTTGCGCGGCGAAGGCTTCGTTGGATTCGATCACGTCCAGGTCGGCCACGGTCAGGCCGGCCTTGGCCAGTGCGGCCTTCGATGCGGGCACGGGGCCGATGCCCATGTACTCGGGCTCGACGCCAGCGTGGCCATAGGACACCAGGCGGGCCAGCGGCTTGAGGCCCAGTTCCTTGGCCTTCTCGGCGCTGGCCATGACCACGGCGGCGGCGCCATCGTTCAGACCGGAGGCGTTGCCGGCGGTCACGGTGCCTTCTTCCTTCTTGAAGGCGGGCTTCATCTTGGCCAGCACTTCGGCGGTGGTGTCGCCCTTCACGTGCTCGTCGGTGTCGAACAGCGTGGTGCCCTTGCGGGTCTGCAACTCGACGGGAACGATCTGCTCCTTGAAGTAGCCGGCGGCGATGGCAGCGGCGGCGCGCTTCTGGCTCTGCGCGGCGTAGGCATCTTGCTGTTCACGCGTGATGTCGTAGCGGGCGGCCACGTTCTCGGCGGTGATGCCCATGTGGATGTGCTTGCGCGGGTCGTGCAGGGCGCCGAGCATGAAGTCCAGCATCTTGACGTCGCCCATGCGCGCGCCCCAGCGGTTGCTGGTGACCAGATAAGCGCCACGGCTCATGGATTCGGCACCGGCGCCGATGGCCACGTCGCAGTCACCCAGCAGGATGGATTGCGCGGCGGACACCACGGCCTGCAGGCCCGAGCCGCACAGGCGGTTCACGTTGAAGGCGGGGGCTTCTTGCGGCACGCCGGCGTTCAGGGCGGCGACGCGGCTGATGTAGGCGTCTTGGGGGATGGTCGGGATCACGTTGCCCAGCACCACGTGGCCCACATCCTTGGGCTGCACGCCAGCGCGTTCCAGCGCGGTCTTGATGACCAGGGCGCCCAGGTCGGCGGGCGGAACGTCCTTGAGCGAGCCGCCGAACGTGCCGATGGCGGTGCGGGCGGCGCCCACGAAGACGACTTCACGAGTCATGATGCTTTCCTTCAGGATGTGGCAAGTGGAGGTGGTGCAGGCCTTGTCCGGAAGACCGGCAAGATCTGGTCTGGTTGATTGTCAGATTATGAGGCTTCGGCGGTGTGCCAAACGTTCCGCCTGATGGTTTCAAACACGGCCAGATGGCCGGCGCTCTGAGGGCGAAGTGGTTGGCTTTGCTGCCAGCAGTTGCGAGGCCTGTTCTGCGATCAATGCGTCGCCATGCTCCAGCATCAGGTAACGGAAGGCTTCGGCAGCGGGCGACAGCACTTTGGAGACCTCGTGCACCAGGTTCCAGGTGCGCATCACGGGAGTGTCTTCGAATTCGATGATCTGCAACTGGCCACCGCGCAATTCGGCGGCGACGGCATGGAGCGACAGGAAGCCGATGCCCAGGCCAGCCATGATCGAGGCCTTGACCGTTTCGTTGCTGGGAATCTCCATGGCGACGCGCGGCGCCAGGCGGTGCTCGCGCAGGTAGGTGTCCAGCGCGTGGCGCACCTCCGAACCCAGCTCGCGCGCGATGAGCGGGTAATGGACCAGCGCTTCGATTGGTGGATGACCCACGCTGAGCAATGGATGCCCAGGCGGGCACACGAACACCATGGGGTGGCCGGCGAAGGGCTCCGAGCGCAGGGCGTATTCGCGCGGTGGGCGGCCCATCACGGCCAGGTCGATCTCGTTGCTGTGCAGGCGATCAAGCAGTTTCGTGAGGTCCCGCGTTACATCGAGACGCACATCCACGCCTGGGTGCTCCGCGCGGAACCTGGCCAGCAGTGAGGGCAGGAAGTAGCCGGCCGTGCTCAGCAAGCCAATGGTCAGTACGCCGGTTTCAACCCGTTTGAAACGGGCCATCACGTTCTCGGCGTCCTTCAGGGTGGACATCAGCCGCTTGGCATAGACGAGGAAGTATTCGCCACCCATGGTCAGCTGCACCTGCTTGCCCTGCCGTTCAAACAGTGGCAGGCCAACATGGCCTTCGAGTTCTTTGACCTGCATGGTCACGGCGGGCGGCGTGAGGTGCAGGCTTTCTGCGGCACGGCTGAAGCTGAGGTGCCGCGCGACCTCCGTGAAGACCCTCAACTGCCTGAAAGTCACGCTCTTCATTAAGTAATTCCTTAACTATGGCGAAACAAAATCTGAATTTACCTTACTTGTCCGATTCCCTACATTGATTCGCAACCCCTTCAACAAGTCATTGCAGC
The DNA here is from genome assembly GCA_049322875.1 of Pseudomonadota bacterium. Taxonomy (GTDB): domain Bacteria; phylum Pseudomonadota; class Gammaproteobacteria; order Burkholderiales; family Burkholderiaceae_C; genus Aquabacterium. The sequence goes on from JBMOQM010000033.1 coordinate 33,192, forward strand.
GAGGTCGACATGAACAAACCGGTCGAGGACGGCGTCATCCTGGATGCCAAGAAGCGCTACAGCGCGGGCGTGCTCAAGTACCGCCAGATGGGCTACTGGGCACCCGATTACGTGCCCAAGGCCACCGACGTGGTCTGCCTGTTCCGCATCACCCCGCAGGAGGGCGTGGACCCGATCGAGGCCGCCGCCGCCGTGGCTGGTGAATCCTCTACCGCCACCTGGACGGTGGTGTGGACCGACCGCCTGACCGCCTGCGACAGCTACCGCGCCAAGGCCTTCCGCGTGGAGCAAGTGCCGGGCAACCCCGAGCAGGTCTTCGCCTGGGTGGCCTATGACCTGATCCTGTTCGAAGAAGGCTCGATCGCCAACATGACGGCCTCGCTGATCGGCAATGTGTTCAGCTTCAAGCCGCTCAAGGCCTGCCGCCTGGAAGACATCCAGATCCCGGTGGCCTATGTGAAGACCTTCAAGGGGCCGCCCACCGGCATGGTGGTCGAGCGCGAACGCCTGGACAAGTTCGGTCGTCCGCTGCTGGGCGCCACGACCAAGCCCAAGCTGGGCCTGTCGGGCCGCAACTATGGCCGCGTGATCTATGAAGGCCTCAAGGGCGGTCTCGATTTCATGAAGGACGACGAGAACATCAACTCGCAGCCTTTCATGCACTGGCGTGACCGCTTCCTGTTCGTGATGGACGCGGTCAACAAGGCGCAGGCCGTGACGGGCGAAGTGAAGGGCTCGTACCTCAACGTCACCGCTGCGACGATGGAGGACATGTACGAGCGCGCCGAGTTCGCCAAGCAGCTGGGCTCGGTCGTGGTCATGGTGGACCTGGTGATCGGCTGGACGGCAATCCAGTCCATGGCCAACTGGTGCCGCAAGAACGACATGGTGATGCACATGCACCGCGCAGGCCACGGTACCTACACGCGCCAGAAGTCGCATGGTGTGAGCTTCCGCGTGATGGCCAAGTGGCTCCGCCTGGCCGGTTGTGACCACCTGCACGCCGGCACGGCCGTGGGCAAGCTCGAAGGCGATCCGATGACGGTGCAGGGCTACTACAACGTCTGTCGCGACAGCTACACCCACAAGGACCTGCAGCGCGGCCTGCATTTCGACCAGGACTGGGCCGACATGAAGAAGGTGATGCCAGTGGCGTCGGGCGGCATCCACGCCGGCCAGATGCACCAGCTGCTCGACCTGTTCGGCGACGACGTGATCCTGCAGTTCGGCGGCGGCACCATCGGCCACCCGCAGGGCATCCAGGCCGGCGCCGTGGCCAACCGCGTGGCGCTGGAATGCATGGTCAAGGCCCGCAACGAAGGCCGCGACATCCTCAACGAAGGCCGCGACATCCTGGCCGAGGCGGCGCGCTTCTGCAGCCCGCTCAAGCAGGCGCTGGACACCTGGGGCGACATCACCTTCAACTACACCCCGACGGACACGAGCGATTACGCCGTGACGCCTTCCATCGCTCTCTGATCCTTCAACGCGACATTGTTCGCCGCCGGGCCGCCCCAAGGCGAACGCTCCCCTCGGGGGGGGCGACGCCAAGGGCGTCTTGGGGGCCAAGGAGATTCACCATGATGACCAACCCCGCCGGCCGCCTCACGCAAGGTCAGTTCAGCTTCCTGCCCGACCTGACCGACGCCGAGATCCTCAAGCAGATCGAGTACGGCCTGAAGAAGGGCTATGCGTGGAGCGTCGAGTACACCGACGATCCGCATCCGCGCAACACCTACTGGGACATGTTCGGCCACCCGATGTTCGACCTGCAGGATCCGGCCGGTGTGTTGATGGAACTGAAGGAATGCCGCAAGGCCTTTCCCAGCCACTACATCCGCCTGCTGGCCTTCGACTCGGTGCGTGGCGTGGAGAGCGTGGTGATGAACTTCATCGTCAATCGCCCGGCGAAGGAGCCAGGCTTCTTCCTGGAGCGCACGGAGATCGATGGCCGCAGCATGCGCTACAGCACGCGCGCCTACTCGGCCAGCCAGCCTGAAGGCGAGCGTTACCAGGGCTGAGGCCTGTAAGAGAGGGCACAGCCATGAACGCACCGCTCTACAGCTTGCCGGGTAGCCAGACGCAGGTTGCTGCACCCCGCGCGGTATCGACCGATACGAATGCCAATGCGTCGTCTGCTGCCGCTGTGTCAGCGGCAGCGACACCGGTGTTTCGCACCGTCGCCGACGTGTTGGCCCAAAGCCAGGTCGAGTCCGTGATGGACGAGCTGGACCGCGATCTGGTCGGCCTGGCGCCGGTGAAAGCCCGCATCCGCGACATCGCCGCGCTGCTGGTGATCGACAAGCTGCGTGCGGCACATGGTCTCGCTGCCCAGAGTCCGTCACTGCACATGTGCTTCACCGGCAATCCGGGCACGGGCAAGACGACGGTGGCCATGCGCATGGCGCAGATCCTGCACCGCCTGGGCTACATCCGCAAAGGCCACCTGGTGGCCGTCACGCGCGATGACCTGGTCGGCCAGTACATCGGCCACACGGCACCCAAGACCAAGGAAGTGCTCAAGAAGGCAATGGGTGGCGTGCTCTTCATCGACGAGGCCTACTACCTGTACCGCCCCGAAAACGAGCGCGACTATGGTCAAGAGGCCATCGAGATCCTGCTGCAGATGATGGAGAACCAGCGCGACGACCTGGTCGTGATCCTGGCAGGCTACAAGGACCGCATGGACACCTTTTTCAAGAGCAACCCGGGCATGTCCTCGCGCATCGCGCACCACCTTGATTTCCCGGACTACGCGGTGGGCGAACTGCTGTCCATCGGCGACACGATGCTGGCCGGGCAGCACTACCGCTTCGGCCCGGGCGCGCGCGAGGCCTTCGACGACTACCTGCAGCGCCGCGTGGCGCAGCCGCATTTCGCCAACGCGCGCAGCGTACGCAATGCGCTGGACCGTGCCCGCCTGCGCCAGGCCAGCCGCCTGTTCGAAGACCGCGACCGCGTGCTCAGCCATGAGGACCTGACCACCATCGAAGCGCGGGACATCCGTGCCAGCCGGCTGTTCGGTGCGCCCTCCGGTGCCGATCAGCCAGCCCAGGCGGCCTGAGCCACCGCGCTCGCGAACACACACATCACAAGAACCGGAGGACTCCCATGAACAACACCCCCCCGCCGCTCAGCCTGCTGGACGAGGCTCTGCAACGTCATCTGGTCGGCATGGACCCGGATGCGTCCGTGGCCCTGCGCGAGACACTCAATGCCATCGCCCAGGCCTGCGTGTGCATCAGCGATGTTGCATCGCTGGGCGTGCTGGCGGATGCCCATGGCCTGGCGGGGGCGAGCCATGTGCATGGTGGGGAACAAAAACGGCTCGATGTGATCGCCGATGGTCTGATGGCGTCCAGCCTCTCCGCTTGTCGGCAGGTGGCAGCCTGGGCCAGCGAGGAGCATGAGCAGCCGCACGTGTCCCATGCCCACGGCACGAAGGGTGGCCACCTGGTGGTGTTCGACCCGCTGGACGGTTCGTCCAACATCGAGGCCAACATCTCGATCGGCACGATCTTCTCGGTGCTGCCGCATCGTTACCGCGCCATGGCGCCCGGCGCCGCTGATTTCATGCAGCCGGGGCATCAGCAGATCGCCGCAGGCTACGTGCTGTACGGCCCGGCCACGCTGATGGTGCTGACCTGCCGGCGCGGCGTGCTTGTGTTCGGGCTGGACCGGCGCGGGCCAGCGCCGCAATGGGTGCTCGCCTACGACGATGTGCGCATCCCCGAGCATACGCGCGAGTTCTCGATCAATGCGTCCAACCAGCGCTTCTGGGAAAAGCCCATCCAGCGCTACGTGGCCGAATGCGTGGCCGGCGACAGCGGCCCTCGCATGAAGGACTTCAACATGCGCTGGGTGGCCTCCATGGTGGCCGAGGTGCACCGCATCATGACGCGTGGCGGCGTCTTCCTCTACCCGCGTGACACGCGTGAGCCGCGCAGGCCCGATCGCCTGCGGCTGCTGGCCGAGGCGGCCCCCATGGCCTTGCTGGTGGAGCAGGCCGGCGGCCGCGCCACCAATGGCACGAGCGAACTGCTCGACTTGGTGCCCGACACCCTGCACCAGCGCGTGCCTGTGATCCTCGGTTCGAAAGATGAGATCGATCGCATCGTGAGCTACCACGCCGATCCCAGCGAGAACGTGTCCTGGCAGTTGTTCAAGACGCGCTCGCTGTTCGTGCAGCCGCAGGCCTGAGGCGGGGCGCATCAGCATGTCCAGACGCCATCCCGTCATCGTCGTGACCGGCTCCAGCGGTGCCGGCACCAGCACCGTCAAGACCACCTTCGACACCATCTTCCGCCGCGAGGGCGTGAGGGCTGCCGTGATCGAGGGCGATGCTTTCCACCGCTACACCCGATCGGAGATGAAGCTGGCCATGGACCTGGCCGAGCGTGAGAACCGGCACCTCAGCCACTTCAGCCCTGATGCCAACGAATGGCAGGAGCTGGAACAGCAGTTCCGCGCCTACGGTGAGACGGGCCGCTGCCGCACGCGCTACTACCTGCACAACAAGGCAGAAGCCGAACCTTATGGCCAGGAGCCTGGCACCTTCACCGCCTGGGTAGACACGCCCGTGGACACCGACCTGCTGTTCTACGAAGGACTGCACGGTTGCGCCAAGACCGACACTGTGGATGTGGCCCGCCATGTGGACCTCAAGATCGGCGTCGTGCCCATCATCAACCTGGAGTGGATCCAGAAGATCCACCGCGACACCAAATCGCGCGGCTACTCCAGGGAGGCCGTGGCCGACACCATCCTGCGCCGCATGCACGATTACGTGCACTACATCTGCCCGCAGTTCGCCGAGACGGACATCAACTTCCAGCGCGTGCCCGTGGTGGACACCTCCAACCCCTTCATCGCGCGCGACATCCCCACGGCGGGCGAGAGCATGACCGTGATCCGCTTCCGCAACCCGCGTGGCATCGACTTTCCCTACCTGCTGTCGATGATCTCGGACTCGTTCATGTCACGGGCCAACACCATCGTGGTGCCTGGCGGCAAGATGGACCTGGCCATGCAACTGATCCTCACGCCCATGATCCTGCGGCTGATGGAGATCCGCCGTGCACAGATGCAATGAACCCTGGCAATGACCATGGACGCCATGACCAAGCCAAGCACGACCTTTGCCGCGCGACCCTCCGTGCGCCTGATCACCTTCGACCTCGATGGCACCCTGGTGGACACCGCCCGCGAGATCGCCGAGGCCGCCAACCGCACCCTGCAAGAGATCGGCCTGCCGCGCCGCCCGCTGGCCGACGTGACGTGCCTGATCGGCCACGGCGCCCGCGAGCTGATGCGGGGCCTGCTGGCCCAGGCCGTGGCGGCCGGTGATGCCCGCGCGGAGGATCTGGACCTCGACGCCATCATGCAGCGCTTCGAAGGCCACTACCACGACACCACCGGCACCGACAGCCAGCTCTACCCAGGCTGCCTGGAGGGCCTGGTGCGTCTGCGCGATGCAGGCGTGCAGATGGCCTGCGTCACCAACAAGGAGCATCGCTTTGCCGTGCGGGTGCTTCAATCCACTGGACTGTCCGGATTCTTCCGCGTCGTCATCGGCGGTGACAGCTTGGCACAGAAAAAACCCCATGCGGCGGTGATTCAGTATTGCCTAGATGCGCTGGCTGTGCCTCAATCACAGGCAGCGCACTTGGGAGATTCCAGCATCGATGTCGACACCGCACGCCGTGCAGGCGTGGCGGCGTGGGCTGTGCCTTACGGTTACAACGGGGGGCAAGCCATCGAAACATCGCATCCGGATGCCATTTTCCCTGGCGTCGACGCCGTGGCCGATCATGTGCTGTCCGTGGCCGCGAAGGCGGCTTGACGTTCGTCACTGTCCGGTCACGAAACTGGCGCGATCATGCGCCGTGGATGTGGTTGGCACTCTGAACCCCTCGACCAGGAGAGAAGCATGGCAGTGAGCACCCCGATCGCCGACATCGGCTGGCCCGCGGCGCCGTTCCGGCTCAAGAGCGTGGACGGCAAGTTCTACACCCTGCAGCAGCTGGCCGGCCCGCGTGGCACCCTGGTCATCTTCATGTGCAACCACTGCCCCTACGTGAAGGCCGTGCTGCCACGCATCCTGCGTGATGCCTACGATCTGGCCAAGCACGGCGTGAACACCATCGCCATCAATGCGAACGACGACGAGGCCTACCCTGAAGACAGCTTCGAGGAAATGAGGCGCCTCTCGAAGGCACAGGGCTTCACCTTCCAGTACCTGCACGACGACACCCAGGACATCGCCCGCGCCTACGATGCCGTCTGCACGCCTGATTTCTACGGCTTCGATGCCGATCTGCGCCTGCAGTACCGCGGCCGACTGGATGGCTCCCGCAAGGAGCTGGCGCCGGAAGACGAGCCCCGCGAGCTGTTCGACGCCATGCGCCTGATCGCGCACTACGGCTATGGCCCGGCCGAGCAGAACCCCAGCATCGGCTGCTCGATCAAGTGGCGTGAATCGGCCGTGGCGCCGGCGCTGCTTCAAGCCGCGTACGCACAACCTTCGCTGTGAACCACCGGGGGGCTTTGACGCCGCCCCGTGTCGTGTCCCTGCCTGCGCGCCTGCAGGATCATGTCGGCAGCCTTCTCGCCGATCATGATCGCAGGCGCGTTGGTGTTGCCGCCGATCAATGTGGGCATGATGGATGCATCGACCACGCGCAGGCCCTGCACGCCATGCACGCGCAGTTGGTCATCGACCACGGCCATGTCATCCGTGCCCATGCGGCAGGTGCCCACGGGGTGGTAGATGCTTTCGGCGTGCTGGCGGATGTGCCGCTCCAGCGCCTCGTCGCTGGTGGCCTGGAGGCCGGGCGCGACCTCGTCACCACGGTAGGGATCGAAGGCCTGTGACGCGAAGATGCGCCGCACCTGGCGCACGCCCTTGACCAGGGTGCGCAGATCATCCGGGTGCGTGAGGTAGCCGGCGTCGATGCTGGGCGCCTGCAACGGGTCCTTGCTGGCCAGGGTGATGCGGCCCCGGCTCTTGGGGCGCAGCTGGCACACGTGCATGGTGAAGCCTTCGTTCGTCATGAAGCGAAGGTCACGCCCGTGGTCGCGCAGGCTGGCGGGCATGAAGTGCAACTGCAGATCGGGGATGGCCTCGTCGGGCGAACTCTTGATGAAGCCGCAGCCCTCGGCGCCGTTGTTGGTCAGGAAGCCCGAGCTGCTCGTCAGGAACTGGATGGCGGCGCCCGGCATGCGCAGCATGTTGCGCCAGCTCAGGCCGGACGACACGCGCTGCAGCGAGCGCCGGGTGAGCGTTACGTCCAGGTGGTCCTGCAGGTTCTGCCCCACGCCGGGCAGGTGGTGCACCGTGTCGATGCCGACCTCGCGCAGATGCTCGGCATCGCCCACGCCGGAGAGCATCAGCAACTGCGGCGTCTGCACCGCGCCGGCGCACACGATCACCTCGGTGCGTGCATGCACCTCGCGGCGGTGACGGCTCTGGATGAACTCGACACCGGTGAAGTGCCGGCCCTGCGACAGCAGCCGTGTGGCCTGGGCATCGGTCAGGATCGTCAGGTTGGGGCGGGCACGTACCTCATCGCTCAGAAAGCCCTTGGCCGCGCTGCATCGGCGGCCGTTCTTCTGCGTGACCTGGAAGTAGCCCACGCCTTCCTGCTGCGCGCCGTTGACGTCATCGTTGAGCGGGAAGCCCGCCTGCTGCGCCGCTTCCAGGAAGCGCTCCGTCAGCACGTTGGGTTGGCGGAAGTCCATCACGTTCAGCGGGCCGCCCGTGCCATGGTATTGATTGGCGCCGCGCTCCTGGTTTTCGGAGCGCTTGAAGTAGGGCAGCACCTCGGCATAGCTCCAGCCCCGGTTGCCCAGTGCAGCCCAGTGGTCGTAATCGAAGGCGTGACCACGGGTGTAGCACATGGCGTTCATGGAGCTGGAGCCGCCCAGCATGCGGCCGCGCGGCCAGAACAGCTGGCGATTGGCGAGTTGGGCATCGGGGCGGGTCGTAAACTGCCAGTTGAGCCGGCGGCTCAGCATGAGCCACAGCATCCCGGCCGGGATGTGGATGGCGGGGTGCCAGTCATTGGGGCCAGCCTCCAGCAAGCAGACGCTCACGTCAGGATCCTCACTCAAGCGGCTTGCCACGACACATCCCGCCGAACCGCCACCGACCACCACGTAATCCACCAGCATGGTTTCTGTCCTTCCAAGGTAGTGAGCTTGATCGCCCCGCCTTCGAACGCTAGAGGCGGGCGACAATCTCATTTACATACCAAAAGAATTTAAGATACTTATAGTATGTCAGAAGGAACGAAAGGCGTCAAACGCCTGAGGGATATCAATGCCGAAGCCACGCGCAAGGCGTTGGTGGAGGCGGCCGCCAGGCGTTTCGCCAGCGACGGGCATGCCGGGACCAGCCTGGATGACGTCGCAGGGGACGTGGGGACGACCAAGGGCGCGGTCTACCACCACTTCAAGGACAAGAAGGCGTTGTTCCTGGCCGCGTACGAACTGCTGTCGCAGGACCTGATCGCGTCACTGTCGACGGATCCCCGCATGCAGGAGAGCACGGTGGCCGGGCCCATCGGCGCCTTCCTGGCGCTCGCCACGCAGGACCGCTACCGCCGCGTGCTCTTCGTCGAAGGGCCGGCCGTACTGGGCAGCAAGGTTTGCCGGGAGATCGACATGCGCTATGCCTTCGGGCTGCTGGCGCGCATGGTGGGGCGCTATGGCGTGGCCGAACTGCTGCCGCAGGTGTCGATCGGGGTGCTGTCCAACCTGCTGATCGCCTTGCTGATCGAAGGCGCGCAGCTGATCAGCGCCTCGGAGGATCCGGGACAGACGGCCCAGCAGGTCGAGCTGCTGCTCACGCAGGCGATCGAATCCATGAGCCGGCCGTTGAGCAGCGCATGAGCGCTGGCCCTTGTGGTGCGGATGCCTGCGGCACCAGAGGGATCAATCTTGGGGCAGGGCGGCAGCCTGCTGCGCCAGTTCCCGGATCTGATCCCACTGGCCTGCGGCCATCGCGGCCTTGGGCGCCAGCCATGAGCCACCTACGCAGGCCACGTTGGGCAAGGCCAGGTAACGGGGCGCGCTGTCCAGCGTGATCCCACCGGTCGGGCAGAACACGGCCTGGGGGAAGGGGCCATGCAGGGATTGCAGCAGCTTGATGCCACCCACGGCCTCGGCCGGGAACAGCTTGAACCGGTCCAGCCCCGCGTCCAGGCCCAGCATCAGCTCCGATGCGGTGGCCACGCCGGGCAGCAGGGGCAGGGCGCCGGGCTGCTGAACAGCCTCGGCCAGGGCCGGGGTCAGGCCCGGGGATACCGCGAACCGGGCCCCTGCCCGCTGCGCCGCAGCGAGCTGTGCCGGGTTGGTCACGGTGCCGGCGGCGATCACGGCCTGGGGCACGGCTCGAGCCATGGCTTCGATCACGGCCAGCGCCTGCGGGGTGCGCAGCGTGATCTCGAGCACCTTGATGCCCCCATCGAACAAGGCCCGGGCCAGTGGCGCGGCATGGGTCACGTCATCGACCACCAGCACCGGGATCACCGGACTCAGTCGCATGGCTTGATCGATCAGGGTGGCGCGGGTGTCGGTCATCGTTCGGGTGTCTTGTTGTGGATGTCGCGGATGGCGTTGCGATGCGGCGTCTGGATCACCAATCGCCGCCAAAACTGGCAGCACCTTGTTCCGCGCCGGTGACGGTATGGCGCATGCCGCCAAAGAGATCCCGCCCCATGCCGTTGTGGTGGGCTTCACGGTCCAACGCGACCAGTTCGCGGGCGTTCCATTCTTCGGCCGGGACGATGGCATCCAGCGTGCCGGCCATGGCATCGAGCAGGACCACATCGCCGGTGCGCACGCGGCCCAGCGGGCCTTGCGCCACCACCTCGGGCGTGACGTGGATGGCCGCGGGCACCTTGCCGGAAGCGCCGGACATGCGGCCATCCGTCACCAGGGCCACCTTGAAACCCTGGTCCTGCAGATTGGTCAGCGTGGGCGTGAGCGAGTGCAGCTCGGGCATGCCGTTGGCGCGGGGGCCTTGCCCGCGCACCACGGCCACGAAGTCGCGCTGTAGCTCACCGCGCTTGTAGGCGGCCAGCAGTTCTTCCTGGTCATCGAAGACGATGGCCGGGGCCTGCACGATCTGGTGCTCGGGCTTGACGGCCGACACCTTGATCACAGAGCGGCCCAGGTTGCCCTGCAGCAGGCGCAGGCCGCCATTGGCAGCGAAAGGCGTGGCCACGGTGCCCACGATCTGGTCGTTGCCGCTGGTGGCTGGCGCGTCTTCCCAGGCCAGCACGGGCTGCCCATCGGGGCCTTCGCGCAGCACGGGGTGGCGCGTGTAGGCGCGCAGGCCGGCCTTGCCGCCAGCCACGGTGTGCACGTCCTCGTGCAGAAGGCCGGCATCAAGCAGTTCGCGGATCAGGAAGCCCAGGCCACCGGCCTGGTGGAACTGGTTCACATCGGCCTTGCCGTTGGGGTAGACGCGGGCCAGCAGCGGCACGATGGCCGACAGGTCGTCGAAATCGCCCCAGTCGATGAGGATGCCGGCCGCGCGCGCGATGGCCACCAGGTGCAGCGTGTGGTTGGTCGAACCGCCCGTGGCCATCAGGCCGACGATGCCGTTGACGATGGCGCGCTCGTCGATCACCTGGGCGATGGGGGTGTACTCCGGGCCATGCGCGGTGATCTGCAGCACACGGTTGGCAGCCTCGCGCACCAGGGCTTCACGCAATGGGGTGCCCGGGTTGATGAAGGCCGAGCCGGGCACGTGCAGGCCCATGATCTCCATCAGCATCTGGTTGCTGTTGGCGGTGCCGTAGAAGGTGCAGGTGCCGGCCGCGTGGTAGGACTGCTCCTCGGCGGCCAGCAGGGCATCGGGGCCCACCTCACCGGCCGCGAAACGCTGGCGCATCTTGGCCTTGGCATCGTTGGACAGGCCCGAGGGCATGGGCCCGCCCGGCACGAAGATGGCGGGCAGGTGGCCGAAGCTCAGGGCGCCGATCAGCAGGCCGGGCACGATCTTGTCGCACACGCCCAGGCACAGCGCGGCATCGAACATGTTGTGCGTGAGGGCCACGGCCGTGCTCATGGCGATCACATCGCGCGAGAACAGCGACAGCTCCATGCCGGGCTGCCCCTGCGTGACACCGTCGCACATGGCGGGCACGCCACCGGCGAACTGCGCCGTGGCGCCATGGGCCCGGGCGGCTTTCTTGATCCATTCCGGGAAGGCCAGCAGCGGCTGGTGGGCCGACAGCATGTCGTTGTAGGACGAGACGATGCCGATGTTGGGCGCGTGCTGCGCGCGCAGCCAGATCTTGTCGCCCTCGGGGGCGGCGGCGTAGGCGTGGGCAAGGTTGGTGCAGCCCAGCCCGGCGCGCTGCACGCCCCGTGCATGGTGGGCGGCGACGTGCTGCAGGTAGCGCTGGCGGGTGGCCGCGCTGCGGGCCTGGATGCGGGCGGTGACCTCGATCAGTCGTGGGTGGGGACTCACGGAAGGCGATCCTGTCATTGTGGATTCCACAGCATAAACCCTGGGGGCATGGGTGCGGCCCTACACTGGCGTCATGACCACAGTGAGGACGAAGTGATGCATGGCGGTGATGGTCGAGAAGGTGGTGCCGTGCTGCACCGGGCGGCCGATCCGGCCAGCTTGGCAGTGGAGGTGGCCCAGGCTGTGGAGGCCGGTTTGCGCCAGGCCCTGGCCGAGCGTGGTCAGGCCACGCTGATCGTGTCCGGTGGCTCCACCCCGGTACCGATGTGGCAGCACCTGTCCCAGGCCCAGCTGGATTGGACACAGGTCACCATCACCCTGGCCGATGAGCGCTGGGTGCCCGTGGACGATCCCGCCAGCAACGAAGGCCTGGTGCGCCGCCACCTGCTGCGCAACGAGGCCGCCTGGGCACGGTGGGTGCCGCTGTACAACGGCAAGGCCACGCCGCAGGAGGCTCAGCCGGCGGTGGAGGCCCGCATGTCGACCATCCAGTGGCCTGCCGATGTGGTGGTGCTGGGCATGGGCGGCGATGGCCACACGGCATCGTGGTTTCCGGGGCGAGTGATGGATGCCGGCTGGCAGGCCCACTGCGCGGCAGTGGACACGCCGCTGGCGCCCAATGTGGCCGTGCCCCGGATGACGCTCACGCCCCGCACCTTGCTCGATGCGCGGCACATGCTGCTGCACCTCACGGGGGCCGACAAGGAGCCCGTGCTGGCACGGGCGCTGACGCCGGGCAATGCGGTGGAACTGCCGGTACGCCGCGCCCTGCACGAGTCAAAGGCCACGTGCCACGTGTACTTCGCACCTTGAGGGCAGGGCGCCTCAGCCGTCCTCGCCCACGGGCTCGGGCATGCGGCTGGCCAGCAGCTTGTCGATGCGCTTGCCATCCATGTCGACCACCTCGAAGCGCCAGCAGTCCCACTCGACGTGGTCGGCTGTCTTGGGCAGGCGGCCCAGCAGCATCATCACCAGGCCGGCCAGGGTGTTGTAGCGGCCCCGGTCCTCGTCGGGCAGGGCCTTCAGGCCCAGGCGGTCCTTCAGTTCGGGCACGGGAATCAGGCCGTCGATCAGCCAGGAGCCGTCCTCGCGCTGCACGGCCCAGGCTTCTTCAGGCTCATCGGCCGCGGTGAATTCACCGGTGATGGCTTCCAGCACGTCGCGCAGGGTGATCACGCCCTGCACCTCGCCGTACTCGTCTACCACGAAGACCATCTGCGAGCTGGACGCGCGGAAGTGCTCCAGCAGCTCCATGCCCGACAGGGTTTCCGGCACGAACACCGCGGGCTGCAGGCCCAGGGTCAGGTCGGCCGTGTGGGTCTGCGCGAACTGCTGCAGCAACTGCTGCGCAGTGGCCACGCCGACCACGTCGTCCAGGCCGCCACGGCACACGGGGTAGCGAGAGTGGCCGTGCTCCTTGATGATCGCCAGGTTCTCGTCCAGCGTGTCTTCCAGGTTGAGCCAGGCCATGTCGCCACGCGGGATCATCATCGAGCCCACCTGGCGGTCGTCCAGGCGGAACACGTTGCGCACCATCTGGTGCTCGTGTGCCTCGATCACGCCGGCGTCCAGGCCTTCTTCCAGGCTGGCGGCGATTTCCTCTTCGGTCACACCACGGTTGCCGTTGTCCTTGATGCCCAGCATGCTCAGCACGGCATTGGTGCAGAAAGACAGCGAGGCCACGAAGGGCTTGGTCAGGCGCGACAGCCACTGCATGGGACGCGCCACCATGCGGGCGACCGTCTCGGGGTACATCTGGCCCACGCGCTTGGGCACCAGCTCACCGAAGATGATGGTCACGAAGGTGATGATCAGCACCACCAAACCAGTGGCGGCAATGCCGGCGACGCGGTCAGGCAGCACGAACTGCTCGTTGATCCAGTCGGCCAGCGGCGCGGAGAACGCGGCCTCGCCGACGATACCGTTGAGCACGCCGATGGACGTGATCCCGATCTGTACGGTGGACAGGAACTGCGTGGGGTTGTCGTGCAGGTCCATCGCTACCTTGGCCCCCTCGTCGCCCGTCTCTGTCATGACCTGCAGACGGGCTTTTCGGCTGGAGGCCAATGCCATTTCGGACATGGCAAACAGGCCGTTGAGAAGGATCAGAAAAATCAGCAGTGCTAGTTCCATGACAGGCGCCGGGCGTGCCGGGCCATCTGTGTCGATGCCGCAAGGGTATCAGAATCAGTTTTCAGGCCCGGTCAATGTCCCCTGGTTGTAGTCGCGCAGGGCCTGTTCGATCTCCTCGCGGGTGTTCATCACGAAGGGACCGTACTGCACGACCGGCTCGCGCAAGGGCTTGCCGGCCAGCAGCAGCACGTCGGTGCCCTGGGGGCCTGCGGTGAGGGTGAGCTGGGTGCCGTCGCCCAGCACGCCTGCCCAACCCTGGTGCAGGGCACGGCCGTCGATCTGTGCCTCGCCATCGGCCACGTAGACCAGGGCGGTGTGGCCGGCCGGCACGGCGGTCTGCCAGGTGGCGCCGGCCGGCAGGTGGGCGTGCAGGTAGACGGGCTGGGTGCTCAGGCCCTGGATGGGGCCGCGCACGCTCTGACCTTGGGCATCGGTGGTTTTGCCGGCGATCACCTTGACCCAGCCGCCATCGGCCAGTTCGGCGCGGGGGATCTGGGCGGCGGGGATGTCGCGGTAGGCGGCCGGCTTCATCTTCTCCGCCGCGGGCAGGTTGATCCACAGCTGGAAGCCGCGCATGCGGCCTTCCTTCTGCTGAGGCATCTCGGAATGGATGATGCCGCGCCCGGCCGTCATCCACTGGACGTCGCCATCGCGCAGGTGGCCCTGGTGGCCCAGGTGGTCCTCGTGCAGCATGTGGCCCTGCAGCATGTAGGTCACGGTCTCGAAGCCCCGGTGGGGGTGCGAGGGGAAGCCGGCGATGTAGTCGTCGGCCTGGTCCGAGGCGAACTCGTCGAGCATCAGGAACGGGTCCAGGTTCAGCGTGGAGCGGGCCTGGAAGACGCGGGTCAGGCGCACGCCGGCGCCGTCCTCGGCCGGTTGGCCGCGCAGGGCAGTGCTCACGTGACGGGAAACGGGGCGTGCAGTGGTGTCGGTGCTCATGGTGGTCTCCGCTGGGAGAGGGGATGAGCCAATGATGGGGGCGCGGCGGCGCTTTGCCAGCCTCCAGGCTTGCACACATCGTTCAAAGGATTTGAGCGTGGGGCGGGCCGTGGCGCGTGTTTGCCCGCAGAATCCTTTGCATGATCTACATCGTTGGAGACCTGCAGGGCTGCGGCGACCCGCTCGACCGCTTGCTGCAGACCGTGGACTTTTCGCCCTCGCGCGACCACCTGTACGTGCTGGGGGACCTGGTCAACCGGGGGCCTGATTCACTGGGCGTGCTGCGCCGCCTGCGCGACCTGGGCGCCGCGGCCACCTGCCTGCTGGGCAACCACGACCTGCATCTGCTGGCCGTGTCTCAGGGCGTACGCAAGCTGCATAAGGGCGACACCGTGGGCCCCATCCTCGATGCGCCCGACCGTGAGGCCTGGCTGGACTGGCTGCGCCAGCGGCCTCTGGCGGTGCACGCACATGGCTGGCTGATGGTGCATGCCGGGGTCGTGCCACGGTGGGACGTGGCGCAGACCATGGCCCTGGCCGGTGAGGTGCAGGCGCTGCTGCGCGGCCCGGATCTGGCGGGCTTCCTGCCGCAGATGTATGGCAACGAGCCCGCCCGCTGGGACGATGCCCTTCAGGGCGCCGACCGTTGGCGCTGCGTGATCAACAGCCTGACACGCCTGCGGTTCTGCGCGGCGGATGGCACGATGGAATTCGCGACCAAGGAAGGAGCCGGCGGCTCTCCGGAGGGCTACATGCCCTGGTTCGAGGTGCCGGGGCGGCGCACGGCGTCGGCCTCCGTGGCGTTCGGGCACTGGTCGACGCTGGGGCTGATCAACCGTGACGACCTGCTGGCGCTGGACACGGGTTGTGTCTGGGGCGGGCATTTGACGGCGGTGCGCTTGCTTGAAGGGGGCGGGCGTGAGCTGATCCAGATCCCGTGTCCCCAGGCACAGAAGCCCGGTTAGCCCGATGACGGGGTTGTCGCTTCCAAATCCAGGGTGGCGACGCCGTTTCAGCGAAAGTGCTATAAAAAATCAGAGGCTGGGTGCAGGCCCCAAGCGGCACCCGCCAGCCTGATGCACCCCACATGGAGGCCCCTACGATGGAAACAATCAACCACGAGTTTTTTGAGTTGTTCGAGCAACTCGGACTGCCGTCCTCCGAGCCGGAGATCCGCAGGTTCATCAACCAGCATCGCCCGCTGCCCGGCGGCGTCAAGATCGCCGAGGCACCGTTCTGGACACCGGGGCAGGCACGGCTGCTGGAGGAACTGCTGGCGCAGGATGCCGATTGGGCAGAAGTGGTCGACAGCCTGAACGTCGCGCTTCACTGAGGTGGACTGCGCCAACGTCAACACGGGCCGCTGCAGTGGCTTGGTTGACGTTTATACTGCGAGCCTCCTTCAGGGAAGCGTGGCCGAGCGGTTTAAGGCACCGGTCTTGAAAACCGGCGAGGGTTTGCGCCCTCCGTGAGTTCGAATCTCACCGCTTCCGCCAGTCCTTTTGATTCAACATCGAGAACTACAAATCAAGCGCCTAGGCGCTTTTTTTGTGCCTGAACCACCACCACGGGCCGTCCTGCACGGGCGTTCCAACCTGCGAGACTGATCATGGAACTGAATTTCACCGGCCGTGTGGCCATCGTCACGGGTGCAGGCGGCGGCCTGGGCCGCGAACACGCCCTGGCCCTGGCCAAGCGCGGCGCCAAGGTGCTGGTCAATGACATGGACCGGGGCGATGGCCAGCCTTCGCCTGCCCAGAAGGTGGTCGACGAGATCGTGGCCGCCGGTGGCGAAGCCATCGCCTTTTCCTGCTCCGTGACGGACTTTCCGCAGGTGCAGGCCATGGTGCAAAAAGCCCAGGACACCTGGGGCCGCGTGGATGTGCTCATCAACAACGCCGGCATCCTGCGCGACAAGTCCTTCGCCAAGATAGAACTGGATGACTTCCGCCTGGTGCTGGATGTGCACCTGATGGGCGCCGTCAACTGCACCAAGGCCGTGTGGCCCTTGATGGTGGCGCAGAAGTACGGCCGCATCGTGATGACGACCTCATCCTCGGGCCTGTTCGGCAACTTCGGCCAGGCCAACTACGGCGCGGCCAAGATGGCGTTGGTGGGCCTGATGCAGACGCTGTCCATCGAAGGCGCCAAGAGCGACATCCGCGTGAACTGCCTGGCGCCCACCGCAGCCACGCAGATGACCGAGGGCCTGCTGCCGCCGGCCATGCTCGAACTGCTCAAGCCCGAGGCCGTCACGCCCGCCATGCTGGTGCTGGCGCATGAATCGGCGCCCAACCGCACCATCCTGAATGCGGGGGCCGGCACCTTCGCGGCTTCGCACATCACCATGACCCAGGGCCTGCACCTGGGCCTGGGCGATGACGTTCCCGAGCGTCTGGCCGAACAACTGGCGGCCATCACGGACCGCGCTGGCGACAAGGTGCCGGGCAGCGGCTCGGAGCAGGGCACCAACGAGATCACGCAGGCCACGGCGGCGCTCCAGCGCTGAGCGGCACGACCGGCGGGCGCCGTCAATGCCCGCGCAGGTCAAATGAATGATCGGGCTGGCCGCGTTGCAGACGCGGCGCCACAGCCCCATCACACCGCATAGGGGTATCGGCTTCGAGGACTGGACACGCGCCAAGAATCGCGGCCGAGGCATGCACCGCATTGCATGCCCGACACAAGCAACTCATTGTGGAGACCCCCATGCCTTCGATTCCTGTTCGCTTGACGACGTTGATGGCGCGCGGCCCGTTGCGCGCGTTGGCCCCCAGCATCCTGTTGTCATTGGGATGCCTGGCCGGGCATGTCCAGGCTCGCGCGGTTGGCGCTGTGGTGCGCACCGATGCGGGCGATCTGCTGGGCACGGCAACTGCTGCCGGCACCGCCTTCCTGGGCGTGCCGTTCGCGGCCCCACCCGTGGGTGATCTGCGCTGGCGTGCGCCTCAGCCTGTGGCGCCGTGGTCCGGCGTGCGCACGGCCCAGGCGGCTGGCCCCACCTGCATGCAGGATCCGCGCATCCCGCCCGCCGGTGTCGGCAACAACAGCGAAGATTGCCTCTACCTCAATGTGCATGTGCCTGCGCAGGCCAGCACCGCTCGGCCCTTGCCGGTGATGGTGTGGATCCATGGCGGTGCCTTCATCAACGGTGCGGGCTCGCAGTACGACGGCACGGTTCTGGCGCGCGAGGCGCAGGCCGTGGTGGTGACGGTGAACTACCGCCTGGGCATCTTCGGCTCGCTGGCGCTGGACGCGCTGGCAGGCGAAGCCAAGGCCGGGAACTATGCGCTGCAGGACCAGCAGGCCGCGCTGCGCTGGGTGCAACGCAACATCGCGGCCTTTGCTGGCGATGCCGGGCGCGTGACGATCTTCGGCGAATCGGCCGGGGGCACCAGTGTGTGCAACCAGTTGATCTCGCCGGCGGCCAAGGGGCTGTTCCAGCGGGCGATCATCCAGAGCGGTACCTGCCCGTCTGTGCAACCCACGCGGGCGCAGGCGGTAGCAGTGGGCAACGCCTATGCCGACAAGCTCGGCTGCGCGGCGGGCGCCAGGCAGTTGGCCTGCCTGCGGAGCAAGTCCGCTTTGCAGGCGCTGGTGGCTTCTCCGGCGATCGATGCGGCCGATCCCGCCTCGCTGGGGCAGTTCAGCCCGCACATCGACGGTGTGGTGCTGCCGGAGGCGCCGCGCACGGCCATCCGCGCCGGGCGTTTCCACAAGGTGCCCGTGCTGCTGGGCAACAACGCCGATGAGGGCACGCTGTTCATCGCGCTGGCCTTCGAGCTGCAGCGTGGCACGCCCATGACGGAGGCCGAGTTCCAGGCCATGGTCAAGGGCAACGCGGGGGATTCGGGCATTGCTGCGCTGGCATCGTCCATCGTGGTCGATGCCTACCGCCCCAGCCGTTATGGTTCGCCCAACCTGTCGGCCGCGGCGCTGCTGGGCGACAGCCTGTTCGCCTGCCCGACGCAGTTCCTGGCGCGTGCGCTGTCGGACCACGTGCCCACCTACGCCTACGAGTTTCAGGAGAAGAGCGCGCCGGCCTTCGTGAGCGATCCCTTCATGCCCTGGGGCGCCTTTCATGCTGCGGAGCTGCCCTTCGTGTTCGGCACGCGCATCGTGACGACACCGCCCAGCCCGGATCCGGCCGAGGTGGCCACGCCTGCGCAACTGGCCTTGTCCAAGGCCATGATGGCCTATTGGGGGCAGTTCGCTGCCACGGGCCAGCCCAATGCAGCAGGGCAGAAGGCCTGGCCGCGCTTCAACCGCCTGCTGCAGGCCACGCAGACCTTCAAGTCGCAGGGCATCGGCACGGAACTGCTGGGGGCGCCCTATGTGCGGCACCAGTGCCTGCTGTGGGATGCCACGGCGCTGCTGGGCACCTTGCAGTGAAAGGCGTTGCCCTTGGGGGATGATCGGGTCAGGCGATTGACCTGATCACTGCCTTGCTGTGGGTTCAGGCTGGCGAGGCCCGCTGCTCCCGGCTCCACAGCCCGCGCAGCGCGGCCTTGCGCCAGGCCACCAGGTTCACGGGGCCCTGCATGCTGGCCCCCAGGTTGCGCAGCACGCCATCGTGCAGACCGTAGATCAGCCCGTGCACCGACACGGGCTGGCCACGCTGCCAGGCGGCGCGCACAACTTCCAGTCGGCTGACATTGCAGACCTGCTCGATCACGTTGATCTCGCACAGGCGGTTGACCTGGTCGGCCTCGACCGGCTCCAGCGCCAGGCGCCTGCCATGGATATGGCGCAGATCCTCCAGATGGCGCAACCAGTAGTCGGCCAGGCCCACGCGCTGCCCACGCAGCGCCGCCTGCACGCCGCCGCAGCCATAGTGGCCCACCACCATCACATGGCGCACCTTGAGCACATCCACCGCGTACTGGATCACCGACAGGCAGTTCAGGTCGGTGTGCACGATCAGGTTGGCGATGTTGCGGTGCACGAAGACCTCGCCGGGCAGCAGCCCGACGATCTCGTTGGCGGGCACGCGGCTGTCCGAGCAGCCGATCCACAGGTAGCGGGGGCTCTGTTGCCCGGCCAGCCGGCTGAAGAAGGCTGGATCGCGTTGCTGCATGGCCTGGGACCAGTGCTTGTTGTTGTCCAGCAGGAGATCGATGTCGTCCATGGGCGGGTGTGTCCTTTTCATCTGGTGCATGTGGCGCGCCCTGCGCACAGGCGCGCGCACGCATCCTGGCACCGCCTTGACATTTCTGTCTTGGAACAACTGGTCGTCGGTATGATCTGCTGACAGTGCACAGGAGGCAGGCATGGGCACCGGAGCCAACCGGTTGATCTTCGACAGCGACATGGTGTTCTACGCGGGCCTGCTGGGCCGGCCGCGCACCCGGGTGCTGGGCGCCTGGACGCTGTACGCACCCGCCTCAGGCGCCATGCGGATCACCGTGGGCGATGAGGCGCCGATGGACGTGCCTGCCTGGGTGGTGCCACCCTATGTGCCGCACAGCCTGCGCACCGTGGATCAGCGCATCCAGTGCGTGCTGGTCGAGCCGGATTTCATCGACGTGGCGCGCCTGCCGGAAGTGCTGTCGCTGGATGAGCCGGGCGCCGGCTGGGGCGAGCGGCTGGCCTTGCTGGCCGAACACCTTACGGCGCAGGGCAGGGTGGGCGACGAACCCTGCCTGGAAACCGCCTTGCTGGGCACGGTCTTGCCCCGTCGGCGCATCGATCCACGGATTTCGGGCGTGATCGAGCGCATCCGGCAGGATCCCGCCAGCCTGGTCACCGCCGATGACTGCGCGGCGGATTGCGGCCTGTCGGCCTCACGCTTCATCCACCTGTTCACCAGCGAATGCGGCATGCCCTTTCGCAGCTTCCGCACCTGGAAGCGGGCGCGCAGCCTGCTCAATGCCGTGGACAGCGGGGCCACGCTCACCCAGATCGCCCTGGACCTGGGCTACAGCGATTCAGCCTACTTCAGCAACTCGATCCGCTATTTCACGGGCTTGCGCCCCCGGGACATCCTGGCCGGTTCGCGCGCGCTGGTGGTCGACCGGCGCTAAGCCCGGAGGGCTCAGGGCTTTCACCCGGTTCACCCCGTTTAGCCGGTTTGCACAAGCGGGGCCGGCGTGTCGCCGCTATCGTGGCGCCAGCAACCCCACGGCTTGAAAGGCCCGCATGACCTCCCTGAAAGACAAGACGCTGTTCATCACCGGTGCCAGCCGCGGCATCGGCAAGGAAATCGCCCTGCGCGCCGCGCGCGATGGCGCCAACATCGTCGTAGCTGCCAAGACGGCCGAGCCCGATCCCCGTCTGCCGGGCACCATCTTCACCGCAGCGCAAGAGATCGAGGCAGCGGGAGGCCGTGCCTTGCCCCTGCAGGTCGACATCCGTGACGCGGACGCCGTGGCCGCAGCCGTGAACCAGGCCGCCGAACACTTCGGGGGCATCGACATCCTGGTCAACAACGCCAGTGCCATCAGCATCACCCGCACCACGGACACGCCGGCCAAGCGCTATGACCTGATGATGGACATCAACATGCGCGGCACCTTCGTGTGCTCGCAGGCCTGCATTCCGCACCTCAAGCGCGCGGTCAATCCACACATCCTGGTGCTGTCGCCGCCGATCAACCTCAACCCCAAGTGGCTGGGCGCGCACCCGGCCTACACGGCCTCGAAGTACGGCATGAGCCTGCTGGCGCTGGGCATGGCCGAGGAGCTCAAGGGCGATGGCATCGCCGTGAACTGCCTGTGGCCCAAGACCATCATCGCGACCTCGGCGCTGAAGGTGGCGCAGGCCGGCCTGGGCGAGATGGGGCGCCTGCCGCAGATCATGGCCGATGCGGCCTACGACATCCTCACGTCGGATTCGCGTGCCCGCAGCGGCAACGCCTTCGTCGACGAAGACGTGCTCCGCGCACGTGGCGTGACGGATTTCAGTGGCTACCTGGTGACACCGGGCGTGACGCCCATCATCGACCTCTTCCTGGACGTCGAGTAAGGCTGGCCCCGGGGTCGCGTGATTCACGGGCCTGATGAGGGCCCGGTATCGATGGCTGCATTCAGGGCAGCATTGATGGCCTGCAGGCCATGCAAGGCCGTGGCCTCCAGGCGGATGGCACGCAAGCCGTGGTCCGTGTGCGCTTCACGCGGGTTGATGCGGATGAAGCCCGCACCATGCCTGCGGGCGACGCGTTCGCTGAAGTAACGCACCGTGGGCACATGCAGCCCCGCGCCCAGCTCGATGACCACGGGGCGGGCGGTGCGCCTCAACCACGCATGCAGACGGCTTTCCTGCGCATCCGATCGCTGGCTGAGCCAGTTGCCGTCACCGAACATCAAGATGTTGGGGCGGGCCAGTTGGTCGCAGCGCGGGCAGGTGGGCAGCGGTGCCGTCCACTCGCAGGCCTGTGCATCCACTTCGACGCTCAAACCGTTGGCGGGCCAGATGTCGGCAGAGCAGGGCGTGGCGCACTGCAGGTGGTGGATGGAACCATGGCACTCGTGCACCAGGGCCTGATCGAAGCCGGCGGCCTGGAACTGCCCATCGACATTGCTGGTGAATACGAAAGCGCCCTGGGGCATGCGCTGAGCCCAGCGGCGCAGGATGTGAAAGCCTTCGTGCGGCACGGTCTGCCGGTACAGCTGCAGGCGATGCCCGTAGAAGCCCCAGGCCAGCCGTGGCCGGGCCTGAAAGGCGGCCGGGTTGGCGATGCTGGTGAAGCCGATACGGCCCTGTGCCAGGGCAGGGTAGGCGCGCCACAGACCTTCGTCACCCCGGAAGTCGGGCAGGCCGCTGTCGACCCCCAGGCCGGCACCGGCGGTGATCAAGAGGCCATCGGCCTGCTCGATGAGGCGGGCCGCGGCGTGGTGTTGGGGTGTGATCGCGCTGGCACTCATGGCACGGTCAGGCCACACCAAGGGCGTGACAGCGCCATGAGGCGGGGCCTTTACTGGGCCTGAACGGCGAAGCTCTCCAGCGTGGCGCCGGAGGCCAGGGCGGTGCGCAGCCAGCCAGGCCGGGGGCCACGGCCAGACCAGCTGTTGCCCGCTGCATCACGGAACTTGGGCGTGGCGGCAGCCTTGGCTTTGCGGGCGCCGCGCTTGCCAGCCTTGGGTTGGCGTGTGGTGGTGCTCTTGCCGGTGGCGGCACGGCCGGGCTTGTCCAGGCCCAGGTCCTTGGCCGTCAGGCCGTAGACCTCGATGGCCTTCTTGATGCGTGCGACGACTTCGGATTTCTCACGGTCCTTGAGCTTGGCTGCCTGGCTTTGCAGTCGTTCAATCTCAGCCATGAGTTCGATGTAGGTCTGGGCCATGTCGGTATGGGTCGTTTGTCGATGGGTGAAAGAGCTTGCGCTCACGACCTCCGCTGCGAACTTCTTATTGATCTTTTCGCGGACTATACCTCTGATGGCGAAAGGGCTCTTGTCAGGTGCCCGTGATGGTGTCTGATGTGGCGGGTGTGACATGGGCGGCAAAGCCTGTGCGATCAGGGGCCACGTCATCGCGCAAGGTCAGTGCGGGGATCTCGTAATCACCACCATTTTGCGCACGGTAGGCGATGGGCTCGGTGTGCCACAACGCGTTCAGCCGCTGCCCCAGTTCAGCCTGGATCAGCGCGTACCGTGCATCGTCAACCTTGCTGGTGCGGTGAACGACATAAGGCGGCAGCACCGACATGCCCGGGTAGTACAGCATGCCATGGTGAATGGGGAACAGCAGATCATCGATGGGCCCGTTGATGCCGCGCGGGCCATAGTGCGAGGCCCAGCCGCCGGTGGTGACCACCAGCATTGCGCGCTTGCCTGCCAGGGTTCCTTCGCCGAAGCGCTCGCCCCATCGGTGGTCGGAGTGCTCGCCCACGCCATAGGCGAAACCGTAGGCGTAGACACGGTCGAACCAGCCCTTCATCACCGCCGGCATCGAGTACCACCACAAGGGGAACAGCACGATCACGGCATCGGCCCATCGCAGCTTGGCCTGCTCGGCCGCGATGTCATCAGGCTGCGTGCCGCGCTGCAAGGCGTGGCCTGATGCAGTGGAGGGGTTGAAGCGGCCATTGGCATCGAGCGCATCGGCAGGCTGGAAGTCATCGCGGTCCAGCGAGGCCTTCCAACGCATGGCGTACAGATCGGAGACCTGCACCTGATGGCCTTGGCCTTCCAGGTGATCGACGATGAAGCGGCTGAGGGAGCCGTTGAGCGAGCGCGGCTCCGGGTGAGCGGTGAGCAGTAAGACATTCATGGTGAAGCAGGCCTTTTGGGCATGGGAAACAGGCTTTTCATCTTGAAGACGCGGCCCGTAAACTGGAAATGAATTGCTTGGATAAGAGGTATCGAAATGGCCTATACCAGCCTCGGCCGCACGAACTGGTTTGATCGCCTGGACCTGAACCTGCTGCGGACACTCGATGTGCTGCTCAAGGAGTTGAACGTGACCCGTGCGGCCGAGCGTTTGCACCTGTCGCAGCCCTCCGTCAGTGCACAGCTGGCCCGACTGCGCGAGCACTTCGGTGATCCGTTGCTGCTGCCGGGCCCGCGCGGCATGAAGCCCACGGTGAGTGCGCAGGCCTTGCGCGCACCGCTGGGTGAGGCGCTGGCCCTGCTGGCCGATGCCGTGGCGCCAGCGCAGGGCTTCGATCCCGCGCAGGCCACGAACACCTGGCGCATCGCTGCTGCCGATTACGGCGAGATGGCCGTGCTGGCGCCCTTGATCAGGCGGCTGCGCGAGGTGGCGCCACGCACGCGCTTGGCCGTGATCCCGCTGGACACCAGGCGCCTGGCGCGCCAGGCAGAAGGCGGCGAGATCGACATCGCCCTGCACACCAGCCATGATGCGCCGGCAGGGTTGCGTCAACGTGCCTTGTTGGACGAGCGCTACGTGCTGGTCGGCCGGGCAGATCATCCTCGCCTGCGGCGGCGCCCCAGCCTGGCGCAGTTCTGCGTGCTGGGGCACGTGATCGTGTCGCCCGGCGGTGGTGGCTTCCTGGGCGCCACGGATCAGGCCCTGCAGGCACTGGGGCTGCAGCGTGAGGTGGTGCTGTCGGTGCCGCATTTCCTGTTCGCGCTGGACACCGTGCGCCGCACCGATCTGGTGGCGATGCTGCCCTCGCGCCTGGTACATCAGGCCGAAGGGCTGCGCGTGGTCGAGCCGCCATTGCCGGTAGCCGGCTACCAGATGGCCATGCTCTGGCACGAGGCGGTGCACCGCGATCCGGCGCAGGTCTGGCTGCGTGAGCAGATCGTGGCCAGCCTGGCGAATTGAAGCGGGCTTCATCCGCCATGAGGTGTAGGACTGACCTGGCCAAAAGGCGGATGCCCCTGTCACGAAGCTTGCTTACGCTGGCACCCAGCGGGGCGGGCGTCCACTGCCGCGCACCACCAGAGGGAGTACACCATGTTGACGACACTTGGCGCCTTCCACACGGCTTTCGGCCTCGTCGCCCTTGTGGCGGGCGCTGTCGGGCTGTGGCGTGATGGCGAGATCACGCACCGCAATGACCTGGGCAAGGTCTACATCGCCACCACGGTGATCACCTGCATCACCGGATTCGGTATCTTCCAGCATGGCGGATTCGGCAAGCCGCATGCGCTGGGTGTGCTCACCCTGCTGGTGCTGGCCATGGTGACGGTGGCGGCCAGCACGCACCTGTTCGGCCGCTGGACGACGCATGTGCAGACGGTGGGCTACTCCGCCACGTTTCTGTTTCATTGGATTCCGGGTATCACGGAGACGTCCACGCGTCTGCCCGTGGGCAAGCCGTTGTTCGACAGCCCGGAAGCGCCGGGCCTGCAGATCATCGGCGGTGTGCTGTTCCTGATCTTCCTGGTGGGGGCCTACGTGCAGGTCAAGCGGCTGGGCCGACGATGACCTATCCTCACGCCACCCCTGATATTTCTGGAGGTTGACATGCCCTTCCATGGCGACATCTGGCTGGCCTCCGGCCTGCGCACTCCGTTCTCCAAGGTGGATGGCCCGCTGGCCTCCTACGATGCGATCAGCCTGTCGGTGCCGCTGGTGCAGCAGATGCTGGGGCGGTTGGGGGGCGCATTGCCGGACTTCTTCGTGTGGGGCACGGTGGTGCCCAACCTCACGTGGAGCAACATCGCCCGCGAAGTGCTGATGGACGCGGGCGCGCCGCCCACCATCCCGGCCTTTTCCACCATCATGGCTTGCTCCACCAGCATGATCGGCACCATCGAGGCGGCTGGCATGCTCAATGGCGTCAACCGCAACCTGGCGCTGGTGGGCGGGGTGGAGTGCCTGAGCCGCATCCAACTGGGCTTGGGCCAGAAGCTGTCCGACTGGATCCGCAAGTTCCAGCAGGCCAGATCGCTCGGCCAGAAGATCTCGCAGGTAGGCGATCTCAAGCTGTCCGACATCCAACTGCACATCCCTGGCGTGACCAACCGCACCACGGGCAAGAGCATGGGGGAGCACACCGAGCTCACCGCACGCGAGTGGCACATCAGCCGCGAGGCGCAGGATGCCCACGCGCTGTTCAGCCACCAGGGGGCGGTGAAAGCGTGGGACAGCGGCTTCTTCGATGATCTGGTCATGCCCGTGGGTGACGCCAAGCGCGACACCATCCCACGCAAGGACACCTCGATGGAGCGCCTGGCCAAGCTGCCGCCCTCGTTCGATCGCACCAGCGGGCATGGCAGCCTCACGGCTGGCAATTCATCGCCGCTGACTGATGGCGCCGCCAGCTTGTGGGTGGCGACTGAGCAGGGGTTGGGCAGCTTGCCCGCCGGCACGCCGCGCGCACGCTTGGTCGATTGGGAGATCACCTCCATCGACCTGCACCACGAGGGCCTGCTGATGGCGCCGCCCTATGCCATACCGCGCCTGCTGGCCCGCCATGGCCTGCGCTATGAAGACATCCACCTGTGGGAAATCCACGAGGCCTTCGCGGCCCAGGTGCTGGCCCACATCGAGGCGCTGGAAAGTCCGGCTTTCCTGAAGGACAAGGCTGGTGTGGATCCCCAGGCTTTCGGGGCCTTCCCGCGTGATCGGCTCAACCCCACCGGGGGCAGCCTGGCGATCGGCCATCCCTTCGGGGCAACGGGTGCACGGATCCTGAGTCAGGCGGTCAAGGAGCTGTCGCAGCGGCCGGCTGGGCAAAGGGCCATCGTCAGCATCTGCGCCGATGGTGGCCAGGGCAGTGTGGTGCTGCTCGAATCCGCTGGCTGAAAGGGCTACCCGCTTACAGGCCTGAGGCCACGCCGGCGATGCAGCCGCGCGTAGCCTGGGTGATCTGGTGCTTGAACTCGCGCTTGAGCAAGGTGCGCTTGCGGTGCTTGGATGCGATGGCCTGAATGGGTTTCTCGGGGTAGGGCACCTGCATCAGGTGGTGGCCGTCGGCTGTCTTGCTGCTCTGATAGCGATCCCAGAACTCGGTGTAGTCGAAGCTCATGTTCGACTGCTGGATCGACTCCGACGAGATGCTGTGTTCAATGCCCACACCAGCGATCACCTCGATGCCCAGCGCCTCGGCCATGCCCGCGATGGCGGCCATCAACAGATCTGGTGGGGCGATGTCATGGCAGGCCTTGGTGGCCAGACGGATCTGCTCGAAGGTGCCGACCACGCCCTGCACGCGCCCGATGTAGAGCGTGTGGCCGTGCCGCGCAGGCGTGCTGCCCGACGGCATGGAGAGCGCGCTGGCCGGCACGATCGAGAACGACACCTTGTACACATCGGCGGCGTCCATGCGCAGCGTGAAGGTGAGCTCACCTTCACGATGGCCGCTCACGGCACAGGGGCCACTGACGTGGATGCTGAAGTGGTGGCCCTGCTCTTCGCTGATCCAGGGGATCAGCGTGCCATGAACAATGCCCGAGCAGAACCGTGCACCCAGGCGCTCGTTCAGGAAGCGGTAATGCGCCAGCAGCATTTCCAGCCGGGTGGCCCGTTCGAAATTGCTGGACAGGTAGGGCAGGGTGTAGCGGTAGGCGGTGCGGGGTACCTGCCGCAGGATGTCCCGCGTGTGTTCCGCCTTGAGCACCTTGAGCAGGCGCTGATGATCCTTGTAGTGCCAGGCGATCTGCAGCAGGCGGCTGATCCCGTCCAGCATGCCGGACATGTTCTTGGTGCGCAGGTCTCGCTTCAAGCCTGCCCATGACAGACCGGCGCCCGAGGCAGATGCACCAGGGATTGCAGAGGCCAGCTTGGAGGCTGTGGAGAGAGGCAGGGCCGACATCTGATGCACCTTGCTACGCAGAGCAATATTTCTTTACATGCACTGTACGGTCATAAATGACAAATGTCAGTGGGGTAGATACGAGGGATGATTGGCGCAGCAAAGAAAACAGCCCGTCGGCCTAGGACTGACGGGCTGTGGCTCGGACGCGCTCACCGCGCGCCCTGGACTGGCGAGATGGCTGCCAGCCCTGTCTCTCCTGGGGAGAGCACCGCCTCACCGGCGGTCAGGCCTGCTTGGCAGGTCCATCCTGCCAGTTCGGCCGGGAGAAGCCGAACGCTGCCTGTGATGACCACCGAGATCCGGTGTGTCCTGTGGATTGGCGAGTACCTCGTCAAACATCCACGGACTCAGTGTGGCTCATTTGGTGAGGCTGCGGGGCCTTCGTGGCATGCTGTCAGCTACCGTGGCGTGATGCATGCACGCCAAAGGCGTTTGAAACGCGTGTGCGGATGGCAAAGGGGCACGGGGGCTGATGAACGAGTTGCTGACATGTGAGCAGATGGCGCAGGCCGATGCATGGGCCATGGCCCATGGCGTGGCAGGCCCGGTCCTGATGGCACATGCCGGGCAGGCCGTGGTCGATGCCATCCGGGCCCGCTGGAGCCCTCGGCCCGTGGTGGTGCTGTGCGGGCCAGGCAACAACGGCGGCGATGGGTATGTGGTGGCGCGTGGCCTGAGCGAAGTCGGCTGGCCGGTGCGCGTCGCTTCGGCATCGCCCATCTCAGGTCTGCGCGGAGATGCGGCCCACCATGCGGCCCTGTGGCGTGCGAGCGCAGCCGGGCACGAGCCCGAGACACCGCACCCCAGCCTGCTCGATGGCACGGCCTTGGTGGTGGATGCCTTGTTCGGTGCCGGCTTGAGCAGGCCTCTGGATGCGGTGTTGTCCGAACTGATGGCCGAGGTGGCCGCGCGTGGCATCCCGGTGGTGGCGGTGGACGTGCCGTCCGGTGTGCGCGGGGACACCGGCGAATCCTGGGGGGCTGCCCAGGCGCAGCTCACGGTCACCTTCTTCCGCAAGAAGCCGGCGCACCTGCTGATGCCCGGCCGTGCCCTGTGTGGCGAGGTGCTGGTGGCCGACATCGGCATCGCGCCGCAGGCCTTGTCCGCTGTGGTGGCTCAGGCCTGGGAGAACGTGCCGGCCTTGTGGTCTGCCTTGTGGGGCCCTCCGGTGGGCACCACGCACAAGTACCGCCGAGGCCACGTCGTGGTGCTGGGCGGTGCGCGCATGGTGGGCGCCGCCCGGCTGGCGGCCCGTGCGGCAGGGCGCATCGGGGCGGGCATGACGACGCTGGCAGTGCCGGCATCGGCCTGGCCGGTGTATGCCGCCGGCGTGTTGTCCACGATGGTCCATCCCTTGCCTGATCACGCCGTGGCGCACTTCCTGGAGGATTGGACCGCGCTGCTCGCCTCGCCCAAGTGGGCGGCGGCAGTGCTGGGCCCGGGCGCGCTGGCTGGTCTGCCCGAGCCTGCTGGCGCCACTTTGCGCTCGTTGGTGCTCACGGCCTTGCAGGCGCCTGGCGAGCGGCCGCTGGTGCTCGACGCCGATGCGCTCACCGCCTTCGAGGCATCGCCCCAACTGCTGTTCGATGCCATCGCGCAGTCCACCAGCCCGGTGGTGCTCACGCCGCACGAGGGTGAGTTTCAGCGGCTGTTCGGTGTGGTCGATGCGGGCAAGCTCGATGGCACGCGCGAGGCGGCCCGCCGAAGCGGGGCGGTGGTTCTGCACAAGGGGGCCGACACGGTGATCGCTGCGCCGGACGGTCGTGCCGCCATCAATGCCGGTGCGCCGGCCTGGCTGGCCACGGCCGGGGCGGGCGATGTGCTGGCCGGCATGATCGGCGGCCTGCTGGCCCAGGGTGTGCCGGCCTGGGAGGCCGCGTGTGCGTCGGCCTGGGTGCATGGGGCCTGTGCGCAGGCCTTCGGGCCGGGCCTGCTGGCCGATGACCTGCCCGAGCAGGTGCCTGGCGTCCTGCAGTCGCTGTGGGCTCACCGCTAGGCGGTGCGGTACAGGCCGTGGCGGATCAGCCGACGCAGGTGCGGTTCTTGCCGGTGCGCTTGGCTTCGTAGAGCGCCACGTCGGCGCGGTCCAGCGCCTGCTCGATCGGTTCGCCGTCGCGGTATTGCGTGACACCGGCCGAGAAAGTGATGAACACCTTGTGCGTGTCCTGCGTGAAGAACTCGGCGCTGAGCTGGCGCTGCAGGCGGGTCAGCACGTGCTGGCCTTCTTCCACCTCGGTGTTGGGCATCAGCACCACGAACTCCTCGCCGCCATAGCGCGCCAGTGCATCGCTGGGCCGCAGTGATTCGCTCACCCGGCGTGAGAGGAACTTCAGGGCCTCGTCGCCCGTGTGGTGGCCCAGGGTGTCGTTGAGCTTCTTGAAGTTGTCCACGTCCAGCAGACCGATGGCCAGCAGTTGCCCCTGGCGGTCAACGCGCGAACGCTCGCTGTCGAAGAGGCGCATCAGGCCGCGGCGGTTGGCCACCTGCGTGAGCGGGTCGGTCGAGACCTCGTCGGAGAGCTTGCGGATCTCGTCTTCCAGATCCCTGACGCGTTGCGTGAGCTCGGTGGCACGGGTGTGCTCGGTGTGCAGTCGCTCCTGGGCCTGCGAGATCACGCCGTGCACGGCCAGGCTCTCGGTGACCATCTCGCGCACGACGCCGGTCAGGCTTTCCAGCGTGTCGGCCTGGCCGATGGTGTCGGCGTAGCGGCTGAGGTTGTCCTGGAAGCGACCCGTGGTGTGGCCCAGCTCGCCGATCTCGCTGAGCATCTGCTGGATCAACTGCTTGAGCGCCTGGCGCGCGGCATCCCGCTCGCCTTTGAGCTCCTGCTGGCGCAGGCGGGTGTCGTCCAGCAGTTGCTGAATGCGCCGTGCGCCCCGGCTGGTCAAGCCTTCGGAGAGCTCGGCACGCATGGCCTCGCTCTGGCCCTGGGCCCAGCTGTCGTCCTCGGCCAGGTCCACCAGGCTGTCGGTCAGTGAGCGGCACAGTTCCAGCAGTTGGTCCATCACGTGGTGGCGGTGCTCGATCACGCGGCGTGCCTGCGTGCAGGCGTCCTGCAGTTCGCCTTGCAAGGTGTCCTGGGGCGCTTGCATGTCCAGGGCCCGGTTCACGGCAGCCTGCAGGGCGGCCTGGGCATCAGCGCCCTGGGCGTCCGAGGCGGGCAGGGCGGTGCTGATGGTGTCTACCAGTGGGGTGCTGAGCCAGCGTGCATCGGTCTGCAGTGTCGCATCATTGGATTCGGCCGCACCTTGGTCAGGCAGGGCGTTCACAGCGACATCCTCACCAAGGGCGCTCGCGGCGGTGCCGGTGCCAGCGGCCGTGCCAGCTTCAGGGAGCAAGGTGGGCGTGGCGGTATCCAGTGCCTGGGCCGCCGCTTGCTCGTCCTCGGGGCGATCGCTGTCCCAGGCCTGCACCAGGGGCTGCAGGCGTTGCAGCAGCCTGCTCGACGATTGCTTGCTGCCGGCCAGCACGCGCTGCAGGCTGTCCTTGCGGCGCGCGGCCGTCCATTGCTTGTTGCTGCGCTCCAGGCCGCGGGCGATGCGTCCGATCAGTTCGGCCCATTCGGGCCCGTCTTCGGTGTCCAGCGCCGCTGGGGCCGTGGGCAGGGCAGTGGGCGTTGCTGGCGGGGTGGCATCGGCCATGGGCCAGCCCAGTGCCGCCGATTCGGCCGCGTAGGCGGTGCGGAAGTTCTCGGGTGTGGGCTCCTGGCGCTCGGTCGCCAGGCGTTTGAACGCCGCCTTGGCCAGCAGGGCCGGGGCGGGGGGCGTGGCGGAGTCAGGTGGCGTGGTGCTCATGGATGAATCGGTGCCGAGCGCGTCGCTGAGCGCACCGTCGGGACAGCGGGGGCTGCGCTCAGTTCGCCACCCGGTCAGCTGGGGTCAACTGGGTTTGCCACCCACCACCGAACCCAGCGTGCCGAAATCCGTCTCGATGCGTGGCAGCGGGCGCTTGTGCAGATCCTGCAGCCATTCGTCGATGTCCTTCGGAGGCATGGGGCGGGCGAACAGGAAGCCCTGGCAGATCTGGCAGCCCAGGTTGTAGAGCACTTCCATCTGCGAGACCTGTTCGACCCCTTCGGCGATGACGCGCAACCCCAGGGCGCGCGCCAGCGCGATGATGGCAGAAACCACCGCCGAGCTCTGTGGCGTAGTACCGAGATCGCGCACGAAGGAGCGGTCGATCTTGAGCTCGCTGATGGGCAGCGAGGTCAGGTAGGCCAGCGAGGAGTAGCCGGTGCCGAAGTCGTCGATGGAGATCTCGATGCCCAGCTGGTTGAGCTTGTGCAGCGAGGGCACGACACCCTGCAGGTCCTTCATCAGGCCGGTCTCGGTGATCTCCAGCTCGATGGCACGGGGCGCCACGCCTTCTGCCTTGAGGATCTGCTCGATGGTGTCGACCAGGTCCGGGCGTTCGAACAGGCGGCTGGGCAGGTTCACGGCGATCGACGAGTCGAAGCCGAACTTGTCCTGCCAGACGCGGGCCTGGCGCGCGGCCTCGGTGATGGCCCACAGGCTCATGTCGTTGATGAGGCCGGTGGCCTCGGCCAGCGGGATGAAATCACCCGGCGGGATCAGCTTGCCGTCGCGCATCCAGCGCATCAGGGCTTCGGCGCCCACCATCTGGCTGGTGCGCACATCGATCTTGGGCTGGTAGTACAGCACCAGTTCGTTGCGCTCCAGGGCCTTGTGCAAGGCGGTGTCCAGGTCCAGGCGCACGCGGCCCTTGCTGGCCAACTGCGGGTCGTAGAGCATGGACGAGTTGCGGCCGTGGCTCTTGGCCAGGTCCATGGCCACGTCGGCGTGGCGCAGCAGGTCGGCTACCGTCAGGCCGTGGCCCGGGAAGCACGACACGCCCACGCTGGCGGTGATGAAGCACTCCTGGCCGCCGGCCATCATGGGCTCGCGCAGGCTGTCGAGGATTTTGTGGGCCGTGTGCATGGCCTCACCCTCGTCGCCCACCTCGGGCAGCAGCACCACGAACTCGTCGGCGCCCAGGCGGCCCACGGCCTCCAGGGTGCGGTGGCTGCGGTGGCCGTGCAGGTCCAGGCCGCCTTCCATGACTTGTTCGGAATGGCGCACGCAGTTGCGCAGGCGGCGCGAAACCTCGATCAACAGCTCATCACCGGCGTGGTGGCCCAGGTTCTCGTTGATCACCTTGAAGCGGTCCAGGCCGATCTGCAGCAAGGCCACGCGGTGGTTGTTGCGCTTGGCATGCTCGATGGCGCGCTCGCTGCGCCAGAAGATCTGACGGCGGTTGGGCAGGCCGGTGAGCGTGTCGAAGTTGGCCAGGTGCTTGATCTTGTCCTCGGCCATGCGACGGTCGGTCACGTCCTGCACGATGCCGGTGTAGCCGATCAGGTTGGCCAGTTCGTTGAATTCGGGCTCGGCCTCGACGTGCAGCACGCGCAGGCGGCCATCCTGCAGGGTGACCTGGATGTCGTTGCACAGCACGGTGCCGTGGTCCAGCACGTCACGCAGGATGCGCCGGAAGGCGGCCTGGTCCTCGCGCTGCATCATGCGGATGATCTCGCGCAGGCCGGGGTGGTCCTGAGGGCCCATGCCGAACACGCGCAGGCCTTCGAGGGAGAAGGCCAGGCCGCCGCCCTCCTTGCGCCAGTCGAAGCTGCCCATGCGGGCCAGATCCTGCGCGCGGGCCAGCTTGGCCTTGCTGCGTTCCAGCTCATGGCGCGTGCGCGAGGCGCGCAGCAGGTAGCGCAGCCGGCCAGCCAGCAGGCTCCACTGGTTGCACTTGACGAAGAAGTCGGTGGCACCGACCTCGTAGGCGCGGGTGATGGAGGCGTCGTCGTCCAGGCCCGTGAGCATCAGCACGGGGATGGATTCATAGCCGGGCATGTTGCGCAGTTCTGCGCAGGTCTGGAAACCATCCAGCCCGGGCATGACGGCGTCGAGCACGACCACATCGGGCAGCCAGTCGGAGATGCGCTGCAGCGCGTCTTCGCCGGAGGGGGCCTCCACGATGGAAAACCCTCGCTCGCGCAGCGCGATGGAGGTCAGCAGCAGGTTCACCTCGTCGTCGTCAACGAGCAACACACGCGGCTGTTCCACCACGGTGTCGTCATCGAATGGCGCGTACAGGCTCATGGCGCAGCCTCCCTCAGCAGGGGCAGTGCGGCAATGACGCGCTTGGCCTCGTCCTGGAGGGCGATGATGAGCGGCCCCAAATCGTCTCCCGTTTGTTCACGAATCACGGTTTCGATTTCGACACAACTGTGTGACAACTTGAGTGCCCCGAGGTTGGCCGACGAAGACTTCATGGTGTGCGCGACGTCTCGGACGGTCTTGAGATCGCCCGCACGCCAAGCATCCTCCAGTTGACCAATGTACTTGTCAACCGAGTTGGCGAACATGCGGGTGACCCTGTCCAACAGGTTGTTGCGGCCATCGGGGTCGAGTTCGATCAGTCGCTGCACGGCCACTTCCTCGAAGACTTCACGCCAGGAGGGCTGGGGCGATGCCGTTGGCTCCGCGGGGGGCGCCACCGCGGCCGGCACGGGGGCAGGTGCCGGTGCCGGGCGGGTGACGGTGTTCTGCAGCACGCGCACTAGCTGCTGCATACGGAAGGGCTTGGACAGGTAGGCGTCGAAGCCCAGGCCCAGGAAGCGTTGCTCGTCACCTTCCAGTGCGTTGGCCGTCACGGCGATCACCGGGGTGGAGGCGGGGGGTGTCGCGAAATTGAAACGTCCCTGCCTCGGGTTGCGAAACAGCTGAAGTGCCTCCACGCCGTCCATGCCTGGCATCTGGATGTCCATAAGTACGACATCGTACACATCCTCGGACAGACGACGCAGGCCTTCCATGGCCGAATTGGCCAGGTGAACCGTGCATCCTGCACGCGAGAGCATGTGGCTGCAGACCTCCTGGTTGACCAGATTGTCCTCGATCACCAGCACGTTCAGGCGCAGCTGCACCATGTCGGCCGACGGCGGCATCAGATCGGCCGACAGGCCCAGGATGGCCTGGCGCAGTTCGGTCTTGCGCAGGGGCTTGGGCACGAAGCGGTCGTAGCCGGAATCCTGCGAGCGGCGTACATCATCGACCGTTGACATGGACGACAGCAGCACGAGCTTGAGCTGCGGGTAGCGGCCGGATTTGCGCAACTGCTCGGCGAACCCCAGGCCGTCCAGGCGCGGCATGTTCATGTCCACCAGGGCCATGTCCACATCCAGGTCCGTGGCCGAGGCCAGCAGGATGTCCAGCGCCTCCTGGCCGTCGCGGGCGCAGGTCACGCGCATGCCCCAGGCCGACAGGATGTTCTCCACCACCGTGAGGTTGGTGGCGTTGTCGTCCACCACCAGCATGTGCAGGGCCGGCATGTCGATTTCTTCGAGCATGGCGAAATCGGAGTTCATGTTGGCCACAACCACAGGGATGCGGAAGATGAACTCGGAGCCCACGCCCGGGGCGCTCTGTACTTCGATCTGGCCCTGCATCAGCTCGACCAGTTGCTTGGTAATGGCCAGGCCCAGGCCGGTGCCGCCATAACGGCGTGCCAGGCCGGCATTGGCCTGCGTGAACGCGCTGAACAGCTTGGGCGTGTCTTCCGCGGCGATGCCGATGCCGGTGTCGCGCACGCTGAACTCCAGCTCGATGGTCTGGCCGACCAGATCGCTGGCGGTGCGGCTCAGGTCCGTATCGACCCGGCGCACGTTGACGACCACCTCGCCACGCTCGGTGAACTTGACGGCGTTGGCCACCAGGTTGGTGATGATCTGCTGCAGGCGCAGTGAATCGGCGTGGATGACGGGCGGCAGGCCGGGCTGGAAGTGCGAGGCGATCTCCAGGCCCTTTTCGTGGGCGCGCGGGGCCATCAGCTCCAGCGTGTCGTCCAGCATGGTCTGCAGCGAGAAATCGGTGGGCGCCAGTTCCAGGCGGCCGGCCTCGATCTTCGAGAAGTCGAGGATGTCGTTGATGATCTCCAGCAGCGATTCGCCTGAGCGGAACACGGATTGGGCGTAGCGGCGCTGCTTGTCGCTGAGGTTGGTGCCCATCAGCAGTTCCGTCATGCCCAGGATGGCGTTCATGGGCGTGCGGATCTCGTGGCTCATGCTGGCCATGAACTGGCTCTTGGCCTGGCTGGCGCTTTCGGCGGCATCGCGGGCACGCTGCAGCTCCAGGGCCTGCTGGTGCTCGTCGGTCACGTCGGAGACCAGGCCATAGACGCGCCATTCGTCGCTGTCCAGGCGGCGGGCATGGCTGCGGCGGCGCAGCCAGCGCAGGCCGCGCGTGGGGTGCTGGATGCGCAGCACCTGGTCGGTGGGCTGGGGCTCGTCCTGCGGGGCGTCGGTGTCTGGCGCAGTGGGGACCAGCAGGTGGCGGTCTTCGGGGATGACGAGGCTGTCGAAGAGGCTGGCGTCACGCTGCAGGGCGTCGGCTGAAATACCCATCACGGCCTGCGTGCGCGGGCTCAGGTAAACGAAATGCCGGTGATGCTGGGTGGCCACGTACACGCAGTCGTCCATCGATTCGACCAGCTCTCTGAAACGGCGTTCAGACTCTTCCAGGTCGATCCGCGCCTGACGTTGGGCGGTGATGTCCCGGGCGAGGGTGATGAGCAGTCGGGGCTGACCATTGACATGCCGCAATGCGAAATGGCGTGCATTGACCACGAAGCGGCGCTGTGAATTTTGCCATACGAAATCGTGATCGACCGTCTCGCCGGAGCGGATGGCCTTGCGCATCTGCGGCTCGACCAGGGACAGCACTTCGGGGCCCAGCACCTCGGCCAGCGGGCGCTTGACCACCTGGTCGTGGCGCAGGTCGAGCTCGTACTCGGCGAAGCGGTTGATGGCCGCCACGGTGAGGTCTTCCGGGTCCATCACCATCAGGCTGATGGGCAGGTTGCCCAGCAGGGCCTCCAGGAACTCCTTTTCCTGGGCTTGCTGGAACTCCAGCTGCTTGCGCTTGGTGATGTCGTTGAGCAGGCACACATACTGGTGGCGGCTGCCGCTCTCGTCGAGCATCAGGATGGCGTCGATCTCGCCCCAGTAACGGGTGATGGCGCCGTGGCTGTTGCGGCTGCCTTCGAAGGAGACACGAAAGGGCGCGGCGTTGCTCATCAGCCCGCGCACTTCGTCGGCCAGGGAGGTGTCGGCCACCTTCTCTGCCAGCAGCTCGGGCAGGGCGCGGCCCAGCACCTGGTCGTCCGGCCAGCCGGTGAGCGCGGCGAACATGGGGTTGATCCACTCGATCAGCCCGTCGCGGTCGAGCAGGGCCACGCCGCTGGTGATGCGCGAGGCCACCAGGCTCAGACGCCCCAGATTCTGGGCGTCGTGGGCGATGCGGTTGCGGGTGTTGTCGCGCTGGGCCACGAAACCCAGTTGCAACGTAGCCACCTGAAGCACCACGTGCTGGTCGGTGGACAGGGGCAACGGATCGCAGTATTCCAGCAGGGCCACGGGCCAGTTGTCGACGATCACCGGCACGGCCAGCACGCGGCGTGCTGCGCCCTGGCGCCAGGGCGTGGGGGTGTGCTGCGCCGGCACGCTGTCCAGGTCGACCACGTAGGGCTGGCGCAGGATCAGGGCCTGGCCCAGGGGCAGGTCGTCGCGGCGCACGGTGGACATCGCGGCCGGGTCGATGTGGTCGTCGTGGTCGCTGCCGGAGTCCATCCAGGGGCGCAGCAGGGCGGAATCGCCGTTCCAGCCCTCCACGTGCAGGCACACCCAGGCGCGGGAGCCCAGGTGATCGTGCAGGAGTTGTCCGACGGCGTTGAGGGCTTGGGGCAGGGATGTGGCCTGCTGGGCCGCCTGTGCGATGTCGCGGGTCAGGTGCAGCCAGCGCTGGGAGGCCGGGCGAATGTCGGGCAAGGTCTGTGGTTGTTCTGCAAACGGGGAGTCCGCCGGTGAGGTCGAGGCCGGACCGGGGAGGGTGCTTCCCTCAAGCAGGGATCGGGCCTGCATGCTGTGACGCACCATGTAGCCCATGCCGGCGGCCGACCAGGCCGCCAGGGCCAGGCCGAAGCCGCTCCAACCCCAGGGCAGGGCCGCCAGCATGCTGGCGATCAATCCCGCGAGGGCGAGCAATGGCAACCATGGTTTTCGCGTCGAATCCTTGACCTGCGACATCGTGTGAATCCACGGATGGGGATTTACCCCTTTACCTCCGATGAACACCGGGCATACTAGACAACTGGTATGCGGAGCCTTGCACTGTACAGGGTTCCAAATGAATGGAACCAGCCGAAGAAACCCCGTCCTGCCCTTCATACAATCAAATTGATGCAGGAATTTCAAACACGACATATGCAAGCCCGCGGCATGCTTGACCACCATCTGGCAGCTCATTGGCTGGCCTTGATTGGCGGGCTGGTGGCTGCCCTCGTCGTGGTGCTCACGGACGCCGCCGGCTGGATGGCTGTGGTATTTCTGCTGCTGGGTGCCGCACCTTTGCTGCTGCACCGCCCGATAAACCGTGTGGCAACGGTGCCGACATATTCCCCATCCAACGTGGCGGGATATTGGCAGGACTGGGTGGACGGCTGGTATTGGCAAACCGACGCAGAACACCGGCTGGTGCTGCTCAAACCCGATCATGATGACCAGGACGCCTGGTTGGCGGCGCAGCGCCTGACGGCCTCTGCCTGTCCCTTGTGGCTGTGCGATGGCCTGGCGCGCGATGATCTTGACGACGCAGGGCGCGTGGCGCTGGCCATGCTGGAGACGCGTCTGCGCTCGAAGCTGCCGGTCGATGTGAGCAACCTGCCCTGGCCCTTCTCTAGAGATGGCGTGCTCGCCGGGGCCCGTGTGCTGGGCGTGCCGCGTCTGGATGCGCAGGGCGGATTTGCCGGCTACCACGGTGTCTGGCGGCCGCCACAGTCTGCCGCCCCGTCGGCTGCCAGCCTGGCGCCTGCCGAACAGGCCGGTGTCGTCGACCTGACGGGCTCGTTCACGCCGATGAGCGAGGCCGAGCAGGAGGTGCTGCGCTACGCGTTGTCGCATGACCTGCGTGCGCCCTTGCGCGTGGTCGACGGCTTCGCGCGCATCGTGCAGGAAGACTACGGCCGCCTGCTGGACCGCATCGGTAACGACCACCTGGAGCGCATCCTGACGGCGACGGGCCGCATGAACGGCATGATCGACGCCATCCTGGAGCAGGCTCAGTTGTCCCAGGCGCCGGTGGACCGCTGTCCGGTTGACGTGAGTGCGCTGGCGCGTGAAGTGGCGGATGAACAACGCGGGGCGCAGCGCTCTGGCCTGGCTGTTGCGCCGGGCGTCGAGGCACCCGTTGCGCCCGTGCAGATTTTGATCGAGCCGGGCATGCAGGCCGAGGCCGATCCGCTGCTGGTAAGGCGCGTGCTGGACAACCTGATCGGCAATGCCGTGAAGTACAGCGGCAAGGTCGAACGGCCTCGTGTCGAGGTGGGCCGGGTGTCTGCCACCGATCCCTGCGTGTTCTATGTGCGTGACAACGGTGCCGGTTTCGACATGCAGCACGCTGACAAGCTGTTCGGCCTGTTCCAGCGCCTGCACAGTACCAAGGAGTTCCCGGGCACGGGCGTGGGCCTGGCGGGGGTGCAGAACATCGTGCGCCGCCATGGCGGGCGGGTCTGGGCCGAGGCGGAGCCGGGGCAGGGCGCGTGCTTCTATTTCACGCTGGTGGCGTCGGCATCGGCCTCGTCACTGAGGCCGACGGTGGTGGCGCCCCAGGGCACCGGCAAGGTGCTGCCGCTCACCGATCTGGCTGGTACGCCGTTGCCGCCCGCCGCGGAGCTGGGGACGGCACGCTCGAGCGTGTCAGTGCAGCGGCCCTAAGCCTGACAGCACTTCCTGGGCTTCGAGCAGGCGCAGGCTCAGGGCTTCGAGCGAACGGCCCTCCTGACGGGCCTGGGCCTTGAGACGGTCCAGCGCGGCCAGACGCCCCAGCGAGTGGCGGTGCATCACGATGCCCACAGCCAGGGCCACGGTGTCTTCGAGCGGGTTCAGCGCTTCGGGCTGGGCCGCCAGCGCTGGCGCGACAGGCTGGTCGAGCGTGTCGTCCGAGGCTGGGCGCCTGGCGAAGGCGGCCTCCACGGCCGGCACGATCTGCTGAATGTCCAGCGGCTTGACCAGGTAGGTCACGGCGCCCAGCGCCTTGACCTGCTTGATGGTGGCCTCGTCCGAGAAGGCGGACAGGAACATGAAGGGGATCTGGCAGTACTCGCGCAGGTAGGCGGCCACGTCGAAGCCGGTCTTGCCTTCCATGCGGATGTCGAGCAGGGCCAGATCAGGCTTGTGCTGGCGCGCCAGCAGGATGGCGTCGTCACCGTTGTCGGCGTCAATGACTTCATAGCCGGCCTGCGACAAGCCGTGCGTCACGGTGGCGAGCACCAGACGGTCATCGTCAACCACCAGAACCTTGCCCTTGACGGGCGCGCCATCGGGCGCAGTCGTCGTCGCATTCATGATGTCGGGTCGCTGCCCGGGAGCTGGTGGTGACGCATTCAGCAGTCAGACGACCGCTGTTCTTCCATGCCAACCGCCATCCGGATTCTTATGAATTTATGGTGAATGGTTCGTGCCTGATTCAGGCACGCAAGTTCCCTATTGTGGCCAAAGAGCGAACTGTTGACCAGCGGGTTCACCTAAGTTCGGGGGATAGGGCGACAGGTTGATGCCCGGCGGCGTCAGTTGCAGGCGGGTCAGCACCTGGGCGCCGTCCTGCTGGATCTGGATGGTGGAGCTGCGCCTGGGCAGCAGCGCGCGCACCAGGCCCAGGCCCGAGACGCCGCCGCGGATGCGGTCCATCGTGAAGCCTTCCGGCACGTGGCCGCGGTTGCGGATGCTGATCGTCACGCCCTGTTCGTCGCTGCTCATGCCGCAGGCGATGGGGCTGCCCTTGTCGCTGTGCTTGTGGGCGTTGGTCAACAACTCGTTCAGGCTCAGGGCGATGGGGATGGACTCGGCCTCGGGCAACTGCCAGTCGTTGACCTGGGGGCCTTCCAGCGTGAGTGCGATGGGGTGGCCGAAGGTTTTCTGCACGGACGATGCGATGGCCTCGACCACGCTGTGCAGGCGCAAGGGGCCGCCAGCGCCCACCTGCAGGCCGTAGACCTGGGCGATGGCCTGCACCTGGCCGACCACCTCGGAGATGGCCGGGGCCACCTCCGGCTTGCGCTGGGCGATCTGCTGCAGCAGGCCGGCCACGCCCTGCAGGTTGTTCTTGATGCGGTGGTGCACCTCGCGCACCAGCATCTCGCGCTGGGCGATGGCGGCGTCCAGCCTGGCCTTTTCGGCGGCGCGCTGCTCGGTGATGTCCGAGGAGACCACCAGCAGCTGGTCGGCGGCCTGGTCGTCGCTGCCCAGGGGCAGGTAGTTCACGTCCCAGATCTGGAACGGGCCCTTGCCGTTGCCATTGCCCACCTTGTGCTCGCGGTGCACGGGGGCGTTGGCGTCCAGCGCGGATTGCATCTCCTCGCGCATCTGGCGGGCGCGGGCTTCGGGGAACAGGGTCTCGGGCGGCTCGCCCACGGCCTGAAGGGGGTCGCGTTGCAGGAAACCGGCGGCGGCCTTGTTGGCCTGCAGCACGCGCAGCGAAGAGGCCTCCAGCAGGCTGATGGCCATGGGGGCCATCTCGATGATGCGCTTGAGGGTGGCCTGTGCCTCAGCGGAGCGGGCCTCGGCCTGGCGGCGGCGGTCGATGTCCAGCAGGGCGTAGGTGGTCTGGCGCTGGTTGAACTCGCCCAGGGTGACCACGGCGTTGCCCACCACCCAGAAGATGCGGCCGTCGCGCCCCATGACCTGGCACTCGAAGGTGTGCGACTGGCCGTCGAGCAGGTCGTCCAGGTACTCGGTCATCCGGAAGGGGTGGTCCAGATCGGTCGTGGCCACGGTGGACAGCGGCTGCCCCACGAAATCGCGCAGATCCCCGCCGAACATGCGCCGCGCCGAGCGGTTCATCCAGGAGATGCCGTTGGCGTCGAGCGTGACGATGCCGACGAAGACGGAATCGAGGATGGCGCGTGTGCGGTCTGCCTGCAGGGCCAGATCGCGTCCCATGGCTTCGAGCTGGGCCTTCTGGGTGCGGATGCGGGTGATGTCTGACAGTACGGCGATGGCTTCGAGCGGGCCACCGGCGCTGCCGATCCGCTTGATCGACAGGGCATACCACATGGTCGGTTTGCCGGGCACGTCGATCTCGAGCTCGCTCTCGTACTGGGGCTCGCGCTGCAGGCGGGCCACCGATTCGGATGCCACGCGTTTGATGCGCGGATCGTGGCTGAGCAGGGCTTCGAGCTGCTGGCCGGTGAGGGTGCCGGGCTCGACGCCCAGCATGCGCTCGAAGCGCCGGTTGCAGCGCACCAGGGTGTCGGCACGCAGGTAGGCGATGCCGGCGGGCGAGCTTTCCAGGATGGTGGTGAGCTCGTGCAGCAGGGGTTCGGTGTCCAGGGCCGGGTGCGGCTGGGCGGTGACATCCCCCGTGGTGCTGGGCGTGGCGCTCCAGGCGATGCACAGCAGCTTGCGCTCGCCCCCGGGCGCAGGCGATGCCGCCGCATGCACCTTGCCCATCAGCACGCAGGGCACCAGGTCATCGCGTGTCACATGCACCCGGGTGGGGAAGGCGCCTTCGCCGGGGCGCAGGCCCAGCAGGCCCAGGGGTGTGTCCCAGCCCGTGAGCTGCTGGATGTGGGGGGCGGTGGTGGCCAGGTGCTGGCCCGGTGTGGGTGTGCGTTCCACCAGGGTGGCGAACGCGTGGTTGTGCCGCAGCCAGCGGCCCTGCTCATCGAACTCGGCGAGGGCCGAGGGGACCAGGTCAAACCAGTCGTCAGAAGGGTTCAGGTCCATGAGGCAACGCAATGCGAAGGGTGTGGGTGTTGGAGCCGCCAGCCGCGACCAGGTTCAACTCTGGGGCGGGGCGGGGGGCTGGATCACCTGCACGCCGGGCAGCTTGGACGAGTAATCCTTGGGCAACAGGGATACCAGCGCGGCGGTGCGGCGGGCAATGTCGCGGTACAGTTCAGCGGCGCGGCTGGTCGGATCGGACACGAGCGTGGGCTGGCCCGAATCGGCCTGCTCGCGGATCTTCAGATCCAGCGGCAGCGAGCCCAGCAGCTTGACACCGCCTTCATCGGCCAGGCGCTGGCCACCGTGCTCGCCGAAGATGTGCGCCTCGTGGCCGCACTGCGGGCAG
This sequence comes from Pseudomonadota bacterium, assembly GCA_049322875.1. Taxonomy (GTDB): domain Bacteria; phylum Pseudomonadota; class Gammaproteobacteria; order Burkholderiales; family Burkholderiaceae_C; genus Aquabacterium. The sequence continues at coordinate 76,038 of JBMOQM010000033.1, forward strand.
TGGTAGACGGCCATGTTTTCGACCACGCCCAGCACGGGCACGCTGACCTTCTCGAACATGCGCAGGCCCTTGCGTGCATCGAGCAGGGCGATGTCCTGCGGCGTGGTCACGACCACGGCGGCGGTGAGCGGCGCGCGCTGGCTGAGCGTGAGGTGGATGTCGCCGGTGCCGGGGGGCATGTCGACGATCAGGTAATCCAGCGGCTGGTCGGGCTCACCCCAGTTGGACAGGCGCAGCAGTTGGTCCAGCGCCTGGGTGGCCATGGGGCCGCGCCAGATGGTGGGGGCCTGGTCGGCCACCAGCAGGCCGATGGACATCATCTGGATGCCGTGGTTGACCGGCGGGGTGATGGTCTTGCCGTCGGGGCTGTCCGGTTTGCCGGACAGGCCCAGCATCAGCGGCTGGCTGGGGCCGTAGATGTCGGCGTCGAGCATGCCGACGCGGGCGCCCTCGGCCGCCAGGGCCAGGGCCAGGTTGACGGCGGTGGTGCTCTTGCCCACGCCGCCCTTGCCGGAGGCCACGGCCACCAGGTTTTTCACGCCGGGCAGCACGGTCATGCCGCGTGGCACAGCGTGGGTGATCACCTTGAGCTGCCAGTTCACAGCCACCTCGGTGATGCCGGCCACGCCCTGGAGCGCCTGGGCCACCAGCTCGGTGTAGGCCGGCCACTGGCTGCGCGCCGGATAGCCCAGGGCGATGTCCAGCACCGCCTTGGCGCCATCGACCACGAGGTTCTGAAGCTGGCGTGTCGACACCCAATCCTTGCCGGTCAGGGGATCGGTCACGGTCTTGAGGGCATCGACCAGGGCGGTCTCGGCGGCGGTGCGGGGGGAAAAGCTCATTCGGGATCAGCGACGGGAAAACGGCGGACAGCGCGGGGCCGGTGCGGGCGTGACACAAGGGCGGCAGGGTTGGTGCAGGGTCAACACGGCATCAGCGCCCGGGCTCCCAGTCTAGCGCCCTAAAATGGGAAGGGTTTCCTACACGTGGCCCTGGCATGCGCATGCGTTGCCTGGCGGCCACCCACCACCGCTCCACCATGCCACGCCAGCTTTTCGTCACCACCGCGCTGCCCTATGCCAATGGCCACTTCCACATTGGCCACATCATGGAATACATCCAGGCCGACATCTGGGTGCGTTTCCAGCGCATGCAGGGCAACCAGGTGCACTTCGTGGGGGCTGACGACGCACACGGCGCGCCGATCATGATCGCGGCCGAGAAGGCCGGCAAGACACCGCAGCAGTTCGTGGCCGACATCGCCGCGGGCCGCAAGCCGTACCTCGATGGCTTTCACATCAGCTTCGACCATTGGTCGAGCACGGACAGCCCTGAGAACCACGAACTGGCCCGCGAGGTCTACCTGGCGCTCCAGGCCGCCGGCCTGATCACCGTGCGTCCGATCGAGCAGTTCTTCGATCCGGACAAGGGCATGTTCCTGCCTGATCGCTTCATCAAGGGAGAGTGTCCCAAGTGTGGCGCCAAGGACCAGTACGGCGATTCGTGCGAGGTGTGCGGTGCCGTCTACGCGCCCACCGAGCTCAAGAACCCGTACTCGGCGCTCAGCGGTGCCACGCCGGTCATGAAGACCAGCGACCACTACTTCTTCAAGCTGTCCGATCCGCGCTGCGTGGAGTTCCTGCAGAACTGGACGCAGGACGGCAAGCTGCAGTCCGAGGTGGCCAACAAGATCCGCGAGTGGTTCACCAAGGACGAGAACGGCGAGGGCGGTCTGGGCGACTGGGACATCAGCCGCGACGCACCGTACTTCGGCATCGAGATCCCCGATGCGCCCGGCAAGTACTTCTACGTCTGGCTGGACGCGCCCATCGGCTACCTGGCCTCGCTCAAGAGTTACTTCGCATCGGGCGGCCCCAAGGCCACCTACGGCGAATCACGCAGCTTCGACGAGTTCATGGCTGACCCTGCCGTGGAGCAGGTGCACTTCATCGGCAAGGACATCACCTACTTCCACACCCTGTTCTGGCCCGCGATGCTGCAGTTCAGCGGCCGCAAGCTGCCCAACCAGGTGAACGTGCACGGCTTCATGACCGTCAACAACGGCGAGAAGATGTCCAAGAGCCGCGGCACGGGCCTGGATCCGCTCAAGTACCTCAGCTTGGGGCTGAATGCCGAATGGCTGCGCTACTACATCGCCGCCAAGCTCAACAGCAAGGTCGAGGACGTTGACTTCAACAAGGACGACTTCGTCGCCCGGGTCAACAGCGACCTGGTGGGCAAGTACATCAACATCGCCAGCCGCGCGGCGGGCTTCCTGAGCAAGCGCTTCCAGGGCCGCCTGACACAGCACCTGGCCGACGATGGCAAGGCGCTGCTGGCCACGCTGCAGGCTGGCTTGCCCACGGTGACCACGCTGTTTGAGGAGCGCGAGCTGGGCAAGGTGCTGCGCGAGATCATGCTGCTGGCCGACCGTGTCAACGAGTATGTCGATGCCAACAAGCCCTGGGAACTGGCCAAGCAGGAGGGGCAGGACGCCCGCCTGCACGACGTCTGCACCGTGTGCATCGAGGCCTTCCGCATCCTGACCATCTACCTCAAGCCCGTGTTGCCGGCACTGGCCGCCCAGGTCGAGGCCTTCCTGAACGTGACGCCGATGAGCCTGGCCAAGAGCCAGGAACTGCTGGGCGTGCACACCATCGGCGAGTACAAGCACCTGATGCAGCGCGTGGATCCGAAGTTGCTGGAAGCGCTGTTCGAAGCGCCGCCGGCGCCGGTGGTCGAAGCTCCGAAGCCCGGCGGGGAGGACATTGCGCCGACCATCACGATCGACGACTTCACCAAGATCGACCTGCGCATTGCCAAGATCGTCAATGCCGAGCATGTGGAAGGCAGCACCAAGCTGCTGCGCCTCACGCTGGACGTGGGCGAAGGCCGCACGCGCAACGTGTTCTCCGGCATCAAGGAAGCCTACAAGCCCGAGGACCTGATCGGCAAGCACACCGTGATGGTGGCCAACCTGGCGCCGCGCAAGATGAAGTTCGGCGTGAGCGAAGGCATGGTGCTGGCGGCTTCGCACGCCGATGAAAAGGGGACCCCTGGCATCTATGTGCTGGAACCCGTGGCGGGCGCGCAACCCGGCATGCGTGTGCGGTGACGTGATCCCGATGGTGCGTTGATCTGGCGCGGGGCTTGCTGCAAGATCACTGACCATGAGCAGTGCCCACCTGCCGCCCCACGATGAGGGGCCCTCAACCCACCCGGCGACGCCCAACGCGGCGGCCGGCTGGCTGAGCCGCCTTGATCTGGCGCCCTTTCGCCCGCGCCTGATCGAGTCGATCAAGGGCTATAACCGCGGGCGCTTCTTCGTGGACCTGGGCGCGGGCCTCACCGTGGGCATCGTGGCGCTGCCGCTGGCCATGGCGTTTGCCATCGCCTCCGGTGTCAAACCCGAGGCGGGGCTGTTCACGGCCATCATCGCGGGCTTCCTGATCTCGGCGCTCGGCGGCTCAAACGTACAGATCGGCGGGCCTGCAGGCGCCTTCATCGTCATCGTCTACGGCATCGTCGAGCAGTACGGGCTGGCCAACCTGCTCATCTCCACCGTGCTGGCCGGCGGGCTGATGTTCCTGCTGGGGCTGTTCAAGCTGGGCGTGCTGGTACGCTACATCCCCGTCAGCATTGTGATCGGCTTCACCAACGGCATCGCGGTGCTGATCGCGCTGTCGCAGCTCAAGGACCTGTTCGGCATGATGCCGGCCCACATGCCGGCGGATTTCGTCGGCCAGATCCGCACGCTGTGGGCGTACCAGCACCAGTTCAACGTGTTCGCTTTCGGGCTGGGCGCGGCCACGCTGGCGCTGCTGTTCATCTGGCCCAGGTTGTTCACATCCACCCGGCTGGTGGCCGCCTCACCCAAGCTTGAGCGCTCGCTGAAGGTGGCCTCGCGCATGCCGGGCCCCATCGTGGCGCTGGTGTTGCTGGGCGGGCTCACCGCGCTGCTGGAGTTGCCGGTACAGACCATTGGCAGCAAGTTCGGCGGCATCCCGCAATCCTTGCCGGCCTTCGCGTTGCCAGCCTTCACCTGGGATGGCGTGCGTCAGCTCTTCATGCCGACGGTGACCATCGCGCTGCTGGGGGCCATCGAATCCCTGCTGTGCGCTCGGGTGGCCGACAACATGGCCGACCACCCCCGTCATGATCCGAACCAGGAACTGATGGCCCAAGGCGTGGCCAATGTGGTGACGCCGTTTTTCGGTGGGATTCCGGCCACCGGCACCATCGCGCGCACCGTCACCAACGTGCGTGCCGGCGCCACCAGCCCGGTGGCTGGCATCGTGCACGCGCTGGCGCTGCTGTTGATCGTGCTGGTGGCGGCGCCCCTGGCGGTGCACGTGCCGCTGCCGGTTCTGGCCGGTATCCTGCTGTTCGTGGCGTGGAACATGGGCGAATGGCATGAGTTCGCCCGCCTGCGCCAGTTCAACTTCACCTACCGCACCATCCTGGTCGGCACCTTCGTGCTGACGGTGATCTTCGACCTGACGGTGGCCGTGGAAGTCGGGCTGGTGCTGGCCTGCGTGTTCTTCATCTACCGCATGAGCACGCTGTTCCGTGTGGAGGCCGTGGTGCCGCCCGCGGAGGGGTGGCCTGCCGGCACCCAGGTCTACCAGCTGTACGGGGCACTGTTCTTCGGCGCCGTGGGCAAGGTGGAGGCCCTGGCCGAGCAACTGCCGGCCAGCAACCGTGTGCTGGTGCTGGACCTGCAGCGCCTGGTGGCCATGGACACCTCGGGGCTGGACGCCTTGCTGCAACTGCGCCGGCAGCTTGAGCGGCACGGGCAGACCTTGCTGCTGTGCCGGGTCAACGAGCAGCCGCTGGGCCTGATCCGCCGAAGCGGCCACGATGCCCGCTTCGGGCAGGCCAATGTGCTGCCCACGGTGGACATGGCCTTGGTGCGTGCGGCAGAGATCGCCCGCGCCTGACAGGCCTTTCAGCGGCGAATTGCCGTCAGCAGGTCCAAGCCCCAGTGCGTGACGCTGGCGCTGCAGGCCAGGGTCTGCGCCGATGTGGCATCGGGCTGATCACTTTGCAGTTGGGCAAGTTCGGACAGGATCTGGCGGGTGGCTTCCCAGACCTTCGAGGGCAGCGCCTCGCGAACCACCTCATGCCGGTCGGCCAGCAACAGCAGGCTGGCCGTGGCATCGTGCCAGGCGCCAAGCGCCTCTGGCCAGCCTGGCCGGCCGGCAGCCACTTCGCTCCAGTTGCCTGCCGATGCGTCCAGGGCTGCAGAGAGGATCTGGGCCGTGTCCAACTTGTCGTCTGAAAGATCAGTCGAGAGCCAGGTGCCCAGCGTGTGCGTGACGGGCCGAGCACCCGCCGTCTGGCCGCTGCGATCCGCCTGGGCCAGGCGGGTGCCCCGGTAGGCCTTGGATTGCACGTCCAGCCACACACCGTAGTTGTCCACCCAGTGGCGTGCGGTGTCGATCACGGCCTCGGCCCGGCCTTCGGTCAGTTCGATCTCGAGCTCGTTCAAGGGCTCGCGCAACGCGCCGGCCTGCACCTCGCCAATGTCCACGCAGACGATGACCTGCCCTCGAGGGTGGGGCTGTGTGCAGGACCAGCGCTCGAAGCGGGTTTCGTACACGGCTTTCAGCCCCAACTCATCCGCGGTGGCGTCACCAAGATCGTCCCGTGCCCAGGCACGGGCCAGGGCCTGGCGGACAGCTTCGGACGCATGCAGCGCCAGATCGGGCTTGATGCGGCCATCCAGCGGTGCGTTGGCAGGCTGGTTGTCTTCCACGCGCGTCATGGCATCCCGGCCGGCGGCCTTGAAGGTCTGGACCCAGTCGGCGCCCTCGCGCCGTACACGCAACGCCATCTTGTGCCCGGCCAGTCGGCTGTCGATGGTGTCGAAATAGGCGGCCTGCAGAGACAGTGGCTCGATGCTGGCCCCGGCGCCGGCCACGGTCTCGCGCACGGTGTCTGCCTGCGAGGCCGGGATCTGAAACTTCAGTTCGATTTCTTGCATGCCACGCATTGTGGGACTGCCCCAGGCTTTGCAATTGGAAACACTGCGGTATCCTTGTCTGAACAGGGATGAACCGACGAGAGACATCGTGAGTTTTCTGAACGATCTGAAGAAGCAGGCGGATCAACTCAGGGCTGGGCAGGGCGTGGACCTGGCCGCACTGCAGGCGCGCATACAGGCCACCGAGCAGGTCTGCCAGATGACCTTCAAATACTGGGTGGATCTGTGCAGCCAGCTGGATGTGCTGCAGCCCTTGGCGCGTGGGCGGTACGTGTTCGACAGCAAGGCGGCTTTTGACGGCTGCCGCCTCACATCGTTCAGGCCGGACATCCGAAAACGGACCTTGCATGGCCTGCAGGTCACGGACCATGTCGCCTTGAACTGCGACATCCGCACCGGCCAGGCGGTCAGCCTGACCAAGGATTTCATCACGGACATCGAGAAGCTGGAGCGCCGTCTGCTGCAGGGTTCGGTGCAGTGCTCGCCCCGGCAGGTGCGTGATCCGGACACCAACAAGCTGATCGAGGTGTGCTACGAGTTCGTGGCCGACATGCAGGCCGGTGTGCGCCTCAAGCCGAACTATGACGAGGCGACCGTGCAGTTCACTATCGACAACCTGGAGGGGCTTGGCCGCTGGGTCATCGCCTTCCCGGCCAGTGACGTGAACGTACCCCTGCTAGAAGAACTGGCCAAATGGCTGGCAGGGCAGCCCAACGAATTCGCCCGCCGCGGCAAGGTGCTCGAACTGCGCGAATGCTGAAGCGCTGGCAGGCAGACATCAGCGGGCGGAGCCGCTAAAATGGGGGCCCCTTGCCCCACCCGAGCGATTTTTCACCATGCCGCTGTTCTGGAAACCCTACAAGTCCGACGCCACCCAGTTCATCGAGAGCCTGAAGCAGCGCGACCCCCAGCTGGAAGATCGTCAGCGCCAGGGCCGCAACCTGCTGTGGGACAAGGATCTGGACCGCCAGGAGCAGGCCGAGTGGCGTGATGCCCGCGTGGAGCAGCCCTCCTATGTTTACTTCTCCTGGAAGCCCAAGGCCTGAGGCCGCCAGGCCCTGGTGGGTTGCCGCGCATGAACGATGCCGTGCTGGCGCCGGATGGCGGCGACGCACCTGCGGCTGCTCTGGACGACAAGGGCCAGCCTGACGTGGTCGACCACGTTGCCGTGGCCCGGCTCTACGGTGAGCCGCTGTTCGCTCTGCCCACCGACCTGTATATCCCGCCCGATGCGCTCGAGGTCTTCCTTGAGACTTTCGAAGGCCCGCTGGATCTGCTGCTCTACCTGATCCGCAAGCAGAACTTCAATATCCTGGACATCCCGCTGGCGGATGTCACGCGGCAGTACCTGGCCTACGTGGACCAGATCCGCAAGAGCAACCTCGAACTCGCGTCCGAATACCTCTTGATGGCGGCGATGCTCATCGAGATCAAGTCGCGGATGCTGCTGCCCCCGAAGAAGACGGAAGAGGGCCAGGAGCCCGAGGACCCGCGTGCCGAACTGGTGCGCCGCCTGATCGAGTACGAGCAGATGAAACTGGCCGCGGCCAAGCTGGACCGCGTGCCGCTGCTGGGCCGCGATTTCCTGCGCGTGCACGTGCACAACGACCCCACGGTGCGGGTGCGCCATCCCGATGTGGCCCTCGACGAGCTGCGCGAAGCCTGGGTCGACATCCTCAAGCGCGCCAAGCTGCACACCCACCACACCATCACCCGCGAAGAGCTCTCCGTGCGCGAGCACATGGGCATCGTGCTGCGAACCCTGCAGGGCAAGCGCTTTGTCGAGTTCGAGCACCTGTTCGATCCCACGCGCGGGCCGCAGGTGCTGGTGGTCACCTTCATCGCCATGCTGGAGCTGGCCCGCGAGCGCCTGCTCGAAGTCACGCAGGCCGAGGCCTTCGCCCCCATCTACGTGCGCTTGGCCTACCAGCCGGCGTGAACCGGCCAGTCCTCCACATCGTCAGCCTGCGCCGTGGCGGGCGCCATCAGGCGCGTCAGGGACCAGCTTGGGTGGCGCTCGGTGATGGGGCGTTGCCATTCCGGCGGCGCCCAGAGGTGCTTGAGCCGGGCTTCCAAAGGGCCAGCGCGGCAGACGTCGCGGATCAGATCGGCCCATTCGTGGAAGACCATCACCAGCGTGCTGCGCGTGTACACCTGCCGCACGATGCCGTAATCACAGGGCTCGATCTCCGGCACGAAGGTGCCGAACATTTTGTCCCAGATGATGAAAATGCCGCCGTAGTTGCGGTCGATGTACTGTGGGTTGCGCGCGTGGTGCACCCGGTGGTGCGAGGGCGTGTTGAACACCGCCTCGACCATGTCCGGCAGGCGCCAGATGGCCTGCGTGTGCACGAAGAACTGGAAGGCCAGGCTCACGCCCACGCACAGGATCACGTGCCCGGGCTGAAAGCCCAGCCAGGCCAGCGGCAGCCAGAACAGCCACACACCGGACAGCAAATGCGTGGGGCTGTGCCGCAGCGCGGTCGACAGGTTCAGCGTCTGGCTGGAATGGTGCGTCACGTGGCTGGCCCACAGCCAGCGCACGCGGTGGCTGGCACGGTGCATCCCGTAGTGGCAGAGATCCTGCACCAGCAGCAGCCCGAGCAGTGACCAGACCGTGACGGGGATGTCCATCAGCCGGTGCTGATGGACCACGTAGAACAGGCCCGTCAGCAGTGTCCAGGCGAAGCCGTCGGCCAGGGCCTGGCTCAGGCCGAGCGCGAGGTTGGCGGAGGTGTCCTCTTCGGTATAGCGTTGGCCTGTTTCAGCGTGGCGTGACAACCACCGGGCCTCGACCAGCATGCACAGCGCGAACAAAGGGCCCATCAGGAGCAGGAAAACCTTCTCCAATCCCAGGCCCGTGATCGCGTCTGTCCATTGCATGCCCGGCATTGTTGGCCCCCTGGCTCGGGAGGGGTTCCCGGGCTTTCCCGTGATTTTTCTGCGACAAGTGTTCAGCCGGCCTAGAATCGCGCCACTTCTGGCGGCGTCTGGCGCCGCATGCTGAGGACAAGAGACATCCATGACGACCCCCACCGCCACGCCCGCTGAACGCCGTCCGATGACGCTGCACCGCCTGCGCGAGATGCATGCCAAGGGCGAGAAGATCACCATGCTCACGGCCTACGACGCCATGTTCGCCAGGCTGATGGACGAATGCGGCGTGGACACCATCCTGGTGGGCGATTCGCTGGGCATGCTGGTGCAGGGGCATACCAGCACCGTGCCCGTCTCGCTCGATGAGATGGTCTATCACACGCGCTGCGTGGTGCGCGGCAACCGCCATGCCTGGCTGGTGTCCGATCTGCCCTTCGGCAGCTACCAGGAAGGCAAGGAGCAGGCCCTGCGCTCGTGCGTGGCCCTGATGCAGGCCGGCGCGCAAATGATCAAGCTCGAAGGCGGTGGCTGGACACCCGAGACGGTGCACTTCCTGACCGAGCGCGGCATCCCGGTCTGTGCGCACCTGGGCCTGACGCCCCAGACCGTGCACGCGCTGGGCGGTTTCCGCATCCAGGGCCGTGACCAGGCGGGCGCTGACACCCTGCGCCGCCATGCGTCCGAACTGGCCCAGGCCGGCGCCGCGATGATGGTGCTGGAGCTGATGCCCTCGGCCGTGGCCAGCCAGGTGCAGGCCGATAACCCTGGTGTCATGACCATCGGCATCGGCGCGGGGGCCGGCACGGCCGGCCAGGTGCTGGTGCTGCACGACATGCTCCACGTCACACGCGGCAAGCTGCCCCGGTTCGCGCGCAACTTCATGGCCGAAGGCGGCTCCATCGAAGACGCCATCCGTCGCTACATCGGTGATGTCAAGGGCGGCCGCTTCCCTGATGAAGCCCTGCACGGCTATTGATCGGAGCCCGACGCATGCAGACCATCCACACCCTGCGCGAGTTGCGTGACCGACTCAACCAGTTCCCGGCGCGGCCGGTGTTCGTGCCCACCATGGGCAACCTGCACGAGGGCCATCTGGCGCTGGTGCGCCAGGCCCGCGCCGTGGCCACGCCCAAGGGCGCGCCGGTGGTGGCCAGCATCTTCGTGAACCGCCTGCAGTTCGGACCGAACGAGGATTTCGACACCTATCCCCGCACGCTCGAGCGTGATGCGCAACTGCTGACCGATGCAGGCTGCGATGTGCTGTTCGCCCCCTCGGAGGCCGAGCTGTATCCGCAGCCGCAGGGCTACAAGGTGGTGCCGCCGACCGAGCTGGCCGACATCCTGGAAGGCGCTTTCCGCCCGGGCTTCTTCACTGGCGTGTGCACAGTGGTGCACAAGCTCTTCAACATCGTGCAGCCCGGCACGGCCATCTTTGGCAAGAAGGATTACCAGCAGCTCATGGTGCTGCGCAACATGGTCCAGCAGATGGCGCTGCCCATCGAGGTGCTGGGTGGCGAGACGCTGCGCGCCGATGACGGCCTGGCACTGTCCTCGCGCAATGGCTACCTGAGCGCCACCGAGCGCTCCGAGGCCGTGCAACTGAGCGCCGCCCTGCGCCGCGTGCAAGAGGCCGTGGCTGCCCAGCGCGCTGCCGGTGGCCTGTCGCCCGATTCGCTGGCGCTGCTGGAGCAGCAGGCCATGGCCACCTTGTCCAGCCGCGGCTGGAAGCCCGATTACGTGCTGGTGCGCCGTCAACGTGACCTGCTGGTGCCGGCGGCCGATGACTTGGCCCGGCAGGAACCGCTGGTCGTTCTGACCGCTGCGCGGCTCGGCACCACGCGCCTGATCGACAACCTGGAGCTGTGATCTGCCCGTGATCTGTGGTCGTGGCCTGGGAAGGCCGCGCGCAGTGCATCGCTGGTTCGTCAGGCCTGTGGCTGCTTGAGCGACAGCAAAAAATCCACGGCCTCGGCCTGCACACGGCTGCGCCGCATGGGCGGCAGGCTTTGCCAGATGCGGCGGCCGTAGGGCTTGTCCACCAGGCGCGTGTCGCAGATCATCAGCACGCCGTGGTCCGTCTCGCTACGGATCAGGCGGCCGGCGCCCTGCTTGAGCGCGATGATGGCCTGGGGCACCTGGTGGTCCATGAAGGGGTTGCCGCCGCCTTGCTCCAGCAGCTCCAGCCGCTTGGCCAGCACGGGGTCGTCCGGCGGCGCGAAGGGCAGCTTGTCGATGATCACCAGCGTGAGGGCATCGCCCTTCACGTCGATGCCTTCCCAGAAGCTGTGGCTGCCCACCAATACCGCGCGGCGCAGGCGACGGAAATCATCGAGCAGCATGGGGCGGGGTGCATCGCCTTGCGTGAGCACCGTCAGGTTCAGGCCTTCGGCTTCGATGCGGGCCTTGAGCCGTTCAGCCGCACGCTGCACGGCGCGGTGGCTGGTGCACAGCAGGAAGGCGCGCCCCTCGTTGGCGATGATCAGGGGCAGTGCCGCGTCTACCACGGCATCGGTGTGTGCCGGTGCGTTGGGGGCGGGCAGGGTCTGGGGCACGTACAGCATCGCCTGCGAGGGGTAGTCGTAGGGGCTGGACCAGGCCTGGCAGCGCGCGTCCTGCAGGCCCAGGGCCTCCTGGAAGTGGCTGAAATCCTGGCGCACGGCCAACGTGGCGGAGGTGAAGATCCAGGCCTTGCGTGGTGGCGGTGCGGGCTCGTCACCTTCTGGTTCCTCATCCCAGGCGGAGGCGTCATCGCCTGAAGGCTCGCTGCCGCCATCGACACCCAGGCGCTGGCGCCTGAACACATCGGCCACGGAGATCGGTGTGCGGTGCAGTTGCACCCCCAACTGGCTCACGTCCAGCCAGCACAGCTCGGGCTGGTCGGCGCGCTCCGGGTGGCCCCAGGCGCTCAGGCGCTGCATCAGCTCGTTGGCGCGCCGGTGCAGGTTGGCCAGGTCGGGGCTGCGCTCGGCCTGGGCTTCGAGCACGTCGCGCAGTTCACGCAAGGTGTTGCGCAGCGTGTCCAGCGCTGGCCACACCGCATGATCGGCCGGCAACTGGCCTTGTGACCACTTGGAGATGCCAGCGTCGAAGCACAGGCGCAGATCCTTCAGGGCGCGATCGGTGGGCGCGATGGCCTCCGGCCAGTGCAGCGCATCGCGCGCATGGGCCAGGCCGATGGCCTTGGTGTCGCGCAACAGGTCCATCAGTTGCGCGCTCGACACCGTGTCCCCGAAGAACATGGTGGCGGTGTCCGGCAGTTGGTGGGCCTCGTCGAAGATGATGGTCTGCGCGTTGGGTAGCAGCTCGGGCACGCCCTCCTCACGCAACATCAGGTCGGCGAAGAACAGGTGGTGGTTCACGACGACGACATCGGCGTCCTGCGCCTCGCGGCGGGCCTTGAGCACGAAGCAATCGTTGTAATGCCCGCAATCGCTGCCCAGGCAGTTCTCGCGCGTGGAGGTGACGCGCATCCAGATGGGCGCCGTCTCCGGCACCGCCGCGCATTCGGCCTTGTCGCCCGTGGGCGTGAGGTGGATGAAGCGGTTGATCTGGCCCAGGTCACGCACTTCCTGACGGCTGCCCAGTTGGGTGGCCTCCTGGTTGGTGCGTTCCAGGTGATGCCAGCACAGGTAGTTGCTGCGGCCCTTGAGCAGGGCGGTCTTCACGGGCAGTGCCAGCGCATCGCGCACATTGGGCAGGTCGCGGTTGAAGAGCTGGTCCTGCAGGGCCTTGGTGCCGGTGGACACGATCACCTTGCCGCCTTGCAGCAAGGCGGGCACCAGGTAGGCAGCGGTCTTGCCCACGCCTGTGCCGGCCTCCAGCACCACGCTGCTGCTGTCGCGGATGGCGAGGGCAATGGCCTGGGCCATCTCGATCTGCTCATGGCGGACGCGGTAGCCGGGCAGGGCACGTGCCAACGGGCCGTCGGCGGCGAAGAGGGTGCGCAGCCCGAGTGGGTCGGGCGGCGGCGAGGTGTCGGGGCTGGACTGCTCAGGCGGGGCCGTGGGGGAAAGATCGGTCATGGCGCTCTGGTGGCGGCTTGCTTGTCGGGAGATACGGGCGTGAACAGGGGCGGGGGCGTGAGGCGCTGGCGTGATCAAGGCGCAGAGCGCACCACGGAAGCATCCAACGCTCGCTTGAGGGTGTCCAGGCAATCGCGCCGGTGGGCTTCCGCCACGCTGCCGGCATCGCTCGAACCCAGCGCGCCGGGCCTGGACAGCAGCTTGACCAGTTGTTCGGCCTGCAGCCGCAACTGCACCCGCACATCGGCTCGGTTGCTGCCCTTGAGCAGGGCCACGCTCAGGCGGTTGATGTGGTCCCGCTGCAGGTTGCGGCGCCAGGGTGGCGGCACGGTGCGTTCTTGCTGGCGGGGCGCGGGCCAGATGGTGGCGCGCAGGCGGTCGTGGAACTCGCCCAGTGTCAAGGGGTGGGTGTCGCGGTCGCGGGTGCGGTCGATGTTGTCCAGCAGCCGGTCGGCCAGGCCATCGGCCATCAGGTCGCTCAGCACGCTCCGCTGCAGCACGGCCAGTTGCACGGCGGCTGAAAAATCCGTGGGTGAGACGCTGCCGCCTGGGAACTGGCTCTCGGCGCGCTCCAGATAGTCAGGGGCCAGGCGGCGCTGCAGGGCCGGTGGCAGCTGGATGCTGCGGGGCGAGAGGATCTGATCGAGCAGCAGCGTCAGCGCGGCGCGTTGTTGGTCCGCTGGCAGTGGGTCCAGCGCATCCTGGCCGCTGGCGGCCGTGCCGCGGCGCGTGACCAGGCCACCGATCTGGCGGGTGAGGATGTCGGCTGTGCGCTCGACATCGCGCAGCGCATAGCTGACACGGCGACGCAGCACACCAGCGTCGTCCGTCGGGCCCAGGCGCACGGTGGTCTGGCGCGCGATCAGGTCGCGGGCGATGGCCAGCCGTATGCGCGCAAAGGCGACCGGATCACGGCCCAGGTCGAAGGTGAGCGCTTCGGGGTCCAGGCCCAGCGCGCTGTCTTCGTCGGTACCGTAGGCCAGTGCATAGGCCTGCTTGGGGTCGGCACTGCGGCGTGCGATGGCGTCGAGCGCGGCCTTTTGCACGGCGGGCGTGCCGGCCAGCGGCTTGTAGGCGTACTCGATGGCCCAGAAGTCATAAGGGCCCAGCGTGGTCTGGAAAGGCGTGACCGGGGGCTGGCCGGGCGCGCTCAGGTTGATGGCAGCGTAGTCCATCACCGAGGCGCTGTTGCCTTCGCGGGCCGTCAGGGGGGCATCGAGCAGTTGCGCCTGGGTGCGCCAGCGCGAGGCCTTGAAGTTGTGGCGCAGGCCCAGCGCGTGCCCCACCTCGTGCATGGTCGTGTCGCGCAGGTAGGCCAGCACGAAGGACTTGACCTCGGCGCTGTCGGGCGGCAGATCGCCGGGCACGTCGTGAACCTGGGCCCATACGTCCATGCCGTAAGCCATCTGCTCGGCCGCGATCATGGCGTGGTCACAGTGGTCTTCTGCCGGCAGCAGGGCATCGAAACCGTGGCGCTGCGTGGCGGCTTTGGTGCCCTTGGCGGGGCGTTCGTCGTCGTCATCGCCCAGGTTGAAGACCTGGCTGCGCACCGCGCGAATCGCCCGGGTGGACAGGCTCTCCAGTGCCACCTCGGCGGTGAGGATCTCGCCGGTGCGCGGGTCTACGTGAGAGGGGCCGATGGCGCCGAAGGTCGGGCGTGCGTTGGTCATCCAGCGCACGATGGCCTGGCCGTTACCGACGATGTCCAGGGGCTCATCGGCGGTGCTGTCGCGCACCTGGATCGCGTTCTTGAAGCCGATGGCCTCGAAGGCGGCATTCCAGGCCAGCACGGCCTCGCGGATGGTCGGGCGGTAGTCGTCGGGGATGCTGCGGTCCAGCCAGAAGGTGATCGGCCGCACGGGCTCGGACAGCGCAGCCCCGGGATCCTTCTTCTCCAGACGCCAGCGGTTGACGTAGCGGATTCGGGGGGAGCGGGCGCGGTCGTTGGTGAAGTCGGCCACGGTCGAGACGAAATGGCCGATGCGCTCGTCGGCCAGGCGTCCGCCCATGGGCTGGGCCGGCAGTGGGCTCAGCGTGTACTGAACGGTCAGGAACAGGCTGCGTGGGTCGGGCAGGGCGGTCGGGATGGCCGGCTGGCTGCCACTGGAGGGTGCCGATGAGGTGAGCGAGCCCGTGGCGTAGTGCTGCTGAATCTCCAGCGTCAGGCCCGACGGCGTGCTGCGCGCCTGGGTGACCCCGCTGTTGCGGGCATCCAGGGCATAGCCCTGCCGGAAGGTACGCTGCAACTGCAGGCCCAGCCCCAGCAGATCACCCGCCATCAGGCTGGACAGCTCGACCAGCACCTTGCCATCGCTGCTGCGCGGCTGGCTGGCCACGGGCACGCTGGCCAGCAGGCTGGGTGAGAACGCATCCTTCACGGCAAGTGCTTGCGGGGTGCCGGCCGTGGCCGTGAAGCTGGCATTGATGGCCACCAGCTGTACCTGCTGGTTCACGCGGCGGAACTCTACCCACTGAGGGCGGCCCACCTGCGCACTGCGGCTGGCCAGCAGGCCACCAAAGAAGCCGGCCTCACCCAGGCCCGTGCGCATCTTGGGCGACAAAAAGAAGGCTCGGCCGAAATCAGACGGCGCCAGCTCTACCCAGACCTTGTCCTGCCGCTTCCACACGGGCAGCACGCCATCGAGGCGGTCTGCGCCGCGTACCACCGTGTCGAATGGGGGCGCCTGGCCTGATGACGGTGCCGGTGTCGCGGTGCCGGGTGGTGTCAGCAGGCTCACCTGGGCGGGCACGCCAGCCGGCAGCCCCGACACGGCCACGGTGGCCGCCGGCGCTGGGGCGGGTGCCTGGTTGCTGGTCCACTCCGTCCAGCTTTCTTTCAGGGGCTGGACGATCGCGCAGCCGCTCAGCCCCAGGCAGGTGGCGGCCGTCGCCAGCGTGTGGAGACGGAAAAAGCCCCGGGAGCGGGAGGGCAGGGAACGGCTACCTGACATCAAATGTGCTGGATGCTTGGATCGGGTCTGGACGTGCGCGGGCGCAGTGGAGCACGCCCCTTCACCTTACCACCACCCGAATACCTCCTGATGGGGGATGAAAAAACCGGCTGGGGCGTAGGCCCTCAGCCGGTTGTGGTGTTTGGCGCGTCAGGCCGTGCTCAGTGTGCGGGCGGAACGAACCAGTCCTTGATGAAGTGCAGCGCAGGCGTGTCCATGACCAGCAGCGGCCCGAAGGCGACGATGGACAGGCCCACCGTCATCACGGCCAGCGGCAGGATCCAGCGCTCGTAGCGGCGGTAGAAGCCCAGGTGCTTGACCTCGCTGTCGGCCTGGTTCACTTCGGCCTCGCCGATCACCTGGCGTGTGAGCAACTGGTTCAGCGCCACTGGGGGCAGCAGGTAGCCCAGCTCGAAGGCCACCAGCACCATCATCCAGAAGTGCACCGGGTCGATGTTGTTGGCGTAGGCGATCGGGGCCAGCGTGCCCGACACCAGCAGAACGGCACCGAACGGGTCCATGATCATGCCCAGCAGCACCTTGACGACGACCAGGAAGGCCATGGCCGTCCAGTGGTTCTCGAACACCTTGGGCGCCAGGTTCATGATCTCCGAGCGCTCGATCACGCCGCCCATGGCCAGCGACAGGGTCATCAGCGACAGCAGCGCGCCGATGTGGCCGATGGTCTCGTTGGTGGCGAAGCGGATGGACGATTCCACGCCGCTCTGGCGGTGGCTGGCGTAATCAGGCGTGATCTCGGCCTTGCCCTTGTTGAGGATCTTGTCGAACACCAGGATCAGGATCATCAGCACCGGCATGATGGTCGGGGCGGTGATTTCGTTGAGCTTGGTGTCGAGGGCGAACTCGTACAGGGCCACGATCACGGCGACCACGGCGATGTAGGGGATCAGGGGCACGATCTCGCGCAGCATGGCCGGTACGGCCACACGCGGTGCCTCGATGGCCGCGCGCTCGGTGCGCAGCATCTGCGAGGCCAGGAAGAACAGCGTCGAGGTGACCAGGAAGACGTAGAAGCCCCAGTGGTACAGGCCTGCCGTGGTGACCTGCTTGTTCAGCGCCGCGATCAGCACCACCAGCAGGCAAGGACGCAGCACCACGCCCAGCGAGCCGGACATGGCGGTGGCGGCCAGCGCGAACTGGCGGGCACCACCCGAGGCACGCACCTCGTGGTAGATGATGCCGCCGGCGGCGATCACGAAAATCCCGGAGGCGCCGGTGTAGGCGGTGGGCACGGCCGCAGCCAGCAGGATGATGTAGGTCAGCAGCTGCGGCGAGAGCTTCCACGGGCGCACCGTGTTCATGAACAGATCGACGATGCGGCTCTGCTTGAGCAGCATGCCCGCCCAGATGAACAGCCCCAGGTTCATGAAGATGCTGGGCAGCTCCATCAGCTGGTTGATGTAGATGGCCAGGCCGGCGGGATGGCCGTGCAGCAGGAAATACAGGCCCGACAGGATGGCCATGTGGGCGAACAGCGGGATGGACAGGAAGGCCAGGCCCCAGGTGCCCTCGCCATGCGGCGATTTGGGACACCAGATCACGCGCTTGAGGTTGATCAGCAGCAGGGTGGTGAACAGGGCCATCCACAGCCAGTGCAGCACCTCGTGCTCGATGGGCACGCCCGATTCCTGCAGGATCTGGTAGTAGCGCACGCAGGAGAACAGCAGCAGGCCCGAGGCGGCTGACAGGGCGATCGAGCCGAGCCAGTAGTCACGGCTGTAGTGGCCGGGGCGGATGCCGATGTGGTGGAAGCCCAGCGTGGTGGTGATGGCGGCGATGCCCACCATCAGCAGCAGGATCAGCGAGCGGTTGCTGGTACCCAGCTCGAACAGCGCGAAGAAGCTGGTCTCCAGCGTGCGGTAGAGCTTGACCTGCGGGGTCTGGTGATCCTTGATGCGCTCGTACAGGTCGTGTTTGAGTTTGCAGATCTGCTGGGACTGGATCACCGACTCACGCACGGCGGCAGGGTCACGCTTGGTCTCGCCGAACAGGCTGTCGATGTCGTCGCCGCCACCGCTGGAGCCGGTGTCGGAGAGCTGACGCTGCACCTCGGCATCGATGTCGACGTTGGCGTTGCACTCCGGCTTGACCGGGTCCGCGCGCAGCATGAAGTACTGCACTTGCGCCTTCTGATCCCCGAACATGGACTCGCCGAACTTCAGCAGTTGTCCATGAACCATCTCGCCGGTGCCGATGATCAGCGTCAACAGCAGCAGGGTGAAAACGGGCAGGCTGGAAAACCATTCCAGCGGGGTTCTTCCCAGGAACTTGGGAGACGACTTCGTTTGCATGGCGATCTCGCGGGACTCCGGCGCTACGTCTGCCGGATTCAAATGAACGGGGGGCGTTCATGCCCCCCGATGGACAACTCTGGTCAGCGCGGTGGCGCGCTTACTTCCACTCTTCTTCCGATTTCGTGGAGCATTCGGGGTCTGCCGGGTTGACCGTGCAGCGCACCTTCTTGATGACCCTCAGCCCGCGCTTGTCATACAAGCCCTTCTGAGCGATGTCCACGCGTGATTCACGCAGCATCAGGGTGTACTTGTAGGCGTTCTCGGCGCTCAGCTCCATCCAGGTGCTGGCCGGCACGCTGGCGTCCGCCTGCTTGACCAACTGCATCGCGCGGTCGAACTGGGTCAGCCAGTAGGCGCGCGACTTCTCGCCGAAGTCCTCGGAGAACTTCGTCTTGTTGATGATCATCTGGTAGGTGAGGATCAGGATCGGGAAGCGGGCGATGGCGCCCTTGCTGCCGATGCCCTTGTAGAGCTCCAGCGGCTTGTAGGCCAGCGTGGGCGCGGCGATCATGTCGACCGAGCCGTTGTTGAACTTGGTCGAGAAGTTGGTGATGTCGGCGGAGATCGGCTGGGCGCCGATGCGCTGGATCATCACGGCCTGGGCCTTGTCGTAGTCGAAGGCGGCGATCTTCTTGCCGGCCAGGGCTTCGACGGTGTTGATCTTGCGGTCGTTGACGACAGGGTAGGCGGCGCCCAGGGGCACGATGCCGGCCACCTCGTAGTTGCCTTCGGTCATCAGCTTGGTGACCTGGGGCGATGCGGCCGAGTAGGTCTGGATCAGCTTGCGAACGACGTCGTAGCTGCTGGCCATGTCGATCTTGCCGTCGCGCACGATGGTGGTCGAGCCCAGCGTGTCGATGGAGGCCGCCACGGCATTGAACTGGCGCGTGCGGAAGGCGGTGGCGATCACGGCATCGCACTGGCCGGTGCGGAAATCTTCCGTGGCCACGCCTTCGTTGTTGTAGGCCTTGAGCTCCAGGGACACACCGTGCCGCTGCATGGCAACGATGTAGTCCTTGGTCATGTTGAACAGGTCGCCAGAGGCGCCGAGCAGGTCATAGACGCAGACCTTCTGGGCCGCCTGGGCGCCCAGGCTGGCCGCAGCCAGCAAGATCGCCGCGCCGACCTTGCCAAGGGAATGGTTCAACTGCATGGGGGTGTCTCCTACGGTACGTCCTGGCCTTCAGGCCTGTTGTCTGTCTCGCTGCACGCTCGCTTGTTCGGGGAAATTCCAGCGATTCGAACAGCTGTATGAATTGCGTAACTATAGCGAGCAGGCCCCGCCGCAGTCAGTGCCCTCCCCGTGAAAACGGGGGAGGGCTTTCCCGAGTGTTACTTCAGGAAACTGTCGACGTCCACGCCGGCGTCGGCCTTGTCGTCCCAGAACTTGCCCAGCGAGTTGAAGGGCGTGCGAGAACCGGTGTTCTGCGTCCACAGGCGATCGGAGATGTTCTCCAGCTGTGCCGTGGCCACCACATCCAGGAAGCGGTACTGGCGGTTCACCTTGAAGTTCTGCACGCTGGTGGCGCGCTTGATGATGGCGCGGATGGTGGCCGTGTCATCGGCGGACGAGGCGGCGATGGCATTGACCACGTGAGCCAGGCGCACCCCCTTGGCTTCGCCAATGGTCATGGCACGGTCGAAGGTGCCCTTGATGTCCTTGCCTTCGGAGGCGCCGGGGATGATGCTCCACACGGCGGCCTGGGTGGCTTGAGGCACGCCCCACCACTTGTTGTTGTCCAGGCAGTTCATCGCCGAGGCGGCCAGCGGGGCGATGTCGGTGGGCACGCCCACGGATTGCTGGGCGGCGATGTCGTTGGTCATGGCCTGCACACCGGACAGCGAGCCCAGCAGGAACACCAGTTCATCGAAATCGCGCTTGAAGCGCGGGCAGTTTTCACCGTACTTGAAGAAGTAGGTCTGCTCCAGCTTGTTGCGCATGCGCTTGAAAGAGGTGTACTGGCGTTCCGCGGTCAGGGCCAGCAGGCGCTTCTGTGCCACGCGGGCATCGGTGGCTTCGTCGGCGCGCTTTTCGCGCACGGCGCGCAGGTAGCGCAGCTCTTCGGCCAGCGCCTTGGATTCGGAGCAGACACCAGCGGCGCTGAACATCACGGTTTCGGCCAGAGAGGGGTCACCATGGAACTCGCGGGCGGCACCCACCAGCGGTGCATTGACCATCGAGAAGTTGCAGACCATGTCGACATCGCTCATGGCCAGCGCGGGAGGAGTAAAGCCTTCCTCGATGACGTGGAGGGTCACACCGCTGGTGGCCGACTGCAGCAGGGCACAGCCACTCATGGTCAGGGCCGACACGGCCGCAACGCTGACTGTGAGGAGTCGGGTCATCCTTGAAATCATTGATCTGTCTCCGGGGTGAATCTGGACCAGGCTGGTGTGGTCTGCAGGTAGATGAGATGCAGTTGGTTTCTTGCCGAAATGGCAAAAAAGTCCGCGAAATTTTATCTGTCGAACGTTTTGTGATTCGGGTATGGAAACCCTAGGGTTCCCCCCTGAAAATCCAGCAGGGACAAGGGTTTGCGGCCCGTGAACAGGGGGATACGGCATGAAAAAGGCCCGGCGCCTGTGGGCAGCCGGGCCTGGTCGGACAGCGTGATCCGCTTTACTTGATGGGCTTGAAACGCACGCGCTTGGGACGGGCGCCTTCCTCACCCAGGCGCTTCTTCTTGTCGGCTTCGTACTCTTGATAGTTGCCGTCGAAGAAGAACCACTGCGAATCACCTTCGCAGGCCAGGATGTGCGTGCAGATGCGGTCCAGGAACCAGCGATCGTGGGAGATGATCATGGCGCTGCCGGCGAACTCGAGCAGGGCGTCTTCCAGCGCGCGCAGGGTTTCGACGTCCAGATCGTTGGAGGGTTCGTCGAGCATCAGCACGTTGCCGCCCTTGGCCAGGGTCTTGGCCAGGTGCAGGCGGCCGCGCTCACCACCGGAGAGGTTGCCCACCAGCTTTTGCTGGTCGTTGCCCTTGAAGTTGAAGCGGCCCAGGTAGGCGCGCGAAGGCATCACGAACTTGCCGACGATGATGTTGTCCAGGCCGCCGGAGACGTCTTCCCACACGGTCTTGTCGCCGGCCAGGCCTTCACGGCTCTGGTCGACGAAGGCCAGTTGCGCGGTCTTGCCGATGGCGACTTCGCCGCTGTCGGGTTGCTCGACGCCCTGGATCATGCGGAACAGCGTGGACTTGCCGGCGCCGTTGGGGCCGATGATGCCGACGATGGCGCCTGCGGGCACCTTGAAGCTCAGGTTGTCGATCAGCACGCGGTCACCGAAGGACTTGGTGACGTTCTTGAACTCGATCACTTCATTGCCCAGGCGCTCGGCCACGGGGATGAAGATTTCGTTCGTCTCGTTGCGCTTCTGGTAGTCGACGTCGCTCAGCTCTTCGAAGCGGGCCAGACGCGCCTTGCTCTTGGCCTGGCGGCCCTTGGCGTTCTTGCGCACCCATTCCAGTTCGACCTTCAAGGCCTTGGCGCGGGCGTCTTCGCTCTTCTGTTCGGCTTCCAGGCGTTTGCCCTTGGCATCGAGCCAGTCGGAGTAGTTGCCCTTGTAGGGGTGGCCTGCGCCACGGTCCAGCTCGAGGATCCACTCGGCGGCGTTGTCCAGGAAGTAGCGATCGTGGGTGATGGCCACCACGGTGCCGGAGAAGCGGCTCAAAAACTGCTCCAGCCAGTCCACGGATTCGGCATCCAAGTGGTTGGTGGGTTCGTCGAGCAGCAGCATGTCGGGCTTGGACAGCAGCAGGCGGCACAGGGCCACGCGGCGCTTTTCACCGCCGGAGAGGTTGCCGATCACGGCATCCCACGCGGGCAGGCGCAGGGCGTCGGCGGCCAGTTCGAGTTGCAGGTCGGTGTTTTCGGAGCCGCCAGCAGCGATGATGGCTTCCAGCTCGCCTTGCTCGGCAGCGAGTGCGTCGAAGTCGGCGTTCTCGTCGGCGTAGGCCGCGTAGACCTCGTCCAGGCGCTTCTTGGCTGCGAGCACGCCGCCGATGCCTTCCTCGACGGCTTCACGCACGGTCTGGTCGGCGTTCATCTGCGGCTCCTGCGGGAGGTAGCCGATCTTGATGCCGGGCATGGGCACGGCTTCGCCTTCGATCTCCTTGTCCACGCCCGCCATGATCTTCAGGAAGGTGGATTTGCCGGAGCCGTTGACGCCCAGCACGCCGATCTTGGCGCCCGGGAAGAAGCTCAAGGTGATGTCCTTGAGGATTTGCCGCTTCGGGGGAACAGTCTTCCCGACGCGGTTCATGGTGAATACGTATTGAGCCATCGTGCTGCCTTCTGGCCTGTGGACCAGGCTGCAAAGTGTGTGGGTGCAAAAGCGTGATTATCCGCCAGCCTGGGCCAGGCACGGCTGACGGGCCAGCCATTGCGTCACCAGGGTCGGATCCTGGTCGATGCGCCACTGCTTGCGGCGGCTGGTCTCGCCGCGCACCAGCGTGATGCGGGCCAGGGGCAGGCCCAGCTCGTCGGACAGCCATCGGCGCAGCGCATTGTTCGCGGCGCCGTCCACCGGTGGTGCGGCCAGACGCAGGCGCAGCGCGCCATCGTGCCAGCCCACCAGCTCGGTGCGCTTGGCATTGGGCGACACGCTGATGTCCAGCATGCAGGCTGGTGATCCGCCCTTGGGGGCTTCGATGATCCGCAGGCAGGGCCAGTGGTGGGGAAGTGGCGGCATGAATGGAAAAGGGGCCGGACTTTCGTCCGGCCCCTTCAAGCTTCAATCAAGTCCTGAGGGATCAGGGCTTGTTGCCGGTCGGGAAGGGCCAAGCAGCCTGGGGGCTGAGCGTGGTCTTCGCAGCGGGGGCAGAAGCAGGAGCGGCCGCAGCCTTCTTCGCAGGGGCAGGCTTGGAGGCAGGCTTCTTGGCTGCAGCCTTCTTGGCGGCAGGCTTGGCAGCAGGCTTGGCAGCGGCCTTCTTGGGCGCTGCAGCCTTCTTGACAGCAGCCTTCTTGGGAGCAGCGGCCTTCTTGGGTGCTGCAGCCTTCTTGGCCGGTGCTGCCTTCTTCACGGTGGCCTTCTTGGCGGGTGCGGCTTTCTTGACCACAGCCTTCTTGGCCGGTGCTGCCTTCTTCACGGCGGCCTTCTTGGCCGGTGCTGCCTTCTTCACGGCGGCCTTCTTGGCGGGCGCTGCCTTCTTCACTGCGGCCTTCTTGGCCGGAGCTGCTGCCTTCTTGACGGGTGCAGCCTTCTTGGGAGCGGCGGCCTTCTTGGCGGCCGGTTTTTTCGCAGTTGCCATACGTATCTCCTTGATCAAGTTGCAAAGCGCACTGCACCGCAGAATGCGGTACAGAGATCCACCACCCGTCGCCCCCTAGGATCTGGACGCGGTGTGATGAATGGGGTAGGTCGGGTGCTCATGTTCTGGTTGGCCGGCCGTGCAGTGCGCTGCATGACTCAATCCCAGGACAGGGCGCCGCCCGACTGGTATTCGATGACTCGGGTTTCGAAGAAATTGCGTTCCTTCTTCAGATCGATCATTTCGCTCATCCAGGGGAAGGGGTTCTCTTCATTCGGGAAGAGTTCTTCCAGGCCGATCTGCGTGGCGCGCCGGTTGGCGATATAGCGCAGGTAGCCCTTGAACATGGAGGCGTTCAGACCCAGCACGCCGCGGGGCATGGTGTCCTCGGCGTAACGGTATTCAAGTTCGACGGCCTTGAGGAACAAGGCCTTGATCTCGGCCTTGAACTCGGCTGTCCACAGGTGCGGGTTCTCGAGCTTGAGCTGGTTGATCAGGTCGATGCCGAAGTTGCAGTGCATCGACTCGTCGCGCAGGATGTACTGGTACTGCTCGGCAGCGCCCGTCATCTTGTTCTGGCGGCCCAGCGCCAGGATCTGCGTGAAGCCCACGTAGAAGAAGAGTCCTTCCATCAGGCAGGCGAACACGATCAGCGACTTCAGCAGCGTCTGGTCGTTCTGCGGCGTGCCGGTGTGGAAGTTCGGGTCCATGATCGCCTCGATGAAGGGGATCAGGAACTCGTCTTTCTCGCGGATCGAGGCGACTTCGTTGTAGGCGTTGAAGATCTCGGACTCGTCCAGGCCCAGCGACTCAACGATGTATTGATAAGCGTGGGTGTGGATCGCTTCTTCGAAGGCCTGGCGCAGCAGGAACTGGCGGCACTCGGGCGCCGTGATGTGGCGGTAGGTGCCCAGCACGATGTTGTTGGCGGCCAGCGAATCGGCGGTCACGAAGAAGCCAAGGTTGCGCTTGATGATGCGGCGCTCATCTTCGGACAAACCGTTCGGGTCTTTCCACAGCGCGATGTCTCGCGACATGTTGACCTCTTGCGGCATCCAGTGGTTAGCGCAGGTGGCGAGGTACTTTTCCCAGGCCCACTTGTACTTGAAGGGCACCAGCTGGTTGACGTCAGTCTGACCATTGATGATGCGCTTGTCCGCTGCGTTGACGCGGCGTTGCGTGGCGGCTTGACCTTGCGGCGCGTTGCGAACCAATTGCTGTGCGTGCTGCTGAGCAACGGCTTGTGCGCTGGCCACCGATTGAAGCCCCGACTGCAGCCCGATCGTGGGCGACGGTTGGGTGTTCCGTGCTTGTCCATCGAAGGAGGGCACAGAACCGGCGGGCGCATTCGAAGGCGCGTTAGAAGGTGTAGGCGTGTTGTCTTCCCAGACCAACATGGTGAGCATCCTATGGGTTCGGATTATGGGAGGGTGTTGTTAAAAACACCAAGCACTTCTTGACATTTGCAAGCCCTGTTTGTTGCGGGCTTGCATCGAAAAATCAAAGAAGGCTTCTATTGCGTGCGTTGTTCGATGCTTTGTTCGCATGTGCTGATGCGCATGACGATGAAGCAAGTGATGAAGTGCATCGATCAACGACATGAAGAACAAGCAGCAAGGCCTCATTGCTGAGGCCTTGCATCGATGCTTACTGACAAGCCTCGCAGTCGGGGTTGTCGATCGAGCAGAACTTGATGTCGGTGGCCGGCTCGCCCAACGATGGCTCGGCCGCAGGTGCCGTGTTCACGGGCGCTGCAGCGATGCTGCTCGATGCACCGGACGACACCGCGTTGAGCTGACCACGCGACACCGTGGACTTCTCTGCATGCGTGGCGCCGATGGTGCGGAGGTAGTAGGTGGTCTTGAGGCCACGCAACCATGCGAGCTTGTAGGTTTCATCGAGCTTCTTGCCCGATGCGCCGGCCATGTAGATGTTCAGCGACTGGGCCTGGTCGATCCACTTCTGGCGACGCGAGGCGGCTTCAACCAGCCACACAGGCTCGACTTCGAAGGCGGTGGCGTAGAGGTTCTTGAGGTCTTCAGGCACGCGGTCGATGCGGCGCAATGAACCGTCGAAGTGCTTGAGGTCCATCACCATCACGTCGTCCCACAGGCCGAGCTTCTTCAGGTCGCGCACCAGGTACTCGTTGATGACGGTGAACTCGCCCGACAGGTTGGACTTGACGGACAGGTTGCCGAAGCAGGGCTCGATCGATGCGTCCACGCCCACGATGTTGGAGATGGTGGCGGTGGGGGCGATGGCCACGCAGTTGGAGTTGCGCATGCCGTGCTGGGCGATGCGGGCACGCAGGGCGTCCCAGTCCAGCTTGGCCGAGGTGTCGACCTCGACGTAGCCACCGCGTTGCTCGGCCAGCAGTTGCAGCGAGTCGATCGGCAGGATGCCGCGGTCCCACAGCGAGCCACGGTAGCTGGAGTAGCGGCCGCGCTCTTGGGCCAGCTCGGTCGAGGCCCAGTAGGCGTGGTAGCAGACGGCTTCCATCGACTGATCGGCGAACTCCACGGCGGCCTGGCTGGCATAAGGCACGCGCAGTTGGTACAGCGCGTCCTGGAAGGCCATGATGCCCATGCCGACAGGGCGGTGACGCAGGTTGGAGTCACGCGCTTTTTTCACAGCGTAATAGTTGATGTCGATCACGTTGTCGAGCATCCGCATGGCCGTGGTCACGGTCTTCTTGAGCTTGTCGTGGTCGATGCCGCCATCTTTAATATGTTGCGACAGGTTGACCGAGCCCAGGTTGCACACGGCGATCTCACCGCCGTTGGTGTTCAGCGTGATCTCGGTGCACAGGTTGGACGAGTGCACCACGCCCACGTGCTGCTGCGGCGAGCGCACGTTGCAGGCGTCCTTGAAGGTGATCCAGGGGTGGCCGGTCTCGAACAGCATCGAGAGCATGCGGCGCCACAGATCGGTGGCCTTGACGCGCTTGAAGGGTTTGATTTCGCCGCGGTCGGCGCGCTCTTCATAGCGTGTGTAGGCTTCTTCGAAGGACTTGCCGAACTTGTCGTGCAGGTCAGGGCAGGAGGAGGGCGAGAACAGGGTCCAGTCGCCACCTTCCATCACGCGGCGCATGAACAGATCGGGGATCCAGTTGGCCGTGTTCATGTCGTGGGTACGACGGCGGTCGTCACCGGTGTTCTTGCGCAGCTCCAGGAACTCTTCGACGTCCAGGTGCCACGATTCCAGGTAGGCGCAGACGGCGCCCTTGCGCTTGCCGCCCTGGTTCACGGCCACGGCCGTGTCGTTGACCACCTTCAGGAAGGGGACAACGCCTTGCGACTTGCCGTTGGTGCCCTTGATGTGGGAGCCGAGGGCGCGCACGGGCGTCCAGTCGTTGCCCAGGCCGCCGGCGAACTTGCTCAGCAGCGCGTTCTCCTTGATGGCTTCGTAGATGCCGTCGAGGTCGTCAGGGACGGTGGTCAGGTAGCAACTGGACAGCTGCGAGCGGCGCGTGCCCGAGTTGAACAGTGTGGGGGTCGACGACATGAAGTCGAAGGACGACAGCACTTCGTAGAACTCGATGGCGCGCGCTTCGCGGTCGATCTCGTTCAGGGCCAGGCCCATGGCCACGCGCATGAAGAAGGCTTGCGGCATTTCGATGCGCTGGCCTTCGGTGTGCAGGAAGTAGCGGTCGTACAGGGTCTGCAGGCCGAGGTAGTCGAAGTTCAGGTCGCGCTCGTGCTTGAGCGCGGCGCCCAGGCGGGCCAGGTCGAACTGCTGCATCTTTTCGTCGAGCAGTTCAACCTCCACACCCTTCTTGATGTAGCCGGGGAAGTAGTCGGCGTAACGCGTGGCCATGGCGGCGTGCGTCACTTCTTCGCCGAGGATCTCGCGGCGGATGGTGTGCATCAGCAGGCGGGCTGTGGCGCGGGTGTAGGCAGGGTCGTGCTCGATGCGGGTGCGCGAGGCCAGGATGGCGGCCTTGTAGACCTCGTCGATCGAGACGCCGTCGTACAGGTTGCGCTGCGTTTCGGCCAGGATGGGCGCGGCCTTGACGTCTTCGCCCAGACCTTCGCACGAGGATTCGATCAGGGCCTTGAGGCCGGCCAGGTCCAGCGGCACGCGCTGGCCGCGGTCGATGACCGTCAGC
This sequence comes from Pseudomonadota bacterium, assembly GCA_049322875.1. GTDB lineage: Bacteria > Pseudomonadota > Gammaproteobacteria > Burkholderiales > Burkholderiaceae_C > Aquabacterium. The sequence goes on from JBMOQM010000033.1 coordinate 103,549, forward strand.
GTGGGCAGGGCCTGTTCTTGTTGTGCTTCGACGTGCTTGGCGCGCTCTTGCGAACGGCGCTCACGGTACAGCACGTAGGCGCGGGCGATTTCGTGGTGGCCGCCGCGCATCAGGCCCAGCTCGACCTGGTCCTGCACATCTTCAATATGGAAAGTGCCGCCGGCCGGGCGCGAGCGCATCAGGCCACGCACCACGGCTTCGGTCAACTGGTCCACGGTTTCACGCACGGAGGCGGAGGCTGCGCCTTGCGTGCCATGAACGGCCAGGAAGGCCTTCATCAGCGCCACGGCGATCTTGCTGGGCTCGAAGGACACGACCGCGCCATTGCGTCGGATGATCTGGTAGGCCGAATAGGCCGACTGTCGGGGCGAGGCCCCGGCTTCGGCGGTGCTGCCGATCAGAACGGAAGATGGTGTGGACGTGGCGCTGGGCGTGGACGTTTGCATGGGAATCCCTTCGAGAAAACAGCCCCGGTGGTGGATGAACGACGGGGGCTGTGAGGCACAACGGAGCGCCTGATGGCGCGGTGTCTGCAGACACTATATATGGTGTTCGGTGCTCTGTTCAAGCACTACCTGTAGTGTCCGGAGGGGACTATAACGCCTTTTTGGATCGCCCCCGCGTTTACGGGATCACAAGGGGGAAATCACCCATGTTGCGCGGTCGTCACTGGGTGCGTTCGGTGTCGTCCGGAAAGGCCTCATCGGTCCATGCAAGTCGTTGTTGCAGGCCGATCCAGTCAAAGGCACGACCGGGGTCTTCCTTGCGGCCGGGGGCCACATGTTCATGCCCCGCCACGTGCTGCAACAAGGGGTAATGATCGGCCATGGCCTGGAGCAGCGATGCGAGCGTGTCGTACTGCGCGGGCTCGAACGGGTGGTGTTCAAGGCCTTCGAGCTCGATGCCCACCGTGTAGTCGTTGCAGTTGTCGCGTCCGCGCCAGGATGAGCGGCCAGCATGCCATGCGCGGTCGTCCACGGAGACGAATTGCACCAGTTCACCATCACGGCGGATCAGGAAATGGGCAGACACCTCCAGGCCCTGGATCTGCTGGAAATAGGGGTGGGCCTGCCAGTCGAGCTGGTTGGTGAAGAGCTGTTCGATCTCGGGGCCGCCGTATTGGCCGGGAGGCAGGCTGATGGAGTGCACCACGGCCAGATCGATCAGGGTGCCCTCAGGGCGTTGACCATGGTTGGGCGAGGGCACGTGTCGCGCGGCTTCGTACCAGCCCTTGTGCCACGCTGAGGTGTTGGCCTGGCTCATGTCAGCGGATCGTGCTCGGTGTCACCAGGGTCGAAGCGTTCGCCCAGCTCGACTCCCTGGGGCGTGACGTGAACGCCCAGTCGGGCCATGCGGTAGCGCATCTGGCGCAGCGACAGGCCGAGGCTGGCACCGGCGGCGGTGCGATTGAGTCGGCACTTTTCAAGCGCGCGCACGAGGATGTCGCGCTCGATCTGGTCCAGGTGGGCGGCCAGGTCGGTGGGCAGCTCGGGCTCCGTGCCTTCTGCGCTGCGCGCTGCGAGGTTGGGGGCCGCAGGCAACGGTGCCTGTGGCGTGGCCGGGGCCAACGACGGTGTGGCCATGTAGGGCTCGGGCGCGGGGGGCAGGTAGCCGTGCAGGCCGAGGTCGTCTGCGCCGATCTGGTGGTCGGTGCTCAGGGCCACGGCGCGGTGCAGGATGTTCTCCAGCTCGCGCACATTGCCCGGGAAGCTGTAGCGTCGCAGCGCCTCTTCGGCCGAGGGCGCCAGCTGTGGCACGGTGGCCTGGCCGGTTTCGTCGGTGATACGGCGCAGCACCTGGTCGCAGATCAGGGCCAGGTCCTCCAGGCGATCACGCAAGGCCGGTAGCGGGATCTGGATGACGTTGAGGCGGTAGAACAAATCCTGCCGGAAGCGGCCGGCCTGCACTTCACGCGCCAGATCCTTGTGGGTGGCGCTGAGGATGCGCACATCCACTGGGATCTCGGAGATCGCGCCGACCGGGCGCACGGCACGCTCCTGGATGGCACGCAGCAGCTTGGATTGCATCGGCAAGGGCAGGTCGCCGATCTCATCGAGGAAGAGCGTGCCTCCACGGGCGGCCTGGAAGAAGCCTTCGCGGTCTTCCTGCGCGCCGGTGAAGGCGCCTTTGCGGTAGCCGAAGAACTCGGCCTCGAGCAGTTGTTCCGGGATGGCGCCGCAGTTGACGGCGACGAAAGGCTGCCCATGGCGCGTGCCGACATCGTGAACGGCCCGCGCGACCAGCTCCTTGCCCGTGCCGGATTCGCCCCATAACAGCACGGGGGCCATGGAGCGCGAAACCTTCTCGATCAACTGGCGCACGTGCTCGATGGCGCGTGAGCGCCCGGTCAGGCGCGCGAGCGCGGCGTTGGCCACGGGCAGTGCCGGCGGTGCGGCACGCTCCGTGCTGCTCGGTGGGGGCGTTGTGCCGGATTGAGCCTTGCGCGTCGGCGAGCTGGGGGCGGCTTGGCTGAGCTCCCGCAGCGCCGGTGCAACCGTGTCCTTGGATGACAACGCAGCGGCCACGACGGCACGGAACTGCTTGAGGTCCACCGGCTTGGTCAGGTAATCGAAGGCGCCGGCCTTGAGGGCCTCGACTGCGTTCTCGGCCGAGCCATAGGCGGTGATGACGATGGCCTTTTCGCGCCGGCCGATCGATTCCAGGTGGCGCAGCAGGTCGATGCCGGTGCCATCGGGCAGACGCATGTCCGTGATGATGGCGTCGAAGGCGTGGTCCTGCAGGGCCAGCCGGGCATCGTCCACGCTGGCGGCGGTTTCGACGTCATAGCCCTCACGCAGCAGCGTGAGCTCGTACAGGGTGCGCAGGTCGGGCTCGTCGTCCACGACCAGCAGGCGGCTGGGAGAGGTGGAGGCGCTCATGGTGGGGCGGTGCCGGCGAAATCGGCCAGGGGCATGACGATGTAGAACTCGTTGCGGTGACGCTGCGTGGGCGGATGGGCGCGGAAGTCGATGGACGCGCCATAGCGCTCGCACAGCTCACGGCAAATGTACAGGCCCAGGCCGGTGCCACGACTGCGCGTGGAGAAGAAGGGCTCGAAGAGCGAGCGCTCGATCTGCCCTTCGATGACCAGGCCATCGCTGAAGACGGACACCAGCGCCTGAGGCGGGTGATCCTGCAGGATCATCAGCTGCGCCTCGACGCGGATGGCGCCAGGCTGGCTGCTGCCGTGGCGCAAAGCGTTGTCCATCAGGTTGACCAGCACGCGGCGGAAGTGCTCTGGCTCGAAGTACACCCGCGCCGGCGTGCCGAGTTCGCGCGGTGGCAGGCCGCTGATGTTCAGGGCCAGCAGGGAGGCGTTGGCGGGCACGGGGTGCAGCTTGAGCCATTCGTCGACCACGGCGCGCAGCAGGCGCTCCAGATCGATGGCGGGGGCCTGCGCCCGGGCGCCGGGTGCCACCGCCAGGATGTCGTCGACGATGCGCTTGAGGCGCTCGACGTTGTCGGCCACCATGGTGGTCAGCCGTTGCTGCGGGGCGTTGATGGCGTCTTCGGCGAGCAGGGCGTTGGCCTGGGCGATGGCTGCCAGCGGGTTGCGGATCTCGTGCGCGATGCCGGCGGACATGCGGCCCATCGCGGCCAGCTTGTCCTGGCGCACGCGGGCCTGCACGGTGCGCACGTCTTCCAGGAACACCACGCAGACATCATCCTGGTTGGGGGTGTCGCGCCCGCGCGTGAACTTCAGGCGCATGCGCAGCACGCGCCGGGTGTGGTCGTCGAAGGTGATCTGCAGTTCGCGGGCGTCGTCCAGCCGGCGGGGCTGGGTGAAGGCCTGTTCGATGGCCTTGACCAGTGGCTCCCAGGCGGGCACACCGCGCAGTTGGAAGGGCGCTGGTGGGGTGAGCCCGTGGGCCGACAGCAGCTTGCGTGCGGAGGGGTTGGCTGTGCGCACGCGGCCATGGCGGTCGACTGCCAGCACGCCCTCGGGCATCTCTTCGATGACCAGTCGGTTGAGCTGGGCCTGCTGGCGGGCCAGCTCCATGCTGCCCCGTGCACTGCGTTGTTCGCGTGCCAGGCGGGACGAGAGCTCGCTGACCAGCAAGGCCACGGCGAACAGGCCGAAGCCGGTCAGGCCGGCGGGCGTGAGCGAGGTGATGTCATCGCGCAGGGCGCCTTCGATGATGGCGCCGGTCAGGAGGATCAGGGTGGCGGCGGCTGCCGCGGCCAGCGCCATGAAGCGCGGCATGAGCACGGCGCTCATCAGCACGGGTAGCGCCATCAGCGCGGCAGTGTTGATGTTGAATCCGCTGTCGAGAAAGCTGAGGATGGCAAAGCTGCCCAGATCCACGCCAATCGTGAACAGGGCTTGCCTGGTCGTCAGGCGCATTTCGGCGCCCAGCTTGTCGATGCGCTGGGAGGGCCACCACCACCACAGCAGCGCCAGGGCTGCGTAGCCGATGGCCACGGTGAGGATCTGCGGGTGGATGCTGCGGTTGAACAGGGCCGAGGTGATCAAGCCCATGATGAGCAGCACCCCCAGGGCCGCGCGGGCCGCGAGGAAGGCGCGGTACATGCGGGCATAGGGTGAGCCTTCCAGCCGAAGGCCGCGTGCGGGCTCGGGCGTGGGCTCGGCGGGGCTCTTCCACCAGCGCGCCGAGGTGGCTCGGGGCTCGCCGGCTGGGGCAGCGGTTTCACCCAGTTCGCTGAACCACGATGCTGCGCCGTCCGCGGCCTGTGTTGTGGCGGCGTCGTCCGGCGCGGGGGCGGGGCGGCTGCTCATGGCTTGGCGTGGCGATCAGGCTGCATCGGAGCGGGGGCCCAGGCGCCGGTGTTCGGCGCTGCAGAAAAGCTGGCCGCGTCCATGTTCCGGCCCGGCCAGGGCGTCGCTGCGGGGCAGGTGCACGCCGCAGTGGGCGCAAGGCACGATGTCCTGGGCCTGCGCGTCATCCTGTTGGGCCGAAGGGCGGGGTGTCTGCGATGGCGTCGGCGGCTTCGCCTCGGGCGCCTTGTTCTTTGAACCTCGCAGCCGCGACAGCGGGCCCCAGAGCACCGCGAAGATCAACAGCGCGAGCAGCAGGAACTTGGTCATCTTGGCAATACAGCGGTGGCCGGGGTGTCAGAGGCCGGCGGGCGGCTGGCGGTGCAGCAACACTTCCAGCACGAAACGGGAGCCCACATAGGCCAGCAGCAGCAAGGCCGAGCCGGCATACAGCCAGCCGATGGCGGTCTTGCCACGCCAGCCCAGCCAGTGCCTGCCCGCCAGCAGCACGGCGAACACCGACCACGACATGATGGAGAACAGGGTCTTGTGATCCCAGCGCCAGGGGTTGGCGAAGAGTGAACCCAGGATCAGCGTCAACGTGAGCACCACGAAACCGGCCAGCACGAAGCGCAGCGTGAGCGATTCGAGCTTGAGCAAGGGGATGCCTGGAGCCTTGCGTACCGTACCGAGGGTCTTGTCCCTCAGGCGGCGTTCGGCCAGGCGCCACATCATGGCGTGGAGCAGCGCGGCGCCGAACAGCCCGTACGAGGCGATGCCCAGCACCCAGTGCAGCGGCGCCAGCCCATGTTCGATGGAAGGGTGTTCCTGCCCCGGGTAGAGGAAAGCCAGCGCCACGGCAATGGCGGCCAGCACGGCCAGGCTGCGGCGGATTGTCTGTGAATCGAGTTGCAGACGTTCCCAGGCGTAAATGGCCAGCACCAGCCACAGAGTCACCGACAATGCAGGTGCGAACCCGAAGCGGGCCACCAGCACGGGCGCGCTCCAGTCGAAAGCCTCGGAAATGATGGCCACGGCATGCGCCAGCCACCCGAAGGCCAGCAGCCACCAGGCTTGGTCCGGGCGGTGCTTGTCACTGGCCTCAGATTCTGGTGCCGGGCGTGCCGGCCACGCTGCGGCCAGGCCATAAGCGCCTGCCGCCAGCACGGTGGATGCAAGGGGCAGCAGGCTGGGCGATAAAATCATCCTCAGAGTGTACGGTCGTTGGCGCGCGAAGTTCGCGGCGCCGGGCCCCAAGTTTGACAACACGCCATGGCATCCACCCTTACCGATCGTCTCAGTCGCCTGGTCAAGACCATGCGCGGGCAGGCCCGCATCAGCGAATCCAATGTGCAGGACATGCTGCGCGAAGTGCGCATGGCGCTGCTGGAGGCCGACGTGGCCTTGCCGGTGGTACGCGACTTCATCGCCCGTGTGAAAGACAAGGCTCTGGGCCAGGAGGTCGTGGCCTCGCTGACCCCGGGTCAGGTGCTGGTCAGCATCGTTCACAAGGAGCTGGCTGCCACCATGGGCGAGGGCGTGGCCGACCTGAACCTGGCCGTTCAGCCCCCTGCGGTGATCTTGATGTCCGGCTTGCAGGGCTCGGGCAAGACCACCACCACCGCCAAGCTGGCCAAGCACCTGATCGAAAAGCGCAAGAAGAAGGTGCTGACGGTCTCCGCCGACGTCTATCGCCCGGCCGCCATCGAGCAGCTCAAGACGGTGACCAAGCAGGCGGGCGCCGAGTGGTTCCCCTCCAGTCCCGACCAGAAGCCGCGTGACATCGCCCTGGCCGCGCTGGACCATGCCCGCCGCCACTACTTCGATGTGCTGCTGGTGGACACCGCCGGCCGCCTGGCCATCGACGAAGCTTTGATGGCCGAGATCAAGGACCTGCACGCCGCGATCAACCCGGTCGAAACCCTGTTCGTGGTCGATGCCATGCAGGGCCAGGATGCCGTGAACACGGCGCGCGCCTTCAAGGAAGCCCTGCCGCTCACCGGTGTCGTGCTGACCAAGACCGATGGTGATTCGCGCGGTGGTGCAGCCCTGTCCGTGCGCCAGGTGGCGGGCGCCCCCATCAAGTTCGCGGGTGTTTCCGAGAAGATCGACGGCCTGGAGGTCTTCGATGCCGAGCGCCATGCCGGTCGCGTGCTGGGCATGGGCGACATCGTCGCCCTGGTCGAGGAGGTGCAGAAGAGCGTCGACATGGAGGCCGCGCAGAAGCTGGCCGAAAAGGTCAAGTCTGGCGCCAGTTTCGACCTCAACGATTTCCTGTCGCAGATCTCCCAGATGAAGAAGATGGGGGGCTTGTCGTCGCTGATGGACAAGCTGCCTGCCGAGATGGCGGCCAAGGCTGGTCAGGCCGACATGGACAAGGCCGAGCGCGACGTGCGCCGCATGGAAGGCATCATCAATTCGATGACGCAGCTGGAGCGTCGCAAGCCCGAGCTGATCAAGGCCAGCCGCAAGCGCCGCATCGCCGCCGGTGCCGGTGTGCAGGTGCAGGAGGTCAATCGCCTGCTAAACCAGTTCGAGCAGATGCAGACCATGATGAAGAAAATGAAGGGTGGCGGCCTGATGAAGATGATGAAGCGCATGGGCGGCATGAAAGGCCTACCGGGGATGCGTTGATTGCCAGCACGGCGACGTGCTGTTAGGCTGCTTTTTTCGCTTGCTGAACCTCGTTGACCGTGAACCCGACCCTGGCCCTTGTTCTGTTGGTGGTGCTCCTCGTGCTGGTGGCCGGGGGGCTGCTGATCTGGCGTCGCCGCCAAGGTGGTGCTGGTGGGGCAGGGCGTGGCGGACGGCAAGCGCAGGCTGAAGAGCTGGACACCGTGACCTCCTGGGAGCCTACGGCCACCAGAATGCTGACTGGCCCGGAGCGCGAGGCCTACCAGACCTTGCGCCGGGCCTTGCCCGAGCACATCGTGCTGGCCCAGGTGCCCCTGGCCCGCTTCATCAAGGTGCCCACGCGCAACTCCTACGCGGAGTGGATGCGCCGTGTGGGTGGCCTGTGTGCCGACATCGTGGTGTGCGATGCCACCTCACAGGTGGTCGCCGTGGTCGAGGTGCGCAACCCGATCGCCCGTGACAAGGAGCGTGCGCAGCGCCGCCAGGCCCGCATGGACCGCGTGCTCGAGGCCGCGGGCATTCCCGTTCACGTCTGGCTGGAAGGCGCCTTGCCTGGGCCGGCCGTGGCGCGCGAAACCGTGCTGGGCGGCCCGATGGTCTTCATGACCAAATCCGGCGCCACCTTGGTGGATACCGCTGTGCGTGCCAAGGTGCCGCCACCGGGCTCTGGTGCCTCTTTGGAAGGCCTGGCCGTCCATGAAGGGGTGGAGGTGGACGTCGACCTGGGGGCAGACAGCGAAGGCCCCAGGCCCGTGTCCACCTGGTTCGAGTCAGGTCACTCTGGCGCGGCGCCCTTGGGGCCGCGCTGAGCGTTGTACTGATCGTTGCGTTACTCCAGCAACGCGCGTGCGAACTCGCGGGCGCTGAAGGTCTGCAGATCTTCCAGGCTTTCGCCCACGCCGATGAAGTAGACCGGCACCGGTGTGCCACGCTGCCGTGACCACAAGGCGATGGCGGCCAGCACGCCGCCCTTGGCCGTGCCGTCCAGCTTGGTCACGATCAGCCCGGTGAGGCCCAGGGTCTCATCGAAGGCTTTGACCTGAGCCAAAGCGTTCTGCCCCGTGTTGCCATCCACCACCAGCAGCACCTCGTGCGGGGCGCCGTCCATGGCCTTGCCGATGACGCGATGGATTTTCTTGAGCTCTTCCATCAGGTGCAATTGCGTGGCCAGGCGACCTGCGGTGTCGGCGATGACCACATCGCAGCCGCGCGAACGGCCGGCCTGCACGGCATCGAAGGTCACGGCCGCGGGGTCGCCGCCTTCCTGGCTCACGATCTGCACGCGGGTGCGGTCTGCCCACACGGCGAGCTGCTCTCGCGCGGCTGCGCGGAAGGTGTCGGCCGCGGCCAGCAGCACCTGTTGGCCGTGGTCGGACAGATAGCGCGTGAGCTTGCCGATGGAGGTGGTCTTGCCCGCACCGTTGACGCCGGCGACCATCATCACCGTGGGCGTGTGCATGCCCACCACCAGTGACTTTTCCAGCGGGGCCAGCAGGTCGGTGATCGCATCGATCAGCAAGGCCTTTACCGCTTCGGGCGTGTCGGCCTTGCGCTCTTTCACGCGGCGCTTGAGGTCATCGAGCAGGTGCTGCGTGGCGGCCACGCCGGCATCGGCCATCAGCAGGGCGGCCTCGAGCTCTTCGTACAGGGCATCATCGATGCGCGTGCCCGTGAAGACCTGGGCGATCGATGAGCCGGTCTTGCGCAGACCGGTGCGCAGCCTGTCCATCCACGAGCGACGCTCGGGCTTGGCCTGAGGCTGGGCCACGACAAGGTCGGTGGTGGCTGGCGTGTTGTCTGCGGCAGCAGCTTGCACAGGCAGCACGGCCGGCGCAGCCGCTACTGCGGGGGCAGACTCGGGCTGTGCGGGAGGCGTTGGGGCTGCGGGCGCCGGGACTGGGGCCGGTGCCTGTGCTGCATGGGCGGCAGCAGGCGCGCCAGCGGCCACAGAGGGGGCGTGCGCTGCGGCAGGTGTGGACGGCTGGGCGGAAGGTGTCGGCGCGGTGTCCTGAACCTCCGGCGAGGGCTCGCTCTGGCCCCAACCCAGCGTTTTCTTGATGAAACTGAACATGCCGAGATTGTAGGCGGGGCGGCTTGCATCGCCGTGGGCGCCTACAATTGGCGGCCCGTGCGAGCCCCTCAGAGAGACGCCGCGCAGGCCAAATTCTTGCCCGCCCCCACGTTCCATGGCCACGCAACGCCCCCGGACTGAATCAACGCCCCGATCCGCGCGCGAAGCCGAACGGGTGGCGCGCCAGGCGCCGCAGGAGGTCCGCATCATCGGCGGGCGCTTCAAGCGCAGCCCCTTGAGCGTGCCCACCTGGCCTGGTCTGCGCCCGACCTCGAGCCGCGTGCGCGAAACCCTTTTCAACTGGTTGGGGCAGGATCTGGCGGGCTGGCGTGTGCTGGATGCCTTTGCCGGCAGCGGTGCCTTGGGCCTGGAGGCCGCCTCCCGTGGTGCTGAGAATGTGACCATGCTGGAGCGTGAGCCGGCGCTGGCACGCGGCATCGAGGCCAATGTGCGCAAGCTCGGGGCCCAGGGGGTGAGCGTGGTGGCAGCCGATGCCCTGGCCTGGATGAAGCAGCAGGCGCTTCGGCAGCCCGGTGCTTTCGACCTGGTGCTGCTCGACCCGCCCTTCGAGGCCAATCTGTTTGACGAGGCCCTGTTGGCCGCCACGGGCTGCGTGCCACCCGGCGGCTGGATCTACCTTGAAGCCCCCTTGCCCTGTGCCAGCCCGGATTCAGGCGCGGGCAATGCATCTGTGCTGACCCTGCCGCCTGGTTTGCGCGTGCATCGGCAAGGCAAGGCCGGTGCAGTGCACTATCACCTGATCGAGCGTGGGGACAGCCCGCCGAACGCCCCTGCGCAGGGCGGCTGAGCCTACACTGGTGTCCGTTTCATCAAGCCTGCGGTTCGCGGCCGGGGCGTTGGAGTTTTGCCTGTGACGTTGAAGTCCGCCACGATTGCTGTCTACCCCGGTACCTTCGACCCCATGACCCTGGGGCATGCCGACCTGATGGCCCGTGCCAGCCGGCTGTTTGACCGCCTGATCCTGGCCGTGGCCGCGGGGCACCACAAGAAGACCATGTTCTCGCTGGATGAGCGCCTGGACATGGCCAAGGAACTGGCCGCCGAGCACGCCAATGTGGAGGTCATCGCCTTCGAGGGCCTGCTGCGCGATTTCGTGATCGGGCACGAGGGCAAGGTGGTGGTGCGCGGCCTGCGTGCCGTCAGTGACTTCGAGTACGAGTTCCAGATGGCCGGCATGAACCGCCAGTTGATGCCCGAGGTGGAAACCGTCTTTTTGACGCCGTCGGACCAGTACCAGTTCGTGTCGGGCACCTTTGTGCGTGAGATCGCGATGCTGGGCGGCGATGTTTCCAAGTTCGTGGCACCGTCGGTGCTGGCGCGCTTGAAGACCCGCGTGGCCGCGAGCAAGGCTTGAGAGGGCTGTTGCCATGGCGCTGAAGATCACGGACGAGTGCATCAACTGCGACGTCTGCGAGCCCGAATGCCCCAATCAGGCCATCTCCATGGGGCCTGAGATCTATGTAATCGACCCGGCCCGGTGCACGGAGTGCGTCGGCCATTTCGGTGAGCCGCAGTGCGTGCAGGTGTGTCCGGTGGAGTGCATCCCCAAGGACGAGGCGCACCCTGAAACCGAGGTGCAACTGATGGACAAGTACCACCGCCTGCAGGCCGACGCCCAGGCTCACGTCAAGCCCAACAAGCTCACTGAGCAGGCTTGACGCGCTCGTGGGCCTGAGGGCCTGCCTGCCGTGGTGCCTTGGCAGTGATCTCAGTCGTGTGCGCCTGTTTGCGCTTGCCGGGTTTGTGCAAGGCCCTGTCCGGCGTGCTCACTTGCTGGCCCAGGTGCTCGAAAGGGCGTTGCCCGATGCGGTGGCTGGTCAGCGGCACGGCTTGTGGTGCTGCTGCAGCGCGTGAAGCCTGCGTTGATGCGCGGCGTGTCTTGCGCTTTTTGGTGCTTGTGGCGCGCGCCTTGTCGGCTGATGTGCCGGTATCTTGGCGCGCCAGCCAGGCCCTCTGCCGATCGTGGTTGGCCTGGGCCTGTGCCTGTTGTGCCGGTGTCCGGTGGTCAGCGGCCTGCAAGGCATGCCCGGCGCCCTCATGGCAAGGCGCCGACTGGTAGGTGATGGATTCACCCGCAGACGTGGAAGGGCAGCGGTAGACCGTGCGTGCGTGGGCGGTGCTGGCAGCCAAGGCGGCCAGCATCAGGGCTTGCACGGTCATGAGTGCCGCGGCCGCGAGGATGGCGCGGGCGGTGTCTCGGTTCATGGTGGAACGATCCCTGGTGTTTTGTCGCACCAGTGTCGGAGCGTTCCTGCTGGCCGCCTATCCCTCTTTGGGGGTGCTTGATTTTTCCGCCGCTGCTGTGGTGGGCGCAGCCTGTGTTTCAGTTGGCCGTGGGGCTTTGGGCGGCTTGGGGCGTTGCGCGCCGGCGTGGATGGTGGTGGTGGCCCTGGCCATGTCACCCGCCAGCAGCGCGTCCGTGACTTGCAGGGCCTTGTCGATGCATTGCTCGATCAGCTCACGCTCGCTCGACGGCGGCTTGCGCAGCACATAGGCTGCCACTTCGGCCTTCACGCCAGGGTGGCCGATGCCCAGACGCAGGCGCCAGTAGTCGGGTGAGCCCAGTTGGGCATGCGTGTCGCGCAGGCCGTTGTGGCCGGCATGTCCGCCGCCCTGCTTGAGCTTGACCTGGCCGGGCAGCATGTCGAGTTCGTCGTGCGCCACCAGGATCTCGTTGGGGGCGATCTTGAAGAAGCGCGCCAGTGCCGCGACCGACTTGCCTGACAGGTTCATGTAGGTCTGCGGTTGCAGCAGCCACACCGGGCCTTGCGGGGTATTGGCCCGTGCCATGAAGCCATGGTAGGCGCGGTCCATCGACAGGCGCACATCAAGGCGGCGTGCCAGTTGGTCGATGTACCAGAAGCCCGCGTTGTGCCGCGTGTCGTCGTATTCGGTGCCCGGGTTGCCCAGGCCCACAAAGAGTCGAATCATGGTGTCGGGATGAAATCAGGCCGAAGTGTCGCACGTGCAGGCAACAAAAAGCCCCGCCAGGGCGCAATGCCAGTCAGTTAAGCCTGACTGGCATTTTTTTTCGTCGGGAATTTGTGCGCCCGGTTCTTGACTTCTCTGGGGTAGCTTCGTTCGGTGCGGCGAGGTGGCAGCAAGAAGTGGCGAGACTGCTCCAGTAAGAGCGTCAGTTGCTTTGGCAAGGTGCCAACCGCTATCAGGTTCAAGATGGCGTAGCTGGCCGTGTGAAAGCTGATGCGCTGGGGCTCGACCTTGAGGTGATGGGCCATCTCACGCATCCAGCGCCGCAGCAGCGTATAGGCGATCAGCACGCCCC
>JBMOQM010000034.1:0-114780 GCA_049322875.1 Pseudomonadota bacterium
CGCTTGCATTGAGGTGCCGCCTAGCGCATGCTTTGATGGCGTCAAGCCGGTAGCTTCCACACCGGGCGCATCGGTCGCCAAAGGAAGCCCTGGAGTCGTGACGCCATGTCACGCTGGACCTTGAGTCCGAAGTGTCCCCACTGGCCATCAGCAAGATGGTGGCCAGCATGTTTGCGGCACGCATGCCTGCGTGTCAACGTGGATCCACGTCGGTCTTGAACCGACGATGCTTGCCTTGCGCCCTTGGAGGCTCTGGCAAACGGCGCGCGCTCTCGCGACGCCCGTGATCCCCTTCGCCCCGCCCCACGCATTGCTTCGAGCATCCCTTGTCATGTCGGCCCGACCGACAGCTTGCGGATTGGCGTGAACAGATCCTGCACCGCGTTGGCTTCGGTGCCATCAGACGGTCTGGCGGCGGCGTTCGAATTGGGTGCCTTGATTGGCATCCCGTACGGGTGACGCCCGTGCAACTTTGCTGCGCAGCCTTCCGGCCAGACCGGTTGATCTGCGGTTCGCCCCGAGCGAGCAGCCACGTGTGCCTGACACCGTGTGCACGGCGTTCACTTTTACGACTGGCCTGGCTGCGGCTTTGTTCGCAACCGAATCCTGACCTTGCGTGCGATGGGATGCACGCGCCTTTCTCAACCTCTTCAACCCTTGACTGGACGAAATGGACTGATCATGACCAAGACTCACACGCCGCCTGTCGATCTCGACAAGATCCCCCTTCAACCACAGCGCTGGAAATACGTTCTGGCGCTGATCCTGGAGCGCCACAACTGGCGTCACTCCACGAAAAGCAAAGGCGTGTCGCACGCCACGATGGAAGAGCGCAGGCAGTTTTGCTTTCGCATCTTTTCGTTCCTGCGAGACAACCCAGCCAAATGCTTCAAGCTTGATCCGCGCTCATTCAGCGGGCGGCATGTTGACCCGTTGATGGCCGATTGGCGCCAGCGGGCTGAGCGTGGCGAGCTTGGCGCGGCGACGCTGCAGAAGTACCACAGCTTCCTCACGACCTTTGCGGGATGGATCGGCAAGCCCAAGCTGGTCAAACCACTGAGTGCCTATTTCGACAACCAGGCGCTGATCACGCGCAGCTACATTGCGACCTCGCCAAAAGCCTGGCGAGAGCGCGGCGTGGATGTTGATCAAGTGCTGTCGCAGGTCGAACGCCATGATCTGCATGCAGCGGCCTCGCTGCGACTCATGCAGGCGTTTGGATTGCGGTTCAAGGAAGCCTGCATGCTGCGCCCCCATGCAGATGTGCTGACTGCCGTGCAGGCTGGTCAGGCAGGATGCGACACGGCGCTGTACCTCTTCACGCATCGGGGAACTAAGGGCGGGCGCCGACGCTACGTGCCCATCGATACCGACGCACGCCTGCAGGCCATCAAGCTGGCTCAGGACTTGGTCCTTGGGGAGAACGACAGCATCAGTGATCCTCAGCTGACGCTGGTTCAGGCGATCCGTCACTTGCGCTATGTGATGGAACGCTTCGGCGTGACGAAGAAAGCCTTGGGTGTCGTGCCACATGGTCTGCGACACCAGTACGCGGCGGATGAATACCAGGAAGCGACGGGATCGCCCGCACCGGTCAATGGTGGGCATGCGGTGGAACGCACGTTGGACCTGACCGCACGGCAGGCTATCGCGGAAAAACTAGGGCACGGGAGAACTCAAATCATCAACGCCTACATCGGAGGTCGAGGCCGTTGAGAAAAGGCATTGTCCGTACAAAGTCCGTACGGACAAGAAAAAAGCACCTAGCATCGCTGCTAAGTGCTTGATTTCCTTGGTGGGCGGTGCAGGGTTCGAACCTGCGACCCCTGCCGTGTGAAGGCAGTGCTCTACCGCTGAGCTAACCGCCCGAAACTTGTTCGGGATCCACTGATTTGTCGTGATCAGCGAAGACTATGACTATACCACAGTTTCCAGCGTCTTCCACAAAGTTTTGCCGCCGCTGGCCTTGTCGAGATCGGCCAGCACAGCGTCGAAAGCCGTGGCTTCGTCTTCCGAGGGGGGGATCACGGGCAGGTCGAAGGTGCTGAAATCAACGGCGGCGATTTCGGCTGTGGCCTGCGTGTCGCTGCCCTCTTCCACCGCGTCGATCGCGTCGATCAACAGCGCGTCCTGTCCACGCGTCATGTTGATGTAGACGATGGACAGCAACTCGGCATCCATCAAGGCGCCGTGCAGCGTGCGGTGCGAATTGTCGACTTCCAGGCGGCGGCACAGCGCGTCCAGCGAGTTGGACTTGCCCGGGAACATCTCGCGCGCCATCACCAGCGAATCGATCACACCGGCCACGTGGTCGGTGAACACACCCTTGTCCAGGCGCTTCAACTCGGCATTGAGGAAGCCGATGTCGAAGCTCGCGTTGTGGATGATGATCTCGGCGCCGCGGCAGTAGTCGAGGATCTCATCGGCCAGCGTGGCGAACACAGGCTTGTCGGCCAGGAACTCGTCGGTCAGGCCGTGGATCTTGACGGCATCTTCGTGGCTCTTGCGCTGCGGGTTGATGTAGAAGTGCAGGTGCTTGCCGGTCAGGCGACGATTCACCATCTCCACACAACCGATTTCGATGATGCGGTCGCCGGACTCGGGACTCAGGCCGGTGGTTTCGGTGTCGAGGAAGATCTGTCTGGACATGGTTCGATGCGGGTCAGTGGCAGGCGCCGGGCCGCCCCAAGTCTGCCGCTCCCCCTCGGGGGGCGCGAACGCAGTGAGCTAGGGGGTCAATGATTCTCGCGGGCGTGGTTGATCGTGTATTTGGGGATTTCTACCGTCAGATCCTGCCCCGCCACGAAAGCCTGGCAGCTCAGGCGCGAGTTGGGCTCCAGGCCCCAGGCGCGGTCGAGCAGATCCTCTTCCGTGTCCTCGATCTCGTTGAGGCTGTTGAAGCCCTGGCGCACGATGACGTGGCAGGTGGTGCAGGCGGCGCTCATGTCGCAGGCGTGCTCGATCTCGATGTTGTTCTCGAGCAGGGCCTCGCAGATGGAGGTGCCAGGCGCGGCCGTGATCTCGGCCCCCTGGGGGCAAAGCGAACTGTGCGGCAGGATCTTGATGATGGGCATGGGGACTCGGAGTTCTTAGATCTGGTCGATCTGGCGGCCGGCCAGAGCCTGGCGGATGCCGCGGTTCATGCGCTCGGCCGCGAAGGCCTCGGTGCCGTTGGCCAGCGCCTTGGTGGCGGCCTCCAGCACTTCCAGTTCGCCACGGTCGCAGCGCTGGCCGATCTCGGCCATCAGTTGGTCGATCTCGGCGCGTTGCTCAGGGCTCAGCAGATCGCCGTCGGCGGCCAGCGCGGTGCGCGTGGCCTCCAGCAGGCGCTCGGCCTCGACACGGGCTTCACGCAACGCGCGGTCCTTCATGTCGGATGCTGCGGTGGTGAAGCCTTCGCGCAGCATGTGGGCCACCTGGTCGTCGCTCAGGCCATAGCTGGGCTTGATCACGACCGAGGCTTCGACGCCCGACAGCTGCTCGCGCGCGGACACGCTCAGCAGGCCGTCGGCATCGACCTGGAAGGCCACGCGGATGCGCGCGGCGCCCGCCACCATCGGCGGGATGCCCCGCAGCTCGAAGCGCGCCAGCGAGCGGCAATGCTCGACCTGCTCGCGCTCGCCCTGCACCACGTGCACGGCCAGGGCAGTCTGGCCATCCTTGAAAGTGGTGAAGTCCTGCGCCAATGCGCACGGGATCGGTGTGTTGCGCGGGATGATGCGCTCGACCAGGCCACCCATGGTCTCCAGGCCCAGCGACAAGGGCAGCACGTCGAGCAGCAGCAGTTCGCCCTGCGCGTTGTTGCCGGCCAGCTGGTTGGCCTGGATGGCGGCACCCAGGGCCACCACCTCGTCGGGGTTCAGGTCGGTCAGCGGCGTCTGGCCGAAGAAGGCGCCCACGGCATCGCGCACGGCGGGCATGCGGGTCGAGCCGCCCACCATCACCACGCCCTGCACCTCGTCGGGCTTGATCTTGGCGTCGCGCAGCACGCGGCGCACCGAGGCCAGCGACTTGTCGATCAGTGGCTTGGCCAATTCATTCAGGCACTCGCGCGTGATGCTGACGGACAGCATGCCGCCCGACAGTGCGCACGACAGGTGCGCGCTGCCGTCGGTGGAGAGCTTTTCCTTCACGCGGCGGGCAGCCACCAGCACGGCGCGCTTGTCCTGCGGCGTGACGGCCTGCATGCGTGCATCAGCCAGCGCGGCGTCGGCCAAGGCATGGTCGATGTCGTCACCACCCAGGGCCGAATCGCCGCCCGTGGCCACCACCTCGAACACGCCCTGGCTCAGGCGCAGCAGCGAGATGTCGAAAGTGCCGCCACCCAGGTCGTAGATGGCGTAGAGGCCCTCGGCGCCGTTGTCCAGACCGTAGGCGATGGCCGCGGCCGTGGGCTCGTTGAGCAGGCGCAGCACGTTCAGGTCGGCCATCTGGGCCGCGTCCTTGGTGGCCTGGCGCTGGGCGTCGTCGAAGTAGGCGGGCACCGTGATCACGGCGCCGAACAGGTCGTCGTTGAAGGTGTCCTCGGCGCGCTGGCGCAGGCTCGCCAGGATCTCGGCCGACACTTCGACGGGCGACTTGCTGCCGGCCACGGTGCGCACGGCCACCATGCCGGGCTGGTCGTCGAAGTCATACGGCAGCTTGCCGGCATCGGGCAGATCGGCCAGGCGGCGACCCATGAAGCGCTTGACCGACACCACGGTGTTGACGGGATCCTCGGCCTGGGCCGACAGGGCCTCGAAGCCGATCTGGCGGCGGGTGTTGCCGCGGTCGTCGAGCAGGTAGCGCACGGCCGAGGGCAGGATCACCCTGCCCTGCTCATCGGGCAGGCACTCGGCGCTGCCGTGGCGCACGGCGGCCACCAGCGAGTGGGTGGTGCCCAGGTCGATGCCCACCGCGATGCGCCGCTGATGCGGGTCGGGGGTCTGTCCGGGTTCGGAGATCTGCAGCAGGGCCATGGGGTGGTGGCTTCAGAAAGGAATCAGAGTTGGTCTTCGTAGCGCTCGAGCCGGGTGTCGATCTCGTCGCTCAGGCGGTCGATGAACATCAGCGCGCGCACTTCCTGTGCGGCCTGGGCGGCATTGCCATCGACATCCAGCAGGCGGGTCACGCGCGCCAGGCGCTCACGGCGCTCGGTGCTGACTTCATCGAGCAGGGCCTGGGCCTCGGCGGCATTGCCGACCTCGTCCAGCGCCTCGCGCCAAGTCATCTGCTGCATCAGGAAATCGCCCGGCATCGCGGTGTTGCTCTCGGCGTTCACCGGCACACCGGCCAGCTGGCACAGGTAGGCGGCGCGCTTGAGCGGGTCTTTCAGGCGCTGATGGGCCTCGTTCACGCGCACGGCCCACTGCATGGCCACGCGCTGTGAGGCAACACCTTCAGCCGCGAAGCGATCCGGGTGCACGTGAGCCTGCAGGGCCTTCCAGGCCGCGTCCAGCTTGGCGCGATCGAGCGCGAAAGCCTTGGGCAAACCCAGCAAGGTGAAGTCGTCGGCGTCGAGGTTCATGTCGGCTCAAGAAATGCGAAACCCCACCAGGGGCGGGGCTTCGTGCGGTACCGGCATCAACGTATCGGCCAAAACGCGCTCAGGTCACGCGTTCAGATGCGGAAGGATTCCCCGCAACCGCAACGATCACGCTCGTTGGGGTTGTTGAAGCGGAAGCCTTCGTTCAGCCCTTCGCGCACGAAGTCGAGCTCGGTGCCATCGATGTAGGGCAGGCTCTTCGGATCGACCAGCACCTTCACGCCCTGGTCTTCGAAGACCACGTCTTCCGGCGCGATCTCGTCGGCGAACTCGATCTTGTAGGCCAGGCCCGAGCAGCCGGTGGTCTTGACGCCCAGGCGCACGCCCACGCCCTTGCCACGACGGGCCAGGAAGCGGGTGACGTGGCGGGCAGCCGAGTCCGTCAGCGTGACGGGGCGGCCTTGATGCCCTTCGGGCAGTTCAGGCAGCGGCACCGTGCCGGGCCCGCTGGTGCAGGACCCGCCAACTTGGGCTTGGTCAGGCGACATTCTTGGCCTTGTAGTCGTTCACGGCGGCCTTGATCGCATCTTCCGCCAGGATGGAGCAGTGGATCTTGACCGGCGGCAGGGCCAGTTCTTCGGCGATCTGCGTGTTCTTGATGCTCAGGGCTTCGTCCAGCGTCTTGCCACGCACCCATTCGGTGACCAGCGAGCTGGACGCGATGGCCGAGCCGCAACCGTAGGTCTTGAAGCGGGCGTCTTCGATCACGCCGGTGCTGGGGTTGACCTTGATCTGCAGTTTCATCACGTCGCCGCAGGCGGGCGCGCCCACCATGCCGGTGCCCACGGATTCGTCGCCCTTTTCGAAGGAGCCGACGTTGCGGGGGTTTTCGTAGTGGTCAATGACCTTGTCGCTGTATGCCATGATGAAACTCCAAGAACGAGGTAAGCGTAGCGCGTTGACGCGATGTCAGTGCGCGGCCCACTGAATAGTGCTGAGGTCGATGCCGTCTTTGTACATGTCCCACAGAGGCGAGAGCTCGCGCAGCTTGGCGACGCGCTCCTTCAGCGTGGTGATCACGTAGTCGACTTCTTCCTCGGTGGTGAAGCGGCCGATCGTCATGCGCAGCGAGCTGTGCGCCAGCTCGTCGCTACGGCCCAGGGCGCGCAGCACGTAGCTGGGCTCCAGACTGGCCGAGGTACAGGCCGAGCCCGAGGACACGGCGATGCCCTTGATGCCCATGATCAGCGACTCGCCCTCAACGAAGTTGAAGGAAATGTTCAGGTTGTGCGGCACGCGCTGCGTCAGATCGCCGTTGACGAAGATCTGTTCGATGCCCTGCAGGCCCTTGTACAGGCGCTGCTGCAGCGCCTGGATGCGGGGCAGCTCTTCGGCCATTTCTTCCTTGGCGATGCGGAAGGCCTCGCCCATGCCGACGATCTGGTGCGTGGGCAAGGTGCCCGAGCGCATGCCGCGCTCGTGGCCGCCACCGTGCATCTGGGCTTCCAGACGGATGCGGGGCTTGCGGCGCACGTACAGCGCACCGATGCCCTTGGGGCCGTAGGTCTTGTGCGAAGCCAGGCTCAGCAGGTCGACCGGCAGCGTGGCCATGTCGATGGCGACCTTGCCGGTGGCCTGGGCCGCATCGACGTGGAAGATCACGCCCTTCTCGCGGCACAGATTGCCCAGGGCGGTGATGTCCTGCACCACGCCGATCTCGTTGTTGACGAACATAACCGAGGCCAGGATGGTGTCCGGGCGGATGGAGGCCTTGAAGGCGTCCAGGTCCAGCAGCCCGTCTTCCTTGACGTCGAGGTAGGTGACCTCGAAGCCCTGGCGCTCCAGCTCGCGCATGGTGTCCAGCACGGCCTTGTGCTCGGTCTTGACCGTGATCAGGTGCTTGCCGCGGGTCTTGTAGAACTGCGCTGCGCCCTTGATGGCCAGGTTGTTCGACTCGGTGGCGCCCGACGTCCAGACGATTTCACGCGGATCGGCGTTGATCAACTCGGCCACCTGGGCGCGCGCCTTTTCAACGGCCTCTTCCGCTTCCCATCCGTAGGCGTGTGTGCGGGAGGCGGGATTGCCGAAGTGCTCACGCAGCCAGGGGATCATGGCATCGACGACGCGAGGGTCCACCGGGGTGGTGGCGCCGTAGTCCATGTAGATGGGGAAATGCGGGGTCATGTCCATGATGGGGGGACTGCTAACTGCGAGCTCGGTGCCCTCTCATCGGCCAGACGAGAGGGAAAGGCACCGGCAATTCACAAAACTTTCAATTATCGGGGCTAAGCCTGCACCGTGGGGGATACAACCCCTTACTTGGTGAGGGCGGAACCCAGGGCGAACACCGAGTTGGGGGCCGTCACCTTGATGGGCTTGACCACCGGCTGGGTGGAAATGGCACGCTTGATCGGCTGCGCCTCGATGGAGATGCCCTTGGCGAGTTGGTCTTCCACCAGTTTGCGCAGGCTGATCGAATCGAGATACTCGATCATCTTGTTGTTCAGGCTGGCCCAGAGGTCGTGCGTCATGCAACGGCCGCCGTCATCGCCCATGCAGTTCTCTTTGCCGCCGCAGCCGGTGGCATCGATGGGCTCATCGACCGCGACGATGATGTCGGCTACGGTGATGTCCTCGGCCTTGCGGCCCAGCGAATAACCGCCGCCCGGGCCACGGGTGCTCTCGACGAGCTCATGGCGGCGCAGCTTGCCGAACAGCTGCTCCAGGTAGGACAGCGAGATCTGCTGGCGTTGGCTGATGGCAGCCAGGGCAACGGGACCGGTGTGCTCGCGCAGGGCGAGGTCGATCATGGCGGTGACCGCGAAGCGGCCTTTGGTGGTCAAGCGCATATTTGCTCTCCTTGTCGGGTGTGAGAGAGGCCCTGTACAGCTTAAGGGTTTACCTGAATGTGACCGATTCGGGATCGCCGAATCGGGGGGACGCCTCTATTCCCGACTGAATGACTCAATTATAGGGAAACCCTCCTTTTTGGTCAACTTCAGGCGCGGGAGTTCCCTTAGGTGCACCCCAGGTATTTCATAGCAGCCAGCTATCGTTCAGGGAAATGTGATTGCGTTCAGGGACGCACCGAAGCCAGGCGCTGCTGAAGGTGGCCCACCAGGCCTTCACAGGCGGATTCGACCAGGTCGAGCACGTGACCGAAGCCCTGCTCGCCGCCGTAATAGGGGTCAGGTACGGCCGTAACGCCTTTGTGACTGGAGCCAGGCGGCAGAAAATCGAGCAGGCGCACCACACGGTCACGCAACTCAGGGCTGGGGCAGTTGTGCCGCAGCATGGCCAGGTTGTCTGCATCCATGGCCAGCAGCAGGTCGAAATCCCGGAAATCCAGGGCATTGACCTGGCGAGCCCTCAGGGGGGCAAGGTCGTAGCCTCGCAAGGCTGCGTGCTCCTGGCTGCGCGGATCGGGCGGGCTGCCGACGTGATAGCCGTGGGTGCCCGCTGAATCGACCTCTACCTGCGTCTCCAGGCCCGCGCGCTGCAGTTGGTGGCGCAACACCGCCTCGGCGGTGGGCGAGCGGCAGATGTTGCCCATGCAGACCATCAGGATGCGGAAAGGGCGGCGTGAAGTACGTTGATCGAGGTGAGGCGCCATGGTTTAGATTCTCTGGCATTGCAAGATAACGGCACCCATGGCACGGACATTCAGGAGCGGAACATCTCACGCGTCAAGGCGCGGCGTGGGCTTGGCACTGGCATCGGTACTTCTGTGTGGCACGGCCATGCCGGCCGGTTCATCCACGCTGTGTCACGCCGATGAAACCGTCTGGTTCTCGTGCCGTGTGGCCACAGCGAAAATCGTGAGCCTGTGCGGCACCCACGACACCCTGCAATACCGATTCGGCACCGCACAGCACCTGGAGTTGCGCTACCCGGCGGCCCCCTCCACCGGCCACACGGCTTTTCGATGGGCAGGCTACACCCGGTATCAGACGAACCGAACTGAGGTGCGCTTCAGTCGCCAAGGCGTTGACTACATCCTTTTCGACCACATGGAGAACATGCGAAGGGACACCGGCGTGGAGGTAGCCTCGGCCACGCGCCTGCCCTGCCTGGGCGCCCTGCAGAGCCAATTGGGAAAGCTCAAGGACAAGCTCCCGTGTGACGAAGACAGCGCCTTGAACCTCGGCGCGTGCCCCACTCCAAGCGACTGAGGCGGCACGCCAGACTCAACGCGCCGGCTTGGCCTTGCCCGCCGGCACGATGTGATCGCCCCCCGCCGCGCCGAAGGCCTGCTCTTTGAGCAGCGCCAACTGGTCACGCAGCCTTGCCGCCTTCTCGAACTCCAGGTTGCGCGCGGCTTCGAGCATGTCTTTTTCAAGCTGCTTGATGCGCTTGCCCAGGTCTTTCTCGCTGAGCGCGCCGGCATCGGCCACCGAGGCGGCCAGTTGTTCGGCGTTGCGCAGGTCGTCCTTCGCGGCGTTGGACATCACGCCATCGATCAGCTCCTTCACCTTCTTGTTGATGGTGCGCGGCGTGATGCCGTGGGCCTCGTTGTGCGCCATCTGTTTGGCGCGGCGGCGTTCGGTCTCGGCGATGGCCTTGCGCATCGACTCGGTGATCTTGTCCGCGTAGAGGATGGCGTGGCCGTTCTGATTACGCGCCGCGCGGCCGATGGTCTGGATCAGGCTGCGTTCGGCGCGCAGGAAGCCTTCCTTGTCGGCGTCCAGGATCGCCACCAGCGACACCTCCGGGATATCCAGGCCCTCGCGCAGCAGGTTGATGCCGACCAGCACGTCGAAGGTGCCCAGGCGCAGATCACGCAGGATCTCGACGCGCTCGACGGTGTCGATGTCGGAGTGCAGGTAGCGCACTTTCACGCCGTTGTCGGTCAGGTAGTCGGTGAGCTGCTCCGCCATGCGCTTGGTCAGCGTGGTGATCAGCACGCGCTCGTTCTTCTCCACGCGGATGCGGATCTCCTGCAGCACGTCGTCGACCTGGTGGGTGGCCGGGCGCACCTCGACGATCGGGTCGATCAGGCCGGTGGGGCGTACCACCTGCTCGACCACCTGGCCGGCATGCTGCTGCTCGTAGGCGGCGGGCGTGGCCGACACGAACACCACCTGGCGCATCTTGCCCTCGAACTCCTCGAACTTGAGCGGGCGGTTGTCCAGCGCCGAGGGCAGGCGAAAGCCATATTCCACCAGCGTGGTCTTGCGTGAACGGTCACCGTTGTACATGGCGCCGAGCTGGCCGATCATCACGTGGCTCTCGTCCAGGAACATCAGCGAATCGGGCGGCATGTAGTCCACCAGCGTGGGCGGCGGATCGCCCGGCTTGGCACCCGACAGGTGGCGGGTGTAGTTCTCGATGCCCTTGCAGTGGCCGATCTCCTGCAGCATCTCCAGGTCGAAGCGAGTGCGCTGCTCGACGCGCTGCGCCTCGACCAGCTTGCCATCGCCCACCAGTTGCTTGACGCGCTCGTTCAGTTCCGCCTTGATGCCCTCGATGGCGCGCAGCACCTGCTCGCGCGGCGTCACGTAGTGGCTGGAGGGGTAGACCACGAAGCGCGGGATCTTCTGCTGGATGCGGCCCGTGAGCGGATCGAGCAGCGAGAGCGAATCGACCTCGTCGTCGAACAGCTCCACACGCAGTGCCAGCTCGGAGTGCTCGGCCGGGAAAATGTCGATGGTGTCGCCGCGCACGCGGAAGGTGCCCCGGCTGAAATCCGCGTCGTTGCGCTTGTACTGCATGCGGATCAGTTGGGCGATGGCATCACGCTGGCTGATCTTGTCACCGTTGCGCACGATGAAGCGCATCTGCGTGTAGTCCTCGGGCTTGCCAATGCCGTAGATGGCCGACACGGTGGCCACGATGACCACGTCGCGGCGCTCGAGCAGGCTCTTGGTGGCGGAGAGACGCATCTGCTCGATGGCCTCGTTGATGGCGCTGTCCTTCTCGATGAAGAGATCGCGCTGAGGCACGTAGGCCTCCGGCTGGTAGTAGTCGTAATAGCTGACGAAGTACTCGACGGCGTTGTTCGGGAAGAACTCGCGGAACTCGGCGTAGAGCTGGGCTGCCAGCGTCTTGTTGGGCGCGAACACGATGGCCGGGCGCCCCATCTGGGCGATCACGTTGGCCATGGTGAAGGTCTTGCCTGAACCCGTCACGCCCAGCAGGGTCTGGTAGCTCAGACCGTCCTGGATGCCTTCAACCAGACCGGCGATGGCCGTGGGCTGATCGCCCGCCGGTGGGTAGGGTTGGAACAGCTCGAAGGGTGAGTCCGGGTACTGGACAAACTGCCCCTGGGGCGCTGGCGCACCGGACGCATTGGCGTCGGCGATCAGGTCGGTCGATGCAGGCATGGAGGGCAATCTGGGGGTGTGCGTTGAAAGGTCAAGAGACCAAACCTCCAACTGTAAAGCGTTCGACATGAGGGCGTCGGCCGGCAGCGCAGCCGCCTTCCGTTAAGGGGATTTAGGTCAAGGTGTGGCCCCGCTGAAAAACGTCACGCGCCTGTCATGCCGGCTGCCTATCGCCCCGCCCTGACCCACGTGTCGTGAGCCGTTCGGATCACGCAACTGGGCGCCCGATAAGACCGTTCAACGCGAATCAAGCAGTCCCCTGCAGTACCCATGACCCAAGCTTCCAATCCTTCCCGTCGTCAAACCCTGAAGTTTCTGGCTGGTGTGCCCATGCTGCCCATGAGCGGGCTGGCCGCAT
Source organism: Pseudomonadota bacterium (assembly GCA_049322875.1). Taxonomy (GTDB): domain Bacteria; phylum Pseudomonadota; class Gammaproteobacteria; order Burkholderiales; family Burkholderiaceae_C; genus Aquabacterium. The sequence goes on from JBMOQM010000034.1 coordinate 12,146, forward strand.
CCTCCCTGCTGACCGCCTGTGGCGGCGGTGGTGGTGATGGCAACAGCACCACCACCCCGAGCGTGACTTTCGTGTCGGCCAAGTTCGGTGAAATGCTGGCACCCACCTCCATCGCCAACCGCGCCACCACGTACGTGGCCTCCACGCTGACCATCACCCTCAGCGACAACTCCACCCAGAAGTTCAACCTGGCTTACGAGCCCTTCTTCCTGACCGGCACGCAAGCGCCCGATGGCAGCGGTGGCACCACGCTGGCGGGCGGCTACTACAACATCAACAATGCGCCCATCATGGACACGACCGTGCCGGCGCGCCCACGTCAGTTCTTCAGTGACTCGCCGGACGGCACCTCGCTGCTGACCGTGCCCAACGCCAACGTGGCCGGCGTGACCGGCAACCATGTGTTCGCCGTGGTGCAGTTCGAGTACACCACCTGGGCCCAGGACGGCAGCACGCGGATGTACGGCCTGCTGCCCTCGCCCATCGCGATCCTCACGCTGGACCAGAACCCCACGACCGGCAAACTCAAGCTGGTCAAATACCACAACGTGGACACCTCCAGCGTGAAGGGCCTTGTGGATCACCTGCGGCGCCAGCCTGCCGCCCTGGGGCACCCACCTGTCCAGCGAAGAGTACGAGCCCGACGCCTTCGCGGCCCGTTCGGCCAACTACATGAACAGCTTCAGCCAGAACCTGTATGGCAACGCGGCCACCGCCAACCCGTACGACTATGGCCACATGCCCGAAGTGACCGTGAAGCCCGACGGCACCGGCTCGATCAAGAAGCACTACTGCATGGGCCGCATCTCGCACGAGTTGGTGCAGGTGATGCCCGACGAGCGCACCGTGCTGATGGGCGATGACGCCACCAACTCGGCCTACTTCATGTTCGTGGCCGACACCGCCCGCGACCTGTCCGCCGGCACGCTGTACGCCGCCCAGGTGGGCATCGCCGCCGACCCAAGCACCGCCAACCCGTTCTCGCTGAGCACGACGGCCAACGCTGCGCCGATGAAGTGGATCAAGCTGGGCCACGCCACCAGCGCCGAGATCAAGGCCCTGGTCGATGGCGGCATCCTGGCCACGCAGATCATGGATGTACGCTCGGCCGACGTGGATCCCTCTATCGCTGACCCCACTGCCACGGGCTACACCCGCGTCAAGGCCAACGGCAAGATCGAATGGATCAAGGTGCAAGCCGGCATGGAAAAGGCCGCTGCCTTCCTGGAAACGCACCCCTACGCCGCCCTGATCGGTGCCAGCACCTGCTTCACCAAGATGGAAGGCACCACCGTCAACGCCAAGGACAAGATCGCCTACTCTGCACTGCAGAACGTGCAGGCCTCCATGGTGACGGGCAACTCGCTGAGCAAGCCCGAAGTGCAGGTGGCCCAGGTGAATGCCGGTGCCGTCATGGCCCTGAACCTGCGTGCCGCACAGATCGACACCACGGCCACGGCCATCAACAGCGAGTGGGTGCCGGTCGACATCAAGGCCCTGCTGGTGGGCGAGGACATCAGCGCCGACAGCCTGGGCACACCGCCAACCCCAACAAGATCGGCAACCCCGACAACCTGAAGTTCTCGGAAAAGCTGCGCACCCTGTTCATCGGCGAGGACAGCGGCCAGCACACCAACAACTTCCTGTGGGCCTACAACGTGGACACGCCCAGCGTTCCGCCCGTGCGCATCCTGTCGGTGCCTGCCGGCGGTGAATCGACCGGCCTGCATGCGGTCGACGAGATCAACGGCTGGACCTACATCATGAGCAACTTCCAGCACGCCGGCGACAGCAGCTATGTGCGCGGCAACACGGCGCTCAACAACGCCGTCAAGATCAACTACAACGACAAGTACGCCGCCGCCGTGGGCTACCTCACCGCCACCGCCACCAGCATCAAGCTGAACAAGGTCTGATCAACCTGGATCTCCGTGAGGGCGGGAGGCCCTTGCATTGCACCCGCCACCCGGCGGGTGTATTTTTTTGGGTTCCGGCATGCCTTGCATGGCCGAAACCCCGACTGGTCGATAAAATAAAGGGTTTGCCCGATTCAGGCGTGCGCGCACCACAAGCGCACGCCGCTCGAGCCGGGCGCCTCTTTTTTCAGCTGACCGCCACCCCTACCGGAGATTGCTCGCACCATGGCCTCGTTGTTTGCACAAGTTGAAATGGCCCCCCGTGACCCCATCCTGGGTCTGAACGAACAGTTCAACGCCGACACCAACCCCAACAAGGTCAACCTGGGCGTGGGCGTCTACACCGACGAGCAAGGCAAACTGCCCCTGCTCAAGTGCGTGGCCGCCGCCGAAAAGCAGCTGCTGGAGGCCCCCAAGGCCCGCGGCTACCTGCCCATCGACGGCATCGCTGCCTATGACAAGGCCGTGCAAGGCCTGGTGTTCGGTGCCGACCACGCTGCCGTCAAGGGCGGCCGCATCGCCACGGCCCAGGCCATCGGCGGCACGGGCGGCCTGAAGCTGGGTGCCGATTTCCTGAAGCGCCTGAACCCCGATGCGCAGGTGCTGATCTCCGATCCCAGCTGGGAAAACCACCGCGCCCTGTTCGAATCGGCCGGCTTCACCGTGGGCACCTACCCCTATTACGACGCCGCCGCCAAGGGCATCAACGTGGACGGCATGCTGTCCACCCTGAAGGCTGCTCCGGCCGGCACCATCGTGCTGCTGCACGCCTGCTGCCACAACCCCACCGGCTACGACCTGACCGAAGCCCAGTGGAACGAAGTGATCGCCATCACCAAGGAACGCGGCCTGGTGCCCTTCCTGGACATGGCCTACCAGGGCTTCGGCAACGGCATCGCCGAGGACGGCGCCGTGGTCATCAAGTTCCTGGACGCCGGCCTGAGCTTCTTCGTGTCCACCAGCTTCTCCAAGAGCTTCTCGCTGTACGGCGAGCGCGTGGGCGCCCTGAGCATCGTCAGCGAAACAGCCGACGAATCGGCTCGCGTGCTGAGCCAGCTCAAGCGCGTGATCCGCACCAACTACTCCAACCCGCCCACGCACGGCGCCCAGGTGGTGGCCACGGTGCTGAACACCCCCGCCCTGCGCCAGTTGTGGGAAGACGAGCTGGCCCAGATGCGTGACCGCATCAAGGTGATGCGCACCGCCCTGGTCGAGAACCTGAAGGCCGCCGGCATCACGCAAGATCTGGGCTTCATCACCCGCCAGAAGGGCATGTTCAGCTACTCCGGCCTGAACGCCGCCCAGATGCAGCGCCTGCGTTCCGAGTTCGGCATCTACGGTGTCGATTCAGGCCGCATCTGCGTGGCCGCGCTGAACAACGGCAACATCAAGGCCGTGTCGGAAGCCATCGCCAAGGTATCGCAATAAGTGAATCCAGGCTGAACAAATTCAGCCTGCGCAAGCCCGCCCAGCCGTCCTCGGCGCCAGGCGGGCTTTTTTTCGCCTGTTGAATTTGAAAAGACGCATTGGGACCGTGCTAATGCCCTTCTCGAATGCCTGCCTGAAATGCAAAGATCTTCAAAAGGATTTATGCTGCACCGCAACAAACCTGTGAAGTGCAGTTGCTTGCTACGGGTCATACCGATAAAGGTTCGTTCACATGCTCTATCAAATCTATGAAGCCAACCGCGCCTGGCTGAGCCCCTTCTCGGAGTTCGCCAGTGCCGCGTCCAAGCTCTACAGCAACCCGCTGTCCATGTTCGCGCATGTACCGCAAGCCCAGCGCGTTGCTGCTGGGTTCGAGTTGATCCACCGCTTGACCAAAGAGTACGAAAAGCCCGCCTTCGACATCACCGCCGTGAACGTGGACGGCACCGAGGTGGTGGTGCAGGAACAGGTGGTCGAGGCCAAGCCATTCTGCCGCCTGCTGCGCTTCAAGCGCTTCACCGATGAGAGCAAGCTGCTCGACAAGATGCGCGAGCAGCCCTCGATACTGGTTGTCGCGCCCTTGTCAGGCCACCACGCCACGCTGCTGCGCGACACCGTGCGCACGCTGCTGCAAGGCCACAAGGTCTACATCACCGACTGGGTGGACGCCCGCATGGTGTCGATGGAGGAAGGCCCCTTCCATCTGGACGACTACATCAACTACGTGCAGGACTTCGTCCGCCTGCTGGGCCCCGATGTGCACGTGATCTCCGTGTGCCAGCCCACGGTGCCGGTGCTGGCCGCCATCTCGCTGATGGCCAGCCGCGGCGAAGCCACCCCCTTGAGCATGACCATGATGGGCGGCCCCATCGACGCACGCAAGTCGCCGACGGCCGTGAACAACCTGGCCATGAACAAGAGCTTCGAGTGGTTCGAGAACAATGTGATCTACCGCGTGCCGCCCAACTACCCGGGCGCCACCCGGCCGGTGTACCCGGGCTTCCTGCAGCACACGGGCTTCGTGGCCATGAACCCGGATCGTCACCAGGCTTCGCACTACGACTTCTTCCTGGACCTGATCCGCGGGGATGACGACAGCGCCGAAGCGCACCGCAAGTTCTACGACGAGTACAACGCCGTGCTGGACATGCCCGCCGAGTACTACCTGGACACCATCAAGACCGTGTTCCAGGATTTCTCGCTGGTCAATGGCACCTGGGAAGTGCGCAACCCGGAAGGCGTGCCCGAGCTGGTCCGCCCGCAGGACATCAAGACCACCGCCCTGCTGACGGTGGAAGGTGAGCTGGACGACATCTCCGGCGCGGGCCAGACCAGGGCCGCGCACGAGCTGTGCACCGGCATCCCCGATGGCCGCCAGAAGCACTACGATGTGATCGGTGCGGGCCACTACGGCATCTTCTCCGGCCGCCGCTGGCGCGAGATGGCCTACCCGGTGATCCGCGATTTCATCCTGGCGCACAACCAGCGCGCTGGCAGCAAGCCCAAGGCAGCCAAGGCTGCTTAAGCACTGAGCTTACTCACCAAGCTCTGCCGCCACCAGTGGGCCCGCCTTGATGGCGGGCCTTTGTGCTTTTGAAAGTGTGCTCTCCGGCGCGGTTTCACGCCTCGCCATCCAGGCAACACCGCTGCGTGCCTTAGACTCCCGCTCCACCATGGACGCCCGCCAGATCAACGACCTGCTGCCCCAGACGCAGTGCACCAGCTGCGGCTATGCCGACTGCGCGCACTACGCCGAGGCCATTGTTGATGGCAGCGCCGATATCAACCAGTGCGCGCCCGGCGGCGCCGAGGGCATCGAACGACTGGCACGAGCCACCGGCCGCCCCGTGATCCCGCTGAACCCGGAATACGGCGTGGAAGGCCCCCGCTACCTGGCCGTGATCGATGAGAGCTGGTGTATCGGCTGCACCCTGTGCATCAAGGCCTGCCCAGTCGATTGCATCGTGGGCTCGCCCAAGCACATGCACACGGTGATCGAATCTCAATGCACCGGCTGCGAACTGTGCATCCCGGCCTGCCCGGTGGACTGCATCAGCCTGGAGCCTGTGCAGGAACAAGGGCCCCGCCCCACAGGCTGGGCGGCGTGGTCTCAGGCCGATGCGGATGACGCGCGCACGCGCTACACGCAGCGCCAGGCCCGTGTGCAACGTGCCCAGGCCGAGAACGACGAGCGCCTGGCCGCCAAGGCCCGCCATAAGCTGGAACACCTGGCCGAGCTGACCAAGATCAGCGACGAGGCCGAACTGGCCCGCAAGCGCAGCGTGGTCGAGGCCGCACTGGCACGCGCAAGGGCCCGTCGCGCCTCGCCAGGCGGCAACTGACACACCAGATCCAACCCATCCGAACTGGGTCACACAACGGCGGTCCGTACGGACTACGCGCGCAGGCGTGTCGTCCATGCCCATGACACACGCGCTCTCCACACTGCTCGGATTCTTTGATACCGAGGTGAGACATGCGCGACAACAAGACCTGCTCCAAGACCCTGCGCCATCCCGCGCGGCTGCGCCCGCTGTCGGCCGCCCTTCTGTTGGGGCTGGGTGGCCTGGCCTCTGCCGGCGCCAACGCCGCCGTGGTGATCAGCCAGGTCTACGGTGGCGGCGGCAACTCGGGCGCCACGCTGAAGAACGACTTCATCGAATTGTTCAACGCCGGCGCCAGCTCCGTGAACCTCAGCGGCTGGACGGTGCACTACGCCGCGTCCACCGGCAACAACTGGAGCAACAAGACCACCCTGGGCAACCTGACCCTGCAGCCCGGCCAGTACCTGCTGATCGCGCAAGGCGCCGGCACTGGTGGCACGCAGGATCTGCCTTCGCCCGATGCGACAGGCGCGATCCTCATGGGCGCCAACAACGGCAAGGTCGCCCTCACCAACGCCAACGTGGCGCTCAGCGGCACCAACCCGTCCCATGCCGCGCTGGTCGATATCGTCAGCTACGGTGCCAGCACCCCCACCGAAGGCACGCCCACCGGCGCGCTGACCAACACCACGGCCGCCCAGCGCCTGAATAGCGGCTGCACCGACACGAATAACAACAGCGCCGACTTCACGCTGGTGGCTCCGGCCCCGCGCAACATGAGCCGGGCCCCCTCGCCCTGCAATGGCACGCCCGCACCGTCGCCCGGCCCCTCGCCTTCGCCTTCGCAGGTGTCCATCCACACCATCCAGGGCAGCGGCCACACCAGCCCGCTGGTGGGTCAGAGCGTGACCACGCGCGGCGTCGTCACCAAGCTGCTCAACAACGGATTCTTCATGCAGGAGCCCAACCCCGACAGCGACCCCACCACCTCCGAAGGCATCCTGGTGTTCACCAGCACGGCCCCGACCGTGAGCGTGAGCGTGGGCCAGCTGGTTCAACTGACCGGCGTGGTCGATGAGTACAACGTGGGCGCGGCCGGCAACGCCCTCACCGCCGCGCACACCGTCACCGAACTCAAGACCATTTCCAACCTGAGCGTGCTGGCCAGCAACCAGAGCATCACACCCACGGTGATCACCTTCCCCGAACTGCAGGACGGCGACCTGGAGCACGTAGAAGGCATGCTGGTCACCATCGCCACCGAGCTCACGGCCAGCCAAAACTATTTCCTGGGTCGCTACGGTCAGATCACGCTGTCGGCCGAAGGCCGCCTGCTCAAGGCCACCAACCTGCACCGCCCCGGCAGCGTCGAGGCCCAGCAGGTGGACCAGGACAACGCCCGCCGCCGCATCATCCTGGACGATGGCAGCAGCCTGCAGAACCCGAACCCCACGCCCTACTTCTCGGCAGACGACAACACCCAGCGCGCCGGCGACACCATCGACTCGATCACCGGCGTGATCGACTACGGCCTGGCCACGGCCAGCAACACGGGCCTGGCCGACTACCGCATCCACCCGACCGAGCCAGTGGTTTTCACCCGCGCCCATCCGCGCACCGAGGCCCCGGCCGATGTGGGTGGCAACGTGAAGGTGGCCAGCTTCAATGTGCTGAACTACTTCAATGGCAACGGTCTGGGCGCCGGTTTTCCGACCTCGCGCGGTGCCAGCACGCTGGCCGAGTTCAACCGCCAGCGCGCCAAGATCATCGCTGCGCTCAAGGCCATCGATGCCGATGTGGTCGGCCTGATGGAGATCGAGAACGACGGCACTGGTGCGCAGAGCGCCGTGGTGGACCTGGTCAACGGCCTGAACGCCGCCATGGGCGCCGGCACCTACGCCGTGGTGCCTGACCCCTCCACCGGCACAGGCACCGACGAGATCAAGGTCGCGCTGATCTACAAGCCCGGCAAGCTGGGCCGCGTGGGCAGTTCGCTGAGCGATGCATCGAGCGTGCACAACCGCCCGCCGCTGGCGCAGACCTTCGCCGCGCCCAATGGCGAGAAGTTCACCGTGCTGGTCAACCACTTCAAGTCCAAGGGCTGTGGTGACGCCACCGGCGCCAACGCCGATCAGGGCGACGGCCAGGGCTGCTACAACAGCAGCCGCCTGCAGCAGGCCCAGACACTGCGCGGTTTCATCAACACCCTGCAGACCGCCCAGGGCGACAACGATGTGCTGGTGATCGGTGACCTGAACGCCTATGCCAAGGAGGATCCGATCCACGACCTGACCTCCAACGGCTTCGTGGACCTGAGCGCACACTTCAACGGCCCTGGCGAGTACTCCTACGTGTTCGATGGCGAGGCCGGCTACCTCGACCACGCGCTGGCCAGCACCTCGCTCACGGCCCAGGTCACCGGTGCGCACCACTGGCACATCAATGCCGATGAGCCTTCGGTGATCGACTACAACGTGGAGTTCAAGCAACCGGGCTGCGCGGCCTGCGGCCCTGACTATTACACCACCACGGCCTACCGCTCATCGGACCACGACCCCGTCGTGATCGGACTGAACCTGCTCAAGCAGGTGGGCGGCACCAGCGGCCGCGACACCATCACCGGCACAGCCGGCGATGACGTGATCAACGGCGGCGAAGGCGCGGACACCATCACCACCGGTACCGGCCGCGATGTGCTGGTCTACACCAGCCTGCGCGACGGCCTGGACACCATCACCGACTTCACCCCGGGCAGCGACCGGATCGACCTGAGTGCCCTGCTGGCCTCGATTGGCGTGCAGGCCGACCAGGCGCTGTCGCTCGGCGTGGTCAAGCTGGTGGCCACCAGCGCCGGCACCCAGCTGCAGATCGACAGCGATGGCAACGCCGGCCCCGCCGCCGTCCGCCCGCTGGCCCTGCTGCGCGGCGTCACGCCCGCCCAGTTGCAAGCCGCCCGTGACCTGGGCCTGTGATCAGCTCCGAGCCAACCGACACGACAAGGATGTACCTCATGAACCGCACACACTCCCCATTGCGCACCACCATCGGCGCCCTCGTTCTGGGCCTGGCCGCCACTGCGCAGGCAGCACCGCTCACCAACAGTGATTTCAGCGCCGGCCTCAGCGGCTGGACCACCGCGGGCGATGCCGGCGTCGCGCAGGGCACGCTGTTCGGCGAGCTGAACATCGGCCACACGCCCCGTCTGCTGCTGGGCACCGCCAGCAGCATCTACCAGGATGACGCCCCTGCCACCGCCGGCCACTACAACCTGTCTGGCCAGGGCCCCCTGGAGGGCGGCCTGGCCCTGGAGACCTCGCTGAACGTGGCCCCTGGCGCGTTCGACGATATCGGCGGCGGCAACTACCTGATGGAAGGCTCGTCGGCCTCGCAGACCTTCAGTGTGCAGGCCGGCGACACCCTGAGCTTCGACTGGCAGTTCTTCACCCGCGAAGGCGCAGGCGGCCTCAACCTGGGCGACAGCGCCTGGCTGGTGCTGACGACCACCTCGGGCACGCAGCTCACCAAGCTGGGCGACACGGCCTCGCTGTCGCTGCTGGATGCAGGCCAGGGCTGGAGCGCCTCGTCGCTCGGCACGCAATCGATCACCTTCGCGCAGGCCGGCAGCGTCTCGCTGGCCTGGGCCATCGGCGATGTCAACGACTACGTCGGCACCTCGCTGCTGTCGATCGGCAACGTGTCCGTCACAGCCGTGCCGGAGCCTGGCTCCGTTGTACTGCTGCTGGCTGGCCTGTCGATCGCAGGCGTGGCCGCACGGCGCCGCTTGCACCTGATGAGCGCCTGAACCAGGGCTTGATCCCGCGCAAGGCGCAGCAGCCCTGCGCGCGCAAGCCTTTTGCCGGCAGGCTATCCTGAAGATAGCGTCGCACCCTTGGCGGTGGGCGCTTCTTTTCCAATGGACAGGAGTTCTGCATGCCTGGTTTGTTCGATCCCATCCGCCTCGGCGATCTGTCGCTGCCCACCCGTGTCGTCATGGCTCCGCTCACGCGCAACCGGGCGGCCGCACGTCAGGTGCCCAGCGAACTGGCCATCACCTACTACGCCCAACGCGCCAACCCGGCCACGGGTGCCTCGCTGATCATCACCGAGGCCAGCCAGATCAGCCAGCAGGGCCAGGGCTACCTCGACACCCCGGGCATCTACAGCGACGAGCAGATCGCCGCCTGGAAGAAGGTGACCGATGCCGTGCACGCCCAGGGCGGCAAGATCGTGATCCAGCTGTGGCACGTGGGCCGCATCTCGCACAACTCGCTGCAGCCCGTGGGCGAAGTACCCGTGGCGCCTTCGGCCATCCCCGCACGCACCAAGACCTACATCAGCACGGGCTTCGCGCCGGTGTCCGCCCCCCGTGCGCTGGGCATCGGCGAGATCCCCGGCATCGTGGCGCAATACCGCCAGGCGGCCCGCAATGCGCTCAAGGCCGGCTTCGATGGCGTGGAAGTGCACGCGGCCAATGGCTACCTGATCGACCAGTTCCTGCGCAACGGCACCAACCACCGCACCGATGCCTACGGCGGCTCCACCGAGAACCGCGCTCGCTTCCTCAATGAGGTGGTGCAGGCCGTGGTGGCCGAAGTGGGTGCGGGCCGCACCGGCATCCGCCTGTCGCCGGTCACACCCGCCAACGACGCCAGCGACAGCAACCCCCAGCCGCTCTTCAACCACGTGGCCGACGAGCTGGGCAAATTGGGCCTGATGTACGTGCACGTGATCGAAGGGGCCACCGGTGGCACACGCCACATCCCCTTCGACTACGAGGCCCTGCGCACCCGCACCAAGGCCCCCTGGATGGTCAACAACAGCTACGACCTGAACCTGGCCCAGCAGGCCCTGGCACGCGGCCAGGCCGATCTGGTGGCCTTCGGGCGCCCCTTCATTGGCAATCCGGACCTGGCCCTGCGCCTGCGCACCCATGCCACGCTCAACGCGGCGGATTCGAAAACCTTCTACGGCGGCGGCGCCAAGGGTTACACGGACTACCCCACCCTGGCCTGACACCGGCGCCCCGTGCTGGGTCCCTGGGGCACCATCCCAGGGATTGTCCCCATGCCAATATGCACAGGCAGGGAACCTTCCGGCCCATTCGAGGCTCCATACCAGGGTCATCACCGTGTCACGCTTGGCCCACAAAATGCATTCTCGTTGCATGGGACGGCGCTCACGCACCATTCCATGACGTAGGAGACATGCCATGCGTGCATTGATGAATCTGGCGATCGAACCTGCCCTGCGCCTCTTCGAGGTGTCGGCGATGGTGGTGATCGATCCCTCGCAACGCGCTGCCAAGCGCGTGCTGAAGGTGCTGGCGGACACCCCCATGGGGGCCGTGCGCATCGTGCGGGAGCGTTATCCGCGTTCCCGCAGCCACGAAGTCCTGTCGTGCAACAACCTGCCCGGGGTGGCCTGGGCCTGATTGAGCACACACACCACATCGCCCACAGCGGACGGTGTGACTTGAAGTTTTCTGTCGCGACCTGATTTATCGTTGCGGCTGCGGCCCCATCGCCGCGTTGCCGCCTTGACGATCGATGAAAGGACCGCGATGCCCCGTTCACTGCCCCTCGCCCCCACTGCGCGCCGCCTGGCTGCCGCGTTCGCCGTGGCCTCGGCCCTGTCGCTGACAGGCTGCGGGTACAACGATTTCCAGCGCCTGGACGAGCAATCCAAGGCCGCCTGGTCCGAGGTGCTGAACCAGTACCAACGCCGCGCTGATCTGATCCCCAACATCGTGGCCACCGTCAAGGGCGAGGCCAACTTCGAGCGTGACACGCTCACGCGCGTGGTCGAGGCCCGCGCCAAGGCCACCAGCATCCAGGCCACGCCGGAACTGGTCAACAACCCCGAGGCCTTCAACAAGTTCCAGCAAGCCCAGGGCGAGCTGTCCGGTGCACTGTCGCGCCTGCTGGTGGTCAGCGAGAACTACCCCAACCTCAAAGCCAACCAGGGCTTCCAGGATCTGCGCGTCCAGCTCGAAGGCACCGAGAACCGCATCACCGTGGCCCGCAACGCCTACATCCAGACAGTGCAGGAGTACAACGTGCTGGCCCGCAGCTTCCCCAGCAACCTCACGGCCAAGGTCTTCGGCTACGACGCCAAACCCAGCTTCACGGTACAGAACGAGGCCGAGATCTCCAAGCCACCCTCGGTGGATTTCAGCAAGTGATGCAGGGCATGCCCCGCCTGTGGATGGCAGTCTCCGCACGCAGCGCACACAGTGTGATGGCCTGGGCCTGGGTGGCCTTGTTCGCGCTGGTCACGCTGTTCCTGCCCCTCCCTGGGCAGGCCGACACGGCATGGACACCAGGCCAGCCACTGCCCGTGCCACCGCTCAACACACGCGTGACCGACCAGACCGCCACGCTCGGCGATGCGCAGCGCCAGGCGCTGGAGCAAAAGCTCGCCGCCATCGAGCAGGCGCAGGGCTCGCAGATCGTGATCCTGCTGGTGCCCACCACCCAACCTGAAGACATCGCCGCCTACGCCCACCGCGTGGCCAGCCAGTGGAAGGTGGGCCGCCGCGACGTGGGTGACGGCGTGCTGCTGCTGGTCGCCAAGGACGACCGGCAGGTGCGCATCGAGGTGGCCCGCGCGCTGGAAGGCGCCATCCCGGATCTGGCCGCCTACCGCATCATCGACCAGGCCATTCGCCCCGCGTTCAAGGCGGGTGACTATGCCGGTGGTCTCAATGTCGCGGTGGACCAGTTGCAGACGCTCATCAAGGGCGAGCAACTGCCCGCACCCGATACCACCGCCCGGCGCAGCGCCCAGGCCACGGGCATCCAGTGGGGTGACCTGGGCATCTTCCTGTTCGGCGGCGTCCCGGTTATTGGGGCCGTGCTCACGGCCGTGCTGGGGCGCAAGCTGGGCACCGTGGCCACGGGGCTCGGGGCTGGGGCCTTGGGCTGGTGGTGGACCAGCAGCCTGTTGATCGGTGGCATTGCCGCGGTGGTGGCCATGGTGCTGATCGCGGCCATCGGGAGCGGCGGCCGCGGCGGCGGTCGAGGCACGCGCTGGGGCGCGGGCTATGGCGGCATGGGGGGTGGCATGGGCGGCTGGGGCGGATCGTCCGGCGGTGGCGGCTTCTCATCCGGGGGCGGCGGCAGCTTCGGGGGCGGTGGCGCCTCCGGCAAATGGTGAGCAGCGCCATGGCATCGACAAGCACAAGCCCCTCATCCCCGCTGCGCTGGGCCCGCCACCTCTGGCTGGACGCCGGCAACGTGCGCAGCACCCTCACGCCGGCCGGCCTGGAGCGACTGGAAGCACGCGTGCGCGAGAGTGAAACGCGACACCGCGGTGAGCTGCGCCTGTGCGTGGAGGGTGGTCTGCCCGCCGGCGCCCTGTGGGCCGGCGTGGACGCGCACAGCCGCGCGGTCGACCTGTTCGGCCGCCTGCGCGTGTGGGACACCGAGCAGAACAACGGCGTGCTGATCTACCTGCTGCTGGCAGACCATCACATCGAGATCCTGGCCGACCGCGGTCTGGCCAGCCAGACACCGCCCGACACCTGGCGCCAGCTCACCGATGCCCTGGCCGGCTCGCTGCGCGAGGGCCGCTTCGAAGAAGGCCTGGCCCACGCCATCGACCAGGTGGGTGCGCTGATGCGGGAGCGCTATCCGCTCAGGCCAGGCGATCACGACCGCAACGAGCTGCCCGACGCCGTGGTCGTGCTCTGAGCGCGGTGGCGCCCGATGGCGCCTGGTCGGGCTCCTGTGTCATCATCCACGCGCCGACGCGCGATCGGCGCATGACAACACCCACCCCAGGAGCCACACCATGTCCCGTCACGCCCATCGTCACGGCAATGGCCGTCGTCCAGGCCTGTCCCTGCCCCGTATGGCCCGCAGCGCCACGTTCGCGCTGACAGGCCTGCTGGCCATGGGCCTGGCCCAGGCCGCCGACACCCCACCGCCCATCAAGCCCGGCCTGTGGGAGATGAGCTCGGATTCGCAACAGATCAACGGCAAACCCGTGCCCGATCAATCCGCTCAGATGGCCGCCCAGCTCAAGAACATGCCCCCAGAGATGCGCAAGCAGATCGAGGCGCAGATGAAGGCCCAGGGCATCCAGATCAACCCGGCCGGCGCCGGTGGCGGCATGGCAGCGCGCATGTGCCTGACCAAGGACATGCTGGAGCAGAACCGCTGGCAGCAGTCCGAAGGCGACTGCAAGAGCCAGGTCACCAGCCGCAGCGGCAGCACCTGGAAATGGTCCCTGGCCTGCACCCAGCCGCCCGCCCAGGGCGAAGGCAGCACCACCTTCGCCAACCCCGAGAACTACAGCGGTGAAGTGCGCATGACCTCCCAGGAAGGCGGCAAGCCCCAGGTGATGACCATGAAGCACCGCGCCCGCTGGATCTCGGCAGACTGCGGCGGCCTCAAGCCCCCGCAACCCGCCAAGCGCTGAGGCGCCGCCCTCTGCGGGGCCTCGCCCCGCCCCAACGTTCCCTTGCCCGTCCCCCATGAGCAGCCCTCTGATGAAGCCCGCGGAGATCGAAGCCTTCTTCGCGACCCTGCAAGCCGCCAACCCCCATCCCGAAACCGAGCTGGAGTACACCACGCCCTTCGAGCTGCTGACCGCCGTGCTGCTGTCAGCCCAGGCCACGGACGTGGGCGTCAACAAGGCCACCCGCAGGCTGTTCCCGGTGGCCAACACACCGCAGGCCATCCTCGATCTGGGCATCGAGGGCCTGAGCGACTACATCAAGACCATCGGCCTGTACAAGAGCAAGGCCAAGCACCTGATGGAGACCTGCCGCATCCTGCTGGCGCAGCATGGCGGCGAGGTGCCCCGCACGCGCGAGGCGCTGGAGGCCCTGCCCGGCGTGGGCCGCAAGACGGCCAACGTGGTGCTCAATGTGGCCTTCGGCGAGCACACCATGGCGGTGGACACACACATCTTCCGCCTGGGCAACCGCACGGGCCTGGCGCCCGGCAAGACACCGCTGGCGGTGGAGCTCAAGCTGCTCAAGCGCGTCCCTGCGCAGTACATGCAGCATGCACACCACTGGCTGATCCTGCACGGCCGCTACATCTGCCAGGCCCGCAAGCCGCGCTGCTGGGAGTGCAGCGTGACGCCCTGGTGCAAGTTCAAGCCAAAGACAACGGCCCCGGCGGCCTGACCAGCAGGACCGCGCGGGGCCGTCGAAGCGCCTTTTAACAAGGCGCCTTCTCGATCAGGCTCAGGCCTTGTGTAGACGGCGGCGGGCCGCGAAGGCCACCACACCCAGACCGGCCAGCATCAGCGCATAAGCCTGCGGCTCGGGCACGGGCGTCGTGAAGGTCAGGTTGTCCATCACCACACCATCACCCTTGATGGTGATGTAGGCGATGTCGGCATGGGCCAGACGCAGACCCTGCGTGATCGCGTAGTTGGTCGAATCGATCAGGGCGCTGTCGTCCAGGGCGACACCGTCCAGCGAGGTGCTGAACGAACCCAGCGTGAACGAGCTGGAGCTGCCATCCACGCCGTAGGCGGTCACCCCGTCAGCAGGCTGCGCGTGCCGGCGTCCTGGTACAGGCTGAAATCAGCCGTGAAAGCGCGGGTACGCAGGTTGCCGAAGTCGATGCGCACGATCATCTCGCCGATCGTGTCGAACGACAGGAAAGACTTGCCGGCGCCCCAGCTGCCATTGATGCCCAGGTCGGTGGCCCAGCGCTGGCCCACGGTGAAGTCACCATCGAGCGAGCTGAAGGTCACGGCCGGGGTGCCCGTGGTCCACGACGAACCGGCACCGATGGACAGGCCGTCTTCACCGTTGAAGTCGATCACCTGCTGGGTGCCAGGCACCTGGGCAGGGTTGGTGATCACGGCGGCTTGCGCCTGGAAGCCCAGCGAGGCCAGGCCCAGGGCGATGATTGCGGAATAGCGACGCATGTGAAACTCCTTGTGCGATGTGTCGATCAGCTGCCAACGATGCCGCCGCCGGTCTTGGTGATCACCACCACGCCGGAACGAGGACGTCCACCCACGACGGCCTGACCGGCCGAGTTGGTGCTGAACTGGCTGGCAGGCCAGTTCGAGTACTGGGTCGGGTTGGCCGGGTTGGCGGCCTCTTCACCCGGGTGCTGCATGCCCACGAACATGCTCTTGCCATCCGGCGTCATGGCGATGCCGGTGACTTCGGACTGCATGGGGCTGGTCAGGAAGCGCTTGATGGCGCCCGTGGCCGGGTCGGCGCAGACCATGCAGTTGGCGCCGATGTTGACCCAGTCACCCGAGGCCGTACCGGCCTGGTCGGTCTGCACCCACAGGCGGCCGAACTGGTCGAACCACAGGCCATCGGGTGCGCCGAAGTCGGCCGAACCGTTGGGCGTGTCGTTGACGTTGCCCACGTAGCGCGAAGCCGGGGTCTTGGCGGTGGCGGTGTCGCCGCACTGAACGAACAGGTCCCACGCGAAGCCGGTGGCCGTGACGTTCTTGCCGGTTTCGCGCCAGCGCACGATGTGGCCGTAGACGTTGTCGGCGCGGGGGGTGACCGCGTCCACTGCCGGACGGGCGCCGCCAGCGGTGGTGGTGCCGTCAGCCTGGTTGGACGACACGGGCGTGGTCCCACGGCGGTTGTTGTTGGTCAGCGTGCAGTACACCTCGATCTCGTCGAAGCCGCAGACCTTGGGGCGAGCGCCCGTCCACTCGGGGCGGTCCATCATCGTGGCGCCCAGGGCATCAGCTGCCATGCGGGTCTTGATCAGGATCTTGGCCAGCACCTCGTTGTCATCGGCCCCCGCGAAGTTGGGGTTGTCGCGCAGGGCCACGCCGTCCAGGCCGACCGAGCCCGGCAGCAGGGGCAGCCACACGCCCTGGCTGTTGTCCAGGAAGCGGGCGGCGTACAGCACGCCGGTGTCCAGCAGGTTGCGGTTGGCGGCGCGGTTGCTGGGGTTGTAGCGGCCGGCGGCCACGAACTTGTAGATGTACTCGTTGCGCTCGTCGTCGCCCATGTACACGGCCAGCTCGTTGTTGGGGCCCAGCACGTACTGTGCGCTCTCGTGCTTGATGCGGCCCAGCGCGGTGCGCTTGACGGGCAGGCTGTACGGATCGAAGGGGTCGATCTCGACCACCCAGCCGAACAGGTTGGGCTCCAGCGGGTTGGCGCTCACGTCGAAGCGCGCATCGACCTTGTGCCACAGGTAGCCGTTGCCGGACGTGGTCACGCCGTAGCGGTTGTTGTTCTTGCCGTTCTCGGTGCTGGTGGCGGGCAGGCTGCCATTGGCGCCGAAGTTGCCGTTCCAGTTCTCTTCACAGGTCAGATAGGTGCCCTAGGGCGTGTAGCCGTTGGCGCAGTTGTTGATCGTGCCGTTGGCTTCGAAGCCATTGTTCTGGCCGACGTCGATCGATGCCGTCTCCTCGATGTCGAACTTGCGCGACTGCAGCAGGGCGTGGCCAGCGGCCGGGCCGGACACGCGCATCGGCGTGTTGGCCGTGAAGCGGCGACCGTAGGCGGAGTTGGCGACCACACCCCAGCGGCCGGCGCCGTCCTTGCGGATCTCGACCACGGACACGCCATGGGCGGCCTGCGACTTGCGGGCCTTGGCGATGGTCTGGTTGTTGGCGGTCAGGCCGTCGGCGTGCAGGATGGATTCCTGCGTGTACTCGTTGTTCACCACCAGCAGGCCACGGTCGCTGGACTCGACGCCGCGCACGTTGAAACCGAAGTAGTCCATGCCATCGTTGTGCTCGCCGAACTGCTTGGCCTGGTCGGCAGCCATCTCTGAGGCATCCCCCTTGAACGGCGCGCCGCCGGGCATGATGGGGCCGCCCCAGGCGACCAACAGCTCGATCTTGTGGCCGGCGGCCACGCGCACGGCGTCAGGCACGGGGGCCAGTCGGCAGGCAGGTTGGCAAAGCCGATGCCGACGGTGGTGCTGGCACCGCAGGTGTCGGTGGCGGCCTGCACGGTGTTGCTCAGACCGGAGAGCGTCAGGCCACCAGCAGCAGCCAGCATGGGCGCAGAAGCAGCGCCCTGGATGAGGCGCCGGCGGACATCAGCGCGCTCGGCCACGTCAAGGATCGACTCGTTGCCGGACGGGTTCAGCGTCACGTCATTGGTCGGGTGGTTGATACCTTTCATGGGGGTACTCCTGCGGGGAAGTGGGTGGGCTATCGATCGCCCCGCAAGATGGAAGGGTCATATGCCACATTGAAGACATCTCACCCGCCACACAGACGCGCCAAAAGGGCCTGCGCGGATGCAGGCCCTGGGGCACGACTCGATCCCCTTGATCAAGGGGCAACAGTCAATCAGCCAGCCAGCACGGCAGAACCAGACGCCTGGCGGCGACGCGCCATCCATGCGACCAGCCCCACGCCCACCAGCGACAAGGCCCACGTGGCGGGCTCGGGCACAGCCGCCGCCTGCGCGAAGGCCTGGCCCACGGCCTGGTGCACGCCCGTCGTGGGGTGCAGACCATCCCACAGGTAGTACTTGGAAGGGTCGGCACACACAGAGCCCTGGCCGAACATGTCACCATTCCAGCAGCCTTGCGTCACGTTGTAACCCTGGGCCACATAGTCCGCGCGCAAGCCGGCCAGGGTGCCGAAGGTGTCGAACACCTGGATGCGCGCGCCCTGCAGGCTGCCTTGCAGCGTGGACATGGCCTGGGCCAGCGCCGCGTTGAAGGACAGCGAGAGCTGATGTGCCCCGGCTTGCTGCGCACCGCCAGCGGCAATGGCGCTGGCGGTGGTGGCCAGATCGGGCAGGTTGGGAATGAAGAAATCGCGGGCACCGGCCTGGTAGAGCAGGTTCACGTTCTGGGTCAGGTTGTTGACCGCCGTGGTGACCGTGGCTGCGGTCGGCGAGGACAACAGATCGTTGGCACCACCCCAGACCACGTACAGGGCTGACGCATCCGTGGTGCCGCCGGTATCGCCCAGGTAGTCGGTGATCTGGCCCTGCAGGCCTGTGCCGTCGAGCAGGCCAAAGGCATCGATGCGGTTGTTGACGCCGGAGAGCGCACCACCAAAGGCATGGTTCTCCAGGTTCAGGCCCAGTTGCGCCGCCATCACCTCCACAGCCACGGGGCCGTTGCTGAAGCGCCCGTCGAAATAGGGCTCTGCGGGCAGGTCGATACCGTACCGGCCGACCAGGGCCGAGGCATTGCCGTTGTCGGACAGGCTGTCACCGAACACCACCAACTTGCTGGGGGCGGCCTGGGCTGCAGCACAGGCCACCAGCAAGGCGGCCGCGGACACACTGCGCCAGCGGACAACAAAGGAATTGGAAAGCATCTGCATGGTCTGTCCCCTCTTAAAGAATTTCGGATGCCGGGAACTTATCACCATGCGGCTGGCCGCTGTGGCCTGCACAGCACACCCCCCTCCTAAGAGGGAGGTCACACGAGATCAGCCTCGCAGGCCCTCGCGTACCGTGGGATAACGCAAGCTTGCCCGCAGTTCCTGCTTGAGCCGTCGGTTGTCCAGCCGGCGCGATTCGCTCAGGAAGGACCACTGCACGGGGCTCAGGGTGGCGCGGGCCTGCTCGGCATCCAGCCTCGGCGGGCGAGGCAGCGCCCACAGATCGGCCACCAGGTCGAAGTAATCGCCCATCTTCAGCTCGGTGTCGTCGCTGGCGTGCACGATGCGCTGGGGCTTGCCCCGCCACAAGGCGGCCACGCAGGCACGGGCCAGGTCATCGGCATGGATGTGGTTGGTGTAGACGTCGTCCTGCGCGGCCAGCACGGGCGTGCCCTTGCGCACACGCTCGCGCGGGTCACCACCTTCGCGGTCCAGCGCGTAGATGCCAGGGATGCGCAGCACGCAGGCGTGCCTGCCGACAGCCGCATGCCGGCGCCCCCACCAGCGCACCAGGGCCTCGGCATGCACACGGCGCCGGGCACGGTCTGAAGCCGGCGCCACGGGCCTTGTCTCGTCGAAACGGGCGCCATCCGCATTGCCATAAACGCCCGAGGTGCTGCCGTACACCAGGGCCCGCACCGTACCGCGCCGGGACAGGGCCTCAAGCAGGTGCGCCGTGCGCGGATCCTGGTGGCCAGCGCCGGGCGGCGGCGCCAGATGCAGCACGCGGGGCGCCAAGCCAGCCAGCCGGGCCAGTGTGGCCGGTTCATCCAGGTTGCCCAGCACCGGCCGCAGGCCGTGTGCGCGCAGCGCCTGGGCCCGCTCGGCCGACGTGGTGAGCGCCAGCACCCGGCAGCGCGGCAGCAATGCCCTGGCCGCGCGCAGCCCCACATCACCGCAACCCACGATCAACACACGGCTCTGGCGGAACTGGCGGCATCGTGCGGGGGCGGGGTTGAACATGGCGGCTTGGGGGACAATCTGGGGATTGCCGATTCTGACTGCTCCCAAGGCCGTTCCCATGAGTTTTTCCGTCACCGTTCAACCCAGTGGCCGCCAGTTCACCATGCAGCGCGACGAGACCGTGCTGGGCGCCGCCCTGCACGCCGGCGTGGGCCTGCCCTATGGCTGCAAGGACGGCGCCTGCGGCTCGTGCAAGTGCAAGCTGGTCGAAGGCCGCGTGATCCATGGCGCGCACCAGCTCAAGGCCCTGACACCCGCCGAGGAAGAAGCCGGCTACGTGCTGACCTGCTGCGCCACGCCGCAGACCGATCTGGTGCTCGAATCGCGCCAGGTGGTGGGCCTGGGCGATTTCCCGGTGATGAAGATGCCCACGCGCCTGACCAGCATCCACCGCCCGGCGCCAGATGTGGCCATCCTGCGCCTGCAGCTGCCGGCCACGGCCAACTTCGGCTGGCGCGCCGGGCAGTTCGTCGAGTTCATCCTGAAGGACGGCAGCCGGCGAAGCTACTCCATGGCCAACGCACCGCACACCGCCAAGGACCCGGAGGTCAACGGCATCGAGCTGCACATGCGCCACATGCCCGGCGGCCTGTTCACCGACCACGTGTTCACGGCCATGAAGGAAAAGGAGATCCTGCGCATGGAAGGCCCGCTGGGCACCTTCTTCGTGCGGGAGGACTCCGACCGGCCCATCGTGCTGCTGGCCTCGGGCACGGGCTTCGCGCCGATCAAGGCCATCATCGAGCACCTGCGCTTCAAGCACAACACGCGACCAGTGACGGTGTACTGGGGTTGCCGATCACGCAATGACCTGTACCTGCACGACTGGGCGCAGGCCCAGGCCGATGAACTGCCGTGGCTGAGCTATGTGCCCGTGCTCTCGCATGCCAAGCCGGAAGACGGCTGGACAGGCCGCCAAGGCCTGGTGCATCTGGCCGTGCTGGAGGATCTGCCCGATCTGTCGGGGTACGAGGTCTACGCCTGTGGCGCGCCCATCATGGTCGAATCGGCCAAGCGTGATTTCGTGGCGCAGGCCGACCTGCCGGAGGACTATTTCTACGCCGATGCCTTCACCAGCGAGGCCGACAAGCACGGGCAGAGCGTACCCGCCAGCCAGGCTTGAGCATCGTGGCGACGGCGCCCACGCCCGCCAGGGCCACCATCGAGGCGATCGAACAGGCGGGGCTGGCCTCATGGCCCGCGCTGGAGGAACAGCGCATCGCAGGCTGGCTGCTCAGGGCCTCGGATGGCTACACGCGTCGGACCAATTCGGCCAACACGGCAGGCGCACACACCGGGCAGCTGGCGGATGACCTGCCCTTGATCGAGCGCTTCTTCACACAGCGCGGACTGCCACCGACCTTGCGCCTGCTGTCCACGCCCGACGACCTGGCCATCGACCGCATGCTGGCGCAGCGCGGCTATCGCTTGTGCGAGGACCCGTGCTCGGTGATGGCCCGCCCGCTGGATGGCGATGCCGTTGATACGCCGCGCCAGCCGGGGCCATCTCATCGGTTCGCCCTGCTGCCCGACGCCGCCACGTGGCTGCGCGAGTTCATCCGCATCAAGGACGACGACGGCCCGCACCAGAAGATCCACCTGGCCATGCTGCGGGCCCTCACACAGCCTGCTGCATTCGCCGTGGTTCAAGCAGACGACAGTGAACCCCAGGGTTGTGGCCTGGGCGTGGTATCGGGCGGCCACCTCGGCCTGTTCGACATTGCCACGGACCGCGCGCACCGGCGCCAGGGCCTAGGCACAGCCCTGTGCGAGGGATTGATGGCATGGGGGCGTGAACGAGGCGCGCACACCGCCTACCTGCAGGTGGTGGCCGACAACCACGGGGCCGTGGAACTCTACCGGCGCCTTGGCTTCGAAGAACTCTATCGATACTGGTACCGCACCCGTGGCTGAGCCCACCCCCATTGCCTTGGCAGCCTCCCCCATCGGCGATACCCCAACCTCGCCCCTGCCCTACCGTCCTAAGGACGCACTGCTGGATTTCCTGGCCTTCGGGCTGAAGGAGGCCCGCGCCTGCCTGTTCGCCGGCCTGTTCTTCCTGTCGGTGTTCCTGGTGCCCAAGACCGGCTGGGCGGGCATCCCCCGCTATGACTTGCTGCTGGTGATCGCACTGGGCATCCAGGCGGTGATGGTGTGGGCCAAGCTGGAAACCTGGGACGAGCTCAAGGCCATCAGCCTCTTCCACGTGGTCGGCTTCGCGCTGGAGGTATTCAAGACCTCGTCGCACGTCCAATCCTGGTCCTACCCCGATCCGGGCTACACCAAGGTGCTGGGCGTGCCACTGTTCTCGGGCTTCATGTACGCGGCCGTAGGCAGCTACATCATCCAGGCCTGGCGCCTGTTCGATCTGCGCATCCAGCATCACCCGCCCTACTGGATGGCCACCTTGCTGGCCTGCGCCATCTACGCCAACTTTTTCACCCACCACTTCATCGGTGACTACCGCTGGTACCTGGCCGCCTGCACGCTGGGGCTGTACGCCCGTGCCACCGTAGCGTTCACGCCGCGCGAGCGCCCCTTGCGCATGCCGCTGCTGCTGTCATTCGTGCTGATCGGCTTCTTCATCTGGCTGGCCGAGAACATCAGCACCTTCATGGGCATCTGGAAGTACCCCGACCAGATGGGCGCGTGGACCACGGTGCATGTCAGCAAGTGGAGCTCATGGTCGCTGCTGGTGATCATGACCTTCACCATCGTCACGCACCTCAAGCACGTGAAGGCCCGCGTTCACGTGCCTGACTGATGCGCAAGGCCTTGCTCAGGCCCCCAGGTAAGCCGCCTGCACCTGCGGGTTGCCCAGCAGCTCACGGGCCGGGCCGCTGAGCGTCATCTCGCCGGATTCCATCACGTAGGCCCGGTCCGCCATCTCCAGCGCGCGGTGGGCGTTCTGCTCCACCAGCAGCACGGTCACGCCCTGCCTGGACACGTCCGACACCACCGAGAAGATCTGGTCGACCATGATGGGCGACAGGCCCATGGAGGGCTCGTCGAGCAGCAACAGCTTGGGGCGCGACAGCAGGGCCCGGCCCATGGCCAGCATCTGCTGCTCGCCGCCGGACAAGGTGCCGGCCAGCTGCTTCGAACGCTCCTTCAGGCGCGGAAAGCGCTTGTACACGGCGTCTACGTCGGCTTCGATCCCGCCGTCACGGCGCAGGTACACGCCCATGCGCAGGTTTTCGTCGATGGACATGCGGGTGAAGATGCCACGGCCCTCGGGCACCATCACCAGGCCCTGCTCGACCAGCGTCCAGGCGCCCTGCCCCGCGATGCTGCGGCCCAGGTACTGCACCTCACCAGCCTGCGGCTTGAGCAACCCGCAGATGGCCTTGAGCGTGGTGGTCTTGCCCGCGCCATTGGCACCGATCAGGCTGACCAGTTCACCCTCGTACAGCTCGATGGACAGGCTCTTGACGGCCTGGATGCCGCCATAGGCGACGCTCAGGCCACGGGTGGACAGCAGTGGCTTCTTGTCGGTCGTCATGGCGCGTGGGTGGCGTGGGCGGCCGTGCCCAGGTAGGCCTCGATCACGGCCTGGTTGCATTGCACTTCGGCGGGCGTGCCCTCGGCGATCAGGCGGCCCTGGTCGAGCACGGTGACACGGTCACACAGCCCCATCACCAGCTTCACGTCGTGCTCGATCAGCAGCACGGTGCGCCCCTGGTCGCGGATGCGCTCGATCAGCGCGCGCAGGCCCACCTTCTCGGTGGCGTTCATGCCGGCAGCGGGCTCGTCCAGCGCCAGCAGGCGCGGCTCGGTGGCCAGCGCGCGGGCGATCTCCAGGCGGCGCTGGTCGCCATAGCTCAGGGTGCGGGCGGTGCGGTGGGCCTGATCGGCCAGGCCGACGAATTCCAGCAGCGCCATCGCGTCACCCGCGATGGCAGATTCCTCGCGCTTGAAGGCCCGCGTGCGCAGCAGGGCCTGCCACCAGCCGATGCTGGTGCGCACGTGGCGACCCACGCGCACGTTGTCCAGCACGCTCATGTCGGCGAACAGGCGGATGTTCTGGAAGGTGCGCGCGATGCCGGCCTTGGCCACCTGGTGCACGGCCGCAGGCTTGTAGCGCAGGCCGCTCAGTTCGAACTGGCCCTTGTCGGCCAGCACCAGCCCGGTGATCACGTTGAAGAAGGTGGTCTTGCCAGCGCCATTGGGGCCGATCAGGCCGTGCACGCTGCCAGGGGCGATGCGCAGGCCCACCTCACTGAGCGCCTGCACACCGCCGAAGCGCTTGCTGACGCCTTCCACATGGAGCATCGGCACGCCGGGCTCGGTCAGCGGCACCACGACACCCGTGCTCATGCGCGCCCCTCCGGCGATGGCCACAGGCCGCGCGGCCGCGTCAGCATGATGCCGATCATGGCCAGTGCCACCAGCAGCTGGCGCAGGATGGCAGCATCGAGCCGCCCATCCGTCATGGCCTGCAGCGGGCCGGCCACGTGGCGCAGCACCTCGGGCAGCGCGGCCAGCAGGAAGGCCCCCAGGATCACGCCCGGCACATGGCCCAGGCCACCCAGCACCACCATGGCCACCACCATGATCGATTCATGCAGGCTGAAGGATTCGGGCGAGACAAAACCCTGGAAGCTCGCGAACAGCACGCCGGCCACACCACCGAAGGTGGCGCCCAGCCCGAAGGCCAGCAGCTTGAGGTTGCGCGTGTTCAGGCCCATGGCCTTGGCGGCGATCTCGTCTTCGCGGATGGCACGCCACGCGCGGCCCGTGCGCGAATCGTTCAGTCGCACGCTGGCCACCACGGCCAGCACCACCAAGGCCAGGAACAGGTAGTAGTGCAAGGTGACCGGCGGCAAGGTGAAGCCGCCGATGTGCCAGGGCTCGCCCAGGCTCACGCCGAAGAAAGTGAGCGGGTCGATGCTGTCGATGCCCTTGGGGCCGTTGGTCAGGTTGACCGGCGCGTTCAGGTTGTTGAGGAACACGCGGATGATCTCGCCGAAGCCCAGGGTGACGATGGCGAGGTAATCGCCCCGCAGCTTGAGCGTGGGCGCCCCCAGCAGCACCCCGGCGATGGCCGCCAGGCCCGCGCCCAGCGGGATCACCAGCCAGATCGGCGTGTGCAGTCCCTGCGGGAACATGGCGGCCAGCGCCGGCAGGTTGTCCGTGAGGTGCGGCGAGGCCAGCAGCGCGAACATGTAGGCGCCCACCGCGTAGAAGGCGATGTAGCCCAGATCGAGCAGGCCGGCGAAGCCCACCACGATGTTCAGGCCCAGCGCCAGCAGGATGTACAGCAGCGCGATGTCGAGGATGCGCACCCAGGCCTGCCCCACATCCTGCAGGGCCAGGGGCAGCACCAGCAGCAAGGCGGCGCAGATCAGGAAGGTCCAGGTCTTCTGGCGAAGCATCATGTCAGTCGCCCTCCTTCAGGACCGGTCGGCCACGCGTTCGCCCAGCAGGCCCTGGGGCCGCAAGGTCAGCACGAGGATGAGCACCGCGAAGGCGAAGATGTCCTGGTAGTGGCTGCCCAGCACACCACCGGTGAGGTCACCGATGTAGCCGGCGCCCAGCGCCTCGATCAGGCC
The DNA here is from genome assembly GCA_049322875.1 of Pseudomonadota bacterium. GTDB lineage: Bacteria > Pseudomonadota > Gammaproteobacteria > Burkholderiales > Burkholderiaceae_C > Aquabacterium. The sequence goes on from JBMOQM010000034.1 coordinate 37,634, forward strand.
CAGCAGGATGCCGCCCAGCATGGCGCCGCCCATGTTGCCGATGCCACCGAACACTGCCGCCGTGAAGGCCTTGAGCCCCGGCAGGAAGCCCATGGTGTGCTGCACCGAGCCATAGTTGGCCGCCCACATCACGCCGGCCAGCGCGGCCAGCGCGGCACCGATCACGAAGGTGGCCGAGATCACCTTGTCGGGCTGCACGCCCATCAGTTGCGCCACGCGCGGGTTCTCGGCCGTGGCGCGCATGGCCCGGCCCAGCGGCGTGAAATGGATCAGTGCCAGCAGCCCGGCCATGGTGCCCGCGGCCACCACCAGAATCAGGATCTGGACCAGGTTGATCGTGGCGCCCATGAACTCATACGGCTCGTCGGGCAGCAGGATCGGGAAGGGTTTGTAGTCCGGCTTCCAGATGATCATGGCCAGTGTTTGCAGCAGCAGCGACACGCCCATGGCCGTGATCAGCGGCGCCAGCCGTGGCGCGTTGCGCAGCGGGCGGTAGGCCAGCTTCTCGATCACGTAGTTCAGCAGCATGCACGCCGCCATGGCCACCAGCAGCGCCAGCAGCAACAGGGCCCAGCCCGGCATGCCCGAATCGGCCAGCCAGGTCACCACCGTCCAGGCCACCAGGGCCCCCACCATCAGCACCTCGCCATGCGCGAAGTTGATCAGGTTGATGATGCCGTACACCATGGTGTAGCCCAGCGCGACCAGGGCATACATGCTGCCCAGCACCAGGCCATTGATGATTTGTTGAATGAAGATGTCCACAGGCGCGATGCGTCTACGTCGTTGACTGATCTCATGCAAAAAGCCCGCCACGCAGCGTATGCGAGGCGGGCTGATGCCCTGGGATCGGCATTATCCGGGCATTTCCGGAAGCTGCATCCCTCAGAGGTAACAGAGTGACTTAGAACAGCTTGGGCAGCTTGAGCATGTCCACCACCGTGCGGATCAGCTTGGGCTTGAAGCCCGTGTACGGCGGGAAGAACAGCTTGGCCACCATCACCGGGCCGGACTTGAGCACCGCCCGCTCGTGCGAGAAGGCCTTGAAGCCGTAGATGCCGTGCGCGCTGCCGATGCCGGAGTTGTTCACGCCGCCGAAGGGCAGGTTGCCGTGCGCGTAGTGCAGCACGCAGTGGTTGATGCCCACGCCACCCGAACTGGTCTGGGCCATGATGCGGCGGGTGCGGTCCTTGTTGTGGCTCCAGATGTACAGGGCCAGGGGCTTGGGCTGTGCGTTGATCTCCCGCACCACGGCATCCAGATCGCGCCAGGCGATGATGGGCAGCACGGGGCCGAAGATTTCCTCGCTCATGATGGTCGCGTCAAGCGGGATGTTGTCCAGCAGCGTGGGTGCGATGAAGGCGGTACCGATGTCGACCTCGCCGCCCTGCAGGATGCGGGCGCCGCGTGCACGGGCATCGTCCAGCAGGCCGGCGATGCGCTGGGTGTGGCGCTGGTTGACCACGCGGGCGAAGTGCGGCGAGGCCTTCTGCTCGTCGGCCGTGCGGCCATAACGCTCGCCGATCACGCGCTGGCACTCGGCCACGAAGGCGTCCTTGACCGATTCATGCACGTAGATGTGATCGGGCGCCACGCAGGTCTGTCCGCAATTGGCCAGCTTGCCCCACATCAGGGTCTCGGCGGCCGTCTTGAGGTCGGCCGTCTCGTCGATGATCACGGGCGACTTGCCGCCCAGCTCCAAGGTGACGCTGGTCAGGTGCTTGGCGGCAGCGGCCATCACCACCTTGCCCACGGCGGGCGAGCCGGTGAAGAAGATGTGGTCGAAGGGCAGCGACAGCAGCACGTTCGATGTGGGCAGGCTGCCCTCGAACACGGCCACTTCGTCTTCACGGAACAGCTCGCGAATGATGGACACCATCACAGCGCTGACGTGCGGCGTCATCTCCGAGGGCTTGAGGATCACCGTGTTGCCGGCGGCCAGGGCCGACACCAGCGGGCCAAAGCACAGGTTGAGCGGGAAGTTCCACGGGGCCACGATCAGGCAGCGGCCGCGCGGCTGCGCCTCGATCCAGGCGGAGGTGCCGCCGGTGGTCATCGTGGGCCACACGCGCTTGGGGCGCATCCACTTGCGCAGGTCGCCGATGGCGTGACGCACCTCGTCCAGCACGGGCATGAACTCGGTGCCCTCCACTTCCGAGGCGGGCTTGTGATAGTCGGCCTGAAAGGCCTGGTAGAAGTCTTCGCGGCGAGCCAGCATGGCTTCGCGCAGCTTTTTAAGGCGCGTGATGCGCTCGGCCGCGGTCGAGGTGCGCCACGCCAGCGAAGTGGTCAGTTGGGCATCGAAGGCGCGCTGGATGGCGGCGGGATCAGCCTCGCCGGTGGAGGGGTCGACGACGTGCATCATGGGGCGGTTCATCCTCAGGTCTCCTTGGCTGGCTTGGTGGGCTTTCTAGGCTTGGCTGCCGGCTTGGCGGGCTTCTCGGCTGTTTCAGCCACGTCAGCCGTGTCGGGCACTTGAACCTGCTCGGCCTTGCTGGCTTTGCTGACCTTGCCAGGCTTCTCCTGCTTGAGGCCAGCACGGATCACGCGGTCAGCCACGTCGTTCAGGCTCTGCCCGCTGGCCGCGGCCAGCATCTGCAGTTCCTTGATCAGATCCGCGTGCAGCTTGGCCGCGAAGGGCACCAGGCCAGCGGCCTGGTCCAGCTTGCGCTGCTCGCGCCGATCCGGTACCTGGCTGGATGCCTGGCCGAAACGCCCGGGCGAGCCCGCCTGGCGCATCTGGCCAGCCACCTTCAAACCCAGGCTCTTGGCCAGATCAGTTTTTTTCATCGACATCGTTCAATCCCGTCATCTCAGCGCCTGGCAGTGCGAGGACCATAATCCTTCGGACACACGCGCACAAGCGTCACAAACGCGATGGTACTCCATCGTTCCATTTGAAAACAATAATTTTCACAATAGACTTTCCCATGCCCCCCTTGCAACAGATCACCTTCGAACTGCGCGGCGAGTTCATCACCCTGGACAGCCTGCTCAAAGCCACGGGCCTGGCCGACAGCGGCGGGCGCGCCAAGACCATGGTGGCCGAGGGCCGGGTGCAGGTGGATGGGCAGGACGAGATGCGCAAGACGGCCAAGATCCGGGCCGGCCAGGTGGTGAGCGTCCAGGGCGCGCGCATCCGGGTCGTGCCCGAAGGCCAGGGCAGCGCCGCCTGAGCACGGCCACCCAGCGAAGCATCAACAAGCACCCCATGTTGATCGCACAACGGCAGGCCGGTGCGTCGCTCTGACACAGGGGGAACCCGGATCCCCTGAAGGGGCTGCAGGCGCAAGATGCGAGCGTATCGATAGAAGAACGCCCGCCATGTCCTCCCAGAACATCTTCACCCAGGATCTGCCCCGAACCGAGGCCAACTTCGCCGCCCTGACGCCGCTGGCCTTCCTGGAGCGCACCGCCCTGGTCTATCCGGACCGCCTGGCCATCGTCCACGGCGCGCTGCGCCAGACCTGGGGCCAGACCTACTCGCGCTGCCGCCGCCTGGCCAGCGCCCTGCAACAGCACGGCATCCAGCGGGGGCACACGGTGGCCGTGATGCTGCCCAACACCCCGCCAATGGTCGAAGCCCACTTCGGCATCCCCATGGCCGGCGCGGTGCTCAACACGCTCAACACCCGGCTGGACCCCGAAGCCCTGGCCTTCATGCTGGACCACGGCGAGGCGCGCGCCATCATCGTCGACCGGGAATTCAGCGGTGTCGTGACCCGTGCCATCGCCCTGCGCACCCGCACCGAGCCGCTGTTGGTGATCGATGCCGACGACGCCGTCTACACCGGTCCGGGCGAACGCATCGGCTCGCTGGACTACGAAGCGCTGCTGGCCGAAGGCGACCCCACCTTCCAGTGGCTGCTGCCCGAAGACGAGTGGGACGCCATCAGCCTGAACTACACCTCCGGCACCACCGGCAACCCCAAGGGCGTGGTCTACCACCACCGAGGCGCCACCAGCAACGCCATCTCCAACATCCTGGAGTGGGACATGCCCAAGCACGCCATCTACCTGTGGACACTGCCCATGTTCCACTGCAACGGCTGGTGCTTCCCTTGGACGGTGGCCGCCCGCGCGGGGGTGAACGTGTGCCTGCGCAAGGTTGAGCCCAAGGCCGTGTTCGACGCGATCCGCGAGCATGGCGTGACCCACTACTGCGGCGCGCCCATCGTGCATGCCGGGCTGGTCAACGCCCCCGATGAACTCAAGCAGGGCATCGACCACCCCGTCAAGGCCATGGTGGCCGGCGCCGCGCCGCCCGCCGCGATGATCGAGGGCATGGAGCACATGGGCTTCGACCTGACGCACGTGTACGGTCTGACGGAGGTCTACGGTCCGGCCGCCGTGTGCGTGAAACATGAGACCTGGGACACGCTGGACGTGGGCGACCGTGCCCGCCTGAACGCCCGCCAGGGGGTGAATTACCATCTGCAGCGCAGCGTGACCGTGATGGACCCGCTGACCATGCAGCCCGTACCGGCCGATGGCGAAACCATGGGCGAAATCATGTTCCGCGGCAACATCACCATGAAGGGCTACCTGAAGAACCCGCGCGCCACGCAGGAGGCCTTCTCGGGCGGCTGGTTCCATTCGGGCGACCTGGCGGTGATGTACCCGGACGGCTACGTCAAGATCAAGGACCGCAGCAAGGACATCATCATCTCGGGCGGGGAGAACATCTCGTCCATCGAGGTGGAGGACGTGCTCTACCGCCACCCTGCTGTGCTGGCCGCGGCCGTGGTGGCCAAGCCGGACGAGAAGTGGGGCGAGACGCCCTGCGCCTTCGTGGAGCTCAAGAACGGTGCCGCCACCACACCCGAGGAGCTGATTGCCCACTGCCGCCAGCACCTGGCCGGCTTCAAGGTGCCGCGCGCCATCGTGTTCGGCGAACTGCCCAAGACCTCGACCGGCAAGATCCAGAAGTTCGAGCTGCGCAAGCAGGCGGGATCGCAGACGGCGATCGACGCCTGAGCAGCGCCCAGGCCGCAACAGCCACAAAAAAGCCCCGGTCAAGGCCGGGGCTGGGTTACTGTGGACGACAAGGCCCGCGCAAGGGTCAGGTCTGCGTCACCCGGGCCCCGGGCCGGCTCAGCGCCGCCGTGACCACCTCAGGCAGCGCCCCAAGGCTGGCCAGGGCCCCATCGGCCGGATCCGCATGGTCGATGCGGGCGGCAATGTGCGCCGGGTCATTGAACAACACGCGGGTAGAGCCATCCGGCAAGCTCTGCAGCAGCACGCGCCACGGCAAATCCATCGTGCCGGAATCGGCCGCCTGGAAAATGGGCGTGTGGCCATCATGGCGGCCCAGCACCAGCACGCGCGTTTCAGCCGCTGCCGCATCAGCGCTCAGTTCATGGGAAGCTGCACCAGGCGCCGAAGCCGATGTCACATCGGCCACCACCGGCATGCCCTTGGCGCGGGCTGCACGTTGCAACTGTTTCACCGCCTGATCCAGCGGCAGGCGGCTGGTCACGGAAACCCAGCCCTGGCGCTCCAGATCACCGTCCACGGCCTCACGGACAGCGGCCGGCCACTGCCCTGCCGCCATCAGCACCAGGGCCATGCAACCGCTCATCCAGTATCTCGACATGCGCATCGGGCACCTCCATGCTACAAGTTCAGTAGATGGAGGCGATCAGCGGAAGTTCAAGGCTATCCTCGTTTCATTACGTAAATGACCCCGTCAATGACCCGCACCATGAACAGAGGCTCATTCCCGGACAGCGCGCTGGACAAACCCGAGGGCGGGTGGCGCGAAAAGCTCTACATCATCATCTTCGAGGCGGACACCACCGCGGGCCGGCGTTTCGACCAGATCCTGATCGCGACCATCCTGCTCAGCGTGGCCGTGGTGATCCTGGACAGCATCAAGCCCTACGGCGGCCGGCTGGAGCTGCCATTCGCCTCGCTGGAATGGCTGTTCACGGTGATCTTCACCACCGAGTACGTGCTGCGCCTGCTGTGCGTGCGCCGCCCGCTGGCCTACGCCACCAGCTTCTTCGGCATCATCGACCTGCTGTCCACCCTGCCCGCCTACCTGGCGCTGCTGGTGCCCGAGGCCCACGCGCTGATCGACGTGCGCATCCTGCGGCTGCTGCGCGTGTTCCGCATTTTCAAGCTCACCGGCTACGTGGCCGAGTACACCTCGCTGGGCCGGGCGCTGATGGCCAGCCGGCGCAAGATCCTGGTCTTCCTGTCCTTCGTGCTGATGGTGGTGCTGGTGATGGGCTCGCTGATGTACGTGGTCGAGGGGCCCCAGCACGGCTTCACCAGCATCCCCACCTCGATGTACTGGGCCGTGACCACGATGACCACGGTGGGCTTCGGGGACATCACCCCGCGCACCGACCTGGGCCGCTTCATCTCCTCGCTGATGATGCTGCTGGGCTGGGGCGTGCTGGCCGTGCCCACCGGCATCGTCACGGCCGAGATGACGGCCCAGCGCCAGCAGACCGCCAACGGCCTGCCCGTGCCCACCCGCACCTGCCAGCCTTGCTCGACGGAAGGCCACCCGATCTACGCCAGCTTCTGCTGGCGCTGCGGCGCCGCCCTGCCCGACCCGATGGACATCCCACCCAAAACCTGAGCCTTCGGCGGAAGGCGGCCGCCACCCTTTCCGCTTTTGCGAACCACCCTGACGATCTTGGGCCTTCCGGGCCGGTGGCGCACCCGATGGTGCTTATGATTGCGCCACACCCCTGAATCCCCTCTCGAATCCCACAAGGACAACACCATGAAAACGCGCGCCGCCGTAGCCTGGAAAGCAGGCGAACCCCTGACCATCGAAACCGTCGACCTGGACGGTCCGCGCGAAGGCGAAGTGCTGGTGGAGATCAAGGCCACCGGCATCTGCCACACCGATTACTACACCCTCTCCGGCGCCGACCCGGAGGGCCTGTTCCCCGCCATCCTGGGCCATGAAGGCGCCGGCGTGGTGGTCGATGTCGGCCCCGGCGTCACGTCGCTCAAGAAGGGCGACCACGTCATCCCCCTCTACACGCCGGAATGCCGCCAGTGCAAGTTCTGCCTGAGCCGCACGACCAACCTGTGCCAGAAGATCCGCAGCACGCAGGGCAAGGGCCTGATGCCCGACGGCACCTCGCGCTTCTCGTTGAACGGCCAGCCGCTGCTGCACTACATGGGCACCTCCACCTTCGCCAACCACATCGTGGCGCCGGAGATCGCGCTGGCCAAGATCCGTGAGGACGCGCCCTTCGAGACCGTCTGCTACATCGGCTGCGGCGTGACCACCGGCGTGGGCGCCGTGCTGTTCACCGCGCAGGTCGAGGCCGGCGCCAACGTGGTCGTGTTCGGCCTGGGCGGCATCGGCCTGAACGTGATTCAGGGCGCCAAGATGGTGGGCGCCGACAAGATCATCGGCGTCGACCTGAACCCCGCCCGCGAGGCCATGGCCCGCCAGTTCGGCATGACGCACTTCCTGAACCCGAAGGACATCGAGGCCGCTGGCGGCAACATCGTCGACGCCATCGTGCAGCTCACGGATGGCGGCGCCGACTACAGCTTCGAGTGCATCGGCAACACCAAGGTCATGCGCCAGGCGCTGGAGTGCACGCACAAGGGCTGGGGCCGCAGCATCATCATCGGCGTGGCCGAGGCCGGCGCCGAGATCAGCACCCGCCCCTTCCAGCTCGTCACGGGCCGCAAGTGGGAGGGCTCGGCCTTCGGCGGCGCACGCGGTCGCACCGACGTGCCCAAGATCGTCGACTGGTACATGGACGGCAAGCTCAACATCGACGACCTGATCACCCACAAGCTCAAGCTGGAGCAGATCAACGAAGGCTTCGATCTGATGAAAAAGGGCGAATCCATCCGCTCGGTCGTGATCTACTGAGATCGATGACCCCGCCTGCGCGCGACAATCCGCGCAGGCCTGTAGTACCGCTGGTGTTCTGAAGGAGGCAGCACCATGATCGACACCCTCAGCGAACACGGCTGCCACGGCGGCGTGCAAGGCTTTTACCGCCACCATTCGAGCACCATCGGGCTGCCGATGAAATTCTCGGTGTACCGCCCGCCACAGGCCCTGGAAGACGGCGCCAGGCCGTTGCCCGTGCTGCTCTACCTAGCGGGCCTGACCTGTACGGAAGAAACCTTCCCCATCAAGGCCGGCGCGCAGCAGTACGCGGCCCAGCACGGCCTGATCCTGGTGGCGCCCGACACCAGCCCGCGCGACACTGGTATCTCTGAAGCCGACGCGGCCTGGGACTTCGGCACCGCCGCCGGCTTCTACATCGACGCCACCCAGGGCCCCTGGCACACGCACTGGCGCATGGAGAGCTACCTCACGCTGGAGCTGCTGCCCCTGGTGCTGGACCGCTTCAAAGGCCGCGAGGACCGCGTCGGCATCTTCGGCCACTCGATGGGCGGCCACGGTGCGCTGACCCTGGCGCTGAAGTACCCCGAGCTCTTCCACAGCGTGTCGGCCTTCGCGCCGATCGCCGCGCCCAGCCAGTGTCCCTGGGGCCGCAAGGCCTTCACCGGCTACCTGGGCGGTGACACCAGCACCTGGCGCAAGCACGACGCCACCGAACTGGTCAACGATGGCGGCTACTGCCCGCCCATCCTGATCGACCAGGGCCTGAGCGACAAGTTCCTGGCCGACCAGCTGCACCCGCACCTGTTCGAGAACGCCTGCCGGCAGATGGGCCAGCCGCTCACGCTGCGCCGCCACGCCAGCTACGACCACGGCTACTACTTCATCTCGACCTTCATGCGCGACCACATCGAGCACCACGCGGCCACGCTCAACGCCACGGTCAGCGCCACGCCATGAACCTCTACACCGCCATCCAAGCCGCACTGCCGGCCCAGCCAGACGAGCCCGCCATCCTCGCCGATGGCGGCCTGAGCTATTCCTGGCGGGACCTGGACCAGGCCACGGCCATGCTGGCCAATCTGCTGGACAGCCTCAAGCTGCGCGGCAAGGGTGGCCGCCCGCCCGTGGTGGCCACGCACGTCGACAAATCCGTCGAGGCGCTGCTGCTGTACCTGGCCACGCTGCGCGCGGGCGGCGTCTTCCTGCCGCTGAACCCCGCCTACCGCGCCGCCGAGCTGGACTACTTCGTCGAGGATGCCCAGCCCGCCGTGCTGGTGTGCCGCTCCGAAGACCTGGACTGGGTGACGCCGCTGGCCGCGCACCGCAATGTGGGCCACCTGTTCACGCTGAACGACGACCGCACGGGCAGCCTGCTCACGCACGCCGCGCAAATGCCTGCGCAGCACACCGTGGCTGCGCGTGAAGCGGACGATCTGGCCGCCATCCTGTACACCTCCGGCACCACCGGCCGCAGCAAGGGCGCCCTGCTCACGCACGGCAACCTGCTGAGCAACGCGCGCACCCTGCTGCGCCACTGGGATTGGCGCACCGACGACGTGCTGGTGCATGCCCTGCCCATCTTCCACATCCACGGCCTGTTCGTGGCGGGGCACTGCGCGCTGCTGTCGGCCACGCCCATGCGCTGGATCGGCAAGTTCGACGCCGCCAAGGTGATCGCGCAGATCAAGGACCAGGCCGGCCCGCGCGCCAGCGTGTTCATGGGCGTGCCCACCATGTACGGCCGCCTGCTGGCCGATGGCGGGCTCACGCCCCAGGCCGCGGCACACATGCGCGTGTTCATCAGCGGCTCGGCACCGCTGTCGGCCACGGCGGCCGATGCCTTCGTGCATGCCACGGGCCACGCCATCCTGGAGCGCTACGGCATGAGCGAGACCGGCATGCTGTGTTCCAACCCCTGCCGCAGCACCGAAGGCCCCCGCCTGCCCGGCAGCGTGGGCCCTGCCCTGCCCGGCGTGGGCGTGCGCATCACCGACGACCACGGCCAGCCCTGCCCGCAGGGCGAGGCCGGCCATGTCGAGGTGCGCGGCCCCAATGTGTTCAAGGGCTACCTCGGCATGCCCGACAAGACCCGCGAGGCCTTCACGACCGACGGCTGGTTCCGCACCGGCGATGTCGGCCGCATCGACGAGAACGGCTACGTGCACCTGGTCGGCCGCGCGCGCGACCTAATCATCACCGGCGGCTTCAACGTCTACCCGGCCGAGGTCGAGACGCACCTTGACCGCCTGCCCGGCGTGATCGAATCGGCCGTGATCGGCGTGCCGCACCCGGATTTCGGTGAAGGCGTGGTCGGCGTGCTGGTCACACCCAAAGGCGTGGCGCTGGATGAAGCCGCACTGCTGGCCTCGCTCAAGGACACCATCGCCGGTTTCAAGGTGCCCAAGCGCCTGATCTTCACGGACGACCTGCCCCGCAATGCCATGGGCAAGGTGCAGAAGAACCTGCTGCGCCAGCAATACAACCACACCTTCGACTGAGGCCCGCCACATGCTGAGATTCTTCAGTTGGACCCCACGGCCGTCCGACGGGACGGTCGTCGCCCCTGACGAACGCCTGCCCTGGCCGCCCACCATCGCCATGGGTATCCAGCACGTGGTCGCCATGTTCGGTGCCACGGTGCTCGCGCCTATCCTGATGGGCTTCGATCCGAACATCGCGGTACTGATGAGCGGCATCGGCACGCTGATCTTCTTCCTGATCACCCAGGGCAAGGTGCCCAGCTACCTGGGCTCGAGCTTTGCCTTCATCGGCGTGGTCATCGCGGCCACGGGCTATGCCGGCACGGGGCCGAACACCAACATCGGCCCGGCACTGGGCGGCATCATCCTGTGCGGGCTGGTCTACACGCTGATCGGCTTCGCGGTGCAGGTGGCCGGCTCCGGCTGGATCGAACGCTTCACGCCGCCCGTGGTCACCGGCACCATCGTCGCCGTGATCGGGCTGAACCTGGCCGCGATCCCGATCAAGAACATGGCCGCCAGCCACTTCGATGCCTGGATGCAGCTGGTGAGCTTTTCCTGCGTGGCCCTGGTGGCCGTGTTCACGCGCGGCATGCTGCAGCGCCTGCTGATCCTGGTGGGCCTGATCCTGGCCAGCCTGGTCTACGTGGTGCTGACCAACGGGCTGGGCCTGGGCAAGCCGGTGGACCTCAGCGGCATCGCCACGGCGGCCTGGTTCGGCCTGCCCACCTTCCACGCGCCCGTGTTCACGGGCAGCGCGGCGCTGCTGATCGTACCGGTCGTGGTCATCCTGGTGGCCGAGAACCTGGGGCACATCAAGGCCGTCACGGCCATGACGGGCCGGGACATCGACCAGTACATGGGCCGCGCCTTCATCGGCGATGGCGTCGCGACCATGGTCAGCGGCGCGGCAGGCGGCACCGGCGTCACCACCTATGCCGAGAACATCGGCGTGATGGCCGCCACCAAGATCTACTCCACCGCGGTGTTCGTGGTCGCCGCGCTGGTGGCGATCCTACTGGGCTTCTCGCCGAAGTTCGGCGCCGTCATCCAGGCGATCCCGCTGCCGGTGATGGGCGGCGTCTCCATCGTGGTGTTCGGGCTGATCGCCGTGGCCGGCGCCAAGATCTGGGTCGACAACAAGGTCGATTTTTCAGACAACCGCAACCTGATGGTGGCGGCGATCCCGCTGGTGCTGGGCACCGGCGGCTTCGCCCTGCACTTCGGCAACTTCGAGCTGGGCGGCATCGGCACGGCCACCTTCGCGGCGATCATCCTGCATGCGCTGCTCAGCCTGGGCAAGGGGCAACGCACCGAGGCCTGAGGCCCCGGGCTGCCCGCCCTTGCCGACCCTTACATCACGCAAAAGCTGTCCCGCATCAACCCGGCTGACGGATTCGCTGCTAAGTTAAGAGCCTCCCCACAACCACACGATCGCCCGAGCGACCGAGGAGCCCCGCCATGAGCCTGAACATCCCCTCCCTCAAGGACAAGGTCAGCCCCGAAGAGTGGCAATTGCGGACCGACCTGGCCGCCTGCTACCGCCTGGTCGCCCTGTACGGCTGGAGCGACCTGGTCTTCACGCACATCTCGGCGCGCATCCCCGGGCCGGAGCACCACTTCCTGATCAACCCCTACGGGCTGATGTTCGACGAGATCACCGCGTCCAGCCTGGTCAAGGTCGACCAGGACTGCAACAAGCTCAGCGAATCGCCCTTCCCCGTGAACCCGGCCGGCTTCACCATCCACAGCGCGGTGCATGCCGTGCGAGAGGACGCCGGCTGCGTGCTGCACACGCACACGCGTGCCGGGGTAGGCGTGTCGGCGCAGAAGGCCGGCGTGCTGCCCATCTCGCAGCAGAGCACCTTCGTGCTGGCCTCGCTGGCCTACCACGAGTACGAAGGTGTGGCCTTCCGTGAGGACGAGAAGCCACGCCTGCAGGCCGACCTGGGCGAGGCCAACTTCCTGATGCTGCGCAACCACGGCCTGCTGACCGTGGGCCGCACGGTGGCCGATGCCTTCCTGGCCATGTACATCTTCGAGAGCACCTGCCAGATCCAGTTGGCCGCGCAATCGGGCGGGGTCGAGCTCACGCAGGTGCACCCGCAGATCGTCGAGGGCGTGGGCCATGCCATGAAGGTGCAGACCGGCGGCATGGGCGGCGCCTTCGTATGGCCCTCGCTGCTGCGCAAGGTCGAGCGCCAGGCGCCTGACTACAAGAACTGAGCGGGCCGGCACGCATGAACAAGCTGTGGGTGATCATCACCCTGGTGATCGCGGCGCTGGGGCTGTCCACGCTGATCGTGGTGGGCGGCGGCATGGTCAAGGGCTACGACCCGAAGGCCAATGCCGGCTCAGGTGCCGATGTCGGCACGCCCTGGCAGATCGATCCCGTGCCGGAAGGCCGCACGCGTGTGGCCGGCCTGGTGCTGGGCCTGCCTAGGCAGCCGCAGGCCGATGACGGCACCCTGGCCGACGTGCTGCGCCTGTGGCCCGACAAGACCCAGGTGGCCGTGGTGGCCTCGCCCGACGAGGTCGGGGCACTCGAAGCCTTCGTCGACCCGGCCATGCTGGGCTTCGTCAGCGGCAAGCTGGTGCTGAGCCTGCAGATGGACCCGCTGCGCATCGCCGATTTCAAGCAGCGCGCGGCCAAGGTCGATTTCATGGAGAGCACCACGCGCAAGTTCACGCTTTCGGCCGACGATCTGGAAGCTGCCAAGACGGCACCCATCGTGGCCGCCGCCTTTGTGCCCCAGGCCCGGCTGGATGCCGACACGGTGATCGGCCGCTTCGGCCAGCCCGCCCAGCGCCTGCCCGGCGCCGGGGGCAGCGAGCACCTGCTCTATCCCGAGCAGGGCGTGGACGTGGTCATCACCCCAAAGGGACGTGACCTGATCCAGTACGTGGCGCCCGCGCGCTTCAATGAACTGCGCGCGCCGCTGGTGGCAGCGCAGGCGGCCTCCGCAGCGGCCGCCGCCTCGTCATCAGCACCGCTCAGCGGTGCTTCGCCAGCAGCTCGCTGATCTCGGCGTCCTTGCGGGCCCACATCTCACCCATCCAGGCCTGCAGCTCGGCGCGGTAGGCCGATGCGGTGGAGTCCTCCGGCATCTGCAGCGACTTCGGGATAGGCACCTCCCGGAAGGTCACGATCACGTCATCGACCTGACCGAGCAGCAGGTGGTGGAACTCGGGCACGCCCTTGGGGTAGACGATGGTCACGTCCAGCAGCGCATCGAACTGGTCGCCCAGCGTCTCCAGCGCCATCGCGATGCCGCCCGTCTTGGGGCGCAGCAGGTGTTTGTAGGGCGATTTCTGCTTGTCGTGCTTGGCCTGGGTGTAGCGCGTGCCTTCCAGGAAGCTGATCACCGAGGTGGGGATCACACGGAACTTCTCGCAGGCCTTGCGGGCCACGGCCAGATCCTGCGCCACGCTGGCACCGCCCTTGCGCCGCATGAAGGGGAAATCCAGCGCCCACCAGGCCAGGCCCAGGATGGGCACGTAGATCAGCTCGTGCTTGATGAAGAACTTGAGCATGGGGATGCGGCGGTTGAACACACGCTGCAGCACCAGGATGTCCGCCCAGCTCTGGTGGTTGCACGACACCAGGTACCAGCCCTTGCGGCTCAGATGGCTGGCGTCGGGCAGGTGCCAGGGCTTGCGGTTGGCCCAGCGCACCCACAGGTTGTTGTTCTGGATCCAGGTCTCGGCGATGAAGTTGAGCAGCACGTCGGCCACCTTGCGCACCGGCTTGATCGGCACCAGCAGCTTGACCAGCGCCACCGGCACCATCAGGCCGAAGAACAACACGAAGGTGCCGACCAGCAACTGCGCGCTGGCCAGGACGCCCTTGACGGCGGAAATCACGGGATTGGACATGTCTCGAAGGGTTGGCCGCGGGCGGCCTTGTGTCTGGGACAGGCGCGATTATCCGCTCACCGGCCCTGCGTGCCGGCACGGCGCACCTGCGCCAGCCATTTGGCGCGCTGCGGCTCGCTGGCAAAGCGCACCGGCGCGAACAGATCGATGGCCACGGGCTTGATGCCGCAAAAGCCCAGGATGGTCCGTCGCAGCTGCAAGTGCAGCGGGCGCCAGTAGGCCAGCGCATAGAACCAGTTGGGCGTGTCGGCGGTGACGAAGGCCCGCGCGCTGCGCCCGGCCAGCAGCTTGTCCCACAGTTGCGAGTTGGGCCGGTACTTGAAGGCATAGCCCGGCAGGAAGGCCCGGTCGAAGAAGCCCTTGAGCAGCGCCGGCAGGCCGCCCCACCACAGCGGGAACACGAAGACCAGGTGCTCGGCCCAGGTGATGGCCTGCTGCACCTCGACCAGGCCGGGCTCCAGCGGCTGGATCTGGCGGTAGCCGTGGTGCAGCACGGGGTCGAAGGCGATGTCGCCCAGGCGAAAGAGCTTGACCTCGCGCCCGGCCTGACGGGCGGCCTCCACATAGGCGTCGGCCAGAGCGCCGCAATAGCTGGCGGCATCGGGATTTCCGAGGATGACGGTGATCTTGCGGCTCACGAAGGCTCCCTCTTGGCATGCGCCACAGGGGGCTGCGGCATGGCGCCATTATGGGCAGGCAACCGGGCCGTTGCCTGATGCGCGGCAAGCCCTCATCAAACTGACACAGTCGGCGGGCATGCTCGGCACTTTGCGTTTTCGTCGGCGTCGTCCGATCCCAGAGTGCCCGCATGACCCAACCCACCGGCCCCATCGATCCCGAACTGCTGCGCCGCCTGCAGGACGACGTGCTCGACAGCTACGACGAAGAACTCGAGATGGAGATCGACGACCGCCTGCTCGACGGCGACGCGGTCCATGACGACGAGAGCCGCGACGCGCGCCGCATGTACTTCCGCGAGCTGTTCCGCCTGCAGGGCGAACTGGTCAAGCTGCAGGACTGGGTGGTGCACAGCGGCGAGCGCATCGTCGTGCTGTTCGAGGGCCGCGATGCGGCTGGCAAGGGCGGCGCCATCAAGCGCATCACGCAGCGCCTGAACCCGCGCGTGTGCCGCGTGGCCGCCCTGCCCGCCCCCAACGACCGCGAGAAGACCCAGTGGTACTTCCAGCGCTACGTGAGCCACCTGCCCGCCGCTGGCGAGATCGTGCTGTTCGACCGCAGCTGGTACAACCGCGCCGGCGTCGAGCGCGTGATGGGCTTTTGCTCCGACGACGAGTACGAAGAGTTCTTCCGCTCGGTGCCCGAGTTCGAGAAGATGCTGGCGCGCAGCGGCATCCGCCTGTTCAAGTACTGGTTCTCGATCACCGACGAAGAGCAGAACGCGCGCTTCATCGCGCGCATCAACGACCCGCTCAAGCAGTGGAAGCTCAGCCCCATGGACCTGGAGAGCCGCCGCCGCTGGGAGGCCTACACGCGCGCCAAGGAGACCATGCTGGAGCGCACCCACATCCCCGAGGCCCCCTGGTGGGTGGTGCAGGGCGTGGACAAGAAACGCGCGCGCCTGAACCTGATCCACCACCTGCTCAGCCAGGTCACCTACCACGAGGTGGAGCACACCCCGGTGTACCTGCCCCCGCGCGAGCGCCACGAGGACTACATCCGCCGCCCGGTGCCCGACACCATGTTCGTGCCCGAGGTGTACTGAGCGCGGGCTGGGCACGCCGGCCCGCATTCAGCTACGCTTGAGGGTTTCGTCCGGTCTGGCGCCGGATTTGTCCGCTTTGACCCTCAAGGCGGGCCCTTCATAGGAGCCCGTGCGTGCTGCGCTTTTTCGAAC
The DNA here is from genome assembly GCA_049322875.1 of Pseudomonadota bacterium. Classification (GTDB taxonomy): domain Bacteria; phylum Pseudomonadota; class Gammaproteobacteria; order Burkholderiales; family Burkholderiaceae_C; genus Aquabacterium. Next base: position 53,688 of record JBMOQM010000034.1, read on the forward strand.
AACTGGTTGATCCCTACCCCGCTGAGGATCCCACCCCGCCCCCCAAGGGCTTCATGGCCTTCCTGTGGGCCTGCACCCAGGGCACCCGCCCCTACATCCTGGGCATGACCCTGCTGACGGCGCTGATCGGCGCCTTCGAGGCGCTGCTGTTCAGCATGCTGGGCTCCATCGTGGACTGGCTGGGCAGCGTGCCCCCCGCCCAGCTGTGGGCGCGCGAGGGCGGACACCTGTGGCTGCTGGTCGCGATCCTCTTGATCAGCCCGCTGGCCGTGCTGCTGCAGACCCTGTTCAAGCACCAGACCCTGGCCGGCAACTTCCCGATGCGCCTGCGCTGGAACTTCCACCGGCTCATGCTGGGTCAGAGCATGGGCTTCTACCAGGACGAGTTCGCCGGCCGCGTGGCCACCAAGGTGATGCAGTCAGCGCTGGCCGTGCGCGACACGGTGATGATCGTGATGGACATCCTGGTGTTCGTGGTCATCTACTTCGTGACGATGACGGCCGTGGTGGGCAGCTTCGATGCCTGGCTGCTGCTGCCCTTCATCGGCTGGCTGGTGCTGTACGCGCTGGCGGTGTGGTACTTCGTGCCGCGCCTCGCCACGCGCGCCCGCGCCCAGGCCGACGCCCGCTCGCTGATGACGGGCCGCATCACCGATGCCTACACCAACATCGCCACCGTCAAGCTGTTCTCGCACGGTCGGCGCGAAGCGGACTACGCCCGCTCGGCCATGCGCGAGTTCATGCTGACCGTGCACGGCCAGATGCGCCTGGTCAGCGGCTTCGAGGTGGTCAACCACAGCTTGAGCATGCTGCTGATCCTGTCCACTGCCGGCGCCACGCTGTGGCTGTGGACGCAGGGGCAGGTGGGCGTGGGCGCGGTGGCAGCCGCCACCGCCATGGCACTGCGCCTGAACGGCATCTCGCACTGGATGATGTGGGAGGTGGCCTCGCTGTTCGAGCACGTGGGCACGGTGCAGGACGGCATCAACACGCTGTCGCGCCCGCACACGGTGGTCGACAAGCCCGGCGCCCAGCCGCTGGCGGTGACGCAGGGCGAGGTGGTGTTCGACAAGGTGAGCTTTGCCTACGGCGGCACGCGCACGGTGGTGGACGGGCTGTCGCTGCGCATCCGTCCCGGCGAGAAGATCGGGCTGGTGGGCCGTTCCGGCGCGGGCAAGTCCACGATCGTGAACCTGCTGCTGCGCTTCTACGACGTCGAGCAGGGGCGAATCCTGATCGATGGGCAGGACATCAGCCAGGCCACGCAGGACAGCCTGCGCGCGCAGATCGGCATGGTCACGCAGGACACCTCACTGCTGCACCGCTCGGTGCGGGACAACATCCTGTACGGGCGGCCCAATGCGAGCGATGAGCACATGGAAGTGGCGGCGCGGCGGGCCGAGGCGCATGACTTCATCCAGACGCTGAGCGATCCGAAGGGGCGCGTGGCATATGACGCGCACGTGGGTGAGCGCGGGGTGAAGCTGTCGGGCGGGCAGCGGCAGCGGATCGCGATCGCGCGGGTGATGCTCAAGGATGCGCCGATCCTGTTGCTGGACGAGGCGACGAGTGCGCTGGATTCCGAGGTCGAGGCGGCGATCCAGGCGAGTCTGTACCGCTTGATGGAGGGCAAGACGGTGGTGGCGATCGCGCACCGGCTGTCGACGATCGCGGCGATGGACCGCTTGATCGTGCTGGATCAGGGGCGGATCGTGGAGGAAGGGGATCATGCTGCTCTGTTGGCCCGAGGTGGGCTGTATGCGCGGCTGTGGGCGCATCAGAGTGGGGGTTTTTTGGGCGAGGAGGCTTGAGGGCTCTTGCTTTCTGGGCGGGTGGTTTGCACTGCGGCGGTTGAGGCGATTTTTTGGGGCAGCGCGGGGCGCGGGATGTGGGGGTGGCTGGCCGGGCTTCATTCGGGTGGTCCCGCCTGCGGCAGGACTGCCCTGCGATACTAGCGGCGAGGTGGGGCCACAGAACTCGCTACGCGGCCCATGGCCGCTGCGCTCAAACAGCTGCGGCCAGTCAGTTGAACGAAGCGCGCTGCGCGCGCACCACCTCACCACTGCGCTTCTCGGCACCCTCAAGGCGCTCGGCCAGCCACCCCCACATCCCTTTTTGCGCCCCGCTGGAGGCATGCGTCGAGTCATGGCGCGCCCCGGAAGTCCAGTTGTACTGGATATCCGTGCGCGTTGGGGCCTGCACTGGCGCGTGCGCCCATCGCGTCGGCGCTCGCCATGACTATCGCGGCCCACCAAGTGCGGCGCGCCACACTTTGGGCGCCACGCGCAAAGCTCTGAACTCGGCGCGCCGAGTGTTCATGCCTCACGCGCCAAGCTTTGCGCCTTGCGTTCCGCCCTCAAAGGGACAAAGGCCGAAGTAAATGGCTCCGGCCGCCGCACTCAGCGGTTCAAGCGCCGCGCTCAAAGGTTGAGGCGCCACACAGGCCAGCTCCACGCGCAAGGCTCTGAGCCTCGCGCACGCCCCTTTTCGGGGCAGGCTTCACCCAAAAAGCTCGGAAGGCGGAGCTGGGAACGTGACGTCCCGCGCCATGTGCTCTGCACGCCGAGTTCAATGGGCGAACCGCCGAGCAATCAGCTTGGCAACTCACCCCCACCACGACGCCGAAGGCCGTTTGACAGTGGCAGCAGGCTGCCGCAACGCGACAACCCTCCCCGCACACCACGAGCGGGGCGGAAAAGGGCTGAGCGGGTGCGTGGCGGGGCGCCTTGAGGGTGCCGAGAAGCGCAGTGGTGAGGTGGCGCGCGCGCAGCGCGCTTCGTCATCTGACTGGCCGCAGCTGTTTGAGCGCAGCGGCCATGGGCCGCGTAGCGAGTTCTGCGGCCCCACCTTGCCGCGAGCATCGCAGGGCAGTCCTGCCGCAGGCAGGGCCACCCGAATGAAGCCCCGCCACGCACCCGCTCAGCCCCCGCCCCGCGCTCTCCCGCCAAAGCGCCCACACGGCCGAAGTCATAGAACCTAAACAAATACCCAAAAGAGAAAGGGCGGGAAGATCCATGAAGGATCCCCCGCCCCATTCAGGCGCCAATCAACCGGGAAAGATCAACCTTCCAGCGGCGTGATCCCGGCAATCGCCCACTCGCGGTCACCCTCGACCGGCTTAACCAGATGCCACAGCTCGGTGAACGGCTCGGCATTCTGATCCGCCGCCTCGCGGATCAACCCGCTGAAACGCACCGAAGCGATCCACTGCCCGTTCTCCTGGGCCGTGTCCACCAGTTGTGCATCCAGCTGCATCACATCGGTCTGCTGAGCAGACTGACCACGCTCCTGCAGATCCAGACGCAGCGACGCGAACAGCTCCGGCGTCGTGAACTTGCGCAGATCCTCGACATTGGCCTCGTCGTTGGCGGCCTGCAGGCGGATGAAGATCATCTTGGCGATGCGCTCGAAACCAGCCGCGTCGAACCCTGCGGGCACAGCCGACACCGCCGGGCCTGCCGAAGCAGCCACGGGAGCCGCCGGCGAGAACGCCTGCTGGGCCTCACGCTGCATCGGGCTCAGGTTGTCAGCCGAACGGGCCTGGTTGCCCTGGGGCGGCCAGGGTGCGCCGGCACCCGCCAGCTGCGGGCCGGCGCCACGGGCAGCGGCACCGCCGTTGTTCTGGCGGAAACGGTTCATCAGGAAGCGGATGGCGATCACCGCGACCAGCGCCAGCAGCGCCATCATCAGGAAGTTGCCGAAAGCTTCACCCAAGCCCAGGTGGCTCATCAGCGCGGCAATGCCCAGGCCGGCGGCGAGGCCGGCGATCGGGCCCATCCAGGAGCGCTTGCCCGCGTTGGCAGCCGCGCCGGCCGCTGCCGGAGCCGCGTTCTGCGCAGGGGCATTCGCGTTGGTGGGCTGGCCGGGCTTGGCCGGCGGGGCATCAGGGGCGCGATCAGGCGCTTGACGCTGCATGCCGGCAGGGCGGCCACTGCCAAGGCGCTTGGCCTCAACCTCGAAGGACACCACCGTGGTGGACAGTCCGACCAGGGCCAGCGACACCGCAAGAAGAAATTTTTTCAAGAAGAAATCTCCGTCGTAGAAAACCAATCGTGGCTTTGACCGGAAGTGTGATCCGATGTCGCCAACGAAGTTCAGTTTACATTCATATTTAAAGTTCAGGCCTAATCCGGTCATGAAATCCGATTCCAAACCGGGCAATACCCCGGCCGCGCCCCCCGTCCAGCCCCCTGCCAAGGCTGCTGGAGCCCCCTCGCCAGCCTCCCCCGCCACCTCGCAGACGCCCTTCAGCGCCCTGCCCCTGGCCGCCACCCTGCTGGAGAACCTGCAGGCCCTCGGGCTGCATCACATGACGCCCATCCAGGCCGCCGCCCTGCCGCTGGCCCTGGCCGGGCACGACCTGATCGCCCAGGCCAAGACCGGCAGCGGCAAGACCGCCGCCTTCGCGCTGTCCCTGCTCAGCCGTCTGAACCAGCGCTGGTTCGCCGTGCAGGCCCTGGTGATGTGCCCCACGCGCGAACTGGCCGACCAGGTGGCCCAGGAGATCCGCCGCCTGGCCCGTGCCGAGAACAACATCAAGATCCTGACGCTGTGCGGCGGTGCCACCATGCGCCCGCAGATCGCCAGCCTGGCGCACGGCGCGCACATCGTCGTCGGCACACCCGGCCGCCTGATGGACCACCTGGAGCGCGGCACACTGGACCTGTCCGGCCTGAACACCCTGGTGCTGGACGAAGCCGACCGCATGCTCGACATGGGCTTCTTCGACGACATCGTCGCCGTGGCCCGCCAGTGTCCCAAGGAGCGCCAGACGCTGCTGTTCTCGGCCACGTACCCCGAGGGCATCGGCAAGCTCAGCCAGCAGTTCCTGAAGAACCCGAAAGAGGTCAAGGTGCAGGCCGTGCACGAGGCCAGCACCATCCGCGAGCTCTGGTACGAGGTGGCCGACACCGAGCGCCTGCACACCGTCTCGCGCCTGCTGGTCCACCACCGTCCGGCCAACACCATCGCCTTCTGCAACACCCGCCAGCAGTGTCGCGATCTGGTCGACGTGCTCAGTGCCGAGGGCATCGAGGCCCAGGCCCTGCACGGCGAGCTGGAGCAGCGCGAACGTGACCAGGTGCTGCTGCAGTTCGCCAACAAGAGCCTGTCCGTGCTGGTGGCCACCGACGTGGCCGCGCGAGGCCTGGACATCGCCCAGCTCGAAGCCGTGATCAACGTGGACGTGACGCCCGACGCCGAGGTGCACATCCACCGCATCGGCCGCACGGGCCGCGCCGGCCAGGACGGCCTGGCCCTGAACCTGGCCAGCATGGACGAGATGGGCCGCGTGGGCCGCATCGAGGTGCTGCAGGGCCGCGAAGTGAGCTGGCAGCCGCTGGACAGCCTCACATCCACCAGCCGCGAGCCCCTGAGCCCGCCCATGGTCACCATCCAGATCCTGGGCGGCCGCAAGGAAAAGATCCGCCCGGGTGACGTGCTGGGCGCCCTCACCGGCGAGGCCGGGCTGGAAGGCTCGCGCATCGGCAAGATCAACGTGACCGACTTCCACACCTACGTGGCGGTGGAGCGCGGCATCGCGCAGGAGGCCCTGCGCCAACTCGCATCCGTCAAGGTCAAAGGCAAGAAGGTCAAGGCCCGCCTGCTGGCCGACGTGATCCGCGAGGGCAAGGACGTCTGAGGGCACGCGGTCAAGCACCGACTGTCAGCCGCGTCCTACAGCAGGATGCGGCATTGCCGTCTGGCCTGGGGCACCCCCTGCATGGTGAGATTGACTTCACCATGCAACCGACTGAAATCCACCGCTATGCACCGCTGTTCGTCGTGATGAACGCGGCCTCCGGCAGCCAGGACACGCAGACCGTGAAGGATGTGATCGAGCACGAAGTACACCGTGCCGGCCGCAGCGTGTTCTTCCGGATGGTCGAGCCTGGCCAGGATCTGGCCCAGGTGGCCGAGCGTGCGGTCAGGCAGGCTGTGGAGCACCATGGCGTGATCGTAGCCGCCGGCGGCGACGGCACCATCAACGCCGTCGCGCAGGCCGCATTGGGGCAGTCCTGCGCCTTCGCGGTGCTGCCGCAAGGCACCTTCAACTACTTTGGCCGCACCCACCACATCCCCACCGAACCCGTCGAGGCCATACGGCTTCTGCTGGAGTCGCGTGAGGCCTATCCGGTGCAGGTGGGCCTGGTCAACGACAAGGTCTTCCTGGTCAACGCCAGCCTGGGCCTGTACCCCGAGCTGCTGGAAGAGCGCGAAGCCGCCAAGCAGGCCCACGGCCGCAGCCGGATGGTGGCCATGTGGGCCGGGCTGCGTACCCTGCTGCACCGCCACCGGCACCTGCGCCTGAAGATCCAGGTTGGGGCGGGCCACATGGGCACGCGCCAGCAGACGCTCAAGACCCCTACGCTCTTCGTTGGCAACAACCAGCTGCAGCTGGAGCAGTTGGGCATGCCCGAAGCTCCCCGCGTGATGCAAGGCCAGTTGGCCGCCATCGCCGTGAAGCCGCAACCCACTTGGCGCATGTTGTGGCTGGCTGTGCGCGGCATCATGGGCCGTCTGGGCGAGGCCGACGAGGTCATCAACTTCCCCATCACGGACATGGTGGTCACCCCCCTGCTGCCCATGGGCCGTCGCCGCGTGAAGGTGGCCACCGATGGTGAGATCAACTGGCTCACACCGCCGCTGCGCTTCACCGTGGCCAGCACCCCGCTGAACCTGGTGTGTCCCACACCGGTGGCGTTCGAGCAGCAAGGCCTGCGGCAACCCACCGGCACCTGATCCGCTGCAGCCGATGCCCCTGGTGGCCCATCTCTCAGACCCGCACTTCGGCGCAGAACGGCCGGAGGTGGTCGACGACATCCTGCGCTGTCTGCACCTGCTGCGCCCGGACGTGGTCGTGCTCTCGGGCGACATCACCCAGCGCGCCCGCGCTGGCGAGTTCCGCCGGGCGCGCGAGTTCGTGGACCGCCTGCCGCCCTGCAAGCGGCTGATCCTGCCGGGCAACCACGACCTGCCACTGAACCCCTTGTCACGCGCGCTGTGGCCGCTGGGCCGCTTCCGCAACACCTTCGGCTCGCAGCTGGAACCCAGCCTGGACACGCCCGAGCTGCTGGTGATCTGCGTGAACACCACGCGGGCCTGGCGGCACAAGCATGGCGTGGTCTCGCCCGCGCAGATCGCCCACGTGGCCGACCGCCTGCGCCAGGGCCCGCCCGAGCAGCTCAAGGTGGTGGTGACGCACCAGCCTGCGGCCGTCTCGCGCGAGTTGGACGAGCCCGACCGCCTGCGCGGCGGCCCGCGTGCCGTACAGGCTTGGCGCGAAGCCGGCGCCGACCTGATCCTGGGTGGTCACATCCACCTGCCCTACATGCTGCCGGTGCTGGCCGAACCGCCCGACAGCGGGCGTGGGCCGGTATGGGTGGTCAACGCAGGCACGGCGGTGTCACGCCGGGTGCGCTACGAAGCGGGCAACTCGTTCAACCTGATCCGTTCGCTGCACACCAACGACCTGGGCGAGCGCCTGTGCACGGTCGAGCGCTGGAACCACCAGCCGGGCCAGGGCTTCACGCCCACTCGGGTGCATGAGCTGGATCTGCCTGGTGTGCCGCACATGGCGCGTGAACCGGCATGGGCAGCCGGTTGATCAAGGCTTGAGGGTGTTCAAACCCAGGGCCATGGACGCACCGGCGTCTTCAGCACCTTCAGCAGGGCTGCATCACGCGCGGCAGCATCGCCAGACATCATGTCGTCGAGCAATGCAAGTGCCTCGTCCTGCGTCTCCTCGTCATCGACGTTCCATCCATGGCGTTGAAGCAAACCATCCGCACACAACTGAAGGGCGTCCTCGTCCGTCTTCGTGCGTACAAGGCGAGCCAGCCGCGCACTGGCATTGCTGTGCTCATCGGCAATGATCAAGCCTTCCATGGCAGCCCCGGTGATCCACATCCCGCCATCACCCATGACCGTGCGCTCCAGCAGGTCCAGCGCTGCAGGCACATCTGCCAAGTAAGCCAGGGCGACAGCCACGGCGATGTCGAACTCACTCGGTGATGGCGCATGCGAGGCCGACTGAAACAGGCTTTTCAACAAGGTCAACGTCTCTTCGCCTGGGTCGATCAAGGCCAGCGCCTTGGGCGCCCTCGCCTCCTGGCGATCGATGCAGGCGCGCAGCGCGTCGCGGGTGTTCACCCGCTCTTGCGGCGTCAGCTCAAGCGGATCGATGAAGGAAAAACCATCACCGTATTCGCGCCCCGTGGAATTCAGTTCGCGGACAAAAAGATCGTAAGCAGCAGTCATGTTCTTGGATTCCCGGGCAGGCCCGTTCATTGATCGCCAGCGGCTTTTTCCTTCACCACCTTGGCACCGAAGCGCACCATCTTCTGGCGCTTCATTTTGAGCAGGATTTGCCGCTCCACGCGCTTCCACATGTCTCCGCCACCCAGCGCCTTTTTCTCCGGCGTCTGGATCACAGTGATCTCACCGCGCACCTGCAAGGCATAGGTGGCAGAGGCCAAGGCCCACAGGTCCTTCAGGAAGGGTGGACCTTCCCCGCGCTTGGCGTCCCAGGGAACGTCCTTGAGCCAATCGTCGATCAGCGAGCCGCCGGCGGTGGATTCAAGCGACACCCCGCCGCGGTCGGTGGCGAGGTCCACCGCATTGTCCTTGCCGCCAGACCAGAACACAGCCCCGTTCTCGGGTGATTCCAAGTCCAGCAACGCCACCATGCCCACCCAGGCCTCCTCGGCGGGCAACTCGCCGGACTTGATCTTCGCGATCGTGGGCAGGCAGGTCTTCAGATCCTCGCGGGCCTTTTGGCGTGTGGTTTCCAGTTGAGCCTGCAGTGCCGCGATCGCGGCCTTGTCGTTCTTGCGCTTGGCCACGCGCAATTGCCGCACGGTGCTGACGGCGGCCGCGCCCTGGTCCGCCAGCCTCTTGCATTGGGGGGTGCGCTTGAGCTCGGCGGCCAGATGCTGCACGCGCAGCACTGCGTGGCCCAGGTCGGGCTCGATGGTGGCGACGGCCTCCACCTGCCGCAGGCGCGCTGCCAGTTGCTGCAAAGCCAGGCGCGCCCGGGCCAGATCCTTTTCGTCCAGCGTCTGCTGACAGGCTTTCACCAGCTGGGCCAGATCCTTGGCCGTGCCCTTCTGGGCCAGCAAGGCGGCCTTGATCTCGGGCGTCAGTTGCTTCAAGGCCTGCGCCAGCTTGGCCAGTTCAGCGCTTGTGTCGGCGGCGGGTGCCGCGGATTTGGCAGCCGGTGGCGTGGTAGTAGCAGGATTGGCATCCTCGTCGTCCCCCTCATCCACCTCCTGCCCATCGACCTTCAGCGCCACCTTGCGGATCGGTGCGCCGTTCAGCTTGAGCCAGTTCTGCAGCTTCTTGCCCAAGCCTGCCAGCGCGCGCTCTTCCAGCGCCAGCACCAGGGTGTCGCGGCGGGTGGCGTCCACCTCCGTCACGCCCCAGGTGGCGAGCTTGATGCCGGTTTCCTCGCGCAGGGCCTTGGCCAGCGCCCGGCCTGCGCGGGTAGGGTGCAGGCTCAGGCGATGGTCCTCGGGTCGCTTGCCCAGCACCACGGCGAATTGCATCGGCTGGCGGCGCGACCGCGCCAGCGCGGCCTTGAGGTCGTCGGTGTCCATGGTGGTGCGCAAATCCCTGTTGGCTGCTCAATGAGCATCAGAAGCCCGGGATGCTAGCGCAGGGCAGGCCCCTTCCCTCCCCTCTAAAAGGGGCCCTCGCTCCCACGCCACGCGCTGATCGGCGGAATAATCCCCCGCCACGGCACCAGCCCACGGGTACACAAAAATGGTGCCAACAGGCACAATGTCGGATTGCCCGCCCGCAGGCGATCCCGCCCTCAGTTTCCCCCGTGACTGGCTCGCCCCGCAGTTTTTCCGCGCCCGCCCCTGTGTCCAACGTCCCCGCCACCGCCCAGAACCTGGCCAATACCGCGGCAACAGCCTCGGCACAAGCCCCGGCAGCCCAGGCCGCCATGCCTCTGGTTGTGCCCACCGCCGAGGGCAAGGCCGGCCGGAGCGTGCCCGCCATGCCGGCCGCCAAGCCTCTGAGCGCCTACAAGCCCTTCTGGGCCAAGCGCTTCGGCACGGCCAGGTTCCTGCCCACCACGCGCGCCGAAATGGACGCCCTGGGCTGGGACAGCTGCGACGTGATCATCGTCACGGGCGATGCCTATGTGGACCACCCCAGCTTCGGCATGGCCGTGATCGGCCGCATGCTGGAGAACCAGGGCTTTCGCGTGGGCATCATCGCCCAGCCCGACTGGCAGAGCGCCGAGCCGTTCAAGAAGCTCGGCCGCCCCAACCTGTTCTGGGGCGTGACGGCCGGCAACATGGATTCGATGATCAACCGCTACACGGCTGATCGCAAGATCCGCAGCGACGACGTCTACACGCCGGGCGGCCAAGGGGGCTCACGCCCCGACCGCTGCTCGATGGTGTACGCCCAGCGCTGCCGCGAGGCCTACAGCAATGTGCCCATCGTGATGGGCGGCATCGAGGCCTCGCTGCGCCGCATCGCCCACTACGACTACTGGCAGGACAAGGTGCGCCGCTCCATCCTGCTCGACGCCAAGGCCGACATCCTGCTGTACGGCAACGCCGAGCGCGCCATCGTCGAGATCGCGCACCGCCTGGCCGCACGTGAACCCATCGAGGCGATCACCGATGTGCGCGGCACGGCCTTCGTGCGCCGCCGCAACGACAGCACAGCGCAAGGCTGGTTCGAACTCGATTCCACCGAGGTGGACCAGCCTGGCCGCATCGACCAGCACATCAACCCCTACATGACCACGGGGCAGCAGGCGGCCGAGCAAGGCGGCAGTTGCGCCCTGGAAGAAGCCGGCGAGTTCGACCCGGTGAAGACCGGCACGCCTGTGGTCGTCAATGCCCAGGCCGATCTGGCCGGCGGCGCCAAGCCCATCCAGATCGTGCGCAACGCCGGCACCGCCAGCGTGAGCCAGCCCGGTGCCGACAAGCCCCTGCCCGCACGCACCGGCCGCATCGCCCTGCCCCCGCGTGACCGCACCGTGATCCGCCTGCCAGCCTACGAGCAGGTCAAGGACGACCCGGTGCTCTACGCCCACGCCAACCGCGTGCTGCACCTGGAGACCAACCCCGGCAACGCCCGCGCGCTGGTCCAACTGCACGGGGAAGGCCCCGGTGCCCGCGACGTGTGGATCACGCCGCCCCCCATCCCGCTCACCACGCCCGAGATGGACCTGGTGTTCGACCTGCCCTACGCCCGCGCACCTCACCCCGGCTATGGCGACGCCGTGATCCCCGCGTGGGACATGATCCGCTTCAGCGTGAACATCATGCGCGGCTGCTTCGGCGGGTGCACCTTCTGCTCCATCACCGAGCACGAGGGCCGCATCATCCAGAGCCGCAGCGAAGACTCCGTGATCCGCGAGATCGAGGCCATCCGCGACAGCGTCAAGGGCTTCACCGGCGTCATCTCCGACCTGGGCGGCCCCACGGCCAACATGTACCGCATCGGCTGCAAATCGCCCGAGATCGAGGCGGCCTGCCGCAAGCCCTCGTGCGTGTACCCCGACGTATGCGGCAACCTCAACACCGACCACGGCCCGCTGATCAAGATGTACCGCCGCGCGCGTGCACTGCGCGGCGTCAAGAAGATCCTGATCGGCTCGGGGCTGCGCTACGACCTGGCCGTCAAATCGCCCGAGTACATCAAGGAGCTGGTCACGCACCACGTGGGCGGCTATCTCAAGATCGCGCCCGAGCACACCGAGACCGGTCCGCTGAGCAAGATGATGAAGCCCGGCATGGGCGCCTACGACCGCTTCAAGCAGTTGTTCGAGCAGTTCAGTGAAGAGGCCGGCAAGAAACAGTACCTGATCCCCTACTTCATCGCGGCCCACCCCGGCACCACCGATGAAGACATGATGAACCTGGCGATCTGGCTCAAGCGCAACGGCTTCAAGGCCGACCAGGTGCAGACCTTCTATCCCAGCCCCATGGCCACCGCCACGGCCATGTACCACTCGGGGATGAACCCGCTCAAGGGCATCAGCCGCATCGAGGGCAAGGCCGAGCGCGTGGACATCGTCAAGGGTGAGCGGCGCCGCCGCCTGCACAAGGCCTTCCTGCGCTACCACGATCCGAACAACTGGCCACTCCTGCGCGAGGCCCTGAAGGACATGGGCCGCGCCGACCTGATCGGCAACGGCAAGCACCAGCTGATCCCGACCTACCAGCCCACGGGCGATGGCGGCTACCAGAGCGCGCGCCGCAAGAACTCCACGCAGGCCGGCACCAAGACCTCGGTGGTGACGCAAGGGCGAACCAAATCGAGCGGGGCGCCGCCGGCTGGGCGCATCCTGACGCAGCACACGGGCTTGCCCCCCCGTGAACAGACCGCTCGCGGCGACAGCCAGCGGACCGGCAACGACAAACCCAATCGGCAGGGTGGCAGACCCGCGATGCCGCCCGCCCGGGGCAAGAAGCAGCGCTGAGCCTGCCAGCCGTCCATTGGCGCGTCAGTGCTGGCGTGCGCTGCGCCGCCTCAGGCCCAGCACCAGCATGACACCCGCCAGCCCCATCGCGGCTGACTCAGGCTCCGGCACCATCGGCGCCTGGTTGATCACCGTGGCCCCCTTGCCACCCGCGAAGGTGAGCTTGACCGCCACCTTGGTCATGTCGCCGAAACCGCTGATGCTGATCTCGAACTTCTCGTCCTTGTCGATGCCCACGCCGTTCTGCTTGTCGAAGAAGTCCAGCGTCTTGGGCGCCGTGGTGTAGCTGCCGAAGTACAGCGAGGTCTGCTGATCGGGCAGATCGTCATAGCCACGCACCGTCAGATTGTCGGCCCAGCTGAAATGCACATCCAGGATCACCTGGCCCGTCTTGTTGACGAAGGTCTGCGTGGTCGCCCCGTTGATGAGGTCGATGGTGAAGTTGGCGTTGGGCAGGTTCGTGACCGGCCCAATACCACCATGGATGAAGGTGATGCTGCCATCGGCCCAGGCCGACATGGCCATCAGGCTGGTGGTCATTGCCACCAGCAGTTGCCGGCGAAACGCATAGAAAGGACGCATGCTGATCTCCTGTAGAAAACCCCGTGGGGCGGAAAGAGAATCGGAAAAACGCCTGAACAGCGTGGCTTGAAGGCAGAAAAGGGACGTCCACGGAGCCAGGCCGGAACATTCTTTTTGTCCGAAAAACTTATGTTGTGAGGATTTGTGAATACGGTCTCCCATCCCCCTAGGTTGATTGCTCGAAGACACCGAGGCTTGACGGCTCCATTCACCTACCTTACAGTAGGTAGCCATGAACACCGCATCGGCCACCGCTGTCGAGACCGTCCAGGGCTCCACCCGTCACGCCATCCTCAAGGCGGCGCGTGAGCTGATCCAGACGCGCTCCTACCTGGGCTTCAGCTTCCAGGATCTGGCCGACCGCGTGGGCATCCGCAAGGCCAGCCTCTACCACCACTTCCCCTCCAAGGAGGCGCTGGGCGTGGCTGTGCTGGAGCAGGCCATGGCCGCCTACGAGAAGTGGTTCAAGGTCTTCGAAGGCACGCCGGAAGAAGGCCTGCACCTCTACATCAACGGCTTTCGCAACGTGATCGGCGCGGGCCGCCGCGTGTGCCCTGCCGCGTCCTTCATCCCTGGCTGGGACGTGGTCGACAGCGACATCCACCAGGCCGTGACGCGCCTGCGTCAGATGCAGGTCGACTGGCTCACCGTGCAGCTCACCCGCCAGGGCCGCGTGCAAGACCCCGCCAGCGTGGCCGGCCAGATGTTCGCGCTGTGCCAGGGCTCGCTGATCTCTGCCCGCATCACAGGCCGCGTCGAGGATTTCGATGCGGCGCTGGCCCCGATGCGCGCCCAACTTGGCCTGGCGGATGTGTCCGCAGCCACGCCCTCCCCCACTGGATCCTGAACCCGGCCGCCGGGGCATGACCCATTTTTTTGACCACACAACCTACCAACCGACAGGTTGATACACAGAAGGAAGCACCATGAAAGCCGTGATCGCCGCCTACGCCCGCTCGCCCTTCCACTTCGCCACCAAGGGCGCGCTGGCCCAAACCCGCCCCGACACGCTGGCCGCGCAGACCGTCAAAGGCCTGCTGAACCGTGTCGATCTGGACCCCGCCCTGCTGGAAGACCTGATCCTGGGCTGCGCCTACCCTGAAGGCCCTCAGGGCAACAACCTGGCCCGCATCGTCGGCTTCCTGGCTGGCCTGCCGGAGCACGTCGGCGGCATGACGATCAACCGCTTCTGTGGCTCGTCGATGTCAGCCATCCACGTGGCGGCTGCGCAGATCGAAGCCGGTATCGGCGATGCCTACCTGTGCGCCGGCGTCGAGTCGATGACCATGGTGCCCCAGGGCGGGCTGACCTTCGATCCCAGCCCCGAGCTGATCGCCAACTACCCGGATGCGTACATGGCCATGGGCCAGACCGCCGAGAACGTCGCGCAGCGCTGGGACGTGTCCCGCGCCGACCAGGAGCAGCTCGCCCTGGTCTCGCACCAGAAGGCTGCCGCTGCGCGTGAGCACGGCCTGCTCAAGGACGAGATCGTGCCCATCACCACGCCCGATGGCCAGGTGATCGACACCGACGGCTGCATCCGCCCCGGCACCTCGCTGGAGGCGCTGGCCAAGCTCAAGCCCGCTTTCCGCCCTGATGGCGTGGTCACCGCCGGCACCTCCTCGCCACTGACGGATGGCGCCGCCGCCGTGCTGGTGGTGCACGAGGACTTCGCCGCGCGCCATGGCCTGGTGCCGCTGGCGCGCATCCGCACCTTCGCCAGCATCGGCTGCGATCCGGCCGTGATGGGCATCGGCCCGGTGCCCGCCACGCGCAAGGCCCTGGCCCGTGCCGGCCTCACCGCGGCTGACCTGGACATCGTCGAGATCAACGAGGCCTTCGGCTCGCAGGCACTGGCCTGCATCCGCGAACTGGGCCTGGACATCGACAAGGTCAATGTGGATGGCGGCGCGCTGGCCTTGGGACACCCCCTGGGTGCCACCGGCGCACGCATCACCGGCAAGGCCGCAGCCCTGTTGGCGCGCACCAAGGGGCGCTATGCCTTGTCCACCCAGTGCATCGGCGGCGGCCAGGGTGTCGCCACGATCCTCGAATCACTGGCCTGACCCACACCGCACGCTTCGTTTCCCTCCATCGCAAGGAGCCGACCATGTCCACCACCGATACCCTGCAACGCCCCAGCACCCAGGCCATCGTGCGAGCCTTTGGTTACCCCGGCCCGGCCAAGCCGCTCACCGAAGCGGAGACCTTGCTGCTGGACACGGCCGAACGCCGTGACATCACCGTGCGACATACGGTGAGGGGCCAGGACCAACCCCACACCTTGGCCACGTGGTCCTGGGGCCGCCACGGCCCACGCGTGCTGCTCGTGCACGGCTGGGAAAGCCGTGCCAGCCACTGGCATGCCTGGGTGCACCCACTGCTGCGCGCGGGCCTTCAGGTCACAGCCATCGACAACCTGGCACACGGACAGTCCACCGGCGACATCGCCGATGTGCGCCTGTGGGGCCAGGGCTTGCTGGCGGTGGCCCAGGCGCTCGGCCCCATCCATGCCGTGATCGGCCATTCGGCGGGCTCGGCCGCATCGCTGTACGCCTTCGCCCACGGCCTGCAGGTCGATGCCAGCGTGCACATCGCGGGGCCGGCCTCGCTCAAGCGCGTGGCCACGGGCTTCGCGCTGGCGCACGGCCTGCCGCGCGATGAGATCGCCGCCTTCCGCGCAGGGCTTGAGGCGCAGCTGGGCTTCCCGATGGCGGAGATGGACCTGCCCGCGCTGCAAGGCGGCCTGCGCCACCCCGCGCTGATCCTGCACGATCCGCTGGACAAGGAGGTGCCCTTCACCGAATCGCTGGCGCTCCATGAGGCATGGTCATTGTCGCAACTGGTGAGCGTGGAAGGCGTGGGCCACCGCCGCATCCTGCGCGCACCCGAGGTCATCGCGATGGTGATCGGCAGCCTGACCACACCGGTAGCGCAAGCCGCCTGAGCACGGCCAGAAAACACCGAAAAACAGGCGCGGGCGGCATCCGGACGCCCGCGCACCACAGCCTTCCAAGCCCTGCCCCGCCCGTGCGATGCCCCTCAAGGGGAACTCCCTCGCCGCCCCGCCCGGGAACACCCCGTTCGCTGACTTAAAATCGGCGCTTTCTCAGCGACCGTCGTCCATGTCAGCCTCCACCGGGAACGCATCCTCGCCGTTCGACTTCAAGAGTGCCTCGCTCACCTTGATGTCCTTCGTGCTCAAGACCATGAGCCTGCAGACCCTGGCGCAAGCCATGGAGGAGCGTTTCGGCGAGACCCCGGATTTCTTCAGCCGTGACCCGGTCGTGATCGACCTGACGCACCTGGCCAGCCTGGACTCGCTGCCCAACTTCCCCGGCCTGATCGAGCTGTTGACCAAGTTCCAGCTCACGCCGGTGGCCGTGCGCGGCGGCAACCCCGGCCAGATGGCCGCGGCGCTCAAGGCCGGCCTGGGCGAAGCCCCTGACGGCCAGTCCGCCCCCGCCCGCGTCGAGACCGTGGTGCAAGAGGTGGTGCGCGAGGTGATCCGCGAAGTGCCGGTCGAGGTGCCCGTGCAGGTGCCCACCGCCGTGCCCACGCTGGTGATCGACAAGCCGCTGCGCTCCGGCCAGCAGGTCTACGCCAAGGGCGGCGACCTGATCGTGCTGGCCGCCGTGAACAACGGCGCCGAGGTCATCGCCGACGGCCACATCCACGTGTACGCCCCGCTGCGTGGCAAGGCGATCGCCGGTGCCAAGGGCAACACCGAGGCCCGCATCTTCGCGGCCAGCATGGAGCCCGAACTGATTTCGATTGCCGGTACCTACCGCACCACCGACAACCCCCTGCCACCCGACGTGGTCGGCAAGCCGGCGCAGATCCGGCTGGAGGGCGATCGCCTGGTGTACGAGGCGCTGAGCAAATCCTGATTTCCCAAGCATTGACCGAACCCAACTCGAAAGGACCGCCTTCCATGGCCAAGATCATCGTGGTGACCTCCGGCAAAGGTGGCGTCGGCAAGACGACCACCAGCGCCAGCTTCGCCTCCGGCCTCGCTCTGCGCGGCCACAAGACCGCCGTGATCGACTTCGACGTCGGCCTGCGCAACCTCGACCTGATCATGGGCTGCGAACGCCGCGTGGTCTACGACCTGATCAACGTGATCCACGGTGAGGCCAACCTCAACCAGGCCCTGATCAAGGACAAGCAGTGCGACAACCTGTTCGTACTGGCCGCCTCGCAGACACGCGACAAGGATGCCCTCACGCAGGACGGCGTCGAGAAAGTGCTCAAGGACCTGGCCGAGATGGGCTTCGAGTACATCGTGTGCGACTCGCCCGCCGGCATCGAGACGGGCGCGCTGATGGCCATGCACTTCGCCGACGAAGCCCTGGTGGTGACCAACCCCGAGGTGTCCTCCGTGCGCGACTCGGACCGCATCCTGGGCATGCTCAACAGCAAGACCAAGCGCGCCATCGACAAGCTCGAACCCATCAAGGAGCACCTGCTGATCACCCGCTACAACCCCAACCGGGTCGAGGGCGGGCAGATGCTGTCGCTGGAAGACATCCACGAGATCCTGCGCATCAAGCTGATCGGCGTGATCCCCGAATCCGAGACCGTGCTGAGCGCCTCGAACCAGGGCGTGCCGGCCATCCACATGAAGGATTCGGACGTGTCCGAAGCCTACAAGGACGTGATCGCCCGATTCCTGGGTGAAGACAAGCCCCTGCGCTTCGTCGAGGCCGAAAAGCCCGGCTTCTTCAAGCGCCTGTTCGGAGGCAAGTAAGGCCATGGGATTCCTCAACTTCTTCCTCGGCGAAAAGAAGCAGACGGCCAGCGTGGCCAAGGAACGGCTGCAGCTGATCCTGGCCCACGAGCGCAACGGCCGCTCCAGCAGCCCCAACTACCTGCCCGACCTGCAGCGCGAGCTGGTGGCCGTGATCTCCAAGTACGTGTCGATCAACCCGGACGACATCAAAGTGCACCTGGAACGCCAGGACGACCTCGAAGTGCTGGAGGTCAAGATCGAGCTGCCGGACGCCGCCAACCGCTGAGCTGAAAAAGCACCCTTGTTGCAGTGCACAATAGCTGCACGATTGACAGCGGACGAGGGTGCAGCCATGCGGTATGTCGTGTTCAACCAGAAGGGTGGGGTCGGCAAGTCGACCATCACCTGCAACCTGGCGGCCATCAGCGCCCAGCAGGGACTGCGCACCCTGGTGGTTGACCTGGACCCGCAGGGCAACACCACCCACTACCTGCTGGGTGACGATCTGCCGGAGGGCACGCTGGGCGCGGCCGACTTTTTCGACCAGACGCTCAAGTTCACCGCCCGCCCCAAGGACACGCCCGAGTTCATCGTGGCCACGCCCTGGGACAACCTGGACCTGATGCCTTCCAGCCCTGAGCTCGACGAGCTGCAGACCAAGCTGGAATCGCGCCACAAGATCTACAAGCTGCGCGAGGCACTGGATGAACTGGCCGACGACTACGACCGCGTCTACATCGACACGCCGCCCGCGCTGAACTTCTACACGCGCTCCGCCTTGATCGCGGCCAAGGGCTGCCTGATTCCGTTCGACTGCGACGATTTCTCGCGCCGCGCGCTCTACAGCCTGCTGGACAACGTGCAGGAGATCCAGGCCGATCACAACGCGGACCTGAAGGTCAGCGGCATCGTGGTCAACCAGTTCCAGCCACGCGCCAACCTGCCGCAGCAGCTGGTGCGCGAGCTGGTGGACGAAGGGCTGCCGGTGCTGCAGCCCTACCTCAGCGCCTCCGTCAAGATCAAGGAGTCGCACCAGTTGGCGCGCCCCATGATCCACCTGGACGCGCGCCACAAGCTCACGCAGGAGATGGTGGCGCTGCACGACACGCTGCGCGCCTGAGCTCAGGCCAGCGCCGCACGCTGGGCCGCGCGGCCCCGGCGCAGCGCCCACCATTGCACTTCGGCGAACACGGCCACCACCGCGGCCTGGAACAGCACGAAGGCCAGGCCCAGCGTGGTCGGCTGCACCCAGCCCAAGGCCAACAGGGCCACGCTGTCGATCGCCCAGACGGCATTGATCAGCACCACCGCCCAGCCAGCCGCCGAACTGATGCGCTCGCGGCGCGAGAGCCACAGCAGCCCCAGGGCATAAGGCAGCAGAACCAGCCCTGCCACCAGCAGCAAGGTGGGCGGCAGGCCCAGCAAGGGGGCGAGCAAGGCGTGGCCGGCGGCCATCAGCAGGCCGGTGGCGCCACTGATGGCGGCGTCGAGCAGCAGGGACACACGGAACAGACGGGGCATGGACATGGCAGACATGGCTTTCTCCGGTTGGGTTATGAAACAAGTGACAACGGAGCCCATGGTGTCGAGCCCTGTGCAGCGCGTCGATTACCTCGGAGGTCATGGCCGTGCGGCAGGCATCCCGCTATCCTGCGATCCATGAACCGCCTGCCCATCACCGCCGCCGCGCCTTCGCCCCAGACCCCGCCCGTGGGCACACTGCTGCGTGACTGGCGCCAGCGCCGGCGCTTGAGCCAGCTGGATCTGGCGCTGGACACCGAGGTGTCCGCCCGCCACCTGAGCTTCATCGAAACCGGCCGCGCCACGCCCAGCCGCGACATGCTGCTGCGCCTGGCCGAGCGGCTGGACATCCCCCTGCGCGAGCGCAACACCATGCTGATGGCCGCAGGGCATGCCCCAGCCTATGCCGAACGCACCCTGGCCGACCCGAGCATGGCATCCGCCCAGCGCGCGGTCTCGCTGATCCTGCAGGGACACATGCCCTACCCCGCCATCGCGGTCGACAGCCACTGGAATCTGCTGCAGGCCAACCCCATCGCCCAGGTCCTGATGAGCAGCGTCGATCCATCCCTGCTGCAAGGCCAGGTCAATGTGCTGCGCGCCAGCCTGCACCCCAAGGGCCTTGCGCCCAACATCGTGAACGGGGCGGATTGGCGAGCCCATCTGCTGGCGCGCCTGCACCAGCAGATCGAGGCCAGTGGCGACGCTGTTCTCTCGGCGCTGCTGGATGAGCTGCGTGACTACCCCGTGCCCGCGCAGGAAGGCACGGCAGCGCACTCACCCGATGATGACCTGGGCGGTGTGGCCGTGCCCTTGCGCCTGCGCACACCTTTCGGCGTGCTCAGCTTCATCAGCACCACGACCGTGTTCGGCACACCGGTGGACATCACCTTGTCGGAACTGGCGCTGGAGACCTTCTTCCCGGCGGATGAGGCCACCCAGCAGGCCTTGAAGGCCCTGGCCGCCACACTGTGAGCGCCGAATTGGCAACAGCGCTCAGGCCGAATCCAGGGTCTCGCGCAACTCTTCTTCCCAGAAGAGCATGTCGTCCACGCTCACGTCCAGCCAGTCCAGCGCGGCCTGGCCGTGACTGAGCCAGTCGGCGTCGGGCTCTTCGGCTTCATGGCGGCGCATCAGGTGCTCGGCCACCAGCCCGGCAGCCACCAGGGTGTGCACCTCGGGTTCGGCACCGCTGCCGCCCAGCACCTCCAGATCATGGTGCAGGCGGATCGCCGCCACCACGCTGGGCGCCAGGCGCCACACGCGGGCCACCAGGGCCCCCACCACCGCGTGGTCGGTGCGGTGGTTGGCGTTCTCGGTGGCGATGGGCGAGCGATCGATGCGGGCGCGGGCCTCGATCATGGTGCCGGCATAGCCCCTCACGCTCTGCATCATCACGGGCATGCCCACATGCGCGAACAGGCCAAAGGTGTGCGCCAGATCGGGCGACGAGCCCGGCAGCTTCTTGGCGATGAAGGCCATGGCCAGCGCGCGTTTGGTCGAGCGCTCCCAGAAGCGGGCCAGCAAGGCATGGTTGACGCGGATGGCGCGCTGCATCAAAAAACCGGCCATCACGGAGGCCGTGTGCTCCAGGCCCAGGCGGTTCATGGCCTGGCCCACGGTCTGCACGGGCTGACCCGCGGCAAACAGCGGGCCGTTGGAGCTGCGGATCAGCGTGGCGGACATGGCCACGTCGCTCGCGGCGATGCGGGCGATCTCGTTCAGGTCAGGCTCGGCATAGGCCATGGCCGCCCGCAAGCGGGCCAGCAGCTCGGGGCACGGCGGGATAACGATGTGCTGGAGGGGGCCGGTGCGGCGGGCCTGGTCGAGTTCAGCCTGGATGGCGGCCGTGCGAGTGAGCTCGGGGGCGGTCGTCGTCATGTGTCAACGTGGCGATTTCGGACAGAAAATGAATCACGCGGGTGCGTCACTTCTTATCGGCAAACGCCACCCGCAATGAAGCGCCCAGATCGGTAACTTTGCGAAAGTTCACCCCTGCCCAGGCCTTGACAGACCGCCCCCCGGACGTGGCGCGGTGGCGCTGTCAAATCCAAGCGTCAAGCCACGCCGGGAATGGGCCGCAGCGGGCCGCGGAACACTTCCTTGCGCGGCTTGCCGCTGAGCGGCGGAAATTCCACGGCTTGCTCCGGCACATCGCAATCAGGCAGTTGATCCAGCAGATGCCGGATCAGCGTAAGGCGGCCGCGGCGCTGGTCATTGAAATCCACCAGCGTCCACGGCGCATGCTCGGTGTGCGTGGCGCGCAGCATCGCGTCGCGGGCCTTGCCGTAGTCCTCGTACTTCTCGCGGGCCTGCAGGTCGATGGGCGACAGCTTCCAGCGCTTGAGCGGGTCGTCGCGCCGCTCGGCGAAGCGCTGCTCCTGCTCAGCCTGGTCCACCGTCAGCCAGTACTTGAAAAGCAGGATGCCGTCGTCCACCAGCAGTTTTTCGAACAGCGGCACCTGGGCCAGGAAGCGTTTCACATCGGTGTCGCTGCAAAAACCCATCACGCGCTCGACACCGGCGCGGTTGTACCAGCTGCGGTCGAACAGGGCGATGTGGCCGCCCGCCGGCAGATGAGACACATAGCGCTGGAAATACCACTGCGTGCGCTCGTCCTCGCTGGGCTTGGACAGCGCCACCACCTGGCACTGGCGCGGGTTCAGCGGGTGGCTGATCGCGCTGATCACCCCGCCCTTGCCCGCCGTGTCCCGCCCTTCGACGAGCACCACCAGGCGCTTGCCGTGGTGCTGCACCCAGCGGGCGACACGGTCGAGCGCCAGGTGCAGCGGGGCCAGTTGCTCCTCGTACTCCTTGCGGCCCAGGTGTGTCTCGTTCTTGTCGCCCTTCTTGTCACTTTTCTTGTCGTCCTTGGCCCCCACCTTGGCAACAGCGGTTTTCTTACTCGGCATGGGTCGCTCTCCTGAAAAAGGGGCGCACAGATGGCGCGCCATCTCCGTACACTAGCGCCTTTCCCGCCTCGCCGTGCCTGCCGTGCACGGCACACCTTCACCATGAACATCCTGCTCGCGCCGATGGAGGGTCTGCTGGACTTCGCCCTGCGCGACATCCTCACCCGCGTTGGCGGCATCGACCGCTGCGTTTCCGAGTTCATCCGCGTAACAGACACGCTGCTGCCCGAGCGTGCCTTCCGCCGCATCGTGCCCGAACTCATGCATGGCGGCCGCACGCCGGCCGGTGTGCCCGTCCGCGCGCAGTTGCTGGGCTCCGACCCGGCCTGCATGGCCGACAACGCTGCGCGGCTGGCCGGCATGGGCCCGGCGGGCATCGACATCAACTTCGGCTGCCCGGCCAAGGTGGTCAACCGCCATGGCGGTGGCGCAGCCCTGTTGAAGGAACCCGAGCTGATGGAACGCGTGGTGGCCGCCGTGCGCCGGGCCGTTCCCGCCGACATGCCCGTGTCCGCCAAGATGCGCCTGGGTTTCGACGATGACAGCCGCGCCATCGAGTGCGCCCAGGCCATCGTTTCGGGCGGCGCGGGCGAACTGGTGGTGCATGCGCGCACCAAGGCCCACGGCTACCGGCCGCCGGCCTACTGGGAGCGCATCGCCGACATCCGCGCCGCAGTGAACATCCCCCTGGTGGCCAATGGCGAGATCTGGACGGTGGCTGACGCCCTGCGCTGCCGCGAGGTGTCAGGCTGCACCGATTTGATGCTGGGGCGCGGCATCGTGACCGATCCTGGCCTGGCGCTCGCCATCCGCTTCGCAGTGCAAGGCGACGCCGATGCGCCCTTGCCCGGCTGGCCAGCGTTGCAGCCGCTGCTGCACACCTTCTGGGGGCTGATCGAAGCCAACATCGAGCCCCGTCATCGTGCCGGCCGGCTCAAGCAGTGGCTGAACTTCCTGCGCCGACGCTTCCCCGAGGCCGAAGAGGCGTACCAGGCTGTGCGCACCATCACCGATTCACGGGTGATCACCGCGTGGCTGGACAAGACGCTCGATGCTGAGCCGGCGCCTCAGCCCATCACGACGGTGGTGCCTCTGGCCGCCTGAGCGCGCCGCTGATCAGGTGGCCTCTGCCACCATTTGCGCGTCACCGGCCCTGGCGGCCTCAGGCGCTGTCGTGCCCTGCAGGGCAGCGTCCATCCAGTCTCTGACGCGCTGGCACTGCTCAGCCGTGAGGTGAAGCCCCAGCTTGCTGCGCCGCCACAGCACATCGTCCGCAGAGCGTGCCCATTCGTGCCGCATCAGGTAGCGCAGTTCGCACTCGTACAGGCCGGGTGCCACCTCATGCCCCAAGCCTGCCACGGACGTCGCCCCACCGAGCACCTGCTCGGCCCGTGCGCCGTAGGCCTTGGCCCAGCGCTCGGCCACCGCCAAGGGGATCCAAGGGTGCTTGTGCCGCCAGCGTGACGCAAAGGCCAGCATGTCGCGGTCAGGCCGCATCGGCGGGCCGATCCAGGCATCCAGGTCACCACCGGGCAACCGCGCCTTGCCCGTCCAGGCTCGGCCCGCCTCGTCCAACAAGGTGGTGATCTGCCCGGCAGCCTCTTCGGCCAGCTTGCGGTACGTGGTGATCTTGCCGCCCCACACGGTCATCAAGGGGGCGCCCAGGGTGCACGTTTCCAGCAGGTAGTCGCGCGTCACGGCCGAGGCATCCGCGTGCGCGTCTTCCAGCAAGGGACGCACGCCAGCGTAGCTCCACAGCACCATGTCGGGCCGGAGCGGCGCCTTGAAGTACAGGCTGGCCTGTTCGCACAGGTAGGCCGTCTCTTCCTCGGTGATGGAGGCCTTGTCGGGCATGGAAGGGATCTCCACATCGGTGGTGCCGATCAGGGTGAACTTCTGCTCGTAAGGGATCGCGAAGATGATGCGCCCGTCCTTGGCCTGGAAGATGTAGGCGTGCTCATGCTCGAACAGTCGGGGCACCACGATGTGGCTGCCCTTGACCAGCCTCAGGCTGTGCTGCGTCAGGGCCTCACCGCCCGGTGCGTTGGCCACTTCGCGCAGAAAGGCATGCGCCCAAGGCCCCGCCGCATTGACCAGCATGCGTGCCTTCACCGTGTGCAAGGTAGCCTGCCCCTGCGGGCCAAGCGCATCGCGCTGCAGGCGTACCGTCCAGCCTTGCTCGCCCCGTGTGGCCCGCACGCAGCGGGTGCGCGTCAGCACGGTCGCGCCGCGCTCGCGCGCATCCATCGCGTTGAGCACCACCAGGCGCGCATCGTCCACCCAGCCATCGGAATAGACAAAACCGCGCTTGAAACGCGCCTGCAGCGGCGCACCCAACCGGTGTCCGCGCAAAGCCACGCCGCGCGAGCCGGGCAGTACCTCGCGCCTAGCCAGGTGGTCGTACAGGAACAGGCCCAGGCGGATCAGCCAGGCTGGCCGCATGTGCGGATCGTGCGGCATCACGAAGCGCATCGGCTTGATGATGTGGGGCGCGCTGCGCAGCAGCACCTCGCGCTCCTGCAGAGCCTTGCGCACCAGCGAGAACTCATGGTGCTCCAGATAGCGCAAGCCGCCATGGATCAGCTTGGTCGATGACGACGACGTGTGCGCCGCCAGGTCGTGCTGCTCCACCAGCAGCACCTTCAGGCCCCGCCCGGCCAGGTCGCGCGCGATGCCGGCGCCATTGATGCCGCCCCCCACCACCAGCACATCGCAGGCCTCCGGCATGGCGGGGCTCAGGGCCGCCTGCATCTCTGCAGGCAAGGGTTCGGCAGGCAAGGCATTGCTGTCCATGGTGTGCTCCAACAGACCGGCGCCGGCAAGGGCCTTCCTCACACAGCACTCGAGTCAGTTCGGTTTCATTCGATTTTCATCATTATAGTTCGTTTAAATTCTTTTTTGTGTGAAATGATTCGCTTATGATCGCCTCATGAACCTCAATCCGCGCCAGACACGCCTGCTCGAACAGGTCCGCGCCCAGGACGTGGTCAGCATCGAGCACCTGGCCGACACCCTGGGCGTCACGCTGCAGACCATCCGGCGCGACGTGCAACTGCTGGCCCAGGCAGGCCTGCTGGCGCGCTACCACGGGGGCGTGCGCCTGCCCACCTCCACCACCGAGAACCTGGCCTACCAGCAGCGGCAGGAGCTCAACGCCCAGGGCAAGCAGCGCATCGCCCGCGCCATCGCGCAGGCCATCCCCCACCACTGTTCGCTGCTGATCAACCTGGGCACCACCACCGAGGCCATCGCCCGTGAGCTGCTGGGCCATCAGGGCTTGCGTGTGATCACCAACAACCTCAATGTGGCCGGCATCCTGGCAGGCAACCCCTCGTGCGAGGTGATCGTGGCGGGCGGGGTGATGCGGCCCGTAGATCGGGGCATCGTGGGTGAGACGGCCGTGGATTTCATCCGCCAGTTCCGCGTCGACATCGGCCTGATCGGCATCTCGGGCATCGAGGCCGACGGCACCCTGCGTGATTACGATCTGCGCGAGGTGAAGGTGGCCCAGGCCCTGATCGAGCACAGCCGCGAGGTGTGGCTGGCCGCCGACCACGGCAAGTTCAACCGCCCGGCCATGGTCGAGCTGGCGCGTCTGGAACAGATCGACCGGCTCTACACCGACGCACCGCCGCCCGAGCCCTTCCCTGCCCTGCTGGCCGAGGCCGGCATCGATTGCGTGATCGCGCCCTGACCGCCCGCGCCGGCCCTTTTCACGGACTCCACGGACACAGGATCACCCCACCATGGCCCACATCCTCGCCCTCGACCAAGGCACCTCCAGCTCGCGCAGCATCGTGTTCAACGAGGCCGGCGAGATGCTGGCCATCGCCCAGCAGGAGTTCACCCAGCACTTCCCCCGGCCTGGCTGGGTGGAACATGACGCGCAGGAAATCTGGCGATCACAACTGGCCACGGCACACGAAGCACTGGCCAAGGCCGGCATCAACGCGGCCCAGGTGCACGCCATCGGCATCACCAACCAGCGCGAAACCACCATGGTCTGGCGCCGCGACACCGGCGAGCCCTTGGGCCACGCCATCGTCTGGCAGGACCGGCGCGGCGAGGCCCTGTGCCAGCAACTGCGCGAACAAGGCCACGAGGCGCTGATCCGCGAGCGCACCGGCCTGGTGGTCGATGCCTACTTCTCGGCCACCAAGCTGGCCTGGATCCTGGCCAACGTGCCCGGCGCGCGTGACCTGGCCAGCCAAGGCAAGCTGGCCTTCGGCACCATCGACAGCTGGCTGCTGTGGCAGCTCACCGGCGGCACGGCCGTGCAGGGCGCGGTGCACGCGACCGACGTGAGCAACGCCTCGCGCACCATGCTGTTCAACATCGCCACGCAGGCGTGGGACGACGAGCTCCTGGCCCTGTTCGACATCCCCCGCTCGCTGCTGCCTGAAGTGCGCCCCTCATCCCACGTGTTCGCGCACACGGCCGACAGCATCTTCGGTGGCACGCGCGTGCCTGTTGCCGCGATGGCGGGCGACCAGCAGAGCGCCCTGTTCGGCCAGGCCTGCTTCACGCCGGGCCTGGCCAAGAACACCTATGGCACCGGCTGCTTCCTGCTCACGCACACGGGCGGGCGACGCTTCGATTCGCACAATGGCTTGATCAGCACCATGGCCGCCACACCCGATGCACAACCCGCCTACGCACAGGAAGGCAGCGTCTTCATCGGCGGCGCGGTGGTGCAGTGGCTGCGCGATGGCCTGCAGGCCATCGAGGGCAGCCACCAGGTGGAGCAACTGGCCCTGAACGTGCCCGATGCGGGCGGCGTGGTCTTCGTGCCGGCCTTCACCGGGCTGGGTGCGCCCTATTGGAAGCCGCACGCCAAGGGCGCCATCCTGGGCCTGAGCCGCGGCACCACCGTGGCCCACATCGCACGCGCCGCGCTGGAGAGCATCGCCTTCCAGAGCGCGGCCCTGCTTCAGGCCATGGCCGCCGACATCCGCGCCGGTGGCGGCACCGAGGTGTCCGAGCTTCGCGTGGATGGCGGCGCCTGCCGCAATGACCTGCTGATGCAATTCCAGGCCGATCTGCTGGGGATCCCGGTGGCGCGCCCGCAGGTGACGGAAACCACCGCACTGGGCGCCGCCTACCTGGCGGGCCTGGCCACCGGCGTCTACGCCGGGCTGGACGAACTGGCCGCCAAATGGCGCGTGGAGCGCCGCTTCATGCCCACCATGCCGCGCACACAGGCCGAGGCGCTGATGCAGCAATGGCAGAAGGCCGTGTCGCAGGTGGTGGCTGACTGATCTGGCCTCTGCGACGCGTGGGCCGGAGATCAATCCTCGATCTTCACGCCCTTCCAGAAAGCCACGCGGTCCTTGATCTCGGCCGCGGCCTCGCTGGGCTCCGGGTAGTACCAGACCGAATCCGGATTGGCATCGCCATCGACGAACAGGGTGTAGTAGCGCGCCTGGCCCTTCCAGGGGCAGGAGGTGCGGTGGTTGCTGCTCAACACGTACTCCTGCTTGAGTGCGCTGGCCGGGAAATAGTGGTTGCCTTCGACCACCACGGTGTCGTCACTCTCGGCCACGACGGTGCCGTTCCAGATGGCTTTCATCAGCGTGTCTCCAATGTCTTCAGTGATTGGCCAGGAAGTCTTTCTTGCCGATCTCGACCCCGCCATGGCGCAGCAGGTTGTAGGCCGTGGTCGTGTGGAAGTAGAAGTTGGGCAGAACCTGCTCGGTGAGGTAGGCCAGACCGACGTATTCCACCGTGCCGGATGAGCGCACGATCTGGATGGTGCGCTCATCACTGCCATCGAAGTCGCCGGGCTTGAAGGTGGCCAGGTAATCGATGGTGCGCGTCACGCGGGCCTGCAGTTCGACAAAGCTGGTCTCCGTGTCTTCATAACGAGGGATCTCCACCCCGGCCAGCCTCGACACGCCACCCTTGATCATGTCGGTGGCGATCTGAACCTGCCGCACCATCGGGAACATGTCTGGGAAAAGGCGCGCGCTCAGGAACGCCTGCTCATCGATCTGGCGGGCCTGGCAATGGGCCTGCGCCTTGGCCAGAATGCTGGACAGGGCCTTGAGCGTGCGCGTGGCAGGTACCACGCTGGCGGTGTACATCGAGAGGGTCATGGAGAACTCCGTGGTGTCCGATTCGGACTTTGGGGGATGGGGCTCAGTGCATTGGATGCACGTGATGCATTTGGAAAGGGCTGCGCGCATTACACCGCATCACGCGCCTTCGCGCAGGCGCCTGGCGCCATCAATGCATCGCCACCGGCCCCGCCCCTGCCCCGGCCTGTGCCCCCGGGCGCAGCAGCGCCGCGCCCAGTAAGCCGGCCACCAGCGCAAACGCCGCGCCAACCACGAAGGCCAGCTGGTAGCCGCCATTGAGCGCTTCTGGCAATGAGGCACCTGCGGCCGTGAGCGCGTGCGTGCGTGCATCGGCCAGGCTGGCCAGCACCGCCAAGCCGACCGCGCCGCCCATCATGAAGGATGTGTTCACCACGCCCGAAGCCAGGCCCGATTCGCTGGGCGAGACATCGCTCATGGCCGCTAGCAGCATGGGGTTGAAGGCCACGCCCGCGCCCAGGCCCAGCAGCACCATGCCCGGCACCACATCCGCCAGCATCGTGCCGTCCACCGGCGCTCGCGCGAACAGCGCCAGCCCGACCGTGGCCACCAGCAGGCCGCCCGCCAGCGGCACGCGGATGCCGAAGCGCATCACCAGCCTGGCCGACAGCCCCAGCGAAAACACCGCCATGATGATGTTGGCCGGCAGGAAGGCCAGCCCCACCTGCATGGGCGTGAAGTTCAGCACCCGCTGCATGTACAGCGCCGAGATGAAGAACCACGCGAACATGGCCGCCGCCCACAGCACGCCTGCCACGTTGGACACGGCCACGTTGCGCAGCCGGAACAGGCTCAGCGGCATCAGGGGTTCGGCCACGCGCGATTCGATCACCAGGAAGGCCACCATCAGCACCGCGGCCGCGCCCAGCATGCCCAGCGACTGGCCAGAGCCCCAGCCCACATCATTGCCATTGACGATGGCGTACACCGCCAGCATCAGCGCGCTCGTCACGGTGATGGCGCCGGCCACGTCCAGCCGCCCCCCCATGCCCTGCACCTTGCCGCCCGGCAGCAGCGCCACGCACAGCCCATACACCACCGCGCCGATCGGCAGGTTGACCAGGAAGATCCAGTGCCAGCTGAACGAACTGGTCAACACACCGCCCAGCAGCACGCCGATGCTGCCGCCACCGGCGCACACGAAGCCGTACACCCCCATGGCCTTGGCGCGCTCGGCCGGTTCGGTGAACAGGTTCATGATCAGCGACAGCGACACGGCCGACACCACCGCACCACCCAGGCCCTGAGCCGCGCGCGCCGCGATCAGCAGGCCCTGCGAGTTCGCCAGGCCACACGCCAGCGAAGCCAGCGTGAACAGCGTGATGCCCGCCAGGAACAGGCGACGGTGACCGAACAGATCGCCCAGCCGCCCCCCCAGCAGCAGGAAGCCGCCAAAGGTCAGCATGTAGGCATTGACCACCCACACCAGCGATGTTTCGGTGAAACCCAGATCCGCCTTGATGGAGGGCAGCGCCACGTTCACGATGGTCGTGTCCAGTACGATCATCAGCACACCCAGACACAACACGGCCAACGCCGCCCAACGCTGGCGGCCTTCGATTCGATGAGGCATTGAAAAACTCTCTTTTGGGGGGCGCCATTGTGTGCGCCGTCCACGATCAGCCACAGGCCACCCCCTGAGAAAAAGGGACATTGTCGTGATGCGTCAAGCATCTGCGCACAATCGGCCTACTCACATTCATCCAACAGGGGTTACATCATGACAAGGTCCTGGCATTCGTTCGCTCGCTGTCTGGCACTGGCCACAGGGCTGGGCCTGAGCACATTGCCGGCACAGGCCCTCACAGGCGGTACGCCCACCAGCAGTTTCGTGGTCGTCGGCGAACTTGGCGGTACCAGCGGCGTGCTCATCGCCGACAACTGGGTGCTCACTGCGGCCCATGTGGCCAAGGCATTGTCAGCGGGCAGCACCTTCACCTCTTTGCAGGGCAGTTCGGTGATCAGTGCCGTCGAGCTGTTCAGCAACCAGACCTTCCCCGCCAACGACATCGCACTGGTGCAACTGGCCACCGCCATCACTGGTGAGCATGCATTGCTCAACGACACGGTGGTGCTGAACAGCCATATCGCATCGCTGGGGCCATTGACCGCCGCCAGCGCACAGAACCAGCAGCCGAACGGCTACGCTGCCACCACGGCAGTGGCGGCCACGGTGCAAGACGACGTCGATGCAGGCGCCAACACCGTGAACTGGTTGATCACCGAAGGCGGCACCGTACAGGGTGGCGACAGCGGCAGCGCCTTGTTCCTGGGCCAGATCACGGATTCCAGCGGCGCCACATTGCTGGGCATTGCCTCGGCCCTGATCAGTTTCGACGATGGCCGCCCGTCACAGTCGGGCTATGTACAGGTGGCCGCCTACAAGACCTGGATCGACGACACGCTGGGTGCGTCGGGTCAGCAGGCGACGTGGGTCTCGGCCGTGCCGGAACCTTCCCTGCCCAGCCTGCTCATCACCGGCGGGCTGATCGCCGTCATCGCCGCACGGCGTGGCCAACGCGCCACCCGGTAGGCATTGAGCAGCGCCTGCTGCAGGCGCTCCACCAGGAAAGGCTTGGTCATCACCTCGTTCATGCCGGAGGCCATGCACTCATCGAGCTCATGGGGCATGGTCAGCGCCGTGAGCGCCACGATGTAGAGCGGACGTAAACCCAGCGCCTGCTCATGGGCACGGATCAGGCGGGTGGCGTCCAGCCCGTTCATCACGGGCAGGCCCACGTCCATCAGCGCCATATCGAAGGTGTCATGACGCGCGGCCCCGACGGCGTCAACGCCCGAACGCGCCACGGTGACGTCGCACCCGAGGTATTCCAGAATGGCCTGGGCCACCTCCGCGCTGCGGAAGTCATCCTCGACCAGCAAGACCCTGCACCGATGGCTGTCCACGATGTCTGTGCTCCGTGATTTGGGTTGCGCTTTCTGCAACATCTGCCACTTCGGCGCCTATTCTGTGGTCCATGTCATGACAAGCGCTACCAGTTTTGGTAACCGGTTGTCAAAACGCCTCACTCGGTTTGCACCTCGCCAGGCCTGACAATCGGGGGTACGCCGCTCAGGCCCCCGATACCCGCCAGCAAGAAACGAGAACGCCCCATGGCCATCCAATGGTTTCCC
This sequence comes from Pseudomonadota bacterium, assembly GCA_049322875.1. Taxonomy (GTDB): domain Bacteria; phylum Pseudomonadota; class Gammaproteobacteria; order Burkholderiales; family Burkholderiaceae_C; genus Aquabacterium. The sequence goes on from JBMOQM010000034.1 coordinate 85,116, forward strand.
GGTCACATGAACGTGACCAAGAAGGCCATCGCCGAGCGCATCAAGGACATCGACGTCGTCATCGAGCTGCTGGACGCCCGCCTGCCGGGCTCCAGTGCCAACCCCATGCTCGCCGAGATGACCGGCCACCGCCGCCGCCTGAAGGTGCTCAACAAGCAGGACATGGCCGACATCGCCCGCACCGAGGCGTGGCTGGCCTACTACAACGCCCTGCCCGACACCAGGGCCATCGGCCTGGATGCCTCCGAGCCCCGCCCTGCCCAACGGCTGCTGCAGGCCTGCCGCGAACTGGCCCCTCACCGCAGCGGCATGACCAAGCCGCTGCGCCTGATGATCTGCGGCGTGCCCAACGTGGGCAAGTCCACCCTGATGAACACGCTGGCCGGTCGCAAGGCCGCCAAGACGGGCGACGAAGCCGGCGTGACGCGCATCGAGCAGCGCATCAACCTGGCCGACGACGTCTACCTGTTCGACACGCCCGGCATGCTGTGGCCCAAGATCATCGTGGAGAAATCCGGTTACCACCTGGCCGCCAGCGGCGCCGTGGGCCGCAACGCCTATGACGAAGAAGAAGTGGCGCTGGAGCTGGTCAACAGCCTCAAGGGCCCTTATGCCGACCGGCTGGCCGCGCGCTTCAAGCTGGCCGATGTGGACACCATCCCGACGCGGCACGATGAGGAGCTGCTCGAAGAGATCGGCCGCCGACGTGGGGCCGTGATGAGCGGGGGGCGCGTGAACATGCAGAAGGCCTCCGAGGTGGTGCTCAACGACTTCCGCGACCTGTCACTGGGCCGCATCACATTGGAAACGCCCGAGGAATTCACCACCTGGCTGGCTGCCGCACAAGCCATCGAGGCCGAACGCCAAGCCAAGAAACTGGCGCGCCAGAAGAAGCGCAAGGGCGGTGCCGACGCCGCATCCACTGAGCTGCCCGTCGAAGAAGACATCGCGGATGACGCGACAGCCGAAGTGGACGAGACGGGCGAGGCCGATCAAGCCGACAACCTACCGGGCCGTGAATGACGGACACCGTCTTCCAGCCCAAGGGCCTGAACCCCACGGCCGAACAGCGCACGATCCAGCTGGAGCGCCACCGGCATGTGGTCGTCGAAGCCAACGCCGGCGCCGCCAAGACCACCACGCTGGCCCTGCGCCTGGCCCAGGCCCTGACGCGTGGCGCGCAGCTTGAGCACATCCAGGCCCTGACCTACACCGAGGCGGCCGCCACCTCGCTGCGCCTGGCGCTGGAGCGCATCGGCATCCCGGCCTCGGTGCGCAAGCACCTGCGCATCCAGACCTTCGACCAGTTCTGCGCGGAACGCCTGGCCACCATCGAAGCCCCAGGCGTGACCCAGTACACCACGCCCGAACAGCTCAAGCCCCACGTGCTGCAGGCCATCGACCGCGTGCTCTCCAACCAGGATGAGCGCCACCGCGACGAGTTCACGCTGGAAGGCACCGGCGAAGGCAGCATCGAAGGCCTGCTGGCCTCGTTCGCGAGGATCAAAGGCACGCTGCAGCTGATGCTGGAAGCCGCCGACCGGACCTTGACGCCCACGCTGGCCAGTGAACTTGGCCACGACTACCTGACCCTGCGCGTGTTCTGGGCTTACGAACACATCCGCCGTGGCGGCCACCCGGACCGCCCTGCCTTCCGCGCCCCAGACGACGCCACCTACGACCTGGCCCGCCTGCTGCTGAGCGAGGAGGCCTTGCTGGAAGGCGAACACCCCGCAGCCCTGGGCCTGCACCTGGTGCTGCTCGACGAGATGCATGACACCAACCGCGCCATGTTCGCGGTGCTGCAGCAGGTGCTGCGCCAGAACCCGGCCGCCTTCATCGGCTTCGGTGACCGCGACCAGGTGATCCACGCCACGGCCGGCGCCGACGCGGGCTTCATGGGCGAGCTGTTCGACCGCGAGATCGCCCCGGCGCAACGCCTGCCGCTGACCAGTTCCTACCGCTTCGGCCCGGTGCTGGCCCAGCATGCAGGCCGCCTGGCGCTCAAGCCCTACCTGTCGCAGAGCACGCATGCCACCACGGTGAACGTTGTGCGCTGCGCACAGGCCAAGGAGGTGCACTGGCACATCGCCCAGTGCATCCGCACGCGCGAGGGCCTGGGCGACCAATCCCCCGCCTCGCAGACGGCCATCCTGCTGCGCCAGCCGCACCAGTCCGTCGAGCTGGAGAACCACCTGCTGGACCAGGGCCTGGACTACCGCACCGCCGGCTTCGAGCCCTACCTGATGCGCCCCGAGGTGCTGTTCGTGCATGGGCTGATGGCCCATGCCCGTGGCGAGTTCGCCGCCATCGAGGACGAAGCCACCCGCGTGCGCATCCTGCAATCGCTGCTGCTGTTCAGCGGCTCCTTCGTGGAGGCCGACACCACCGACCACGAGAAGCAGCAACAGGTCGAGCGCCAGGCCATCAAGGAAGTGGCCCAGCAGCCCGGCCTGGCCCCGCACTTCATCGACAACCAGGTGCTGCGCAACGCGCCCTCGCACATCCAGAACCTGATCGAAGCCGCGCTGGACCTGATCAGCACCAATGCCACCGACCTGCTGATGGAACGCTTCACGCGCGTGCTCTCGCCCCAGCGCCTGGCCGCGCGCGTGATGGTGCGCGCGGATGACATCGAACAGGTCAGCGCCAACATCCGCGGGCTGATCGAGTCCGCCGCCACCTTCGACAACGTCGAATCGTTCTTCCGGGCCATGAACGCCCGCGAGGTGCGCCACAAGGCCATGCGCAGCCAGCATTGCGTGCTGCTGTCGAGCATCGAGGCCGCCAAGGGCCTGGAGTTCGAACACGTGATCCTGCCGGGCCTGAACAAGGGTGAATTCGCCGTGGGCGGCAATACCACCGACAATCGCAACCTGCTGTACGTGGGCATGACCCGCGCACGGAACCGGCTCACCGTCCTCTACGACGGCGCCCGTCCCAGCAAATACCTTCAAGACGCCGGGCTGATCTGATCAGCCGGGCCCCCAGAGATCCAGAGACACCAGATGCCCCAACATCCCGAACACATCAGCATGGCGCTGTTCTGCGACTTCGAGAACGTCGCACTCGGCGTACGCGAAGCCAACTACGACAAGTTCGACATCAAGAAGGTGCTCGAGCGCCTGCTGCTCAAGGGCAGCATCGTCGTCAAGAAGGCCTATTGCGACTGGGAGCGCTACCGCGGCTTCAAGGGCACCATGCACGAGGCCAACTTCGAGCTGATCGAGATCCCGCATGTGCGCCAGTCGGGCAAGAACTCGGCCGACATCCGCATGGTGGTGGACGCGCTGGACCTGTGCTACACCAAGTCGCACGTCAACACCTTCGTGATCATCTCCGGTGATTCGGACTTTTCGCCGCTGGTCTCCAAGCTGCGCGAGAACGCCAAGCATGTGATCGGCGTGGGCGTGAAGCAATCCACCTCCGACCTCTTGATCGCCAACTGCGACGAGTTCATCTTCTACGACGACCTGGTGCGCGAGAGCCAGCGCAATGCGGCCCGCCGCGACCAGCGCGAGAACAACCAGCCACAGCAGCGCCGCTCGCCCGAAGAGGAACGCCGCCGTCGCGAAGAGATGGATGCGCGCCGTACCAAGATTGTGGAACTGGCGGCCGAAACCTACGAGGCGCTGGTCACCGACCGCGACGATGGCGGCCGCATCTGGGCCTCGGTGCTGAAGGAGGCGCTCAAGCGCCGCAACCCAGGCTTCAGCGAGTCGTACTTCGGCTTCCGCACGTTCGGCAACCTGCTGGAAGAGGCGCAGAGCCGCGGCCTGCTGTCCTTCGGGCGTGATGAGAAATCGGGCACCTATGTGTTCCGCGGCACGGGGCAGCCTGTCGATCCGGCGGCCGCGCAGCAACAGGCCCCGCTGAACACCACCGGCGCACTGGCCCCCGCCGATGAGCCGATGCTGGACAGCGAGGACACCGGCGCACAGGTGTCCGAGACCACGGCGGAAAGCGGTGCCCCTCGTGAGCGCCAGGAACGCACTGACCGTGGTGATCGCGGTGACCGCCACGAGCGTGGCCGTGGACGAGGTGGCCGTGGTAGCCGCGGCGGCAACGGACAAGGCGCGCGCCAGGACGGCACCCGCCCCCGCCAGGATGCCGAAGGCGCCTCGCCGCAGCCCGATCAGGCGGGCACTGCGCCGGTCGAAACCACCAGGGCCCAGGACCACGCCCCGGAAACGCCTCAACGCGAACGCCGCCCCTTCATGGAGCCCGCCGTGCATCCGCGCGGTGGTGCACGTGCCGAACGTAGCGAGTCACCGGCGACCGCCCCCGCCGTGGTCGAGGCAGCAGCCAGCGCCAGCACCGCTCAGTCCGAGCCCAAGCCCACCCGCAAGACGGCCTCTCGCGGTACGCGCAAGCCCTCGGCCAAGACGGCTGGCAGCGCCGCACCAGAGACCGCATCAACCACGCCGGACCAGCCCGCCGCCAAGGCCCCCGCGCGCAAGACGGCCCGCAAGCCCGCTGCCAAGAAGGCGGCACGCAGCACGGGCGCCGAGGGCTGATCCTTCAGTTCACTGAGGCACGGCCGCGGCCTGCGCGCGCTTGACGGCGCTGTCGCGGTCTGCCGGGCGGATGTACCCCTTGGCCACGGCCGCATCGGCAGCGGCCTTGACCTTGTTCACGTAGTCCGCGTGCGTCGGGTACAGCGCCTTGAGCTTGTCCGCCTTGAAGTAGGTGGTGTTGCCGCCGGCCACACAGGCGAACAGGTCCAGGAAGGCCAGCGAGCCCGTCGTGAAGTTCGCGAAGCCGTACTTGGCGATCGGCACCTCGATGTCGGGCAGGCGCACGCCGCCCACCGCATTGCCGTGAGCATCCTTCTTGATGAAGCCCAGCCAGTCGCGCGTCATCCGCGGCGCCACGGGCGGTGCCGTGCCCGCCGTCACCCAGGTCTTGAGGTGATGGATGGCGGCGTTCTCGGCCATGTAGAAGGGCATGGCGTTGTAGGGGCTGCCGCAGCCCGGCGGTGTCCAGCCCACATCACGGCCGCTGACCTCGCCGATGTTGTCCAGCAGGTACTGGTCGGCGTGCGAAGTGCCGGCCACTTCCCAGTGGCGCACGTTGGTGCTGTCGGGCTGCTTGGAGGTGCTGGGCCCGAAGGACACGTCCATCTCCGACTGCAGCACAAACACGGGCACCTTGGTATCGGCGCGCACCACGCTGCCGGATGGCACGGTGCTGCCCTCGCCGATGCGCACACCCGTGCCGGCACGGCCATGGATCAGGATGCCGTCGTAGGCCTTGTCCAGCGGCTGGATGGCATTGGCGTAGGTGGTCAGGCGCATGGCCGACTGCGAATGGCCGCTGGCGATGATCCGGGTCGGCTTGAGGTTGCCCAGCAATACCGACGTCTGGTCACGCAGCGCCTGCGCCGTCTGCGAGAAGATGTCGTAGGAAATGTCGTCGTCGGGGATGCTGCCATTGGCATAGCGATCGCCGAACTGCTTGAGCTTCTGCACGCCCTGCACGCCCACCTTCTGCACGTTCACGCCCACGTAGGCATAGCCATCACGCAGGATGGCCTCGTGCGCCATGCCCCAGTCCACGTCCAGCGGGTAGCCGGTGCTCACGTTCAGCCACTCGACGATGACGATGCCGTTGAACTTGGCGGGATCCGCCGGGCGGCGCACGATGGCCATCGTGGTGTACGGCGTGTTGCCCGACACCACCGTGGCGTTCCACTTGCCGTCGGTGCCGATGGTGCCCGAGCCCTTGAACTTGCGGGCCTGGCCCGAGAGGATGAACTCCTGCTCGACGAAGTCGGCATCACCGAAGAAGGCCGCGCGTGCGCCAAAGCCGGGCGTGGCGGTGGGCGTGACGGTGGCCTGCGGCACGGCGGCCAGCGCAGACCAGCTGGCACAGGCCAGGGCCGCCGCCAGGGCACCACGGCGCACGGCGGCGCCGATGGGCATGTTCGAAGGGGTGTTCATGCGTGTTCTCCTGCAACGATGTTGATTGAACGATGGTCGTTAACAACTACGTCGCCAAGATAGTTCTGCAAATGAACAGAATCCCTCCGGGGAAGCCCGGCCCGCCCCTCATCCGTGGGGGCCGAAGCTGACAGATGCTCAGGCCGTGGCCGTCACGCGCTGCCAGTGCGCCTGCAAGGTGGGGCTGACGGCCCCAGGTGCGCCCACCAGGCCCATGTGGCCCTGCCCTTGCAACTGGATCACCTCGGCATGCGGGTTGACCTCGGCCAGGCGGCGCACCATCTCGCGCGCAGGCGGCGTGGTGTGCTCGCCGTAGACCAGTGTGGTCGGCACCTGCAGGCGGTAGTGGCCGAAAGCCTCGGGCTCCTGCGAGACGATGCGCACCTCCTGGAACATCTTCCAGCCCACCAGGCGCGCCATGGCCTTGGCCTTGTCGGGCATCGAGGCCCACATGCCGGGCTGGTTCCAATAATCGACGAAGCGCTCCAGCCAGGTGTCGTCGCCGCCGGTTTCCTCGTTCAGCAGGGCATCCGGGTCACCGAACAGGGCGCGCACCTGCTCGGCAGCGTCCTCGGGCAGGCTGGCCGGGTCGGCATCCAGCAAGGCCTTGAGCGAGCCGAACAGCACCGGCTCGTACAGCCAGATGGAGCGCACGGGCACTTCGGGATCCATGGCCAGCGCCAGTGCCGCCAGGCCGCCGTAAGAATGGCCGCCCAGGTGCACGCCGGTGGTGCCGGCCGGGATCTGCGCCTTGAGGTGCGCCACTTCGTCTGCCAGGCTGATGGGCGTGCCGCGCGGCAGCATGTCCATGAAGCTGTAGCCCCGGTTGGTGGGCGTGAGCGGCTGCACGCCCTCGGGCAGATCGGCCAGCAGCTTGGTCCACATGAAGGGACCAACACCGGTGGAATGGACGAACAGGGCAACCTCAGCCATGGGGTGTCTCCGGAAACAACTTGTTTGATGAAAGTAAAGCAAGCCTAGTCGCTTTACTTGCATGATGCAAGTATCATGGGCGACAAATGCGTCGCACCTCGTTTTCGGACATGAGCTGTTCCATCGCCCGCTCGCTCGAGCAGATCGGCGAGTGGTGGACGCTGCTGATCATCCGCGAGGCCTTTTTCGGCACGCGGCGCTTCGGCGCCTTCCAGACCAACCTGGGCATCGCGCCCAATGTGCTGACGCAACGGCTGCAGGATCTGGTGGCGCACGGCATCCTGGAGATCACGGCCAGCAGCGAGAACGGGCGGGCGCTGGATTACGGGCTTACCGACAAGGGCCGGGATCTCTTCCCCATCATCGTGGCGCTGGCCCAATGGGGCGATCGGCATGCCGCCGCGCCCGAGGGCTCGCCGGTGCGCATCGTCGAACGGCGCAGCGGTGAAGACGTCGCGCCGATCACCCTGCGCTCATCGGGCAGTGGCCGTGCGCTGGGCCTGCACGAAGTCACAGTCGCGCCGGGCCCCGGGGCCACGCCGCAGCAACTGGCCTATTTCGAGCGCGTGGCTCAACGGCAGGCCGAAAAGGCTGCGGCCCGGGAGGCCGGGCCGCAAACACAAGATCGACAGGATCAGGCGGATCGCCAGCGCTGATCGCCGAGTCCTGCCGTCACACGGCAGGGGTCACGCCGCAGCCATCACTTCCAGTTGCCGTCCTTCAAGCCGGTGATCTTGTTGAACACCGGCTTGCCCGCCGCATGGTCGTGGCGATCAGCCACGAAGTAGCCGAAGCGCTCGAACTGGAACTTCTGGTCGGGCTGGGCAGACGCCAGCGAAGGCTCCACATAGGCCGTGACCACCTTGACGCTGGCCGGGTTCAGGCTGGCCTTGAAGTCCTTGCCGCCGGCATCGGGGTTCGGGTCGGTGAACAGGCGGTCGTACAGCCGCACTTCGGCGGCCACGCCATCGGCCACGCCCACCCAGGTGATGGCGGCCTTGACCTTGACGCTGTCGGCGCCGGGCGTGCCGCTCTTGGTGTCGGGCACCACGGTGGCCTGCACCTCGGTGACCTTGCCGTCGGCGTCTTTGGTACAGCCGGTGCACTCGATCACGTAGCCGCCCTTCAGGCGCACCTTGTTGCCTGGGAACAGGCGCTTGTAGCCCTTGGGCGGCACCTCTTCGAAGTCTTCGCGCTCGATCCACACGTCCTTGCCCAGCGTGAAGTGGCGCACGGGCGATTCGGTGCCTTCGGGCGGGTGCGGCAAAGCAGGCAGCGAGCATGGCTCCTGATGGCCGGCGCCGAACACCTCGTCCCAGTTGGTCAGCACCAGCTTGATCGGGTCCAGCACGGCCATGCCGCGGTGGGCCTTGTTCTCCAGGTCGTCGCGCAGGGCGATGTCCAGCGTGCTGTAGTCGATCCAGCTGTCGGACTTGCTCACGCCGATGCGCTCGCAGAACAGTTGCAGCGCCTCGGGCGTGTAGCCCCGGCGGCGCAGGCCGACGATGGTGGGCATGCGGGGATCGTCCCAACCCGTGACCACGCCTTCATCCACCAGTTGCTTGAGCTTGCGCTTGCTGGTGATCACGTACGTCAGGTTCAGGCGCGCGAACTCGTACTGGCGCGGCACGGGCTGATTCAGCAGGCCCAGCGTGGCCAGGTTGTCCACCAGCCAGTCGTAGAAGGGGCGCTGGTCTTCGAACTCCAGCGTGCAGATGCTGTGGGTGATCTGCTCCAGCGCGTCCTCGATCGGGTGCGCGAAGGTGTACATCGGGTAGATGCACCAGGTGTCGCCCGTGTTGTGGTGCGTGGCGCGGCGGATGCGGTAGATGGCCGGGTCCCGCATGTTGATGTTGGGGCTGGCCATGTCGATCTTGGCGCGCAGCACGGCGGCGCCATCGGGCAGCTTGCCGTCGCGCATCTCGCGGAAGCGCGTCAGGTTCTCATCGGGCGTGCGGGTGCGGAAGGGGCTGTCCTTGCCCGGTGTGCCGAAGTCACCCCGGTTCGCGCGCATCTCGTCAGGCGTCTGCTCGTCCACATAGGCCAGGCCGGCGGTGATCAGCGCCTCGGCCGCGCGGTACATGAAGTCGAAGTAGTTGCTGGCGTAGTACAGGTGGCTCTCGGGCTTGCCGTTGAAGCCCGAATCCCAGCCGAAGCCCAGCCACTTCACGGCGTCAAGAATCGCGTCGACGTACTCCTGCTCTTCCTTCTCGGGGTTGGTGTCGTCAAAGCGCATGTGGCAGACGCCACCGTAATCACGCGCCAAGCCAAAGTTCAGGCAGATGCTCTTGGCGTGGCCCACGTGCAGATAGCCGTTGGGCTCCGGCGGGAAACGCGTGCGGATCTTGGCCGGATCAGGCTGGCCCTGCTCCTGGTGGGCCGCATCGCCGGGCGAGCCGGCCCAGCGGCGGCTGGCGTAGTGGCCCTGTTCCAGGTCGCGGTCGATGATGCCGCGCAGGAAGTTGGTGGGCTTGTGGTCTTCTTTGCCGGCGTCAACGGCCGGCGCGCCAGGAGTGGGTGCGTTCATGGATGGGTGGGAGCGGTCAGGGCCAAGGGCCTGGGTTTTCACCCGATTCTATCGAGACCGGCCCATGGACGTATCGGGCGTGCCACGTCAAGCGTCTCCATCGTTGTTTCAAACAAGCATAGGTGTTTACCACTCTGTATTTCGTTAATCGTTTCAAACAACATACCGCTCCACCTAGGAGAGGGCCATGCTTCGCACCCAATACGTCAGGATTCAGCATCTGCGCATCTTCGAGATCCTGCGCATGCACCAGATCTTCGAGCGCTATTACGACCACGGCCCGATCGACATCTTTCTGAACGATCTGCACAAGAAAGACGGCGTCTTCCTGGTGCGCCGCGAACGTGACGACGAGATCGTGGGCTTCTCGACGCTGGGCATCTACCACTTCGAGCATGAAGGCCGGCAGGTCAAGGGCCTGTTCAGCGGCGACACCATCATCGAGAAGGCGTACTGGGGCACGCGCACGCTGCAAGGCGCCTTCGCGCGCAAGCTGCTGGTGGAGGCCTTGAAGCGGCCGTTCTCCAAGCAGTACTGGCTGCTGATCTCCAAGGGCTACAAGACCTACCTGCTGCTCACGCGCAACTTCCCGATCTTCTACCCCGACAGGCGTGTGGAGCATCCGGGCCTGAAGGCGCTGGTCACCAACTACTGCGAGCAGCTCTACCCCGGCAAGCTGGACCACGACCGCATGGTGCTGGACTTCGGCCCGCAGGCCAACTGCCTGAAGGATTCGGTGGCCGACATCCCACCCGAGCTGCTGGCACGTGACGCCGACATCGCCCACTTCGCAGCGCTGAACCCGGGCTGGGTGCACGGCCAGGAGCTGCCTTGCATCGCCCAGGCCGATCTCTTCACCTTCGCCAAGGCCATCGTGCCCTTCATCCGCAAGGCACTGCGGCCCCGGCCTGAGCGGGCCGTCACGGTGCCTGACAGCGCGGCATCTGCCCTGCCCGATTGACGCATCGCAAAGCCAACATCTCGTTGCAGTGCAGCATAGGAAGTGCGTGCCTTTACAAGCCTTGCGTGCCATACTGCGCCGCGACTTGACCGAGGAGACAAACCGCCATGCAACGGAGTGTCAAGCAGTCTCTGGGGCCACTGGCTGATCTGCCCGGGCGCCATGGTGCCGACGTGCCCTCGGCGCGCCGCACCGCACGAACACTGCGATGGTTGATACGGGGCCATGACCCGGATCCCAGCGCCGACCAATGGCGCGCCGTGGGCGCCTCGCTCACGCGCGGCGACCCGCCCGCCGACCGCCTGGCCACGTGGATGCGCACGCACGGCCTGTCCACCACCCAGCCCCTGTTCGAGCAGGCGCTGAACCTGGGCATCGGTGATGTGCCGGATGCCCCGGCCGAGTTGCGCGAGTTCTTCCAGGCCGTCGAAGCCACGCCGGATTGGCTCCAGCCCAAGCGCCTGGTGGCTGGCGCCAAGGCCTGCCACCTCTCTGGCCTGACGGGCCTGCAAGTGTTGCGCGACGCAGCCCTGATGGGCGGCTACCAGGCCTCGGCCATCAACCGCACCCTGGTGCTGACCGGCGCACTGGCCAAGGGCGCGCAGCGCCGCGTGGCCGAGACCACCAAGTGGTGGATCGATTGCACCACCTGCGGCGGGCTCTCCCGCTTTGCGCCGGGCTTCAAGAGCACGGTGCGTGTGCGCCTGATGCATGCCCTGGTGCGCCAGCGCGTGCGCGCCCTTCCCGAGTGGGATGAGGCCTACTTCGGCATGCCCGTCAACCAGGGCGACATGCAGGCCACCTATCTCGGCTTCTCGGTGATCTTCCTGTTCGGCCAGCGCGCCATGGGCGTGCCCCTGAGCCGCTGCGAGGCCGAATCCGTGATGCACCTGTGGCGCTACATCGGCTGGCTGATGGGCGTCGAGGACGACCTGCTGTTCGAGACGGAGATGGAAGGCCGTGTCGGCCTGTACCGCAACCTGCTCAGCCAGGCCCCGGCCGACGACAGCAGCATCGCCCTGGGCCGCGCCCTGATGGACGAGCCCCTGAGCCGCCACTACGGCAACGCCCTGCCTTTGCTCGACAAGCTGCAAGGCCGCTACGAGCGCGCCAAGCACCTGAGCATCTGCCGCTTCTTCCTGGGCGGGCGGAGCATGAGCGCCTTGGGCCTGCCGGGGGGCGTGCTGCCCTGGTTCCCGCTGATGGCCGTGCCGGTCACCGCCCTGCGGCATCGCCTGATGCGGCTGCTGCCCGGCGGCCACCAGGCCCTGGTGCGGCAAGGCCGCGCGGCGCAGGAGAACTACCTGGCCATCCTGTTCGGCTCAGGCGAGCCGGACATCGCCCGCCTGCCCCAGCCTCACGGCTGAGTGGGCTCGTCAGGATCGACCGCCACCTTGCCCTCACGTGCCCGCTCGGCATAGCGGTTGAAACGCCAGGCCGTCGATTCCATCGTGATGCGGCGCCAGGTCGCGCGCTTCTCGCCCGGGGTCATCTCCGGCCACAGCTGCACCTCGTCGAAGGTGCGGCCGCAGCCCTTGCACAGGTCATCGCCCTGGCTGGTCGAACAGATGGCGATGCAGGGCGTATCCGGCGTGGTGTCGTACCAGCGCAGCCAGGCCTCGCGCGCCTTGCGGGGCATGGTGTCCTCATCGCAGGCGGTCTCGTGGTAGTAGACCATCAGCGCGTAGACCTCGGCCAGCGCGCGCACCTCGGGGCCCAGGCTGATCTCATCGGGCGACGGTGCACGCTCACGCCACCAGTTGATGGCGGACTCGATGTCGGTGATGTGGATGCCGGCCATGCTCGTACGCGAAAGGCTGAACGCCCCGCTCACTCCTGCGCCGCCACCAGGGCAGCCAGGGCTGTTTCCACGGTGGAGCGATCAGCGCCCTCACCCAGCGTGACAGGCGCATCGGCCAGCACCGCAGCGCCTTCCGTCTTGAAGCGCTTGACCCAGCCGCCTGCCTCACGCCCTTCCGCGAAGCCCTGGCTCTGCAGCAGCAGCGAACCATCGGCGGCGGTGAGCTTGAAATAGAACAGGTTGTCGGCCTCGCGGTATTGCTTGAACACCGGCACGGCGGATTTTTCAGCACCCGCGGCCTTGGCGGCCTTCGGCTGCGACACGGCCACCATGCGGCGCAGGCCCACGGCCTGGCGCAGTTCGGCCAGCAGCGGCGTGGCCGTGGTGCGGGCCTTGCGGGCGCCTTCCTGCAGGATGTCCTCGATGCGCTCGGGGTGCGCCACCAGCTCGGCGTAGCGCTCGCGCATCGGGCCCACGTGGGCCTCGATCAGCTGCACCACGCGCTGCTTGGCATCGCCCCAGCCCAGGCCGCCGCGCAGGTCGGCATGGAAGGCCGCGCGCGTGGCCGCATCGGCAAAGGCATCGTGGATGGTGACCAGGTGGGCGCCTTCCGGATCCTTGGCTTCACCGGGCAGCTTGGAGTCGGTCACGATGCGCGCGATGGCATCCTTCAAGGCCTTGGCACCGCCTTCGAACAGCGGCACCGTGTTGTCGTAGCTCTTGGACATCTTGCGGCCGTCCAGGCCGGGCAAGGTGGCCACGCTTTCTTCGATCTCGGCCTGGGGCAGCACGAACAGCTCCTTGCCTTGGCCAAACAGGTGGTTGAAGCGCTGGGCCACGTCGCGCGCCATCTCGATGTGCTGCACCTGGTCGCGGCCCACGGGCACGCGGTGGGCGTTGAACAGCAGGATGTCGGCCGCCATCAGGATGGGGTAGCAGTACAGGCCCATCGTCACGTTGGCATCGGGCTCTTCGCCGGCGGCCACGGCGGCGTCCACCGTGGCCTTGTAGGCATGGGCACGGTTCATCTGGCCCTTGGCCGTCACGCAGGTCAGCAGCCAGTTCAGCTCGGTGATCTCGGGGATGTCGCTCTGGCGGTAGAAGGTGACGCGGCTGGTGTCCAGGCCGGCGGCCAGCCAGGTGGCGGCAATCTCCAGGCGCGAGCGTTCGATGCGGTCCGGGTCATCGCACTTGATCAGCGCGTGGTAATCGGCCAGGAAGAAAAAGCTCTCGACCCCGGGCTCACGGCTGGCGACGATGGCAGGCCGGATGGCACCGACGTAGTTGCCCAGGTGGGGCGTGCCGGTGGTGGTGATGCCGGTGAGGACGCGTTGGCTCATGTCAGGGGCTCGAAGATGCGCGAAAAAGAGCAGGAATTGTAGGTGCAGGCCCCGGGTTGAGCGTCCGGCGCCCTCCCCGACCCCACTACACTCTAGGCCGCATGAAAAACATCGTCATTCTGATTTCCGGACGCGGCTCGAACATGGAAGCCATCGTGCAGGCCTGCGCCGGCGAGCAGTGGCCGGCCCGGATCGCGGCCGTGGTCAGCAACAAGGCCGATGCCGGGGGGCTGCAGTTCGCGGCCGAGCGGGGCATCGCCACCGCCGTGCTGGATCACAAGGGTTTCGCCACCCGCGAGGATTTCGATGCCGAACTGGTCAAGGTGATCGACGGTTTCGCGCCCGATCTGGTCGTACTGGCCGGCTTCATGCGCATCCTGACAGCGGGCTTCGTACGCCACTACGAAGGCCGGCTGCTGAACATCCACCCGTCGCTGCTGCCCTCTTTCGCAGGGCTGCACACGCATCGCCGCGCGATCGACGAGGGCTGCAAGGTGGCCGGCGCCACCGTGCACTTCGTGACGCCCGAGCTGGACCACGGCCCCATCGTGGCCCAGGCCGTGGTGCCCGTGCTGCCCACGGACACCGAGCAAGATCTGTCGGCCCGCGTGCTGGTGCAGGAGCACGTGATCTACCCACGTGCGGTGCGCTGGTTCGTAGAGGGCGCCCTGTCGGTAGATGCGCAAGGGCGTGTCACGCAGACCAGCGGCGCGGCCCAGGCAAGCTGGGGCGGCTGAGCCCCCAGCGAGGCGGAACGCCCGATCAGCCGCGCTTGCGGCGACTCAAGCCCCCGACCAGGGCCAGGCCGGCCAGGCCCATGGCCCAGGTCTGCGGCTCAGGCACCGCCGAGGTGATCCTCACGTTGTCGATGCCCACGTACTCGATCGGGCCGTTGCCCGACTCGAGGTTAATGGTGACACGGGTCAGGCTGGCCAGCACCGCTGCCAGCGAGGGGCCAAAGGTGTCGTCATCGAACCTCACCGAATAGGTCTTCCACTCCGAGGTGGGCTCCAGCACTGGCACGAAATCGAAGGCCACGCTGCCAGCCGTGGCCGAGGTCAACCTGATCAGGCCGAAGGTGGGCCAATCGGACTCCTGCCACCCATTCAAGTTGATTGCATCCAGCGACAAGGTGCCGCCCAGGTAGCCGCTCCAATCCGTGGTGCCGGCGGCCAGGGGCACGATCAGGTCCATGTCCTGGTTGTCGATGTCGGCAATCGCCAGATACCCGGCGTTGTCGTAGAGCGCCCCCCCAGAGGTAACGGTGAAGCCCTGGGCACCGGTATCGAAGGTGTAGAGCAGATCAGCCTGGGCGGTGCAGGCCGCCATGGACAGGGCCAGAGGCAAAAGGACGCGGGTTGCGCGCATGGTCGACTCTCCTGAAGTTGGATGAATATAGGAAGGGCGATCGTCCGGAAATCTTCGGCACGCGTCCATCCCACGAATCACGTTCATCTCCAAGACAGCATCCGGCTGCGCTGCCCCGCATCGCCGCGGCAACGACACCGGCCTCTGCTACCCTGCCCGCCAGCCATTGCCAAGGCCTGCTCACAGGGCCCACAACAGTTTTTTCAGGGGAACATTCATGACGACTCGCCGTCTGTCCGGGCAGACATCGCCCGCACGCGCCACATCACGCCTCCTCACCGCCATGGCCTTGTGCACGGCCTTCGCATGGGGCCTGCCGGCTTCAAGCGCCTGGGCTGCTGAGCCCGGCATCGCGGCGGATGCGAGCAACGAGGCCACCGCCTCGGCCGATCCTCACGCCAGCGACATGGCCGCCGCGGCCCAGGCCGCCAAGGCCAGCCAGATCGTCGGCCCGGCTGACATCCAACTCAAGGATCAGGCCGTCCTGAAGCTGCCCGCGGGTTACGTGTGGGTGCCCGAGCCCGCCGCCGGCCAGTTGATGCGCGCCATGGGCAACCAGGGCGGCGACAACGAACTGGGCCTGATCTTCCCGCACGATGGCGACCAGCAATGGATGATGGTCGCCCGCTTCGAGAACGCCGGCTACATCAAGGACGACGACGCCAAGAACTGGAACGTCGACGACCTCTTCAAGAGCCTGAAGGAGGGCACCGAAGCCGCCAACGAAGAGCGGCGCAACCGCGGCTTCAACGAGATCGAGATCATCGGCTGGGTGGAAAAGCCCACCTACGACGCCGCCTCGCGCCGCCTGATCTGGTCCATGTCGGCCAAGGACAAGGGCGCCTCCGCCCAGGATGGCGCCGGCATCAACTACAACACCTACGCGCTGGGCCGTGACGGCTACATCACCCTGAACCTGATCACCGACCTGCGCCAGGTCGAGCAGGACAAGCACCACGCCCGCACCCTGCTGGCCGCGCTGAACTACAACGACGGCAAGCGCTACGAAGATTTCAACGCCTCCACCGACCGCACCGCCGAGTACGGCCTGGCCGCGCTGGTGGGCGGCGTGGCCGCCAAGAAGCTGGGCCTGTTCGCACTGGCCGCCGGCTTCCTGGCCAAGTTCGCCAAGGTGATCCTGCTGGGCGGCATTGCCCTGGTCGGCGTGCTGACCAAGATCTTCAAGCGCAAGCAGGCCTGACACGGTGGGCAAGCTGCTGTTGCTGCTGCTCGGCGGCGCGAAGTTCGGCAAGCTGCTCACCACGGGCGGCACCATGCTGATCTCGCTGGTGGTGTATGGCTGGATGTTCGGCTGGAAGTACGCGGCCGGCTTCATCGCGCTGCTGTTCGTGCACGAGATGGGGCACTACATCGCGGCACGCCAGCGCGGGCTGCCGGTGGGTGCGCCCACCTTCATCCCCTTCGTGGGCGCGTGGATCGAGATGAAGCAGATGCCGCACAACGCCGAGACGGAAGCCTATGTCGGGCTGGGCGGGCCCCTGCTGGGCACGGTGGGGGCCCTGGCCTGCTACTTCATCGCACGCGATGGGGGCCACGACATGCGCTGGCTGCTGGCCGTAGCCTATGCAGGCTTCTTTTTGAACCTGTTCAACATGATCCCGGTGTCGCCGCTGGATGGCGGGCGGATCACGGCCGTGCTGTCACCCCGGATCTGGCTGCTGGGTGTGCCCGTGCTGATCGGCGTGTTCATGGTGCGGCCCAGCCCCATCCTGCTGCTGGTGGCCTTGCTGGCCGCACCGCAGGTGATGAAGGCCTGGAAGTACCGCGCGGATGACCCGGAACACGGCAACTACTACCAGTCATCGCTGGAAGACAAGCTGACGTACGGCACCGCCTACCTGGGGCTGCTGGCCTTTCTGGCCGTGATGACGCACGACGTGCACGAGATGCTGGGGACGAACTCTTCCTCGTTCTTCTGAGCCCCAGGCTCACCCCGGAATCGCCCGGCTCGCCAGTGCCGCCGCCGCCGCCCGCGTCTCCACCCCGAGCTTCTCGAAGATGTGCTCCAGGTGCTTGTTCACCGTGCGGTGACTCATGCCCAGGATGTCGGCGATGTCGCGGTTGGTCTTGCCCTTGGCCAGCCAGGACAGCACCTCTGTCTCGCGCGGGGTGAGCGAGGCCACGTCCAGCCGGCTGGCGCCTGCGCCTTCGCCAGGCGATACCGCTGAGGCACCGGCCGTGGCATTCGCCGCCGCCGGGCGCTCGGTGCTCAGCAGCACCATCGTCTCGCCCAGGCCTGCCGCGCCCAGGCTGCGCGCGATCAGGCGGATGCCCACTGCGCCTGCCCGCAGTGCCGGCCCTGCCACCTCGTGCCCAGTGGGGCTGCCCACCAGTTGCGCTAGCCACTCGGCCGGCGCGCCGCCCTCCAACTCGGGGAAGGCCTCGCGCAACCAGCGCTCGGCCTGGGGCGAGCGCCACGCGATGCGCTGGCGCACATCCAGCAGCAGCACGCCGTGGCCGCCCACGTCCACCGCCTCGCGCGCCAGCCGCGTGACACGGGCGTTGCGCATGTGCGTGGCCAGGCGCGCCAACACCTCTTCGATGCGCACGGGCTTGACCACGTAATCCACCCCGCCGGCCTCGAAGCCCGCCACGATGTCCGAGGTTTCCGACAGCCCGGTCATGAACACCACCGGCACATGCGTCCAGGCCGCATGGGCCTTGATGCGCCGGCAGGTGTCGAAACCCGACAGGCCGGGCATCACCGCATCCAGCAGGATCGCATCGGGCACCACCAGTTCCAGGCGCTCCAGTGCCTGCTCGCCATCACGGGCCACCAGCACGGTGTAGCCCTCGGCCGCCAGCGCATCGCACAGCATGCGCAGCGTATCGGGTGCATCGTCGACCACCAGCACCGTGCCCAGGTGGCGCTCAGGATTGGGGCTCATCAAGCGGGTCCTCGTTCAAGGCTGGCGTCAGGTCGGCCAGCAGTCCATCCAGATCGAAATCGTCCACGCGCTGCTGCAGTGATTGCCAGCGCACCTCATGTTCAGGGTAGGCCTGTGCCCATTGCGCCAACGCACGCGCCACGCCCTGCACATGGCCCATGCGCGCCAACTGGCACAGCTCGGCCGTGGCATCGGGCGGCAAGGCGGCCATCGGCGCCGGCCCGCCACCGCTCACCACATGCAGGATAGGCGCGCTGGCCTGCGCCAGCACCGCCCGTGTCTGGGCATGTGCCCGCTGGTGGACATCGGCGCCACCCGCCGCGCCATGCCCCACCGCCGCCGGCACTCGCCCATGCCCGGGCAACGGCGACAGGCCGGTGATCCACTCGATGTCCAGGTGCTCGCCCAATGTGTCCAGCAGTTCGGATTCGATCACCGGCTTGGCCACGAAGGCCTGGCACTTCGCCGCGGCCAGGTTCTCGGGCCGGTTCTCGAACACATTGGCCGACACGATGATGATGGGCACGTCGGCGAAGCCGGCTTCGCGGATCGCACGCGAGGTGCTCCAGCCGTCCATGTCGTCCATGCTCACGTCCAGCAGCACGGCGTCAGGGCAGGCGTCGCGCACGCTCTCCAGGCATTCCAGGCCGCCAGCGGCCTCTCGCACGCTGAAGCCCAGGGGCAGCAGCATGCCGGCCAGCATCTGGCGCTGGATGGGCTGGTCATCCACCACCAGCAGGGTCAGGCGCCGGCCGTGGTAGCCGGTGATGGGGCGGTGGCGCGGCCGGTCGCTGTGGCCGTTGCTCACCAGCGGCGTGGCCGGCGCCGCGATCTCCCGCAGGTACACGCGCACGCTGAAGGTGCTGCCCTCGCCCATCGTGCTCTGCACGCTCAGCTCGCCGCCCATCAGTTCGGTCAGCAGGTGCGTGATGGTCAGGCCCAGGCCGGTACCGGGTACGTTGCTGCGCCGCCCGCCGCTGCCGCGCTCGAAGGGCAGGAAGATGCGGTCCAGATCCTGCGGCGCAATGCCGATGCCCGTGTCGATTACCTCGAAGCGCAGCACCTCGCGGCGCGCGTCCAGCCGCAGCGTCACCTGGCCCTTGTCGGTGAAGCGCACCGCGTTGCCCAGCAGGTTCAGCAGGATCTGGCGCAGGCGCTTGGCGTCGGCATGCACCCAGTTGGGCACGCGCCCGCGCGTCTCCAGCCTGAAATCCAGCCCCTTGGCCTGTGATTGCGGCTCGACCATGCGCACCACGTCGTCCAGGAACTCATGCAGGGGCACGGGCCCTGGGTCCAGCCGCAGGCGGCCGGCTTCGATGCGGGCCAGGTCCAGCAGGCCGTCGATCAGGCCCATCAGGTGCTCGCCGCTGCGCTGGATGGTGGTCAGCGCGCCGCGCTTGGGCCCGGTGCGCGCCTCGTCCTTCAACAGGATCTGCGCATAACCCAGGATGCTGTTGAGCGGCGTGCGCAGTTCGTGCGTCATGCCCGCCACGTAGCGTGTCTTGGCCTGGTTGGCGGCTTCGGCCAGTTCCTTTGCCTGCTGCAAGGCAGCGTCGGTGCGGCGGTGGGCATCGATTTCAAGCTGCAGCAACTGGTTCTGGCGGTTGGAATCGTCCTGTGCCATGCGCCGGCTTTCGCTGGCCAGCACCACCCACCATGCGCACACCGCCGCCGCCAGCAGCAGTAGGGCATACACCTTGACGAAGGGGGCCTGCAGCAGGCTGGGCCCCGCATCGCCCACGTGTTCCAGCGCGTGGTTGACCACGCCCTCCTGGTAATAGACCACGCCCAGCACGAAGGCCAGCATGGCCGCCAGCGCCAGGAACACCACCAGGTAATGCCCCACGCGGAAGTTCACCCGCTTGGACCATTGCACCGGCAGCACCACCCTCAGGCCATGCGACACCTGCTCGGCGGCACGGGATCTGGATTTGCAACGGTCATGGCAGCGCGATTCGAGCGTGCAGCACAGCGAGCAGATCGGCGCGTCGTAGGCCGGGCAGGTGGCCATGTCTTCCGATTCGAAGTGGTTGTCGCACACCGAGCACTGCACCATCTGCCCCGGCGCCCAGCCCTGCGGCTCGGGCTGGCGGGCCAGGTAGAAGCGGCCCTGGGTGGCAAAGGCCAGCACGGGCGATGCCACCAGGGCAATGCCCAGCGCGATGAAGGGCGACCACGCCGCCGCCATGTCACCGGCCACACCGGCATGCGCCACCATGCCCACCACCGCCGCCAGCAAGGTAGCGCCCAGCCCCACCGGGTTCAGGTCATACAGGTAGGCACGCTTGAACTCGATGCCCTTGGGCGACCAGCCCAGTGGCTTGTTGATCACCAGATCCGCCACCAGCGCCCCCACCCAGGCGATGGCCACGTTGCTGTACAGCCCCAGCACATGCTCCAGCGCACCGAACACGCCCAGCGTCATCAACAGCACGGCGATCATCACGTTGAACACCAGCCACACCACCCGCCCCGGGTGGCTGTGCGTGAGCCGCGCGAAGAAGTTGGACCAAGCCAGCGAACCCGCATAGGCATTGGTCACGTTGATCTTGATCTGCGACACGATCACGAACACCACCGTGGCGCCCAAGGCCCAGGCCGGTGAGGTGAACACCTCGCTGAAGGCCGCCAGGTACATCTGCGTGGGCTCCACCGCCTTGTCCACGGGGATCTCGTGCTGCAACGCCAGAAAGGCCAGGAAGGCTCCAGCCAGCATCTTGAGCATGCCCGGCACGATCCAGCCCGGCCCGGCCACCAGCACAGCCCCCCACCAGCGCCACCGGTTCTCACGCGTTTTCTCGGGCAGGAAGCGCAGGTAATCCACCTGCTCGCCCACCTGCACGATCAGCGAAAACGCCACCGTGGCCGCCATGCCGAAGGCCAGCGGCGTGAAATCGCTGTCGCCCGTGGTGCGCCCGGCCAGGGTCGTGAACTCCACGTAGGCCTCGGGCCGCTGGATGGCCACCGCCACGAAGGGCAGCACGAACAGCACCGCCCACAGCGGCTGCGTCCACAGCTGCAGGCGCGAGATCAGGGTGATGCCGTGCGTCACCAGCGGCACGATCACCAGCGAGGACACGATGTAGCAGACCTCCAGCGGCCAGTCGAACAGCATCTCCAGCGCGAGCGCCATGATGGCCGCCTCCAGCGCGAAGAAGATGAAGGTGAAGGTGGCGTAGATCAGCGAGGTCAGCGTCGAGCCCAGGTAGCCGAAGCCCGCGCCCCGCGTCAGCAGGTCCATGTCCAGACCGTACTTGGCCGCGTAGTAGCTGATGGGCAGCGCCGTCAGGTAAATGATCAGCCCGACCACCAGGATGGCCCACATCGCATTGGTGAAGCCGTAGTTCAGCGCGATGGCGCCGCCGATGGCCTCCAGCGCCAGGAAGGACACCGCCCCGAAGGCGGTGTTGGCCACCCGGAACTCGCTCCACTTGCGGAAGGTGCGCGGGGTGTAGCGCAGCGCGTAGTCCTCCAGGGTCTCGTTGGCCACCCAGGAGTTGTAGTCACGGCGAATGCGAAAGATCTTCTGCCGGGCGACGGACACGAACAGGCCCCGTGAAAGAACACATCCCCTGTTCCGCAAGAAGCAGGCCATGTGCCTTGCGTACGTCACCTACGTTGAATGACGTATTCAGCGAAAACCCGCGCCTACGCAACATAAGGCCCAAGGTTGTACCGACAAGGCGCGTTCACGGGGAACGCACCAAGGCGCAGCGCAAGCACCTTTTTTGTGCGAGGAGTTTTAAATGTCCCACGACCACGACGATCACACCAAGCATGACCAGCGTCGCCGCCAAGTGATGCAAGGCCTGGGTGCCCTGCCGTTGATCGGCCTGCCGACCCTGGGCCACGCCCAGGCCACCGCCAAGGTCAACACCACCAAGCTGGCCGTGACCGACACCGAGGTCACCGTGGGACAGCTGCACTCGGCCACCGGCACGATGGCCATCTCCGAGACCGGCTCCATCCAGGCCGAACAGCTCGCCATCGACCAGATCAACGCCATGGGCGGCATCCTGGGCCGCAAGATCAAGGTCATCAAGGAAGACGGCGCCTCCGACTGGCCCACGTTTGCCGAGAAGTCCAAGAAGCTGCTGGTCAACGACAAGGTCGCCGCCGTGTTCGGCTGCTGGACCTCGGCCTCCCGCAAGGCCGTGCTGCCCATCTTCGAGAAGGAAAACGGCCTGCTGTACTACCCCACCTTCTATGAAGGCCTGGAGCAGTCCAAGAACGTGATCTACACCGGCCAGGAAGCCACGCAGCAGATCATCTACGGCCTGGATTGGGGCGCGAAAGAGAAGAAGGCCAAGACCTTCTTCCTGGTCGGCTCCGACTACATCTGGCCGCGCACCTCCATGAAGATCGCGCGCAAGCACATCGAATCGGTGGGCAAGCTGGGCAAGGTCGTGGGCGAGGAGTACTACCCCCTGGGCCACACCAACTTCAACTCCCTGATCAACAAGATCAAGGTGGCCAAGCCTGACTGCATCTTCGCCGCCGTGGTGGGTGGCTCCAACGTGGCCTTCTACAAGCAGCTCAAGGCCGCCGGCATCACCGGCGCCAAGCAGTTCCTGCTGACCCTGTCGGTGACCGAGGACGAAATGCTGGGCGTGGGTGGCGAAAACTTCGCCGGCTTCTACAGCTCGATGAAGTACTTCCAGACGCTGACCAACGACAACAACAAGAAGTTCGTCGAAGCGTTCAAGAAGGCCTACGGCCCCAAGGCCGTGATCGGCGACGTGACACAGGCCGGCTACCTGGGCCCGTGGCTGTGGAAGGCCGCCGTCGAGAAGGCCGGCAGCTTCGATGTGGACAAGGTCGTGGCCGCATCGCCCGGCATCGAGCTCAAGACCGCGCCGGAAGGCTACGTCAAGGTCCACGCCAACCACCACTTGTGGAGCAAGTCGCGCATCGCTCAAGGCCAGACGGACGGCACCTTCAAGGTCGTCGCCGAATCGCCCGAGTTGATCGAGCCGAACCCGTTCCCGAAGGGTTATCAGTGACCCACGGGTCCTCTCTGGTGAGCGCGCGGGTGGTTGTGATTTGAACCGCCTGCTTCCTGCGGCGGCCCGGTCTCACCGGCGCCGCGCAGGCTTTTTCTGATTCGAGCGAACAGGTGCCTCATGACTTTTTCTGAAATGCTCAACATCGGCCTGATGCAAGGCTTCGCGGGCTTGAGCCTGTTCTCCGTGCTGCTGCTGATGGGCCTGGGCCTGGCGGTGATCTTCGGCCAGATGGGCGTGATCAACATGGCCCACGGTGAGTTCATGACCATCGGCGCCTACACCATCTACATGGCGTCGCTCGTCACTGAAAAGTACGCCCCCAACCTGATGCAGGCGTACTTCCCCGTCGCCATCATCTTCGCCTTCCTCATCGCCTTCGCGGCCGGCTGGCTGACCGAATGGGCGCTGATACGGCACCTCTACAAACGTCCGCTGGACACCCTGCTCGCCACCTGGGGCTTGAGCCTGGGCCTCCAGCAGTGCTTCCGCAGCTTCATCGGTCCGAAAGAAGTGAGCCCCACCCTGCCCGACTGGCTGATGGGCTCGTGGGCCCCGGCCGAAGGCCTGGACATCCCCATCAACGGCCTGTTCGTGATGTGCCTGACGGCCGTGGTCACCGGCCTCCTGCTGCTGGCCCTCTACAAAGCCCGCTGGGGTCTGCGCGTGCGCGCCACGGTGAGCAACCGCGTGATGGCCAACGCCATCGGCATCAACACCAAGAAGACCGACCGCCTCACCTTCGCCATCGGCTGCGGCATCGCCGGTGTGGCGGGCGCTGCCTTCACCACCATCGGCTCGACGGGCCCCACCAGCGGCTCGCTCTACATCGTCGACAGCTTCCTGGTCGTGACCTTCGGCGGTGCCGCCAGCCTGCTGGGCACCGTGGTCTCTGCCTTCGGCATCGCCCAGACGCAATCGATCTCCGAGTTCTTCATGACCGGATCGAACGCCAAGGTGCTCACGCTGATGCTGGTGATCATCATCCTGATGCTCCGCCCGCAAGGCCTGTTCGCCGCCAAGGTGCGCCGCTGATATCCCTGGATTCGACGACTCGGAGCTTTACCCATGACCAAGATTCAAACCTGGATCGCGAACCAGAAGCTGGGCAGCCTGGTGCTGCTGGCTATCCTGCTGATCGTGGTGTTCCCGCTCACGCTGGACATCTTCCGCCTCAACCTGGTGGGCAAGTACCTCACCTACGCCTTCGTGGCGCTGGGCCTGGTGATGCTGTGGGGCCATGCCGGCATCCTCAGCCTGGGCCAGGGCGTGTTCTTCGGCCTCGGTGGCTACATGATGGCCATGTTCCTCAAGCTGGAAGCCTCTACCCCTGAGGCCACCAAGATCCAGTCCACGCCGGGCATCCCCGACTTCATGGACTGGAACCAGCTGACCGAGCTGCCCACCTGGTGGCTGCCCTTCAAGAGCCTGCCGCTGTCGATCCTGGCCGTGCTGATCGTGCCCACCTTGCTGGCCCTGATCATCAGCTACGCCATGTTCAAGCGGCGCGTGGGTGGCGTGTACTTCGCCATCATCACGCAGGCTGTGGCCCTGGTGATGACGGTGCTGATCATCGGCCAGCAGGGCTACACCGGCGGCGTCAACGGCATCACCGACCTGAAGACGCTGCTGGGCTGGGATATCCGCACCGACAGCGCCAAGTACGTTCTGTACTACGTGTGCGTGGGCCTGCTGCTGGCCGCCGTGCTGCTGTGCCGCTGGGTGCAGCGCTCCAAGCTGGGCACGCTGCTGCTGGCCATGCGCGACAAGGAAGACCGCGTGCGTTTCTCCGGCTACGACGTGGCCAACTTCAAGGTCTTCGCCTTCTGCCTGGCGGCCATGCTGTCGGCCATCGGCGGCGCCATGTTCACGCTGCAGGTGGGCTTCATGTCGCCCTCGTTCGTGGGCATCGTGCCTTCGATCGAGATGGTGATCTTCGCCGCAGTGGGTGGCCGCATGAGCCTGGTGGGCGCCATCTACGGCGCGCTGCTGGTGAACTTCGGCAAGACCTACTTCTCCGAGAGCGCCCCTGACATGTGGCTGTTCCTGATGGCCGCCCTGTTCATCGGCGTGACCATGGCCTTCCCTGATGGGCTGGCCGGCCTGGTCGAGCAAAAGCTCAAGCCCTGGTGGGCCAAGCGCCGCGCTGACCGCGTGATCCAGAAGCAGCGCACTGCCGATGCCCATGCGGCCTACCCCGAGCCCCTGCCGCCTTTGAAGGGCAAGGACAAGGGCGACGGCGCCCTGCCCGACGGCATCAGCGGCCAGC
Organism: Pseudomonadota bacterium; assembly: GCA_049322875.1. Lineage (GTDB taxonomy): Bacteria > Pseudomonadota > Gammaproteobacteria > Burkholderiales > Burkholderiaceae_C > Aquabacterium. The sequence continues at coordinate 110,169 of JBMOQM010000034.1, forward strand.
ACGGCTGAACCCCGATCTTCGACACCCCACCCTAGGAGCACCCTCACCATGAGCGCCGCCAAGGAATTCGTTCTCTACGTCGAAGACCTCACCGTGTCCTTCGACGGCTTCAAGGCCATCGACAGCCTCAACCTCTACGTCGACAAGGACGAGCTGCGCGTGATCATCGGCCCCAACGGCGCCGGCAAGACCACCCTGCTCGACCTGATCTGCGGCAAGACCAAGGCCAGCAAGGGCAGCATCAAGTTCAACGACACCGAGCTGACCAAGATGGCCGAGCACAAGATCGTGCGGGCCGGCGTGGGCCGCAAGTTCCAGACGCCCTCCATCTACGAGAACCTCAGCGTCTTCCAGAACCTGGAGGTGTCCTTCCCGCAGGGCCGCTCGGTGATGGGCGCCCTGGGCTTCAAGTGCACGGATGAGGTCAAGGCCCGCGTGCAGGCCGTGGCCGAAGAGATCGGCCTGGCCGACAAGCTGGAGAGCGAGGCCGGCCTGCTCAGCCACGGCCAGAAGCAATGGCTGGAGATCGGCATGCTGCTGATGCAGGAGCCTGAGCTGCTGATGCTGGACGAACCCATCGCCGGCATGAGCGCCAAGGAGCGCGAGCTCACCGCCGACCTGCTCAAGCGCATCTGCAAGAACCGCTCGATGATCGTGATCGAGCACGACATGGACTTCGTTGCGCAGATCGCGTCGAAGGTCACCGTCATGCACCAGGGCAAGATCCTCGCCGAGGGCTCCATGGACCAGGTGCAGAGCGACCCCAAGGTCATCGACGTCTACCTGGGTCACTGACCTGCCACACCCCACACCGGAGTACCTCAACATGCTGCAAGTCAAAGACCTGTACGTGAGCTATGGCCAGAGCGAGGCGCTGCACGGCATCTCGTTCGAGGCCAACAAGAACGAGACCGTCGCCATCATGGGCCGCAACGGCATGGGCAAGACCACGCTGTTCAAGAGCCTGATGGGCGTGCTGCCCGCCAAGGGCGGCGAGATCAGCGTGGCCGGCCAGAGCGTGTCGAAAGACGAGAGCTTCAAGCGCGTGGCCAAGGGCATCGCCTACGTGCCCCAGGGCCGCATGATCTTCCCCACCCTGTCGGTGGAAGAGAACATCCAGACCGGCCTTGAGAACAGCAAGACCCGCAAGATCCCCGAAGAGATCTACGCCCTCTTCCCGGTGCTGTGGGACATGCGCAACCGCAAGGGCGGCAACCTGTCGGGCGGGCAGCAACAGCAGCTGGCGATTGCCCGCGCGCTGGTGACCGACCCCAAGGTGCTGCTGCTGGACGAGCCCACCGAAGGCATCCAGCCCTCGATCATCAAGGACATCGCCAAGGCGCTCAACGAGATCCGCAAGCTGCGCGAGATCACCATCGTCGTCTCCGAGCAGGTGCTGTCCTTCGCGATGGACGTGGCCGACCGGCTGTTCGTGATCGAAGGCGGACGACTCGTCCATGAAACCAAACGCGCCGATACGGACGTGGCGCACATCAAGCAATACCTGTCGGTTTGATGCCGGCCCACGCTTTTGTACGAAGGAGCAACCATGCCTGAAACCCTGATCAAAGTTGATCTGCAAGACTCGCCCTACAACAACCCGATGGTGCACAACCGCTGGCACCCGGACATCCCGATGGCCTGCTGGGTGAACCCCGGTGACGACTTCGTGCTGGAAACCTTCGACTGGACCGGCGGCTACATCAAGAACAACGACAGCGCCGACGACGTGCGCGATGTGGATCTGACCACGGTGCACTTCCTGTCGGGCCCCGTGGGCGTGAAGGGCGCCGAGCCCGGTGACCTGCTGGTGGTCGATCTGCTGGACATCGGCGCCAAGCAAGACAGCCTGTGGGGCTTCAACGGTTTCTTCAGCAAGAAGAACGGCGGCGGCTTCCTGACGGAGCACTTCCCGCTGGCCCAGAAATCCATCTGGGATTTCAACGGCATGTTCACCAAGAGCCGCCACATCCCTGGCGTTGAATTTGCCGGCCTGATCCACCCGGGCCTGATCGGCTGCCTGCCCGACCCCAAGATGCTGGCCACCTGGAACGAGCGCGAAGTGGACTTCATCGCCACCCAGCCCGACCGCGTGCCGCCCCTGGCCAACCCGCCCTTCGCCAAGACCACCCACGCCGGCAAGGCCACGGGCGAGCTGAAGGACAAGATCGCCGCCGAAGGTGCCCGCACCGTGCCCCCGCGTGAGCACGGCGGCAACTGCGACATCAAGGATCTGTCGCGCGGCTCCAAGGTGTTCTTCCCCGTGTACGTGGAAGGCGCCGGCCTGAGCGTGGGCGACCTGCACTTCAGCCAGGGCGATGGCGAAATCACCTTCTGCGGTGCCATCGAAATGGCCGGCTGGGTGCACATGCGCGTTACGCTGATCAAGGGTGGCATGGCCAAGTACGGCATCAAGAACCCCATCTTCAAGCCCAGCCCCATCACGCCCAACTACAAGGATTACCTGATCTTTGAAGGCATCTCGGTGGATGAATACGGCAAGCAGCACTACCTGGATGTGCATGTGGCCTACCGCCAGGCCTGCCTGAACGCCATCGAGTACCTGACCAAGTTCGGCTACAGCAAGGCGCAGGCTTATTCGATCCTGGGCACGGCGCCGGTACAGGGGCACATCAGCGGGGTGGTGGACATCCCGAACGCGTGCGCCACCTTGTGGTTGCCGACCGAGATCTTCGAGTTCGACATCAACCCGACGGCGGCCGGCCCGATCAAGATGCTCGACGGCAGTGTGGACATGCCGATTTCGCAAGACGTGGAATAAGCCGTCGATACACCTGACTGAGAAGGAGAAGCCCCCATGCCCACCTACGACTATGCGTGCGCGGATTGCGGGGGCTTCGACGCCTTCCGCAGCCTGGCCCAGCGCAATGACCCGGCCGTGTGCCCGGATTGCGGCGCGGATTCACCCCGCGTGTTCGTGAGCGCGCCGCGACTGGCTTGCCTGAGCGGGGATACGCGCGTGGCGATGGACCGCAATGAGAAGGCTCGGCATGAGCCGCGGTCATCGAAGGACCAGGGGAGTTATGGGCGGTTGAAGCATCCTTCTGGATGCGGGTGTTGCTCTACTGCTTCGAAGGGGATCCGCAGTGCGACGGTGACTGCGGGGAATGGGAACAAGGCGTTTCCTTCTAAGAGGCCTTGGATGATCAGTCATTGAAGGAGCGCTTGGCCTGCTCCATTGAAGGGCTCTGTCGAAAGGCAGAGCCCTTTTGCATTTGCGGACGGGTTGCGTAATCGTCCGAGGGTTGGCGCGACCGAGACAGCGAAAGACACCCGCATTCTCTAGACTACGGTCATATGGGTCTGGAAGAAGGGGCGAAAAGTGCTTTCGGAGGAGTCGAATATCACTAAGTTTTTCTGCGCGCGGGTGATCCCGGTATACACCATTTCAGCTTCGTCCTCTGGTGCGAGGATGCAGAACACGGTTTGCGCTTCTAGTCCCTTGAAGCTGTGGATGGTTGAGAGCTTGATCAGCCCCGAGTTCTGCATGAAAAAGCACTTCTTGCGGCGCCTAATCTTGTCGATCTCTTCCTTGAGTTGCGGAGAGTCCGTGCTCATCCTTGCAGCGAGTGCGTTGATCTCTGCCGCATCCTCGAACATGACTTTTGTTTTTTCGGATCTGCTGAAAGCCTCGTTTAGGGGCATGAGCCACTCTACTTTGGAGCTGACCAACGCGATGTCGTTGGGATGTAGCTGGTATTCGCGTATGTAACCCCGAATTTTTTCGAAGATAAAAGTTGCGTCGTAAATCCTGCCATAGGTCTCATAGTGCAGCAGGTCATAGCGCATGCTGGTCTGGGTTGCTTTGACATCGAAGATCTCGGAATCAGCGTACTTCCGGATCAGGTGCTGCATTTGGAAGTTTCTAAACAAGTCGAGCAGAGCTGCGTCCGCTGCAGATCGGTACGACTTCGTTAGTCGGACCCAACTGCCAAAACCTAGCACGATGGGGGACTCGCGGCCATCACTTGGCCGGTCGTAGATGTTCTGCGACTGGTCCCCAAACAAAATCATCTCACCGTTTTCAGCCAAGAAACAGTCACGAACGAGTTTGATCCATTCGGGCTCGTAGTCTTGGACTTCGTCGATAAGGATGGTTTGATACCTCTCTGTCTCTACGCCTTCGAACAGACTCTTCATACCGAAGATTGTGTCGAGGCTGGAGCGTCGGGCCGGCGGGAGTTCTTCTATCTTCGATTTCAGTTCAATGCCGTAATTGTTTAGCTGGGTGCTGATGAACGCGTGATAGTGGATAATTTCGTAAAAATCCTTATCGCTGCCACCTCGCAGTCGGCTGATCGTGTCGCGGATGTGGTGCCGCAGGGTGATGTTGAATGTCAGGATCAATACCTGACCGCGGTGACGTGCATGAGCATTGATCGCACGCTGCGCGAGGATGGTGGTCTTGCCGCATCCTGCCACTCCCTTTACTTTCGCGAAGCCAGGCTTGCTTACGATTAGGCCCCCCCGATGGCCACTTCAAATTCCCCCACCTGTGGCCACCCCAAATTCCCCCAGGCAAGACGGCTGGATTATGCGGGGTCAGGCGTGATGGCCAGGCGGGCGGCAGCCTCCTTGAGCCGATAGCTCT
>JBMOQM010000035.1:0-1594 GCA_049322875.1 Pseudomonadota bacterium
CTCGCGGGTGATGATCTCGGACACGACGGCGCCGGCGACGGCCGTGGCGAGGGTGTTGGCCGCCACGTCCCAGTACGTCGACGGCGGCGGCAGGCCCGGATTGACCGTGAAGCGCGCCAAGGCCGCGGTGCCGTTGGGCTGCAGCAGGTTCAGGCGGGTCATGTCGCGCGTGACGAGCACGACGGTCGGCACGCTGGCGTGGGCGAATCCCGTCGAAAATGCGAGACAGGCGAAGGCGGCGGCAAGCCGCAGGCGCTTGGACATGGAAGCTGCTCCCCTGGAAAGCGCCCGATGCTAGCAGTGGCCCCAGGGCGGCTAGGTGTGTAAACCCACCACGTTGTTCAGCCTGATTCTGGCCATGGGTGGTTGGTAGCCCAGGCTGGAATGAGGTCGGTGCCAGTTGTAGTGGTGTAGCCAGCGCCGGAAGGCGCTGGCACGCTGATCAGAGCTCTCATAGGCGTGGGCGTAAGCCCACTCCCGAAGGCTGGTTTGCACCAGCCGTTCGGCCTTTCCGTTGGTGCGCGGGGTGTAGGGCCGGGTGCGCAGGTGGCGCAGTCGGAGCCGCCTCAGGAGCCGGCGGAACTTGCGCGATTTGTAGCAGGCGCCGTTGTCGGTCATGACGCGCTCTACCCGGACGCCCAGGCTGCGGTAGTAGCGCAGGGCCTGCATCAGCGCTCGGCAGGCGCTGATACCACGCTCATTGGGCTCTATGGTGCCGAAGGAAACGCGGGAGTGATCGTCGATGGCGAGATGGACGAACTCCCAACCCGCGCCGTCGCTGGCACCTTTGCGATCACCTGTGACCCGATGCCCGGGACGCCAGAATCGCGCCAGCTTCTTGATGTCCAGATGCAGCAACTGCCCGGGCTGTTCCCACTCGTAGCGGTTGTCGGGCCGCGCCGGTTCCAGATCGGCGAGCCGGTGCAGGCCGGCCCGGCGCAACAAGCGCGCCGTGGTGCTGGGCGCCACGCCCAGCTCCTGGGCGATTTGCTGGTAGGTCCGGCGGGCGCGCCTTTGCTCGATAACCTTCTCAACCACGGCCGGGGCCGTGGCATGCGGGCAGCGCTGGGGCCGGGAGGATCGATCCAGCAGCCCGTCGGCCCCTTCCTCCCGAAAGCGCCGCAGCCACTTGTAGGCCGTGCGGACACTCACCCCTGCGGCATGGGCGGCTTCCTCGGTCCTGAGTCCGTGGACGAGGATCCGATCGACCAAAAGGGCTCGACCGCGCGGGCTAAGACGGGCATGTTTATGCAGGTTCATCCGGGGCTCCTGGGGTGCTGTTTGGGTCGCACCTACAGAATTCCGGGATTGCCCCGGATGAACAACCTACTGAGAGATCACACCTAGGCCAGTTTGCGCCGGAAAACGGCGGCGGCCGCCACGAACAGCGCCAACCCGATCCCGGTCATGGCCAGGGCCTGGGGCCAGAGCTCGGCCCAGCCGGTGCCTTTGAGGAAGACGCCCAGCAGTACCTCCATGTAGTAGCGCAAGGGACTGAGCAGCGAGGCGCTCTGCAGCACCGGCGGCATCGACTCGATCGGCGTCATCGTGCCAGACAGGAACATCACCGGAAACAGTGCAAAGAAGGCCAGCA